>NZ_AUNB01000001.1 GCF_000714545.1 Thioclava indica
TTCGCTATCTGCTATATAAGGACGTGAACCGCCATATGCGCTTTTCGGGCGGGTTTGCGCGCTAGGCCCTCAGGCGGGAACGGTCTCGATCACATAGGGGGTGGCCAGCCAGTGTTCCTCAAGGTTGGCCCCCGCCCCGATCCGGTCGATCACCGCGTAAAGCCCCGGCGCCTCGAACGGCGCAAGCACCCCGTGCCAGACGCCGCGATGCAGGTTCACCGCTTGACCCGGCTGCGTCAGAAAGGCCTGAATGTCACTCGGCGCGCCGTCCTTATCCTGCGCCACGATCACCAGAAAGCGGGTCTGCGTCATCGGGATAAACGCCTGACTGCCGTCCGGGTGACGTTCCAGCATATCAACGACATAGGGCAGATGGCGGGCCTTGGCGTCAAACAGGCTGATCCCGGCGCGCCCGTCGGAAAAATCCAGGCTCGCGCGGTCGTGATAGCGCCCGCACATTCCGGCATTGATGATCTTGTCGGGTGCGCCGCTGGCTTCGATCACATCACCATAGGGCGCAAAATCTGTGCTATTCAAGGGGCTTACAGTGAGAATCTGAGACATTTCGAGTATCCTTTTGCCGCCTTTTGAATACCGGCCGGATTGATCCGAGCCTTCCACCTTTATGGTTTCCCACGCCCCAACTACGGGTGCAAGCGTGCCAAAGCCGCCTGCCCCTTGCCCCTGCGGCGGGCGCGGCCTAATTTGCGCCCAAACGACAAGCCCGGAGACCGCCATGAGCCAGAAACGCAGCATTTTCGAGGAGGTCGGCGCGCAAGACGGCCCCCAACGCAGCGAACCCAAGGGCGGGATGATCGACGCCAAACCCAAAGGCGCGCGCAAAGCGATCCGCGTCTGGCTGTTCATCATGTTCGCGCTGGTGGTGGCGATGATCGGCGTGGGCGGGGCGACGCGGCTCACCGATAGCGGGCTGTCGATTACCCAGTGGAAGCCGATCTCGGGGGCGATCCCGCCGATGCATCTGGCCGATTGGCAGGCGGAATTCGCCAATTACAAGCAAAGCCCGCAGTTCCAGTATATGAACCCCGATATGACCCTGTCGCAGTTCAAGGGCATTTTCTGGTGGGAATGGGGCCATCGCCAGCTTGGGCGCATCATTGGCCTCGTCTGGTTTGCGGGCTTTATGTTCTTCTGGCTCACCAAGAAAATCCCGCAGGGCTGGTGGGGGCGCCTGTTCAGCCTTGGGATATTAGGCGGGATGCAAGGCGCGATTGGCTGGTGGATGGTGTCTTCGGGGCTGGTCGGGCGGATGACCTCGGTGGCGTCATACCGGCTGGCGACACATCTGGGGCTGGCCTTTATCATCCTTGGCCTGATCGCGTGGTTCGCCGCGCAACTCAGTCGACCCCAAGCGCAACTGCTGCAAGCACGCCGCCTCGCCGAGTCACGACTAACGGGGCTTGGCACGGTGCTGATCGTGCTGGTTTTCCTCCAGATCATTCTGGGCGCGCTGACTGCGGGCATCGACGCCGGGCTGGCCTTTCCGACATGGCCGTCGATGAATGGCGAGTTCCTGCCCTCGGAAAGTTTCGACTACACGCCGCTTTGGACGAACTTCTTTGAGAACCCCGCGCTGGTGCAATTCAACCACCGCATGATGGGCTATCTGGTCGTCTTGCTGGGCCTGTTTGCCGCATGGCGCGCGCGCAGCTCTGCCCATGTCGCCACGCGTCAGGCATTCGCGCTGATGAGCGCGATGATCGTGTTCCAGATGGTGTTGGGGATATCCACGGCGCTGGAACTGGTGCATTACTGGTGGCTGGGGCTGATCCATCAACTGGGCGCCGTTATCACTTGGGTGCTGGTGATCCGCGCACGTCATATGGCGCGTTTCCCCCTCGTCCGGTCCATTCGGGAGGGACGGGCATGAGCGCGTTTGAGGAACTCGCCGCGCATCAGCGCGAAACCGAGGCGTTGGGGAATATTTCGGGGCTTTTGGGTTGGGACCAAGAGGTGATGATGCCGCGCGGCGCTGGCGATCAGCGCGCCGAGGAAATGGCCGCGATTGAAAGCGTGCTGCACGCGCGGCGCACCGATCCGCGGATCGAGGACTGGCTGGTGCGTGCCGAGGCCAAGGACGCCGCCCAAGCCCGCATGCTGGATCTGGTCGCGCGCAGTTATAATCGTTCGACCCGTATTCCCGCACGGCTGGCGACCGAACTGGCGCGCCTGACCTCGCTAAGCCAAGGGATCTGGGCGCAAGCGCGCGCGGACGAAGATGCCAGCGCCTTCCTGCCCACGCTTGATGAGGTCGTGCGCCTGAAACGCGAAGAAGCAGCCTGTGTGTCGGATGGCGATCTTTATGATGCGCTGCTCGATGATTACGAACCGGGCGCGAAGGCCAAAGAGCTGGGTGCAATGTTTGACCGGATGCGCGCCCCGTTGGTCGCCCTGCGCGACCGTGTGCTGGGATCGGAGGTCTCACCGCAGCCGCTTGATATGGTCTTCCCCGAAAATGCCCAGCTTCGACTTGCGCGCATTTGCGCCAGCGCCTTTGGCTATGACTGGACGCGCGGGCGCCTTGATATGTCGGTGCATCCCTTTTCCTCGGGCGGGGGCGATGATGCGCGCATCACCACCCGAATTTCCGAAAGCGAACCTTTCGGCAATATCTACTCCACGATCCACGAGACGGGTCACGCCACCTATGAACAGGCGATCGACCCGGCCTATCGCTTCACGCCGCTCGGGCATGGCGTGTCGATGGGCGTGCATGAAAGCCAGTCGCGCATTTGCGAAAACCAGTTGGGCCGCTCTGCCCCGTTCACCGGCTGGCTGTATACCCGCATGATCGAGGCGTTTGGCGATCTCGGTCTGGACGGTCCCGAGGCGTTCCATGCGCTGGTGAACCGCGTCGAGATGGGCTTTATCCGCACCGAAAGCGACGAGCTGAACTACAACCTGCACATCATGCTGCGCTTTGATCTGGAACGCGATCTGATCGCTGGCAAGCTGGAAGTGGCCGATCTCGAAGAGGCGTGGAACACCCGCTTCAAACATGATTTCGGCGTCAGCGTCACCAAACCCTCGCAAGGGTTCCTGCAAGACGTGCATTGGTCGTTGGGCCTGTTTGGCTATTTCCCGACATATGCGTTGGGCAATGTCTATGCGGGCAGCCTAGACAAAGCGATGCGCAAGGCCGAGCCGGATATCGACGCCGGATTGGCCAAGGGCGATGCCAGCGTGGCCAAAGGCTGGCTCGATCAAAACCTGCGCCAGTTTGGCGGCTTGCGCCCCCCGCGCGACACCATCGAACACGCCTGCGGTTTTGCGCCCGATGAAAAGCCCCTGCTCGACTATCTGAGCCGGAAATTCGAGGCGATCTACCGGCTTTGACGTTAACCCTGAAAACGACGCGACCCAGCGTCACGCTAGGGAAAACGGCTGATCGTTGTTAGATGGGTGGCTCAGGCGACAAGGAGCCCCCATGACACGATACCAACTCAAGCATACCCCGCGCGAACATATCGCCGACGGGATCGTGCATGTTCTGGGCGTGGCCTTGGCCGTGGCCGGGGTCAGCGCGCTGATCGTCTGGGCCTCGCTAAGCGTTCCCACAGGGCGGATCTGGCCACTCGCAATTTACAGCCTTGGCCTGATCGCCTCTTTCTCACTCTCGGCGGCCTATAATCTGACACTCCACGCCCCGACCCGCGCGATCCTGCGCCGCTTTGATCATGCCGCGATTTACCTTTTGATTGCTGCGACTTACACGCCAATGGCGCTCAATGGCATGGGCGGCACTTGGGGCTGGGTGCTGACGGGCGCAGTCTGGCTATTGGCGACAATTGGCATAGTGATGAAGCTGGGCTTCTTTCACCGCTCCGAACGCTCGGGCTTTATCCTATACCTCGCAATGGGCTGGCTGGGTGTGCTGGCCGCTTGGCCACTTTTCACGACGCTTTCCCTGCCCGCGCTGGTGCTGATCGTGGTCGGCGGGCTGACCTATACGCTTGGAACGCTATTTTACCAGATCGAGCGAATCCCCTTCTCGCGCGCGATCTGGCATTCCCATGTTCTGGCCGCCGCCGCGACCCATTACGCCGCCGTGATCCTCGTCACGACCTCCTGACCCCTTCCTCTTGATAGAAATATCCCGGGGGAGGCGCGCGTCAGCGCGACGGGGGCAGCGCCCCCTCTTTGACTGCTAATTGTCGCCCTCCGGCGACGACGGGGGCAGCGCCCCCTCTTTGACTGTTAATTGTCGCCCTCCGGCGACGGGGGGGGCAGCGCCCCCTTCGGCCTAGATCGGTTCGATATCGCCCTCGGCGCGTTTGGCGTGAAACGCGGCCACGAACTGCGCCAAAGTTCCGGCGGCAATCGCGTCGCGCAAACCCTGCATCAGGTCTTGATAGTAATGCAGGTTATGCCATGTCAGCAGCATCCCCGAGATCATCTCCTGGCTGCGGAATACATGGTGCAGATAGGCGCGCGAATAGTTGCGGCAGGCCGGACAGGTACACCCCTCATCCAGCGGGCGCGGGTCATCGGCGTGACGCGCGTTCTTGATGTTGATCTGGCCGCGCCGCGTCCAAGCCTGCCCCGTGCGCCCCGAGCGCGAGGGCAGCACGCAATCCATCATATCAATGCCGCGCTCGACCGCGCCCACGATATCATCGGGCTTGCCCACGCCCATCAGATAGCGCGGCTTGTCGACGGGCAGCATATCGGGGGCGTAATCGAGCACGCCAAACATCACCTCTTGCCCCTCGCCCACCGCCAGACCGCCAACCGCATAGCCCTCAAAGCCGATTTCCGTGAGTTTCTCGGCACTTTCGGCGCGAAGCTCACGCGTCACGCCGCCTTGCTGAATACCAAACAGCGCGTATCCGGGCCGATCACCAAACGCCTCGCGCGAGCGCAGCGCCCACCGCATCGACAGCCGCATCGACTTGGCGACCTCGGCGTCCGTGGCGGGCAGCGCGGGACATTCGTCAAACGCCATCACGATATCAGAGCCCAGCAATTTCTGGATCTCCATGCTGCGCTCGGGCGTGAGCATATGTTTGGAGCCATCGATATGCGAGGCGAAGCGCACGCCCTCCTCGGTCAGCTTGCGCAGGCTCGCCAGACTCATCACCTGAAATCCGCCAGAATCCGTCAAGATCGGTTTATTCCAGTTCATGAACTTATGCAGCCCGCCAAGGCGCGCGATGCGTTCGGCGGTGGGGCGCAGCATCAGGTGATAGGTGTTGCCCAGCAGAATGTCGGCGCCGGTCGCTGCCACCGATTCCGGCATCATCGCCTTGACCGTCGCCGCCGTGCCCACGGGCATGAACGCAGGCGTGCGGATCTCGCCGCGCGGGGTGGAAATCACGCCGGTGCGCGCCGCCCCGTCGGTGGCGTTCAGGGTAAAACTGAATTTCGACATCTCGGCGCTCCTGCTTATCAGGGCGCGGGTGTAGCGCGGATGGCGGCGGATGGGAAGACGGGCGCAAGCGCCCCGCCGGTCACGCGATCAGACGCCAGAAGAACACGGCGCTCATGGAGAAACCGACCACGGCAATCAGGCCGCGCACAACCGATTTTGGCAGCATCCGCGCAATCGGCGCGCCTGCATAGCCGCCCAGCGTCGAGGCCACCATCATGCCAATCGCATGCTGCCATTCCACCAGGCCGCCAAGCGCAAACACCGCGACCGAGATCGCCGAAAGCGCGAATGACAGCCCGTTCTTCAGCCCGTTCATCTCGTGCAGATCGACCATCCCCCAGAGCGCGAACAGCGCCAGCAGAACGATCCCGAGACCGCCGTTGAAATAGCCGCCATAGATGCTGACCAGCAGCAGCCCGACCGAGCCAAACGGCGTCACCGCGCGACTGTTTTTACTGGCCCAACGCCGGATTTGATCGCCAAACAAAAACGCAAGCGTCGCGGCGAGCAGCAAAAAGGGAACGACGACGGAAAACGCCTTGTTTGAGGAAACCAACAGCAAAAGCGAGCCGATCAAACCGCCCGCAAATGTCACTGCCAGCAGTCTAAGCATGCGGGATTTGTCAAAGCGCGCAAGTTCAGCGCGAAAACCGAACGCACCGCCCAAGTAACCCGGAAACACCGCAACAGCACTTGTCGCATTCGCCACGACCGGCGGCAGGCCGATAAAGACCAGCGCGGGGAAGGTCAGAAACGTGCCGCCCCCCGCGATGGTATTCAGAACGCCCGCGCAAAACGCGGCGATCAAGACGATTACAATATCCATATCTCCCCCCGGCCCAATCGGCTCAACTCTCGGCCTTTTTCTCCCAACGCCCCGACTCTTCGCTCCAGTAAGCGGCCTTGGCCCCCGCCCCGGTCAGCGCCTTCCACTGGATGCGCGCGTGTTGCACCGCCTCTGGGTCATTGCCGTCAAACAGGATCCAGACCCGTTTATGCGTCTCGGATTCAGCAGCGTCAATTTCTGCGCCATGCACCGCCATCACCGCCTCGCGCGCGTCCGTGGCGGGCGTGCTGGTCAACAAGATCGGTTGCAGCGCGTCATGCGGCCCGCCCGCCGTGCCGTGGGGCAGAAAGCTGGCCTCACCCATCTGCCAAAGCTGTTGATCAAGCTGGTCGAGCCGCGCAAGGTCACGCCCGCGCAGCTCGATCTTCCAGCCCTGTTCCAGCGCGCGGGAGGCAAGATTGGTCACCACCTGCTCAAGCGTGGAGTGGGTCAGGTGATAGAAATTGACCTGCCCCATGCTAGCCTTCGAATGTATCGCGGATCAGGCGATCCAGCGTCATCACGCCCCAGCCCGTCGCACCCTTGGGGGCCAGATCGGTCGCGCCGGGCGGCAGCGCCACGCCCGCGATGTCGATGTGACACCACGGCACGTCATCCTTCACGAAGCGCTTGAGAAAAGCCGCCGCCGTGATCGAGCCAGCAGGCCGCCCGCCGGTGTTTTTCACATCGGCCAAACGCGACTTGATCAGCGAGTCATAAGCGGGTTGCAGCGGCATGTGCCAAGCGCCCTCGCCCTCGGATTTAGCGGCTTTAAGTATGTCGCCTACGAACTTGTCGTCATTGGCAAAAAGACCTGCGTTCTCGTGCCCCAAGGCAACGATCACAGCGCCGGTCAGCGTGGCAAGGTTAACCATCGCGCGCGGCTTGAACCGTTCCTGCGCATACCACAAAACGTCGGCCAGAACGAGGCGGCCTTCGGCGTCGGTATTGATCACCTCGATCGTGTCGCCCTTCATGGATTTCACGATATCGCCGGGGCGTTGCGCCTTGCCGTCGGGCATGTTTTCGACGAGCCCGACAAGGCCCACGACATTGGCCTTGGCCTTGCGCAGCGCCAGCGTGCGCATCACGCCCGACACGACCCCTGCGCCGCCCATATCCATCGTCATGTCTTCCATGCCCGCCCCGGGTTTGAGGCTGATGCCGCCCGTGTCGAACACCACGCCCTTGCCCACCAGCGCGAAAGGCGCCTCATCGCCGCCGCCATTCCATTGCATGACCACGACTTTCGAGGGGCTTTCCGAACCCTGACCGACACCCAAAAGCGCGCCCATGCCCAGCTCTTTGAGTTGCTCTTCTTCAAGGATTTCCACCTGCAAGCCCAGCTCATGCATCGCGGCCAGACGGGCGGCAAAATCATCGGTGGTCAGGATGTTGGCGGGCTCATTGACCAGATCGCGGGTAAAGAAGACGCCCTCGGCCAGCGCGGCATGGGGCGCGGCTTGCGCGGCGAGCTCTTCGGGGGTGGCCGACATCACGGTGACAGGGCCAAAGGCGGAATTGCCCGAGGTGTGATAGTTGAACTGATAGGCGCGCAGCGCCAGACCAAAGGCGACATCGGCGGCCCGGTTCACCCCCTCGGCCAGCATGATCGCGCCGCGCTCGCCCAGCTTGGCCCCCACGGCCCCGCCCGCTTTGCGCGCCTGCGCCTGATCGGCGCGCCGCTCAAGGCGTAGAATTTGCACCGCCTCGGCCGCCAGCCCCACCGGCCAGCCCAGATCAAGCGACTCGCCCGGCGAAAGCTTGGCAAAGCTACTGGACGCCAGCGCACGGCGCAGCGCGCCTTTCATCAGCCGGTCCAGCTTGCGCCCCGTCGGGCCAAGCTTGCCCTCTTCCCCCGCACTCAACACGATCCGCCCCTCAAAGGCGCTAAGCGCATCAATGTCGATCTCTTTAAAGGCTATCTCGACGGGTTGGGTCATAAAACTCTCCGAATTTTGCCGATCATGCGCGCAATCGCGCCAATGCCAGGCGGTGTTTGTCAAAACGATCTCGCGCGACCCTAGCCCCACGCCCGGAAAATGAAAAGCGCCCCAACTGGCACCTTTCTTTGATCTGCGCGACAGGCTAGAGAGAGGGCAAAACCTGCAGCGGTTGTCTGCGGGAGGGGTGGTAGGAAATTTGACGCGACTGGACCGATATTTGTTGTCCAAACTGATGGCGTTGTTCGGGTTCTTTGCGCTCGTGCTGGTGTCAGTTTATTGGGTCAACCGGGCTGTGCTGTTATTTGACAGCCTGATTTCGGATGGGCAAACGGCTCTTGTGGTGCTGGAATTCACCGCGCTGACGCTGCCCTATGTGATCCGTATCGTGCTGCCCGTCGCGGCGTTTGCGGCCACAATTTACGCGGTCAACCGGCTAGATCAGGATAGCGAATTGGTGGTGATGCGCGCGACGGGGGCGTCGAACTGGCGGCTGGCGCGATCTGTGGTGGTATTCGGGCTGATCGCCTCGGTGATGATGGCCGCTTTGGTCAATGTGCTGGTGCCCGCCGCCAAAGAACGCCTTGCCGAGCGACGTCAGGAAGTGGCGCAAGACGTCTCGGCACGGTTTTTGACTGAGGGCAGTTTCCAGCACCCCGCGACGGGCGTGACGATCTATATCCGCAAGATTTCTGAACTCGGCGAGTTGGAAGACCTGTTTCTGGCGGATCGCCGCAATCCCGCGCGCGCCACGACTTACACCGCCGATAAGGCGTTGATCGTGCGCTCTGATAGTGGGCCGAAACTGGTGATGCTGAACGGCATGGCGCAGACCTTACAGCAGCCCGGCGACCGGCTAGCCATTACGCGGTTTGCGAATTTCACTTATGATATCGGGGCGTTGCTTCAGTCAAACAGTAATCGCAAGCGCGCGCTGGATGAGATCGGAACGCTGGAACTGATGCGCGCCGGGTCGCAGCTGAGCGCGCTGACCGGTGCCACGCCCGATCAAATCCGCCTTGAGGTGACCCGGCGTATCTCGCAACCTCTGCTGGCGCCTATCGCTGCGCTGATCGGCTTTGCGGCGATGATGATCGGGACGTTTTCGCGATTTGGGATGTGGCGCCAGATCACGCTGGCGATCCTGGGGCTGATCGCCGTGCAGGCGCTGCAAAACAGCGTCGAGAGCGTGACGACCAGAGATCCCAGCCTTTGGCCGCTCTTGTATCTGCCCGCCTTAGGCGGCGGCTTGATCGCCTGCGCGATGCTGTGGTGGTCCCAGCGACCTTGGCGGGTGCGCGGCGCACGCGCTGTGGCGGAGGGCGGCGCATGACGCTGGCGCTGTATCTCGCAAAGCGGTTCCTGCGCGCGTTTTTTGTCGTGGGCGCAAGTTTCTGGGGCATTTTGTTCCTGATCGACATCGTCGAAGAGGTGCGCCGGTTTTCCGATGCCAATTTGGGGCTGGGGCAGTTGTCGCTGCTGTCGCTGCTGAACACGCCGACGACGCTGTATAATATTTTGCCGTTGATCGTGATGCTGTCGGCCGTGGCGCTGTTCATCGGCTTGGCGCGCTCGTCGGAACTGGTGGTGATCCGGGCCTCCGGACGTTCGGCCCTGCGCATGCTGGCGGCACCTGTTGCCGTGGCGCTGCTGATCGGGGTGGCGGCGCTGTTCATTGCCAACCCTTTGGCCAGCGGCACCGCAAACCGCTACGAGACTTTGGCCGAGCATTATCATGCCCGCGATGGTGAAACCGTCTCGATCGGGCGCGAGGGCGTCTGGATGCGCCAAAGCGCGGGGCTGAGTAGCGATGGCAAGACCTTCGCGCAGGCGGTCATTCGCGCCACGCGCGCCAATGCCGATGCCACGACGTTGTTTAACGTCACCTTCCTGATCTTTGATCCCAAACGCGGCCCGATCCGGCGTATTGACGCAGCCAAAGCTCAGCTTGAACCCGGCCAATGGCTGCTGAGCGATGTCAAGGATTGGCCCCTTGGCAGCTCCACCAACCCCGAGCGCGATGCCACGCGTGCCCCCAGCCTGACCCTGCCCTCCGATCTGACGGTCGAGCGCATTCGCGACAGTTTCGGCAAGCCCTCAGCGGTGCCGATCTGGCAATTGCCCGGCTTTATCGCAGCGCTTGAACAAGCGGGTTTTTCCGCGCGTCGTCATCAGGTCTGGTTCCAGATGGAACTGGCGCTGCCAGTGTTGCTGGCGGGGATGGTGTTGATTGCGGCGAGCTTCACAATGGATCATATTCGCTTTGGCGGCACAGGCGCAAAAGTGCTGATGGCGCTGGCCGCCGGGTTGGGGCTGTTTTTCTTGCGCAATATCGCGCAGGTTCTGGGAGATAACGGGCAGATTCCCGTCATCTTGGCGGCATGGGCCCCCCCGGTGATCGGTTTGATGTTGCCTTTGGCGCTGGTATTGCACCGGGAGGATGGATGATGCGGTCGCGCGATCTCAAAGCGGCATTGGGAGCGTTGGTGCTGGGTGGGGGGCTGTTTGGGGCCTACACGTTGGCGCTGGCCGACTCGCTTGCGGCGCAAACCGCGACCAATGGCGCGGCAGATGAGACCGCGATCCCCGCCTCGGATGAGCTGGCGACATTGCTGGCCGACCGGGTGCAGATTGAGGATCAAAACCGCCTTGTCGCGCAGGGCAATGTCGAGATGTATTACCGCTCCAACCGGTTAACGGCGACGCGGGTGATCTATGATCAAGCCCAAGACAAGCTGATTATCGAGGGCCCGATCCGGTTGGAGCAGCCCGGCCAGACCGGCAGTATCATCGTTGCCTCGCAGGCCGAACTGTCGCCCGATTTGCGCAACGGCATTTTGCTAAGCGCGCGCATGGTAATGGCGCGCGAATTGCAGCTTGCCGCCGCCTCAATCGAACGCACAGACGGGCGTTTGACGGTGATGAAACAGGTCGTCGCCTCGTCTTGTGAGGTCTGCATTAACGACCCCACCCCGCTTTGGGAAATCCGCGCGCGCAAAGTCGTGCATGATGCGCAAACCAAGCAAATCGTCTTTTATGATGCGCAGTTTCGCGCAGCAGGCATGCCCATCGCCTATCTGCCGCGCCTGCGCATGCCCGCGCCGGGCGTCACACGGATGTCGGGATTTCTGCGCCCGTCGCTTCGCACCACCTCAAGTCTGGGCGCAGGGATCAAGCTGCCGTATTTCTTCGCGCTCGGCCCCTCGCGCGATCTGACCGTGACGCCTTATGTCTCGGCCGCGCGCACCGCGACGTTGGGGCTACGCTATCGCGAGGCGTATAACTGGGGCAACCTCGAGTTAAGCGGCGCTGTGTCAGATGATGACATCATCCCAAACGAGACGCGCGGATATCTGTTTGGCGATCTCAGCGCGCGCCTGCCCGATGATTTCAAACTGGGCGTGCAATTGCGGTTGGTGAGCGACAGCAGCTATCTGTTGAACTATGACATCAGCGATGAGGACCGGCTGTGGTCGGGCATCACGCTGGAACGGGTGCGCGCGGGCGAGATGATCACCGCACGATTTGGCAACACCCATTCGATTCGCGATGATGAAAGCAATTCGATCAATCCGATGCTATCAGGCACCGCGCAATGGGTGCGCAGCTTTAGCCCGGCCTCGATTGGCGGCTTGGCGACGGTGCGGTTTTCAACGCTTGGCGCGCGGCGCGCCTCGGATTCGACGTTGGACAGCGATCTCGATGGTGTGCCCGATGGGCGCGATATGCTGCGCGGTTCGTTCACCGCAAATTGGCAGCGCAACTGGCTGCTGCCCGGCGGTATGCTGGGCGGGATCGAGGCGCAATATGCCGCTGATATCATTCAGACCGCATCCGATCCAAGCTATGACAGCACGATCCTGCGCGACCAGCCCACCTTGGCGACCGAGCTGCGCTGGCCTTGGGTGAAATCCAGCACCCGCGCCTCTTATGTCATTGAGCCGATTGCGCAAATCGTCTGGGCGCCGAACAATTTAACCGCCTCGCCCGATGAAGATAGCCTGCTGCCCGAATTCGACGAGGGCAATCTGTTCTCGCTGTTGCGGTTTCCGGGCGAAGATATGCGTGAAACCGGCTTGCGCGCTAATCTGGGCGTTAGCTGGACGCGTTATGATGCCTCGGGGTGGTCGCTGGGCGTGCTGGCCGGGCGCATCTTCCGCCAGCGCGATCTTAGCCAGTTCAGCGCCGGATCGGCCCTGTCGGGGATCAACTCGAACTGGCTGGTTTCGACCCAGCTCAGCACCTCCAAGGGGCTGACATGGACGAATCGTGCGCTGTTTGACGACGATCTGTCATTCTCGCGCGAAGAGATGCGCGTCGCGTGGTCGGCAGAGCGCTATCAGATCGCGGCGGGATATCTTTGGGTGGATGCTGCCTCGGACAGCTCGCTTAATACCGATCTGTCTGAACTGAGGCTCGACACTCAATGGCAGTGGGCGAACGGCTGGCAAAGCAGCTTTTCGACGCGCTACGATTTCACCGCCGAGCGGGCTGCACGCGCACAACTGGGGCTTCAATACACCAACGAATGTGTTTTGGTTGATCTTTCCCTCTCGCGCCGCTTCACTTCCTCTACTAGTGTAAGCCCCGAGACGGATTTCGGCCTGTCGGTGCAGCTGGTAGGCTTTGGCTCGGCACAAGGGGGCGCGGTGCGCCGTATGTGTGCGCGCTAATCGTAAGGACCGAAGGCCGAAAAAAGACGCGAATGAACGGATACAGGCACGCCATGACGATGATGACCCGATTGCTCACCCTTTTGACGCTCGCGATTTCGCTGGTGTTTGGCGCACAACCCGGCTTGGCACAATCAGGGGGCAGCTTTGCCCCCGTGGTCACCGTCAACGGCTTTGGCATCACCGATTACGAGATCAACCAGCGCATGCGCTTCATGCAATTGCTCAACGCCGCAGGCACGACGCGCCAAGAGGCCGAAGAGGCGCTGATCCAGGATCGCTTGCGTGTGTCCTCCTCCCATCAGGTCGGCATGAAGCTGACAGAGGCAGATCTGCAAAAAGGCATGGCAGAATTTGCGGGTCGCGCCAACTTGGACACCGAAAAATTCGTCGCAGAGCTACAGAAAAACGGGGTCGATCCCGCGACGTTCAAAGAATTCGTGCGCGCCGGTATGTTGTGGCGCGAACAGGTGCGCGCGCGCTTCGCCGCGAAAGTGAACATCAATGAGGCTGCGGTTGACCGCGCGATGATGCCGGAATCGCTCACTGGCAAAGGGGTGAAAGTGCTGATCTCCGAGGCGATCATCCCCGCCCCGCCCGGAAATGAGCGCAACGCGATGGGACAGGCACGCCAGCTTTCGGCCGCCAAGGGCGAAGGTGCGTTTGCCGCACTGGCGCGCAAATACTCGGCTACTGAGTCGCGCGCGCGCGGCGGTCGTCTTGACTGGATGCCGATCACCAACCTGCCTCCGCAACTGCGCTCGGCGATCCTTGCGCTCAAGCCGGGAACGGCGACGGGGCCGATTACCTTGAAAGGCGCTGTGGCGGTGTTCATGCTACGCGCGATCGGCGATGGCGGCGCGCCCAGCGGGCCGCAAACGCTAAGCTATATGACCTTTAATCTGGGCGCGACTGGCAGTGATCAAGCGGCGAAACTATCGGCCAAGATCGCGGCCGATGCGCGGCGCTGCAACGAACTTTACACCATCGCCAAAGGTATGCCCGCAACCGCGCTGGTGTCCCATGAGAACGTGGCCCAAGCGCAGGTGCCCACCGATATCGGCCTGTCTCTGGCGCAACTGGATGTCGGTGAAACCCGTGTGCTCTCGCGCGGTGGCTCGGATACGCTGGTGATGCTGTGTGATCGCCAAAGCGTGCCCGGCAAAGACGAAACCGCCCCCACCCGCGATCAAGTCCGCGCACAGTTAGAAAACAACGCGCTGGCCGCTTATGCCGATGGCTTTCTGGCCGATCTTGAGGCCGATGCGGTGATCGTACGCAAATGAGTTCGCGCGCCCTTGACTGCCCGGTGATTGTAAGCTGCGGCGACCCGTCGGGCATCGGCCCGGAACTCGCCGCGCGCGCTTGGGAGCATTTCGGCGCGCGCCTGCCCTTCGTATGGATCGGCGATCCCGCGCACCTGCCCCGCGGCACCAAAATTCGCGAGATCTCTCAGCCAAGCGAGGCGAGCACCCATGCCAGCGCGGGCCTACCGGTGCTGCCCCATCCCTTCCCCGCCGCAGCCGAGCCGGGCAAACCCGATCCGGCCAATGCGCGCGCGGTGATCGATGTGATCGCGCGCGGCGTGGATCTGGTGATGCGCGGGCAAGGCTCGGCGCTGTGCACCGCGCCCATTCACAAAAAGGCGCTGCATGACGGGGCGGGCTTTGCCTTTCCCGGCCATACCGAATTTCTTGCCCATCTCGCAGGTGTTGATCGTGTGGTGATGATGCTGGCGTCGTCAAATGCGACGCCGCCGCTGCGCGTGGTGCCCGCTACGATCCATATTGCACTGGCCGATGTGCCCACTGCGTTCACGCCGCAACTGCTGCGCGACACAGTGCGCATCACTGCGCAGGGTCTGCGCCGCGATTTTGGTTTTGACACCCCGCGTATCGCGGTGGCGGGCCTCAACCCGCATGCCGGCGAAGGCGGCGCAATGGGCCACGAAGAACTGGACTGGATGAATGATGAAATCGCCAGCCTGCGCGCCGAGGGCTACGCGCTTTCGGGCCCGCTACCCGCCGATACGCTGTTTCACGCCCGCGCGCGCCAGACCTATGACGCCGTCATCTGCGCCTATCACGATCAAGCCCTGATCCCGATCAAGACGCTCGATTTCGACGGCGGGGTGAATATCACGCTGGGCCTGCCCTTCGTGCGCACTTCGCCCGATCACGGCACCGCCTATGATATCGCGGGCCTCGGGCGCGCCAATCCGGCCTCGCTGATTGCCGCGCTTGAGATGGCTGCGCGCATGGGCGCGGCACGCGGGGCGTGATCTAATGGGCTTTCATCTGGCTCTAAATACTCCCGCCGGAGGCATCTGCGGTTTGCGCCGGACGCTCCGCGGGGAGTATTTTATGCTAGATGAAATGAGGCCCGCCTAATGGCCGCGCTGGATGGTTTGCCGCCGCTGCGCGAGGTGCTGCGCAGCCATGATCTGGTGGCGAAGAAAAGTCTTGGGCAGAACTTTTTGCTTGATCTCAACCTGACAGCCAAGATCGCGCGCGCGGCGGGCGACTTGTCAGGGGCAGATGTGCTGGAGGTCGGCCCCGGTCCCGGCGGGTTGACGCGCGGGTTGCTGGCGGAAGGCGCGCGTAAGGTTCTGGCAATTGAGAAAGACCCGCGCTGCCTGCCCGCATTGGCCGAGATTGCGGCAGCCTACCTGGGCCGTCTTGAGGTCATTCAGGGCGATGCGCTGGCGATCAATCCGCTGGCGCATTTAACGCCGCCGATCAAGGTGGCCGCGAACCTGCCCTATAATGTCGGCACCGAGCTGTTGGTGCGCTGGCTGACCCCGCCAAGCTGGCCGCCGTTTTGGGACAGTCTGACCTTGATGTTTCAGCGCGAGGTGGCCGAGCGTATTGTGGCGCAACCCGGCGACAAGCATTACGGGCGGCTTGCGATTTTGGCGCAATGGCGCGCGCAGGCCCGTATCGTGATGAGCCTGCCGCCCGAGGCCTTCACCCCTGCTCCCAAGGTTCATTCGGCGGTGGTGCATCTGCGCGCCCTGCCCGAGCCGCAGTTTCCGGCAGATCCCGCGACGTTGAGCCGGGTCGTGGCAGCGGGCTTTAACCAGCGGCGCAAGATGCTGCGCGCCTCGTTGAAATCGGTCGCTCCTGATATCGAGGCCAAACTGGAAGAGGCTGGGATCAAACCGACGGAGCGCGCCGAGCAGGTCAGCATCGAGCAGTTTTGTCGCTTGGCCCGAATTGTGAAAGGCGCCAGTTAAGCCGGTGTGAAATGCGCAGAACGCAAAAGACCCGCATCAGATGCGGGTCTTTTATTGCTTGGCTCTCGTCATTTACTCTGAAGAAGACTCGGGCGTGGTCGCGGGTTCGGCCTTGGGTTGCCGCGGTTTGCGCGGCGCGCGCGGGCGCTTGGGCTTTTCGGTTTTTTCCGATTTCTCGGCTTTTTCCGGCTTTTCAGGCTTTTCCGACTTTTCCGCGACCGGAGCAGCGTCGCTACTGGCGCGGCTTTCGGGCGTGTCGACCAGCGCGGAGTCTGTTTCATCGGGCGCAGGCATCGGCGGCATCATGGCGCTGCTTTCATCGCTTGACCTACGATCCGACCGGCGGTTGTTGTCAGAGCCGCGGGTGTCGCGCGGGCCTGCATCAGAGCGCGCAGCCTCAGCGGTCGGGTTGCTTTGCGACGGAGGCTGGGACGCGTTCTGGCCGTTGTTCTGGCCATTATCCGAACCATTATTCTGACCATTGTTCTGGCCGTCGCCCTGCGTATTCTGGTTTTGTTGGCGCTGCTGGTTGCGCGCCTCTTGCTCGCGGGCTTGTTCGCGCTGCGCCTCGCCCAGCATCCGTGTGTAATGCTCGGCGTGTTGCAGAAAGTTCTGCTCGGCCACGCGGTCATTGGACAGTTGGGCATCGCGTGCAAGCATCAGATATTTGTCGATAATCTGCTGCGGAGTGCCGCGCACTTTGCCCTCGGGACCGGAGCTGTCAAAGACCCGGTTGATGACATTGCCCACAGAGCGTTGACGGTTCGACTTGTTGCGCGAACGGGATTTGGAAGATCTCATGGTTTTCTTTTGGCTTATGGCGCCGCGAGGGCGCATTTTCGGGGTCAGGCCCCGAAACGGGGCGCGTGCCGCGCGGGATGTCCGGGTCAGGCGCAAGCGAAAAGCCAGCTGTTGATCCGAGACCCGCAGTGTGAAGCTGAGCCGTGCGAGGGGAGAAACGCTCCACCAAACACAAGATTGAGTAAACATGCGCGGAGCGCGGTTTCAAGCCTTTAAATGTCTTTCTGCGGCTATTTGTCTGGGATTTTAAGAAATTCCGGGTAAAATCGGCAACAAATTGCGTAAGGGGCGAGGTGTTGGCCGGTGTTTTAGCCCAGCGCGCAGTCCTCTACCTCTGTCGGTTTACGGGCCGCGACCACGCGATCGCGCCCGTCCAGATCGCGAAGGATTGCGATTTGATCAAACCCCTGAGCGGCGAGCAAGTCGCGCACCACGGCGCCTTGTGTCGGGCCGATTTCCAGCAAAATCCGCCCGCCTCCCATCAGCCGAGCGCCCGCGCCGCGCGCTATCGCGCGGTAAGCGTCCAGCCCGTCACCGCCCGGGCTAAGCGCGCCTTGCGGCTCCCAATCGCGCACATCGGGGCTGAGGGCTGCCATCTCATCGGCGGCAATATAGGGCGGGTTGGACACGATCAGATCAAAGCGCCCCGTGATCGAATCGAACCAGTCAGAGGCGGTAAAACCTGCCCGTTTCGACACACCCAAGACGTTTGCATTTTCGCGCGCAACCTCTAATGCGGCGGGGGAGATATCAGTGCCAACGCCCTGCGCTATCGGCATGGATTTCAGCAGCGAGATCAGGATGCAACCGGTGCCCGTTCCCAGATCAAGCAGGCTCACAAAGGGCTGTTCCAGCGCGGCCTGCACCAGCGTTTCGGTCTCCGGGCGCGGGTCGAGCGTGTCGCGGGTGACACGGAATTCATGCCCCCAGAACAGTCGCTTACCGGTGATCTGCGCGACGGGCTGATGGGCGGCGCGCGCTATGATTGCCACGTCCAGACGCGCTTGCGCGCCCTCGGACATCGGGTCTTGCAGCGCCAAAGTCACACGGTCGGGCGCAATTCCCAAAGCATGGGCGAGCAAGCGGCGCGCATCCCCCGCAGCCCCCGCAATTCCGGCCTGCGTCAACTGGCGGGTGGCGGCGATCAGCGCCTCTTGCGCCTTCACCCCTCCATCTCCGCGAGTTTGGCCGCCTGGTCGTCAGCGATCAGCGCGTCCAGCACCTCGTCCAGCTCGCCCTCCATCGCCTGCGCCAACGCGTAGATCGTGAGGTTGATCCGGTGATCGGTCAGCCGCCCTTGCGGGAAGTTATAGGTGCGGATGCGTTCCGAGCGATCCCCCGAACCGACCTGCGATTTACGGCTTTCGGCGCGCTCAGAAGCGGCGCGGTCGCGCTCGGCCTCGTAAAGACGCGCGCGCAGAACGGCCATCGCGTTGGCGCGGTTCTGGTGTTGGGATTTCTCTGAACTGGTCACCACGATACCGGTCGGGATATGGGTGATGCGCACCGCCGAGTCGGTGGTGTTGACGTGCTGGCCGCCGGCGCCGGAGGCCCGCATTGTATCGATGCGAATGTCGCCTGCGGGGATGTCGATATCAACGTCTTCGGCTTCGGGCAGCACGGCCACGGTGGCCGCCGAGGTGTGGATGCGCCCGCCGGCCTCGGTTTCGGGTACGCGCTGCACGCGATGCACGCCGGATTCGAACTTGAGCCGCGCGAACACACCCGCGCCCTCAATCCGCGCAACCGCCTCTTTGACGCCGCCAAGTTCGGTCTGCGTCAGCTCCATCAGCTCAAAGCGCCAGCCCTGCTTCTCGGCGTATTTTTGATACATCCGCAGCAGATCACCGGCAAATAGCGCGGCCTCTTCGCCCCCTGTTCCGGGACGGATTTCCAAGATCGCCGGGCGCGCATCGGCGGCATCTTTGGGCAGCAATGCCAGACGCAACGCCTGCTCCATTTCTGGGATGCGCGCTTTCAACTCCGGCAGTTCTTCCTCGGCGAGGCCCTTCATCTCGGGGTCCTCCAGCCAGCCCTCGGCCTCGGCCAGATCGGCGCGCGCGCGTTGCCACTCTTCAATCTGGGCGACGACGGGTTTCAGCTCGGAATATTCACGGCTGATCTGGGCAATTTTCGCCGGATCGGCACCCGCAGACAGTTGCGCTTCGAGAAATTCGAAACGGGCAAGGATCTGGGCAAGTTTTTCTTCGGGCAACATGCAAGCGGTTTGGCGTGAAGCGCCCCGTTGGTCAAGTGGGCGCGAAGCGGTGTTGCAAGGTGACGCGCGCGCCCTGCCCTGCTAAAGCGGTTTCAGGGAGAAATTCGGGAGAGAATAAACCGATGCGTGCCGCTCTGATCGCACCAAGTCTGATCGCACCAAGTCTGATCATCGCGCACCTTGCGCTTATCGCGCCGCTGCTTGCCACACCCGCGCTGGCGCAAGAGGCGCCCGCGATTGAGGCGATGAACGAGTATATGATGTTTTCGGGCTATGAAGACGGCATCATCCTACCCGAGCAGATCGACCGCGAGGTGTTTGACAGCGTGCTATTCGTAGACACGCGCAATGCCGAGCAATTCGACCATGAAACGATCCCCGGCGCGGTCAATATCGAATGGCGCGAAGTGCTGGATCGCATCGACGAAATCCCGGTTGATCGCAAGACGGTGGTGTTTTGCAATACCGGCACACTAAGCGCGCAGGCCGCGTTCGCGCTGCGCGTGGCGGGGCGCAAGAATGTGGTGGTGTTGCAGACCGGGCTGAACGGTTGGCGCGAATGGGCGGCTTATAAACCCTAGGCTCACGCTTGCGTCATGACGCGCTCTCTTTACCCCGGCCGCACATTCCCTATATAAACAGTCGAGTTATCCGCGAACCGCGAGAGAGACCCCATGACCGCCAGTCCCGAAGAGCCCCTAGAGGGCACGCCGCTGATCAAGCCCTCAACCACCGATCATCCGCTTTATGAGCAGGTGGTGGATGCCTGTCGCACCGTCTATGACCCCGAAATTCCGGTCAATATCTATGACCTTGGCCTGATCTACACGATTGAGATCACGCCGGAAAACGAGGCCAAGCTGATCATGACGCTGACCGCGCCGGGCTGTCCGGTCGCCGGTGAAATGCCGGGCTGGGTGCAAGATGCGGTGGCCTCGGTCGGGGGTTTGCGCGATGTCGATGTCGAGATGACCTTTGATCCGCAATGGGGCATGGACATGATGTCGGACGAGGCACGCCTCGAACTGGGCTTTATGTAACTTTTTGTGATGCGCTTTTTTTGCGGGACGGTGCGGGGCGATCCGCGCCGTCCCTTGCATTTTTGTACACCCCTCTCGCGCAAGGGACCGCCTTGCCGCATGTGCCACGCGCCCCATCTCGAGGGGACAACAAAGACCTCCCCACGCAAAGACAAAGGCGCATAATGACCGATATGCTTTTCACCCCCACCACGCTTGGCCAGATCGAGATTGCCAACCGTTTCGTCATGGCCCAGCTGACGCGCAACCGCGCCCCCGATCTGGCACCGACCGATCTGACGGTGCAGTATTACCGCCAGCGCGCCACCGCCGGTTTGATCATCTCGGAAGGCACGCAAATTTCGCCGATGGGTCAGGGCTATGCCTAGACGCCGGGCATTTATAATGACGCGCAGGTCGCGGGCTGGCGCAAGGTCACCGATGCGGTGCATGGCGCGGGCTCCAAGATCGTCGCGCAGATCTGGCATGTCGGGCGCATTTCCGTGCCTCAACTGCTGGACGGGCGCGATCCGGTTGCGCCCTCGGCCATTGCGGCGGGCGCGAAGACCTTTGATGGCACCGGATTCGTCGAAACGCGCGTGCCCCATGCGCTTACGGTTGAGGAAATTGCTGCCACGCTTGCAGATTATCGCAACGCGGCGGAATGCGCTAAGCGCGCTGGCTTTGACGGGGTCGAGATCCACGCCGCCAACGGCTATCTGATCGACCAGTTCCTGCGCGATACGTCGAACACGCGCACCGACAGCTATGGTGGCTCGATCGAGAACCGCACGCGGTTCCTGCGCGAGGTGGTTGAAACGGTCATTGGCATCTGGGGGCCGGGGCGCGTGGGCATCCGCCTGTCGCCGTGGTCGAATGCAAACAATGTCGGGATTTCCAGCGATACGCCCGAATTGTTCGCCGCCGTGGTCGATTTCCTGAACACGCAGGATCTGGCCTTTGTGCACCTGATCGAGGGGCAAACGGGCGGTCCGCGCGACTGGCCTGAAGGGGCGATTGAAGCCCTGCGCAATCGCGTTACCGCGCCCTATATCGCCAATAACGGCTATAGCCACGAGATGGCCGAGGCGGCGCTGAATGAGGGCGCGGCAGCAGTCGCGTTCGGGCGGTTGTTCATCGCCAATCCCGACCTGCCCCAGCGCTTCAAGGCGGGGGCCGATCTGAACCCGCTGGACGGCGATCATCTGTATGGTGGCGGGGCCGAAGGCTACACGGATTACCCCACGCTGGATTAAGGCATCATTCATACGGCAAAGAAATGCAGGCTTTATAGCCTGCATTTTTCTTTTCGCAGGTAAAATAACTTGCATTACACAACATGCAGGCATTACAACCTGCATATGAGCCACATCAGCGTCCTCACCGGCGACCTTGTCGCCTCGTCTCGCCTCTCAAGCCACGCGCTGGATGCAGCCCTTGGGGCTGTGAAACAGGCGTGTGGCGACTTGAGCCCAGCCATTGGCGCAACCCGGTTTGCGCGCAATCGCGGCGATGGCTGGCAAATCGCGCTGGACGCGCCGCGTTTTCAGGCCCGTCTTGCGTTGCTGATCCGCGCCGATCTGCGCGCGCTTGGCCCCGAGCTTTCAACCCGTATCGCGATTGCGCGGGGCGCAGGCAGCTTACCCGACACGGCGGATCTGAACGCAGCGCACGGACCGGTTTTTACCGCCTCGGGGCAGTTGCTTGATACGCTTGAGGGGCCGCGCATCGCCTATGCCGGGGGCGGTGCATTGGGCGCGGCGCTGCGCCTGTTTGACCACATCTCGCAGGGCTGGACACAGGCGCAGGCGCGCGCGATGGTGCCGATGCTGCGCCTCGATCCGCCCACCCAGACCGCCGCGAGCGCCGAGATCGGCATTACCCGCCAATCGCTGGCTCAGGCCTTGCACGGCGCGGGCTATGAGGCGATCCTCGCGGCGTTGCAGATGATTGAGGAGCGCGCATGATAGAAACCTTCACCGCCCTGATCTGCGCCCATGTGTTGGCCGATTTCGCGTTGCAAAGCAATGCGATGGTTGCAGGCAAAGCGCGTCGTGACATGCCCGTTTTCGCTACTCACCTGGCGATTCTTATCGCGCTGAGCGCTCTGGCATTGCTGCAGTTCTCTGCCGCCTTTCTCGCCGCGCTGATCCTTGTCGGGCTCAGCCATTTTCTGATCGACATCGCCAAAACCTTTGCCCCCAAAAACCGCGCATTGATGGCGTTTATCACCGATCAAGGCGCGCATCTGATCGCCACCGCCGCCATTGCCGCCGCCTTCCCCGGCCTGTTTGCCAACGCGCTTTGGGCGGGCCAAAGCTGGCTGCCCGGCACGCTGGCGCTGATTTCCGGTGGGATAGTGACGATCCGCGCAGGCGGCTTTGCGGTTGGCTTGCTGATGGCGCGTTTTGACGACAAAGCCCCGCCCGAGGGGCTCCCCGAAGGCGGTCGCCTGATTGGCCAGCTTGAACGCGGCGTAATCTTTTTGCTGGTACTGGCCGGTCAACCCGGTGCGATTGGCTTTTTGATCGCGGCCAAGTCGATCCTGCGCTTTGAGGCGGTGTCGAAAGACGGTGCCAATCCCAAAAGCGAATATGTCATCATCGGCACGCTGGCCTCGTTTGGTTGGGCTTTGGGCGGCGCTTACGCCACGCTTGCGCTGATGACCCACCTCGCCCCCCTTGGAATTCTGCCCTCGGCGAACTAGATTTGACTCACAAGGAGAGCCCCCATGTTCAACGTTCCCGGACAAGACCCCGTCACGATGACCGACGCCGCCGTGGCCCAAATCGCCAAGCTGATGGCGCGTGAAAACGCCGCTGGCTTTCGCATTGGCGTCAAAAAGGGCGGCTGTGCGGGCATGGAATACACGATGGAAATCGCCGCCGAGGCAGGCCCGATGGATATCGTGGTGGAAAATGGCCCCGCGCGCGTGCTGATCGCCCCGATGGCGCAGATGTTCATGCTGGGCACCGAGATTGATTACGAAACGGGCTTGCTTGAAAGCGGCTTCAAGTTTCGCAATCCCAATGTCGTCGAGGCCTGCGGCTGCGGTGAATCGATCAAATTCGCCGATATGGACGCTGCAGACGCCAAGGCCTAAGCCTCTGCGCGTTTTTGCCCTTTGCGCTGCCCCGCGCCCTGCCCTAATCTGCCCGCATAATCATTGAGGGAGAGAGCGCATGCGCACGAAACTGGCCGCTGGCAATTGGAAAATGAACGGGCTTAAGGCGGATCTGGCCGAGGTTGAGGCTTTGGTCGCCGCACATCCCTCGCCGCTCTGCGATGTTCTGCTATGTCCGCCCGCGACGCTGATTTCGGCGATGGCGCAGGTGGCAGGCGCAAGCCTTGATGTGGGCGCGCAGGATTGTCACATGAAGGGCTCGGGCGCGCATACCGGTGATATTTCGGCGGCAATGATCGCCGATGCCGGAGGCAGCCACGCCATTGTCGGGCATTCCGAACGCCGCGCTGATCACCATGAAAGCGATGTGATGGTGCGCGCCAAGGCCGAGGCCGCGATCGAGGGCGGTCTGATCGCCGTGATCTGCGTTGGCGAGACCGAAAGCCAGCGCGACGCGGGCGAAACGCTAACGATTATTGGCAATCAGCTTAAAGGCTCGCTGCCCGATCATGCGACGGCCGCCAATACCGTCGTGGCCTACGAACCGGTCTGGGCGATTGGCACCGGGCGCACGCCGACGCTGGAACAGATCGCCGAGGTCCATGACTTCATGCGCAACGCCTTGGTCAAACGCTTTGGCGCTGAGGGCGACGGGATGCGGCTGCTTTATGGCGGCTCGGTCAAACCCTCCAATGCCACCGAGATCTTCGCCGTCTCCAATGTCGATGGCGCGCTGGTCGGCGGGGCCTCGCTCAAGGCCGCTGATTTCGGCGCGATTATCGCCGCGTTGGACGCTGCTTGATCCGCGCCCGCGCGGCATCCGTTTTCACGCGATGCCGCGCGGCCCCAACTGTAAACCGCTCGCGCAGGGGCTTGACTTTGCGCTCAAACTCCCCCATTTGACGCTCAATGGTTGCTGCGCTGCCGCGTGAGTAAGCCTGCGCCCCTCCCTTAAGGCGCATCAGCAACCGCCAAACTTCCGTTCCCCATCACGCAGGGTTCTCAAGGCAAACGGCGAGATGCGCCGCGCGCCACCAACCCTGTTGCCCGCCTCCCGCATGATCGGGACGTGCAGCACATTGCGCGCGCCAGTCCGGCTTGCGCCAAAGGATTTATTTTGTCCGACTTTACCACTCTCGGCCTTGCGCCGGCCCTGATCGAAGCCCTCACCAAGAACGGCCTGACCAAACCCACCCCGATCCAGCTGCGCGCGATCCCGCTTGCCCTTGGTGGGCGTGACGTGATGGGCTTGGCCCAGACCGGCACCGGCAAAACGCTGGCTTTCGGCCTGCCGCTGATTGATCAATTGCTCGCCGAACCCGGCAAGCCCGCCCCGAAAACCGTCAAGGCGCTGATCCTTGCCCCCACCCGCGAGCTGGTCAACCAGATCGCCGACAGCCTGCGCACGCTGACCGGAGACACCAAAGTCAAGGTCGCAACCGTCGTGGGCGGCCAGTCGATCAACCGTCAAATCGGGCTGATGCATCGCGGCAATGACATTCTCGTCGCCACGCCCGGCCGTCTGATCGACCTGATGGACCGCCGCGCGGTGGATCTGTCGACCGTGCGCTATCTGGTGCTGGATGAGGCCGACCAGATGCTCGACATGGGCTTTATCCACGCGCTGCGCCGGATTGCACCGAAACTGGGCACGCCGCGCCAGACCATGCTGTTCTCGGCCACGATGCCCAAACAGATGGACGAGCTCTCGCGCGCCTATCTGGTCAACCCCGAGCGCGTGCAGGTCACGCCCCCCGGCAAAGCCGCCGACAAGGTCACCCAATCGGTGCACTACCTTGATGGCAAAATGGCCAAAGGCAACAAGCTGCGCGATATCCTGTCCGCAGATATGGATGCGCTGACGCTGGTGTTTTCGCGCACCAAACATGGCGCGGAAAAGCTGATGAAGGGGCTGGTCGCTGATGGCTATAACGCCGCCTCGATCCATGGCAACAAATCGCAAGGCCAGCGCGATCGCGCGATCAAGGCGTTCCGCGATGGCTCGATCAACGTGCTGGTGGCCACCGATGTGGCAGCGCGCGGGATCGACATTCCCGGCGTGTCTTATGTGATCAACTTCGATCTGCCCGAAGTGCCTGACGCCTATGTTCACCGTATCGGACGCACCGCGCGCGCGGGTCGTGAGGGTGAGGCGATGTCGTTCTGCACGCCCGAAGATGTGGACCTGTTGGTGCAGATCGAAAAGCTGATGAAGATCGAGATCCCAACGGCCTCGGGCGAGCGTCCCAACGCCGTCAACCGCCCCTCGACGCGCAACCAGCGCGGCAAATCGGCGGGTAAAGCCAGCGGCGGACGTCGTGGCAATGGCGGTAACGGGGGCGGTCAGAAATTCGGCGCGCCCAAGGCCAATCACGGCGGCCCGGCGGGCGCAAACGGTCAGGGCAAACGCCGCCGCCCGCGCCGCACCAACGCCGCCTGATCTCTACGATTATCACATGACCTATTGGGGTGCGCAGGGGTCTGCGCACCCTTTGCTTTTTCCGGGCGGCCCTCTGCCGGGCGAGCCGCCCTCAACGCCACCTCATCAGATCGTGCATTGCCGTGAGCGCGCACCAGTCTACCAAGAGAGGGGAGCGTTGCCCCTCGCGGCGACCGACCTTGCAATCGCAAACGAAAGTCGAAACCTATATGCTTTTTTCTCTCTATCGCGCGACGCGCCCCCTGCCCGCGCTTGGTGTCTCGCTAGGCCTGATCGGCGCGCTTGCCGCCCTGCCCGCGCTGGCGCAGACCGCCACGCAACCTGCGGCCACCGCCGCCACGCCGGCCCCGGCCCCGATGCCGAAATCGGTCGATGTGCCTGACGCAGTGCAAGCCACGCTTAACAAGCTGACAGGCGGGACGACTAAAGTTCTGAGCGCATTTGAGGCCCCGGCCGGGCTGATCGGCCTCGCCGTCTCGCTTGGCCCGCAGAAAAACGCGATCCTCTATGCCACGCCGGACGGGAAATACGTGATACAGGGCATGATCGTTTCGAGCGATGGCGAGAACATGACGCAAGCCGAAGCCAAGCAGATGCTGCCGCAACCGCCCGATGCGGCGGCGAATTTCGCCTCCCTCGACAAGACCCACAGCTACCTCTGGGGCAAGGCATCGGCGCCGAAAGAGATGTGGGTGCTGTTTGATCCCAACTGCATCTATTGCCACAAAGCCTATGACGCGCTCAAACCCGCCGTGAGCGCGGGCAAGGTGAAGGTCCATGTCATTCAGGCCGGCTTCCTCAAGGCAGATTCGATGCCCAAAGCCGCCGCAATCATGGCCGCGAAAGACCCCGCCGCAGCACTTGCCACGGATGAGAAAAACTTCGACGCGGCCAAGGAAGAAGGCAGCATCAAAGGCGATATGTCGGATAAGGATGCGGTCGCGAAAGTCACGGCCAACAACACCTGGATGCAGGCCCAGGGCATCGGCGGCACGCCCTACGTTCTTTACAAGGACACCGCTGGCAAGGCGCAAGAGATCGCAGGATTTGACCCCAATATTGACGGGCTGCTGGCCAAGATCGGCCCCTCCAGCTAAGCGCGGCTCAGGGCTGCAGGAACGCCGCGCGGGCTGCCTCGGCCCGCGCGTGATGACCGCAACCCGGCATGTGGTCATTGACCATCCCCATCGCCTGCATAAAGGCGTAAACGGTTGTCGGGCCTACGAATTTCCAGCCATCCTTGCGCAACGCCCTGGACAGCGCCTCTGAGGCGGGTGTCTTGGCGGGCACGTCACCCGGCGCATGTTCGGGTTGCTCGGGCGCGAAAGACCAGATCCATTTGGCAAGCGAGCCCTCGCGCGCCACCACGGCTTGCGCGCGCGCCGCGTTGTTGATGACTGCCTCGATCTTGCCGCGATGACGCACGATGCCCGCATCCCCGAGCAGGCGCAAAACGTCCGCCTCGGTGTAGCGCGCAACCTTGTTGTAATCGAACCCATCGAACGCGGCGCGGAAATTCTCGCGCTTGGCAAGGATCGTGCGCCAACTCAAGCCTGCCTGAAACCCTTCGAGACAAATCTTCTCGAACAAGCGGATATCGTCACTGACCGGATAGCCCCACTCCTCGTCGTGATAGGCGATGTAGGGCGCCCAGCCCTCACACCAGAAACACCGATCCTGCCCGTCCGGCCCGGTAAATACGCGCGACATGTGACCCCCTGCTTTGTCCTGTCAGGTTAGCGACACAGCGCCCCCCTTACCAGCAACACCGCCTGGCGCCGCCCATATGAAACGCAAAAGCGCCCCCGAATGGAGGCGCTTCCGCAAAGATATTGGCTGAAAGATCAGCGCTTGGAGAACTGGAAGCTACGGCGTGCTTTGCGCTTACCGTATTTCTTACGTTCCACCACACGGCTGTCGCGCGTCAGGAAGCCTGCGGCTTTCAACGCGGCACGCAAGCTGGGTTCATACAGCTGCAACGCTTTGGAGATGCCGTGCTTGACCGCACCAGCTTGACCCGACAGGCCACCACCGGCGACGGTGGCGTACACGTCGAACTCACCGCGAACATTGGCCACATCGAAGGGCTGGTTCACGATCAGCTGCAGCACGGGGCGTGCGAAATAAGCCGGCATCTCTTTGCCGTTCACTTCGATCTTGCCCGTACCCGGCTTGATCCAAACGCGAGCGACCGCGTCTTTACGTTTACCGGTCGCGTAGGAACGGCCCAGCGCGTCGCGCACGGGCTCACGCGGAGCGGCGGTTTCGGTGTCGGACGCCAGTGCAGCGTCAGAGCCGGATACGACCGATTTCAGGTCGTCGAGAGTCTTGATATCGTCAGACATGATCAGCTCCGGGTGTTCTTTTTGTTCATCGACTTGACGTCGAGAACTTCAGGCTGTTGCGCTTCATGCGGATGATCGGTGCCAGCGTAAACACGCAGGTTCGACATTTGCGCACTGCCCAGACGGTTGCGCGAGATCATGCGCTCCACGGCTTTGATCACAACGCGCTCGGGATGCGCGCCCTCAAGGATCTGACGCGCGGTGCGCGATTTGATCCCGCCGGGGTGGCCGGTGTGCCAGTAGTAAGTTTTGTCTTCGCGCTTGCGACCCGTCATCTGTACCTTATCGGCGTTGATGATGATCACATTGTCGCCCATATCCATGTGCGGCGTGAAGGTGGCTTTGTGCTTGCCACGCAGACGCATTGCGACGATCGAGGCGAGACGGCCCAGCACGACGCCTTCAGCGTCGATGATGACCCATTTCTTTTCGATCTCCGCGGGTTTTGCGGTGTAGGTTTTCATTTTTAACGGCCCTTGTAGGGGTTTCTCGAATTCTGATGGCGGCTTTTCGACGATTTAAGCGCATACATCAACCCCCTTTAGCGTAATTTAATTAAGCAAATACAAAGCGTTACAAAATAGGTATATAAATACCCCACCTCACCCTAGCCAAATTTGAACTCGAGGCCCCTCAGGACCTCGAGTCGGGGTCATCTTAATCGCAGGTGGTCGGCGCGCCTTTCGCAAGGATCTCTTGCCAGTTTGCACCTAGCTGCTGTCGCGCGGAAAGCGCATTGCGCGCTTCGGCACTGCCCTCGGGAACCAATTTCACGACCATAGACTGATTGTGGTTTCCACTCCAGAAATCCGACTGTGCAGCATCGCCGATGAGAACAAATTTGTCACCGCCGCGACGGATGACCTCAATGGCAGCCGTCTTAAACGCGACATTACGCGCTCCGTTCGGACCGCATGCAGGCGCGGCCATGGTCGAGACCTTGAACGTATCCTGTGCCATTGGCTGAATATTGGTTTGCGCACATGCGGCGACCAACAACAGCATCACAGTCATTGTGACCGAAATGAACCTCATTACTTCCTCCGTATCCAATTGAATATATTAGAAACTACCCTCTATCTTAAAAATTTGTGATCGGGCAACATCGTAACGATAACGTTACTTCGGCGGGATCGAATAGGTCATGCTGGCGCGCGCCACCGGACGCGTATCACCGTCTGAAAACATCAACGCCTCGCCCACCGCCAGCACGCGTCCCAGTTTTAGCAACCGCACCCGCGCGACCAGATCGACCCCCGCGACCGGCTTGCGCATGAAGTCGATGCTGGCATTGGTCGTCACCGCCAGCGCCACCGGGCCAAGCCGCGCAAGGATCGCCATATAGATGCCGACATCAGCCAGCGCAAAGATGTTTGGCCCCGAGACCGTGCCGCCAGGGCGCAAGTGCCGCTCGGCCACGCAAAGGCGCACCACCAGTTCGTCCTCATCAAGCGCATCAATCGCGAAATCGCCCTTCACCTGCGGAAACGCCTGATCGAGAAACTCCGCCAGTTCCGCGCGATCCATAACCAGCCCCATACTCTCTTCCCTCTCTCCCGTTGCCGTCCTAGTGTTTGCCCCAAAGAGGAGGAGATTCAATGAGCGATCTGGTAATCCGGGACGACAAAGGCGCGGTGGCACATCTGACGATGAACGCGCCGGGCAGCTTGAATGCGCTATCGGATGCGATGCTGGCGGCGCTGAAAACGCGGTTTTCTGAGCTGGCGAGCGATGACACGATCAAGGTCGTGGTGCTCAAAGGCGCGGGCAAGGCGTTTTGCGCGGGCCATGACCTGAAGGAAATGCAGCGCGGACGCGAAAGCGCCGACAAGGGCCGCGCCTATTTCGCCGATCTGTTTTTCCGCTGCGCCGAGGTGATGCAGATGATCCCCGCCCTGCCCCAGCCGGTGATTGCGCAGGCGCATGGGATTGCCACGGCAGCGGGGTGCCAACTGGTGGCAAGCTGCGATCTGGCGGTGGCAGCCGAGGGCACGCGGTTTGGCGTGAACGGCGTCAATATCGGGCTGTTTTGTTCCACGCCAATGGTGGCGCTAAGCCGCAACGTGCCGCGCAAGGTGGCGTTTGAGATGCTCACCACCGGCGAGTTCATTGATGCTGGCCGCGCCCGCGAGGTCGGGCTGATCAACCGCATCGCGCCCCATGACGCGCTTGACGCCGAGACCGACAAGCTGGCTGAGACCTTGGCGGCGAAACTGGGCGCGGCGGTGAAGATCGGCAAACAGGCGTTTTACGATCAGGCGAACATGGATCTCGCGCAGGCCTATGAACACACCGCCGCCGTGATGGTCGAAAACATGCTTTGGCGCGACACCGAAGAGGGCCTGCAAGCCTTCATCGAGAAACGCAAACCCGATTGGGCCGATAGCTAGGGCGCAGTTGAGCGCCGCTCATCTTTTTCCCCCGAATTTTTCCGATCCCGGACAGTAGCCCGCCTGCCATGCAAGCTGCTAGACAGGCCCTGCGCGTCGGTCCTTTGCGACGGAATGTCGAAATCGCACCGCGCGCGGGCGCAAAACCTGCGCACACTTGGGCATAGGAGAGAGTCGATATGGCACAGATCACCCTTGTTTATTGGCGCGACATCCCGGCCCAAATCATTGCGGGCAAGGGACGGCGCGGGGTCAAAAAGCCCCTGCCCGAGCGTTTTGAGCAGGCGATTGACCGCGCCGCGATGAAGATCGGGGCGCGTGACAGTGACAGCTATCTGGCCGAGTGGCGCAAAGTGGCTGCGGGCGAAGAGCCGGGCGATGATGCGGAGGCGGCCGAGGCAGCGCTGGCGCGTATTCTCTCGGACTATGACGACACGCGGTTGCGTGAGTTGATTGCCAATGACGGTTGGAACACCCCGTCATCGTAAGGGAGAGACGCGAATGGCTTTGGTAAATTTCCGCCGAGAGGCAGCGCGCGCGCCGCGCAATGGCCAGATGGCGGCTTTGCTGGAAGGGGCCTCGATTGAGGTGATGCCGCGCACGGCTGCCAAGGTCGAGAGTTTTCGCGATCTGCTGCGCCCCGGCACCCGCGTTTATATCGCCCATATCGAGGGCACGCCGTTCGACGAGATGCTCGCCACCGCGCGCCGCCTGCATGATGAGGGGTTCGAACCGATGCCCCATTTCCCCGCCCGCATCATCCGCGACGCCGCGCAGTTGCGCGATTGGGTCGCGCGTTACACGGGTGAGGCTGGCGTCACGCAGGCGCTGATCTTGGGCGGCGGCGTCAAGCAACCCGTGGGCGATTTCCACTGCGCGATGCAACTGATCGAAACCAGCGCATTTGACGGATTCAAGCGTCTGCACGTTGCGGGCCACCCCGAAGGCAACCGCGATATCGACCCCGCAGGTGGCGAGGCCGAGGTGATGGCCGCGCTACGTCTGAAACAGGATTTCGCCAATCGCAGCGATGCTGTGATGGCGATTGCCACGCAATTCGCGTTCGAGGCTGGCCCGATCCGCGACTGGGCCGCGCGGCTGACCGCCAATGGCATCACCATGCCGATCCATCTGGGCATTGCTGGCCCCGCCAAGCTGCAAACGCTGGTGAAATTCGCCATTGCCTGCGGCGTCGGCCCGTCGCTGAAAGTGCTGCAAAAGCGCGCCCGCGATGTGACCAAGCTGCTGCTGCCCTTTGAACCGACCGAGTTGCTGGCCGATCTGGCCGCCAACCGCCCCACCAATATCCAATCCGTGCATTTCTTTCCGCTGGGCGGTATCACCACCTCAGCCAATTGGATTGCCCAACAGAGAGACCCTGAATGACCCGCACCGTCCTTGAATCGAAATCCAAGACCGTCACCATCGGCTTTGACGAGCCCTTCTGCGTGATCGGCGAGCGGATCAACCCCACCGGGCGCAAAAAACTCGCCGCCGAGCTGGAGCTGGACGATTTCTCGACTGTCGAACGCGACGCGATTGAACAGGTGGCCTGCGGGGCCTCGGTGCTCGATATCAACTCGGGGGCCGTGTTCACCAACCGCATGGCGAAAGATCCCCGCTATGCCGATAACAACTTTGTCGAACCGCCCTTGATGCGTGAACTGTGCACGCGGGTGCAGGCGCTGGTCGATGTGCCGCTGTGCATCGACAGCTCGGTTCCCGCCGCGCTTAAAGCCGGGCTTGAGGCTTGCGAGGGTCGCCCGCTGGTCAATTCCGTGACCGGTGAAGAAGAACGCCTTGAAACCGTGCTGCCGTTGATTGCGAAATACAACGTGCCGGTGGTGGCGATCTCGAACGACGATACCGGTATTTCCGACGATCCCGAGGTGCGCTTTGCGGTGGCCAAAAAGATCGTCCAGCGCGCGGCTGATTTTGGCATCAAGCCGCATGACATCGTGGTCGATCCGCTGGTGATGCCGATCGGGGCCAAGGCCACGGCGGGGCGTCAGGTGTTCGAACTTGTCGCCAAGCTGCGCGATGAGCTGGGCGTGAATACGACCTGCGGCGCGTCCAATATCTCGTTCGGTTTGCCCGGTCGGCATGGCATCAACGCCGCCTTTTTGCCGATGGCGATTGGCGCAGGGATGACCAGCGCGATCATGAACCCGGTGCGCCCGGCGGAAATGGAGGCCGTGCGCGCCGCCAATCTGCTGATGAACCACGATGATAACGGTGCCGACTGGATCCGGTTCGCGCGCATTCTTGAGGCGATGAAAGAGGGCGCGACTTTGGCCGAGGCCTCGGTGGCGGCGGGGGCCAGCACGCGCGGCGGGCGCTCGGGCCGTCGTCGCGCGCGCGTGTGATTTAGGGGGCGCGCTGTAATGGCGCGCCAATTTGTCCATGCTCACCCCCACTGATCTAGCCGATCTGACAACGCTGCGACGCGCCCTGCATCACCGCCCCGAACTGTCGGGCGATGAGGGTGCGACCGCCGCGACTATAACCGAAGCGCTGCGCGCCTTCGCCCCCGCGCAGGTGATCACCGGGCTGGGCGGGCATGGCGTGGCAGCGGTCTTCAACAGCGCCACCCCCGGCCCCACGGTTCTGTTTCGCGCTGAACTCGATGCGCTGCCGATTGCCGAGACCTCCGATCTGCCTTGGGCCTCTGACATCCAAGGTAAGGGGCATCTGTGCGGCCATGACGGGCATATGGCGATGCTGCTTGGGCTGGGTCGTCTCATCTCGCGCGGCCCGCCCAAATCGGGGCGTGTCGTGTTGCTGTTCCAACCCGCCGAAGAGATCGGTTCCGGCGCGCGCGCGGTACTCAGTGATCCTGCCTTTGCCGCGATCACCCCGGATTTTGCCTTTGCGATCCATAACTTGCCGGGTCTGCCGCTGGGCCATGTCGGGCTACGCGCAGGGCTGATGAATTGCGCCTCGCTTGGGCTGGCGATCCGTCTTTCGGGCAAGACCGCCCATGCCGCGACGCCAGACACGGGCCTCTCGCCCGGCCCCGCCTTGGCGCGGCTGCTCAGCGCCCTGCCTGATTTGGCGCAGGGCGGCGCGCTGGATGACAGCTTTCGCCTGCTCACCGTGACGCATGCCCAGCTTGGCGAGCCGACATTTGGCGTGGCACCCGGCGAAGCGCTGCTGCATGTCACGCTGCGCGCGGCGCAAGACGCTGCGCTGGCCGCGCTTGAGACGCAGGTGCGCGACCTTGCGCGGAAAGCGGCGGCGCAAGACGGGCTCGGCCTTGAGATCGAGATCGTCGAGCCCTTTGCCGCCACCCTCAACGCCCCCGAGGCGGTGAAGATCGCCCAAGACGCGCTGGCGACGCTTGGCATTCCCTGTGGTGAGGACGGCGTCCCGATGCGCGCATCCGAGGATTTCGGGCTGTTCGGGCACAGCGCCCAATCGGCCCTGCTGTGTCTTGGCGCGGGCGAAACCCATCCCGCGCTGCACAATCCCGATTACGACTTTCCCGACGATCTGATCGCAATCGGCCCCGCCATCTTCGCACAAATCGCACGCGACATTCTGGGATAAGCGCGCGGCAGTGTTGCCAGATTGTGGCCAATCCTGCCGCATTTCGCCAAATCTCACGCGCGGCCTTGCCGAAATCGTCGCGACCAAGACCCCCACCGCGACAAATCTCACGTCAATCTCGCGTTTGCGTGAAAAAACACGTTTCGATCTGCGCGACAGTCTGTTTCCGAATCCCCAGCCGAGATCACGACGATTCGCGATTTCGTGACCGTTCCGTTTCCAGATCGGGGCCAATCGCGGGATCAAGCGGAAAATGTGGCAACAATAAGGCGTGTGTGCGACCGGGGCTGGACACTATATCTGGGAGCGCCACAAAAATTTCCGATTGCAGAGCAAAGATTTACTAGGAGAACTTAATGTAATCTGCCTAGTCTGGGCACTCAAAACCTGGGAAGGCGCACTGCCATGCGCGATATATGTCTGCCGTCCGCGGCGGGCTTTGCGGCTGCCACCGCAAAGCCCGCCCGGCCCCGCCATGCTGCCAAGCGGTCGGGGAGAATTCTGTCTGTGCTTAGCGGTTTCGTGATCGCGAGTTCGCTCTCTGCGTGTATGCAGAGCGAGCCCGAGGTGACGGCTGCGCGCGCCTCGACTGCGACGATTGATCTGCCGCTGGCCGATCCGGTTCCGGGCCTGTCCGCTCCCGTGCCCCGCGCCGCGCTGCCTGACAATACCCATCTGGGCCGCGATTTCATGGAGCTGAGCTTTTATCTGGAATCCGGGCGTGCCTTGCCACGCTTCACCCGCTTTGAAGGGCCGGTTTCGATCACGCTATCAGGCAATGCGCCGCCCGTGGCCAGAACCGAGTTGAGCCGTCTGGTCAGCCGTTTGCAGCGTGAAGCCGGGCTGAACGTGACGACGCAGCCGGGAAATACCAACACGATCAATGTGCAATTCGTACCCAAAGCCAAGATGCGCCACGCGGTGCCTAACGTCGCGTGTTTCGTGGCCCCCAACGTCACCGACTGGGCCGATTACCGCGCCTCGCGCGGCACCGCGCGCACCGATTGGGCGCAGTTGACCCAGCGCCAGCATGCGACCGTTTTCATCCCCGAGCCCGCAACGCCGCAGGAAATTCGCGACTGCCTGCATGAGGAAATCAGCCAAGGGTTGGGGCCGGTCAATGACCTGTATCGTCTGCCCGACACGGTCTGGAATGACGACAATTTCCACACGGTGCTGACGCGCTTTGACATAGCCGTACTGCGTGCAACCTATGATCCGGCGCTGCATTCCGGCATGAGCCGCCCCGAAGTGTTGGCCGCCCTGCCCGGCGTGCTGGCGCGCACCAATCCGCGCGGTGGCCAGATGCGTGGCCTGCGCGACGATCCGACGCCGCGCAGCTACGTCAAGGCGATCACCCGCGCTCTTGGGGCATCGTCAAGCGAGCGCGGTCGGCGCGCTGCCGCCACGCAAGCGACCCAGATCGCCGCTGCTCAGGGCTGGACCGACAGCCGCGCGGCATTCGCTTGGTTCGCGCTTGGGCGGCTCAGCTTGAAAACCGATCCGCAAGCCGCGCTCCGCGCCTTTATGAAAGCTGGTGCCATTTATCGCCGCACTCCCGGTGCGGGCATTCAGGCCGCCCATGTCGATATGCAGATGGCGGCCTTCGCGCTGGCTTCGGGGCGCGCGCAGGATGCGATCCAACTGGTGAACCGCTCGCTCTCGCCCGCGATCTCAGGGGAAAACGCCGCGCTGATGGCCACGCTTTATATGATCCGTGCCGAGGGCTACGATCAGCTTGGCAATGCCGCCCAATCCAACCAAGCCCGTCTCGACATGGCGCAATGGGCGCGTTATGGCTTTGGCTCTGACGCGGCGGTGAAACGCCGTGCAAGCGAAGTGGCCGCGCTAGCCGATGCGGGCGCGCGCGTGAACTGAGCCGGGCCCTGCCCGCTCGATGCCGGGAGGGCGCGATGTATGTTTTGGCGGGGATCGTGATTGGCGCGATCTTGGGCGATTGGCGCGCCCGCAAGCGCAATGGCAACGGGCTGGACCGCGCGCAATATGCGGCTGTGCATGCGATTGCTCTGGCGCTGGTCGGGATCTTTGTCACGATCGTCATCAACCGGATCTGGGCCTGAGGGGCGGGGCGATGTTCCTGCCCTTCTTTCAAGCTTTGCGCAGCGGCGGTGTTCCCGTCTCTTTGCGCGAATATCTCAGCTTTCTCGAGGGGTTATCGGCGGGTCTTTGCACCTACGATATCGAGCAATTCTACTATTTCGCGCGCTGCACGATGGTCAAGGACGAGCGCTTTCTCGACCGTTTTGACCGCGCCTTTTCCACCGCCTTCAAGGGGCTAGAGGCGATCACGCCCGATGATGTCCTGAACGCCGTCGATCTGCCCGAAGAGTGGCTGCGCCGCGAGTTGGAAAAACATCTCAGCCCCGAGGAAAAAGCCCAGATCGAGGCTTTGGGCGGCTTTGAGGCGCTGATGGAGACGCTTAAAAAGCGCCTTGAGGAACAAAAGGGCCGCCATCAGGGCGGCAACAAATGGGTCGGCACCGGGGGCACCTCGCCCTTTGGCGCCTATGGCTACAACCCCGAAGGCGTGCGGATCGGGCAGGATAAAAGCCGCCATCAGCGCGCCGTAAAGGTCTGGGACAAGCGCGAATTTCGCGATTTTGACGAAAGCGTCGAGCTGGGTACGCGCAACATCAAGCTGGCGCTGAAACGCTTGCGGCAATGGGCGCGTCACGGGGCCGAGGACGAGCTGGATTTGCCCGGCACGATCCGTGCCTCTGCCGAGGCCGGATATATCGACGTCAAGACCCGCCCCGAGCGGCGCAATGCTGTGAAAGTCGTGCTGTTTCTCGATGTCGGCGGCTCGATGGACGCGCATGTGAAGCTGGTGGAGGAGTTGTTTTCCGCCGCACGCGCCGAGTTCAAGCATCTCGAGCACTGGTATTTCCACAACTGTCTTTATGAGGGCGTGTGGAAATCCAATGCGCGGCGCTGGGGGGAAGTGACGCCCACATGGGACGTGCTTCATCGCTACGGCCCTGATTATAAATGTATTTTCGTGGGCGATGCGTCGATGTCACCCTACGAGATCACCCATCGCGGCGGCGCGAATGAGCATTGGAATGACGAGGCTGGCCATGTCTGGCTAAGCCGCGCGCGCGAGCAATGGCCCGATCACACATGGCTCAATCCGCTGCCCGAGCGGCAATGGGATTACACGCAATCTATTGCCCTCATCCGCGAGATTTTCGCCAACCGGATGCACCCGCTGACCCTTGAGGGCATCACGGCCGCGATGAAGGAGCTGGGATGACCAAGCTGCGCTATCTTTGGGCGCATCACCGGATTGCCTCGATCGGGTTTACGGTGGCGCTGATCGCGGCGCTGTTCTTTTCCGTCAGCTTCGTGCGCCGCGCGATCTATTGGTCCGACTCCGCCCATCACCGCCAAATCCCCGAACCCTGGATGACACCGGGCTATATTGCGCGCAGCTGGCATCTGCCGATCCCCGAGGTCGAGGCGATTTTGCGCATTGAAAACAGCCGCGCTCTGGTTGGCTCTGGCCGCCCGACCCTTGATCGCATCGCCACAGCCACCAACCAATCCGTTGAGGCACTTCTTGACCGCCTCGCCGCCGGGCTGCCCGCAGCCACAGCGCCACAAGACGCAGACGCGCCCCAATGACGCTGGGCGATCTTAGCGACTGGTTGCTCTCGCTTGTTCCGGTCTATGGGCCTTGGCTGCTGGGGGTGACCACCTTTCTGTCCTGCCTCGCGCTCCCTGTGCCCTCGTCGCTGATGATGATTGCAAGCGGGGCCTTCGTGGCCTCGGGCGATTTGTCGCTGCTGACGGTGATGGGGGCCGCCTATAGCGGCGCAGTGCTGGGCGATCAGGTCGGCTTCACCTTGGGCCAGCGCGCCGAACGCTTTTTGCCCCATCCCAACAGCAAACGCGGCGCACTGGTGGCCAAGGCAATGGCGGCCCTGCGCAAACGCGGCGCGGTGACGGTGTTTTTCTCGCGCTGGCTGTTTTCGGCGCTGGGGCCATGGGTGAACTTGGCCGCCGGGGCGTCCGGGTTTCGCCGTCGCCGCTTTACGCTGGCCGATCTGGCCGGCGAAGCGGTTTGGGTCACGCTCTATGTCGGGCTGGGCATCACCTTTGGCGCAAATCTGGATGCTGCGGCCCAGCTTGCGGGCAACGCGTTGGGTCTGATGGCGGCAGGCGCTGCGGCGCTGGCATTTGGCTGGTGGCTTTGGAACGCTGCGCGCGCCGCCCCCAAAGCTTGATCACGCCCGCGCGAGGAACCATATCTAACCCATGATCCGCTTTCTCCCCCTTCTGCTGCTTGCGCTTTACGGCTTTGCGATGTGGCATTTCTCAAGCTGGCAACTCAAACGCCAGCTTGATGCCAATTCACGCCGTTTGCGCGACACGCGGCTCGCACCGCTGCTGGACCGGCTCGCCGCAGCACTTGAGGTGGCGGAAGTTCCCGTGCATGTCTATCAGGTCGAGCCCGTGAACGGGCTGGCCGCGCCCGACGGGCGGGTGTTCATCACCGAAGGCTTCATGGCGAAATACCGCGCCGGAGAGGTCACGGCCGAAGAGATCACCTCGGTCGTCGCGCATGAGCTGGGCCATGTCGCCTTGGGCCATTCGCGCCGCAGGATGATAGATTTTTCAGGCCAGAATGCGCTGCGGGCAGTGTTGATGACGGTACTGGGGCGGATGATCCCGTTTTTAGGCGTCTGGATCGCGAACCTGATCACGACCGCCTTGGCCGCGCGCCTGAGCCAGCGCGACGAGTTCGAGGCCGATGAATTCGCCTCAGCCCTGCTGATCAAGGCGGGTATCGGAACGCAGCCCCAGATCTCGCTGTTTCACAAGCTCGACGCGCTGACGAAAAACGCAGGCGCAGGCGTTCCGGCGTGGCTGCTGACCCATCCCAAAACCCAGAAACGCGTCGCCGCAATCGAGGCCAATTCCGCACGCTGGATGGCTCCAAAACGCTGAATTTCCTTACTTTCGCCGCGCTTGCCCGCTAATCTGGCACCAAGATGAGGGCAGATATGCAAGATCACGGCTCCGATCAGGTGCGCAAACGCCGGGTGTTCTACATCCCCGGCTATGACCCGATTCACCCCCGCCGCTACCGCGAGCTTTATCGCAAAGAGGGCGCGGCGCAGGCTGCGATCTCTGGCTATGACATCGCACTCTCGCCCAAGTCATCGGGCGGGCCCTATGGCTGGCATGTCAGTTCAACGCAAGATGGCGCAGCGGTCGAGGCCGATATCGAGGTGCTTGTCTGGTCCGATATCGTGCGCGATTCGATGGGCAAATCCATCGCTGCGACCTATGGCCAACTGATCCAGACCGCCACGACCTATATCTTTTCCGGCGCGCTGTTTGGCCTGATGCGGCTGCGCAAGGGGCCGGTGATTGCCGCGCTCTATCCGATCTTCGCACTGATCCTGCAGGCGCTGATCGGCATCGGAACTGGATTAGCTATATCCGCTATCCTTTGGAAAATACTACCAGATTCCACACCCATCTGGACCATTTCCACCGCCCTCACCGCCGCGACCCTCGCGCTCACCCTGCGGTGGTTTCGCAAATATGACGGCAAGTTTTTCGCCTATTACCTGATGCATGACTACGCGTTCACCGCGCGCCGGGGGGGCGCCAACCCGCCCGAACTCGAAGCCCGGATGGCCGCGTTCGCCACCCGCATCGAACACGCTATGACCGAGGATTGGGACGAGGTTCTGGTCGTCGGGCACAGCTCGGGCACGCATCTGGCGGTTTCAATCCTCGCCGATCTAATCCGCGAAAACCGCCTGCCCCCTTCGCTCTTGGGAAAATATCCCGGGGGAGAATTGGCCGCAGGCCAAGGGGGGGCAGCGCCCCCCGTTTTGTCCTTCCTCTCGCTTGGCCAAGTCGTGCCGATGGTCAGCTACCTACCCCGCGCCACACGCCTGCGCGCCGATCTCGCCTATCTTTCCACCCGCCCCGAGCTTTTCTGGCTCGACGTGACCGCGCCCGGCGATGGTTGCGCGTTTGCGCTCTGTGATCCGGTGGCGGTATCGGGCGTGGCGCCTGCGGGACAAATCCACCCGCTGGTGATCTCGGCAGCCTTCACGCAAACCCTTTCGCCCGCGCGGTGGCGCGAATTGCGTTGGCGCTTTTTCCGGCTGCATTTTCAATATCTTTGCGCCTTTGATCGCCCCGGTGATTACGACTATTTCCGCCTTACCGCCGGGCCGCAAACGTTGGGCGCGCGCTTTGCCGGACGGGCTGCGTCGAAAAGCGTAATTACAACGCGCGCAAACCGCTTTACCAACACCACATGAGCCTGCCGCCCAAACCCACGCCCCGCCCTGATCGCGTCTCGCTTTGGCGCTATTTCCGGCTGTTCAAATCCGACATTCTCTCGGCGCAGCCTGCGCGGCTTTACCGCGCGTGGATGGCCGAGTTTCGCACGCCGTTTTTCCGCTCGTATCTGTGCAACGATCCCGAACTGGTCGATCTTGTGCTCAAGGAACGCCCGATGGATTTCCCGAAATCCGACCGCGTGCGCGAGGGGTTAAAGCCGCTGTTGCGCGACAGCGTATTCATCACCAATGGCGATCAATGGCTGGCCCAACGTCGCATCATTGATCCCGCATTCGAGGGCGGCAAGCTGCGCGAGACCTTCCCGGCAATGTGGGATGCGGGTGTGGCCTGCGTGGATCGGATGCGCGTGAACATTGGCGCGCAAGAGATTGATATCGAAACGGAAACCTCCCACGCCGCCGCTGATATCATCTTTCGCACGCTATTTTCGATCCCGATTGAGGATGCAACCGCGAGTGCCGTTTTTGCCGAATTCAAATCCCATCAACGGGCCTCGCCTGTGGTCAACTTGGGCGCGCTGCTGCCGCTGCCACGCTGGTTTCCGCGCTTTCATTCCCGCCAGACGAAACGCACCGCCCGCCGTATCCGCGCGTTAATCGAAAGCCTGACGACGCAGCGCGCCGCGCAGATCGCGCAAGGCACGGCCCCCGACGATCTGGCCACCAAAATCATGACCACGCCCGACCCCGAAACGGGCAAAACCTTTGACACCGCCGAAATGGTCGATCAGGTCGCGATCTTTTTTCTCGCCGGGCATGAAACCTCGGCCTCGGCGCTGGCGTGGTCGCTGTATTTGCTCGCCACTAACCCCGATTGGCAAGACCGGATCGCGGCCGAGGCCGAAACGGTTCTGGCCGATGAAATCCATTATTTTTCAATCCTCAACAAGCTAAAGCTTAGCCGGGCCGTGTTTCGCGAGACGATGCGGCTTTACCCCCCCGTGCCGATGTTCGTGCGCGAGTCGAAATGCCCCGAGACCTTTCGCAATCGCCCCATCAAGCCGGGCTCACAGGTGGTGATCAGCCCGTGGCATCTGCACCGCCACGAACGGATCTGGGACAATCCCGACGGCTTTGATCCCGCGCGCTGGGACACGCCCAATGGCAAAAATGGGCAGCGCTGCGCCTATATCCCGTTCTCGACCGGCGCGCGGGCCTGCCCCGGCGCGGGCTTTGCGATGGCCGAGGGGCCGTTGCTGCTGTCCATGATCGTGCGCGCGTTCCGCATAACCCCCGTGACCGGACGCAAGCCGGTGCCGGTCGCCCATCTCACCGTGCGCGGGCGTGACGGGATTTGGTTGCGCCTTGAGGCGCGCTAGCCGTTCGAAATAACCGCGCTCAGGCGCGTTTTGCCAAGCGTTCTTCAAGCACATCAAACGGCACGCCGGGTTCGTCCTTGGCACAGCGGATCACGAGGCTGGTTTTGACCGAAGCCACGTTTTCCGCCGCCGTCAACTGCCCCGTCAGAAAGGTCTGGAAACTCGACAGATCGGGGGCGACGCATTTCAGAACAAAGTCGATCTCGCCGTTAAGCATGTGGCATTCGCGCACAAGCGGCCAGTCGCGGCAACGGCCTTCAAACGCCGACAAATCGCTTTCGGCCTGACTTTGCAGCCGCACCATCGCAAAGACCTGCACCTCAAAGCCCAGCTCGCGCGGATTCACATCGGCATGGTAGCCCTGAATATAGCCCGCCTCTTCCAGCGTGCGCACCCGACGCAGACAGGGCGGCGCGGAAATCCCGACGCGCCTGGCCAGTTCCACATTGGTCATGCGACCATCGCCCTGCAGCTCGGCCAAGATCTTGCGGTCGATATCGTCGAGCCGGGTAGTGGGCATTTTGAAACAATCCTTCGTCGCTTGTTGCGGAACTTACCTGCGAGGGCGAACATGCGCAATAAAATTTCGCGCCGCCAAGAGCAAGGGCAATTCGTCACGCATGGCAGGGCTTTTCGCCGCGTCTTTCGCGCTCTATATCCAATCAACAACTATGATGGAGGCCGCGATGGGCGAGACGAAAAAAACCAAGGTTCTGATCATCGGCTCGGGGCCTGCGGGCTATACGGCGGCGGTCTATGCCGCACGCGCGATGCTGGAGCCGGTGCTGGTTCAGGGGATTCAGCCCGGCGGGCAGTTGACCATCACCACCGAGGTCGAAAACTGGCCCGGCGAGACGGAAATCCAAGGCCCCGATCTGATGGTGAAAATGGAATCCCACGCCAAAGCGATGGGGGCCGAGGTGATCACCGATATCATCACCGATCTGGACCTGTCCAAGCGCCCCTTCATCGCCCAAAGCGATTCGGGCACGGTGTATGAGGCGGCTGCCGTGATTCTCGCCACCGGGGCGCAGGCGAGATGGCTCGATCTGCCCTCGGAAGAGAAGTTCAAGGGCTTTGGCGTGTCGGCCTGTGCGACCTGCGACGGGTTTTTCTATCGCGGCAAAGAGGTCGTGGTGATCGGTGGCGGCAACACAGCCGTCGAAGAGGCGCTGTTCCTGACCAATTTCGCCTCGAAGGTGACGCTGATCCACCGCCGCGACACGCTGCGCTCGGAAAAGATCCTGCAAGAGCGCCTGTTCAAGAACCCCAAGATCGAAGTGCTGTGGAACCACGCCGTCGAGGAGGTTCTGGGCGATGAGAACCCGCTGGGCGTGACCGGCGTTCGGGTGAAATCCACCGTGGATGGTGCGGAAAAGGTCGTGCCCTGTGACGGGTTTTTCGTGGCAATCGGCCATGCGCCCTCGTCCGAACTGGTTACCGAGCAGCTGAAACTGCATTCGGGCGGCTATGTCTGGGTTGATCCCGGCTCGACGCGCACCTCGGTTGAAGGCGTGTTTGCTGCGGGCGATCTGACCGATCACACCTATCGCCAAGCTGTCACCAGTGCCGGGATGGGCTGCATGGCAGCACTAGACGCCGAGAAATGGCTGGCCGAGCAGGGCGAAGCGGAATAGTCCGAGACCGCGCAGATGAGGATACGCCGAACCCTGACAATCTTGCTTGTGGCAGGGCTGCTGGCGGTGGCCGGAGTAGGATATACGAAGGTGATGGCGCGGCTGGGCGCGAACGCTCCGCCGCCCCCTGCCCCTCTTGGTGAGCAGGCCGACAGCATTCTAGTATCGAAAGCCGAACGGCGGATGGTGCTGCTGCGCGAGGGCCGAGAGTTAGCCAGCTACCCGATCGTGATGGGGGCAAACTGGGACCGGGGACACAAGCTGCGCGAGGGTGATGAACGCACCCCAGAGGGCACGTATGTGATTGACTGGCGCAACTCTGGTTCAGTTGCCCATCTTAGCCTGCACATCTCATATCCCAACGCCGAGGACCGCGCGCGTGCCAAGGCGGCGGGCGCTGATCCGGGCGGCAACATCATGATCCATGGCCTACCCAACGGCTGGGGCGCGCTGGGATCGTTGCACCTTCTACATGACTGGACCAATGGCTGCATCGGCGTGAGCAACGATCAGATGGACGAAATCTGGTCGCGCGTGCCCAACGGCACCCCCATCACCATCGCGCCGCTGCCCGCCCCTTGAAGTGAGCGCAGCGGTCGGGCTATTGCGCGCCTGCCGGGACTGGGGGCGATCCGGCGGTTTCGTGCAGCACTGCGCGCCGCGCAGGTCGAACACCCTGAATGGTCCGGACCGCCGGAGAAAATTGCCTTCCGCACTCTACCGCCGCGATAGTCGCCAAAATAGGCACAGTTGCAGCGAAACGGGCGAATTAGCCTGAAACTTCTGCTCAATGGCCACAGTTTTGCTTGAAATCGCGCGTCCTTCGGGGCTAAGCCGCGCGGGTGTGGATTTCAATCCAGACCGCATCTCTAGCAGCAGGACAGATCATATTATGAGCCAGCCTCCCATTCACGCCCCGATACCCGAACTTTATGTCTCCTATGAGTCGGCGCAGAAGCTGAAGGTCGAGGCGGGAGAACTGCCAAGCTGGGATCTGACCGCGCGTCAGGTCTGCGATCTGGAACTGCTGATGAATGGCGGGTTCAATCCGCTCAAAGGCTTCATGAGCGAAGAAGATTACAACGGCGTCGTCGATAACATGCGCCTGAGCGATGGCGCGCTTTGGCCGATGCCGATCAACCTTGATGTCTCGGAGAAATTCGCCGAGGGCGTTGAGGAAGGTCAGGACATTGCCCTGCGCGACCAAGAGGGCGTGATCCTTGCGATCCTGTCGATCACCGACAAATGGGTGCCCAACAAATCGCATGAGGCCGAAAAGGTTTTTGGTGCCGATGATCTGGCCCACCCGGCGGTGAACTATCTGCACAATCAGGCGGGTCCGGTTTACCTTGGCGGCCCGATCACCGGCATCCAGCCCCCCGTGCATTACGATTTCAAAGGCCGCCGCGACACGCCCAACGAATTGCGCGCCTATTTCCGCAAGATGGGCTGGCGCAAGGTTGTGGCGTTCCAGACCCGCAACCCGCTACACCGCGCGCATCAGGAACTGACCTTCCGCGCCGCCAAAGAGGCCCAAGCCAACCTGCTGATTCACCCCGTTGTGGGCATGACCAAGCCCGGCGACGTCGATCACTTCACCCGCGTGCGCTGCTACGAGGCGGTGCTGGACAAATACCCGCAATCGACCACCACGATGAGCCTGCTCAACCTTGCAATGCGCATGGCCGGCCCGCGTGAGGCGGTCTGGCACGGCCTGATCCGCAAAAACCACGGCTGCACCCATATCATCGTCGGGCGCGATCACGCGGGTCCGGGCAAGAACTCGGCGGGCGAGGATTTCTACGGCCCCTATGATGCGCAAGACCTGTTCCGCGCCAATCAGGCCGATATCGGCATCGAAATGGTCGATTTCAAACATATGGTCTATGTGCAGGAACGCGCCCAATACGAACCCAATGACGAGATCGAAGATCGCGACAATGTCACCATCCTCAACATCTCGGGCACCGAGCTGCGTCGTCGTCTGCGCGAGGGTCTGGAGATTCCCGAGTGGTTCTCGTTCCCCGAGGTCGTGAACGAACTGCGCCGCACCTCTCCGCCCCGTGCCAAGCAGGGCTTTACGGTGTTCTTCACCGGCCTGTCGGGGTCTGGCAAATCCACCATCGCCAACGCCTTGATGGTCAAGCTGATGGAGATGGGCGGGCGTCCGGTCACGTTGCTCGATGGCGATGTGGTGCGCAAACACCTGTCGAGCGAGCTGGGTTTTTCCAAAGAGCACCGCGACCTCAACATCGAGCGTATCGGCTATGTCGCCAGCGAAATCACCAAGAATGGCGGCATCGCGATCTGTGCGCCGATCGCGCCCTATACCGCAACGCGGCGCAGCGTGCGCGAGATGATCGAGGCGTTCGGGGCTTTCGTCGAAATCCATGTCGCAACCTCGCTGGAGGAATGCGAAAAGCGTGATCGCAAGGGGCTGTATAAGCTGGCCCGCGAAGGCAAGATCAAGGAGTTCACCGGTATTTCCGACCCCTACGAAGCGCCCACCAATGCCGAGCTGGTCGTGGACACCAAGGACGTGGATGTCGATCACTGCGCCCATCAGGTGATCCTCAAGCTTGAAAGCATGGGGCTGATCAAGGGCTGATCGCGCCCTGCCCTGAACATACGAAACGCGCCGCAGAGACGATCTGCGGCGCGTTTTTTATGGCTCATGTCTGGCGCGGCGTCTTAGCCTAGATGGGAGAGAAATTCGTCGATTTCCTCAGGCGTGGTGGCCCAAGAGCACACCAATCGCGCGGCCAGCGCGACGCTTTCGTCCCCCTCAAGCGATTGATCGAATGGCCAGAGATAATAATAGGCCCCCGCCCCTTGTGCGCGCTTATGCGCACCGCGCGGGAAGGCAGCGAAAACCGCATTGGCCTGCGTCGGATGCACCAGTTTCGCGCCGGGAATGGCCTGAAGACCTGCCGACAGCTTGGCCGCCATCTCATTGGCATGGCGCGCCAGATCAAGCCACAGATCATCGGTCAGATAAGCTTGCATCTGCGCGGCCAGAAAGCGGTGCTTGGAAAACAGATGCCCACCACGCTTGCGCCGCAGCTCGAATTCCCAAGCGCGTTTGGGATCAAAGATCACCACCGCCTCGACGCCCATGCAGCCGTTTTTCGTACCGCCAAAAGACAGCACATCCACGCCCGCCTTCCACGTCATCTCGGCCGGCGTGCATCCGGCGGCGACCAGCGCATTGGCAAAGCGCGCCCCGTCCATATGCACCGGCAGGTGAAAGCGCTTGGCGATCTCGCTCAGCGCCGCCACCTCGGCGGGGGCATAGATCGCGCCCGCCTCGGTCGCGTTGGTGATCGACACCATCCCGCGCTGCACGTTGTGAATGCCCCCGCGCCCCGTGTGCGAAATCGCGCGTTCCAGCGCCGTCGGGTCCATCTTGGCATCGGCCCCATCCACCAGCACCAGCTTGGAGCCGTTTGTATAGAACTCCGGCGCGCCGCACTCGTCTTCCTCGATATGGGCGTTGCGATGGCAGAAAATCGCGCCCCAAGGCTGGGTCAGCACCGCACAAGACAGCGCATTGGCCGCCGTGCCCGTTGCCACCAGATAGACGCGCGCCTCGGGGGCCTCAAAAATCTCGCGGATGCGGGTCTGAACGCCATCGCTTAGCAGATCGGCCCCGTATGAGGGCACATGCCCGTGATTGGCCGCGCCGAGCGCGGCAATCACATCGGGATGCGCGCCAGCGGTGTTGTCGGAGGCAAAATTCATGACAGATCCTCAATCGTGTAGTCGTCCCAATCTTCCTCGGGTACCTCAAATTCCGGCACAGTCCAACCACGCACGGATTGCCCCGCCTCATGCACCGTCTCGTATGACCCCGAGATCAGATAATGCCAGCTTTCCAGCGGCTTGCCCTCAAATCGCAGCCGATAGGCGCAGGTCTTGGGCATCCAATAAGCGATATCGGCGATGCTCGCGGGTTTCAGCGTCACACATTCGGGCACGAATTGGTGGCGAATGTCATATTGCGTGCAACGGCAGGTCTCGCCGTCAAGCAATCGACAGGCGACGCGGGTGAACACCAGCTCGCCCGTGTCCTCATATTCCAGCTTGTTCAGGCAGCATTTGCCGCAGCCATCGCATAACGCTTCCCACTCGGCGGGATTGAGCGATTTAAGCGGTTTGGTCCAGAATTCGGGGCGCAATTTGTTCATGGCGCGGAACCTGACCGAAATGCGCGCAAATGGAAAGGGGGCACGCAGCGGCGCGATGAACACGCCTCTGTGCGCCCCCAAACAGGGATCGCTTAAACCCTGCCAAAGCGCTTATTCCTTGGCCGCAGCCGCCGTCAATTTATCCAGAGCGCCCGTCATTTTCTTGGCGAATTCGGCGTCTGTATCGACATCGGTGTCCGCAAACATCGCATCGACGCTTTGATAGATCAGCATGGTCTTGCCATCCTCATCCGCCACCAGAACGCGCAGCGGCAGCACGACGCCGGCACGCACATCTTGCTGCATCGCAGGCGTGCCCAGCATCGGGTTGCCAAAAATCACGAGCGTCGCGTCAGGCAGTTCCATATCGACAGCCGCCGCGCCGCTAGCATGATCGACGCGTGCAAACACCGTGGCCCCCGCCTTTTGCGCTGCCGCCTCAAGGCGATCCGCCACCTCAGCAACCGAGCCAGTTGCGGGCACCTCAATATATTCGGCAAAGCTGGGGCTGGCTGCAAAAACAAGCGCAACAGCGCCCAGCAAATTGCGCGCCCAGCGGTTGGGGCGTGCGGTGGAATGGGTCATAATCTGTCCTCCTGTTGACCGGGGCTCAACGTGCACGCGCGCAGGATGGTTCCCGAATTCGTGAGGAAACTTGAACCCGCGTGACAAACCGCTCGTGACAAGCCGCTAAAGCACAGCCCGCGCCCGCTCGCAATCAAGCGCCATCTGCGCCACCAGCCCCTCAAGACTGTCGAATTTCATCTCGGGGCGCAGATAATCCACAAGGGCGACCGAAATGTGCTCGCCGTAAAGATCACCTTTGAAATCAAAGATATAGGTTTCAAGATTAGGTGTGTTCTGGCCAAACATCGGGCGCACACCAAGGCTGGCCGCGCCGTGATAGCCGCCCTGATGCGGACCGCTCAGCACATCGAGTTTGACCGCATAAACCCCGAGCTTGGGCAGATGCAGGCCGGCCACCGACATATTCGCCGTCGGATAGCCCAGCTCGCGACCGCGTTTCTCGCCATGCAGCACCGCGCCTTCGATACGGTGGAAATGGCCCAGCATCGCGGCGGCTTCTTGCGGGCGTCCTTCGGCCAGGGCTGTGCGAATCGCGGTCGATGACGCCTCGACCCCATCGACATGCAGCAAAGGCGCGATGGTCACATCAAACCCGTAGCGCTGCCCGAGATCGACCAGCATCGCCGCATAGCCTTCGCGGCCCTTCCCAAAGCGAAAATCCCCGCCCACGGCCACATGGCTTACCCCCAGCCCCGCTGCCAGAACGTCACGTGCGAAGGCCTCGGCAGTTTGATCGGCCAGTTCGGCGTTGAAGGGCAGTTCATACAGGTAATCGACGCCCAGCTTGGCCAGCCGGTTGGCCCGCGCCTCTGGGTTCATCAGGCGAAACGGAGCGACCGTCTTGCCCGCGCGGGCAGCAAAGAATTCGCGCGGATGAGGTTCAAAACTGATCACGCCCAAGGGGGCGTTACGGTCCCGCGCCTGATCGATCACCGATTGGTGGCCAAGATGGAGACCGTCGAAATTGCCCATCGCAACCGAGGCCCCCCGAGCCGGTTTCGGCAGCGATTTCCAGTCTGAGTAGCGTTCCATCACCCCGCCTTCCGGCGTGGGGCCGGATCAGTCGAACTTGCGCGAGGGTGCCAGAACCAGCGCCTCGCCTTTCAGCACCACCGTATCGCCCACCGCGCAGTGGGTTTCAAGCGTGACACGACGACGGCTGTGATCAATCGCGGTGACTTTGACCTCGGCATAAACCACATCGCCCGGCCGCACCGGTGCCATGAACTTGAGCGACTGGCCCAGATAGACCGTGCCATGGCCGGGAAGCTGTTCGCCAATCACCGCCGAAATCAGCCCCGCCGTCAGCATCCCATGCGCGATGCGCCCCTCAAAGATCGTGTCTTGCGCGTAGGCGTCATCAAGATGGACGGGGTTGTGATCGGTCGAGACCTCGGCGAATAGCTCGATATCGCGGTCGGTGACTTCCTTGCGCAGATAGCGCAGCATCCCGATTTCGAGATCTTCGATACAGATCGTGCCGCGGGGCATATTGTCGAGCATATCCATCGGTCCCAGCCTGAAGTTATGTTGCACTGCGGCATAGCACATGCAGCAGCGCGCGCGCAAGATGCCCGCGCAACTTATTTACCGGAAGCGGATCAAGCGCGCAACAAAGTTACCACGTGGATTTTCAGCGCAAGGTGCCAATCGTATAGCGCGGATCGGTTTGACGCGCGCCCAGCCAGGCCCGCACAAGCTCGGGATCGGGGTTTTTCTGATCCGCGCCGAACTGGTCATGCGCCAGACCGCCGGTCACGAACAGACAGTCGATTCCCTCGCCCGCAGCGCCGGGCACGTCAGTGTTGATGCCATCGCCAATCGCGAGGATGCGCCCGTCCTCGACCCCGCCGATCGCCGCCAGCTTGCGCCGCGCCATGTCATAGATTGGCGGGTGCGGTTTGCCGAAATACATCGCCTCGCCACCCATATCTTCGTAAAGAACCGCGAGCGCGCCCGCGCAATAGATCCGCTTGTCGCCCATATCCACGACCACATCGGGATTGGCGCAAAGCATTGGCAGGTCACGCATTTTCGCCAGAAGGAACTTGGCGCGGTAATCTTCGGGCACCTCGTTGATCTCATCAAACGGGCCCGTGCACACGATCCCCTCGGCATCGTCGAAATCGACGCGCTCGATATCGGCCTGACCCTGCCATTCCGCCGGAATCTCGGTGAAGAACCCGTCATCCTTTGACGGCCCCAGATGCCAGACCTTGCGCCCGACAGCCCCCGCAAACATCGCATCCTGCGCCGCATCACCGGACGAGACGACCAGATCATAGGCATCTTTCGGGCAGCCCATCCGCTCCAGCGATTCGATCACGAATTTTGCCGGGCGGGGTGCGTTCGTCAGCAGCACGACCTTGCCGCCTGACGCGCGAAACGCTTGCAGGGCGGCGACCGCCTCGGGGAACGGGGCCACGCCATTATGCAAGCAGCCCCAAAGATCGCAAAACAGCGCGTCATAGGGTTTGGAAATCTCGGCGAGCGATTGAACGATCTGGGTCATGGGCGGCCTTTGTGCAAGCGGTGGATTGGCCGGGCGATGCCCGGATCTTTGACACACAGCATATGGCACGCAACGGCGCGAAGGCAAAGCCACGGATGCGTTGGGCCCGGGGGCGCTGCCCCCACCTGCTGCGCAGGTTCCCCCGGGATATTTGGGCAAGAGCGAAGGGGGCGGCGGGTTTGGGGCGTGAAAAGGCCCCGCCAAATGGATGACGGGGCCTTTCTATGTTGGGTTTAGGGGGGGTGTGGGCAGCGCCGCGTCGCGTCAGAGTTTCAGCGACGGGATGATCTGCTTTTTGCGGCTCATCACGCCGGGCAGAACGACCGTGTCGCCCGAGACGGTGGTGCCAAAGCTTTTCTCGGCGACGGTTTTTACCAGGTCGTTCGGGATCAGGAAGGTGGCCTCTTCGTTGAGGATGTCCACCACGAACAGCAGCACCTGATCGACGCCGTCTTCGCGCGCCACATCACCCATCGACGCCATCAGGCTATCCTTGCGATCCAGCACCATCTTCGGCGCGGTGGTTTCGAGCACCGAGACGCGAAACTTGGTGCCCTCGACGGCGTATTCCTTGGAATCCATGCGCAGCAATTCGGCATCGGAGAATTCCGAAACATCCGATTTCGCCTCAAACATTTTGGCCGCCAGATCGCTAATCTCGACGCCCAGATCCTTTGCCAGCGCGTCGCAAACGGCGCGGTCGTGATCGGTGGTGGTGGGCGAGCGGAATTCCAGCGTGTCCGAGATGATGCAGCTCAGCATCGCGCCTTTGATGCCCTTGGGGGCCTTGGCAATATCGTCACCCATCAGGTCATACATGATTGTGGCGGTGCAGGCGAGCGGGCGCATCGTGATGTCGATTGGCCCCTTGGTTTCCAGCCCGCCGGCCAGCTTGTGGTGATCGATGATCTGGATGATATCGGCGCTGTTGATGCCTGCGGGCAGCTCGGCGGGGTTGTTGGTGTCCACGATCACCACTTTGTCGCCCTCAGCCACGTCCGAGATGATTTCAGGCTTGTCCAGGCCCCAGTGCGTGATCACGAAAGCGGCTTCGGTATTGGGTTCGCCCAGCAGGCAGGGCACAGCCGGAATACCTTTGACCTCAGAGAGATACCACGCCCAAGCGATGGGCGATCCGGTGGAATCAGTGTCGGGGGCTTTGTGGCCGAAAACTTTGGTGCTCATGAAAGAATCCTTGGGATTGGGCGTGATTTTGCGCGCTTTATAGGGCCGCATGGCAGCTTTGTCACCTGCCCTGCGCGCCGCGTGGCTCAATCAAGGCGTGTGATCGTGTAGCCGTCTTGTTGCAGCAAATACAGCAAGCCCTGATCGCCTGACAGATGCAACGCGCCCACGGCAACAACGACCGGGCCTTTGGCGGCGGCGGCCTCGATCTTGGGCAGCCAATTGTGGTTGCGCGTCACCATCAAGAGGTCTTCGGACAGCTTCATTTGCCGTTCGACCTCATCGGGCGACATGCCCCCCGCAATCGCCTGCTCGCGCGCCAGTTCCCAGATGATGCGCGGCTCGCCACGGAAATAGAGATCCGCCATCGTGACGCCCATATCATCGGCCAAGGGCGCGCCGATCACTGCCGAGCGCAGCATCTCAAGCGAATCTTTTTCGCTGATTGAATTGAACAACGTGAACACGGTGTCCCACGGCTCCAGCGCGCGAATCGTGACCTCGTTGGTTTGGGCGGCCTGCATCAGAACCTTATCCAGCCCCTTGCCCCCTGCCCCCATATCCTTGACCGCACAGGGCGGCAGCGACAGCGTCATCGCGACGAAAGCCGGGCGCATTTTGGCGGCCAGAAAGGCGGGCATGCCATGCGCCGCCAGTGCCGTTTTGGTCAGATCCCAATCGGCGGGTGAAAGCAGTTCGGGCAGCGTCTTGCCCTTTGAAAACATCAGCGTCGGATCGGCCATCATCGCCTTTTGCAGCCGCGCCTCTTCATCGGGGCCTGCCTCGACCAACAGCACGCTGGCCCGTTTCAGCGCATCCTGCACCCGCGCAACCAACTGCGTGTGGCGCGAGTCCGGCAGATGATAGGTGCCCGCCAGCGTGATTTTCTGATCGCCTTTGGTGGCAGCGAACACCAGACCTTGCGCAAACGGCACGGCATGGGCTGCGGCCTCTAGCCGGGCCTGTTCGGCCTTGGGCAAAGCGTCGAAAATATCGCTGCCGGTGCATTGCGCGCTGGCGGGCAAGGCAAGGGCCACCCAAAGCATGGGCATTAAAACGGGGGCCAGCAACTGGCGCAGGGGGCGAAGGTTTATCATGCCCGCACAGTGCCACGCGGCGCGCGCCGCGCAAAGTGACAAAGCTGTTTACCAGACGCGCAAAATTTTCGCCATTCGGGTGTTGACAGACCGGGGGGGCAGTGACTAACTCCGCCATCGTTAGCACTCGACGTAGAGGAGTGCTAAAATCTTTGAACCTGGAACCTTAGGGAGTGAGCCAGATGGCATTTAAACCGCTGCATGACCGCGTGCTTGTCAAACGCGTTGAAGGCGAAGAAAAAACCAAAGGTGGTTTGATCATCCCCGATAGCGCAAAAGAAAAACCGGCTGAAGGCGAAATCGTCTCGGTTGGTGAAGGCGCACGCAAAGATTCGGGCGAGTTGATCGCGCCGAGCGTAAAGGCGGGCGACCGCGTCCTGTTCGGCAAATGGTCGGGCACCGAAGTTACGCTGGACGGCGAAGAACTTCTCATCATGAAAGAAAGCGACATCATGGGTATCATCTCGTAAGGCCCGAGCCTTTCGCAGATACCCTGATTTCCAACGAAATTCTCAGTCAAGGAGCCAAAAGACATGGCAGCCAAGGACGTCAAATTCTCCACCGATGCACGCGACCGGATGCTTAAGGGCGTCAACGTTCTCGCAGATGCAGTGAAAGTTACGCTGGGCCCTAAAGGTCGCAACGTGGTCATCGAAAAAAGCTTCGGCTCGCCGCGCATCACCAAAGACGGTGTGTCGGTTGCGCGTGAAATCGAACTGAGCGACAAGTTCGAAAACATGGGCGCACAGATGGTCAAAGAAGTGGCCTCGCGCACCAATGATGAGGCCGGCGACGGCACCACCACCGCGACCGTGTTGGCACAAGCCATCATCAAAGAAGGTCTCAAGGCTGTGGCCGCGGGCATGAACCCGATGGACCTCAAGCGCGGCATTGATCTGGCGACTTCGAAAGTGGTCGAAGCGATCAAATCCGCCTCGCGTCCGGTCAAGGACCAGGACGAAGTGGCCCAGGTCGGCACGATCTCGGCCAATGGCGAAGAAACCATCGGTCGTTTCATCGCGGACGCTATGCAAAAAGTTGGCAACGAGGGTGTGATCACCGTCGAAGAAAACAAAGGCATGGAGACCGAGGTTGAAGTCGTCGAAGGTATGCAGTTCGACCGTGGTTATCTGTCGCCCTATTTCGTGACCAATCCCGACAAAATGGTTGCGGATCTGGAAGACTGCCTGATCCTGCTGCACGAGAAAAAACTCAGCTCGCTCCAGCCGATGGTGCCGCTGCTGGAACAAGTGATCCAGTCGCAAAAACCGCTGCTGATCATCGCCGAAGACGTCGAAGGCGAAGCGCTTGCGACTCTCGTTGTGAACAAGCTGCGTGGCGGCCTGAAAATCGCAGCCGTTAAGGCTCCGGGCTTTGGCGATCGTCGCAAGTCGATGCTGCAAGACATCGCGATCCTGACCGGTGGTCAAGTGATCTCGGAAGATCTTGGCATGAAGCTTGAAAATGTCGGCATGGACATGCTGGGCACCGCGAAAAAGGTCACGATCACCAAAGAAGCCACGACCATCGTGGACGGCGCTGGTGACAAGGCCGAGATCGACGCACGTGTTGCGCAGATCCGCACCCAGATCGAGGAAACCACCTCGGATTACGACCGTGAGAAGCTGCAGGAACGTGTGGCCAAGCTCGCCGGTGGTGTGGCTGTCATCCGCGTTGGCGGCATGACCGAAACCGAAGTGAAAGAGCGTAAGGACCGCGTCGATGACGCGCTCAACGCAACCCGCGCTGCCGTTCAAGAAGGCATCGTTGTGGGCGGTGGTGTGTCGCTGGTTCAGGCTGCCAAGATCCTGCACGATCTCGCAGGTGCCAACAGCGACCAGGAAGCCGGTATCGCCATCGTGCGCCGCGCTCTGGAAGCTCCGCTGCGTCAGATCGCTGACAACGCTGGCGTCGACGGCGCTGTCGTGGCTGGTAAAGTCCGCGAAAGCGATGATCTGAACTTTGGCTTTAACGCGCAGACCGAAGACTATGGCGACATGTTCAAGTTCGGCGTAATCGATCCGGCCAAAGTGACGCGCACCGCGCTTGAGGATGCAGCCTCGATCGCAGGGCTGCTGATCACCACCGAAGCCATGATCGCCGAAAAGCCCGAGCCGAAACCGGCTGGCGGCGGCGCACCCGACATGGGTGGCATGGGCGGCATGGGCGGCATGATGTAATCAGCCGTTCCCGCTTGGAACTTCGGGAAAGGGCGCCTTGCGGGGCGCCCTTTTTCATTTGCGCCGGGTGTCCCATTTGATCTGGCGCCCCTGCCCGCCCCGCGTTAGCGTTCGGCAAAATCAGGGAGGGACACATGATTGAAGTCGCATTGGTAACGGGCGCGGCGCGGGGCATTGGTCTTGCGACGACGAAACTGTTTCTGGAAATGGGCTGGCAGGTCGTGATGCTGGATCGCGACGCGCCTGCTTTGGAAGAGGCAAGCGCGGCACTTAACGGCGTGCATCCGGTCCTGTGCGATATTTCCTATCCCGAGCAGGTCGCGATGATGGCCGAGGAGGTCACGCGGATCGCGCAATACGGGCTGAAGGCGTTGGTCAACAACGCAGGCGTGGCCGAGTTCGGCCCGATCCATGAAACTGACTTCGCGATGTGGCGTCGGGTGATGGACAGCAATCTTGACGGCATGTTTCTGGTCAGCCAGGCGCTGACGCCGCTGCTGGCCAAAGCCAAGGGCGCGATCGTGAATATCGCCTCGATCTCGGGGCTGCGCGCCTCGACCTTGCGGGTGGCTTATGGCACGTCCAAGGCGGCGGTGATTGCGCTGAGCGAACAGCAGGCGGTGGAGCTGGGCGAGTTGGGCATTCGCGCCAATACCGTCGCGCCGGGGCCAGTGCGCACCAAGCTTGCGATGGCGGTGCATAGCCAAGAGATCATCGACGCCTATCATGATGCGATCCCGCTCAACCGCTACGGGTCGGAACGTGAGATCGCCGAGGCCATCGCCTTCCTCGCCTCGGATAAGGCCAGCTACATCACCGGCCAGCTTTTGGCGGTCGATGGTGGATTTGGTGCTACTGGCATCGGTCTTCCGGCGCTGCGAAAGAGCTAAAATGTTCGATTTGTGCATCTTTGACTGCGACGGCGTGCTCATCGATTCCGAGATTATCTCGGCCAATATGCTGATCGCGGAACTGTCGGCGCTGGGGGTAGAGATCGATCTCGACTATGTCGCGCGTCACTTTTTAGGCCGCTCCTATCCGACGGTGATGAAACAGATCCGGCTCGAATTCGGCCTCGATCTGCCCGATGATTTCGAGGCGCGCTACCGCGCCCGGCTGCTGGCGGCGTTTGAAACCGATCTGCGGGTGATGCCCGGTGTCACCGAGGTGCTCGATCAGATCGCCGTGCCGTGGTGCGTGGCGACCTCGTCCAGCCCGCCGCGCGCCAATCGCTCGCTGGAAATCGTCGGGCTGGCCGAGCGCGCGCAGGGACGGATTTTCACCGCAAGCGAGGTGGCGCAGGGCAAACCCGCGCCCGATCTGTTCTTGCACGCCGCACGCCAGATGGGCGTCGATCCCGCGCGCTGTCTGGTGATCGAAGACAGTCTGACGGGTATTCGCGCAGGGCTGGCGGCGGGCATGACGGTGTGGCGGTTTACCGGCGCGAGCCATCTGAAAGGACGCCCGCTCGCCCGCCCCGTCGATGCGATCCCGGCACTAGAATTTGCCTCTTTCGCAGATTTCTACCATCTTGATCGCGCAATGAGGGCGTCAAAATGAACCGGCTGAATGAGATCGAGGCCACCCGCGAGGATGAGGCCGCACGCGCGGGATGGTTGTATTACGTTGGCGGCATGACCCAAGATCAGATCGCTGCCGAGCTGGGCGTATCGCGCCAGCGCGCGCAGCGTCTGGTCAGCCGCGCCGTGTCCGAAGGGCTGGTGCGGGTGCGCATCGAGCACAAGATCAGCGCCTGTCTGGAACTCGAGGCCGCGCTGCGCCGCCGCTTTGATCTGCAAACGGTGCGGGTTGCGCCCTCGCTGGGCGAAGGCGGCGATTCTGCACGCGCGACCGCCCCGCTCGCCGCGACCGTGCTGGAACGCATCCTTGCGCGCCCCGAGCCGCAGGTGCTGGCCTTTGGCACCGGTCGCTCGCTAAGCGCGATGGTCGAAGAGGTGATGCAGCCCCCCGCCAACGCCCATAAAATCGTGTCGCTAATTGGCAATATCGCGCCAGATGGCTCGGCCAGCTTCTACGATGTAATCATGCGCATGGCCGACAAGCTGCGCCTGCCCCATTACCCGATGATGGTGCCGGTGATTTCCGAAACCGCCGAAGAACGCGCGATGTTTGACCGCCTCAAGCCAGTGCAGGCCGTGCAGAAACTGGCGCAATCGGCCGATGTGACCTTTCTGGGCGTCGGGCAGATGGGCGATGACGCGCCGCTGTATAAGGACGGATTCATCACGCTGGCAGAGCTGCGCGAACTGCAACGGGCCGGAGCCGTGGGCGAACTGGTCGGCTCGGTTTATGATGCGCAAGGCCAGCTTGTGCATACCCCGGTGATGGCGCGGATCGGCAATTACCGCATGGCCGCGCAACGCACAGACCCCGTCATCGGCATCGCCGCTGGTGCCACAAAAGTAGCTGCGATTCGGGGCGCTTTGACCGGAAAACTGCTCAACGGGCTGGTTACGGATGAGGAAACCGCGCGCAGCCTGACGCAAGAAAGCTAAAACTTTCAACACGCTTAACGTGTAAAGTGACCGCCGCTCCGCGTCGATCAATAATTCATGATTGACAGATTGGAGCTTCTGGATGAATATTTTCTCACTACTTGGGCATATGCTCAGGATATCTGGGAGGATAGCATGACAGTTTCGATCCGGGCGCTTCTTGGCGCCTGCGCTCTTGGTGCGCTTGCCACGACGGCAGCAGCCGAGACCACCATTACCGTTGCCACTGTGAACAACGGCGACATGGTCCGTATGCAAAGCTACATGGATGATTTCTACAAAATGCACCCCGACATCAAAGTCGAGTGGGTGACGCTTGAGGAAAACATCCTGCGCCAGAAAGTGACCACCGATATTGCCACCAAGGGCGGTCAGTTCGACGTGCTTACCATCGGCACCTACGAGGTTCCGATCTGGGGCAAGCAAGGCTGGCTGGTTCCGCTCAACGACATGCCCGCTGACTATGACGTGGATGATCTTCTGCCCGCGATCCGTTCGGGTCTGACGGTAGATGGCAATCTCTATGCTGCGCCCTTCTACGGCGAAAGCTCGTTTGTGATGTATCGCAAGGACCTGATGGAAAAGGCCGGGCTGACAATGCCCGACAAGCCGACCTGGGCCGACATCACCAAAGCCGCCGAGGCCATGACCGACAAGGACAATGGCATCTACGGCATCTGTCTGCGCGGCAAAGCAGGCTGGGGCGAGAACATGGCGTTCTTGTCAGCGATGGACAACTCGATGGGCGGTTCATGGTTCAACATGGACTGGCAGCCCCAGTTCGACACCGCACCGTGGAACGAGACGCTCACCACCTATCTTGACCTGATGACCAAATACGGGCCTCCGGGCGCGTCGAGCAACGGGTTCAACGAGAACCTCGCGCTGTTCCAGCAGGGCAAATGCGGCATGTGGATGGACGCGACCGTTGCGGCCTCTTTCGTGACCAACCCCAAGGACTCGACCGTTGCCGATAAAGTCGGGTTTGCGCTGGCCCCCAATAAAGAGGGTATCGACAAGCGCGCGAACTGGCTTTGGGCCTGGACGCTGGGCATTCCGGCCGGCACCAAGAACGAGGCGGCTGCCAAGACCTTCGTCGAATGGGCAACCTCCAAGCACTACACCGAACTGGTTGCGGCCAAAGAAGGTTGGGCAAACGTGCCTCCGGGAACGCGGACCTCGCTATATGAGAACCCCGAGTATCTGAAAGCGGCCCCGTTCGCGCAGATGACGCTCGAGTCGATCAACGCGGCCGATCCGACGCACCCTTCGGTGATGGATGTGCCTTATACCGGCGTGCAATTTGTCGCGATCCCCGAGTTTCAGGCCATTGCGACAGCCGTGGGCCAGCAGTTCTCAGCCGCTCTTGCGGGTCAGATGAGTGCGGATCAGGCGCTGCAAAGCGCGCAAAGCCTGACCGAACGTGAGATGAAGAAAGCCGGCTACATCAAGTAACGGTTTGCTCTTTCGGGGCGGCCTATTTGTCGGGCCGCCCCTTCCCCTTCTTTCATTGCCGGAGCCGGACCCATGTCCACGCACGCCTCACGCGCCGCCGCGCGTCTGATGATTTCGCCCTCGGTCATCCTGTTGTTTTTGTGGATGGCTGTGCCGCTGGGCATGACGCTATGGTTCTCGTTCCAGCGCTATAATCTGCTGATGCCCGGCCAAACCGGTTTTGTCGGCTTTCAGAATTACGAATATTTCCTTACCGATCCCGCGTTCTTCACCGCGCTCTGGAACACCCTGTTTCTGGTCGGAGGCGTGTTGCTGATCACCATTATCGGCGGGATGCTTCTGGCGCTGCTGCTCGATCAAGCGATCTTCGGGCAAGGCATTGTTCGGGTACTGGTGATTGCGCCCTTCTTCGTGATGCCCACCGTGTCCGCGCTGGTGTGGAAGAACTTCTTCTTTAATCCGGTGAGCGGAATTTTCGCCTATATCGCGAATTTCTTCGGCTTTCCGGCCTATGATTTCCTTGCCCAAGCGCCGCTACTCTCGATCACGCTGATCGTGGCGTGGCAATGGCTGCCCTTCGCGACGCTGATCTTGCTGACCGCATTGCAATCGCTGGATAGCGAGCAGCTTGAGGCGGCTGAAATGGACGGTGCCAGTATCTTCTCGCGCTTCATCTATATCATGGTGCCCCACCTGTCGCGCGCGGCAACCGTTGTGATCCTGATCCAGACGATCTTTCTGCTCTCGACCTTTGCCGAGATCCTCGTGACCACGAATGGTGGACCGGGCAATGCCTCGACCACGCTGACCTATCTCGTTTACGTCCAGTCGCTGCTGCAATTTGACGTGGGCGGTGGGGCAGCAGGCGGCATCGTTGCTGTAATCCTGGCCAATATCGTTGCGATCTTCCTGATGCGGATGATCGGCAAGAACCTGGAGACCTGAGACATGGCCCGCAAAATCTCAAACCGCCGCAAGATCATAATGACCGTCCTGGCATGGAGCATCGGTTTCCTGATCTTCTTCCCGATCCTGTGGACGATCATCCTGTCCTTCAAGACCGAGGGCGACGCGATCAAAACGCCGCTGCAAGTGCTTAGCTCGCATTGGACGTTCGAAAGCTACGCCCTCGTGCAGGAACGCTCGAACTACTTCCGCCACTTTATGAACTCGGTGATCATTTCGTTTGGCTCGGTGATCCTGGCGCTGGTCATTGGTATTCCCTCGGCTTGGGCGATGGCCTTTGTGCCGGGCAAGGGCACCAAGAACGTGCTGATGTGGATGCTCTCGACCAAGATGATGCCCGCCGTGGGCGTCTTGATCCCGATCTATCTGATGTTTCGCGACTGGGGGCTTCTGGACACGCGCACGGGCCTGATCATCGTGCTGTGCCTGATGAACCTGCCGATCGTGATCTGGATGCTTTACACCTATTTCAAGGAAATCCCCTCGGAAATCCTTGAAGCCGCCCGCATGGACGGCGCAGGTTTGCGCAGCGAGATCTTGTATGTGCTGACGCCCATGGCGGTGCCCGGCATTGCCTCGACGCTGCTGTTGAACGTGATCCTGTCATGGAACGAAGCGTTCTGGACCCTCAACCTGACAGCGGCCAAGGCTGCGCCGCTGACGGCCTTCATCGCCGCTTATTCCAGTCCCGAAGGGCTGTTTTACGCCAAACTCTCTGCTGCCTCGACGCTGGCAATCGCACCAATCCTGATCCTTGGCTGGTTTAGCCAGAAACAGCTTGTGCGTGGCCTGACCTTTGGCGCTGTGAAATAAGGAGATCCCCATGGGACAGATTGAACTCAAAGGCGTCACCAAGAGCTTTGGCGATGTGCAAGTGATCCCGCCGCTCGATCTGCATATCGGCGAGGGCGAGTTTGTTGTCTTCGTCGGCCCCTCGGGCTGCGGTAAATCCACGCTGCTGCGCCTGATTGCAGGGCTGGAGGACGTGTCGGGCGGGCATATCGAGATCGACGGCAAAGACGCCACCGACCTGCCCCCCGCCAAGCGCAGCCTTGCGATGGTGTTTCAGTCCTACGCGCTTTATCCGCATATGTCGGTGCGCAAGAACATCGCGTTTCCGCTGAAAATGGCCAAGGCAGATCAGGCAACGATTGATGCCAAGATCGAGAACGCCGCGCGCATCCTCAACCTCAGCGACTATCTGCACCGCCGCCCCGGCCAGCTTTCGGGCGGGCAGCGTCAGCGGGTCGCGATTGGCCGTGCCATCGTGCGCGAACCGGCTGCGTTCCTGTTTGACGAGCCGCTCTCGAACCTTGATGCGGCCTTGCGCGTGAACATGCGTCTCGAAATCTCCGAGCTGCACCAAAAGCTGAAAACCACGATGGTTTACGTCACCCACGACCAGGTCGAGGCAATGACGATGGCCGACAAGATCGTCGTGCTGCATGCCGGCGTGATCGAGCAGGTCGGCAGCCCGCTGGAACTTTATCGCAGCCCGCGCAACAAGTTCGTGGCTGGCTTTATCGGCTCGCCCAAGATGAACTTCGTCGAGGGTGCCGAGGCGGCAAAACACAACGCTCACACCATCGGCATCCGCCCTGAACATATCAATGTTTCGGCAACCGAAGGCGCGTGGAAAGGCACCGTGGGTGTGTCTGAACACCTTGGCTCGGACACGTTCCTGCATGTCGATACCGAGTTCGGCCTGATCAACGTGCGCGGCGGTGGCGAGATCGACCTGCATGCGGGCGATGATGTCTGGCTCAGCCCCGACCTGTCGCAACTGCACAAGTTCGACGCGGCAGGGCTGGCCATCTGATGCGCCTGTCGGGAAAACGCGCCCTGATCACCGGGGCTGCGCGCGGCATCGGGCGCGCTTTCGCGGAGAAATACATCTCCGAGGGCGCGCAGGTTGTGATCGGGGATATCGACCTTGCGCGCGCCGAAGATACCGCCGCTGAAATCGGCGCGACCGCCCTGCCCCTTGATGTGACCGACCCGGCCAGCATCGAGGACGCATTGGCGGCGCTGCGCGCCAGTGGCGGGATCGACATCCTGATCAACAACGCCGCGATCTTTACCGCCGCCCCCTTGATCGAGATCACCCGGCAAGATTACGAGCGCGCCTTCAAGATCAATGTCGAAGGCACGCTGTTCATGATGCAGGCCGCCGCGCGCGAGATGATCGCGCAAGGGCGTGGTGGCAAGATCATCAACATGGCAAGCCAAGCCGGACGGCGCGGCGAGGCACTGGTGGCGGTCTATTGCGCCTCTAAGGCGGCGGTCATCAGCCTTACGCAATCTGCCGGGCTGAACCTGATCGAACATGGCATCAACGTGAATGCCATCGCCCCCGGTGTCGTGGATGGCGAGCATTGGGATGGCGTCGATGCCTTCTTTGCCAAATACGAGGGCAAAGCACCGGGCCAGAAAAAGCGCGAAGTCGGCGCGGCCGTGCCGTTCGGACGGATGGGCACCCCACAAGATCTCACCGGGATGGCGGTGTTTCTGGCCTCGGACGAGGCAGAGTACATCGTCGCCCAGACCTATAATGTCGATGGCGGAAATTGGATGAGCTGACATGAAACTCTCAAACGCAACGCTTGATCTTCTGCCCGATGATGTCGCCCGCCCCACCTATGATCGCAGCGCCTTGAGCGCGGGCATCGTCCATATCGGATGTGGCAATTTCCACCGTGCGCATCAGGCGGTTTACCTTGATGACCTGTTCAACCTTGGGATCGGCCATGACTGGGCGCTGCTGGGGGCTGGCGTGCGCGCAGGCGATGCCAAGATGGGCGAGGTATTGATGGCGCAGGACGGCATGTCGAGCGTGATCGAACTGGACCCCGGCGCGAAATCGGCGCGCGTGATCGGCGCGATGACGGGCTTTGTGCCGGTGGCCTCGGGCAATGCGCCCCTGATCGCGGCGATGTCAGACCCGGCAATCCGCATTGTCTCGTTGACGGTGACCGAGGGCGGCTATTTCATCGACCCCGAGACCGGCACTTTCAGCCCCACCCATCCCGATATTGCCGCCGATGCGGCCAACCCGGACGCCCCCGACACCGCATTTGGCGCGATCATCGCGGCGCTCAAGGCACGCCGCGCCGCCGGTATTGCGCCCTTCACCGTGATGTGCTGCGACAACGTCCCCCATAACGGCCATGTCACGCGCGATGCTGTGGTCGGGCTGGCGCAACTGTCCGATCCGGAACTCGCGGGCTGGATCAAATCCAATGTCGCTTTCCCCAATTCGATGGTGGATCGTATCACCCCCGCCACCGGCCCGCGTGAGCGCGCTTTGGCGGAAAGCTTCGGTCTGGAAGATGCCGCCCCCGTCACCTGCGAACCGTTCCGCCAATGGGTGATGGAGGACAATTTCCCCGCAGGCCGCCCGCCGCTGGAAAAGGTCGGCGTGACCTTCACCGATGCGGTGGACCGGTTCGAGACGATGAAAATCCGCATCCTGAATGGCGGGCATGCGATTATCGCCTATGCTGCGGGCCTGCGCGATATCGACTTCGCCCATGAGGCATTGGCCGATCCCCAGATCCGCGCCTATCTCGACAAGATCGAAACCACCGAGATCCTGCCGATCATCCCCCCCGTCCCCGACACCGATTTGCAAGACTACAAGCAACTGATCCTCAATCGGTTTTCCAACCCGGAAATCGCCGATCAGATCCGCCGCCTGTGCTTTGACGGGTTCAACCGGCAACCCAAATTCATCATCACGTCGATCCGGGACCGGCTGGCGAAGGAGCTGGGTTGTGACGGGCTAGTGCTGGCAAGCGCGCTGTGGTGTCGTTATTGCGCTGGCACGACTGAGACCGGGGCCGAGATCGCGCCGAACGACCCGAATTGGGATCGTCTGGTGGCGACGTCTAATGAGGCCAAGACCCGCCCCGCCGCTTGGCTGGAAATGTCGGAAATCTATGGCGATCTTTCGAAAAACGCCGACCTTGTGGCGCAGTTCACCAAGACGCTGAATGACGTCTGGGCGCGCGGATCGCAGGCGGTGATCGCGGATTATCTCAAGTAAAAGCTGAGGCGCAGGGTTAAATCTGCGCCTAGTGAATATCCCAGTCGTCCTCGTGGGCGCAGGCGCCCATCGCGATCCAGTCAGCGCGCACCCGCGCCACGCGGGTATCCCCCCATGTGCGAAACACGATCACGAATCCCTCTGGCGTGACCATCTCGGCGGAAATATCCATCCGACCGTTGTGTTTTTGATCAATGTCCCACATCGACAGCGCGACATGCACCATCGGTTTCGCGATGAACGTATCAGGAAAACTGACCAGTTTGCGCAGCTCGCGAGGACCATCGCCGGTCCACATTGCGCCACCATCCTGATAATCGGAAAACAGCACGATAGAGCCCTGCTGCATCCCCAAACGATGGCTTTCTATCGTGATCATAAAACTGGTCTCCCTGCCCGACCCGATCAGCTTACGCGCCTCTATAAAAAGAAAAAAGCCCCGGAAAAACCGGGGCTTGTTTCGTATCTTTCAACTGGCTCACAGCGTCATATGGGTGCCCATGGCTTCCATATCCGCCAGCAACTTGGCGGTGAGATCGGCCACCGACGGGTGGGCTTCCTCATGGACGCGGCGGGCCTCGGCGATCAGCTTCTCGTGGACTTCACGGGTGAATTCCTCGGCAGGCAGCGAGCGCTCGGCCAGAATTGTCACACCCTCGGGCGTAATTTCGGCAAAGCCACCCGTCACTGCATAGCTGTGCGTTTCCGAGCGCGTCACGAGCGTCAACTTGCCCGGGCGCAGCGTGGTAAGCATCGGCGCGTGGCCGGGCATCACCGTCAGGTCGCCATCAGCGCCCGGAACCATGACCTCGATCGCTTCCTCTTCCGAGGCGAGCTTGCGCTCGGGGGCGACCAGATCGAATTGCATCGTGTCGGCCATAACGCCTCCTTACGCCGCAGAGGCGAGTTTCGCAGCTTTTGCTTTCACATCCTCGATGCCGCCAACCATGTAGAAGGCACCCTCGGGGAGGTGATCGTATTCGCCAGCCACAACCGCCTTGAACGAAGCGATCGTATCTTCGAGCGGCACCTGAATGCCGTCAGAGCCGGTGAAGACTTTGGCAACGTCAAACGGCTGGCTCAGGAAGCGCTGGATTTTACGCGCGCGCGACACCGTCAGCTTATCCTCTTCGGACAGTTCGTCCATCCCGAGAATGGCGATGATGTCTTGCAAGGCTTTGTAGCGCTGCAGGATTTCCTGCACCTGACGTGCGACATTGTAGTGCTCTTCCCCGACAACGCCCGGATCGAGAATACGCGACGAGCTGTCGAGCGGATCCACGGCCGGGTAGATGCCGAGTTCCGAGATCGCACGCGACAGAACGGTCGTTGCATCGAGGTGGGCGAATGTCGTGGCCGGAGCCGGGTCGGTCAAGTCATCTGCAGGCACATACACAGCCTGGATCGAGGTGATCGAACCTGCTTTGGTCGAGGTGATACGTTCCTGCATCGCGCCCATGTCGGTGGCCAGCGTCGGCTGGTAGCCCACTGCCGAGGGGATACGACCCAGAAGTGCGGACACTTCGGACCCTGCCTGAGTGAAGCGGAAGATGTTATCCACGAAGAACAGAACGTCCGTACCCGACTGATCGCGGAACTGCTCGGCCAGGGTCAGGCCGGTCAGCGCAACGCGGGCACGCGCACCCGGAGGCTCGTTCATCTGACCGTAAACCATCGCAACCTGCGACTTCGACAGGTCTTCGGTGTTGATAACGTTGGATTCGATCATCTCGTAGTAAAGGTCGTTACCTTCACGAGTCCGCTCGCCCACGCCAGCAAACACCGAGTAGCCCGAGTGCACTTTGGCGATGTTGTTGATCAATTCCATGATCAGAACGGTCTTGCCAACACCAGCACCGCCGAACAGGCCGATCTTGCCGCCCTTGGAATACGGCGCGAGCAGGTCGATAACCTTGATGCCCGTGACGAGGATCGCCGATTCCGTCGACTGCGCCTCAAAGGGCGGAGCCGGCTGGTGGATCGAGCGGGTCTCGGTCGCGGTGACCGGGCCTTTTTCGTCCACCGGCTCACCGATGACGTTCAGGATGCGACCCAAAGTTGCATCGCCCACCGGCACCGTGATCTGGGTGCCCGTGTCGGTGACTTTCGCACCGCGCACGAGGCCCTCGGTTGCGTCCATCGCGATGGTGCGCACCGAGCCTTCGCCCAAGTGCTGCGCGACTTCAAGCACCAGACGCTTGCCGTTGTTTTCCGTTTCCAGCGCGTTGAGGATCGCGGGCAGCTCGCCGTCGAACTGCACGTCCACGACGGCGCCGATGACCTGGGTTACCTTGCCATTGCTTGCCATGATTTTCTCCGGTTCCGTCAGAGCGCTTCAGCGCCCGAAATGATTTCGATGAGTTCCTTGGTGATCGCGGCCTGACGCGAGCGGTTATATTCGACTGTCAGCTTGTCGATCATATCGCCCGCATTACGCGTAGCGCTATCCATCGCCGACATTCGCGCACCCTGTTCAGAGGCCGAATTTTCCAGCAGAGCCGTAAAGATCTGCGTCGCGATCCCGCGCGGCAACAGATCGGCAAGGATCTGCGTTTCGCTGGGCTCGTAATCGTAGTTCACCGAGGGCGTTTCTTCGCCTTCCTCTGGTTCATAAGAGGCCGGGATGATCTGCTTGGCGGTCGGGGTTTGCGAGATCACGCTTTCAAAGACCGAGAAGAAGATCGTCGCAACGTCGAACTCATCCTTGTCAAAGCGCTGAAGAAGATCGCGTGCCACGCTTTGCGCTTCGTCATAGCTGATCCGCTTGACCTCGCTAAAGTCGACGTGACCCACGAAATACTCGCCATATTCCCGACGCAGCGAATCGCGACCTTTCTTGCCGACGGTGAGGATTTTCACCTCTTTCCCCTCGGCCAGAAGCTTGTTGGCGTGTTGACGCGCAAGCTTGGCGATATTGGCGTTGAAGCCACCGCAAAGCCCACGTTCCGCCGTCATCACGACCAGCAGATGCACCTTGTCCGAACCAGTGCCCCCGAGAAGGCGCGGCGCATTGTCCGCCCCCTTCACCGAGCCCGCCAGCCCCGCCATCACGGCATGCATCCGTTCGGCATAGGGGCGTGCGGCTTCGGCGGCCTCTTGGGCACGGCGCAGCTTGGCTGCGGCGACCATTTGCATCGCCTTGGTGATCTTCCGCGTGTTCTTGACGCTTCCGATCCTGTTTTTCAGGTCCTTAAGGCTAGGCATATCCCTGTCCTTTCAGGCCAATCACGCGAAGGTCTTGGCGAATTCGTCAATGGCGGCTTTCAGCTTGTCAGCTGCGTCACCCTTGATCTTGGGATCTTCCTGGGTGAGCCAGTCGAGGATGTCCTTGCGCGAGTTGCGCAGATAATCCAGCAAGCCATTCTCGAAACGACCAACCTCGGCCACCGGGATATCGTCGAGGAACCCGTTGGTGCCCGCAAAGATCACGGCCACGATTTCCGCATTGGTCAGCGGCGAGTATTGCGGCTGTTTCATCAGCTCGGTCAGGCGCGCGCCCCGGTTCAGAAGTTTTTGCGTTGCCGCATCCAGATCCGAGCCGAACTGTGCAAATGCTGCCATTTCGCGATACTGGGCGAGTTCCAGTTTCACCGGACCAGCCACAGTTTTCATCGAGTTGGTCTGCGCCGAGGAGCCAACGCGCGACACCGACAGACCGGTGTTCACAGCGGGGCGGATACCTTGGTAGAACAGTTCCGTTTCGAGGAAGATCTGACCGTCGGTGATCGAGATCACGTTGGTCGGAATAAACGCCGACACGTCGCCGCCTTGGGTTTCGATAACCGGCAGAGCCGTCAACGAGCCCGAGCCGAAATCTTCGTTCAGCTTGGCCGAACGTTCCAGCAGGCGGGAGTGCAGATAGAACACGTCACCCGGATAGGCTTCGCGGCCCGGCGGACGACGCAGCAGCAGCGACATCTGGCGATAGGCCACAGCCTGCTTGGACAGATCGTCATAGATGATCAGCGCGTGCATGCCGTTATCGCGGAAATATTCCGCCATCGCGGTTGCGGTGTAGGGCGCAAGATACTGCATCGGCGCGGGGTCCGAAGCGGTCGCAGCGATCACGGTGGTGTATTCAATCGCACCGGTCTCTTCGAGCTTTTTCACAAGCTGCGCCACGGTCGAGCGTTTCTGACCGATCGCGACGTAGAAGCAATGCAGCTTATTGTCGGGCGAAGCGTCGTTATACGATTTCTGGTTCAGGATCGTATCCAACGCGATCGCGGTTTTACCGGTCTGACGGTCACCGATGATCAATTCGCGCTGGCCACGCCCGATCGGGATCATGGCGTCAACCGATTTCAGGCCGGTTGCCATCGGTTCGTGAACCGATTTACGCGGGATGATGCCCGGAGCCTTGACGTCAGCCACGCGGCGCTCGGTGCTCTCGATGGCGCCTTTGCCGTCGATTGCGTTGCCCAGACCATCAACGACGCGGCCCAGCAGGCCCTTGCCAACCGGCACGTCCACGATGGAGTTCGTGCGCTTGACGACATCGCCTTCTTTGATGTCCTGGTCCGAACCGAAGATCACGACGCCGACGTTGTCAGCTTCGAGGTTCAGTGCCATCCCGCGGATACCACCGGGGAATTCGACCATTTCACCGGCCTGCACATTATCGAGCCCGTAGACGCGCGCGATACCGTCACCAACCGACAGCACACGACCGACTTCGGCCACTTGGGCGTCTTGCCCGAAATTCTTGATCTGGTCCTTGAGGATCGCAGAAATCTCAGCTGCTTGGATGCCCATTTATCCGACCTCTTTCATGGCGTTCTTGAGAGTAGCGAGTTTCGAGCGGATCGACGTGTCGATCATGCGCGAACCCAATTTTACAATCATACCACCGATGAGGCTTTCATCGACAGCGGTGTCCAGTTTGACGGTTTTACCCGTTTGCTTATGCAGCGTTTCAGCCAAAGCCTTGGCTTGCGCGGCAGAGAGTTCCGAGGCCGAGGTGACCTCGGCCGTCACTTCGCCTTTGTGATCGGCGATCAGGTCGTTCAACGCGACCAGGAGTTGCGGCAGCGTGAACAGGCGACGCTTGGCCGCCATCAGTTGCAAGCCGTTGCTCATCGCGCTGGACAGGCCCATTTTGCCTGCCAGTTCGGCAACGACTTTCATCTGCTCATCACGTGTATAAACCGGCGAAACGGTCAGATCGCGCAGATCGGACGAGCTTGCCAGCGCCGCGCGCAGGGCCGCAACATCGGCCTCCAGCGCGGGGATGGTTTTCGAGTCACTCGAAAGTTCAAAAATTGCGAGCGCATAACGCCCCGCGATGCTTGCGGAAATCGAAGCTGGTTCGGACACGTCCACCCTTCCGATGCTTGTTGCCCCCGCCCCACACCCGACGGGCCCGGTGGGAGGTCTCCTCCGGCGCGCTAACAATCATCCAGCGCACCACATATCGCAGAGGTGAGTAGCAGAGCAATTCCCCCCTCGCAACCGTCTTGAACACCAGAATGTGAGCGAACACCCGCATTTTATCCGTCGTCGCGCTAAGGTGACACAGCGTGTACAGCAATGGGGGCGCTAACAGTTAAAAAATCCGGTCGCGGGGCCGAATCCGAACGAATATCTAAAGACACGGTGAATCACCCCGAGCCCGCGCGAAACAGCCGCGCCAATCCTGACGCCTGACCCGTGAAACGCACTCTTAAATCGGCTTGGACACCGGCTTGACCGCGCCCTCCAGAATCGACAGCGGGCGGCGCACCTTAGAGCCCAGCCCGGAATCAGGGCGCGAATGCACCTGTTTTGAAACCTCAAGTACGATCACCCCCGCCGCCAGCACGCCCGATACCTTGGTGCCCACGCGCTCCCACATCGCGGACGAACGCAGCCAGAAGCGGCGGTGGCTGGGCGGTATATAAAGGGCTGCCGTCTGGCGCTCGGGCACGAACCCCGAACGGCGCGCGAGTTGATCAAGCTGCCCGCCCGTAAACGGTTTGCCAAACCCGAAGGGCGTAGATTCGCTGGGCGCCCACAGGCCCGCACGGTTGGGCACGATAAACAGCGCCCGTCCCCCCGGCCCCAGAACCCGCCAGCATTCCGCCATCAACGCCTCGGTATTGTCCGAGGTTTCAAGCCCGTGCATCACGATCAGCCGATCCACGCGGCCCGTTTCAAGCGGCCAGCGGGTTTCTTCACACAGCACCGACACATTGGGCTGCCCCGCAGGCCACGGCATCACGCCCTGCGCGGCGGGCATCAACCCGATCACCCGCCGCGCATGCTCTAGATAGGGGCGCAAAAGCGGCACGGCAAACCCGTATCCAGCGACCGTTTGCCCCGTCAGCGCAGAGCCCGTCGAAGGCCACAGCCCCACCACCTTGTCGCGGATCGCGCGCTGCGCGGCACGGCCAAGTTGCGTCCGGTAATAGAAATTTCGCAGATCGAGCACGTCGAGATGCATTGCGTGTCGGTCCTCCTTCGGCTTAGCTTGGGTTCAAGATAGTCATTGCGGTAGAAAACACCATGTCCGTCGAATTGCTGATCATTCCCTGCCTCGCCGATAACTATGCCTATATCGTGCATGAGGCCGCGACCGATACCACAACCGTGATCGACGTCCCCGAGGCACCTCCGGTTCTCAAGGCGTTGACCGAACGTGGCTGGAAGGCGAATTTGATTTTGCTCACGCATCATCACAGCGATCACATTGATGGCGCGCAGACCTTGGCGGCGGCGACAGGGGCGAAAATCTTGGGCGCGGCGGCGGATGCCCATCGCCTGCCGCGACTGGCCCAGGCGCTGCATCCCGGCGAGACGATCCCGATTGGCATGGAAAAGGTCGAGGTGATGGACGCACCCGGCCATACCGTCGGCCATCTCGCCTATTACTTCCCCGAGGCGGGGCTGCTGTTTTCGGGGGACAGTCTGATGAGCTGGGGCTGCGGACGTCTGTTTGAGGGCTCGGCGGCGCAAATGTTTGAGACCTTGCAGCGCTTTTGCGAATTGCCCGATGAGACGCTGGTTTGCTCGGGGCATGAATATACCGAGGCGAACGGGCGCTTTGCCCTGAGCCTTGAGCCGGAAAACCCGAATCTGCTGGCGCGCATGGCCGAGGTCCGCGAAACCCGCGCCCAGATGCGCCCGACCCTGCCCGTCGAATTGGGCCTTGAGAAAGTCACCAACCCGTTCCTGCGCGGCGACGATCCGAAACTGCGCGCAGCCCTTGGCCTGCCCGCCAATGGCACAGCGCTTGAGGCCTTTACAGAGGCGCGCGCCCGCAAGGATCGGTTTTAACCGCTCAGGCTGTCAACTCGCGCGCGGTGATCTGGTAGATGAAGGTTTCGGGATCAAGCGAATCCTGCCGTTTACCGTCAATTTCCGCCTGCGGATACATCAGGTAGGGCAGCATCGGATTGCTGGAACCGGGCAGCGCCACGTCATGGGCGTAGTTATAGGCGACCCAGTTGCCCTCCCACGCCCCAAACAGCGCGCGGCGCACATCGACAACCTTGGGATTATCTAGCGCCAGATTTCCCGCGCCCTCTTGCAACATCACCTTGCGCACATCCGCCGGATCGACCGGAACCCAGCCAAAGCCCGTCAGGAACACCTCGGCGCGGCAATGCTGGGCCTTGCTGATATCGGGGGAATTCGCGCCAAGGCTTTTATAGCCGAATTTCGAGGGCGCCACGCGGATGCCATAGACATCACGCGCCGGCAGCCCCGCCGCGCGCGCCAGCCCGACGTAAAGTGCGTTGAGATCGGCGCATTTCCCGCTCAGATCGCCCATCGCCAGCATTGAGGCCACATCGCCCAAGCCACAGCCCGGCGTCTTGGGATTGCGCACGGTATTCTCGACGATCCACTCATAGATGGCGCGCGCGCGGTCCAGATCGGATGTCGCGCCCTTGGTGATCTCATCAGAGGTCTGCTTTACCAACCCATCGGTCGGGATCAGATGCGTCGGCGCGGTATAGCGCGCGTGGTCCTGCGCGCTGAGCGGCGCAACGTCGCCGGGGGTGGAAAGATCCACCGCGCGGTTCTGCGTCGCGGCCATCGTGCTCAGTTCAAAGCTGCGCGCCGCGTTGCCACCCTTCCAGATCGCATGCACAAAGCTCTCACCCTTGACGGGATCGGTCTGCACGCTGGCGCTGTCGGCATTGCCCGTCCAGCTGATCGCACCCGGCTTCATCCAATCCGCCGCTGTGACCGAGGGCACAGGCAGCCAAAGCTGCGCGCCCGTCTCGCTGGCCGGTAAGGTGACGCGGGTGCGCAGGTCAAAGTCTCGCCAGCCATCGGGTTTGGGCGTGAAACCCGCGCTTGCGATAGAGGGCAGCATCGCGCCAAGCGCAGAGGCCGAAGAGATCTTCATAAGGGTGCGTCTGGTGATCTGCATGCGTGCGCTCCGTGTTTTCTGCCCCCCTTCTCTAGTCGTGCCCCGGCCCCAGAGCAAGGCCGCGAGCGCCCCGCCCGTTAACGCCCAATTGCGCGCCCGGCTTGCATCCAGCGCCCGTAGCGGCGATATCTATCACGCCTGTTCACAAATTCAGTTCGTATGCCTCTCCCCATTTTACCCCGAGAAATCCGCCAACAAATACGCCGTTTCGGTCCCTCGATGGGGCGCCGACCGGGGGTTGATATTCTGCGCGGTGCGATCGGGGCGGGCCTCGCGATTTTCTTTGTGACCTTCATCGTCACTCTTCTGCCCCACTCGCGTCAGGCAAATATTTATCTGGTCTCGTCCTTTGCCTCCACGGCTGTACTGTTATTCGTGCTGCCCAATTCGCCGCTTGCGCAGCCTTGGGCCTCGATGTTGGGGATGCTGATCTCAGCGGTGGTGCCGATTTTGGTGTTGCAGATAATCCCGCCGCCTTATGCCGACGGGCTGGCCGTGGCAGCCGCGATTGCCACGATGATGGCGGCGCGCGCGTTGCACCCGCCTGCGGCTGGAATCGCGCTGCTTGTGGTGCTTGAACATGAGGCAGGAATTCATCTCGGCCTTGGTTTTGCGGTGTTTCCCATTGCCACGCTGACAGGGGTGCTGATCGTCTTTGCGATGATCTACAACCGCTTCTTCGGCATCTCTTATCCAACGCGGCCGCTATCCTCTAACGCAGCTCGCGATATCGGCACGCGCGGCCCCGCCCGCACACTTAGCCAGCGCGATCTGGCCGATCTGCTCGTCGAGTTCAACCACTCCGCCAACCTCGCCCCGGCCGATCTGGCCCGGCTGCTGGCGGCTGCTGAGCACCGCGCCGCCGAAGCCCTGCTGGCCGAAACGCTGGTGCGCGATGTCATGACACATAATCCCGTTAGCGTGACCCCCGAGGCACCGCTGAGCGAGATCGTGAGCAAGATGACCACCCTCAATGTGCACACCTTGCCAGTGGTCGATAGCCTTGGCTATTATCTGGGTCTTGTCGATCAACATGACGCGCTTGACGAGCTGTTTAAGGAATTCGACCTGCTGCGCCGCCCGTTCCGCTTTCGCGCCGCCCCCCCCGAGGCCGAAGCGCGCGCAATCCTTCACACCGATATGCAAACCGTTGAGGGCGACACCCCCGTGGGCACCCTGCTTGAACGGCTGGCGCGGCGCGAGGCCCGCGTGGTGCCCGTCACCGAAGCGGGCCATCTGACAGGCATCCTGACGCGCACCGACATCATGGCGCTACTGCTCAAACACTCCCCGGAGGCGCATCTTAAAGATGACCTTGAGAGCGACGAGGTCGCCCCCGCCCCGCCCCCAACCAATGCCGCGCCCGAGGCAGTGAATGGCGCACAGGACACGCAAGAATCGCCGGCAAAGGATCAAACCGTCGACGATCCGGTCGCGCCGATCACGCCTGCGCCCTAAAAGACGAGGCCCGCCCGCGCGCCGAGTCGCACAGGATTTAAGCAGCGCTCTTGAAACACCGCGCGCCCTGCCCCATCTGGGATGCGTAACCCGCAAACCCCCAAGATATTGCGCAAGCTAGGTGCGTCAGCGCACCATTCCCGCGTAAAAGCGGCTGTTTTTATAGCGCAAAATAAATCGAGGGCGTTTTTTGGGCATAAAAGACTTGAAGCGCGGCCAAATCCACCGAACTTTAATAATATGAGGTCAGGATAAGCTGAGGGTTCGCCCGCGCCGCATCCGCAGGATAAGGAGCAGAACATGCCATCGTTTTCCAACACGCTCGAACAGGCGATTCACGGCGCGCTTGCGCTTGCCAATACCCGACGCCACGAATTGGCCACGCTAGAGCATCTTTTGCTCGCGCTGATTGATGAACCCGATGCCGCCCGCGTCATGACCGCCTGTGCGGTCGATATTGACGAGCTGCGTCAAACACTGATCGAATTTATTGATGATGAACTTTCGACCTTGGAAACCGAGGTCGAGGGATCGGAAGCCGTGCCCACCGCTGCCTTCCAGCGCGTGATCCAGCGCGCCGCGATCCATGTGCAATCCTCGGGTCGCTCGGAGGTGACGGGGGCCAATGTGCTGGTCGCGATCTTTGCCGAACGCGAAAGCAATGCCGCTTATTTCCTGCAAGAACAGGACATGACGCGCTATGACGCGGTGAATTTCATCGCCCATGGCGTCGCTAAAGACCCCGAATTCGGCGAGGCGCGCCCGGTGACTGGCGCCGAGGAAGAGCAAAAAGCCGAAGCTGCGGCGCAAGCGGGCGAGGCCAAGGAATCGGCGCTGGATAAATACTGCGTCAACCTCAACGTCAAATCCGAAAAGGGCGATGTTGACCCTCTGATCGGACGCGAATCCGAGGTCGAGCGCTGCATTCAGGTGCTCTGCCGTCGCCGCAAGAACAACCCGCTTTTGGTGGGCGATCCCGGCGTGGGTAAAACCGCGATTGCCGAGGGCTTGGCGCTGAAAATCACGCGCGGTGAAACGCCCGAAATCCTGTCGAAATCCACGATCTACTCGCTGGATATGGGCGCGCTTCTGGCGGGCACCCGCTATCGCGGCGATTTCGAGGAACGTCTCAAAGCGGTCGTCAAAGAACTGGAAGAGCATGAAGATGCGATCCTTTTCATCGACGAGATCCACACCGTGATCGGTGCGGGCGCGACCTCTGGCGGGGCGATGGATGCGTCGAACTTGCTCAAACCCGCGCTTGCGGGAGGCAAGCTGCGCACCATGGGCTCCACCACCTATAAGGAATTCCGCCAGCATTTCGAAAAGGACCGCGCGCTGAGCCGTCGCTTCCAGAAGATCGATGTCAACGAGCCCTCAGTGCCCGATTCCATCAAGATCCTGATGGGGCTGAAACCGTATTTCGAAAAGCATCACGACATCCGCTATACCAACGATGCGATCAAAACGGCAGTGGAACTGGCCGCGCGCTATGTCCATGACCGTAAACTGCCTGACAAGGCGATCGATGTCATTGATGAGGCCGGCGCGGCCCAGCACCTGCTCGCCGAAAGCAAAAAACGCAAAACCATCGGCCCGAAAGAAATCGAGGCCGTGGTTGCCAAAATCGCGCGTATCCCGGCGAAATCGGTCACCAAAAGCGATGCCGAAGTGCTGCGCGATCTTGAAAAATCGCTCAAGCGGGTGGTGTTTGGTCAGGATGCGGCAATCGACGCGCTGGCCTCGGCGATCAAGCTGGCCCGTGCGGGTCTGCGCGAGCCGGAAAAACCGATTGGCAACTACCTGTTTGCAGGCCCCACCGGGGTTGGTAAAACCGAGGTCGCCAACCAGCTTGCCGACAGTCTGGGCGTAGAATTGCTGCGTTTTGATATGTCGGAATACATGGAGAAACACGCGGTCTCGCGTCTGATCGGGGCGCCTCCGGGCTATGTTGGCTTTGATCAGGGCGGGATGCTGACGGATGGGGTCGATCAACACCCCCATTGCGTGCTGCTGCTCGATGAGATCGAAAAGGCGCACCCGGATGTCTACAACATCCTGCTGCAAGTCATGGATCACGGCAAGCTGACGGATCACAACGGTCGCACGGTGGATTTCCGCAATGTCATCTTGATCATGACCTCGAATGCGGGCGCATCCGAACAGGCGAAATCGGCCATCGGCTTTGGCCGTGACCGTCGCGAGGGCGAAGATACCGCCGCGATCGAGCGCACCTTCACGCCGGAATTCCGCAACCGTCTGGATGCGGTGGTCAGCTTTGCACCGCTGTCGCGCGATGTGATCTTGAAGGTGGTGGATAAGTTCGTGCTACAGCTTGAGGCACAGCTGATCGATCGCAACGTGCATATCGAGCTGACCCCGCAAGCCGCCAACTGGCTGGCCGAAAAGGGTTACGACGACAAGATGGGCGCACGCCCGCTGGGTCGTGTCATTCAAGAGCACATCAAAAAGCCGCTGGCGGAAGAATTGCTGTTTGGCAAACTGACCAAGGGCGGCGTGGCCAAGGTTTCGGTCAAGGATGGCGAGCTGCTGATCTCTGTCGAAGAGCTTGGTAAGAAACGCATTTCGGGAACGAAACCGCCACTTTTAACGGCCGAGTAACCGCGCGTGCTGCGTGCGGCCCTGATTAGCCTTCTCGTCCCGGCCCTGCCCTGCATGGCCGGGACGATTTCATTGCAACAGCCGGTTGACTGCACGCTTGGACAAAACTGCTACATCCAGAATTACGTAGATCGCGATCCCAGCCCCGGCGCGCGCGACGCAGGCTGCGGCCATCTGACTTATGACGGGCATAAGGGCACCGATTTTGCCTTACCGACCATCGGTGCGATGCAAGCAGGCGTCGATGTTCTGGCCGCCGCGCCCGGCACGGTCAAAGCGATCCGCGATGGCGAACCCGACCGCGCTTTTGTCAACGGGGCCTCGGTTGCGGGTAAGGAATGTGGCAACGGGATTTTGGTGGAAATGGGCGATGGTTGGGAAACGCAATATTGCCATCTGCGCAAAGGCTCCGTAGCCGTCAAACCCGGCGATCACGTCACCGCTGGCGAGACGCTGGGCCTTGTCGGGCAATCGGGAAAGGCGGAATTCCCCCATCTCCATATCGGCCTGCGCCATGACGGCAAAGTCATAGATCCGTTCGATCCTGATATGACGCAAACCTGCGCGCATGACATCACTAGGGACGAGCTATGGTCCAAGCCGTTGGCCTATGTGCCCTCGGGGCTGTTGCAAGTCGGGCTTGCCGACACGCCCCCCAGCTATGCTGCCATCAAATCGGGGATCATCCCCGCGACAACGCTACCCGGTGACGGGCCTGCTTTGGTTGCGTGGGTCTACGGGTTTGGCATGCAGGCGCAAGACGTTGTAAGCCTGAAAATCAACGGGCCAGACGGGTTTCACTTTGCCCATGACAGCCAGATCGCAAAGCCCAAAGCGTTGTTTTTTGAATTTGCGGGCAAGAAGACCCCGCCCGGCGGTTGGCCTGCGGGCGAGTATCGCGCACAGATCGCGCTAATCCGTGACGGTAAGGTCGTGAACAGCGGCGAGAGTCACATCAAGATCAACTGACAAGCCGCTGTTTCAGAACGCTATATTGCGTACGCTCTGTCACGGAATCGGCGCCGCGGGTCCGGGCTGCCCCGAGGGTTTCTCCGCCGCTTTCGACCGCTTGACGGTTTCTTCCTCTAACGCCTTTGCTGGCAGAAGCGAGAAGATCCGCGTGCCCGTCTCGGCTTTCATGCTCTCGGGATCGGTCACAAAGCGCAGATCTCCCTTGGCAGAAACCACCAGCACCGGCGCGGCATCGGGGCGCTTTTCACGCCACTCGACGAGACCGTATTCCTCGGTGAGGCGGGTGGTGCGAAACACCCAGCCTTGCGCCAAAAGGTCTTCCCAGCCTTCCAACGTGCGCCCCGCCCCAAAGCGGCGCCCGCCAAGCTGCGTGGGCAGCGCGTGGCGTTCGCGTTCATCCTTAACGCGGGGCACCTGCCAGACCTTGTCGCGCCCCAATTCGGGTGCCAGATCGGTCGCAACCAGCGTGTTATAGGCGTCATTATCGGTCGCGGCGAGCAGCGTGGTATAGGCCATCAACTCAAGCGAATCCTCGGCCGACTCGCCCAGAATATCGCCGTAGAAGGTCTTGACCCCGGCCGCGCGCGGGCGGATCAGATGGGCGTGGTTGGGATCGGTGATCAGCACCGGCACCTCGGCCTTCATCAATACCTCTGCCAGCGCGGTGGTAAAGCGCGAGCCCCCCACGATCAGCAGCCCCGGCTTGTCGGTATTGGCCAGCCCCAGCTTGCGCGCCAGCGGTGCCAGCGTAAAGCCATGCACGATCACCGTCACTAGCACCAACACAAAGGCCAGTGGCCCGATCCGCGCGCCATCCGCAACGCCCAGATCGACGAGGCGCTGCCCGAACAGCCCCGCAACCGCCACCAGCACGACGCCGCGCGGCCCGGTCAGCGCGATCAGAATACGCTCGTTGCGCGCCAGCCCCGAGCCGATCAGCGAAATAAACACCGTCAAGGGACGCGCCACCATCACCACAAGCACAACAAACAACGCCGCATGCCAATCCAGCGCCGCAAGCTGATCGACCTGAATATTGGCCGCCAACAAGATGAACACGCCCGACACCAGCAGCACCGTCGCATGTTCCTTGAAACGGCGCAGCTCTTCATATGAGGGCAAATCCGCATTGCCGATCACCAGCCCCATCACCGTCACCGCCAGCAATCCGCTTTCATGCAGCATCGAATTGGTCACCGCATAGGTCGCCAGAAGCGTGGCAAACAGTACCGGCACTTTCATGAATTCAGGCACCCGCCCGCGCCGGAAGGTCCAGGCAATCGCATAGCCCACGATCCCGCCCGCCACGGCGGCAAAAACGATGCCCAGCACCAGATGCCAGATCGCCTCGCCCATCGACAGGTTGGAGCGCAGTGTCACCACCACCTCAAAGGCCAGCACGGCGGCGAGCGCGCCGATCGGATCGTTGACGATGGCCTCCCATTGCAGCAAGCGCGCGGGTCGGCGCGAGAGTTTCGCAGTACGCAGCAGCGGCGCGATCACGGTCGGGCCGGTCACCACCATGATGCCGCCAAAAACCGAGGCCGCCTCCCAGCCAAGACCCGCGCCGTAAACCAGCGCCAGCGTTGACAAAAGCCAGCCCAGCGGCGCGCCGATAAAGACCAGCCGCGCGACCCCCGATTTCGCATCGCCCAGCCGGTGCAGATCGAGCGTAAAGCCGCCCTCAAACAAGATCACCGCCACCGCAAGCGCGATCAGCGGCCCCAGCAGATCGCCAAATTCCAAGCCGGGGTTCAACAGCCCCGTCGCCGGCCCGACAATCAGGCCCGCCGCCAGCATGATGACAATCGCCGGCAGGCGCAGCCGCCACGCAAGCCATTGCGCCCCAACGCCAACAACCCCGACAAGCCCGAAGGCCATAATCGGGTCAAGCCCCACCGTTTCCGCAACTGCCATACTTGTCCCTCAAACATGCGGCCCGATTCCGCTACAGGCCAAACCCGCTTCAAGAGGTCAGGTTCCAGCATGTTATGCAAGAGACGATAAACGGCCATGTCGCGCGCAAAGATTGACCTTTGTAGCGCAATCAGTTAGGGGAATTTCAGCCTCGCAATCCGGTGAGGTCAGGTCAGGGCGCCCAATTTCCGTTGCGCCCTCATGTGTGCGCCGCCCGACGCGGCTGCCACCGGACGCAATCAGGAAGCTTAAGGACGACGATGACGAAATTCTCCGATCTCAAACTGGACCCCAAGGTTCTGTCGGCTGTTGCCGATGCGGGCTATGAAACGCCCACGCCGATTCAGGCCGATGCGATCCCGCCCGCGCTTGAGGGCAAGGACGTTCTGGGCATCGCGCAGACCGGCACCGGCAAAACGGCAAGCTTCACGCTGCCGATGCTGACGCTGCTGCGCCGGGGCCGCGCGCGTGCGCGCATGCCGCGCAGCCTTGTGCTGTGCCCGACGCGGGAACTCGCCGCGCAAGTTGCGGAAAACTTTGATCTTTACGCTAAGAACACAAAACTCACCCGCGCGCTGCTAATCGGCGGCGTCAGCTTTGGAGAGCAGGACAAGCTGATCGACAAGGGCGTCGATGTGCTGATTGCAACGCCGGGCCGCCTGCTTGATCATTTCGAGCGTGGCAAACTGATCTTGACCGACGTGAAAATCATGGTCGTCGATGAGGCCGACCGGATGCTGGATATGGGCTTTATTCCCGATATCGAACGCATCTTCCAACTCACGCCCTTCACCCGCCAAACGCTGTTCTTCAGCGCCACGATGGCCCCTGAAATCGAGCGTATCACCAACACCTTCCTGCACGCCCCGGTGCGCGTGGAAGTGGCGCGTCAGGCGACGACGGGTGCGAATATCACGCAGAAACTGGTGCAAATCACGCCCGAGCGGCGCGATCAGACCGCCAAGACCAAGCGCGAATTGCTGCGTGCCTTGATCGAGGCTGAGGGCGAGGCCTGCACCAACGCGATCATCTTCTGCAACCGCAAGGTCGATGTCGATATCGTTGCGAAAAGCCTGCAGAAATACGGGTTTGACGCCGCCCCGATCCATGGCGATCTGGAGCAAAGCCAACGCACGCGCACGCTGGAATCCTTCCGCGATGGCGGGTTGAAACTGCTGATTGCTTCGGATGTGGCCGCGCGCGGGCTTGATGTGCCTGCCGTCAGCCATGTGTTCAACTACGATCTGCCGATGCATGCCGAGGATTACGTTCACCGCATAGGGCGCACCGGGCGTGCCGGGCGCAAAGGGGCGGCGATCTCGATTTCGACCCCCTCGGACGAGAAGTATCTGCAAGGCATCGAAAGCCTGATCGAAAGCGAGATTCCGCGCGCCGAACCGCCCGAGGGGTTCGCGCTGTCCGAAGGCGCCAAGACCGCGCCGCAAAAGCGTGACGACTCCAAAGGCGGGCGCAGCCGTGGCGGGCGCTCGCGTGATGGTGGGTCGCGCTCCAGCCGTGGGCCGCGTCCTCCCCGCGAGAGCAAAAAGATCGACCAGCAGGACAATGCGGCGACAACGCCGATTGCCCAAACTCCGGCACCCGAGCCAGCACCGGCGCAGGCTTCTGCGCCAGCCCCTGAACAGGCCGCGCCCGTCAAGCCCGAAGCGAAACCCGCAAACGAGCGCGACGACAATCGCCGTTCACGCGGTGGCCGCAATAACCGCCGCGATTCCGATCGTGGAAATTCGGTTGTCGGGATGGGCGATCATATGCCCGATTTCCTGACCCGCTCGTTCCGCACCAGCAAACCGGACACCGCGAGCGAAGTCGAAACCGAGGATAGCACCGAAAGCTAAGCCTATATTTTCGAACAAAAAAGACCGCCGGAGTTTCCTCTGGCGGGCTTTTTCATGATCAATCCGGGCACGGCGCAACCGCCGCGCCTAAGGGTTTTATTCGTCGGTCAGCCGCGAGGTCACCACGATCACCTCGGGTTTTTTGCCGATCTCTTCCATTGAGACCTGACGCGCGATGCGGCGCAGCGCCTCGTCCATCTTGTCGTCTTTCGACAGCACTTTGACCGACGCACGGTTGAGGAAATCCGTCATCTCGTCTTCGATCTGGTCGACCAGATTAGCACCGCCACGCCCCAGTTTCGGCAGGCCCATCGTTTCAACCCAAGGATCACCAAGCGGTTGATCCTGCTCGTCCAGAATAACCGTGACCAGCACCAGACCGTTCAGCGCCATACGGATACGCCCGCGCACCACACCATCCATCGCGCCGATCTTGACCGAGCCATCCAGATAGGTGCGCCCGGCTTCGATATATTCGACGACTTGGGGCACATGGCCCGAGAGATCAATCATCGAGCCGTTGATCGCCACTTCCGAGGCGATCCCCTTGGCTTGCGCGATCTTGGCATGTTCGCGCAGGTGGCGGTGTTCGCCATGCATCGGGATCAGCATTTTCGGGCGCAGCAGGTCGTGCACGGCCTCAAGATCAGGGCGGTTGGCGTGACCCGAGACGTGATACAGCCCGTCATGATCGTCGATCACATCCACGCCCATTTCGGAAAACGCGTTCATGATGCGGATCACGCCGCGCTCATTGCCGGGGATGGTTTTGGACGAAAACAGAAAGCTGTCGCCCTCTTTCATCTCAAGACCCAGATATTTCCCGCGCGACAGCTGTGCCGAGGCCGCGCGCCGTTCGCCTTGGCTTCCGGTCACAATCAACATCACATCGCCGCGCGGCAGTTTAACGGCCTCTTCGGGCGGGATCGTGCCGGGCATGCCCTTGAGAACGCCGGTTTCCTGAGCCGTGCCGACCATGCGTTTCATCGCACGCCCGAGCAGACAGACCGAGCGGCCCGCCGCAACGCCCGCCTCGGCGAGCGTTTTCAGACGCGCCACGTTGGAGGCAAAGGTGGTGGCCACGATCATACCGGTTTGATCGGCGATCAACTTGGTCAACGGCTCGGCCAAGGTCGCCTCGGAGCGGCCGGGCGCGGGCGAAAACACGTTGGTGGAATCACTCACCAGAACTTTGACGCCCTCACCTTCCTGCGCGATCTCGTGCCAGAGAACCGGATCAAACGCCTCGCCGACAATCGGATTGCCATCCAGTTTGAAGTCACCAGTATGCACGATGCGACCGGCGGGTGTGTCGATCACCAGCGCCGAGCTTTCGGGGATCGAATGCGACACCGGCACGAATTGCACGGCGAACGGCCCCGCGTCGATGGCATGCGGGCGCGGCTCGACGATCTGGATCGTCTCGGCGGGGATGCCTGCCTCTTCCAGCTTGAGCTGCCCGATCCGCCCCGTAAAGGCACGCGCAAACACCGGTTTGCGCAACTTGTTCCAGACATGGGCGAGCGCGCCGATATGGTCCTCATGGGCGTGGGTGATGAAAATCGCCTCGATGCGATCAGCGTTTTCCTCAAGCCAAGCGAGATCGGCCATGATCAGATCGACGCCGGGAGAGCTGTCCATATCGGGGAAGGTCACGCCCAGATCGACCACGATCAGCCGCTCTTTCCCCGCGCGCCCATAGCCGTAAACATAGGCATTCATGCCGATTTCGCCGGCACCGCCAAGGGGAAGATAGATCAATCGTTCTGTCACGCGGTTAGTCCTTTATTGTAGTCATACAGCAGGCGAAGGCCGTGCATGGTGAGGTCTTCCTCGACCTTATCGAAAAGATCGAACCCCTGATCAAACAGCGGCGCAAGCCCTCCGGTGGCGATCACCTTCATCGGGCGATCCCGCTCGACCCTTATCTGGCGCACGATACCTTCGACAAGACCAATATAGCCCCAAAATACGCCAGACTGAATGCAGGCGACGGTATTTGTCCCGATTACGGCTTGCGGCTTGGTGATATCGACATGGGGCAGTGCTGCGGCAGACTGGTGCAGCGCCTCAAGGCTCAGGTTCACACCGGGCGCAATCACGCCGCCGATATAAGCCCCATCGCGTGCCACCACGTCAAAGGTCGTCGCCGTGCCGAAATCGACCACGATAATATCGCCGCCATGACGGTCAAACCCGGCCGCGGCATTGACCAGACGGTCGGGGCCAACGGTTGTGCCCTCATCGACGCGCGGCGCGACGGGCAGATCGCATTCCGGCTTGCCCACCACCACGGGGCGGCAGTCGAAATAGCGGTTGCACAGCACACGCAGATTGAACACGACGCGCGGCACAGTTGAGGAGATAATCGTCTCGGAAATCTTGGCCTCGATGCCATGAAGCCGCATCAAGCCCTGAAGCCAGACGAAATACTCGTCCGCCGTGCGTTTGTGATTGGTTTCCATCCGCCAGGTCGAGAGAAACGCGTTCCCGTCCCAAATCGAAAACACCGTGTTGGTGTTGCCGCAATCAATACACAGAAGCATATCCGCCCCTTTTCGCACTCAAAAGAAAATATCGGCCGCCGCAATCGCGCGCGTCCCTTGTTGCTCACGCAGGATCAGCGCCCCGCTGTGATCAATCGTCTCGAAGATGCCGTGATGCGTTTGGCCGCCCACCCGCGCGGTGATCTGCTCGCCCAAGCGTGCCGCGCGCGCCAGCCACGCATTGCGGATCGCGTCAAACCCGTAGTCGCGAAACTGCTGATCGTAATGCGCGAACGCGCGCGCCAGCATCGGCAGAAAGTCATCCGGCGTGACGCGCATCCCGGTCTGCTCCAGCAGCGAGACGGGCACCATCGCGCCGGATTCCAGCGTGTCGGGTGCGGGCGTGTGAGCAAGGTTCACGCCAATTCCGATCGCCAATTTAAGCTGCGCGCCCTGCCCCAGCGTCTCTAGCAAAATTCCCGCGACTTTACCGCCGTCCAACAGCACATCATTGGGCCATTTGATCGCCAGTCGCGCATGCGGGCCTGCGACATGGCTTAGCGCCGCCTCAAGGGCAAGCGCCGCCACAAAGGAATACAGCGCGGCTTGCGCCAGCCCACCCTCTGGACGCATCACCAAAGTTGCCGAGAAATTCCCCTCGGGCGCGCGCCAAGCCCGGCCCCGCCGTCCGCGCGCCGCCGTCTGCACCCGCGCGAAGATCCATGTTGAACCCGAAAGGCCCGGCGCTAACCGGGCCGCTTCGTTCATCGTGGAATCGACCGAGGGCAGCACATGGCGCGCCACGCCCTCGGGCCAGACCGTGTCTTTAGTTGACAAGGGCCGCCGCCGCAGCCTGCGCTGCACCTTCGATACCAAAGAGGTTAAAGACGCCAAACACCGTCACCAGCGCCGAGGCTACCAACAGCCCCCATTGCACAGCGGGCATCCGGTGATCAAGCGGCTCGACCTCTTTGCCGAAATACATGAAGTAGATGATGCGGATATAGTAGAACGCCGCCACGACCGAGGTCAGCACCCCCAGCAGCGCCAGCCAGATATAGCCGCCCTGGATGGCCGCCGTCAGCACCGCGTATTTCGCAAAGAAGCCCAGCATCGGGGGCACGCCTGCAAGGCTGAACAGCAAGATCATCATCGCCAGCGCTTTGGTCGGCTCGCGGCTGGCATAAAGGTTGAGCGACTTGATATCGGTCACCGGCTGGCCATCGCGCTCCATCGACAGGATGAAGGCAAACACGCCCACATTCATTGTCACATAGATCGCCATATAGGTCAGCATCGCCTGCACCCCGAACACGGTGCCAGCGGTCAGGCCAAGCAGCGCGAACCCCATATGGGTGATCGAGGAATAGGCCATCAGACGCTTGATGTTGCGCTGGCTGATGGCGGCAAAAGACCCCAAGATCATCGACAGACCTGCCAGCAGCCCCAGCACTTGGCCCCATTGCGCGGGGACCTGACCGAAGGCGTCAAACAACAGTCGTGCGATCAGCGCCATCGCCGCGACTTTCGGCGCGGTCGAGAAGAACGCGGTGACGGGCGTGGGCGAGCCCTCGTAGACGTCGGGCGTCCACATGTGGAACGGCACCGCCGAGACCTTGAACGCCAGACCCGCGATCAGGAACACCAGACCGAACAGCAGCCCCATCGGCAATTGCCCCGCCTGCACCACCTGAATGATGCCCGAGAACTGGGTCGTGCCGGCAAAGCCGTAGGTCAGCGAGGCCCCATACAGCAGGATACCCGAGGACAGCGCGCCAAGGACGAAGTATTTCAGACCGGCTTCCGAGCTTTTCTCACTATCGCGGCGCAGGGCGGCGACGATGTAAAGCGCAAGAGATTGCAACTCGAGGCCCATATAAAGCGACATCAGGTTGCCCGCCGACACCATCATCATCATGCCGACAACCGACAGCGTGATCAGGATCGGGAATTCAAAGCGCAGCAACCCGCGCCGCTCCATGTAATCCGCGCTCATCGCAAGGATCAGCGCCGCAGCGATCAGCACCAGAACCTTGGCAAAGCGCGCAAAGGCATCGTCGATGAACAAACCGCCAAACGCTTGATGCGTGCCACTGTCACCCAGCCCGATCCAAGCCGCAATCACCAGCATGACAGCGCAAGTGACCCAAAGCAGCATTGGTGCCAGCTTGTCCTTGCCAAACCACACCCCGACCAGCAGGGCCGCCATCGCAAAGATGGACAGCAGGAATTCCGGCAGGACGGTAGAGAAATCCGAAGCAGTCATCTCTGGGGCTCCTCAGTGTTCGACCAGGTCGGACAGAAGATTGTCCGGCAGGGCTTCGTGATAGTTCTCGACCAGATTGGTCACGGAAGGTCCGATGATATCTGTCACCAGATCAGGATAGACGCCCAGGATCAGGGTCATCGCGACCATCGGCGCAAAGATCCATTTTTCTCGCGTGCTCAGATCGGTGATTGAGCGCAGGCTTTCCTTGATCAGATCGCCAAACACCACCCGACGGTAAAGCCACAGCGCATAGGCCGCCGACAAGATCACACCCGTCGTGGCCAGCGTCGCTGCCCAAGTATTCACTTGGAACGTGCCCACCAGGATCAGGAATTCCCCGACAAAGTTGGCGGTGCCGGGCAAGCCGACATTGGCCATGGTGAAGAACATGAAGATCAGCGCGTAAGATGGCATCCGTTTGGCCAGGCCGCCAAAGGCTGCGATCTCGCGGGTGTGCATCCGGTCGTAAATCACCCCGACGCAAAGGAACAGCGCGCCCGAGACGAAGCCGTGTGCCACAACCATCATGATACCGCCTTCGATACCCTGCTGCGTGCCCGAGAAGATCCCGAGCAGCACAAAGGCCATGTGCGCGACCGAGCTATAGGCGATCACCTTTTTCATGTCGTCTTGCACCAGCGCCACGAGCGAGGTGTAGATAATCGCGATCACCGCCAGCCACATCGCCCAAGGACCGACAACCATATTCCCGACCGGGAACATCGGCAGCGAAAACCGCAAGAAACCGTAATCCGCAAGCTTCAGCAACACAGCCGCCAGCACAATCGAACCCGCCGTGGGCGCTTGAACGTGCGCCGCAGGCAACCACGTGTGCACCGGCCAAAGCGGCATTTTCACCGCAAACGAGATGAAGAAGCCCAGCCAGAGCAGCGTCTGCACCCCGCCCGGTATTGTCACCCCAAGGATGTGCAGCGGCGTGTAGGGGAACTTGTCAGCCAGCAGGTTGGGCATGTCCGTCGTGCCGGTGTGGTAATAGATATAGATGATCGCAATCAGCATGAAGACAGAGCCGAAGAACGTATAGAGGAAGAACTTGAACGCGGCATAGACGCGCTGCTTGCCCCCCCAGATACCGATGATCAGGAACATCGGGATCAGACAGGCCTCATAAAACAGATAGAACAGCACCAGATCGAGCGTGACAAACGTGCCGATCATCAGCGTTTCCAGCAGCAGGAACGCGATCATGTATTCCTTGACGCGCTTTTTCACATCCCAGCTGGCCAGAATGACCAGCGGCATCATGAAGGTGGTCAGCAGCACGAACAGGATCGACAAGCCGTCGATGCCAACACGATATTGCAGGCCCATGATCCAGTTGTAATGCTCGACGAACTGGTAGTCGGTATTGGAGGGGTCAAACCCGGTCAGCAAGAACAGCGACACAAGGAAGGTCACCGCCGTTGCCGTCAGCGCAAGCCATTTGGCGTTGCGATCTGCGGCCTCGCTACCGCCCCGCTGCACCAGCGCAAGGATCAACGCAGCAACGGCGGGGATGAAGATGACAATAGAAAGCAGATGTTGCATCAGTTGCTCCCCCCGTTAAGCAAGACCCAGAACATCAGACCGACGATCCCGATCACCATCGCGAACGCGTAGTGGAACAGATAACCCGATTGCATCTTATTGATGAACCTCGTGAATTTCGGGACCATCCCGACAGCCACGCCATCAATCACGCGGTCAATCGAGCCTTCGTCCCCTTTCTTCCAGAACGTGTATCCGATCCACAAAGCCGGGCGCACAAAGATCGCCTCATACAGCTCGTCGAAATACCACTTGTTGAGCAGGAACCGGTGCAGCGCAGGCTGCGCCTCGGCGAGCCGTTTGGGCAGCCGCGTGTCCTTGATGTAGAACAGCCACGCCACGAACAGCCCGAGCACCATCGCCACAAAGGGCGAGACCTTGACCCAAGCGGGCGCGTGATGCGCATCCTCGATCACCGTGTTCTCGCCATGCATGAAGATCGCGCCTTGCGGGGCCACCCCCGGCAACGCCAGAACGCCTGCGGACGGTCCCATGTCGGGCGAATGCGCGGCATCGGCAGTCACTTCGGCCTCGGCTTGCGTTTCGGTCATTGCGTGGCCTGTGCCATCCGCTGCGCCATGCCCTTCGGCCATTTGCTCGGCATGGGCGGGCAGACCAAAGAACTTCACCAGTTTCGCGTGATCGCCAAAGAACACGTTGTACCAGATCATCCCGGCAAACACCGCGCCAAGGCTTAGAACCATCAGCGGCACGGTCATGACCAATCCGCTTTCCTTGGCGTGTTCGTGGGCGTGATGATCGCCGCGCGGCTTGCCAAAGAAGGTCAGGAAAATCAGGCGCCACGAGTAGAACGAGGTAAACGCAGCCGCGATGACCAGCATCCAGAACCCGTAACCCGAGCTATCACCAGCCCAGACGCTTTCGATGATCGCGTCCTTGGACAGGAACCCGGCGAAGCCGAAATGGGTCAAGGGAATGCCCACCCCGGTGATCGCCAGCGTGCCGGCAATCATCGCCCAGAAGGTGATCGGCACCTTCTTACGCAGACCACCATAGTTGCGCATGTCCTGTTCGTGATGCATCGCCGTAATCACCGAGCCTGCGGCAAGGAACAACAGCGCCTTGAAGAACGCGTGCGTCAGAAGGTGGAACATCGCAGCCGAATAGACCCCGACGCCAGCGGCAGCGAACATATAGCCAAGCTGGGACATCGTCGAATAGGCGATCACGCGCTTGATATCGTTTTGCACCAGACCAATCGTGGCGGCGACAAAAGCGGTGGTCGCGCCGATGATCAGGATGAACTCCTTGGCATGGGGCGCATATTCATACAGCGGCGACATCCGGCAGACGAGGAACACGCCCGCCGTCACCATCGTTGCAGCGTGAATCAGCGCCGACACAGGCGTCGGGCCTTCCATCGCGTCGGGCAACCATGTGTGCAAGAACAGCTGCGCCGATTTGCCCATCGCGCCAACGAATAGCAAGACCGCGATCAGCTCTGCCGCGTTCCACTGGGTCCAAAGGAAATGCAGATTGGTTTCCGCCAGCGCAGGCGCTGCGGCAAACACGTCATCCATCTTGAGCTCGCCGGTCATGTAAAACAGCCCGAACATGCCCAGCAGGAAGCCGAAATCGCCCACCCGGTTGACGATGAACGCCTTCATCGCCGCCGCATTGGCCGAGGGTTTCTTGTAATAGAACCCGATCAGCAGATACGAGGCCAGACCCACACCTTCCCAGCCAAAGAACATCTGAAGCAGGTTATCCGCCGTGACCAGCATCAACATGGTGAAGGTAAAGAACGACAGGTAAGAAAAGAAGCGCGCCTTGTAGCGCTCGTTCTCGGTCCAGTTTTCGTCATGGGCCATGTAGCCCCACGAATACAGGTGCACAAGCGCGGAGACGGTGGTCACGACGATCAGCATGATCGAGGTCAACCGGTCCATCCGGATCGACCAACTCGTGTCAAGCTCGCCGGAATTGATCCAGTTCATGATGTGGATGGGATACTTCACCCCGTCGAAGTTGAGAAACACAATCCATGACAGCGCGCAGGCCAGAAACAGCAGCCCCGTGGTCAGAACCATAGCGCCCTTCTCGCCGATCAAGCGCCAGCCAAAGCCACCAATGATCGCACCGACAAGCGGGGAAAAGAGAATGATCGTTTCCATTGGTCTCTTACCCCTTCATCACGTTGACGTCTTCGACCTCGATCGAGCCGCGGTTGCGGAAGAACACAACCAGGATCGCCAGACCAATCGCCGCCTCGGCCGCCGCGACCGTCAGGACGAACATGGTGAACACCTGCCCCACGAGATCGCCAAGATAGGCCGAGAAAGCCACGAAGTTGATATTCACCGCGAGCAGCATCAGCTCGATCGACATCAGAATGACGATGACGTTCTTGCGGTTCACGAAGATCCCGAAAATGCCGATCACAAACAGCGCCGCCGCGACGCCCAGATAATGTTCCAAACCGATCATGCCTGTGCCCTCCGCTCGGGATTGTTTGTCTTGTTTTGCATGCGCATCATCACAACCCCTGCCCCGGTTTCACATCCACCATTTCCATCGTCTTGCCCGGATCGCGATGCATCTGCGCGATCACGTTCTGGCGTTTGACATTCGTGCGATGGCGCAGCGTCAACAGGATCGCCCCGATCATCGCAACCAGCAGGATCAGCCCCGCTGTCTGGAACAGGTAGAGATATTTGTCATAGATGAGCATGCCGATGGCTTGAGTATTGGTCATCCCCTCGGGCATCGGTGACATCCGCAGGTTTTGCGCCATATCGGCGGTCTTCCAAGCCCCGAGCGCGACACCCAGCTGCACCAACATCACCACCGCGACCAGCAGACCCAGCGGCATATAGCGCGCGAATTCGCCCTTGAGGGCCGAGAAATCGACATCCAGCATCATCACGACGAACAGGAACAACACCGCGACCGCGCCGACATAGACGATGATCAGCAGCATCGCGACAAATTCCGCCCCCAGCAGCACAAACAGCCCCGACGCAGACAGGAAGGTCAGGATCAGCCAAAGCACCGAATGCACGGGGTTTTTCGAGATCACCACCATAAAGCCCGCGACTACCGCCACGATGGCAAAAAGGTAGAAGGCAAATACAAACACCGTCATGCGTTCTCTCCCGCGCTCTCGTCGCCGATCTCGTTAAAGACCGCTTGCGCGATCTCAAGGCCACGGCTCATGGCGGGCACCCCGCCAAACATGCTCATCTGAAAGATCGCTTCCGCGATCTCCCGCTGTGTCGCCCCCGATTCCAACGCGTTGCGGATCGCGAGGCGCAATTGCGGCTCCCCTTGCGATCCGGTCACGACCAGCCCCGCGATGGTGACCAGAAACCGCGTGCGCGCATCCAGCCCCTCCCGGTTGAAGGTCTTGCCGAAAAACATCTCGAGCATGTCTTTGGGCATGGACGGGATGAATTTCTCAAAGGCGGAGGGCGAGAAACTTTCCAAAGCCGGATTCATCGCGCGCGCCATCTCGTGGCTTTGCTCGACCATCGCTTGAAAGAGTTTCGTGAAATCCTGGGTCATAATGCCTTACCGATAGGGCGCGTCGAGTTCGAGGTTGCGGGCAATTTCCGCCTCCCAGCGCGCGCCGTTGTCGAGAAGTTTCTGCTTGTCGTAAAACAGCTCTTCGCGGGTTTCCGTCGAGAATTCGAAATTCGGCCCCTCGACAATCGCATCGACCGGGCAGGCCTCTTGGCAGAAGCCGCAATAGATGCATTTCGTCATGTCGATATCGTAGCGCGTGGTGCGACGTGATCCGTCGGCGCGCGGCTCGGCGTCAATGGTGATCGCTTGCGCGGGGCAAATCGCCTCGCACAGCTTGCACGCGATGCAGCGTTCCTCGCCATTGGGATAGCGGCGCAGCGCGTGCTCGCCCCGGAAACGCGGAGACAGCGGGCCTTTTTCATGCGGATAGTTCAGCGTCGGTTTGGGCGCAAAGAAATAGCGCATCCCCAGCCCGAACCCTTTGATGAAATCCACCAGCAGGAAGTATTTGGCGGCGCGGGTATAGTCGAAAGCCATCAATCAGCCCCCCATCGTCCAGCGGGCCCAAAAGTGCCCGAGGACTTCAAATTTCGCCAGAAACGCGATCAGCACGACCCATGCGCCCGAGAGCGGCAGGAACACCTTCCAGCCAATGCGCATCAGTTGGTCGTAGCGGTAGCGCGGCACGATTGCCTTCACCATCGCGAACATAAAGAAGAAGATCACCATCTTGCCAAACATCCACAGCGCGCCATCGGGCAAGCCGGGAATGGGCGACAGCCAGCCGCCAAAGAACAGCAGCGTCATCAGCGCGCACATCAGCCAGATCGCGATATATTCGCCCGCCATGAACAGCAGATACGGCGTCGAGGAATATTCCACCATAAAGCCTGCGACCAGTTCGGATTCCGCCTCGGGCAAGTCAAACGGCGGGCGGTTGGTTTCCGCCAGCGCCGAGATAAAGAACAGCGCCACCATCGGCAGGTGGGGCAGCCAATACCAGTTGAACAGCCCTAAGTTGCCCCTTTGCGCATCCACGATCGCGGTGAAATTCATCGAGCCGGTCGAGATAATCACACCGATGATGATCAGACCAAGGCTGACCTCATAGGAAATCATCTGCGCCGCCGAGCGCAAACTGCCCAGAAACGGGTATTTCGAGTTCGACGCCCAGCCGCCCATGATCACGCCGTAGACCTCTAGCGAGGAGATGGCGAACACGAACAGCACCGCGACGTTGATATTGGCCAGCACCCAGCCCGGCGCGAACGGGATCACCGCCCAAGACAGAATCGCCAGAACAAAGCTCAGCAGCGGCGCGAGGAAGAACACGACCTTGTCGGCCCCCGCCGGAATGACGATTTCCTTGACCACATATTTCAGCGCATCCGCGACCGATTGCAAAATGCCCCAAGGGCCAACCACGTTCGGCCCGCGCCGCATCTGCACCGCCGCCCAGATCTTGCGGTCGCCGTAGACCAGAAACAGCAGCGAAATCATCACAAAGGCAATGATCCCGATCCCCTGCACGAGGATAAGCAGAAACATACCCAAAGGTGTCGCCAGAAATTCAGCCATGGTTCCCCACTCTCCTCATACGGTCGGTATCCCTCGGTCCGCGCAGTCGCCGACCGTCACTTCCGCGTCGATCGTTTTCAATCCTTGCGGCAGGGCGGGCGAGATGGTGTAGACCGCATCCGCCCGCCAGATGCCACCCTCTTCATTCACATTCGTGCGCACATGACGCGCAAATCCGTAACCGCGGATCTGGGCATATTGTGCCGCCGCGCAACGCGCGTAATCATCCGCCGCCGTGGCCGTGCTGTCGTCGCCCGAAAGCGCGACGCGAAATTCCACCAGATTGTCGTCCAGCAGCCGTGTCTCGACGCCGCGATAGTCAATTTTGGGCGCATCCGCCGAGGCCTTACCCCCCGTGGGCGTGCACGCCGCCAGCCCGGCCAGAAGGCCGGGGGCAAGCGTTGCAATCCGGGGGAGGTTTGGCGTCATCTGCATTTACTCCGCCGCAACCGGGGCTTGCGCGCGCGCATGGGCGAGGCTCGCACATTCGCCCATCACCACCGAGGCCCGCGCGATCGGGTTGCTCAGATAGAACTCGCGGATCGCCGGGCGGAAGGTCGCCTTGCCCATATCGCGCGGGGAGATCAGGGTGACCTCGTTTTCAGGCACCTCATCCACCTTGGCGAGATGGGGCACAGCCGCGATCAGCGCGCGGCGCAGACCGGCCAGCGTGTCCCAAGGCTGCTTGGCGTCAAGCTGCGCGGACAGCGCGCGCAAGATCGCCCAGTTTTCCTTGGCATCGCCGGGCGGGAAGCCCGCGCGGAAGGCCAGTTGCGGGCGCCCTTCGGTATTGACGAACAGCCCGTGCTCTTCGGTATAGGCAGCACCGGGCAGGATGATATCGGCGCGATTTGCCCCGCGATCGCCGTGGCTGCCCTGATAGATCACGAACGGGCCACCATCGGCTGCCGAGGCGATATCCACCTCATCCGCGCCCATGTTGTAGATCACCTGCGCGCCCTCGATGGCGGCCATCAATCCGCCCTCGGTCACAGCGCCCACGTCCATCGCACCAACGCGCGCCGCAGCCGTGTGCAGCACCATCAGCTTGGAGTTGGAGTTTTCCGCCAGCTTCATCGCATGGGCCAGAACGGCCTCGCCATCGGCCTCGCTCAGCGCGCCTTGGCCAACGATCACGACCGTGTTCTTGGCCTTGGTTTCGTCAGTGATCTCGGCCCCCGACAGCCCTTCAAGCGCTGCGCGGTCGGTTCCGACATGGGTATACTCATAGGTCAGATCGCACGCCTCGCCGATCAGCGCGACCTGCGCACCTTTCACCCAAGCCTTGCGGATGCGTGCGTTCAGCACCGGAGCCTCGATGGCGGGATTGGCGCCGATGATTTGAACCGTCTCGGCAGTATCAAGATCGGCAATCGTCGCGTTGCCGACATAGCCATAGCGATTGCCAATCGGCAGGCGCGCGCCATCGGTGCGACATTCGACCGTGCCGCCCAGCCCCTCGATCAGCGATTTCAGCGCGAACGCCGCCTCGGTCGAGACCAGATCGCCAACCAGACCGGCAACCTTCTTGCCCTTCATCGCAACCGCAGCCGCCGCAAGCGCCTCGTCCCAGCCCGCTTTGCGCAGGCGACCGTTTTCACGGATATAGGGCGTATCCAGACGCTGGCGACGCAGCCCATCCCACACAAAGCGCGTCTTGTCGGAAATCCATTCCTCGTTCACGCCGTCATGGTTGCGCGGCAGAATACGCATCACTTCGCGCCCCTTGGTGTCCACGCGAATGTTGCTGCCCACCGCGTCCATCACGTCGATGGTTTCGGTCTTGGTCAGCTCCCACGGGCGGGCGGTAAAGGCGTAGGGTTTGGAGACCAGCGCGCCCACCGGGCAAAGATCAATGATATTGCCCTGCAAATTGCTATCGAGCGTCTCGTTCAGATACGAGCCGATCTCGCTATCCTCGCCCCGCCCCGTCTGGCCCATCTGGGTGATGCCCGCGACCTCGGTCGTAAAGCGCACGCAGCGGGTGCACGAAATGCAGCGCGTCATGTGAGTTTCAACGAGCGGCCCCAAATTCAGCTCGGTCGCGGCGCGTTTGGGTTCGCGGTAGCGCGAGAAGTCCACCCCGTAAGCCATTGCCTGATCTTGCAAATCGCACTCACCGCCCTGATCGCAGATCGGGCAATCCAGCGGGTGGTTAATGAGCAGAAACTCCATCACCCCCTCGCGGGCCTTCTTGACCATCGGCGAGTTCGTCTTGATCACCGGCGGCGCGCCTTCGGGACCGGGCCGCATATCCTTGACCTGCATCGCGCAACTCGCGGCGGGCTTGGGCGGGCCGCCCACGACCTCGACCAGACACATCCGGCAGTTGCCCGCAATCGAGAGACGCTCGTGGTAGCAAAAGCGCGGAATCTCGATCCCGGCCTGCTCGCAGGCCTGAATCAACGTCAGGTTCGGGTCGACCTCGACCTCTGCGCCGTCGATGATGATCTTTCTCAGGTCAGCCATGGCTATCCGTCACTTCTTGCTGGGCATGAAGGCCAGTTGCCCCCACGCGGTTATTCGTTGCGCGCCCTCAGGCGCAGCCTTTCGGGAAGACCCAAGCGCCATCCCGATACGTATCGTCAATCGACGAGGCCACCGCCCCACCGCACATCGCATTCGCCGCCCGCTTGGCCGCAGCGCCCTCGTCATTGCCAAAGGGCGTGCCGTCGCGCGTCACCACAAGCGCGCCCTGCCCGTTCAGCGCAGCCTGATAGCCCACAACCGGGGTCAATGCGCGCGGCGCTTTCGCCACCCGCTGACCGCCCGTGCCAACACAGCCCGCCAGCGCAAGCACGCCACCCGATATGATCACGCCCCGCATCATTGCGCGGCCACCTGCGCGCAGTTGCGCGTCTTCCAAAGCGTGGCTTGCGGCAGGTCTTTCCAACCAAAAGCACGATCCGAGGGGTCGTTTTCGCGCAACTCGTCCAGTCTCGCGAGCGCCTCATCCAGCGTGGGCTGATGGCCCGCAGGCACCCACCACATCACGAAATGCTGCTCACCAAGCAGTTCGAACCACTCGGCGCGACGTTCATAAAAGGCGCGATGCAGCGTGTTCCAGACGAACTTCTCAAGGCTGGCGACATCTTCCCAGACCGTCAGGTTGGACACGAATTGCGCATCGCCCCCGATCTTGGTTTCAGTATTGCCTTTGCCCGGCTCGCCCGAGCCTTCCATCATCCAGACAAACCCGTCCGAGCGCTTGCCCAGCCCGTTCACCGCATCCAGCGCCTTCATAAAAGGCTCCACACGCGGATCGCCGGGCTCGGCAACCAGTCGACCGATATTGAGTTCGGCCAGGTGATATCCGGCAGGTTGCATCATTCCGCAGCCATTGCCCCCACGCGGCCCGTTTTGCGCGCCTTGATGCGGTCTTCGATCTCTTCGCGGTAATGGCGGATCAGGCCTTGGATCGGCCATGCGGCGGCGTCGCCAAGGGCGCAGATCGTGTGACCTTCGACTTGTTTGGTGACCTCGAACAGCATGTCGATCTCTTCGATCTCGGCCTCGCCGCGCACCAGACGATCCATCACGCGCATCATCCAGCCCGTGCCTTCGCGACACGGCGTGCACTGGCCGCACGACTCATGTTTGAAGAATTTTGACAGCCGCCAGATCGCTTTGATGATGTCGGTGTCGTTATCCATCACGATCATGCAGGCGGTGCCGAAGCTCGATTTCAGCTCGCGCATGCCGTCGTAATCCATGATCGCATCTTCACACAGATGCGCGGGCAGAACCGGGCAGGACGCGCCGCCGGGGATCACCGCCTTAAGGTTTTTCCAGCCACCACGCACGCCGCCGCCATGTTTCTCGATCAGCTCTTTCATGCTGATCGACATGCTTTCCTCGATCACGCAGGGCGTGTTCACATGGCCCGACATCGCAAACAGCTTGACGCCGGTGTTGTTGGGGCGGCCAAAGCCGGCATACCATTCCGCGCCACGGCGTAGGATCGTGGGCACAACGGCGATGGATTCCACGTTGTTCACCGTTGTCGGGCAGCCATAAAGACCCGCCCCCGCTGGGAACGGCGGCTTCATGCGCGGCATGCCCTTTTTGCCCTCAAGGCTTTCAAGCAGCGCGGTTTCCTCGCCACAAATATACGCGCCCGCACCGTGGCTCAGATAGACGTCGTAATCATAGCCCGATTTGCAGGCGTTCTTGCCGATCAGCCCGTCTTCATAGGCCTCGTCGATGGCGCGTTGCAGCGCCTCTTTCTCGCGCACATATTCGCCGCGAATGTAGATATAGGCCGCCGCCGCGCCCATCGCGAAACCGGCGATCAACGCGCCCTCCACCAGCGTGTGAGGATCGTGGCGCATGATTTCGCGGTCTTTACAGGTCGCGGGCTCGGATTCATCGGCGTTGATCACGAGAAAGGCCGGGCGACCATCGGATTCCTTGGGCATAAAGGACCATTTCAGACCGGTCGGGAAACCCGCCCCGCCCCGGCCTCGCAGCCCCGAGGCCTTGACCTGTTCAACAATCCAGTCGCGCCCTTTGGACAGGATTTCGCCCGTGCCATCCCAATGGCCGCGCGACTTTGCCCCTGCAAGCGAGCGGTCATGCATCCCGTAGATGTTGGTAAAGATCCGGTCTTGATCCTTCAGCATGGTGCTTTCCTCATTTGCCGGAGCCCCGGCGCCAGATGCGCCAGACCAGAGCCAGCGCGAAGATATAGGCGGCGACTGCCGCGAGATCACCGATCAGCGCGGTTTGCGCAGACCAGCCCAGTTGTTTGCCAAGCGCTTGCAGAGCGAGCCAGAGGACCGTTGCCCCGGCGATCACAAGCGCCGCCAAACGCCCCTCCCGCCGGTCTTTGTCTCGATCCTGACCCATTCATCCTTGCTCAGTAATCGTTCGTCTTAGCGCGTTCGAGAAAGGCCTCCATGCCCTCGTCGACGATAATCTTGGCCTGCGAGACCCATTTGTCGCGCGTGCAGCGTCCCTTGAACCGCGGCACGTTGGTGTCGGCATACGCGACCTCATCCGCGCCCCATTGCGCGATCTGGTCGAAATGGTAAACGCCCCAGCCGTTGAGCGTTTCCGCCAGTTTCGGCCCGATGCCTTCGATCTTGGTCAGATCATCAGCACCCGACGCGCGCGGCGCGCTTAGACCCGAGGGCTTTTGGCCCGCGCCATCGGCAGATTGCGCAGGTGCGGTTTCTTTGGGCTTCGCGGCTTTTGCCGCAGCCGGTTTCTTCGCAGCCGGTTTTTTCTCGATCGCTTTCTTCGCAGCCGGTTTCTTCTCGGCAGGTTTCGCAGCCGATTTCGGTTTTGCCGCAGCTTTCTTCGCTGCGGGTTTGCTTGCAGCTTCCGCCTTCGCAGGCGCGGGCTTTGCAGGCGCTTCGGCCTCAGCAGGCGCAGGCGCGCTCATCACCGCGACCGGAGCGGACTCGCTTGGTACGGCGGGCTGCGTTTTCGTGGGCACAGGCGCATCAGGCGCGGCCACTTCCGCTTGTTTATGAGCGGCTTCACCCTCGGGCGATTGCGCCTTGAACGCGCTTACGGGCGCTTCAAGATCGGACGGGCTGGGCATCGGGTCGGGCTTGCGCGTGACGTTGCGCGCAGCCCCCGTGCCATCAGCCGAACCCGGCGCACCGGCGCCCGAGCAAAACGCCCAAAGCAGAAATGAACCGAACAGAAGGAAGGTCAGAAGACCAAGGAAGAAGGCCCCAAAGAAGGTTTCATGCGCTACAACCATCAAGAAAACCATGACCACAAGTCCCGTGATCCCGGCCCAGATGCCCGCTTTACCGCGACAACCTTGCGTCTGATCTCCCATCTGTCTCTCCATCTTTCCCGCTACCGGGCTCGTTACCGTTACTTACTCGTAGATACCGTCTTTTTTGGCGTGCTTGGAAAATTCCGTCTCGCCACCGCTGGCCAAAGCCTTGGCCTGCCCCGCCCAATCGTCACGGCTGGCGCGACCTTTGAACCCCTCAAGGTTGGCATCGACCCATGCGAGTTCCGCCTCGCTCCACGCGGCGACCTGATCGAAATGATAAACGCCCATCGAATTGAGCATCGCCTCAAGCTTGGGGCCAACGCCCTTGATCATTTTCAGATCATCCGCACCGCCCTCGCGCGGCGCATCCATCATTTGCGGCTTTTCACCCGCCGCTTCTGCGGCATCCGCGCTGACACCTGCAGGTTCGGCTTTCGACTGCGGCTTGGCCTTGGATGCGGCCTGCGCCTCATGCGTGGTCACACCGGTTTTGTCGGCGGGGGTATCTTTGCCGGGCTTGGGCGCGCTGTCCTTGGCGGCTTTACGCGCCTCATCCGCCTGCGCGGCGGTGCGCGGACGGGGCACGCTCAGCGCGCCAATCGGGCCGCGCTGACCGCTGGACTGCCACGGTGCGCTCAGCGCGACCTCGGTGCCCTCGATGCGTTTGATCGTGTCGCCAATTTCCAGCGCCAGTGCGACCGAGGCGTTATGCGCCTCTGCGCTGCCAGCGGAGTCAGAGCATGACGTCAGACCGGTTTTCGGTTCGGAGCTGAACCGCCCGTTTTGCGACCCCGGCTGGGGCACAGTGCCCGCTGCCATTTCGTCGATGATCTGCGTCAAGCGTTCTTCGGTCAGATCCTCATAGTAATCCTTGCCGACCTGCATCATCGGAGCGTTGGCACACGCGCCCAGACACTCGACTTCTTCCCAAGAGAATTTGCCATCCGCCGAGACCTGATGCGGTTCCGCCGCGATTTTTTGCTTGCAGACCTTCATCAGATCTTCCGCGCCGCAAATCATGCAAGACGTGGTGCCGCAGATCTGCAAATGCGCGACCGAACCGACCGGAGCCATCTGGAACATGAAGTAGAAACTCGCCACTTCCAGCGCACGCATATAGGGCATGTCGAGCATATCCGCGACCGTTTCGATCGCCGGACGGCTGAGCCAGCCCTCTTGTTCCTGGGCGCGAAACAGCAGCGGAATGATCGCGCTGGCCTGACGTCCTTCGGGGAACTTGGTGATCTGCGCCTGCGCCCAAGCCAGATTGGCGGGCGTAAAGGCGAAACTTTCAGGTTGCTCGGAATTCAAACGGCGCAGCATTAGCGGTCAATCTCCCCGAACACGACATCCATTGAGCCGATGATTGCAGAAACGTCCGCCAGCATATGGCCCGACGCGACATGATCCATGGATTGCAAATGCAGATAGCCCGGCGCGCGAATCTTGGCGCGGTAGGGTTTGTTGGTGCCATCCGCGACCAGATAGACGCCAAACTCGCCCTTGGGGGCCTCGACAGCGGCGTAAACCTCGCCTGCGGGGACGTGGAAACCCTCGGTATACAGCTTGAAATGGTGGATCAGGCTTTCCATCGAGGTTTTCATATCCGAGCGTTTCGGCGGCGTCAGCTTGCCCCGCGCCAGCACATCCCCCTGCCCCTCGGGCGCGCGCAGCTTGGCCAGCGCCTGCAGGATAATCTTGGTCGATTCGCGCATCTCGGCCATGCGGCAAAGATAGCGGTCATAGCAATCGCCCGCCTTGCCCACAGGAATATCGAAGTCGAATTCATCATAGCATTCATAGGGTTGCGCGCGGCGCAAATCCCAAGCCATGTCAGAGCCGCGCGCCATCACGCCCGAATAGCCCCATTCCAACACCTCGTCCTGCGAAATGACGCAGATATCGACATTGCGCTGTTTGAAGATCCGGTTTTCCGTCAGCAGCCCTTCGATATCGTCCAGCAATTTCGGGAAACGGCCGCAGAATTCCTCGATATCATCAAGCAGTTTCGGCGTCAGATCCTGATGCACGCCACCGGGGCGGAAATAGGCCGAGTGCAGCCGCGCGCCACAGGCACGTTCATAAAACACCATCAGCTCTTCGCGCGCCTCAAAGCCCCAAAGCGGCGGCGTTAGCGCGCCGACATCCATCGCCTGCGTGGTCACGTTCAGCAGGTGGTTCAGGATACGCCCGATTTCGCAGTAAAGCACGCGGATCAGCGAGCCACGACGCGGCACGACGGTGCCTGTCAGCCGCTCGATCGCCAAACACCAGGCGTGTTCCTGATTCATCGGCGCAACGTAATCGAGCCGGTCGAAATAAGGCAGGTTTTGCAGATAGGTGCGGCTTTCCATCAGCTTTTCGGTGCCACGATGCAGCAAGCCGATATGGGGATCAGCGCGTTCGACGATCTCGCCGTCCAGCTCTAGAACCATGCGCAAAACACCATGCGCCGCAGGGTGTTGTGGGCCAAAGTTGATGTTGAAATTGCGGATGCGCTGCTCATCCGTCAGCGTGTCTTTCGACCCGTCATCATAGATATTATTGCGGATATCGCCGTCCATCATTTCGCCTCCTCACCCTTCTCGTCACCGGGAAGGATGTATTTCGCACCCTCCCAAGGCGAGAGGAAATCGAACTGCCGGTATTCCTGCGTCAGGTTCACCGGCTCGTAGACGACGCGCTTGAGCATTTCGTCATAGCGCACCTCGACATAGCCCGTGGTCGGGAAATCCTTGCGCAGCGGGTGGCCGCGAAAGCCGTAATCCGTCAGCAGGCGGCGCAGGTCGGGATGGCCCGAGAACAGGATGCCGAACATGTCAAACACCTCGCGCTCGAACCAGTCGGCGCAGGGGTGAACGGATGTCAGCGAGGGCACCATGGTTTCCTCGCGGATCGCGGCTTTGATGCGGATGCGCTGGTTGCGATACATCGACAGGAAGTGCCAGACCATATCGAACCGCTCGGGGCGTTCAGGCCAATCGACGGCAGTAATATCGACAAGCGACGAGAACAGACAGTTTTTGTCGTCGCGCAGGAACTCGGCGAAACTGGCCGCCGATTGCACGCTGATCGTGATCGTCAATTCACCAAAGGCCACATCGCTCGAGATCACGTCATCGGGACGTTTCATCTCGATATGGGCGGCCAGTTCGTGCAGGGCAGTATCGTCCATCTGTCGCTCTCCTCAGCGCACCAAAGTGCCGGTGCGGCGGATTTTGCGTTGTAGCTGAAGGATGCCGTAAAGCAGCGCCTCGGCCGTGGGCGGGCAGCCCGGCACATAAATATCGACCGGCACCACGCGATCACAGCCGCGCACCACCGAGTAGCTGTAATGGTAGTAACCGCCACCATTGGCGCATGATCCCATCGAGATCACATAGCGCGGCTCGGGCATCTGGTCGTAGACCTTGCGCAGCGCGGGCGCCATTTTATTGGTCAGCGTGCCCGCAACGATCATCACATCGGACTGGCGCGGAGAACCGCGCGGCGCGGTGCCAAAGCGTTCCAGATCATAGCGCGGCATTGAAACCTGCATCATCTCGACCGCGCAGCAGGCCAGACCGAAGGTCATCCAGTGCAACGAGCCATTGCGCGCCCAGTTGATCAGATCCTCGGTCGTGGTCAGCAGGAAACCCTTATCCTGCAGCTCGCTATTGAGCGCATTGGTGGCAACGTCACGGTCACCGCCTGCGGTATTGGCCCCGGTCATCACGCCCATTCCAACGCCCCTTTCTTCCACTCATACGCAAACCCGACGGTCAGAACGGCCAGGAAAACCATCATCGACCAGAACCCTACCATCGAAATCTGCCCGAAAGCGACTGCCCAAGGAAACAGAAACGCGACTTCAAGGTCGAAAATGATGAACAGGATCGAGACGAGGTAGAAGCGAACGTCAAATTTCATCCGCGCATCGTCAAAGGCGTTGAACCCGCATTCATAGGCCGAGACTTTCTCGGGATCGGGGTTACGCACGGCGATCACGGCGGCGGCGGTAAGCAACACAAGTCCGAGCGCGGTCGCCATGGCGAGGAAAATGAGGATGGGAAGATATTCGCTCAGGATGTCATTCATGGGCATGGACATGGGCATGGCTCCCTTTCGACGCGACCTGATGTCGCGCAGGTTCCGGCTAGGCTGAGCAATAGCCCCGTGCCTGAGCAGGGTCAACCGACCGGGGCCGGGATTCTGCCCTGCAACCCCCTGAATTTGCAATTTAGTATACCTTCGCACACCGCAGGGCGCGCAATCTGCCGTTGCATCGCGCTTCGGGCATCAGAGGTGTCAGGGCTGGTTTTCGCCCCTCGTGATCCGCGTTTCTAATAATTTATACAATGCCTTACGCGGATAACCGACCCACGCGAGGTCACGCTTTCCAGATCGGATCGCGCTTTTCAAAGAAGGCACTGATTCCCTCACCCGACTCAGCGCTTTCCCAACGGGTCACAAGGGCGGCAATCGTGCCCTCGATGACGTCCTCATCAATGCGCGGGCCAAGGCTGCGAACCAAGGCTTTGGCCTCGGCCACAGCGCCGGGTGCGCAGGCCAGATAGGGGGTGACCTCGGCCTGAACGGCGGCCTCTAGATCATCAGGTGCCACGACACGCGCCAAAAGCCCCAGATCACGCGCCTCTTGGGCGTCAAACAGACGTGAAGACATGAACACGCGTCGCGCCTTCGCCTCGCCCATCCGCGCCACGACATAGGGGGAAATCGTCGCAGGCGTCAGCCCCAGCTTGGTCTCGGTCAGCCCAAAGCGTGCGCCCTCAACCCCGATGGCCACATCACAGACCGACATCATGCCAATGCCGCCGCCAAAAGCGTTCCCCTGGACCGCACCAATCACCGGTTTGGGGCAGGTGTTAAGCGCATTCAGCATTCCCGCCAACACCCGCGCCCCCGCCGCGCGCTGCTCTGCACTCGCGCTGATCTGCGCCTGCATCCATTTCAGATCACCGCCTGCGCAAAAGCTGCGCCCGTTGGCGGCAAGGATAACGACGCGCACGGCTTCATCTGCGCCAAGAGATTGAATGGCCTGCGTAATTTCACGCATCATCTGCTCGGACAGCGCGTTGTGTTTTTCCGCGCGCGCCAAGGTCAGGGTCGCAACGCCGCGTGGATCCGTCTCAACCGTGATCGTCTCAAACATCGCCCTGCCCTTTCATCGCGCGCGCCATATCGGCGGCCTGCGCAAGTATGTCCATATCCAGCCCCGTGTCGTAGCCAAGTTGTGCCAGCCGCGCGGCCACGGCCTCGGTCGCGACATTGCCTGCCGCACCGGGCGCGTAGGGACAGCCGCCCAAACCACCGACAGCCGCATCAAACACGCGCAGACCCAGCGCCAAAGACGCCTCGATATTGGCCAGCGCGCGCCCGGCGGTGTCGTGGAAATGCCCGGCCAGTTTATCGGCTGGCATCTCATTCAGAACCGCCTTCAGCATCGCCGTGACGCTTTCAGGCCGGCCCTGCCCGATCGTGTCGCCAAGACTGATTTCGTAACAGCCCATATCGCGCAACGCCGCCGTGACGCGGGCCACGTTTTCCGGCGGCGTCGGCCCGTTAAACGGGCAGTCCGTCACCACAGACACATAGCCACGTACTTTCATATTATCGACTTTTGCGGCCTCCATGATCGGGGCGAACCGATCCAGACTTTCACTTATCGAACAATTCAGGTTCGCACGCGAAAACCCTTCCGAGGCAGAGGCAAACACCGCCACCTCATCGGCCCCCGCCGCCTTCGCGCCCTCATAGCCGCGCAGATTGGGCGTCAGCGCGGCGTAGGAAACGCCTTTGCTGCGGGTGATCCCGGCAAAGACCGCCGCGCTATCGGCCATTTGCGGCACCCATTTGGGCGAGACGAAACTGCCGACCTCAATGCGCGAAAACCCCGCGCGGCTCAGGCAATCGACGAGCGCGATCTTATCGGCCAGCGCAATCGCGCGCTTCTCATTCTGCAAGCCATCGCGCGGGGCCATTTCGAAAATCTCGACCATCTCACGCATCGGGCAGCTCGTAGAAATCCTGCGCATAGATCGAATCGCCGCCACCCTTTTTCAGCGCAACCTCATAGGCGGGGCGAGAACGGATGCGTTCGCGATAGGCGGTGATATTGGGAAAGCCCTCGGCGCGCACGAACCGGAACATCGCGTCGATATTGAACCCCAACATGCAATCGGCGGCGCTAAAACTCCCGATCAGCCATTCGCGCCCATCAAGCTGCGCCTCCAGCGCCTGCATCGTGAGCGCCAGCCGCTTGGTATCGAGCTTCATCAAGGGCAGCGAGCGCGCACTTTCGGGGCGCAGGAAGATATGCTGAATATTGAGGTTTTGCACGATATTGGCCTGGGTCTCGGCAAAATGCACCCATTCGAGAAACTCCGCGCGTTCCGGCGCGCCAATGGCGGGCGCGAGCCCCGCCGCGGGATGAGTTTCACACAGGTATTCCACAATCGCGCCGCTTTCAAAAATCGCGCGGTTGTCGATTTCCAGCACGGGCACCCGCCCGGCTGGCGAAAGCGCGCGAAACTCGGAGCTGCGCAGCCCGCCATCGGTCAGCGACCAGTTGCGCAAGGTGAACTCCAGCCCCAGCTCCTCAAGCAGCCACAGCACCCGCATCGAGCGCGAGCCGGGGACGTGATGCAGCGTGATCATTCTTCTTCCTCCAAGCGGATAAGGGCGGCCCCGGCCTCGACCTGCGCGCCCTCGACAACCAGCACCTCGGCCACGACGCCATCGCGCGCGGCCAGCATCGTGTGCTCCATCTTCATCGCCTCCATGATCGCCAGACGATCGCCCGCCGACACGTTTTGACCTTGCGTGACGAAGACCGATTTCACCAGCCCCGGCATCGGGGCCAGCGTCAGATCCGACGTCTCCGCGCTTGATCCCCGTTCCAGCGGGTCGGGGATGTCAAAGCGATGCGCCCCGGCCATGAAGATCGTGACCGAGTCGCGATCCATCTGCATCGCCGCGCCCGTTTTTGCGCCATCGACGCGCCAGCCATCCTGCGCCAGCACACAATCATGCGTCATCCCGTCGATCTCAACGCCAATATGGCCGGGGCCATGCACGCGGATCGCGGCGGGCGGATCGAACGGCACGGGTCGGCGCAGCGCCCCCCATAGCGCAAACCCGCTGGCATCGCCCTGCCACAGCCCGGCAGCGGCGATCACCGCCAAGGCCTGCGCGGCGGGTGGCACCGGCGGAGCGGCGGCCAAGCTGTCGATCTCGCGCGCGATCAGGCCGGTATCGACCTCGCCCCGCGCGAATCCCTCGTGACGCGCGAGACGTGCAAGGAAGGCAAGGTTCGTCACAGTGCCCGCCACCTGCGTCTGTTCCAGCGCGCGCGCCAGTTGACCCAAGGCAATGGCACGGGTCGGGCCGTGGGTGATGATCTTGGCGATCATCGGGTCATACCACGGGCTGATCACATCGCCCGCGCGCACCCCGGTATCGGCACGGCAATCGGGGGCAAATTGCAAATGGCTGAGCGTGCCGGTCGCGGGCAAGAAGCCTGCGGGCACGTCCTCGGCGTAAAGGCGCGCCTCAAACGCGTGACCAGTGATGCTGAGTTGATCTTGGGTCGCGGGCAAGGGCTCGCCGCTTGCGACGCGCAACTGCCATTCTACCAGATCGATGCCGGTAATCGCCTCGGTCACGGGATGTTCGACCTGCAGGCGGGTGTTCATCTCCATGAACCAGAAGCGATCCGGGCGCAGACCGTCCGAGCCATCGATGATAAACTCGACCGTGCCCGCGCCGGAATAGCCAATCGCCTCCGCGGCGCGGGTGGCGGCTTGACCCATCGCGTCGCGCATCTCGGGCGTCATTCCGGGAGCGGGAGCCTCTTCGATGACCTTCTGGTGGCGGCGCTGCAAGGAACAATCGCGTTCAAACAGATGCACGGCGCGCTGGCCATCACCAAAGACCTGCACCTCGATATGGCGCGGGCTGGTGATGTATTTCTCGATCAGAACGGCCGGGTTGGCAAAGGCGGTTTGCGCCTCGCCCTGTGCCGAGGCCAGCGCGTCGGCGAAATCGCCCGCCCGCTCGACCAGCCGCATCCCCTTGCCACCGCCGCCGGCCACGGCCTTGATCAACACCGGATAGCCAATGGCATCGGCCTGCGCGGCCAGATGATCGGCGTCCTGATTGGTGCCCATATAGCCCGGCACGATTGGCACACCGGCCTGCTCCATCAGCGCCTTGGCCGCATCCTTGAGCCCCATCGCGCGGATCGCATCGCCCGAGGGGCCGATGAATACCAGCCCCGCCGCGACCACCGCATCCACGAAATCGGGGTTTTCCGATAGGAACCCATAGCCCGGATGGATCGCCTGCGCGCCGGTTTGCAGCGCGGCGTTGATGATCGCATCGCCGCGAAGGTAGCTGTCCTTGGGCGCGGGGCCACCGATGGCGATGGCCTCATCGGCCAGCGCGACATGGGCCGCGTTTGCATCCGCCTGCGAATAGACCGCGACCGTGGCCACGCCCATTCGGCGCGCGGTTTCGATCACGCGGCAGGCGATTTCGCCGCGATTGGCGATCAGGATCTTGGAAAACATATCGGTCTCCCTGTGAGTACGGCGGGGGCTCTGCCCCCGTGCCCCCGGGATATTTTTCTCAAGAGGAAGTCAGGTTTTCTTCCTCTTGATCGAAATATCCCCGCCGGAGGCAAGAAAATTACATCCGAAACACGCCAAAGCGCGTCGGTTCGATCGGTGCATTGAGAGCGGCAGAGAGGGATAGCGCCAGCACATCACGCGAATTGCGCGGGTCGATGATACCGTCATCCCAAAGCCGCGCCGAGGCATAAAGCGGGTGGGATTGGCGTTCAAACATCTCGATGGTGGGGCGTTTGAACTCGGCCTCCTCCTCGGGCGACCAAGTGCCGCCGCGCCGTTCGATCCCGTCACGTTTGACGGTGGCGAGAACGCCCGCCGCCTGCGCGCCCCCCATCACCGAGATCCGGGAATTGGGCCAGGACCAAAGGAAGCGGGGCGAGTAGGCGCGCCCGGCCATGCCGTAATTGCCCGCGCCAAACGAGCCGCCCACCAGCATGGTGATTTTGGGCACATTGGTGGAGGCGACAGCGGTGACCATTTTTGCTCCGTGGCGCGCGATGCCTTCGTTTTCATATTTGCGACCGACCATAAAGCCGGTAATGTTTTGCAAGAAAACCAGCGGGATATTGCGGCTGGAGCAGAGTTCAATGAAATGCGCGGCCTTTTGTGCGGCTTCGGAAAACAGCACACCGTTATTGGCGATGATCCCGACGGGGCAGCCTTTGACATGGGCGAAACCGGTGACGATGGTCTCGCCAAAGCGCGGTTTGAATTCGTCAAAGCGCGAGCCATCGACGAGCCGCGCGATCACCTCGCGGATGTCGTAGGGCGTGCGCAGATCAGCGGGCACGACGCCAAGGATTTCCTCGGGGTCGTAAGCGGGGTCTTCGGGGGATTGCCATTGCACGGTGGCGGGCTTGGCGCGGTTGAGATGCCCCACGGCGCGGCGCGCAAGGGCGAGTGCATGGGCGTCATCCTCGGCGAGGTAATCGGCCACGCCGGACAGGCGCGTGTGCACATCGCCGCCGCCCAAGTCTTCGGCGGTCACGACCTCGCCCGTCGCAGCTTTGACCAGCGGCGGACCGGCCAGAAAGATCGTGCCTTGGTCTTTCACGATGATCGTCACATCCGACATCGCGGGAACATAGGCCCCGCCCGCCGTGCACGACCCCATCACCACTGCGATCTGGGCGATCCCTTTGGCCGACATGCGGGCCTGATTGTAAAAGATGCGCCCGAAATGGTCACGGTCGGGGAAAACCTCGTCCTGATTGGGCAGGTTCGCGCCGCCGCTATCGACGAGATAGATGCAGGGCAGATGGTTTTCCTCGGCGATCTCTTGCGCGCGCAAGTGTTTTTTCACCGTCATCGGATAATAGGTGCCGCCTTTGACGGTCGCGTCATTGGCCACGACCATCACGTCCTGGCCTTGCACCCGCCCGATCCCGGCAATCACGCCCGCGCAAGGCGCCGCATCATCATAAAGCCCATGCGCCGCCGTCGCGCCGATTTCCAGAAACGGCGCGCCCGGATCAAGCAGCCCCGCCACGCGTTCGCGCGGTGCCATTTTACCGCGCGAGAGGTGGCGTTCAAGCGCCCCAGCCCCGCCCCCTGCTGCGGCCCAATCCGCCGCCTCGCGGATCGTGGCGAGCGCGTCCAGATGAGCCGCGCGATTGGCCTTGAAGGCATCGGATGCGGGCAAAGCCTGCGATGTCAGTTTCATTCCATACTCCCCAGATCGCGCAGCTCCAGCGCGCGTTGTGCGGTCTTATCGAGATAACAACTGCTGGCCACCACCGTGCGGATCGAGCCATCGGCCCAGACGCTATAGACCAGCCCGCAATCGGCATCGCGAAAGGCAATCCACGCGCGTTGCGCATCCAGCAGCTGATCCGCAAGCGGCGTGCCGCCTTGTTCCAGCAGATCCGCGCGCACGCCTTTGTATTGCGCGTTCAAAATGTCGTCCCAGACCTGCGCCTCGCCTTGAAGACAGCTTGAAATCCCCAGCGTCGTATCGCCATCTGGTTGGGACTGGCAGGCATTGGCGGCATCCCCGATACAGTCGGGATGGGTGCCCTTTGCACCGTCAAAACAGGCGCGCACCATTGCGGGATCGACCGTGGGATCGGCCAGCGCCGGATTGCCCTCCACCGCCAGAAGCGCTGCGATCATCAGATATTTCACTGCGTCTCTCCTTTGAATTGCGCACCCCTGCGGCAGCCTGTCGCAGTAGCGATCACGTGCACTTGATCCACGTCAAAGTTCTCGGACCGCATGGGGTGCATGTTGCACGCTGTAAGAGAGTAGAGGAACGTCCCATGCAAAAGAGTATTCTGAGTCTTGCCCTGCTGGCAGCTACGGCGATGACTGCGGCCCCGGCACTCGCGCAACAGGCGGGTGACATCACCTTGGGCTTTGGCCTGCACAGTGTCATGCCGAAATCCGACAACGGCACGCTGGCCGGTGGAAAGGTCGAAATTGGCGATTCTGCCCGCCCGACCTTTACGGCCGAGTATTTCGTGCGCGATAATCTTGGGATCGAGCTTCTCGCCGCCCTGCCCTTCAAACACACGGTGAATATCGGTGGATTGGGCGACGTCGGCACGGTCAAACATCTGCCGCCTGTGCTCTCGCTGCAATATCACTTCCCGACCAATTCCAACTTCACACCCTTCGTTGGTGCCGGTTTGAACTACACGGCGTTTTTCAGCGAAAAGGCGACCGGCGCGCTGGCTGGCAGCACGCTGTCGCTGGATGACAGCTGGGGCTTGGCGCTGCATGCGGGCGTTGACTACAAGGTCTCGGAGCATGGCGCGCTGCGTGCGGATGTTCGCTGGATCGACATCAACAGTGATGTCAAACTGGACGGCGCCAAGATCGGCGAAGTCGAAATTGATCCGTGGGTTGTGGGCGTCGCCTATGTCTACAAGTTCTGATAGCGGCGCAAAAACTGCACGCTGTTTGAACGGAACTCTCTGATGATCGGGGCGGCGCTGCGGTGCCGCCCTTTCACATTGCGCGGCGCGGCCCAGTGGCACCCTACGCAAGCCCAATCGCGGCGTTACTCTTCCTGTTTGGTGCGATAGCGCTCGGACGCTTCGAGAAACAGCGCCTGTTCGCCCGTGAGGTTCATCATGCACCACGCAGCCGCCCCCGAGGTCAGCGGCGTGCCCCGGCGCAACATCGCCTCGAAGGCGCAGCGGCTCTCGCGCCAGGTCATCCAATTCGCCTGCATTGTCGCCAGATCCTCGGTGAGACGAAAGCCCCCCGGCTTGCTGGCGTCGATCCTGGAATCGATCAAAGCGGCCTTGGCGCGCAGCTTGACCAGCGTCGCCTCCATCCGCGTTGTCTAGTAATGGGTCTCGGCGGTCATGCAAGTCACCTTGCCGCTCGTGCACGCCTTGGCCCCAAGCCCGACGCAATCGCGCCGCTCTTACGAGCCGTGCGCGTCTGCGAGGCAGTCGAGAATCCGCGCGGGCGAGAAGGCCACCTGTTGCGCCTGCGCGGCGGGCGCGGCCATCACGACCAGCGCCAGTAAGAGCCGTTTCATCGCATCTCCTTGCCCCAAGCGGGAGGCGATATGTCATCCGTTGGCTCACGATGACATGATCTCGCGCCCGATGAGCATGCGACGAATTTCCGAGGTGCCCGCGCCAATTTCCATCAGTTTGGCGTCGCGGAACAGGCGCGAGACGTTGGAGTCGCTCAAAAATCCTGCGCCACCAAGGGCTTGCACCGCTTGATGGGCCTGCACCATCGCCTGCTCGCTGGCATAAAGCACGGTCGCGGCCGCATCCTGACGCGTCACTTGGCCGCGATCACAGGCCTTCGCGACCTCGTAGGTATAAGCGCGCGCGGTGTTCATCGCGACATACATATCCGCGATTTTCGCCTGCATCAGTTGGAAATTGCCAATCGGCTGGCCGAATTGCTGGCGCTCTTTGGCATAGGGCACGACCTCATCGAGACAGGCCATCATGATGCCGGTGCCGATGCCCGAGAGCACCACGCGCTCGTAATCGAGCCCGCCCATCAGCACGCGCACGCCACGCCCCTCTTCGCCCAGCACGTTTTCGAACGGCACTTCGCAATCGTCGAAAAACAGCTGCGCGGTGTTTGATCCACGCATCCCGAGCTTGTCGAAATGGGGCGAGGTCGAGAACCCTTTGAAGGACTTTTCGACGATAAAGGCGGTGATCCCGCGCGAGCCTGCCTCGGGGTCGGTTTTGGCATAAACGACCAGCGTATCGGCGTCCGGCCCGTTGGTGATCCAGTATTTATGGCCGTTCAAAACGTAGTGGCCATCCTGCTTTTCCGCGCGCAGCTTCATGCCCACCACGTCAGAACCTGCGCCCGATTCACTCATCGCAAGTGCGCCGATTTTCGCCCCCGAGATCAGATCAGGCAGGTATTTCTGCTTTTGCGCCTCGGATCCGTTGATCTTGAGCTGGTTGACGCAAAGATTGGAATGCGCCCCGTAGCTGAGCGCGATACTGGCCGAAGCGCGCGCGATTTCCTCGGTCGCGACGACATGGGCCAGATAGCCCATTCCCGCCCCGCCGTAGTCCTCGGATACCGTAATACCCAGCAGACCCAACTCGCCCATCTCGGACCACAGCTCATTGGGAAACGCGTTATCGAGATCGGTTTTGGCGGCCAGCGGAGCGATCCGCTCGGACGCCCAGCGCCGAACCATCTCGCGCAGCGCGCCGATATCCTCGCCCAGATCGAATTCCATGGAACCTGCGAACATCGGCTTTCCTCCCGTTTATTGAACGCTTGTTCATTTAAGCGCGCAAGCCGAGTCGCGTCAAGAGGGAGCGTGCGGTGAAATAATCCATAGCCGGTGGTGGAAAGACTTCGCGCCTTGGTCCACAAAGGGGGCGAAGTGACCCCTGCAAGAAGGCGCGCGACATGACGCAACAGCCTATTGTTATCATCGGTGCGGGTGTGATTGGCGTGCTAAGTGCGCAGGCGCTGGCCGCGCGTGGTCGGCGCGTGATTGTGCTGGATCGCGAAGCGGGGCCAGCGCAGGTTTGCTCGCGTGCCAATGCCGGGATCATCGCGGTGGGCCATGCGCAGGCTTGGGCCGGACCCGAGGCGATTGTGACGCTGATGCGGGCGTTCGTGGGGCGCGAACCGGGGGTGCGGGTCACGCGGTTGCGCGACCCGGCGTTGTGGCGCTGGGGGCTGGCGTTTTTGCGCAATTGCACCCGTGCGCGTCACGGTGCCAATACCGACCGTCTGGCGCGCCTCAGCGCGTTTAGCCGCGATCAATTACGTAACGTCGCGCGCGATCTGGGGCTAGAGGATTTGCTGCGCCATGATGGCGGGCTGTATCTGTATGATGATGCCGAGGCGTTGGCCCGTGCAGCGGGCGCGCATGGCCCCCACCAGATGGATGCGCTGGATCGCGCGGCTCTGTTTGATCGCGAAGGCGCGCTGGCGCAGGCAGAGGACCGTTTCGCAGGCGCGCTGTTTTCGACGCGTGACAGTGTCGGGGATTGCCATGTTTTCACCGATACTGCGGCGCAGAAACTGGCGGCGCGCGGATCGGTGGAATTTCGCTATGACAGTGCGGTGAGCGGATTGGAAACCGGTAGCGGGCGCGTTACAGGCGTGCAGGTCGGCTCTGAGACAATCGCGGCCTCGCAGGTTTTGCTGGCCACGGGCGTCGAGACCGCCGATCTGACCCGCCCCTTGGGGGTCGCGCCGCTGATCTACCCGGTGAAGGGCTACTCGGGCACATGGGCGCTGCGCGATCCCGCCCGCCTGCCTTCCCTGCCCTATATCGACGAGGCCGCGCATGTCGCCGTCGCCGTCTATGGCGAGCAGTTGCGCGTCACGGCGTTTGCGGAATTTGCCGGCCAGGACCGGTCATTGCCGCCCGAGCGCATCGCCGTGCTGAAAGACTATGTGACGCGCAATTTCGGCTTGGCCGTCGATCTGGATCGCGCAAGCTTCTGGGCCGGATTGCGCCCCACCACCCCCGCCGGCGCGCCCTATCTGGGACAGGTGCGCGGCTTTGACAATTTGTGGATCAATGCGGGCCATGGCACGCTGGGCTGGACGCTCTCGGCGGGCTGTGGTGCGCTGATCGCGCAGGCGATGACAGGCGGCACGCCCGAGTTGCGCAATGTCTCGGCACGCGCGCGCTGGCTGGACCCGATTTAGGAGGTGATATGACCAAGATGATTACCTATGAGGCCGCAACGCGCCTTGACTGGCCCGGTGCAGTCGAGGCGCTGCGCTTTGGCCACACGCTGCCAAGCGCGCAGGTGGGTGATATGTTTCTCGGCCCTGCGCAGGCTACTCTGCTCAGCCGTGGGGCCTATATCGAGGGGCTCGGCTATGGAGTGAAATCCTTTACCGTGTGTGATGGCAATGCCGCCCAAGGCTTGCCCACGGTGCAGGGTGCGATGCTGGTCTTTCGCCCCCAGACGGGCGAGCTATCCGCGATCATCGAAAGCCGCCTTGTGACGGAATTCAAGACAGCCGCCGATTCCGTGTTGGGCGCGACCCTGCTGGCGCGCCCTGATAGCACGCGTTTGCTGATTGTCGGCGGGGGCACCGTCGCGCGCAGTCTGATCGCTGCCTATAGCGCGCTATTTCCCAAGCTGACGGATATCGCAATCTGGACCCGCCGCCCCGAGCAGGCGCAAGCGCTGGCCCTTGGTCCCGCCCCCAGCGGTGTTACCCTGCATGCCGCCCCCGATCTGGAACGCGCCGTGGCACGCGCCGATATCATCACCTCCGCGACGATGGCGCGTGAACCGGTCCTGCATGGCGCTTGGGTGCGTCCGGGCACCCATGTTGATCTGATCGGCGCTTATAAGGCCGATATGCGCGAAGCCGACGACGCGCTAATTTCCCGCGCGCGTCTATTCGTGGACAGTCGCGAAACCACCTTGGGTCATATTGGCGAGCTGATGATCCCGATTGCGGCGGGCGTGATCACGCCGGATGCGGTGCAGGGCGATCTGTATGATCTGGTGGGGGGCGCGCAAGGGCGGCAAAGTGCCGAGGAGATCACGCTGTTCAAGAATGGCGGGGGCGCGCATCTGGATCTGATGATGGCGCGCTATATAGTGAAACGCGCGGGCTAACGCGCGACCTCATCACGGATGATGCGCGCGATTTGGGCGGCGTCTGTCTCGCTGAATGTCAGCGGCAGGCGCAGATCCAGCAGCGTGGCAAGCACCGCATCGGTTTTGGGCATATCTTGCGCCTCGACGTAGCGCCATGAATCGTGGCGCGAGGTAAAGCCCGCAGGCTCCGCCGCGCCGAACCATTTCAACTCAACCCCGCGCGCGCCGCATCGCGCGACGAAATCCAGCATCTGCGCCCCATCGCGCCCCGGCAGGCGGAACTGAAAGGACGAGCCGACATACTGCTCTGCCTGCGGACGTTCACTTAGCGCGAGACCGGGCGCACCCGCTAGCCCCGCCTCCATCGCGCCATATAGCCGGTTCCAGCGCGTCACCCGTTCGGGCAGCTCCGCCAGTTGCGGGCGCAGGATCGCGGCGCGCAGGCTGTCCATCCGCCCCGACACATTGGGCGTGTCATATTTCAGCGTCTCGAACACCTCGGGCGCAGGCGCGGCGAGATGGCGGGGATACATCATGTAGCTGCCCGACAGCAGGATCATCCGCGCCGCCAATTCAGGATCATTGCTGACAATCAACCCGCCCTCGCCCGAGTTGATATGCTTGTAGGTTTGCGTTGAGTAGCAGCCAATCACGCCATGCCGCCCCGACGGCACGCCCGCCCAAGACGCCCCCATCGTATGGGCGCAATCCTCGATCACGCGCAGATCATGGGCGCGCGCGATTTTCATCAGCGCGTCCATATCGCAAAGATGGCCGCGCATGTGGCTCAGCATCAAAACACGCGCCTGCGGGGCCTTGGCTGCCAGATCGTCAAGGTCGATGGTCAGGTTCTCGGTGCTCTCGACAAACACCGGACGCGCGCCAAGTGCTGCAATCGCGCCAGGCACCGGGGCGAGCGTGAAGGCGTTGGTCAAAACCGGCTCATCCGGGGCCACACCCAACGCTCGCAACGCACAGCCCAACGCATACCCCCCCGAGGCCGCCGCAAGGCAATATTTTGCGCCCGTGAAGGCGGCGAATTCCTGCTCCAGCAGCGCCACCTCGCCCGGCTCATCGCGCGCTGTATTGTAGCGATGCAACCGCCCCGAGCGCAGGACCGCCACGGCGGCTGCAATCGCGTCCTCGGATATCGGTTCTTGCTGGGTGAAATTGCCCTCGAAACGCTCGCTCATAATCCCCTCCTGCGCAGCTGCGCGAACCAGATCAACGCGGTCAATAAAATAGCCGAGGCCATGTAAAAGGCCATATCAGGCGTGCGGATGATCGCGCCCTCGGCCTGAAATATCCCGAAAACCTGCGTGAAGAACAGCGTGCCAAACAGCATCGCGAGGTTCATCACCGCCGAGATCCCGCCCTGCAGCGCGCCCTGCTCATCCTCGGGGACCGCGCGCGACATCAGCGAGGTCAGCATCGGCTGCACCAGCCCTTCGATGCCCGTCACACATAGCACGATCAACACCATCGTCAGGCTCGAAGACAGCGCCAGCGCAATCAGCAACACGACGCCCAGCAGCAGCCCCGCAAAGACCACCTTTGCCTCGCCAAAACGGCGTGCCAGCGGGCCGGACATGCCCCCCTGAAACACCGCCGCGACAATCCCGTAAGCGGCCAGCGTCAAGCCGATAATGCCCTCGGTCCAGCCGAATTTCGCCATCCCCCAGAACGGCCAGATCGCAGGGTAAATCGCCGAGGCAAACAGATACACCCCCATCACCCCCGCCATCGGCAAAACGCCGGGATAACGCGCGAACACCTTGAGCGTGCCAAACGGGTTGCAGGCGCGCCAGTTCAGCGGGCGGCGACGTGAGGGCGGCAGGCTTTCGGGCAGCACGAACAGCCCGTAGATCAGGTTCAGCCCCGAAATCGCGGCAGCGACAAAGAACGGCACGCGCGGGCCCAATTCGCCCAGCAAGCCCCCCAGCGCCGGGCCAAGAATGAACCCCAGCCCAAAGGCCGCGCCCATTAAACCAAAGGCGCGGGCGCGTTCCTGGGGGGCGCTGACATCGGCGAGATAGGCATTGGCGATCACATAAGACGCCCCGCACACCCCCGCAATCGCGCGCCCGATAAACAGCCAGAACAGCGTCGGCGCGAAGGCGTGAAACAGGTAATCCACCCCAAGCCCGCCAATCGCCAGCAACAGCAGCGGGCGGCGTCCAAACCGGTCCGAGAGGTTGCCCATCAACGGCGCAAAGGCAAATTGCGCAAGGCTGAAAACGGCAAACATCGCCCCGCCCACACGGCTCGCCTGCGCCAGATCGACATGACCGACCTGCTCGATCAGCGAGGGCAGCACCGGAATAATCAGCCCAAAGCCCACCATATCCAGAAACACCACGATCAGAACGAACAGCGTGGCATGACCCTGCCCAGCCGAAACAGTGCCGCCTGAAAGGGTTTCGCGGGCCATGAGATCTCCGGGTTTTCAACAGAGCGCCAAGCTGAGCCGCACGCGCGCCCCTGTCAAGACGCGCCGAGTCTCAGGGTTGCGCGTAAATCAATCGCCCAACATCTGCGCCACCAGCGCGGGCAAAGTATCGTAATGATCCAGCAGCGCCTCGGGGGACAGGCGCTCAATCGCGCGCCCCTCGGGGCCGAAAGTCACAAGGATGCAGGGCACGCCCACGGCCCGCGCCGTTTCGCGATCGGTGTTGGTGTCGCCCACCAAAAGCGAGCGTTTCACCGCCCCGCCAGCCTGCGCCACGGCCGCAAGATAAGGGTCAGGCGCGGGCTTGCGCACAGGGAGCGTATCGGCACCAATCAGCGCATCAAACAGATCCGCGATGTCGAGACGTGCCACCAGTTCGCGCGCCAGCCCCTCGGGTTTGTTGGTGCAGATCGCCGTGGCAAAGCCCTGCCCTCGCAGGGTTTTCACCGCCTCTACCGCGCCGGGATAAAGCAGCGTGTGGCGATCAATATTGGCCCCGTAATGCGCGAGTAACGGCTGGTAATCATCCTCGATGCGCGCCTCTACTTCGGCCTGCTCCAGCCCCAGCCGCTCATAGCCGGCCTTGAGCATCGCGCGCCCGCCATGAAACGCGATCAGCGCATCCTGCCCCGCGTTCAACACGTCGCGATGCCCGCGCGCCACAAAACACGCATTCGCTGCCGCGATCAAATCACCCGACGTATCGGCCAGCGTGCCATCCAGATCAAACACCACCGTGCGCATCTTGCCCCCAATCTTCGTAACACCGCGAAAGGAAGCGTGAAGACACAGCCCTTGCGGCAAGGTTCGCAATGGGTAAAACGGGGGCGAGCAGAAGAAAAGGCACGTTTCATGGCAATTGCGCTGATCACCCTCGCGGCGGGGCAAGGCACCCGTATGATGTCTGACCTCCCCAAGGTGCTTCACCAGATCGGGCGCGCACCGCTGCTGGCCCATGCGCTGGCCAGCGCGCGTAGCTTGGAGCCCGCGCGCGTGATCGTGGTGGCCGGGCATGGCGCGGATCAGGTGGGCAAGGCGGCGGTGAAAATCGCCCCCGAGGCCGAGATCGTGCTGCAAGAGGAACAGCTTGGCACCGGTCATGCCGTGGCCCAGGCCCTGCCCGCGCTGGAGGGCTTTGAGGGCCGCGTGATTGTGCTTTATGGCGACACGCCCTTCATTGCTCCCGAGACGCTGGCGCAGATGGCGGCCAGTGACGCCGCCGTGACCGTGCTGGGGTTCGAGACAGCCGATCCGGGCCGCTACGGGCGGCTTGTGACGCAAGGCGCAATGCTGGAGCGGATCGTTGAATTCAAGGATGCAACAGATGAAGAACGCGCGATAACGCTTTGCAATTCCGGCGTTATTGCCTGTGACGCGGCACTGTTGGGCGCGCTTGTCACGGGTCTGTCCAATGACAATGCTTCGGGCGAATATTACCTTACCGATATCGTCGCCGCCGCGCGTGCCCGAGGGCTAACAGCGCAGGTCGTGACCTGTGACGAGGCCGAAACGCTGGGCATCAACACACGCGCCGAACTCGCCCGCGCCGAGGCGCAATTCCAAGCCCGCGCCCGCGCTGAGGCGCTGGAAAACGGCGTCACGATGGTTGATCCGCAAACGGTGTATTTCGCGCTCGACACGTATCTGGGCAGCGATGTGGTGATCGGGCCCAACGTCGTATTCGGCCCCGATGTGACCGTCGAAAGCGGCGCGCAGATCGAGGCGTTTTGCCATCTTGAGGGTTGTCATATCTCGCGCGGTGCCACCGTCGGCCCGTTTGCCCGCCTGCGCCCCGGCGCGGAACTGGCCGAGGATGTGCATATCGGCAATTTCGTCGAGGTGAAGAACTCGGTTCTTGCCGAAGGGGTCAAGGTTGGTCATCTGACCTATCTGGGCGATGCCGATATCGGCGCGCATACCAATATTGGTGCCGGCACGGTGACGTGCAATTATGATGGCGTGATGAAGCATCGCACGGCGATTGGCGCGCAGGCGTTCATCGGGTCTGACACGATGCTAGTGGCCCCTGTTACGGTGGGCGACGGTGCGCTGACGGGCTCCGGTTCGGTCATCACCGAAGACGTGCCCGCCGATGCCATCGCGCTTGGACGCGCCAAACAAGTTAATCGAAACGGATTAGCCGGAAAACTATTTTCAAAACTGCGCGCGGAAAAAGAGCGCATGAAGAAAGGCTCGTAAATGTGTGGAATCGTAGGCGTTCTTGGCAGTCATGAGGTCGCGCCGCTGCTGGTGGAAAGCCTCAAGCGGTTGGAATATCGCGGCTATGACAGCGCCGGGATCGCGACCGTTAACGACGGCAAGCTGGATCGCCGCCGCGCGGTTGGCAAACTGGTGAACCTGTCCGATCTGCTGGTGCACGAACCACTCGCGGGCAAATCGGGCATCGGTCACACCCGCTGGGCCACCCATGGCGCGCCAACTGCGAGCAACGCGCATCCCCATCGCTCGGGGCCAGTCGCGGTCGTGCATAACGGCATTATAGAGAATTATCGCGTGCTGCGCGAGGAACTTGCGCAGGCGGGCATCTCGCCCGAGACGCAAACCGATACCGAAACCGTGGCCCAACTGACGCGGATGTTCATGGATCGTGGGATGGGTGCGAAAGAGGCCGCGATTGCCACGCTGGGCAAGCTGGAGGGGGCGTTTGCGCTGCTCTGGCTGTTTGAGGGCGAGGACGATCTGATGATCGCGGCGCGCAAGGGCAGCCCGCTGGCGATCGGGCATGGCGATGGCGAAATGTATGTCGGCTCGGATGCGATTGCGCTGGCGCCGATGACCGACCGGATCACCTACCTTGAAGAGGGCGATTACGCGATCATCACCCGCGCGGGTGCCGAGATTTTCGACGCTGCCGGACGGCGCGCCAATCGCGATGAGCAACGCATTGATCTGGGCCAGGCGCAGGTTGAAAAGGCGGGTTACAAGCATTTCATGGGCAAGGAGATTGCCGAGCAGCCCGTGGTACTGGCTGACGCTTTACGACATTATCTGCCAAAAACCGGGCTGAATCTGCCCCCGGAATTGGACTTTTCCAACATTGACCGGATTACGCTGGTCGCCTGTGGTACCGCCTTTTACGCCTGCTCGGTCGCGAAATACTGGTTTGAGGAGTTCGCGCGCATTCCGGTTGAAATCGACGTGGCCTCGGAGTTCCGCTATCGCGAGCCGCCGCTGTCGCCGCGCAGCCTTGCGATCTTTGTCAGCCAGTCGGGCGAGACTGCCGACACGCTGGCCGCGCTGCGTTATTGCCAGGAAAAGGTCGCTAGGACCGTTGCCGTGGTGAACGTGCCGACCTCGTCCATCGCGCGGGAATGCGACATTGCGCTGCCGATCATGGCGGGGGTTGAGGTCGGTGTGGCCTCGACCAAGGCGTTTACCGCACAGCTTGTCGTGTTGGCGGTGATGGCGCTCAAGGCCGGGCGGGATCGCGATGAGCTGGACGGCCCGACGCTGGGCACGCATGCCGATACGCTGCGCGCGCTGCCGGGGCTGATGAACACCGCGCTGGCGTTGTCAGAACCGATTGCCAAGCTCGCCGAAAGCCTTGCCGAGGCACAGGATATCTTGTTCCTCGGGCGTGGGCCGATGTATCCGCTTGCCTTGGAAGGCGCGCTGAAACTCAAGGAAATCAGCTACATCCATGCCGAAGGCTATGCGAGCGGAGAGCTGAAACACGGCCCCATCGCGCTGATCGACCGCATGGTTCCGGTGATCGTGATGGCACCGCATGACCGGCTGTTCGACAAGACCGTCTCGAACATGCAAGAGGTGATGGCGCGTCACGGGATGGTGCTGCTGGCGTCAGATTCCAAAGGGCTGGCCGAGGCAGACGAAGGCACTTGGGCGCAGTTACAACTGCCTGAAATCGCTGAGCCTTTCGCGCCGATCCTCTATGCTATTCCGGCGCAATTGCTGGCCTATCACACGGCGGTCGCCAAGGGCACCGATGTGGATCAGCCGCGCAACTTGGCAAAATCGGTGACAGTCGAATGAGCCGGAAACGCGGCAAGCGGGGCATCGCGCGCCCCCGCGCAGAGGATTTCGTGCCGCTCCCGCCCGAGGAAGAGGCGCGCCTGCGCGCCGAGGCCGAGGCCTATGCCGCCTCGACTGCCGAATACGAAAGCTTTGCCGAACCCGAGGACGGGAGTGAACCGCTTGGCCCGCCGCCCTCGCTTGAGGATGCGATCTTTGCGTTGGAAAGCTGGCAAGACGCGGGAAAAGCGGCACAAATGGCGCAGTATCACAAGGCAGAGCGGCACTATCTGGGCATTACCAACGCCGCGATTGACGATATGGTGGCGCTGTGGCGTGGCCAGTTGGACGTTGACGGACGGGTCGATCTCGCGCGTGGGCTTTGGGACACCAACATCCACGAAGCGCGCATCGCTGCCGCCAAACTGCTGGTGCAAGCGCGGCTGCGGCCCGATCAGGCAGCGTGGGATTTGATTGCTGAATGGGTTGAGCAACTTGATGCTTGGGCGATTGCCGATCAGGTCTGCAAAGCGGGTGAAAAGCGGCTGGTGGCCGATCCTGCGCGCCTTGATCAGGTCGAGACATGGACGCAAAGCGAAAACCTCTGGGCGCGCCGTTCTGCCTTTGTGATCACACAGCCTTGGACCAAGCAACGCAGCCCCAAACCCGAAGATCTGGCCGTGCGCGAACGTGTGCTGGGCTGGGCCGAAGCACTGGCCGCAGACCGCGATTGGTTCATTCAAAACGCTATCGCGTTCTGGCTGCGCGATCTGTCGAAAAAAGACCCCGAAAGGGTGCGGGCATGGCTGGAAACCTCGGGTGAGACGCTCAAGACTTTCGCGCGCAAAGAGGCATCTAAGTTTTTGTAACTACGAAAGAAACCTGTCGTAATCGCTGACCAAAAGATGGCGCGGCTCTGCGTCTTCTTCGATCTGCGAAAACCGCCCGATTGGGTCGCGAAAGATATTATCGGTGCGGTCGTCATTCACGGTTGAGACCTCGCCGATCAGCACATCGCCGCCCTCGCCCCAAAAGGCATGCCAGTCACCCGGACGCAGCGTCACGCTTTCGCCGGGGCGCAGATTCAACACCTCGCCCGGCGCGAAACGGCGCGGAACACCGTCGCACATCACGACCCCGCCTGCGGTTTCGTCAAACGCTCCCTGCGCGTCTGACCCGTAAAGTTCGACCGCCAGCAACGCCCCGCCCCGATTGATGATATCCTCGGCCTTAATGACATGGGTGTGCATCGGGCTGATTTGATCTTTGCGCGAAATCAACAGCTTCTCGGCATAGGCCATGCCGTGACCCGCCTGCAAATCCCGCAGATCGCCGTTGCGCAGGGTGAACAGGAACAGCCCCAGAGCGTCGAAATCGCCCTGCCCGTAATCGGTGATATCCCAGCCCATCTGCGCGTCGACCACGCGTTGGGCTTGGGGCAATCGGGCGCGAAATTCGGCCGGGCTCCACCATGCGAAAGGGGGTAAACGAAAGCCGAATTCGAGGATCATCTCTTCGGCCTCGGCCATGATTTCATTGACGCGCGAGCGTTTCATATCGTCTCCCGTTCTTGTTTCAGGCGACGCAGGCCGCGCGATGTTTGCCAGCGGCCCAATCGCGCACCGCGTCACCAAACGCCTCAAATAATGGGCGCGAGACCGGATCCTGCGCCGCCTGCCATTCGGGATGCCATTGCACCGACAGCGTAAAGCCACGCGCGCCGCGCACCCAGATCGCCTCGGGCGTGCCATCGGGCGCGCGCCCCTCAACCACGATACGTTCGCCGGGCTGGCAAATCCCCTGCCCGTGCAGCGTGTTGGTTTCGACCTCATCCGCGCCGAAAAGCCGGGCAAATTTCCCGCCCGGTTCCAGCGAAACCATATGCCGATTGGAAAACCCGTGCGCCAAGTCGCCCTCAGGAGGCATGCGGTGGTTCATCCGCCCCGGCAATTCGCGGATCTCGGGATGAAGCGTGCCGCCCATCGCCACGTTCACTTCTTGGAAACCACGGCAAATGCCAAAGAACGGCTGACCCGTTTGCACGCAATGGCGCACAAGCGGCAGGGTGATCGCATCGCGGGCCTGATCGAATGTGCCGTGCTTTTCGGTCGCTTTCTCGCCATATTCGGACGGGTGCACATTGGGGCGCCCGCCGGTCAGCAGGAACCCGTCACACACCTCGCACAGCTCGGCAATCGAGAAATAGGCCGGATCAGCGGGGATCAAAAGCGGAATACAATCAGAGACTTCGCTGATGGCTTGCGAGTTCAACTGCCCGCCCTCATGGACAGGGTAGCGATCCCCGACAAGGCCGCGATTTCCGATAATGCCAATAACAGGTCTCGTCATATTGTCCCCTTTTCCGTCCCAAGCTAGGGGCAGGCGCGCAGCGAGAAAAGGCGAAAAATGCGCAAGGGGCTGTGCATAGGGTCGCAATCGAGGCCCAACGCGCGCCTCAGGCCGCCAGATCGTGACGCAAGATCGCGGCTTCCGACGATTTCAGCGCGCGGCGTGCATAGGCCCCGTAGCTGAGGGGGTTTTCGGCGACTTCGGGGATGATCTCGCGCAGTCCGGCACGTTGCTCGGGGGCGATCATTTCCAGCGCGGTTGAGGCGGGGTGGAAGCTTTCTGTCTCCAGCCCGTTGGCCCAAAGAACCTCGTGGCGGTCCAGCAGCAGGTGGATGTAGTGCAGTTCTGGCATTCCGCCCTCAAAGCGGATCGAGCGGCCATTCACCAAATCGCAGGCGCGCACCAGAACCTCGTCCTCGGCGAAAAGCGCGCGCGCAGCAGGGCCGCGCAGCAGCATCCGGTGTTGGGGCGAGACCAACAGATCGGCATCGGGGCGCTCGATCCCCAACGCGCCGCCCGAAATCCGCACCGGGCGTAAATGCGGCATCGCGTGAAGGCGCGCGCCCGAGATCCGGCGCTGGCCGATCCAGCGGATCGCTTGGGGGCCGTCATCGCGCGTGGCAACGCGGTCGCCGGGGCGTAAGGCTTCGACCGGGCGGCGACCATCGGGGGTGTTGATCAGCGTGCCGGGGGTGAAACAAATCACGCCAGCGGGACCGTTGCGCACTGATTTCGGACGCAGATCAAGCGCCCGATCCACCACCCAGAGATCGCTGTCAGCGGGCGGGATGCGGCCTGTGAACATCAGCAAGCGCGCGCCGCTATCGAGCAATTCAATTAGCGTGACGACATAAGCGTGATAGCCATCGGTCACGGTAAAGCTTTGATTTGGGGTGTCTTCTTCGGGGATATCAAGCGGCGTGCGGCGTGCGCCCACCGCGTCCCCCAGCAAACGACGCACGACTTTGGACGCGCGTGCGCGCCGCGCCTCATCGCCCACAGCATCGCGCAAAATCAGCAAATCATTGGGACCATCAACGCGCAGCGCCTCGCCGCTCCAGCGCCAGGTTGCCCCCACCGTCACAATATCGGGCGCGGGCGACGGCGTGCCGTCGATTTCCGTCTGCGCCCATGAAATGACGAACGTGCCTTGATAGCGCGCCTTGCTCATCTGCCTCATTTTCGTTCAGCGGAGCCTGTTTTTCGGCCCTCATTTTACTGCTCAGGCAAAGCTAACACAGAGGAATCGTCAAAGAAATAGTTTTTGTGACGTAAAGGTAAGGCGCAACTTGGAATTTCGCCGCTTTCCGCAGCCCCCTTGTTCACGCGGTCCGATGCTGCTTGCGGCGATGCGCGCGGGCTTCACTGAAACTTGCGTATAAGTGAGCTTGCCCTAGCCCCCAACGGCCAAATTTAATGTTAGGCATTCGCAATTGCTAAGACCTGACATGCGCTGGTTAAGACGTCGATCAGAGCAACGGGAGACTGCATATTCCGATGGCTTTGCGGCACGGATCAGGGAAGGACACCCAATGACGAGACTTACGCAAATTTTCGCAGTCAGCGCCTTGGCGCTCGCCGCCGCCGCCGCTCCGGTTCTGGCCCAAAATGGCCAGCCTGGCGACATGATGCCAAGCCCAAGCAGTGGCGGACAAAACGGGGCGGATCCCGCCTATTTCATGCCCGCCGATCCGCATCTAAGCCAGTTCGATCAGGCCCGCTTGCAGCAAATCTCGGGAACGACGGATGATCTGAGTAATCTTGGCTACGTCAAAGTGGCGGCCCTTGAGAACGCGCTCGTGCATCCCTTTGCTGCGAGCACACGCGCCCGCTTGATTTCGCAATCGCTGAACAGCGCGATCTAAACGCGAGCGACAAAGCGGCCCGCGCAAACGGGCCGCCAATCACGTTACTTGCGCGATGATTTCATCATCCACAGCTCTTTTTCGTGCCATTCAAGACGGTCGGTCAGCATCCCCGCCGACACCTCATCGCCCGCATCCTGCGCGGTGGTGATCGCTTCGCGCAGAGTGTCGGCCATATCGCTGTTGGCCGCGATTAGCGCATCGACCATTGCCTCGGCGGATTGTGCGGCGGCGGGCGTCTCCCCGGCCAGCGCAACCAACTCGCTCAACGAGCCGGGCGCATAAGCCCCAAGGCAGCGGATACGTTCGGCGATCTCGTCCAGCGCCTCCCAAAGGTTCTGATACTGCTCTTCGAACAGCATATGCAGCTGGCGAAATTGCGGCCCTTCAACGTTCCAGTGATACCCGTGGGTCTGGACATAAAGGCCGAAGGTCTGGCCCAGAACATGTGTCAAGCTGTCGATATTGGATTGTTGGCTCATCGGAATTTCCTTTGTGTTTCAGGGTCGCGGGGGTGTCTCCGGCACATAAGTGCCGGGACGCAGATTTTAAAGCTGACGAGTCGAGAAGTACCAATCCACCGTGTTGTATCCCTCGTCAGCACGTGCCAGCGCGGCTTCGGGCGTGGCGGGCGTGGGCACGATCACCGCATCGCCGGGCTTCCAGTTTTCCGGCATCGCGCATTTGTTCTCATCCGCCGTTTGCAGCGCCACCAACAGGCGGTGAATTTCGTCAATCGAGCGCCCTGCAACCATCGGGTAGTAAACCATCGCGCGCAGCACGCCTTGCGGGTCGATGATAAAGGTCGCACGCACCGCCGAGGTGTCAGACGCGCCGGGCTGGATCATCCCGTAATCGCGCGCCACCGTCATCGACAGGTCGGCAATGATCGGGAATTTGATCTCGGTGCCGAACTTCTCTTTGATGTTGAGCATCCAGGCGATGTGCGAATAGTGGCTGTCAATCGAGAGCCCCAGCAGCGCGGTGTTGCGGGCTGCGAAATCATCCTGCTTCTTGGCGAAGGCGATGAATTCGGTGGTGCAAACGGGCGTGAAATCAGCCGGGTGCGAGAATAGGATCAGCCACTGGCCCTTATAGGCGTCCAGCGTTTGCTGGCCATGGGTGCTGGGCGCGTCAAAGCTGGGCGCGGGGGCGTTGAGCTGGGGCATCTGCGGGGCTTGGATCGTGTCGGTCATCTTTTTCTCCATCAAGTCTTGGTTGCGATGAGGTAGATTTAGCGACTGGCCATTGATAAATGAAATTGATTATAAAGATCGTAGTTATAGAGTAGGTGAATATGCAACCGATCATCACCCTGCGCCAGATGCGCTTTCTGACCGCGATTGCCGATACGCTGAACTTCTCGCGCGCCGCCGAGATCTGTTTCGTCACGCAGCCCACGCTGAGCACCGGCTTGCGCGAATTAGAGGACCGCCTAGGCGTGCAACTGGCCGAGCGCACGAAACGCTCGGTCATTCTGACGCCGGTCGGGGCAGAGATTGCCCGGCGCGCCCGCGCGGTTTTACTGGCCACGCAAGAGATTGAGGAACTTGCCGCCGCGCAATCGGCCCCCGAGGGGGGTGAGTTGCGGCTAGGCACGATCCCGACAATCGGCCCGTTCCTCATTCCGCGCGCCCTGCCCGATATTCGCGCGCGCTTCCCCGATCTGCGCCTGCTGCTGCGTGAGGAAATGACCGAAAGCCTGATCGCGGGGCTTAGCGCGGGGCGGTTGGATCTGATCTTGTTCGCCCTGCCCTTTGACGCTCAGGGAATCGAGGTGATGGAGCTATTCGAGGATGGCTATCACCTTGCCGCCCCGCCCGGCAGTCTTGGCCCAACGCCCGTGCGCGGCGATCAGTTAGAGGGCGCCAAGCTGATGCTGCTGGAAAAGGGCCATTGCCTGCAACGCCACGCGCTGTCTGCCTTCCCAGATCGCGATCTTGCCCAAGATGACAGCTTTTCCGCGACCTCGCTGACCACCTTGATTTCGATGGTCAGCGAGGGGTTGGGGATTACGTTGCTGCCCAATCTGGCGCTGGATGCGGGCGTGGCGCGTGGGCAGGATCTGGCGATTGCGCCGCTGCCTGATGCCTGCCCGCGCCGGGTGGTTTTAGGCTGGCGCACGAGCACCGCGCGCGCCAAGCTGTTCACGGCGCTGGGGCAGATCCTGATCGACACGCATCAGCGCATGAAAGCAGACTGAAACCTAGCGCGCGCGGATCGCTTTCGAATAGCTAAGCCCCGGATGGGCCGCTTGCGCATTGGCCATGATCAGCGCATGTGTGCGGCGCTCATCAACACTCCCCTGCCCCCCTAACACGCCAAGATCATTAAGATATTCCGGCAACCGCCCCGACATCACCAGACGCCAATTCACCGGCAGGTCCGATTTCAGGCTCAGCGCCAGCCTATAGACGGCAGTGGTGCAGTTCGCGCTGATCGTGTTGTAAAATTCCGGCTTCTTTTCAAGGCGCTGTGCGAGTGAAACATAGGACATGAACATCTCGCGGCGCTGCTCTGGCGTCAGATTGACGGGGTAAAGGCGCACCTCTTCTTGGCGCACATCGGTGCGCAACCGCACGATGTCGCGCTCGGTCGCGGCGACCAGAACCAATTCGAACTGGCGAAAGAAACCACCGACCTCGTTAAATTTCTCGCCCTCTTCGCGCCGGATCTCGACGGAATAGACGACGTGTTCGCCATCATCAAAGCCAAAGCTGACCAGCAGATGCGCGATATCGGGATTGTCCCAAACCGAGGTGATCATTTCGAGGCTGGCAAGCTGGTCCAGATCGTAGGTCTTGGTGATCCAGCGCTCGGTGGCATCGGTCTTGGTATGCCAGTCGAAATCGCGAATATTGGACAGGGTGACGCGGTTGCCATCGACCTGCGCCGTGACCCCGCGCGAGACCTCGGCGGCCCAGTCGCGATTATCGCGCGGCGTGATGGTTTGATACCAGCCACCCACGATCAGCACGCCTGTCGCCAGCACCAGCCAACCCAGACGACGCCGGTTGTAGCGCGCAATAAATGCCCCAAGGGCACCTAGCCCCAGCACGGTCAGCGCGGCGATACGCACGCCCCCCGCCAGATGCAGCCAAAGCGCGGTCGCCGACCAAGCCGCCCCGCCAATCACGAGCAGCGCAAACAGCGCATGGAAAAAGAAACGGGTAAACCGTTTGAAACGAGCCATCGAATAAATCCCCTCAAAGGGTGGCGGGGGCCACGCGCGGCGCAGCCCCCGGTCCTTGCAATCCTATCAGGCGGCGTCCTTGCCCGACACCTCTGCCAGCAAACGCTCGGTGCGGGCATCTTCGATCTTGTTATACAGACGATCGCCCTCTTCCTTGTCGCGCAGCGCTTTGGTGATTGCGGCGGTGGTATAGACCAGCATCAAGGCGGCCATCGAATAATAGCCCTTAGCGGTAAAGCTGGCGTCCAGCGACCAGATGCCGCCTGCCATCATCAAGACGGCAATGCCGAACATGAAATAGGTGAAGGTGTTCCAGGCCTTGGATACTTTGGGGGTGTAGGTTGTCATTGTTACTCTCCGAATGAATGGCACTTGGCCGTGATGTGGATTGGCCCGTCCTGTCGCAACACTCGCAGGGGTTGTGGGCCGATTGTTGACGCGTTTGCTGCAACTTTAGGTCACGTGAATGTTACTCAGCTTTCGCACGCAGCCGGGCCAGCACATCGGCGGCCTCGCTGCGCAAGGGCGCGCCGCATCCCGCCGCGGCCAGCCGGGCCGACGTCGCCTCGGCGCTTGAGCTAGAGGTCAGCTCGCCCATTGCGATCTCGACATCCTCGGCATGGGATTGGCGGCTTTGCAGACGCTCCAGCGTGGCCTCGGCCTCTTTGAGGCTGGCGATCACGCCATCGGGCATCGTGCCGCGCAGCTTTTGCGTGCGTTGCGACGCATCCGCGATTTGCTTGCCGCGTTGAAGCGTGCGCAGGCGTTGCTCGGCCAGACCGACCTGTTCGCGCAAGCGGCGGATTTCGCCGTCATAATGGGTGATCGAGGTCTGCGTCGCTTTGCGCTCGGCTTCCAACTCGGCAATCGCCGAGGCCGCCTCGACCGCCAGATCGTCACGCTCTTTGCGGATCGCGTCCATCGCGCGGGCCTCAAGATCGGCCATTTGCGTGTCCAGCTTGGCAGCCGATTTGCGCTCACGCTCGGCATAGGCCATCACCACCGCGACCGAGCGTTTCGCCCCTTGCAGCCCGTCTGCCGCATCGCGCAACTGCTGGCGCAGGATCGAGAGCGCATTGGCATCGCCAAAGGCCTCGGTGACATCATGGCTACGGCCGCGGATCAAAGTCGTCATCATCTTGAACATTGCCTTCTCCTTTGCTATGAACGCTGTTCATGAAGCCCTTATGCAGGAAGCATGAACGTCGTTCAAGAATAAAATGAACACTGTTCAAGAAAAAGTTTGGTGAAAGATGGGAAACAGTCGAGAAGAGAAGCGCGCCGACCTGCGCGCCCGCCTGATCGCAGCAGCGCAGGATCAGATCACCCAGCACGGGATCACCGGGCTTAAGGCGCGCGCGCTGACCACGCAGGCAGGCTGCGCGCTGGGGGCGCTTTATACCGCGTTCGAAGATCTCGATATGCTGATCTTGCATGTGAATGCGCGCACGCTGGCGCGGCTGGGCGAGACGCTGAAAGCCGCCCTGCCCGCGCCTGATGCGCCCCCTGAAGCGGCCTTGCAGGCGCTGGCCTCGGCCTATGTCGATTTCGCCTGCGCCAATCGCGCGCTTTGGATTGCGTTGTTTGAACATCGCCTGCCCGAGGGTGTGGAGATGCCGGACTGGCATCGCAAGGATCACGCCGTTCTGATCGAAGTGCTGATCGCTCCGCTTCATGCGCTGCGCCCCGATCTGGACGAGGCCGCGCTGGTCATGCGTTCGCGCACGACATTCGCGGCGGTGCATGGCGTGGTGCTGCTGGCGTTGCAGGGACGCTTTGTCGGCGTGCCGCTGGATCAGCTGAAATCAGAGGTCACAGCCCTTGTCAGCGCAATGACGCGGGGCGCGCATCTGGGTCAGGACGCGGGTTAGGCGCGTCCTGATCGCTTCAGAGTCGTTTCAGGATCAGGCGCTAAAGACCCGCTCGCGATACCCCCCCGAGAACGGCACCGCGCGCCATTGCGATTCGGGCTGGCGATTTGCGATCTCGTCGGGCAGCTCGATATCGTCAAACCCCGCACGCAACGCCGCGCGAAACTGATCCACCAAAAGCGGGCCGCAAGCGCGCAGATGCCCGCTGAACCCCGAACGCCGGATCAGCCCCGCCAACGAGAACCCGCGTCCGTCGGCGAAACTGTCAAAGCGGATCTCGATCAGCGAGGCGGTTTCGATCAGTGGCGCCAGCGCGGCGATATCGGCATCCGGGCCAAGGCGCAGCGCCGCGCCGGGGCGATGATCGTCGGGGCTGCGCCGCACGACGCCTGCAAAAGGATCGGCCACGAAACCGTCTTTGGACACAATCTGAGTCATCCCGCTTTCCTCCTGATGACACGCCCATCGGGCGCAAAATGGATACCGCATTCCTCACGTGTTTCATCGGCCCAGCGCCCCGCGCGCGGATCGCTGTTGGTTGCCGGCCGGGTGCAGGGCGCACAACCGATCGACGGATAACCGCGCGCCACAAGCGGATGACGCGGCAGATCGTGCATCTCGATATGCTGCGCCAGCATCGCGGGCGTCCAACTGGCCAGCGGGTTGATGCGCAAGCGGCCTGCGTGATCGGCCTCAAAGATCGGCATCTGCGCGCGCGGCCCGGTCTGAAACCGTTTGCGCCCGGTAATCGAGCCCGCGAAATCGCCCAGCGCACTTTCAAGCGGTGCGACCTTGCGCAAGGCACAGCACATCTTGCTGTCGCTCAGGTGTAAATCCTCGGGCAGATCAGGATCGGGCGTCAGCAAGCGCACATCGCGCAGTCCCAGATGGGCCGAAAGGTCACGCTGATACTGCAGAGTTTCAGCAAACAGCATCTGCGTTTCCAGCATCAGCACCGGCACATCGCGGTCGATCTGCGCCAGCAGATGCAACAGCACCGCCGAATCCGCCCCGAACGACGACACCAGCGCGATTTGGCCGGGCAGCGCCTCAAGCGCCGCGCGCAGGATCTCATCCGCCGGGGCCTGCGCGTAGCGCACATTCAGCCGCGCGGCGCTGGTTTGCGCGCCCGCGTTGGCACGGGTTTCGGGGACGCTCTCAAGCAGCCTTCGCATCACGCTCTCCATATAAAACGGCCTTGAAGGGCTCGATCCCGACACGGCGATAGGTTTGCAGGAAGGGTTCGCTGCGATCCTCGCGCAGATCCAGATACGCCTCGATCAGGCGACCGACCGCTGGCACGATTTCGTCATAGGCAAAGCCCGGCCCGGTGCGCGCCCCCAGCGTCGCCGTCTCGGTGCCATCGCCGCCAAGCGTGAGCTGATAGTTTTCCACGCCGGCCCGATCGAGGCCCAAAATCCCGATATGACCGACATGGTGATGCCCGCAGGCGTTGATGCAGCCCGAAATCTTGATCTTGAGCGGCCCGATATCGGCCTGCGCGTCCAGATCCCCAAACAGCGTTGAAATCTGCTGCGCAATCGGGATCGAGCGCGCGGTGGCCAGCGCGCAATAATCCAGCCCCGGGCAAGCGATGATATCCGACACCAGCCCGATATTCGCGGTCGCCAGCCCCGCCTGCGCCAGCGCATCATAGACCGCGCCCAGATCGTTGCGATGGATATGGGGCAGAATGACGTTTTGCTCGTGGCTGATGCGCAACTCGTCATAGCCGAACTGTTCTGCCAGATCGGCAAGCACGTGCATCTGATCCGCCGTAACATCGCCCGGCGTGCCGCCAATCGGCTTGGTCGAGACGGTGACGCTGACGTGATCCGCGCGCTTATGCGGGTGCAGGTTGGTGTCGAGGAACGAGCGAAACGCAGGGCCGGGCGAAAACGGCACCACCGGATCATCACGAAACGCGGGCGGGGCGAAGCCTTGCGCGATCTGCGCGGTGATCTCGGGCGACACATCGGGCAACAGACGGCGACCGCTGGCGAACTCGGCCTCGATCTTCGCGCGCAACTCCTCAAGCCCGGTCTCATGCACCAGTATCTTGATGCGCGCCTTGAACTTGTTGTCGCGCCGACCGCCCAGATTATAGACGCGCAAAATAGCCTCAAGATAGGCGAGCAGGTCGCGCTTTGGCAGCCAGTCGCGCACCTCTTTGCCGATAAACGGCGTGCGCCCCAAGCCGCCGCCGATCACCACCTGATAGCCGATCTCGCCATCCCGCTCGCGCAGGCGTAGCCCGATATCGTGAAGCTTGATCACCGCGCGATCCTGATCGGATGCCGTGACCGCCACTTTGAACTTGCGCGGCAGATAGGCAAACTCGGGATGATCGGTGGACCATTGCCGGATCAGCTCGGCGGTGAGGCGCGGATCTTCGACCTCGCCTGCCGCAGCGCCTGCGAAATGGTCCGCCGTGACGTTGCGAATGCAGTTTCCGCTGGTCTGGATCGCATGCATTCCGACCTCGGCAAGCGCGTCAAGCATATCAGGCACATCGGTAAGGCGCGGCCAGTTGAACTGGATATTCTGGCGCGTCGTAAAATGGCCATAGCCGCGATCCCAACGCTGCGATATCTCGGCCAGCTTGCGCATTTGCGCGCTGCGCAGCGTGCCATAGGGGATCGCCACGCGCAGCATATAGGCGTGCAGTTGCAGATACAGACCGTTCATCAGACGCAGCGGTTTGAACTCATCCTCACTCAGCGAGCCATCAAGCCGGCGCTCTACTTGGCCGCGAAACTCATCCACACGGGCGCGCAGGAAATCGCGGTCAAAGTCGGAATAGGCATACATTATGAAACCTCGTGCAGTTGCGGGTGGGTCTTGTGCGAGCGCACCCGATAAATCTCTCGGAAATGGGTGGGGCGCGGACCATTGGGCGTGATCGCGACCTCGGCGAGATACAGGCTGACGGCGCGGGCGGCTTCCGCGCCCGATTGCGCCTGCGCCAGCAGCACCTGCGCATCCTCGGGTGTTTCGGCCACCTGAGCCTTGGCGATGGAACGACACCACCCTGTGCCAGTGAACCAGATCGCATCTCCCTCAATCAGATGGTTGGCGCTTACAACCTGCGCCGGGATTGCGCGCGCCATTACAACGCCTCCCGAAGGGCTGCGGGAAGACCCGCGCGCGGCGCAATCCCCAGCAGCAACACCGCCGGACCCGTCACATCTTCCAGCGCATCCGCGAGCCCGATCAGATCGCTGGAAATGATGCGCTCATCGCTGCGCGAGACGTTTTCCACCACGCTCACCGGCGTGTCAGCCGTCGCGCCATGCATCATCAAGCGCCCGGTCAAAAACCGCGCCGCACGCTTGCCCATATAGATCGCCGCCACCGCGCCGGGGCGTGCCAGATCGCGCCAGTCCTGCTCGGCAAAGCCTTTGGCGTCATGACCCGTCACGATGCGCAGGCCCGCATTGCGCCCGCGTTGCGTCAGGCTTACGCCCAAGCCCGCCACCGCCGCCGAAGCCGCCGTGATACCGGGAGTGACGTCATAGGCGACACCTGCGCTGTCCAGCGCCGCGACCTCTTCATCGAGACGGCCAAACACCGCGGGATCGCCAGATTTCAGCCGCACGACACGCGCCTGCGCACCGTATGTCACCAGCAAATCATTGATATCGCCCTGATCCCATGAGGGGCCGAACCCCGTCTTGCCCACGTCGATCAGCAGCGCGTCGGGGCGCGTCAGGTCCAAAATCTCTTGCGTCACGAGACGATCATGGATCACCACATCCGCCGCGCCGATCAAGCGATGCGCGCGCAACGTCAGCAATTCGGGATCGCCCGGCCCTGCCCCCACGAAATGAACATGCGCGCAACCAGAGTCGCGCTTGGTCCCCTTGTTCGAAGGGTCGGAAATCGGGAAATGGCGCATCGGCTGGCTCCTGTTTACTTACCCCCAAACAGAACATTATTCCAAACCGCACAAGTCATACCCTTGCCAATCTGGAATTTGTTTTGTCTAAGCTTGCAAAACCAACCTTTCGTTCGCATAACCATTGAGAGAACAGAATGTCAGACATCGACGATGACGACCGACGCATCCTGATCGAGCTGCAACGTGATGCGACCCTGTCGCTGGAACGAATCGCGCAGCGCGTGGCCCTTGCGAAAACCACCGTCTGGAACCGCATTCAAAAGCTGGTGCAAAATGGCACGATCCTGCGCCAGGCCGCGATCCTTGATCCGCGCAAAGTGGGGCTGCGCGAGACGTTTTTCGTCTCAATCCGCACTGGCCAGCACGAGCGCGACTGGTTGGAGCGCTTTAAGGCCGTGATCGAGGACATGCCCGAAATCACCGAGGCGCATCGTCTGGCGGGAACGCTGGATTATCTGCTCAAGGTGCAGGTGGCCTCGACCGAAGAATTCGACCGCTTTTACAAAGACTTGGTCGCGCGCATCCCGATTCATGATGTCTCCTCCAGCCTGTCGATGGAGCAGATGAAACACAGCCTTGAACTACCGCTTTAGGGCGCGCGGACTGCCGCTCTGGCGCTCGCGCTGAAATCTGACATGCTGGCGCCAAATCCTTGGGAGGACCACATGACCATCACGCCGTTCAGCTTTACCACCGTGTCCGAAATTCACGTGCAATGGGAGGGCAGCGCGCAGTTGGGTGATTTGCTGGCCGAACGCTTTGACGCGCGCAACTTGTTGCTGGTCACGGATCGCGGCTTGATCGAGGCCGGGTTGATCGCGCCGGTTCAGGCCGCACTGACGCAGGCAGGCTTTGTCGTGACGCTGTTTGACGATGTGGTCGCCGACCCGCCCGAGGCCATCGTGCGCGCCTGCGCCGAGATGGCGCGGTCTGAGAAAATCGATATTGTTCTGGGGCTTGGCGGCGGATCTTCCCTTGATATTGCCAAGCTGGTGGCGGTGATGATCGGTTTGGATCAGGACCTTTCGACGATGTATGGCATCGGCAATGTGAGCGGCGCGCGGGTACCGCTGGCGCTGGTGCCCACCACCGCTGGCACCGGATCGGAAGTCACCAATATCTCGATTATCACCACCGGAGAGACCACCAAAATGGGGATCGTCTCGCGCCAGCTTTACGCCGATTTCGTGCTGCTCGACGCCAGCCTGACGGTCGGGCTGCCCCAAGTCCACACTGCTGCGACGGGCATTGACGCGATGGTCCACGCGATTGAAGCCTATACCTCGAAGCACAAGAAAAACCCGCTCTCGGACGCGCTGGCGCGCGAGGCGCTGCGACTGCTGGGGGCCAACCTGATCGCGGCCTGTCAGGACGGCACCAACCGCGATGCGCGCGAGGCGATGTTGCTGGGGGCCACGCTGGCCGGACAGGCGTTTTCCAACGCCCCCGTCGCCGCCGTTCATGCGCTGGCCTATCCGCTGGGCGGGCATTATCACCTGCCCCACGGGCTGACCAATGCGCTGATGCTGGGCCCGGTCCTGCGCTATAACGCCACCGCCGCCGCGTCGCTATATGGCGAGTTGGCCGATGTGATGGGGGTCGCGGGCAGCGGCGATGCGCAAGCGCGCTCGGACGCCTTCGTGGCCCATATGGACTCGCTGATGAATGCCAGCGGCGCGCCGCGTCGCCTGCGCGATGTCGGCGTGACCGATAACAGCCTGTCGATGCTGGCGCGCGATGCGATGAAGCAAACGCGCCTGCTGATGAACAACCCCGTCGAGGTGACCGAGGACGACGCGCTATCGCTTTACCGTGAGGCGTTCTGAGGCGCTTGACCTTGGCGCGCTGCGGTGCAGGTTATGCGCCAAGACTTAGTAGCAGGAGACCAAAATGAGCCACGCTGACCTTGACCCGAAATCCCTTGAAAAATTGGCGCAGGTCGCCGTGCATGTCGGGCTGAACCTGCAACCGGGTCAGGAACTGGTGCTGACCGCGCCCGCCGCCGCCCTGCCCCTCGTGCGCAAGATCGCCGCCGAGGCCTATCGCGCCGGTGCAAGCCTTGTGACCCCGATCCTGAGCGATGAGGAAGTTACGCTGGCGCGCTACGCCCATGCCAATGATGCCAGCTTTGACACCGCGCCGGGCTGGCTGTTTGAGGGCATGGCCAAGGCCTATGCAGGCAACGCCGCGCGCATGGCTATTGTGGGCGATGATCCGATGATGCTGGCCGACCAAGACCCTGAGAAAGCGGCGCGCGCGGGCAAGGCCAATTCGATAGCCTATAAACCGGCACTCGAAAAGATCTCGAACTTTGAAATCAACTGGTCGATTGTCAGCTTCCCGACCGCCGCTTGGGCCGCGCGGGTGTTCCCCGATCTGCCCCAAGACGAGGCCGTGGGCAAACTGGCCGCGGCGATCTTTGCCGCCTCGCGCGTCGATCAGCCCGATCCGGTCGCTGCGTGGGAGGCCCATAACGGCGAGCTGCGCAAACGCTCAAGCTGGCTCAATTCGGAACGCTTTTCGGCACTGCATTTCACCGGTCCGGGCACCGATCTGACGGTCGGGTTGGCGGATGATCACGAATGGCATGGCGGTGCATCCGAGGCCAAGAACGGCGTGACCTGCAACCCCAATATCCCGACGGAAGAGGTGTTCACCACGCCCCATGCCGCGCGTGTCGATGGCGTGGTGCGCGCCTCAAAACCGCTCTCGCATCAAGGCAGCCTGATCGAGAATATCGAGATGCGGTTTGAGGGCGGGCGCGCGGTCGAGGCGCGGGCCAGCCGGGGCCAGGAAGTGCTGCAAAAACTGATCGCCACCGATGAGGGCGCCTGCCGTCTGGGCGAGGTCGCGCTGGTGCCGCACGGCTCGCCGATCTCGCAATCGGGACTGCTGTTTTACAACACGCTGTATGATGAAAACGCCGCCTGCCATATCGCGATGGGGCAGTGCTATTCGAAATGCTTCCTCAATGGCGGCGACCTAAGCAGTGACGAGATCGCAGCCAAAGGCGGCAATTCCAGCCTGATCCATGTCGATTGGATGATCGGCGGGGCGGAAACGGATGTTGATGGCATCCGCGCCGATGGCTCGCGCGTAGCAGTTTTCCGCAAGGGCGAATGGGCGCAGTAACGCGCCCTTACCCCTTGGCGGGAAACACGAAACAGCGGTCGCGGCGCAGCATCAGCCACATCACCGTGCCGGGTTTGGGCAGGAACACATTGGGGACCGAGGCTTTGAGAATTTGCCCGGTCTCCATGCGAAACTCGACCAAGCTTTCGCGACCCAGATAGCGCGCGCGCTTGACCGTGGCGCGCGCCGGGGTTCCGTCTTGCGCGGTCGGGTTGGGACCACGCCCGGCGCGGTCGAAATCAATCTTAAGGTGCTGCGGGCGGATCACGATGTCGATGCCGGTGCCATCGCTATGCCCCGGCGCAAGGAAATCCCCAAACGGCGTCGGGGCCAACGCGCCCTGCACCCGGCTTTCGATGACGTTGATATCAGAGAAAAACGCCGCCGCCCGACGATCCACCGGCGCGTTATACAGGTTATAGGGCGCGCCACGCTGCACGATTTTGCCCGCCCGCATCAGCAGAATTTCATCGGCCATGCGCATCGCCTCATGCGGCTCATGCGTGACCAGCAACACCGCTGTGCCCTCGTCTTTCAACAGCGCCAAGGTCTCGTCGCGGATATCGTCACGCAGGCGCTCATCCAGCCCCGAAAACGGCTCATCCATCAGCAAAATCCGCGGGCGGGGGGCGAGCGCGCGGGCCAGCGCCACCCGCTGTTGCTCCCCGCCCGACAGCGCATGGGGATAGCTGTCGCGATGGCGCGCCATATGCACCCGCTCCAGCAAGTCACCGACGCGCGCGGCCTTGTCTGCACTGCTGCCAGACAGCCCGAAGGCAACATTCTGCGCCACCGAGAGATGGGGAAACAGCGCGAAATCCTGAAACATCAAGCCGATCTCGCGCCGCTCGGGGGGCACGCGAAACACCGTGTCGCAGATCAGTGCACCGTTGACGAAAATCTCACCGCTATCTTGCATATCCACGCCCGCGATCATGCGCAAAGTCGTGGATTTTCCGCAGCCCGACGGCCCCAGCAGACAGGTCACCTGACCTTGCGGGATTGCGAAAGAGATATCATCGACCACCGCGCGCCCGTCAAAGCGGCGCATCAGCGAACGCACTTCAAGGCGGGGAGGCATGTTGGCGGGCGGCATTGCTATCCCTACTAAATAACTCGGAATTTATCGAAATAGCAGCGCCGCCCCGCCTACGCAAGCGCGCCTAGATCGAGATGTAGTTTTGCCCACCATCCAGCATGATGTTCTGCCCCACGATAAACCCCGCCTTTTGCGAACACAGGAAGGCGCACATCGCGCCAAAATCGCCCGCGTCGCCATAGCGCCCCGCCGGGATCGTCGCGACCCGCTTGGCGCGCGCCTCCTCGGGGGAAATCCCTTCAGCCTTAGACACGCCGCCATCCAGCGAGGTCGCGCGGTCGGTATCGTGGATGCCCGGCAGCATGTTGTTGATGATCACGCCCTTCGGGGCGACCTGACGCGACGTGCCCGCCACGAACCCCGTCAGCCCCGAGCGCGCAGCATTGGACAGACCCAACACGCCAATCGGTGCGCGCACGGATTGCGAGGTGATATTGACCACCCGGCCCCAGCCACGCTCCATCATCCCCGGCATCAACGCCTGCATCATCGCAATCGGGGCCAGCATATTGGCATCCAGCGCAGCGATGAAATCGTCACGATCCCAATCGCTCCACATCCCCGGAGGCGGCCCGCCTGCGTTATTCACCAGAATATCAACCTCACCCGCTGCCGCCAGAACCTTGACGCGCCCCTCGGGCGTGGTGATATCAGCGGCGACGGGCGTGACGCTCACGCCATATTTCGCAGCGATCTCGGCGGCTGTCGCCTCAAGCGCCTCGGCCCCGCGCGCATTGAGCACCAGATCAACGCCCGCCTCGGCCAGCGCCTCGGCGCAGCCCCGTCCCAAGCCTTTTGATCCCGCACAAACCACTGCGCGTTTGCCCTTAATCCCCAAATCCATCCGATCCTCCTGATGCTGTCGCAGCCCCGCTGCCCTTGGCGCAGAGTTAACGCGCAACGCCAGAGAGGCAAGAGGTTGATCTTCTTGTGCTCCGCGCGGCAATGCGCTTGACCCCGTGGGGCGCGGGCAGGTAATCGGACATGAGGTCGCACACCATGCGCCCTAACGGAGGCCCCCTTGTCGCAGATCAGCCAAAGCGTTCATGTCTTTGACGCCCATGATTTCTGGGTGACCTCGGGCGCTAATCAGGGCGATGCGCTTGACATTGCCGAGCTGTGCGAGCCGGGCGATATCTACCAGCTGGAACGCGAGGCCACGCCGCTGCTTTTGGCCGTGGGCTGGGATGCGGCTGGCGAGCAGATCGTGACGCAGGGATCTCAGATCGGCGCACCGGGCGATACGATCAGCCTGCTGGCGCGCCATGTGATGATGGCCCCCGATGGCGATAGCGTGGATATTTTGCTGATCCGCCACGATGCCAGCGACACGAATTTCGCGCTGCCGCTGTCGCCGATTGCGCCGCGTCAGGAATACACGTTGATCGAGGCCTCGGCCGATCCGGGCGAGGCGCGGCTGGCCGATCTGGTCTGTGTGGCCTTCACGACGGGCACGATGATTACGCTGGCGGGGGGCGCGCAAAAACCCATCGAACAGCTCAAGGCCGGGGACCGGGTGCTCACGCGCGACAGCGGCCCCCAGCCCGTAGCGCTGGTCGCCAAAGCGCGGATGCGGGCGCTCGGGTCCTTTGCGCCGGTGGTGATTTCTGCCGGAATTCTGGGCAATGAGGGCGATCTCGTTGTGTCGCCCCATCACCGGCTGTTTCTGTACCGGCGCGGCGCGCAAAAGCTGGGCGAGACCTCGGAACTACTGGTGCAGGCCAAGCATCTGGTGGATGACGAAAACGTCTGGCGGCGCGAGGGCGGCTATGTCGATTATTACGCGCTGGTCTTTGCCCGTCACGAAATCATCTATGCCGAGGGCATCCCCGCCGAAAGCCTGATGGTCAGCGAGGCCACACTGTCGGTTCTGCCCGAGGAACTACGCGCCGAGATTTCCGCCCGCCTGCCCGACCTCAAACACCGCCCCCATTTCGGCACCGAGGCCACACGCGACCTGCTGGATCAGCTTGGCCGCGACAAGATCTTCCGCAAGCGCGAGGAGTGAGGGAGCGCGAGAGGCTGCGGGCGGGTTTGGTGCGGGGGATGGCGGCTTTGAGTCCTGACTCACCTATGCTGCGTGATGCATCAATGGCGGCAAAGTGCAGTAAATCAGCATTGGTTTTGGCCACCAAGAATATGTTGATAGGAGTATTGCCTGATGGGCAGTTCGGACATAGCGTGAGAAAAAATTTCCGGGCCGATTTTAGGAAACTGTTTTTCGTGGAGTATTTCAATGTCCTATCGTTCTCTCGGTTTTTCTGCCGACCCATTTAGCAACAAGGCACTTCAGGCTGATGAAGAAGGTGAAAAACTGGTCGTCGACAGAGAAGCAGAAGTCAAAAAATTGGTTCGACGTGTGCAAGAGAGTGACAAAGTCCCAACTCTTGAAGGCCCAAATGGTGTTGGAAAAACAAGCATTATTAACATCGCTCTACACAGGTTGCTCATGCAATCACAGCGCGACGAGAACGAACCGATGTTCATTCCTTGCAGATGCTCGTTCCAGATAAACAAAGAAAAAGGCGCAGAAGAATTTCTTGACGAGTTCTACCTGCAAGTTGCTCTCACCTTGGTCGAAAGCGCGAACATGCTGCGACCACCACCAGGCTACACAAAAGCGCCCATTGAGACTTCAATCAAGAACTACATTCAGTCGCCGATAATCCGAAACTACACTGGGTCGATTTTAGGTAATGGGTTGGGATATGGCGGTACCCCGAATAGCGGTAAAGGCTGGGAGCGGGTCGGCTTTAGGGCGGCAATTGATGGTTGGTTGAAGTTGTTGTTTCCGAAGAGTGAGGCAGGAGGGGTTGTATGCGTCATCGATAATCTTGAGATACTTCAATCCTCTGCAAAGGCGAAGGAAACAATTGAGGCATTGAGAGATACCGCATTCACCGTCGCTGGAGTTAAGTGGATACTGTGCGGTTCTTCTGGCGTTGTTCGTGGCGTCGCTTCCTCGACACGTCTGGCGGGATGGCTCCATAAGCCGATAAACATTGGGGAATTGCGCGAAGAGGTCGGCGGCGAAGTCTATGAGAAAAGAGTCGAAACGTTCAGGAAAAACGAGCAGGCAACATTGCCTTTGACACGAGACAACTTCATCACCCTGTTCGATATGTTCAAAGGAAATTCTCGATTTGCCCTAGATGAGGCGGGAGCGTTTTGTACTTGGATTTTTGATGAAGTCGATGATCTTTCCAAGATTCCAGATGACTCGTTTGAACGCTGGTTGCGCGAGGAACTGGAAACTAACTACGATGAGATTTTTGTGTTCTTCAGGGATAGGGACGAAGAGGCATTTAAGGGGATTTGCCAGCAAGAAATCTTTGTTCCGAATGACTGTTCGGAACTGGGCTTTGACGATGTTGCAGAGTTTACTGCAATACTGGATAGATTTCAGAACTACGGGCTCGTGACGCCAACTTTAGACCAAAATACGCCTGAAGACACGGTTTACGAAATATCGCCCAAGTCACTAAAGCTTCAGTACTTCATAGATTCACAAGCAGATCGAGAATGATCTCCCTTAAATACTTAAGCGCTTAATCCCGAAGGTTTCGGCTCCGTATTGGCACTGACTAGCCAAGGGTTGTGTCGCGATCTCACCGTCCCAGATGATGCTTTTCTGCGGGGGCGATAAACGCGCAAGGCGGACCTTGATTTTCATTTTACGAAAGGCAGCTTCGTCCCGCACTACCGCCACTCATTGCTGCAATCCCTCGCCTTGATGGATGCGCTCGCACAATCACCTCCCCCCATTGCCCGATTGCAAGGCGCGCGTGGGCAGGATAAACGCGGGGCCATGACAAATCGCCCTGCCTTGCCCCCCGAAATCGCCCGCCGCCGGACCTTTGCGATCATCTCGCATCCCGATGCCGGCAAGACGACGCTGACTGAAAAGTTCCTGCTGTTTGGCGGGGCCATTCAGATGGCCGGTCAGGTGCGCGCCAAGGGCGAGGCGCGGCGCACGCGCTCGGATTTCATGAAGATGGAGCAGGATCGCGGGATTTCGGTGTCGGCCTCGGCGATGAGCTTTGAGTATCGCGAGTTTCGCTACAATCTGGTGGACACGCCCGGTCACAGCGATTTCTCGGAAGATACCTATCGCACGCTGACGGCGGTGGACGCCGCGATCATGGTGATCGACGGGGCCAAGGGCGTGGAATCCCAGACCCGCAAACTGTTCGAGGTTTGCCGGCTGCGCGATCTGCCGATCTTGACCTTTTGCAACAAAATGGACCGCGAAAGCCGCGACACCTTCGAGATTATTGACGAAATTCAAGAAAACCTCGCGATTGACGTCGCCCCGGCAAGTTGGCCCATCGGGGTCGGCCGCGACTTTATCGGTGCCTATGATCTGATCCATGACCGGCTGGACATCATGGACCGCGCCGATCGCAACAAGGTGGCTGAAACTGTCGCGATTTCGGGGCTGGATGATCCGAAACTGGAAGAGCATGTCCCCGCCGATCTGCTGGAGAAACTGCGCGAAGAGGTCGAAATGGCGCGCGAATTGCTACCCGCCTTTGACCGCCAGTCCTTTCTTGAAGGGCATATGACGCCGATCTGGTTTGGCTCGGCGATCAACAGTTTCGGCGTCAAGGAACTGATGGACGGAATCGGCGAATACGGCCCCGAACCGCTGGTGCAAAAAGCGACCGAGCGCGACGTCGCCCCCGAAGAGAAAAAAGTCACCGGCTTTGTGTTCAAGGTGCAGGCCAATATGGACCCGAAGCACCGCGACCGCGTGGCCTTTGTGCGCCTTGTGTCGGGGCATTTTCAGCGTGGCATGAAACTGACCCACGTGCGCACCAAAAAGCCGATGTCGGTGTCAAACCCCGTGCTGTTTCTGGCCGCCGACCGCGAACTGGCGGAAGAGGCTTGGGGCGGTGACATCATGGGCATCCCGAACCACGGCCAGTTGCGCATTGGCGATGCGCTGACCGAGGGCGAGGTGCTCCATTTCACCGGCATCCCAAGCTTTGCGCCCGAATTGCTGCAATCGGTGCGCGCGACCGACCCGATGAAAGGCAAGCATCTGGAAAAGGCGCTGATGCAATTCGCCGAGGAAGGCGCGGCCAAGGTCTTCAAGCCCGCGATTGGGTCTGGCTTTATCGTCGGCGTCGTGGGCGCTTTGCAATTTGAGGTGCTCGCCAGCCGGATCGAGCTGGAATACGGCATCCCCGTGCGCTTTGAGGCCAGCCAGTTCACCTCGGCGCGCTGGGTGCAGGGCGACAAGGCGGCAGTGGAAAAACTGGTGAATGCGAACAAGCAACATATCAGCTACGATCACGACGGCGACGTGGTGTTCCTCACCCGCCTGCAATGGGATATCGACCGCGTGGCGCGGGATTACGAGGGCGTCACCCTATCGGCCACGAAGGAGATGATGCAGTGACCCCCCTGCCCCTCGAACTCGTATCCGTGCTGTGCAACGCCGCCAATGCGCCCGAAGATGTGCATTCGGTTGAGGCGCTGGTGGCGCTGTGGCTGGCCGACAATCGCGATGAACCCGAGGGCGAGGATTTCCCGTGGTCGGTGCTGTGCGTGTTTGAGCTGCGCGAATACCCCGATGTGCTTTGGGCGTTCATCCGTCAGGCCCTCGCGGGATCTGAGACGATCTGGCAGGTGGTGATGCTGTCGGCCGGTCCGCTAGAGGATTTGATCACCGATCACGGCGCGGATTTCATCGACAAGATCGAACGCGAGGCCCGCCACTCCGCGCGTTTTGCCTATGCGCTGACCGGCGTCTGGCCCGCGGATGAGGCCGATCCCGCCCTTTGGGCGCGCATCGAGACGGCACGCGCGGGGGCTATGCCCACGGGGCTCGATATGGGCGGGCCGCTGCCTGCGCGCTAACCCCTACCCGAACAGGATCAGGTGCGAGCGCGCAATCGCCCAGACCACCGCCAGCCCGAACAGCGCAAAGCCGATCATCGACCAGACCACTTGGCGCGCGATCAGCCTCGGCAGCTTGTCCTGAAGGCTTGGGATGTTTGCGAAGGGCTGTAACAGCCCCGCCCCCAGCCCCATCGCCGTGGCGAAAAACAGTGGCGCATAAAGGACATAGCCGAAATAGCCATATTCCGGTTTGAGGATACAAAACGGGCAATGGTGGTTCGGATCCTCGTAAATATACAGCGAGATCGTGGCGACAATCGCGGTCAGCCCCGCCACAAACAACGCCCCCGAGGCCAGTGCGTAAATCCAATAACCACGCCTCCGCAACGTCGCATAGGCCCCCGACGCGGCCACAATCAGCGCGATCCCGACCAGCCAGACCAGCGCTGCCCCCTCACCGACCGAGGCCATGTGATTGGCCAGACCGGGATTGTTGGGCGTGAACAGCTTGGTGCAGCAGGATGTGATCACATCGGTATGCAGGTTCAGGAAATAGGCCAGCTCGGTCGCGCCATCGGCCAGGATCAGCGGCGCAATCGCCAGAAGGGCTGCGTATTTCACCTTTGTCAGCGGGAAATCCCGCCCCATCCGGTCTGCATGATCCAAAATCAGCCACAGGGTCGCGGCGAAAAACACCCCGATCTTGAGGTACAGCGCGGGAAAGCCGTAAGCGTTCACATTCAGCGTGCCCACCGCACACATCGCCCCCACGAACAACGAGGCCATCCGGTCGGCGTTGAACACGAACAGCAGCAGCGCCGCGAGTTCCGCCAACATCACCGCGCCAAACAGGGTCGAGACCAGCTCGGTCATGCGCTCGAGCCGCAGCTGCGCGCGGCTCATATTGGCCATATCCCAGCGCGCCAGCACGCGGATCGCGAACGCCCCGCTCCAGATCGCGACCAGCGCCGCGAGTCCCGCCACCATCAGCAGTGCAAGGATCGGGGGCTGAAAGATCATACGGCCCCCTCGGTGATCGCACCCTCACCCGTCGCGCCCTCAACGATGCGCCCGTCGCGCAGGGTGACGATGCGGTCCACACCCTCGGCCTCCCAGATACGCGGGTCGTGACTGGTGAGGATCACGGTGCGTCCGGCTGCGCGTTCTTCCGCCAAAATCGCGAGGAATTTCTCGGCCAAAGCCGTGTCGAGATTGGCGGTCGGCTCATCGGCAATCAGGATCGGCGGGTCATTGATCAAAGCGCGTGCGATCGCCGTGCGCTGTGCCTCGCCGCCTGACAGGTGCTCAATCGGCATGGCGGCCTTATCGGCCAGCCCCAACGCCTCAAGCCGCGCCATCGCGCGGTCCCGCGTCTGGCCGTAATCCGCGCCAAGTGGCACGGTGGGCAGCATCACATTTTCCAGCGCCGTTAATCCACGCACAAGGTTAAAGCGTTGAAACACAAAGCCGAATGTGGTGCGGCGCAGCTCGGTCAGGAACCGTTCGGGCAGGCCCGACACGATCTCGCCATCAATACTGACCCGCCCCGAGGTCGGGCGCGCCATGCAGGCAAGGATCGACAACAGCGTGGTCTTGCCCGAGCCGGATGGCCCGCGCAACACGCTCATCGCGCCGCGCGCCAGTGTTAGGTCGATCTCGTGCAGGGCCGCGAATTCGTTGGGGCGGCCTTCGTTATACAGTTTGGTAACCGCGTTCAGAGTAATCATCTTACCGCTCCTATCGCATGACCGCGTCGGGATCACCCGAGGCAGTGCGCCAAACCGGCACCACGGTCGCGGCCATATACGGCACGACCGTCAGCAGCCCCAGCGTCATCAGTTGCACCCCGTCGATATGGGGCGTCAGCGCGAAGTCGGGATAAATCACCGCCCAGCCGCGCAGCACAGGCGCAAACAGCGCGCCATCGAACAGGAAAACATGCGCAAACCCCGCGACCGTGCCGATCAGAAAAGCGCCAAGCGAGACCAGCCCGCCCTCCCACATCTTCATCGCGATCACGTCGCGCGTGTCCCAACCCACGGCTTTCAGAATACCGATCTCGCGCGCCTCTTCCGCCGACAGGCCCGAGGCCTTTTCCGCCGCGAAAATTGCAAACGCCAACAGCCCCGCGCCCGCCAACACGACAAGCAACCCCTCGCGCCAGTCAAACAGCTTTTGATAGGTCCGCTCGATATCGGCGCGGGTCACAAAACGCATTTGCGGCAAGGCGTTAGAGGCTTTGGTGACGATGGTCGCGACCTCGTTCTGGTTGCGAACCGTGGCGACGACATCGGTATACAGCCCCTCGGGAATGTCGAAAAACGCGCGGAAATCTTGCGGGTTCATCAGCACCAGATCCGCCGTCATCAGCGCCGAGTCACGCGTGAAGGTGCGATCCACGTCAAAGCGTTTCAGATCGCCCTCGTAGCGCGACAGGAACAGCGGCGCGCCCTCCCACGCCAGCCCGCGCGCGCGCGGCACACCCTCGCCCACCGCGACATGGCCGACGGCGGGAATAAGCGCGGGATCATCGGGCACCATCACGGTGTAATTCGCGCCGTCAATGCGGTCATAATAATACCCCCAAAGCCGCCCCTTGGCCGAGGTCACACCGCGAAACCCGGCAATCGTGTCCACCACATCGCCGGGGATCAGATCCTGCCGCCCCATGATCAGCTTTTGCACCACGATTTCAGGTGCATTGCGCAGCACTTGCGTTGTTTCATGGCGCAAGGCGGCGGCGAAAAACATCGCCGAGGATAACGCGAACACCACCAGCGAAAAGATCGCAACCAGCGCGATATTCTTGCCCTTGCGGCGCGACAAAGCGGCCAGCGTATAATCGGCCAGCGCACGCTGGCGTCGAGCCCAGATCATCATTGGCCGCGCTCCTTGGGTTGAAAAATCAGCCAGCCTTCGCCGGGCAGCCGGGGCACGGGCATGATCGAGCCCGAGGGGAAGTGGTCAAATGCCATCGGATGGTCCTGAAACGGGGTGTTGAGATCGGCCAGCGAGGGGTGGCGGGTGTAGCGCGCCTCGGTGAACAGCGCGGGGTCGGTGAGACCGAGATCGGCGACCAAACCGGCCTCGTGATCAAGGCGCGCACGGGTCGCGGGGCCTGCGAAGGCGACGAAATACAGCTCGAACAGCAGCGCCGCCGCAAGGACGCCAAAGCCGATAAAAACCGGGCCAGAGCGGCGGCGCGGCGGTTTCATATCGCCCCGCCCTCATCCAGCACCACCAGCATATCGGGCGTCACATCGCCAAAGCGGATCTCTTTCTTGCCCTTATGATCCTTGATGAAATCATCGGCATCCGCGCGGTTCATCAGCGGAATCAACTCATGCCCCATCGGACCCAACACATCCGATCCCAGCACATAAATCGCGTCATGCGCGTCGATCAGCTTGAGCCCGTAATATTCCGTCACGCCCATGCCCACGATCTGATCGGCTGTGCGTCCGCGCGCGTATTTCTCCATGTCTTGCAGATATTTAAAGAAATCCTTGGGACCGTCGAAATGATCGGCATGGCCATCGGAAAATAGCACCGTGGTGACCCATTCGGGATATTTCGCCACGAACATTCCACAGACCGGGCAGGTATCTTGCGGACCGGGCGGGGGCAAGTCGACCAGCGGGGCGTCGGCGCGCGCGGGCACAACGCCCAGCCCCAAGGCCGCAGTGATCGCGGCGAACTGGCCCAGAACAACGCGGCGCGAGGGGCGCGTTTCATCGCAGGAGTGACACATCAGATGTCCTTTCAGCAGGAGAAGCTTTCGCGCCCGGCGCGATACCGGGCGCGCATCAGGGCTTATTGACCGGCGCGTGCGCGCCGTTCGGCACGGCGTTTGCGAATGCGGATCGTATCCTGCGCCATACCGTTATAAGCATCCACCAGCGCGGTATCGAAATCGACCAGCTTGGCGTCGGGGCCAGAAGCGGCCTCAGCCTGCGCCTTGTCGGCATAGGCGTATTTCGACACGGCCGTCATCGTGCCGGGACGGGCGGGGTCGATTGCATAGGTCATCGCGGCGCTATCGGCCAGCGGCTTAACCTTGTCCGCAGCCCCGGCATCGCCTGCATAGATCATCTTCGGCACACGATCGAGGTTCAGCGCCAAACTGATCGCCGCGCAATGCAGCGAGCAAGTGCCGTCGACCGCGTCGTCCTCATAGACGATCAGGTGGCGGGTCTGGCTGAACATTTTGCGCATCATGCCGCAATAAGGACAGCGGGGATATTTCTCGAACTCGTTGGTCAGCGGGTCGGTATCGGTTTTGAGAAACCGGGCCAGCCCGTTCTCATCGGTCCAAGCCATCGGCGATTGCGGCATGGTTGCTTCTGCACTCGCGCTTTGGGTGGCGGCCAGCAGCATTCCGGTCGAGGTGGTAATCAGAAAGTCACGACGTTTCATGGTATTATCCTGTGATCTTAGGGCGCGCACGGCGATAGGCCGGCGACACGCAAATGTTGAAAAAGTGCAAGAGTCGCGCGGGCCTGATCGCAGCGTTTTCACGCGCGCAGAGGGCCGTCGCGAAGGGATCGCGTCACAGGATTGGGGGCGCGCGGATCGGACGAAGGGTGCGCGCAAGCAGGATCCGCGCCGGGGGTGCGGGCAAAACCACCCGCGCGGGCGCAATCAATTGCGCTTGAAAGATGGGCATCGCCATCGCCGCAGGCGCATCAAAGCCGCATACGCTGGCGCTGGTGCAGACCGAACACTGGCTGCTTTCATGACTCGGTTGCGCAGGCGCGTTGGGCACCGTGCGCCCGTCGGGCGTCATCAGAACGACGCCCTCGCCCGTGCAAATCTGCAAAAGGCCAAGGCGCGCTCCGGCAGGGGGATTGCCGATCTCGGCGGCAGCCGCCGCCCCGATGTGATCGGCGTAAAACAACACCTGCACACACATCGCAAACAGCGCGAACACATGCATCCAAAGCGCGCGCCGCAAATGTGCGAACCGCCCGCGCGTCGCGCGACCGGTCAAAGCGCCGTCAAGCGGTGCTTTGAACATATATGCGGCTGTTCTTCTCTCTCCCATGGCTCAAGTGATAGGAGCGATTCCCAGCGCAATCAAGCGTTTGTGAGCAGTTATGAGCGCGACATACTCAACAATGCGCATGCCAGATTGGCTTTCGACTAAACACCTCCGCATGCGAGAATATTGGGCATGATGCCGCCTAAAGTAGCGGATACAAAGAATTTTCAACAAGCCACTCGCGCCTGCGCTCCGCAGGATTGACGCCACCTATCAAAAAATCTCACCGCTTGATCAAATCTCTGCAATACTGCGTGAATATCCCGAACAGGAGACCTGATCCATGGCTGCCAAGACCCGTCTAAACACCCCCTCGCGCCGCGCTTTTTTGCAATCAAGCCTTGCCGGGGCCGCCTTGCTTGGCGCGCTGCCCGCACGTGGCTGGGCGCAAGACGCCAAGCCGCTGAAAGTGGCGGGCATCTACACCGTCCCGGTCGAGCAACAATGGGTCAGCCGCATCCACCTTGCCGCATTGGCCGCCCAGGATCGTGGCGATGTCAGCTACACCTATTCCGAAAACACCGCCAACACCGACTACCCGCGCGTGATGCGGGAATATGCCGAGGGCGGGTATGACCTGATCGTGGGCGAGATTTTCGGTGTCGAGCAAGAGGCCCGTGAGGTCGCCGCCGACTACCCCGACGTGGCCTTCCTGCTGGGCTCGTCGTTCAAACCCGACGCGGAAATCGGTAACCTTTCGGTCTTTGATAACTACATTCAAGACGCCTCATATCTCTCTGGTATCATCGCCGGATCAATGTCGAAATCGGGCAATATCGGCATGGTCGGCGGCTTTCCCATCCCCGAGGTGAACCGCCTGATGCATGCCTTCATGGCGGGCGCGCGCGAGATGAACCCCGATATCACCTTTCAGGTCGCCTTCATCGGGTCGTGGTTCGATCCGCCCAAGGCCAAGGAAACCGCCTACGCGATGATCGAGAACGGCGCGGATATGCTATATGCGGAACGCTTTGGCGTGTCCGATGCCGCCAAGGAAAAGGGCGTGCTGGCGATTGGAAATGTCATCGACACCCAGACCGATTATCCCGATACGGTCGTGGCCTCGGCGCTTTGGCATTTTGAGCCGACCTTGGATCACGCCATCGAACAGATCCGCGCGGGCAGCTTTATCGCCGCCGATTATGGCATGTTTTCCTTCATGAAAGAGGGCGGTTGCTCGCTGGCCCCGTTCGGCACGTTCGAGGGCAAGATCCCGCAAGAAGCGCTCGATAAGGTCAACGCGCAAACCGCGGCGATCAAGGATGGCTCGTTCGTTGTGGAGATCAACGACGCTGAACCCAAGTCCTCCTGAGCATGAGTGCGCGCGATCAGGCGCAGCCACCCGTGCTGCGCCTAAGCAATATCACGAAACGCTTTGGGGCATTATGCGCCAATGACGATGTCAGCTTTTCGCTGGCAAAGGGCGAGGTGATCGCGCTGCTGGGGGAAAACGGCGCGGGCAAAACCACGCTGATGAACATCCTCTTTGGCCAATATAGCGCGGATGCGGGCGAGGTTGAGGTGTTTGGCCAACGCCTTGCGCCGGGCAATCCGCGCGCGGCGCTCGATGCGGGCGTCGGGATGGTGCATCAGCATTTCACGCTCGCAGGCAATCTGACGGTCTGGGAAAATATCGTGCTGGGAACGCAGGCGCTTTCGGCCCCGCGCCTGCGCGCTCGCGCGGTTAAGGCCCGCATTGCGGATCTGTCCAAGCGCTTTCATCTCCCCGTCGATCCCGATGCCAAGGTCGGGCAGCTTTCGGTGGGCGAACGCCAGCGTGTCGAGATCCTCAAAGCGCTTTATCGCGATGCGCGCATCCTGATCCTTGACGAACCAACCGCCGTTCTGACGCCGCAGGAAAGCGACGCGCTGTTTGCCACCCTGCGCGAGGCGATCGGGCTGGGGCTGTCGGTCGTGTTCATCTCGCATAAGCTGCATGAGGTGATGGCGATTTCGCATCGCGTTCTGGTGCTACGTCATGGTCGCCTTGTGGCCGAGCGCGCGACCGCTGACACTTCGCGTGAGGAGTTGGCCGCGCTGATGGTGGGTGGCGCGGTTTCAAGCCCCAAGATCGCCCCGATGCCCCCCGGCCCCGCACTGATGCGGCTAAGCGACGTGTCCAGCAAGGGCGAGGGCCACGCGCCGGGGCTGCAATCGGTCACGCTAACCCTGCATGGCGGTCAGATCACCGGGTTGGCGGGCGTGTCGGGCAATGGTCAGGGCGCGCTGTCGGATCTGATTTCGGGACTGGCGATGCCCAGCGCGGGTCAGTTGGAAATCGCGGGTGATGCGATCACCAATTGGTCACCGCGCCGCGCCCTTGCCCGTGGCATCGGGCGCATTCCCGAGGACCGCCACCACACCGGCACAATCGCGGATTTTGATCTGACCGAGAATGCCGTTCTCGAAACCTATACCCGCGATTTCGCCCGCCATGGCTGGCTGGACTGGGCGGCTGCGCGCGCCCATGCCGAGGCGCTGATTGCGACCTATGACGTGCGCTGCCCCGGTCCCGATACTGCCATTCGTCTGCTCTCGGGCGGCAATATGCAAAAGCTGATCCTGGGGCGCGTGCTGGAAACAAAACCGCGCATCATTCTGGCCAATCAACCGGTGCGCGGCCTTGATATCGGTGCGCTCAACTATGTGCATGCCCGCCTAGCCGAAGCACGCGAACAGGGCGCGGCGGTGTTGCTGATCTCCGAGGATCTCGATGAGATCATAACGCTATCGGATGTTATCCATGTGATCTCGCAAGGCCGCCTCAGTCCCGCTTTCGCGCGCGGCACGATGGCCCCCGAGGCGCTGGGGCGGTGGATGGCGGGCGATGGATTTGCCGAGGTGGCCCATGCGTCTTGAACCCATCGCCAATCCCGGACTCGCACGCCGCCTTGCGCCGCCTGCGCTCGCGATTGCGGGCAGTTTTCTGGTGGCGAGCCTGCTCGCGCTGATCGCGGGGGGCAACCCTTTCGCGGTGTTTGGCGCGATCCTCAAGGGCGCGGCTGGCAGCAAATTCGCGCTGCTGGAAACGCTCAACCGCGCGACACCGCTGATTTTTACGGGCCTCGCCGTGGCCGTCGCCTTTCGCGCCAAGCTGTGGAATATCGGCGCCGAGGCGCAGCTTTATGCGGGTGCTGTGGTGACGGTGATGCTGGGCACCGGGGCGCTGCCGTGGCCCAGCCTGCCGCTGCTGGTGGTGATCGGTGTCGCGGCGATGCTGGCGGGCGCGCTACTGCTGTTGATCCCGGCGCTGCTCAAAACCCGCTTTGGCGTCGATGAGGTCGTCACCACGCTCCTGTTCAACTTCATCTTTTTGCTGTTCGTGTCCTACCTGCTGGAAGGCCCGCTGAAAGACCCGATGGGCATGGGCTGGCCGAAATCGGCGCGTCTGATCCCCGAGGCCCGCCTGCCCCGCATCATCGACGGCTTGCGGCTGCATTGGGGCTTTGTGCTGGCGCTGATCTCGGCGCTTGTGCTGTGGGTGATCAACACCCGCACCACGCTGGGATTTGAGATGCGCGCGGTGGGCCAAAACGCCGAGGCTGCGCGTTTTGCGGGCATTCCGGTGACGCGCGTGATCCTGAAAACGGCGCTGCTATCGGGTGGGCTGGCCGCGCTGGCAGGGTTTTCCGAGGTGGCGGGGCTGAAGGGCTCGCTCACGCTCGATCTTAGTCCGGGCTATGGCTACACGGGTATCGTGGTGGCGATGCTGGCGCTGCTGCACCCGCTTGGGGTGGTGGTCGCGGCGCTGTTTGTGGCGGCGATTTTTGTCGGCGCAGATGCGATGAGCCGCGCGCTGGGGGTGCCCAGCTATCTGGCCGATATCATGCTGGCCTCGGCGCTGTTGATGATGGTGCTGGCGATTCTCCTTAGCAAATTCCGCGTGGTGAGGGACTGATGGATCTGATCGACATCCTGACCTCTGCCGCGTTCTGGGCCGCCGCGATCCGCATCGCCTCGCCCCTGATTTTCGCCACGATGGGAGAGCTGATCTGCGAGCGCGCTGGAGTTCTCAACCTTGGCATCGAGGGCATCATGGTCGCGGGCGCCTTCGCGGGCTGGATCGCGGTCTGGGCGGGGCTACCATTATGGGGCGGGGTTGCCGTGGCTTTCGCGGCGGGCATGGCGTTCGGGTTGTTGCACGCAACGCTGTCGGTGCCCTTCGGGCTGTCGCAGCATGTCGTGGGGATCGGGGTGACGCTGCTCGCCACCTCGCTGACCTTTTACACCTATCGCGTGGTTCTCCCCGAGGTGTCCTCGCCGCCCAAGATCGAGGCGTTCCAACCCTTCGAGGTGCCGATCCTGTCGCACATCCCGCTGATCGGTCCGGCATTTTTCGCCCAGACCCCGCTGACTTACGCCGCATTTCTGTTGGTGATCGCGGTGGCGCTGGTTCTGTATCGCACGCCGCTAGGGCTGGCGGTGCGCGCCGCCGGAGAGAACCCGCAGGCGGTCGCGGCACAAGGCCTGTCGGTCACCGCAATCCGCATGGGCGCGGTGATCGTGGGATCGGGCTTCATGGCGGTGGGCGGGGCGTTCCTGACGCTCTCGGCCTTTGACAGCTTCTTTTTCGATATGGTCAACGGACGTGGCTGGATCTGCATCGCCTTGGTGGTGTTTGGCGCGTGGAAGCCGGGCAAGGCACTGCTCGGGGCGGTGCTGTTCGCCGCATTTGATGCGCTACAAATCCGGCTGCAACAAACTCCGATCGGCGCGGTGGTGCCTTATCAGCTATTCCTGATGATGCCCTATATCCTGTCGATCCTCGCGCTGGTGCTGATGTCGCGGCGCGCCGAGGTGCCAGCCGCGCTGATGGTGACATTTAACAAAGGGGAACGATGATGTTCGATCTGCTGGTGAGGGGCGGCACGCTGCCCGATGGGCGCGTGGCTGATATCGCGATCAAGGGCGATCGCATCGCTGAAGTTGCCCCCAACATTACCGCCGGGGCGCGCGAGGTGATCGAGGCTGCGGGCGATCTGGTCACCCCGCCCTTTGTTGATCCGCATTTCCATCTGGACGCCACGCTGAGTTACGGGCTGCCGCGCGTCAACGCCTCGGGCACCTTGCTGGAGGGGATTTCGCTGTGGGGCGAGTTGCGCGATCTGACCACCGTGGATGAGATGGTGCAGCGCGCGCTGCACTATTGCGATTGGGCGGCCTCAATGGGGTTGCTCGCGATCCGCAGCCATGTCGATACCACGCCCGATCACCTCAACACGGTGACCGCGATGCTGGAGGTGCGCGAAAAGGTACGCGATTATATCGACCTGCAACTGGTCGCCTTTCCGCAAGACGGGCTGTATCGCGCCCCCAATGGCCGTGAAAACCTGATCCGCGCGCTGGACATGGGCGTTGAGGTGGTCGGCGGTATCCCCCATTTCGAGCGCTCCATGCAGGCAGGCGCGGACAGCCTGCGCGATCTGTGCGAGATTGCGGCGGATCGCGGCTTGCGCGTCGATATTCACTGCGATGAAACCGATGACCCGATGAGCCGCCATATCGAAACGCTGGCCTATGAAACGCAGCGTCTGGGGCTGCAAGGCCGGGTGGTGGGCAGCCATCTGACCTCGATGCATTCGATGGACAATTACTATGTCTCGAAACTGCTACCCCTGATTGCCGAGGCCGGGATTGCCGCGATCCCCAACCCGCTGATCAATATCATGCTGCAAGGCCGCCATGACAGCTTTCCCAAGCGCCGCGGGCTGACGCGCGTCAAGGAGATGCAGGCGATGGGTATTCCCGTGGGCTGGGGGCAGGATTGCGTGCTGGACCCGTGGTATAGCCTTGGCACGGCGGATATGCTGGATGTGGCGTTCATGGGCCTGCATGTCGCGCAGATGAGCCACCCCGAGGAGATGGCGCGCTGTTTCACGATGGTGACGCAGACCAATGCGCAGATCATCGGCCTGCAAGATTACGGGCTGCACAAGGGGGCGCTGGCCTCGCTGGTGGTGCTGGATGCCAGCACTCCGGTCGAGGCGGTGCGGCTACGTCCGGCGCGTCTGGTGGTAATCGCAAAGGGCAAGGTGATTGCGCGCAGCGCGCGCGGGGATGCGACGCTAAGCCTGCCGGGGCGGCCGCAAACCAGCCATCGCCGCGCGCCCAAACGCTAACGCCCGAACGCGGCCCGCCAGCGCGCGATAAACTGCGCGCGTTTCTGGCGATCCAGCGCCACCAGCAGCACCGGCGAAATCGCGATGGTGTGCAGGGCGCTGGCGGGGGTGGCGCTGTCTTCGGGCTCGCCGTTCAGCAAAAGTCCCGCCGTGCGCAAATCTTCCTGACCGCGCGGCGAGAGCAGAAAATCGAGCAATCGTTGCGCGGCGCTCGCCTGCCCGGCACTTTTGGGAATCATATAGCCGCGCGACAGCATCAGCGTGTAATCCTGCGGCCAGACCACCCCGACATTGGGGTCGCGGCGCGCATTCACATAAGACCCCAACACGTTGTAAGCAATCGCGTATTCTCCTTGCGAGACGCCCTTGATGATTTCGGCAGAACAGCAGGTTGCCACCGCATCGGCGCGGCTGAAGCCCTCCATCAACGCGCCAAAGGTGCTGGCCTCAAGACTGTCCTCAAAGGCGAATAGATAGCCAAGGCCCGAGGCCTCGATCTCATAGGTCGCGATCTTGCCTTGATAGCGTCCCTCGGCGCGCCGCATCAGATCGAGTAGCGCAAACCGGGTATGGGGCACGTCTTGCGGCGGCACGAGATGGGTGTTGTAGATGATCACGGCGGGTTCTTGCGTGACGCCCCAAAGCTGGTCGCGCCAGCGCCGCGCGGCGGGCAAACCCGCGCTGGCGGTCGAGCGATACGACCCCGCGCAACCGCGATTGACCAGATCCACCATCTGATGCACCGCCGAGGACAACACCGCATCGGCGCGGCTTTGACCCGCCTCGCACTCGCGCTGACTGATATCGTAAAGCGCGTTTGATCCCCATTGCTCGTAATCCACCGCGATGCCGGGATTGCGCGCGGTGAAATCCTCCAGTGTCGGGCCAAGCACCGTGATATCGGTGGTCGAGCGCAACACCATGGCAGGCCCGTCCGCAGGCCCAAAACGGGCGCGCGCCTCGGGGCCGTCTTGCTGGGCCATGGCGGGCAAAGCGGCGGCGATCAACGCCGAAACGAGTATCGCAAAACGGGTCATCGTTGCTCCTGTTCGGCAGGCAAAGAAATCACGGCGCGAAAGCCCTGCGCGGTCGCTGCCAGCACCAATTCGCCGCCAAAAGCCTGCGCAACCGCGCGCGCAATCGACAGACCAAGCCCCGCGCTTTGGCCCACCGAGGCGGCGGTTTTCTCAAACCGCTCTCCGATGCGCTCCAGCACTTCGGCACTGGGTCCGGGGCCGGAATCCTCGACCCATAGGCAGGCCCGCGCGCCCTCACGGCTCGCTCCGACACGCACCCGCCCGGCCCCGTGTTTAAGCGCATTGCCCAGCAAATTGCGCAGCGCCTCGGTCAGTGACAGGGTGTCCGCCATCACCATCACCGCCTCATCGCCGATCTCAAGCACCACCTCGCGATTAGGCGCGACCAGCTCATGATCGCGGCTTTCAATGACATCAAGCGCCACATCGCGCAGATCCAGTTCAACACGGCGCGCCGCATCGGTGCGGTGAACGACAAGCGCGCGCGACAGCATCTGATCGAGCAACTCGCCCAAGGACCGGGTACGGCGCTGCAGACGGGTCAGGATCTGCTCGCGCCTTGCGTCATCTTCCTCGGCACTCGCCAGTTCGGCCTGCACCCGCAGCGCGGCGACGGGGGTGCGTAGCTGATGGGCGGTGTCCGAAATCAGGTTGCGCATCGCGGCCACTTGGCGATCGAGACGCGCCATAAAGCGGTTCATCGCCCCCACCATCACCGCCACCTCGGCAGGCACCGCCGCATCCATCGGCGTCAGATCATGCGGGTCGCGTCCGGCGAGCTGATCGGCAATGCGGATCAGCGGGCGCATCGCGCGGTCGATCACCAGCACCGCCAGCGCCAGCAAGGCAATCCCGCCAATCGCAGCGGCAATCAATGCATCGCGCGTCAGCCCCAGCGCCATCTCGGTGCGCGCGCGCAGGGTTTGCCCGACCGTGACCGTGACGGTGCCCGAGAAACTGCGCTCGGCAAAGCGGCGCGCCAGCGTGACAAACCGCGCGTTTTCATCGGCCATTTTTGCGTCGAAAAAGCTGGGGCTGGCGGTTGGCGTGGGGTTTGGCAGCGCGCCGGTCGCCCCGGTCAGAACCGCGCCGCCCGGCCCGCGCACCGAGTAATAAATCCGATCATCGGGCGCGAGGGCCAGCAGTTGAAACGCCGCCACCGGCAGATCCACAACTGGCGCACCATTTTGAATCGAGATCGCCTCGGCAATGTCATTGGCCGCGCCCAAAAGCAGGCGGTCATAGCTTTCGCGCGCCGCCGCCCGCCCATAGGCAAACGCCGCCAGCGCCGCGACTGCGCCGCCCACCAGCAACAGGGCCAAGACGCCGCTGATGACGCGACGCTTCAGCGAGGCGGTCGCGCCCGTAATCGCGCGGCCCTCAACCATCAAGCTGCATCCGGTAGCCAAGCCCGCGATGGGTTTCGATCACCACGCCCGACCCCGTCAGTTTCTTGCGCAACCGCGCGACGTATAGCTCGATCGCGTTGAGACCGACATCGACATCAGCAAAGGAATACAGCCCCTCATACAGCTTTTCCTTACTCATGATCCGCTCGCTATTGCGCATCAGCACGCCCAGCAAAACCGTCTCGCGCCGGGTCAGCGCCAGAGGTTTGTCATCAAGGCGCGCGCTGAGCGTGGCGGGCGTCCAGGTCAGACGCCCCAAGGTGAGATCCTCGCTTTTGGTCTCGGCTCCGCGCCGGATCAGGGCGCGCAAACGTGCCTCTAGCTCGCGGTGATCGAAGGGTTTCACAAGATAGTCATCCGCGCCCAGATCCAGCGCAGACACCCGGTCATCGACGGAAAACAACGCCGTCAGCATCAGCACCGGCATACGTTCACCGCGCGCACGCAGATCGCGCAGCAATTCGGTGCCAAGCCGGTCGGGCAGGTGAATATCAAGCACCATCGCATCATAGCGCGTCACCGCAAGGCAGTCTTCGGCCGTGCCACAATCAGGCGCCACATCGCAGGTCATCCCCGCGCGATGCAGGTGATTGCGCACCGCTTCGGCCATGTCCTGCGCATCTTCGACGATCAGCACGCGCATCGCTTGATCTCTCCTGTTCGGGCGCTCGGGTTTCGCGGCGTTGCTGATGTGACAGGTTGGTGACAGCTTGGCCGGATACCTTTCGTTCTAACTGATCGCGAGGAGGCCGCAAAGAGCGGTGCGATCGGGTGATGCGGATCGGGCCCGCGACAACTGCCCGCAATGATGACTGGAGGACTTTACATGATCTTCAAGGCAACCCGCCTTGCGCTGGCATCCGCTGCGCTGGCTGTCGCTGGCTTTGCAGCCCCGGCAATGGCCGCTGATTTTACCGCTGAAAACCCCGAATGTATTGCCCCGGCGAACCCCGGTGGCGGTTGGGATTTCACTTGCCGTCAGGTCGGCAAGACGATGCAGGATATCGGCCTGATCAAACAGACGATGCAAGTGACCAACCTCGCCGGTGGCGGCGGTGGCGTGGCCTTTGCCGAGGTCGTAAACAAGCGCGACAGCGACAATGATCTGATCGTGGCGGCCAGTACGGCCACCGCAACCCGTTTGGCGCAGGGCGCTTATCCGGGCAACAACTTGAACCAGGTGCGCTGGCTGGCCTCAATCGGGGCCGATTACGGTGTGATCGCGGTGGATCAGGACAGCCCCTACAAGACGCTGCCCGACCTGCTGAATGCGGTCAAGGCGGACCCGACCTCAATCGCGTTTGCCGGTGGCTCGGCTGTGGGTGGCTGGGATCACCTCAAGGTGCTGATCGCGGCCAAGGCTGACGGCATCGAGGATGTGCGCAAGGTCAAATACGTCGCCTTTAACGGTGGCGGCGAGGCGATCACGCAGCTTTTGGCGGGATCGGTTCAGGCCTTTACCGGCGATCTGTCGGAAACCAAGGGATTTATTCAGTCGGGCGATGTGCGCGTTCTGGCCGTGCTGGCCCCCGAGCGTCTGGGCGGTGAATTTGCCGATATCCCCACAGCCAAAGAGCAGGGCATCGACGCTGTTGGCGCGAACTGGCGCGGCTTTTACGGTCCGGGCAAAATGTCGGATGCGGCCTACGATTACTGGGCCAAACAGATCGCGGCTGTCTATGCCTCGCCCGAGTGGAAAAAGGTGATGGAGGCCAACGGCCTTGCCCCGCTGGATCTGCAAGGTGCAGATTTCGAGAAATTTGTCGCCAATTCGGTGCAGCAGATCCAGGACATCTCGAAAGAGATCGGGATCTTGAAATAAGCCCTGTCAGGGTTCGGGGCGGCGCGTCACGTGCCGCCCCTTTTCGCATTTTCCGGGTCTGCGCGCCCAAACCGCGTGCGCCCCTTTCCTACCGCTTTGGAGGTCTTTGATGAGCGACCGGATTTTCGGTGCTGTCGGCTTGGCTCTGGCGATCTTTTACGCCTTTGCCGCCAGTCAAATTCAGGAAAGCTTTCTGACCGATACCGTCGGCCCCAAAGCGTTCCCCTATATTATCGCCGCGATCCTTGGCCTTGCCTCGGCCTATATCGCGCTGCGCCCTGACCCTGAACCAGTCTGGCCGCCCTTGGGCCGTCTGGTGGAAATCGTCGCCGCTGTGGTCGCGTTGATGATCTATGCACAGGTCCTCCCCGAGATCGGTTTCGTGATCGCCACCGCCTTTGCCGCCGCCTATCTCAGCTGGCGTCTAGGGTCAAAGCCGCTGTCCTCGGTGATCGCGGGCGTGTCGATCTCGGTCGGGATTTATATCGTCTTTCACCTGATCCTCGGGCTGTCGCTGGCCCGTGGTCCGTTCGGTTTCTGAAGGGAGCACGCGATGGATACCCTAGCCCAACTTGCCCATGGTTTCGAGGTCGCCCTCACATGGCAAAATATCGGACTGGCGCTGATCGGCTGTCTTTTGGGCACGATTATGGGCGCGCTGCCCGGTCTTGGCCCCTCTAACGGGGTCGCGATTTTGATCCCGCTGGCGTTTACGCTGGGCCTTGGCCCGACACCCTCGATGATCTTGCTGACCTCGGTCTATTACGGGGCGATGTATGGCGGGCGGATCAGTTCGATCTTGCTCAATATTCCGGGCGATGAGCCTGCGATGATGACCTGTCTCGATGGCTATCCAATGGCGCAAAAAGGCATGGCGGGTGAGGCGCTGTCGATCTCGGGGATCGCCTCGTTCGTGGGGGCGTTCTTTGCGACTTGGGGGCTGATCTTGCTGGCCCCGCAGCTGGTCAAGATCGCGCTGCTATTTGGTCCGGCAGAATATTTCGCGCTGTTTGCGCTGGCGTTTATGACGCTGGGCGGCGTGAGTTCGACCAACCAGGCCAAGGCTGCCTTTGCCGCCGCTATCGGGCTGGGGCTGGCGATGGTCGGTGTGGATACCCAGACCGGCGTGCCGCGTATGACCTTTGGCGAGGTGCATCTGTATGACGGGATCGACTTCCTTGTCGCGATCGTCGGGCTGTTCGCGCTCTCTGAAGTCTTCGTCTTTCTCGAACACCGCCATGGCGCATCAGACGCGGCTGGCAAAAAGGTCGAGATCGGGCGCATCACCCCGCCTTGGGCGATGGTGAAACGCTGTATCCCGACGATGCTGCGCACCTCGGGTCTTGGCTTTCTGGCGGGCGTTTTGCCCGGTGCGGGTGCCTCGCTGGGTTCGTTCATTTCCTATTCGATGGAAAAGCGGTTGGTTGACCGTGAAGGCACGTTTGGCAAAGGCGATCCGCGCGGTGTGGCAGCCCCCGAGGCGGGCAATAACGCCGCAGCTGGCGGGGCACTGGTGCCGATGCTGGCACTTGGCGTTCCGGGGTCTGGCACGACGGCGGTGTTGCTGGCAGTGCTGCTGAGCCTCAATATCACGCCGGGACCGTTGCTATTTACGCAAAACCCCGATGTGGTCTGGGGCCTGATCGCGGCGCTGTTCATCGCCAACTTCATGTTGCTGGCGCTCAACATTCCGATGGTCGGCGTGTTCACGCGCCTGTTGCTGATCCCGCCGCGTATCCTGATGCCGATTGTGGCAATGGTCAGCTTTGTCGGGATTTACGGTATCTCGGGGTCCAGCTTTGACCTGATGGTGATGATCGGCTTTGGCGTGGTCGGCTGGGTCTTGCGCAAGTTTGACGTGCCGCTGGTGCCCGTCATTCTGGGTATCCTGCTGGGCAACCCGATGGAAAGCAACTTGCGCCGCGCGGTGCAGATTTCCAACGGCGACTGGGGAGTGCTGGTGGGCAGCCCGCTGGCGATCGGGCTGTGGATCATCGCGATCCTTGGCTTCCTCGCGCCGATCTTCTTTGGCCGCATCCTGCGTGATCGCATGAAAGCGCGCCGCGACGATGAAGGCAGCATCGCCGACTGAAAACTGGCGGGTCGCGCGGGAATGCGCGGCCCCCCTTCCCCGACACTCGGCACGATTTTGTCGGGACGCACCGGCAGGGCTTGGCGGCCCCCGCTTGCGGCGCTATCACGGCCCTTCGACAACCGCAGGAGCCCTAAATGACCGCCGTCACAGATCGCATCGCCCGCACCATCGCCTCTGACATTGGCGCCCGCCCCGAGCAGGTCAGCGCGACGGTCGCCCTGCTGGATGGCGGCGACACCGTGCCGTTCGTGGCGCGCTATCGCAAAGAGGCGACGGGCGGTCTGGATGATGCGCAACTGCGTCAACTGGCCGAGCGGCTGGATTATCTGCGCGAGTTGGAAAAGCGCCGTGCCAGTATTCTGGGCGAGATCACCTCGCAGGGTAAGCTGACCGACGATCTGGCGCGCGCAATTGCGCAGGCCGACACCAAGGCGGTGCTTGAGGATCTGTATCTGCCGTTCAAGCCCAAGCGGCGCACCAAGGCGATGATCGCGCGCGAAAACGGGCTGGAACCGCTCTTGCGCGCGATTCTGGCGGATCGCCGCGCCGAGCCGAAATTGCTGGCCAGCGGCTATCTCTCCGAAGCGGTGGAAACCGAAAAAGACGCCCTGAACGGCGCGCGCGATATTCTGGTTGAGGAGCTTGGCGAGAACGCCAAACTGCTGGGCCGTTTGCGTCAGATCTTGCAACAAGAGGCGCTGATCACCGCGCGCGTCATCAAGGGCAAGGAAGACGCGGGCGCGAAATTCTCGGATTATTTTGATCATAGCGAGAAATGGGCCACGATCCCCTCACATCGCGCGCTGGCTATCCTGCGCGCCTCGAAAGAGGAAATCGTGAGCGTCGATATCGGCCCCGATCCCGAGACCGGCCTGCCCCGCATCCTTGATATCATCGCCGCCGAGATCGGTATTCCCGGTCAATCCCCCGGCGATCTGTGGCTGCGCGAGGTCGCGACTTGGGCGTGGAAGGTCAAGCTGAGCCTGTCGATGTTTATCGAGTTGATGGCCGACTTGCGCAAACGCGCCCATGACGCCGCGATTGATGTGTTTGCGCGCAACCTGCGCGATCTGCTGTTGGCCGCGCCTGCGGGGCCGCGCGCGACGCTGGGCCTTGATCCGGGCATCCGCACGGGCTGCAAGATCGCGGTGGTCGATGAGACGGGCAAGCTGCTCGACACGGCCACGATTTACCCGTTCCAGCCGCGCAACGATCTGCGCGGATCGGAAGAGACGCTGAAACACCTGATCGCCAAACATGGCGTGGCGCTGATCGCGATTGGCAATGGCACGGCAAGCCGCGAATCCGAACGACTGGTGGGCGATGTGCTTAAACACCTGCCCGCCGGGGTGACACGCCCGACGCCGGTGATCGTCTCCGAGGCGGGGGCGTCGGTCTATTCGGCCTCGGAACTTGCCTCGCGGGAATTCCCCGATATCGACGTGTCGTTGCGCGGGGCCGTGTCTATCGCGCGCCGCTTGCAAGACCCGCTGGCCGAATTGGTCAAGATCGAACCCCAAGCCATCGGGGTCGGGCAATATCAGCATGATGTGGATCAGCGCCGTCTGGAACAATCGCTCGCGGCGGTCGTCGAGGATGCGGTGAACGCGGTGGGCGTGGATCTCAACATGGCCTCGGCGCCGCTACTGTCCCATATCGCGGGTCTGGGGCCGTCTCTGGCGCAAGCTATCGTCGCGCATCGCGATGCCAATGGCGCGTTTGCCAGCCGCAAGGCGCTGCTCAAAGTGGCGGGATTGGGGCCGAAAGCGTTTCAGCAATGCGCGGGCTTTCTGCGCATCAATGACGGGAGCGAACCGCTGGATGCCTCCTCGGTGCACCCCGAGGCCTATGGCGTGGCGCGCAAGATCGTGCAGGCCTGCGGGCGCGATATTCGCGCGATCATGGGCGATGAAAGCGCGCTATCAGGCCTGCGCGCCGAGCAGTTCGTCGATGAAACCTTCGGGTTGCCAACCGTGCGCGACATCCTGAGCGAGCTGGAAAAGCCGGGCCGCGACCCGCGCCCGAGTTTCAAGACCGCCACCTTCGCCGAAGGGATCGACGCGATCACCGATCTGAAACCCGGCATGTCGCTGGAAGGCACCGTGACCAATGTCGCAGCCTTCGGGGCGTTCGTCGATATCGGGGTGCATCAGGACGGTCTGGTGCATGTCAGCCAGCTTGCGGATCGGTTCGTCAAAGACCCCCATGAGGTCGTCAAGGCAGGCGATGTGGTGCGTGTGCGCGTCACCGAGGTCGACGTGCCCCGCAAGCGGATCGGGCTGAGTATGCGCAAGGATGGGGGCGGCACGCCCGCCCCGGATGCGCCCAAATCGGGCAAATCCAAACACACGCAGCGATCCGCCCCTGCCCCGAAATCTGTGCCTAAACCTGCCCCCGCCAGTCAGGGCGCGTTCGGATCGGCCCTAGCGGAGGCGCTAAAGCAGTCGCCCAAAACCCCGCGCGGTTGAACAGCGCGCGCGCGACCCTAAATCATTTCCAATGCTTGGGATCAGCTATCATAAACGGCTGCGCGACTGGCGCGACGCTGCAATCCGGCGCGCCAAGTATCGCTCGATCTATGCCCATGCGCTGGTGACGGCGCATATGGGCGGCCATTTGATTGCCGATGACCATCCGTCTTGGGCGCGTATCGAGGCCGCGATTGAGGGCGCGCGCGCCGGAGATACAAGCGCGATCGACCGTATCGAGCGCGAGCTTTTGCGCATGCGCGACAAGCATATTTAGGACGCGCGTCCTCCCTAGTCGTTGCGGGTCGTTGCGTTATACTCGGGCGCAAAGATGAACGAGGCCGCTATGACAGATCACGTTTCCCCTGATGCTATCCGCACGCTTTTCTCGCACGCGATGTCAGAGATGTATCGCGCCGAGGTGCCTCAATATGGCGCGCTGATAGAGCTGGTGCGCGATGTGAATGGCGCAACGTTGGCGGCGGATCCCGCGCTGAAGGCCCGCCTTGACGCTGCCGGAGAGTTGGAGCGTCTTGATGTGGAACGCCACGGCGCAATCCGGCTTGGCACGGCGCGTGAACTGGGCCAGATCCGGGCCATGTTTGGCGTGATGGGCATGTATCCGGTTGGCTATTACGACCTGTCTGTGGCCGGGATTCCGGTGCATTCGACCGCGTTTCGCCCGATTGAGCAGGCCGCGCTGCAGCGCAATCCGTTTCGGGTGTTCACCTCGCTTTTGCGCCTTGATCTGATCGAGGATCGCGCGCTTGCGGCAGAGGCCGAAGATATCCTGTCGCGCCGCCAGATCGTAACAGATCGTGCGCTTGCGCTGATTGAACTGGCCGAGTCGCAAGGCGGTTTGACTGAACTGCAAGCGCAGGAATTCGTGGCGCAAGCGCTAGAGACATTCCGCTGGCACAGCGAGGCCACAGTGTCGCGCGCCACCTATGACAAGCTGGTCAAAGCGCATCGTCTGATCGCGGATGTGGTCAGCTTCAAAGGCCCGCATATCAACCATCTGACGCCGCGCACGCTTGATATTGATCGCGCGCAAAGCGAGATGCCCAAGCGCGGCATTGCGCCCAAAGCGGTGATTGAGGGGCCACCGCGGCGCAAGGTCGATATCTTGCTGCGTCAGACCTCGTTCAAGGCGCTGGATGAGCCGGTCGAGTTTCAGGGGGAACACGGCAGTCATACCGCGCGTTTTGGCGAGATCGAGCAACGCGGTGTCGCCCTGACACCAACGGGGCGCGCGCTTTATGATGCGGCTTTGGCGCAGTTGCGCGAGCAGGCCGCCGCGCCGGGTGCCGAGAGCTATAGCGCCTTGCTGGATGCAGGGTTTGGCTGCCTGCCCGATGATCTGGAGACGCTGCGCGCAGAGGGGCTGGCGTTCTTTCGCTACCGTGCGGGCGATGTGGCAGCGCCCGCGCGCGCCGAGAACGTGTCGGATTTGATTGCATCGGGCGCGCTGGTGGCCGATCCGCAGGTCTATGAAGATTTCCTGCCGGTTTCGGCGGCGGGAATTTTCCAATCGAACCTGAATAGCGAGGATCAGTCAAACTATCGCGCCGCCGCCAATCAGGATGCGTTTGAGGCAGCTTTAGGGGCAAAGGTTGCGGATGAGATGGCGCTTTACGCCGAGATTGAAAGCAACAGCCTGACCCGCGCGCTGAACCAGCTCGGCCAGAGTCATCTTCTTGCATGACAGGACGGGGCTTGGCGTGCGGTTATAAGATGCGCATTGCGCAATGAAAAAGGGCGCCCGAAGGCGCCCCGTTCCAAATCTGGATCAACCAATCAAGCGAGCTTGAGGTTGGTAGCCGATTCGCGACCGTCACGGCCAGCTTCGACGTCATAGGTGACTTTCTGATCGTCGTTCACGGTGGTCAGACCAGCGCGCTCAACAGCAGAGATGTGCAAAAAGACGTCTTTGCCGCCGGACTCGGGAGCAATGAAGCCAAAACCTTTAGTTGCGTTAAACCATTTCACGGTACCATTAGCCATCGTGAGATCTCCTTTAGTATTCAACCTGTTCGCGGAAGTGCAACAGCGTGGCGCAGTCGGCCAAGATCGAGTTCGCTGAAGTCCGGTAGGGAAAGCAGGGGATCGATTTAGGAAACGTAGCCCGCGCTTAGTGACAGATCGCGCCACGCTTGTCCATGATTCATTGTGTCCGATTTTGTGATCTTAGGCGGATATGCGCGCACACCCCACGGCGCGCGCGCAAAAACAGGGCCTTTCAGACCTAGCGGATCTTCAGTGTCGCTAGACCGATCAGCGCCAAAATCAGCGAAATGATCCAGAATCGAATGACGATCTGGGGCTCGGACCAACCTTTTTTCTCGAAATGGTGGTGAATCGGGGCCATCAGGAACACCCGTTTGCCGGTGCGTTTGAAATAGGCGACCTGAATGATGACCGACAGCGCTTCGACGACGAACAACCCGCCCACGATGCCAAGCACGATTTCGTGCTGGGTGCAGACCGCAATCGCGCCCAAGGCCCCGCCCAGCGCGAGGCTGCCGGTATCGCCCATGAACACCGCAGCCGGGGGCGCGTTATACCACAGGAAGCCAAGCCCGCCGCCCATCAGCGCCGCCGTAAAGATCGCCAACTCGCCCGTGCCGGGTACAAATTGCACGCCCAGATATTCGGTGAAATCGGTGCGCCCGACGACATAGGCAATCGCGCCCAGCGTGCCTGCCGCAATCATCACCGGCATGATTGCGAGGCCATCAAGCCCGTCCGTCAGGTTCACCGCATTAGCCGAGCCGACAATCACGAACATCGCGAAGGGAATATAGAAATAGCCCAAATTCAGCACGAGGCTTTTGAAGAACGGGATTTCGACATGCCCCGCCAGTTCAGCCGGGTGCAGATACCACGTTGCAAGGGACGCAATCAGCGCCAGCAGAAAGCCCAGTCCAAGACGCACCTTACCGCTGACGCCCTTAGTGTTCTGTTTCGACACCTTGGCGTAGTCATCAGCAAACCCGATCGCGGCGTAGCCATAGGTCACCAGTAGGACGACCCAGATATAGCCGTTGCTAAGACGCGCCCAAAGCAGGGTCGAGACCAGCAGCGCCGCAAGGATCAGGATGCCTCCCATCGTGGGGGTGCCTGCCTTGGCAAGATGGCCTTCAGGGCCGTCATTGCGAATGGGCTGGCCCTTGCCCTGACGCACCCGCAGCGTGCGGATCAGCCACGGGCCAAAGATAAAGCCGAACAGCAGGGCCGTGAAAAACGCCCCGCCTGCGCGAAAGGTGATGTAGCGAAACAGGTTGAACGGGCCGCCGCCATCAGACAGATCGGTGAGCCAATAAAGCATTACTCTTTCCCCCTATGCGCATCGCGCGCGCCGGGTTGGCGCAGTTTCTTCAAAGCCTCGACAACAAGGCTCACTTTTGAGCCCTTGGACCCTTTCACCAGCACCACATCGCCGGGATCGACAAGATGGCGCGCCCGCGCAGCCAGCTCTGGCGCGGTCTCAAAATATTCGCCCCGCTTGGCACGCGGCAACGCATCGCGCAAGTGGGCCATGCGCGGGCCAGCCAGATGCACCAGATCAATTTTACTCATCGCGGGGTGATCGGCGAGCGCCGCATGCAGCGCATCTTCCTGCGGGCCGAGTTCCAGCATATCGCCCAGGAATGCGATGCGCCGCCCCTTGGCGGTGCGCCCGACCCCGTCGCGCGGCGCGCTGGCGGCCAGCACCTCAAGGGCTGCGGCCATCGAGGCGGGATTGGCGTTGAAGGCGTCGTCAAACAAATCGAAACTCTCGCGCTCGTCTACGATATCCATGTAAATGCGCTGGCGCTGACCCCGCCCCGCCGGGGGTTCCCAGTTGCCCAGATCCATCGCCGTAACGGTCGGATCGCAGCCCACGGCCTCGGCCAAGGCCAAAACGCCCAAAGCGTTCGCGGCGAAATGCGCGCCCGGCGTCATCACCTTGAACAGCATCGGCTGTCCTGCGCGCATGGCTTGCACAATCGTGGCGTCGCCCGCGATCCGCGCCGAGAGCAGTTGATAATCAGAGCCCGGCGCGGTGCCAAAGGTCACGATGGTTTGCGCGTGTTTTTCAGCGCCCGAGCGCAGGATATCGGTGACCTCAAGCCCGGTGGGAATGACAGCCGTGCCGCCCGGCTCCAGCCCCTCGAAAATCGCGGCCTTTTCGCGCGCAATCCCGGCCAGATCCGCAAACGCCTCAAGATGGGCTGCGGCGACGGTGGTGATCAGTGCGGCATGCGGGCGTGCCATTTTCGCCAGCGGCGCGATCTCGCCGGGGTTGGACATGCCGATCTCGATCACGGCGAAATCCGCACTTTCGGGCAGCCGCGCGAGCGTGATCGGCACGCCCCAATGGTTGTTGAAACTGGCCTCGGCGGCGTGCACCGCACCGTGGGCAGACAGCACCGCGCGCAGCATTTCCTTGCTCGAGGTCTTGCCCACCGATCCGGTCACTGCCAGCACCCGCGCCTTGGAACGCGCGCGCCCTGCCCGGCCCAGATCCTCGAGCGCGGCCAGCACATCGGGCACGATCAGCAGCGCATCCTTCTCCGAGCAGCCGTCGGGTATGCGCGACACCAGCGCGCCCGCCGCCCCCGCATCCAGCGCCGCGCGCACGAAATCATGGCCGTCGCGCACGTCCTTGAGGGCGACAAACAGATCACCTGCACGGATCGAGCGGGTGTCGATGGAAATGCCGGTCGCTTCAAAGGGATGCGTGACCTGCCCCTTGGTGGCAACAGCGGCATCCTTTGAGGTCCACAACACCGACATCAGATTTTCCCATCCAGGGCCGCGACCGCAAGGCTGGCCTGTTCAGCATCATCGAACGGGTAAACATCGCTGCCAATGACCTGCCCGCTTTCATGGCCCTTGCCCATCACCAGCAGCGCATCGCCGGGTTGCAGCGCGTCAACGCCGCGCAAGATCGCCTCGGCGCGATCGCCCACCTCCATCGCATCGGGCGCGCCCAGCATCACGGCGGCGCGGATCACGGCGGGGTCTTCGGAGCGCGGGTTGTCATCACTCACGATCACCAGATCAGCATGCTCATGCGCCGCCTGCCCCATCAGCGGGCGCTTGGTGGCATCGCGGTCGCCTCCGGCACCGACAATCGCGATCAAACGCCCCATCACATGCGGGCGCAGCGCCGACAGCGCGGTTTTCACCGCATCGGGCGTATGGGCATAATCGACAAAGACCGTGGCGCCGTTTTCGCGCGTCGCGGCCAGTTGCATACGTCCGCGCACAGTGCTCAGGCGTGGCAAGGTGGCGAACACCTCCTCGGCCTCGGCCCCGCAGGCAATGGCAAGGGCGGCGGCGCTCAGCACGTTCATCGCCTGAAACCCGCCGATCAGCGGCAGCCGCGTCATCTGCGTCCAGCCCTGCCACGAAAACCGCACATCCTGCCCCGTCGCGTCATAGCGCTGACCCAAGATTTCCATCTCGCAATCATCGCTGGTGCCGATGCCAATCAGTTCCTGCCCGCGCGCGGTGACATATTTGGCCAGCTCGCGCCCCTTGGGATCATCGAGATTGATCACCGCCGCGCCATCTTCGGGCAAAACGCGGGTGAACAAGCCAGCTTTGGCGGCGAAATATTCGTCAAAAGTCGCGTGATAATCGAGGTGATCTTGGGTGAAATTGGTGAAAGCGGCGGCTGTCAGCGTCACCCCGTCAAGGCGGCGCTGCGCAAGACCATGCGAGGAGGCCTCCATCACGGCATGGGTGACGCCAACGCTTGCCATATCGGACAGCAACCGATGCAGGGTGATCGGTTCGGGCGTGGTGTGGGGCGAGGGTGCGGTGTAGCTGCCCTCAACGCCCGTGGTGCCGATATTAGACGCCTCAAGCCCAAGCTCCTGCCAGATCTGGCGCGTGAAGGTCGCCACGCTGGTCTTGCCGTTTGTGCCCGTCACCGCGATCACGGTTTCGGGCTGGCGGCCAAACCAAAGCGCTGCCGCAAAGGCCAGCGCCTGACGTGGATCTTCGGTCACGACAATCGCAACATCGGTGCCCGCAAGGGCCGCGCGCGCCACACCTTCGCCTGCGCGATCGGTCAGAATGGCCCCCGCGCCCATACGCAGCGCATAGGGCACGAATTCCGCGCCGTGCATATTGCTACCGGGAAGGGCTGCGAACAGATGGCCCGGCTTGACCTGACGGCTATCGACCGACAGCCCCGAGATCGCACGGTCCGGCCCGCCCAGCGGCGTCAGCCCCAATTCGCTTAGCATCTTGGTGCCTGCGGCCATATCGTTTTGTCCCTCACTCAGCCCGCAGTTCTTATCACGGCCCGACTTGCCAAGGTCAAGATCTGCGCGGCGCGCCTTAGTCCGCTTTGACCAGCGAAATCCCGTCCAGCATATCGGGGGTCGTCGGTTCCGGGCGCAGACCCAAAAGCGGCGCGACACGGCGGATCGCCTCGGCGGCGACGGGAACGGCTGTCCAGCCTGCGGTGCGGCGCGGGATCTTGCCCGAAGTGTCCGAGGGCTCATCCAGCGTCAAAATCAGCACATATTGCGGATCGGTGACCGGAAACACGCCCGCGAAGGTCGAGATCACCTTCTTGTCGTAATAGCCCCCCTGCGGGTCGGGCTTGTCAGCGGTGCCGGTCTTGGCGGCCACCTGATAGCCCTTGACGTTGCCGTAGCTTGCCGTGCCGCGCGTCACGACGGCGCGCATCATCGCCAAGACCTTGCGCGCCACGGCGGGTGCGACAACCTGCGCGCCCTCGGGAGCGCCGTATTTCTGCTCAACCGGCTTGCGCGGCCCGCCCTTGGCAATCAGCGTAGGCAGCACCCGCTTGCCGCCATTGGCAATCGTGGCATAGGCGGCGGCCAGATGCAGCGGACTGTCAGACAGGCCATGCCCGTAGCCGATGGTCATCGACGACATCTCGGACCATTTCTTGGGCACGATGGGGCGCCCCGTCGGGGCCTCGATCAGCTCGACCGGCGTCGGCTCCAGCAGGCCCAGCTTGCCCAGAAACGCCTTTTGCGCCGAGGGGCCGATTTTCTGCACGATATGGGCGGTGCCGATATTGGAGCTGTGCACCAGCACATCGGTCACCGAAAGCTGTTTGCCGTAATTATGAAAGTCATGGATCGTGAAGCCGCCAAAGCGGAACGGCACGGTGTCGATCATCGTGGTCGGCGTTACCAGCCCGTCCTGCAGGGCCTGACTGACCGCAAAGATTTTGAACGTCGAGCCCAGCTCATACACGCCCTGCACCGCGCGGTTAAACAGCGGACTGTCCGAAGGGTCGCCCTTGAGCAGCGGCGCAGGGCGGTTATTGGGATCGAAATCAGGCAGGCTCGACATGGCGACGATCTCGCCGGTTTTGACCCGCATCAGCACCGCCGTTGCGCCTTTGGCATGCATCAGCTTCATGCCGCCCGCCAGCACATCTTCCATCGCGGTTTGCACGGTCAGATCAATCGACAGACGCAGCGGTTTGCCGCCATTGGCCGGATCGCGCAGCCATTTGTCGTATTCCTTCTCGATCCCGGCGACGCCAAGGATCTCGGCGGAATTCACCCCCTGCGCACCATAGCGCGCGCCCCCCAGAATATGGGCAGCGAGGTGACCGTTGGGATAAAGGCGCATCTCGCGCGGGCCAAACAGCAGACCCGGATCGCCGATGTCATGCACCGCCTGAAGCTGCTCGGGAGAGATGCTTTTCTTGATCCAGACGAATTTGCGTTTGCCGGTGAAATCCTTGATCAGACGATCACGGTTGAGATCGGGGAAAATCTTGACGAGCTTGTCGATCGTGCCCATCGGGTCGATCATCAGCGGCGGCTGGGCGTAAAGTGCGTGCGTCAGCAGGTTGGTTGCCAGCACCCGGCCCTTGTCATCCACGATATTGGCGCGTTGGGCGGAGATCGTCGCGCGCGGGCCATCGGTTTGCGGCTCTTCGGGGCGTGCGGCGGCAAACGAGCCCATCCGCAGACCAACCGTCAGAAACGCCGCCAGAAACAGCACCGACATCACCAGCAAACGCCCCTCGGCGCGCTGGCGGGCATCGTCACGCGTGGCCTCGCCGCGCAAACGGCGGTTTTCGCGCTCGATCGCGTCGGTGTTTTCGCCCTTGGCACGGGCGTTCAGGATACGGGCAAGGGGGCGAAGCGGCGTACGCATCAGCGATCCTCCTTCGGGGCGCTGACCTCGATCGGGTCCGAGATTGGCTTCATCTGCGGGGTCGGGTAGGCGATTTCAGCGACCGTGCCGAATTGTTCAGGCGTCATCGGCAGCAGCTTCAACGCGCCAAAATTCAGATTAACAAGTTCACGCAACCGCTTGGGACGGTTCAAATAAGCCCATTCGGCATTGAGCACCGTCAGCCCCTCATTGAGCGAGGAAATTTCGCGATTGAGGTCGCGCAAAGTATCGACGCGGTCCTGCGTGTCGTAATTGACGTGATAGGCCCAGAACGCAAGCGCCATGACCCCGAATGCAGTCGCAAGATAGGCTAGAAGTCTCAACGGCGGCGTCCTTTCTTCGATCCGATCACAAGGCCGGGCAGGCCCAACTGGCTGCGGTCGGTGGCGATGGCGGGCGCATCGGTGCGCCGTGCCACGCGCAGTCGCGCCGAGCGCGCACGCGGGTTGATCGCCAGTTCTTCGGCATCAGGGCCATCGCCCTTAACGGTAATTTCAAAGGCGGGAACGCGCGTGTCGCCCATCGGGGCATGGCGCGAGCCGCCCCCACCTGTCGAGGCGCGCGCCGCCATGAACCGCTTGACCACCCGATCTTCAAGCGAGTGAAAGCTGACCACGGCGAGTTGCCCGCCGGGTTTCAGCGCGCGTTCTGCGGCCTCTAGCCCGGCGATCAGTTGGCCAAATTCATCGTTTACCGCGATGCGAATGGCTTGAAAGCTGCGCGTGGCGGGGTGGCTTTGGCCGGGTTTGGGCCGCGGCAGGCAAGATTCGATGACCTGCACAAGCTGCGCGGTAGTCTCAATCGGGGCGGCTTGGCGCGCCGCTATAATCGCCTTGGCAATGCGGCGCGAGGCGCGCTCTTCGCCGTATTGAAACAGGATATCGGCCAGTTCGGCCTCATCCGCGCTATTAACCAGATCGGCAGCCGTCGGGCCGTCTTGCGACATCCGCATATCAAGCGGGCCGTTGCGCATAAATGAAAACCCGCGCTCGGCCTGATCAAGCTGCATCGAGGACACGCCAAGATCCAGAACGATCCCGTCCAGCAGCGCATCGCTATAGCTATCCATGTTGGAAAACGTGCCTTCGACCAGTTCCAAGCGGTCGCCATACTGATCACGCCAGCTTTTCGCCATCTCAAACACCGCCGGGTCACGATCAACACCGATCACGGTCTCCGCACCCGCCTCAAGCAGCCCGCGCGTGTAGCCCCCCGCCCCGAAGGTTCCGTCCATCCAAGTGCCCGACACGGGTGCAACCGCCTTCAGAAGCGCGCGCAACAGCACGGGAACATGGGGGGGCGCGATGGGTTGGGCGTCCCGGTCCGACATCGCTCACTCCGCGTATAGCAGGCTGAGAGGATCGAAATCTTCGCCTTGATCTTCGACCCAAGCTTCGGTCTGAGCCGCATCAACCGCGTCGAAGGTTTCGGGTTTCCAGATTTCAAACGTCTCGCCGACCCCGGCAAATTTCGCCTCACCCTCCAGCGCGATCTTGGTGCGCAGCGCGGCTGGCAGCACCAGACGCCCGTCAGGGTCAACCTCGGTGGGGTGGGATTTCGACAGCACGACGCGTTGCAGCATCGCGCGGTTTTTCGAGCCACGGGGCAGCGCGGCGATATCCGCAGCCAGGGCTTCGAACGCAGTTTGGGTGTAAACTTGCAGCATTTTCTGGCTGTCAGCGCCGAACACGATCACCATGCGGGGGCGTTCTGCGTTGGGGCGCTGGGGGTCGCCTTCTTCGAGCTCACGACGAAACAGGGCGGGAATCGACACGCGACCCTTGCTGTCCACCTTGAAGGTGTATTCGCCTATGAACATGCCCGCCAAAACGCGCGATCCTTACCTGTCCCCGGCCCGAGGGCCCTTAAGTGAAAACGGCGGATTGAGCTGCTGCCACTGCTCAATCCGCCGCCCTCGTCCCATCGCTGGGTATGTCCGACTACGCGTGCCACCTGGGGGGATGTCTGCTCGCCCACGCGCCGGATCTCTTTGTTTTCGTGAAGCGAGAGCCTGTATGAAACCTGCATTTCGCCGTGAGGTCTTAGTGCCTCGTTTGTTTTCGCTTCCGATGACAAAGGGATGCCACGGGAATTCACGGGAAGCAATAAAAAAATAACCGGTTTCGTGCTGCATCTTGAGCGGAGACACCTTGAAAAACTAGATATAGTGAGAAATTCGCACCACAAATTGACGCTTAGTTAACTACGCACACCAGATATAGTAAAAATTCGGCATCCACATTTTTTGCATTTTTTACCCATGCCGTCCCGTAAAGACGATGGAGAGCCGGAATCCTGTGACCTTTCGCCAACAGTCAAAGCCCCGAATTCATGATCACGCCGCCGTGATTCGTCCGGATTTCACGTGAGAATGGCGTGATTCAGTCGAATCTACGCCGGAAATTCCCGTCACGCGGCGGGAACAGTCCCGTGAAGTCCCGTAGCGCGTGCCATGAATTCCCGTAAAGCGCCCAGACACCGCGCCGAATAGCAAAACGGCGCCCCGTCGGGACGCCGTTTCATGACCTTTATAGTCGCCGCGATGCGCGTTCAGATCAGCCCTTGCGCAATCAGCCCCTGCGCAAGAGACGCATAGGCCTGCGCCGCCGGCCCCTGCCCCGCGGCAATCGGTGTGCCCGAATCCCCCGCCAAGCGCACCTCTAGATCCAGCGGCAAGGCCCCGAGGAACGGCAGATCGAGCCGCGCGGCCTCGGTCGCAACGCCTCCATGACCAAACAGATGCGCCTCATGGCCGCAATTGGGACAGATATAAGTCGACATATTCTCGATCAGCCCGACGACCGGCGCTTTGAGGCGGCGGAACATGTCGATCGCCTTTTTGGCATCCAGCAGCGCCACGTCTTGCGGGGTCGAGACGATGATCGCGCCGTCCAGCGTGGTTTTCTGGCACAAGCTAAGCTGCACATCGCCAGTTCCGGGCGGCAGATCGATCAGCAACACATCGAGCGGGCCATATTCGTCCCATTTCACCTGAAACAACATCTGTTGCATCGCGCCCATCAACATCGGGCCACGCCAGATCACCGCCTCATCCTCTTTCAGCATCAAGCCAATCGACATCAAAGTGACGCCATGGGCCTGCAGGGGCAGGATCGTCTGACCATCAGGCGAGGCGGGGCGCTTACTGGCCCCCATCATGCGCGGCTGCGAGGGGCCATATATATCGGCGTCCAGCAGACCGACCTTTTTGCCCGCGCGCGCAAGGGCCACGGCAAGGTTCGACGCAACGGTCGATTTGCCCACGCCCCCCTTGCCCGAGCCAATCGCCAGAATCGTTTTGACGCCGGGCACCTTTTGCGGCCCCGATTGAGGCTTGGCATGACCGCCAATCGCGGGGCCTTTGGCCTGTTGCGCCGTGCCACCCAAGCCACGCGGCGGGCCAGCAGGCACCACAACCGTGACACTTGTTATACCAGGCAGCGCGCGCACGGCGGCCTCAAGCGCGGGGCGAGCGGCCTCAAGCTCGGTGCCCGGCGCGCCCTCCAGCACAAAGCGCACAACCCCGTCTTGCACCGCCAAAGCACGCACCAGATCGCGACTCACCGCATCGCCACCGCCCGCAAGCGCCACTGAACGTAGCGCCGCAAGCACCTCTTCCTTGCCCGAACCCATGCGAATCTCTCCTTGCCTAATTCTTGGGCGCATATGGAAAATGGCCCGTTTCGCGCTGACTGTGGCGTTTTTGCCGCGAGGTTCAAGAGCAACCCCTGTCTAAAAGGTCAGGTAATCCGCAATCAGCAAGATGGGCGCGCACATATCTTTCGCGGACGTAGGGGAATTAGGTCAGAATCGGTTATGCGCTTTCTGCATGGCAGCATTGAGCATTCCCGCCATTGTGCAGCCGCAGCATTCACCTCATGTTAGCGTCAACGCGATAGAGAAACGCATCGTAACCAACACGGGCCACCAGACGGAGAAACCGCAAAGGGCCCAGTAGAAAGTTAGAGGCTGAAGCAATGGCACTCGTACAGAACATTCACACGACCGAAACCGGCCTAAGCGCCGTAATGACCAAAATCTCCGAGGCGCTGGCACGTCGCAAAGTGTATCGCCAGACGTTGAACGAACTGCGCTCGTTGAGCCGTCGCGAATTGGACGATCTGGGGCTGCATGCCTCGATGATCACCCGCGTGGCCTATGAGGCCGCATACGGTAAGTAATTGAATTCCCGAGCCTCTCCTCCTCCTCCCTGAGGCTTGGAAATCGGCGACACCCTCTCTCCTCCTCCCTGAGGGTGTCGCCACAAAATATACCGGCCCAACTTGGCGTGATGCCTTGATGCCGGACCGAGCTGCTCGATTCCCTCTCCTCCTCCCTGGGAATCGCGCTGAGAAGGCGGCGACCTCTCTCCTCCTCCCTGAGGTCGCCGCCTCATCCTCAGCGGGCAAACTGCGACAGGCTGTCGCATGCTGCAGCGCAGCACTTGAACACCGGGGCAAACCGCCCCAAGTCATACGAAAGGCCCTCTCCTCCTCCCTGGGCCGATCGTTTCGGCGGCGCCCTCTCTCCTCCTCCCTGAGGGTGCCGCCACCAAGAATACCGAGGGTCCTCTCCTCCTCCCTGGACCCGAGGCTGCGATGTCACTCCTCTCCTCCTCCCTGGAGTGGCGTCGGACGAACCTAAGGGCCTCCTCCTCCTCCCTGAGGCCTTAGGTAGAAAAAGACGGCGGCGCCCCTCCTCCTCCCTGGGTGCCGTCGTTTTTTTATGTCTGAAGCCGGGTTTGCGGGCGTTGTTATCCCCGCCCAATGCTGATCAACGCTCGGCAAGGGGGCGCTGCCCCCGGCGCGTGCGATTTGCCGGTTCCGGTGCTGCCATCTCTCGGACCACTATGTGCCGCATTTTCCCTGCCGGACCGTGGATCGTGCTGTCCCGAAGTTCCTAGCGCGGCTGAGGCCTCCGATTATGCGACTCGCATTGCAACGGGCGGCGCGGCGCTCGCGCGAACTCGCCCCTAAGTTTAGTTTGACGGGAAAAATCACGCGCTAAGGGCGATTTTGTGATACACTTATCCAATACGATCTGTCTCCAATCTCTTGCCACGTGATCAAATGGCGAGAGACAATTGCAGAAAGGCGTTTGGTCATGGCTGATCCGAAGGATAAGTCCACCGAGTCGAAAACCCCGTCATCGCCTCTGCGTCGGGCGATGATCACCACCAAGACAGCCCAAGACATGACGCGCCTTCTTGAAGACCGCGAGATTGAGACGGTTGGCCGTGGTCCGCGTCAGGCCTCCGATGGCACGTTTATCGCAAATGTCATCGCCAAGAAGGCGGTTCTTGACGATCTGTCAGCGGATCTTGGCAAAATCGAGATTCAGCCAGAGAGCAAGATCCCCGCCAATGAAAAGAAATCTGCCAGTGGAAACCGGTACAAAGAAGAGGGCGTTATCCCGCGCGGCCTAGGCCGCAAGGAGTAAGGCGTTCTTCTTGTCGTCATTAAGACACGGAGTCGCGCAATGGCCTATTTGAACAGTCTTTCAGAGCTCGAGTCGGGTATCGCGGCGCTGGTGTCGGCCTATCCGTCCACATGCACCGCCATAAACCTTCCCAACACCACTGCGCAGGGCAACACCGTTCGCGCGATGCGGATCGGCACGCCGGGCGAAAAGACCGGCGTGGCCTTTCTTGGGGGGCTGCATGCGCGCGAATGGATGCCGCCCGAGATATGCCTCTCCTTCGCGGCCGACCTTCTGGAGGCCCATGACCTCGGCACCGGTTTGGGCTATGGCCCGGTCAGCTACACGGCCTCACAGATTGGCTCTATATTCGAGACCTATCATCTGTTCTTCGTGCCCAGCGGCAACCCCGACGGTTTCGACTATTCCAAGGCCCATGACGCCGTGGGCGGCAACGGGGGCTGGCGGCGCAATCGCAACCCCGCGCAAAGCGGCGGCAATGACAGCTGCATCGGGGTCGATCTGAACCGCAATTTCGACGTTCTGTTCGACTTTCAAACGCTGCTATCGAACGCGGCCAATACCGGCTATATCTCGACCGATCCCTGCAATAGCGATCAGGTCTATCACGGGCCATCGCCGATGTCCGAGCAGGAGACGCGCAATATCGCGTGGCTGCTGGATACCTATCCCGAGATCCGGATATTTTTCGACATTCACAGCTATTCCGAACTGATCCTTTATCCTTGGGGCCATGATCAGGTCCAAAGCAGCAATGCCTCGCAGAACTTTCTTAACCCTGCCTTCGATGGTCAGCGTGGCGTGGCCAACGACGCCTATTCCGAGCATATTCTCGCACCCGCCCTGTCGGCGCATGCGGATCTGGCAGAAGAAATCCGCCAAGGTATTCAAGGCGTCAACGGGCGCAACTATCAGCCCGACATCTCGTTCGGTCTTTATCCCACAACGGGGTCTGCCTCGGATTATGCTTGGGCGCGGCACCTGATTAATCCCGCGCTGACACGGGTCTATGGTTACACGATCGAAACCGGCCGGTCATTCCGCCCCGCTTGGTCCGAAGCCGAGGACGTGATCCGCGAGGTATCGTCAGGTCTGACGCGGATGCTGATCGCCGCGCCCTGCGCCCTGTGGCCGCTTACCGTCGCGCCGCCCAGTCCGCTTGAGGTCGAGTTCGCTGACGTGCCCGAGGGGCTTACGACGTATCGTGCGGTGGTTTTCGAAGTCACGGGTTGCAGCGCCACCACAATGCGCATCATATCTGGACCGACTGTGACTTCGGGACCGGCGGGCACGGTATTTGGCACGCCCAACGGCATGATGAGCGAGGTCGCCGATCCGCGCCCCGATTTCGAGACGGCGGATCAGGCGCGGATCTGGATATCTTATACGGGCACCAGCGACGGTGACACGGCCCAAGGCACCGTGCGCATCCGCTGCGACGATACCGGTCAGGAATGGGACGTTTTGATCCACGCCAATACCCGTGCCCGTCCGACCGTGGCCGTGATGCTGGCGCTTGACCAATCGGGCAGCATGGATGGCGCCGCTGGCGATCTGGGGGCCACCCGGGTGGAGCTGCTGCGCGAGGCAGCGGTGCGCTTTACCGAACTGATCCCCGCTGGAAACGCTGTTGGGATGATCCGTTTTGACCATGACGCCTATCCGGTGAACGATCCGGCCTATCCTGGCTTGGCGATAACGCCGATCATGAGCGACGACATGTCCGATCCGAACCGGAATTTGGCCCGCGCAGCGGCAAACGCTCATGCGACAAATCCGGCCGGATTTACCTCTATCGGCAATGGCGTTCTTGAGGCGCGTTCGGTGCTTGATCCGGTGGGGGGCTACGATGAAAAGGCGATGATCGTCTTCACCGATGGCATCGAAAATCGCGCCGCCTACATCGCAGATGTTCTGGCCCAGATCGACGCGCGCACCTTTGCGATTGCGCTTGGCACCGAGGCACAGGTCAGCACGTCAGCGCTTATGGCACTTGCCGGGGTTCGCGATGGCTATCTGCTTTTGACCGGGCATCTGGGCAGCGGCACCGATGACTATTTCCGCCTGACCAAGTATTTCCACCAGATTCTCGCTGGCGCCACGCGAACCGATATCGTGCGCGATCCAAGCGGTCATATTGGCCTTGGTCAAACGGTGAAGATCCCGTTCCACCTCAGCGAAGCCGATGTGGAGGCGACCGCAATCTTGCTGGTGGACGTCCCCGTCATCCGGTTCACCTTGCAGACGCCCGCCGGTGATCTGATTGATCCGGGTGTTGCCGGGGCGGCGGGGGCCACCTTCGCGACGGGGACGCGGATGTCCTACTACCGCTTTGGCCTGCCTTTCCCGCTAAAGGATGCGGGCGCGCATGGCGGCACTTGGCATGCGGTGCTCGAGATCGACGAAAAGCTTTGGAAGCGGTATTTCGACAATCATGATTATGCCGCCGTGAACGCTGCGCAGGGAACTCATCCGCTTGGCGCGCGCTACAGTGTGGCCGTGCAGAGTTATTCCAATCTGCGCATGCAGGCGCGCTGCGATCAAACCAGCCTTGAGCCTGGCGCGAGTGTCACCGTGCATGCCAGCCTGAGCGAATATGACGTGCCTCTTGAAGGGCGCGCCAAGGTTCTCGCCCGGATCGAACTGCCGTCGGGGGGCACGCTTGCGCTGGCGATGACCGAGCACCTGCCGGGGAATTTCGAGGTCACGATGAACGCCTCACAAGCCGGGCTTTACCGGATACAGGTCGAGGCCGCTGGCACAAGTCGGCGGGGCCTGCCCTTCACGCGCGAGCAGGCGCTGACGGCAGCGGTCTATCGCGGCGGCGACACCCCGCCGACCCGCTCTGATTCCGGCGATCCCGGTCACGAGGCGCTTTGCCGCTTTATCCGTTGCCTGCTGAATCAGGACAGCATCCTGCGCCTTCTAAAGGAGAAGGGCATCGAGCCAGAGGCCCTGATGAAATGTCTGGACGCCTATTGCCGCTCAGCCGATGCGGGAAAGGGTGAAACCGGACGCAAGGCGGGCAGCTTGTCGCTGGATGCGAAGGCGGCCTTATCGGATCTGCTGAAAGATGGTTCACACGATGCGACCCTCGCGGAATTTCTGCGCGACCTTCTGGCAAAACGCTGACAAGCGCGGCAAAGATGATGGCGAAGGGGGAGTTTAGACGGTCCCGAGGGTGGGCCTGCGCGCCCTAATCCCTCATGGACCCGTTCATCCGTCAGAGCGCCTAGGCTGGCAGATCTTGCGCAGGCAGCGGGCCAGAGAATTCCAATCGACGTTGATCGCCCCGCTCGAAGATGTCGTCGCGTCCTTGGGGTCGCGCTGCGTTTGCACGATACAGTCCAGCAGATCGCAATAGTCGGGGCGGGGATTGCCATCCCCCGGCTTGGTCGAACCGATGACCGCAGTAAGCGTTTGCTCGCGGGTAAAGGCGCGTTCGCTGGACGTCATCCCGAAGGCGCGAATCCGGAACCTGTAAAGCCCCGCCGCGAATTCGCTTATCGTCGTGACAAAGCGCCCCGGTTCGTTTGCGATCAGCGGGATCGAGATGGCGGTGCCGTCCGGTCGCGTCATCTCGGCCCAGACGCTGACCCCGTCGCTTAGGGGGCGCGCATATTCTGTGAGAACCGCGCTCAGCGTCAATGTGGCCCCTGGCTCTGGCCCTGACTGGGTCAGATGCGCGCGAAAACTCAGGGTGGAATAGGCATGCACCAGCAGGCTGAAGGGCATTTGTCGCAGATACGACTGGGCCGCGACCGCATCGTCCTGAACAGCTCCCATAAGCCGCAGATGCGCCTTCCATTGCCCCGCATGACCGCCCTCAACGCCCACAGGCAACCCGATCCGGTAATAGGCGACATTGGGCGTGCGGATGAGATCGACATTCGGCTCTATAATGGCCACGTTGGCATCAATGATCGCACCCGACGGCGTTTCAAGCCTGAAATCAACGGCGCGCGGCTCTTTCGCCAGCAAGATCACGTCGATGCCGTAATCGGCTTCGGTCACCGAAAACGGAATCTGTAGCGGATCTTTGCGCGTCAGGGTGCCCGTCGGATCGACGATGACCTCGGAATTGGTGATCCCCGCAAGGATCTGCAGAAAATACTTCTGTAACCGGAACTGTTCGCTCGGCGTGATCGCTCCGGTGATCAAAAGATACCCTGAATGCGTTCCGGTCAGGATTTCCAGCTTTCCGACATCGACATTGGCGGGCGTTCCAAAGCCAATCCCGAAGGTATTGGCTGTGATCAGCCCCGCGACATCTTCGATGTATTCCGCCCGGTTTTCCTTGCCATCAGTCAGCACGACCATGGCCTTGGTGTCGTAACTGCCCGCCGCATTCAGCGCATCCGTCCCCGCGACAAGCCCGTCCCCGACCGAGGTATTGCCGCCAAGATTGAAGTCGGCACTGTCCACCGCTGTCTTCACCGTGCCGCCGATCACGGCGACGTCGCCAACCGGCTCGACAATATCGGCATCGTTGCTAAAGCGAACCAAGCCGACCCCGTCCCCCGGCAGCATGACATCGACAAAGGTCTTCACCGCTTGGCGCAGCTTGCTGATCTTGGCGGTGCCGTCGCCGGCATCCTCGTTCATGCTCCCCGACCGATCAAGCACCAGCGCCGCCGCCGCAGTCGGTCGCGCGACGGTATTGGCGGTGATCGTCACGACAAACGTCTCGCCGGTTTCCACGGCCTCGATGGTGACGGTGCCGCTGGCACTCGCGCCTGCGGTTGTGGAGGTATAGGAAATCCAGATCTTGCCCTGCGTCATCGCCTGACCCGGCGAGACGATGACATTGCCACCCAAGGGAAGCCCGAAGCCGCCCGTCGGCCCGCTGATGACCTGTAACTGCAACGGTGCGCAGGAGCCGACATCAAAGATGATCGCGCGATAGGTGGTTACGCCTGCGCCGCCGATGCCTTCGGGAATGTCGTGGAAATCGACGCTTGGCGTTGCAAGCGTGACGGTCACCGGCGCAATATAGGTTTGCAGCACCTCACGGATACGCCGTTCGCAGACCGCGCAAAACGGTTGGGCGAGTTCTCGCATCATGCAGGTATATTCGGGCCGGTAGAGCCCGCAGGGCCAATAGCCTGCGCCCTCGAACGCGCCGACGGTGCCATCGGCGACCGGGCTCGGGTCTTCGTTTGGTTCATTGCAATTGCCGTTCGTCTGGGTCGGGACCGCCGTCGGCCCTGCGATCAGATCGCCCCATTTGATCGTATTCTTGTCGGCATTGGCGGTAATATTGACGCGCGCGGGCTCGCTTCCGCCATAGGTTCCAACGCTGTCATAATCGTATTCGTCGGCAAGCTGGAAACCCGCGTGACCAAGCTCATGGATGGCAATTTCGACACCGCCCTTGCCGGTGATCGGGCTAAAGCCCAACGAATAGGTTCCGACCGCCCCCCCGGTGCCGCCATAAACATCGCTGTTCACGATGACGATCGCCTCCTCATACTCTGGCAGAAGATCTATCACCTCCTGCAGCACAAGCGAGGAATCGACCGTAAGCGCACGCTGGGTCCCGCCGGAACAGAAGGTCGCGTCGAAATAAGTGTCGCGAAAGACATTCGCCCCGGTGCACTCGCCCCCGCCCGGTTCATCAGCGCCACTATCGGTCGAGGATACGTCCAACTGGTAGATGTTGATGCCGCACCACATGTCGCCAAACGGGACGGTGTTGAACAGCTTGTCGATGAACTTGCTGACCTCGTTGTGGAATTTCGGCATTTCTGCGGCCTGAAACCCTTCGGCCACCAACACGATGTTCCAGCGCTCCGTTGCTGGCCCATGATCGACGACCTTGCTCAGGCCGATGACGGCCCCATCATTGACGCCCATGGCCCGGCCTCCCTTCCTTGCTGCGCGCAAGCAGATTGCGCAGTTCAACTTTGAAAACTGGCTTTGCCGGGGTGGCTGTCTTGCCGCCGGTGTCGCTCGCGTGGACTGTGAGCGTTTTGGCGTCGTCCAGCAGGGGCATCAGAAAGCTGATCACAGCTTGCGGCTCCTCTATGCGAACGCGGCGCATTTCCTGCCGCTCTCCGGTAAAGACCTCTCGCAGGTCCAGCGGGTTATCCAGAACGCGCCGGAACAGGTGTCGCCCGCTTCCGTCCTCCAAGGCCACCCAAGCGCCAAATTCACCATCCGAGGTTTCCAACGGGTCCGAGGGTTGAAGCACCTTGTCGATCCGGGTCGCGGATTCCAGACGAAAGGAACTCCCCTCTTGGGTAAGTACAATACGCAAGGCTTTCTGAGCTGACATGGCGTCCCCTTCCCGATGATCAAAAAGCAAGTGGTGTTCCAAAGCCGTGATCGTTTTGGGCGAGTTACCGTTCGTTCCCTGCTTTTCTTTGGGCCATTGCGCGACCGTTTCCTAAGAACGGGCCTGCTCGCGCCGACCGGAATAAAAGGGTTGCGGAATACTCGGTATCTCAACGGTATTTGATCAGTCCGGCATCACTGAAACCCGTCATCAAAGACAGCTGACTGACGCCGGAATGCACGCATAGCGGATATTCGTTGAATTGACTCAACCATAGCAGATTACGCGACGCCTGTCTAAGTAAGCTTTTCGTCGAAACCCGACGCGCAGGTTTGTCGCGACCTGACGCTTGGCGTCAAGCGGGTGCCCGACGCAGTAAAGCGCTGCGGTTGTTCATCTTTCGTTGATCTCGATTTGGCGAGGATGCATGACCTTGAATGCTACGAACATTAGCCAAGAGGGGGCTCTGCCCCCGGCCTGCGGCCGCCCCCGGAGTATTTTTGGCCAGATGAAAGACTTGCGCGCGTCGGGCCGGGCGGGCAGGAAGGCGGCAAGGAGTGCGCCAATGCTGTCTTATCAACACGCCTATCACGCAGGAAATCTAGCCGATGTGCATAAGCATGCGCTGCTGGCCAGTGCGCTTGATTACCTGACGCGCAAGGACAAGCCGCTAAGCTATATCGAGACCCATGCCGGGCGCGGGCTTTATGCGCTGGATGGAGTCGAAGCGGCGAAAACCGGTGAGGCGGCGGCGGGGATCGCGCGGATTGCGGATCTGGGTTGGTTTGCGCCTGAGCACCCTTATCAGCGCGCGCTGGAAACGGTGCGTGCGGCGCATGGGGCGCAGGCTTATCCCGGCTCGCCGCTGATTGCGCAGGCGCTGTTGCGGCGCACGGACACGTTGCAGCTATGCGAATTACACCCGCAGGAATACGAGGCGTTGCGTGACGCGATTGGGCGCAGGCGCGCGATCTTGCACAAGGCGGACGGGTTGGAGATGGCGATTTCGCTCACTCCGCCAACGCCTCGGCGCGGAATGATGCTGATCGATCCCTCTTACGAAGTGAAAAGCGATTATGACGCAATGCCGCGCGTGATCGCGCAGATCACGAAAAAGTGGAACGTTGGGATGATCGCACTTTGGTATCCGCGTCTGCTGTCCGGAGCGCAGAACGCGATGGTCGCAAATCTAAGCGCAAATTTCCCCGACGCGTTGAGCCACGAAGTTGATTTTCCACCGGCGCGGGAAGGACATGGCATGATCGGCTCGGGGATGTTCGTGATCAATCCGCCTTGGGGGTTGAAAGACGAGGCAGCGCGGCTTTCGACGCTGTTTGACGCGCTTTAAGCCTTTGGGAAAGAAGCTATGCGCTCAGCGCATAGCTGGCGCGACATGGACAATCCTCTCTTGGCGCGCAATTTTTCCGCGAAACAGCTCGTATGCAATAGGGATACGGCTGCCACAAGGTCAGAAGGAGGACTTGCCTTGTCTCACAACCCGCGTCTGCGCCACCCGAAATTTCGCGAAAAGCTGATGAGCGCCGAGGATGCTGCGATGTTGATCGCCCCCGGTGCGGTGATCGGCATGAGCGGGTTTACCGGTTCGGGCTATCCCAAGGCCGTCCCGCAAGCCTTGGCCAAACGAATCGAGGACGAGCACGCCGCCGGTCGGCCGTTCAAAGTGTCGATCTGGACGGGCGCTTCGACGGGGCCGGAACTGGACGGCGCGCTGGCCAAGGCCGATGGCATCGAATTCCGCCTGCCCTACAACTCGGACCCGATCGCGCGCGAGCGTATCAATAGCGGTCAGATGCAGTATTTTGACATGCATCTCAGCCAAGTCGCGCCGATGGCGTGGATGGGGTTTCTGGGCAAGCTTGATACGGCGGTGATCGAGATTTCGGGCGTGACCGAAGACGGCGCGCTGATCCCATCGTCGTCGATTGGCAATAACAAGACGTGGCTGGAGCAGGCCGACAAGATCATCCTTGAGGTCAATCGCTGGCAGTCTGACGCGCTGGATGGGATGCATGACATCTATTACGGCACTGCCCTGCCCCCGCATCGCGTGCCGATCCCGCTGATCAAGCCCGATGACCGGATCGGTCAGGCGCATTTCAACGTCGATCCCGACAAGATCGTGGCGGTGGTTGAAACCGACGGGCCAGACCGCAACGCCCCCTTCAGCCCGCCCGATGCGGTGGCCGAGGCGATTGCCGCCCATATCATCGACTTCCTCGAAAATGAGGTGAAACAGGGCCGTATTCCGCGCGGTTTGCTGCCGTTGCAATCGGGTGTCGGCAATGTGCCAAACGCGGTGATGGCGGGTTTGATCGAGGCTCCCTTTGATCAGATGACCGCCTTTACCGAGGTCATTCAGGACGGCATGCTGGATATGATCGAGGCGGGCAGTTTGCGCATGGCTTCGGCCACGGCGTTCTCGCTTTCGCCCGAAAAAGCTGAGTATTTCAACGATAACGCGCAGTTTTTCCGCGACAAGCTGATCATGCGCCCGCAAGAGATCAGCAACCACCCCGAACTGGTCCGCCGCTTGGGCTGCATCGCGATGAACGGGCTGATCGAGGCCGATATCTATGGCAATGTAAACTCGACGCAGGTCATGGGCTCGCGCATTCAGAACGGCATTGGCGGGTCCGGCGATTTCGCGCGTAACGGCTATGTGTCGATCTTCATGACGCCATCGGTGGCAAAGGGCGGCAAGATTTCCGCAATCGTGCCGATGGCCGCGCATGTCGATCACATCGCGCAAGATGTGCAAGTGATTGTGACCGAGCAAGGGCTGGCCGATCTGCGCGGCCTGTCGCCGCGCCAGCGCGCCGAAAAGATCATCACCAACTGCGCCCATCCCGCCTATCGTGACATGCTGCGCGACTATTACGAGCGCGCGAAAAAGGGCTCGTTCGGCGGTCATGCGCCTAATTTGTTGGGAGAGGCGCTTAGCTGGCACGAGCGGTTCGTGCAAAGCCGCTCGATGCTGCCCGACTAATCCGTCTTGCGGTTCAGATAAGCCTCAAACGCCGCCAAGGTGCGGCTGGACACATGGTGCTCGATGCCCTCGGCGTCGAGTTCCGCCACCTCTTCGGGCACGCCCACAGCGCGCAGCAGCGCCACCACAACCCGGTGGCGCGCGCGCACGGTTTCGGCGAGCGCCTCGCCTTCTTCGGTCAGAAACACCCCGCGATAGGGGCGCGAAATCGCCAGCCCCTCGCGTTTAAGCCGCGCCACCGCCTTGGTCGCTGTCGGATGCGCCACGCCCAAACGCGCCGCCAGATCGGTGATCCGCGCCTCGCCAAATTCCGCCGCCAGATCCGAGATCATCTCGACGTAATCCTCGGTCAGCGCGCGCGCGGCGGCCTGTCGGGCACGGTCAAAGCCCTTGATCTGGGTCGGGTCGGTTTCGGTCATCAGCCTGCCTTTCGGGGCTTGTGTCGTAACGCGCCCGCGCAGCCCTGCCAAGGAAAACCTGAGCTGTACGCTGCGGTAACGAAATCGTCAGATATAGCCTATTGCCAAATTTGTAGCCAAAGCTACATTTCGCTGGAAATATTACAGACACCTCCGTTCAGAAAGCCCCTCCAATGAACACCCCCGGCATGACAGACCGCACCCGCAGCGCTATGGCTGATGTTCTGGCTGGGCGCAGACGGGGTGGGTTTTTGTTGTTCTTTGGGCCTGCGGTGATCGCCTCGGTCGCCTATATGGATCCGGGCAATTACGCGACCAATATCGAGGCGGGCGCGGGCTATGGCTATGGTCTGCTTTGGGTCGTGCTGGCGGCGAACCTGATCGCGATGTTGTTTCAGGCACTCTCGGCGCGCGTCGGGATCGTGACGGGGCTGAATCTGGCCGAGTTGTCGCGCGAGCATTTCCCCCGCCCCGCCGTGATCGCGATGTGGATCGTGTCGGAAATCGCCGCGATGGCCACCGATCTGGCAGAGTTCCTGGGCGGGGCGCTGGGGCTATCGCTGCTGTTTGGCTGGCCGCTGCTGTGGGGCATGGTCGTCACCGCCATCGTGACCTACGCGATCTTGATGTTTGAACGTGGCGGCTTTCGCCCGATGGAGATTGTGATCGGCGCTTTGGTGATGATCATCGGCGCGAGCTATCTGATCGAGATGTTCATCGCCCCGGTCGATTGGAGCGGCGTTCTGATGGGGATGAGTACGCCAGATCTGCCCGATGCGCGCGCGCTAACCATCGCGGTCGGGATCATCGGCGCGACCGTGATGCCGCATGCGATTTTCCTTCATTCAGGGCTGACCCAGCACCGCGCGATCACCTCGGATCTGGCTGAAAAGAAACGGATTGTCAGCTTTTCCAACCGCGAAGTGATCATCGCGCTTGCCGTGGCGGGGATGGTAAATATGGCGATGGTGATTATGGCGGCCTCGGCCTTTCACCAAGGCCATGCCGATGTGGCTGAAATCGAGACCGCCTATCACACGCTCACGCCGCTGCTTGGGGGCTTTGCGGCGGCGGCGTTCCTGACCTCGCTGATTGCCTCGGGCGTTTCCAGTTCGGTCGTGGGCACGATGGCGGGGCAGATGATCATGCAGGGCTTTATCCGCCGCCACATCCCGATCTGGCTGCGCCGCGCGATCACGATGATTCCCGCCTTTGTTGTCGTCGCGATGGGCGTGAACACGACCGAGGCGCTGGTGATGAGCCAGGTGGTGTTGTCCATCGCGCTGCCCGTGCCGATGGTCGCGCTGATCTGGTTTGCGCATCGGCGTGACGTGATGGGGCAATTCGCGGTGCGTGGCCCGATCTTATGGCTGGCGGCGATCGGGGCGACGGTCGTGCTGGGGCTGAACTTTGTGTTGCTGTGGCAGATGGCAGGATTTTCCGTGCCGGGGTTGGCGAACTAAGCCTTAGAACGGCACGTCATCCGCGCTGTCGGCGGGCACCACGAAAGACGCCAAAAGGTGTTTTTCGCCCGCCTTGTCGAATTCAACCACCAGCTTGCCACCCTCAGATCCCATCACCTCGCCATAGCCGAATTTCTTGTGAAACACGCGGTCGCCAATGGTGAAGGCAGCGGCCTCTTCGGCGTCGATCACCACGGGTTTGCCGCGCGGCTTGGGCGAGCTGTAGGTAGTGCCGCCGCGCGCGGCCGATTGTTGCAAGCGCCGCCAGCCCGGTGAGTTATAGACATCGGCGCGTGCCGCGCGATCCGCCATCGCCGGGCTTGCCGCATGATCACTGCCAAACCCGCCACCCAAACCGCCGCCATACAGGCCCGGCGGGGTCAGCACATCGACATGGCGCGCGGGCAATTCGTCGATGAAACGCGAGGGCATCTGGCTTTGCCATTGACCATAAACGCGCCGGTTGCCGGCAAAGGAAATCGTGCACAGCTGCTCGGCGCGGGTGATGCCGACATAGGCAAGCCGGCGCTCCTCTTCGAGGCCCTTCTGCCCGCTTTCATCCATCGAGCGCTGCGAGGGAAACAGCCCGTCTTCCCAGCCCGGCAGGAAGACCACAGGAAATTCCAACCCCTTGGCGCCATGCAGCGTCATGATCGAGATTTTGTCGTCATTCTCTTGCTTGTCATTATCCATGATCAGCGAGACGTGTTCGAGAAATCCCTGAAGGTTTTCAAATTGTTCCAGCGCCTTGACCAGTTCTTTAAGGTTCTCCAGACGGCCCGGCGCCTCGGGCGTTTTGTCGTTGAGCCACATCTCGCTATAGCCCGATTCCTCAAGGATCGCCTCGGCCAGACGGACATGGGACAGGTCATTGGCCGGGGCCACGCCCGCCGCATCGGGTTCGATCAGTTCATCGTCATCGCCTGCCGCCGTGGTCGCACTGGCCGCAGACGCCGACAGGATTTCATCATGCCAGCGGATGATATTTTCCACAAACAGCCGCAACTGGCCCGCCGCCTTGCCCGAGAGCGCCCCCTCTTGCAGCAGCAGGCGCGCGCCATCGAGCAGGCTCAACCCGTTTTCGCGCGCCGCAATCTGGATACGGCTTTGCGCCTTGTCGCCAAGCCCGCGCTTGGGCGTGTTGATCACACGCTCGAATGCCAGATCATCGGCCGGGCTGATCGCAAGGCGAAAATACGCCATCGCATCGCGGATCTCGAGGCGTTCATAAAACCGCGGCCCGCCGATCACGCGATAGGGCAGTCCGATGGACAAAAAACGATCCTCAAAGGCGCGCATCTGATGGGAGGCGCGCACCAGAATCGCCTGATCGTTCAGGCTCACCGGGTCATTGCCGCGCGTGCCGCGTTGAATGGCCTCGGCCTCTTCGCCGATCCAGCGCGCTTCTTCCTCGCCATCCCAATGGCCGATCAGACGGACCTTGTCGCCGCCCTGCGCCTGCGTCCACAGTTCCTTGCCCAAGCGGCCCGTGTTTTGCGAAATCAGCCCCGAGGCGGTGGCCAGGATATGCTCGCTCGAGCGGTAATTCTGCTCAAGCCGGATCACAGTCGCGCCGGGAAAATCCTTTTCAAACCGTAGGATGTTGCCCACTTCCGCGCCGCGCCAGCCATAAATCGACTGATCGTCATCGCCCACGCAGCAGATATTGCGATGCCCCTGCGCCAGCAGTCGCAGCCAAAGATATTGCGCGACATTGGTGTCTTGGTACTCATCAACGAGGATGTATTTGAACCAACGCTGATACTGTTCCAGCACATCCGGATGGGTCTGAAAAATCGTGACCATGTGCAGCAGCAGATCACCGAAATCGACCGCATTGAGCGTTTTGAGCCGCGCCTGATAGCTGTCATACAGCTCGGAGCCACGATTATTGAAGGCTGCCGTTTCGCGCCCCTTCACCTTTTCAGGCGTCAAAGCACGGTTTTTCCAACCATCAATCAGCCCAGCCAATTGCCGCGCAGGCCAGCGTTTCTCGTCAATATCGGCGGCCAAAATCAACTGTTTGAGAAGGCGAATCTGGTCGTCGGTATCCAGAATGGAGAAATTCGATTTCAGCCCGACCAGTTCGGCATGGCGGCGCAGCAGTTTCACACAGACCGAGTGGAACGTGCCAAGCCACGGCATCCCCTCACCGCCCGTGCCCAAAAGCGCACCGACGCGTTCCTTCATCTCGCGCGCGGCCTTGTTGGTGAAGGTTACGGCCAAAATTTCATTGGGGCGTGCGCGCCCAGTGTTGAGCAGATGCGCGATTCGGCAGGTCAGCGCGCGGGTCTTGCCGGTGCCTGCCCCTGCCAGCATCAGAACCGGGCCATCCAGCGCCTCAACAGCGGCGCGTTGTTCGGTGTTCAGCCCATCGAGATAGGGCGTGCCGCGCGCCGACATGGCACGTTGCGACAGGCTGAGCGCGCCTTCATAGGGATCATCATCAAAAGCCTCGGTCATAGCGGCAATCTAGCGTTTGCGCGCGCCAAGGCCAAGCCCATGTTCGGCATCTGTTCGCATTTTTCTTTAAGGCAGCGTGGGGGCGCTGCCCCCCGGCTCCGGTGGACGACAAGTAGACGTCGAAGAGGGGGCGCTGCCCCCGGCTCCGGTGGAGCCTCCCCCGGGATATTTGGATCAAGAGGAAGAGGGGGCGGTTTCGAAAAGCTCCGATCCGGGGCGCGCGGATGTTTCGAGCAGGCCTTGGACATAGGTCGCGACCGAGCGGAAGCAGATCAGCGAAATCTCATCGGGGGCGGAGCGCCAGACTGCGGCCGCCACTTGCGCGAGCCGTGTGCGGCGCATCTCGCCTGTGGGCAGCGTCGCGATATCGGCGGGGGAGAGTTTCATGATGACCTGATCGGGTTTCGCGCCTTTGAGGCGAAACAGTGCGCGGGCATCCGAGACGTTGCAAACCAGCGCATGGGTTTTCTCAAGCGCGCTCGACAACGTTTGCACCAGCTGCGCGGCCGCGCTGTGATCGCAGATCAGCAGTAATTCATCGGGACTCATCCAAGCCAGCGTTAGGTCCTTAGAGGTCACGATCTGGCGCGGAGCGGGCACGGACAGGCCCAGCGCTTTCAACGCCTTGAGCAGTGGCTTTGATGTTAAATCGCCCCGGATCGAGATCATGCCAATCAGGCCGGCCTCGGTTACCGTGACAAAGCCCTGATAGGTTGCGCCTTGTAGTGCGCTGACAGCATTAGACATTTTGCTTCTCCCCGTCCTTGTCGTAAAAGACCGGATCGGTGATGCGCGCCTTGATCCGCGCTTCGCCCTCGCCCGTGAATTCGATCACCTCCCCCATCCGGTCAGGACCGTTCAGCACCAGCCCCATCGCGATACCCTTACCGATTGTGGGCGAGTAATAGGTCGAGGTGACGCGGCCTTGCGTGTTGCGCTGGCCGTTGGCGTTATGCCCTTCGGCGGGCGCGTAGCTGCCATCGGGAATCACCGAGCCGTCCAGCGTTTCCAGCCCCACCAGTTTCCAGCGGTTCGGATCGGTCATATGCGGGCGCTGTTGGGCGCGTTTGCCAAGGAAGTCGGTCTTTTTCTTCGAGATCGCCCAAGTCAGCCCCAGATCCTGCGGGATCACCGTGCCGTCGGTCTCATCCCCGATCATGATGAACCCCTTTTCGGCGCGCATAACATGCAGCGCCTCGGTGCCGTAGGGCATAACGCCAAGGTCTTTGCCCTCGGTGACCAGTTTCTCCCACAGCGCCAAACCTTGCGAGGCAGGCACGGCGATTTCATAGCTAAGCTCGCCCGAGAAGGAGATGCGGAAGATGCGCGCGTCAAAGCCGCCCAATCTGCCTTCGATCCATTGCATGAAGGGCAGCGCCTCGCGTGAGACATCAATGCCGCCAAGGCGGTTCAGCAACTCGCGTGCTTTTGGCCCGACGACGGCGATTTGCGCGAATTGCTCGGTGAGGTTCGCGGTGTAGACCTTCCAGTCCCACCACTCGCATTGCAGCCAATCCTCCATCCAGCCGTGGATATGATCGGCCCCGCCCGAGGTAGTATGGCACAGCCAGCTATCGTCAGACAGGCGCGCCACGACCCCGTCATCCATCAGGAAGCCGTTCTCGTTGCACATCAGCCCGTAGCGGCATTTCCCGACCGGCAAGGTCGACATCATATTGGTATACAGCATGTCGAGGAAGCGCCCGGCATCAGGCCCTTTCACCACGATCTTGCCCAGCGTCGAGGCATCAAGCAGCCCGACATTGGCGCGCGTGTTGGTGATCTCGCGATTGACCGCCTCGCGATGGGTTTCGCCCGATTTCGGATAGCAATAGGGGCGGCGCCATTGTCCGACGGGTTCCCAATGCGCGTGATGGGCCTCGTGCCAGCTTTGAATCGGGGTGCGGCGCAGGGGTTGAAACAGCGCGCCCTTGGCCTCGCCAGTGATCGCGCCGAAGCTGATCGGCGTGTAGGGCGGGCGGAAGGTGGTGGTGCCGGTGGCCGGGATCGGCTGGCCCAGCGCATCCGATAGCACCGCAAGACCATTGATATTGCTAAGTTTCCCCTGATCTGTCGCCATGCCGAGCGTGGTGTAGCGTTTGGTATGCTCCACACTTTCAAAGCCCTCGCGCGCGGCCAGCTGCACATCTGAGACCTTCACGTCATTCTGAAAATCAAGGAAGCTCTTGAAGCGCAACGCGACGGGCGCACTTGCGGGCATTTGCCAAACCGGCGTCATCGGTGCCTCATCAGAGGAACAGGCCCCCAACCCCGCGCCACCCATCGTCGCGGCCAGCGTCAGATCGCCATTGGCCGCACCGACGGCCTGCACCATCGCCGTGCCATCCGCGCCCAAGGGTGGGCGCTCGGGATCGGGGCGAAACATCGCTTGGCCGGCGTCCCAGATCAGCTTGCCACCGCAATGCGACCACAGATGCACAACCGGAGACCAGCCGCCCGACATTGCCACGCAGTCGCACTCAATCGTTTCAATCGCGCCGCCCTCGCCAGCCTGCGCGCAGATTTCCACGCCTTTGACCTGCTTGCGCCCCAAGACACGGGCCACGCCGCGCCCCTCAAGCACGCGCACGCCGCGCGCCTTGACCTCTTGAGGGAGCGCGCCGTGCGTGGCCTCGCGCGCGTCGATGATCGCAGGCACGGTCAGCCCGGCATCCAGCAGCACCAGCGCCGTGCGATAGGCGTCATCATTGTTGGTCACGATCACCGTACGATCGCCGGGCGAGACCGCCCAGTTCACCACATAATCGCGCACCGCCGAGGCCAGCATCACGCCGGGCACGTCATTGGCAGCAAACGCCAGCGGGCGTTCAATCGCGCCCGTCGCGGTGATCGTGCGCCCCGCGCGGATGCGCCACAGGCGATGGCGGGGAATGTCGGCACCGGGGCGCGTATCGCCCACGCTTTCCAGCCCGATGACATAGCCATGATCATGCTGCCCCGCCGCCATCAGCCGGGTGCGCAGCGTGACATTTGCCATGCCTTCAAGCTCTTGCAGCGTGGTCTTGATCCAGTCGCACGCCTCGAACCCGTCGATCTGGCCGCCATCAACCGGCGTGCGCCCGCCCCAATGCGCGGTTTGCTCGATCAGCCAGACGCGCTTGCCCGCGCGCCCTTCGCGCAGGGCTGCGGCCAGACCCGCAACGCCTCCGCCCACGACCAGCACATCGCAATACGCATAGGCCTGCTCGTAACGGTCGGGGTCGGCCTCTTTCGGGACGCCGCCCAGACCAGCGGATTTGCGGATGATCGGTTCAAACAGATGCTTCCACGCGGCTTGCGGGGCCATGAACGTCTTGTAGTAAAAGCCTGCGGGCAGGAATTTGTAGAACGCGTCGTTGATCTCGCCGATGTCGTAGTCAAGGTTCGGCCAGTGGTTCTGGCTGCGCGTTTCCGCACCCTCAAACAGCTCGGTTGTGGTGGTGCGCTGATCGGGTTCAAACCGCGCATTACGCCCCAGACCGACCAGCGCGTTGGGTTCTTCGACGCCGCTGGCAACGATGCCGCGCGGGCGGTGGTATTTGAAGCTGCGCCCAAGCATCACCTGCCCCGCCCCGAGCAGTGCCGAGGCCAGCGTGTCGCCCGCAAAGCCCTGCATCGGTTTACCGTTGAAGGTAAAATTCAACCGCTTGGCGCGATCAATCAGACGGCCGCCCTTGCTTAGTCGTGTGCTCATGCTTGAGGCTCCCATTCGGGGCGTTTCGCCTTGATTTTCTTGACGATATCCGCTGGCGGCTTGGTGGTTTGTGCCGCATAGGTACCAAACACCTCAAGCGTTGCGGTGCAGCGCGCAGCCATGAACCACTTGCCGCAGCCATAGGCGTGGCGCCAGCGTTCGAAATGCACGCCTTTGGGGTTTTTGCGCGCGAACAGATAGCCTTCGAAGTCGGCATCCGAGGAGTCCGGGCCAAAGCGTTTGAGATGGGCCTCCCCGCCGGGGGCAAATTCGGTTTCCTCGGCGGTGATACCGCAGCAGGGACAGGTGAGGGTCAGCATGTCAGCGGGCCTTTGCTTGGCAGGCGCCGGGGGCTTCGCGCCCCCGGACCCCCGCGGGATATTTTCGTCAAGAGGAAGAGGGATTGCGTCATCAATGCGCCACCCCTGCGGCCACGGATTCGTCGATGAAGCGGCCCTCTTTGAAGCGGTTGAGGTTGAATTCTGCCGCCAGCGGAGAGTAGCCGCACGCGATCAGTTCGGCCATCGCAAAGCCCGATCCGGGGATGGATTTGAACCCGCCGGTTCCCCAGCCACAATTGACGAAGATGCCTTCGACCGGAGTTTTGGACAGGATCGGAGAGCGATCGCCGGTCATATCCACGATACCGCCCCATTGGCGCAGCATCTTGAGGCGCGAGATGATCGGGAAGGTCTCGACCAAGGCGCGGGTGGTTTCCTCGACATGGTGCCATGATCCGCGTTGGGTGTAATTGTTGAACCCGTCTGTGCCGCCGCCAATCACCAGCTCACCCTTGTCGGATTGCGACAGGTAGCCATGCACGAGATTGGCCATGACCACGACGTCAATCGCGGGTTTGATCGGTTCGGAGACCCAAGCCTGAAGCGCCACGGATTCGATGGGCAGGCGGAACCCCGCCATCTCGGCCAGCACCGAGGAATGCCCCGCAACGACAATGGCGAGCTGCTCACAGTCAATCTCGCCGCGCGTGGTGGTGACGCCAGCCACCTTGTCGCCTTGGCGGCGGATGCCCGTGACCTCGGTCTGCTGGATGATATCCATCCCCATGTTCGAGCAGGCGCGCGCGTAGCCCCAAGCCACCGCGTCATGGCGCGCGGTGCCGCCGCGTTCCTGGTAAAGCGCGCCCAGAACCGGATAGCGCGGCCCGTCGATATTGAGGATTGGCACCAGTTCCTTGACGCGCTCGGGCGTGATCCATTGCGTCGAGACCCCTTGCAGCCCGTTGGCATGCACCGTGCGCTGATAGCCGCGCCGCTCGTGTTCGGATTGCGCCAGCATCAGCAGGCCGCGCGGCGAGAACATCACGTTGTAATTCAGATCCCGGCTTAGGCCTTCGTAAAGTTGCAGCGCCTTGTCGAAAATCGCCGCCGAGGCGTCTTGCAGGTAATTCGAGCGGATGATCGTGGTGTTGCGCCCGGTATTGCCCCCGCCCAGCCAGCCCTTCTCGATCACCGCGACATCGGTGATCCCGTGCACCTTGCCAAGGTAATAGGCCGTCGCCAGCCCATGCCCGCCGGCGCCGACAACGATCACCTTGTAGCGTTTCTTGGGTTCGGGGCTGCGCCATGCGCGCTCCCATCCCGCGTGATAGCGCATCGCTTCGCGCGCGACGGCAAACATCGAATAGCGTTTCATGGGCGGCCCTCGGCAACAGATCTTGCGACTCTCATCTGCCTTTGTGATGGACTGCGCGCCCCTTTGACAGCCCCCCCGATGCGGCATTGCGCAGAAAAAAGCGACATCAGGCTGCGACATCGCGCTCCATCCCGGCGCTGGGGGCTTTCGGGCAGCGTGTTTCTCGCCTAGATGGGAGCGCAAGGAGAGGAAACGCCATGCTGTTCTGGATTATCGCTGCCGCGCTTGTCGCGATCATTATGCTGCTATTTGCACTTGCCGTGATGCGCGGGGGGGCAAGCGATCAGGCCCCGGCTGCCTCTTATGATGTGCAGGTGTACCGCGATCAGCTGCGCGATATCGAGCGTGATGTCGAACGCGGCGTGACCTCTGCCGAGGAGGCCGAGCGCGCCAAGTTGGAAATCTCGCGCCGGATGCTGGAAGCCGACCGCAAGGCGCAGGCTGGATCAGACACCTCGCGCGCGCCCCAAGGGGCAATGATTGCGCTGATCGTGGGGGGCGTTGCGCTGGTGGGCGGGACGTTCTGGCTATATGGCCGCATGGGCGCCGAGGGCTATAGTGACCAGCCGATTGCCGAGCGCTATGCCTTTGCAGACAAACGCTATGACAGCCGTCCGACGCAGGAAGCCGCCGAGAAAATGGCCGCTGCGCGCCAGCTTGATCAACCCAAACCCGATCCGAAATTCGTCGAGTTGATGGCGAAGCTGCGTGAGGCTGTTGCAAAAAACCCGAATGATCCCAAAGGCTTGGAGTTACTAGCGCGCAATGAGGCGGCGATGGGCAATTTCGACGCCGCTTGGCAGGCGCAGCAGCGTCTGGTGGCGTTGAAGGGTGATGCGGCCAGCGCCAATGATTACGCGCAATTGGGCGAGATGATGGTCGTGGCGGCAGGCGGGTTGATCACCCCCGAGGCCGAGAAAGTCTTTGCCGCAGCATTGCAGAAAGACCCCGAGAACGGGCTGTCGCTTTATTATATCGGTCTGATGATGGCGCAAAATGCGCGTGAAGATCGCGCGTTTCGCATTTGGGACGGCTTGCTGCGCAACTCGCCCGACGATGCGCCTTGGGTGCCCACGATCCGCCAGAACATCAGCGAATTGGCGTGGCTTGCAGGCGAAAACGACTACACGCCGCCGATGCCGAAGGACGTTGGACCAAGTCAGGCCGACATCGCGGCGGCGGCCGATATGACCCCGGCAGAGCGTCAGGATATGATCCGCGGCATGGTCGGCCAGCTTAATGATCGGCTCGCCCAAGAAGGTGGCAGTGCGGATGACTGGGCGCGGCTGATTTCCTCGTTGCGGATGCTGGGTGAGGTCGAGCGAGCCGATGCGATTTACGGCGAAGCGAAGGGCAAGTTTGCCACGCGTCCCGAAGATATGGCCAAGATCGACGCCGCCCATCAGGCCCCGGCGGGCAAGGCGCTTGCAGATGCGCCCGCCCCTGCGGCCCCGATGATGCCCGGCCCCGACGCCGAGCAGATGAAAGACGCCGCCCAAATGAGCCCCGAGGATCGCCAGCAGATGATTCAAGGCATGGTTGACGGGCTGTTTGACCGCCTCACGACCGAGGGTGGCACGGCGGCGGAATGGTCGCGGGTGATTTCCTCGCTAGCGACTTTGGGCGAAAAGGACCGCGCGGTTGAGGCATGGGGTGAGGCACAGCAAGCGCTGGCCGATGCCCCCGCAGGTCTGGCGCAGGTTCAGGCGGCGGCGCAGGCGGCCGGGTTGTCACAGTGATCTGCCCCGACATGATCGACTTCGCCGCGCAACTGCCGCGTGCAGGCGCGGTGGCGGGTCTCGATCTGGGCACGAAAACGATTGGCGTGGCGGTGTCGGACGGGCTGCGATCCGTCGCGACGCCCCTGCTGACGGTCAAACGCAAGAAATTCGGTCTGGATGCGCAGGCGCTGCTGGCCATCGTGGCCGAACGCGAGCTGCGTGGGCTGATCTTGGGCTTGCCGATGAATATGGACGGTTCGGAAGGGCCGCGCTGTCAATCGACGCGGGCGTTTGCGCGCAACCTTGAAAAGCTGACCGATCTGCCCATTTCGTTCTGGGATGAGCGGTTGTCGACCGTAGCCGCCGAACGTGCAATGCTGGAGGCCGATCTGTCACGCGCCAAACGTGCCGAGGCGATTGACCATGTGGCGGCGGCGTTCATCTTGCAAGGGGCGCTGGATCGGCTGCAGTATTTGGGGGCGTAATGAGCGACGAGGTCTGGAAACGCGACGAGGTCGAAAGCCCCTGCGTCAAGCTGTGCCAGATCCACCCGCAAGAGCGGCTGTGCATCGGCTGCCTACGCACTATGGAAGAAATCGGTGCATGGTCGCGCCTCAGCCCCGAACAGCGCCGCGAAATCATGAATGAATTGCCCGCCCGCGCACCGCGTTTGCAACAGCGTCGTGGCGGGCGCGCGGCACGGCGCGAGAGCTGATCGGTTTCACCAAGTTGCCGCGTTGAGCCCGCCGCCTGCCCGCCCTATAATGGCGCGCGCTCTTTTTGAAATGGAATACCCTCATGGCTGCCAAACGCGTTCTTGTCACCGGTTCTGCCGGGTTCATCGGCTATCATCTGTCCAAGCTTCTGCTGGCGCAGGGCGTGCGCGTGCATGGCTATGACGGGATGACCGATTACTACGAGGTTACGCTGAAACAGCGCCGTCAGGCGATGCTGATGCAAGACCCGAATTTCTCGACGACCGAGGGGATGCTGGAAGATCGCGAATTGCTGGATCGGGTCTGCGATGACTTCGCCCCCGACGTGATCGTGCATCTGGCCGCGCAAGCGGGCGTGCGCTACAGCCTTGAAAATCCGCGCGCTTATGTCGAGACCAATGTCGTGGGCACGTTCAACGTGATGGAGGTCGCGCGCCGTCTTGAGGTCGGGCATTTGCTGATGGCCTCGACCAGTTCGGTCTACGGGGCCAACACCGAGATGCCCTATCGTGAGACCGACAAAACCGACATGCCGCTTACGATTTATGCCGCGACGAAAAAAGCGACCGAGGCCATGGGCCATTCCTATGCGCATCTGTGGAACATTCCGACCACGATGTTTCGCTTTTTCACCGTTTATGGCCCCTGGGGGCGCCCCGATATGGCACCCGCCAAGTTCACCGATGCGATCCTCGCTGGTCGCCCGATCGACATTTATAACCACGGCGAAATGTATCGCGATTTCACCTATGTTGAGGATCTCGTGCGCGGGATTGCCTTGCTGATGGATGCAGTTCCGGTGCGCCCCGACAGCCCCGAGGATATCGCCGAGGGCGACAGCCTGTCCCCCGCCGCCCCTTACCGTGTGGTCAATATCGGCAATTCCGACAAGGTGAAGCTGCTTGATTTCGTCGATGCGATTGAGACCGCTATCGGCACGCCAGCGATCCGCAATTACATGGACATGCAAAAGGGCGACGTGCCCGCGACCTGGGCCGATGCCAGCCTGTTGCGCAGCCTGACCGGGTATTGCCCGCAGACCGGTTTCCGCGAGGGGGTTGAGCGCTACGTGGCGTGGTATCGCGACTATTACAACCGCTAGGCCACGCCTACGCCTAAAGCGTGCCCGTCAACACATAGCGCAGCGCGCGCGCAACCTGATCGGGCGTGCGCGCAACGGCATTGGCGGCCGCGTCCACCTCTTTGAGCGCATGGTCGTGATCATCGGGTTGCAGCACGATAATCGGCTTGCCCAGCGCCGCCGCATAGCCCGCATCAAAGGCCGCGTTCCACTGTTTGTATTTCTCGCCAAAACACACAACCAGCACGTCACAGCCCTCAATTCCGCGCCGCGTGCGGATCGCATTTAGCGCAGCGCCCTTGCGGTCATGCCAGAACTTATCCGGCTCGGCCCCGAAAATCTCGACCCCGCAATCATCCGAGGCCGCGTGATCGGTGACCGGGCCGGACCAGTCAATTTTCAGCCCCTTGCACGCTGATTTGACGCTTTCGCGCCAATCCGTGTGAATCTCGCCCGAGAGATAGACTTTCAGCATTGTGCTTCCTTTCATTACCCTCGGGCAAAATGGGGCGGGTAACCGCGCAGTGCAAGCCCGCGCCTAGCCAAACACCCGACCCAGCGCGCCATCCACAGCCGTTGTGATCGCGTCGATGTCATCGGGCGTCGAGATCAGCGCGGGGCTGAAACATAGCGTGTTGTTAAAGCCGGGAAGCGAGCGGTTGGTCATACCGATGATCACGCCCTGCGCCATGCAATCTGCGACCACAGCCGCGACGCGTTTTTCATCGGCAGGCTCTTTGCTCGCGCGATCATTGACCAGTTCCGCGCCACAAAACAGCCCCTTGCCGCGCACATCGCCGATCACCGCGTGACGCTCCATCAGCGTGTGCAGATTGTCCATCAGCCGCGCGCCCATCCGGTTGGTATTCTCCAGCAGGTTCTCGTCCTCGATGATGCGCAGGTTTTCCAGCGCCGCCACCGGCCCCGAGGTACAGCCACCAAAGGTCGAGATATCGCGGAAATAGCCCAGCGGGTCGCTGTCATCCTTGAACATCTCAAACACCGCCTCAGTCGTGACGGTGCAAGAAATCGCGGCATAGCCCGAGGCCACGCCCTTGGCCATCGTCACGAAATCGGGCTTCACCCCGTAATTCTGATAGCCAAACCACTCGCCAGTGCGCCCGACACCGCAGACCACCTCGTCAATATGCAGCAGGATATCGTATTTGGCGCAGATTTCTTGCACCCGCTGCCAATAGCCTTCGGGGGGCGTGATGACGCCGCCGCCTGCCGTCACGGGTTCCAGACACAGCAGACCGATCTCGTCGGGGCCTTCGCGCAAGATCACCTCTTCGATCGCATCCGCCGCGCGGCGTCCGTAATCCTCAACATCCCATTGCGCGCGATATTCCAGACAATGGGGCACCTCGATAAATCCGGGGGTAAAGGGGCCGTATTGCTGTGCGCGCTGGGGCTGACCGCAGGCCGCAAGCGCGGTGATCGTGGTGCCGTGATAATCGCGCTCACGATAGAGGATCTTGGTTTTGCGCCCGCCATGCTGCTTATGACCGATCTGGCGCACCATTTTGAAGACCTTCTCATTGGCCTCCGATCCCGAGTTGGCGTAATAGACCCGGCTCATCCCCGGCATTTTTTCGACCAAACGTTCTGCAAACAGCGCGCCGGGAATAGAGCCAGCAGAGCCTGCGAAATAGTTCAGCTTCACCAGTTGATCACGCACCGCATCGGCAATGCTTTCGCGCCCGTAGCCCACATTAACCGTCCAGACACCGCCCGAGACGCCGTCGAGAAATTCCTTACCCAACGCATCCCACAGCCGCATGCCCTTGCCCTCGACCATCACACGCGGGTCGATGCTCTCGAACGGTTTGTGCTGCGTAAGGTGATGCCAGACGCGCGCCTTATCGGCTGCGATCACATGGCTCAGATCGTTTGAGGTCAGGTTCTTGTTCATGGGAATCGCTCCACAAAGGGGGCCGCGGGACGCGGCGGATCAAGCTTTGATCTTTCCGCGCCGCTGCGAAACTGCGTAGTGCCAATTGCGCGCGCCCGATAAGGCCAGTTTCGCAAATTGCACCGGCGCGGCACGGATCGCCGCGCCAAGGCAGCGCCCCTTAGACGTCGGTTTGCGGGCACATATCAGCCGCGCTGATCCCCGCCACTGCAACGGGCTTTTTCATCGCGTCGCGGCGGAACGGCTCGCCTAATTCCTGGTTGATAAGCACCTCGATAAAGGTCGTCTGACCCTGCGCCTGCGCCTTGATCGCGCCATCCAAGGCAGATGTCAGATCGTCCATCGTTTGCACCTGCACCCCCTTGAGGCCGCAGGCATTGGCGATTGCGGCATAGCTGACGCCCTCGTTCAACTCTGTGCCCACGAAATTGTCGTCAAACCACAGCGTCGTGTTGCGCTTTTCCGCGCCCCATTGGTAGTTGCGCAAAATCACCATCGTGATTGCAGGCCATTCCTTACGCCCGATCGCCGTCATCTCGTTCATCGAAATGCCGAACGCACCATCGCCCGCATCACCGACAATGCCCACCGCCACCGGCTTGGTCAGCCCGATCCGGTCGGGGTTGAGATCGACCTGAATGATCGCGGCGTCCTTGGGCCAGTCATCAATGCCATAGCCCGGCAGGGTCGAGAACGGGTTCAGCCGAGCGCCCAGCGCCAGCACGACATCGGCCTTGGCGATCAGCTCCATCCCGGCCTTAGACCCGTTATAGCCCAGCGGCCCGGCAAAAAGCGGGTGCAAGCCGGGGAACGCGTCATCGTGCTGATAGCCACAGCAGACCGGAGCCGCTTGCGGCGTGACCAACAGCAGCGGCGCGTGGTTCCATTAAGCGGTTTTCACGGGCGTGACGAAATTGGTGATGCCGGGTCCGTTTTGCGCCACCATCATCGACATCTTGCCACTGGCACGGGTGAACCCGTCAGCCATCATCCCCGCATTGCATTCATGCGCGCAGTCCCAAAATGGGATGCCTGCCGCAGGGAACAGATCGGAAATCGGCATCATGGCCGAGCCGATAATGCCAAAAGCATGTTCAACCCCATGCCGTTGCAAGGTTTTGACAAAGGCCTCTTCGGTTGTCATCTTCATGGCTTAGGCTCCTCGGGGTCTTGTTTGAGAGGGCGCTACACGCCCCCGCTTTGCAAGATTTATGACGTGGCGCATCCGCGCTGATTTGGGCCAGACCTGACGCCTACCTAAGTCCAGTTGCGGCGATTTCTTGGGCGATCAACGCGATGCCCTCGGGGATGCGCGCGTTGCGGATCGAGGAATAGGCCAGGCGATAAAACGGGCAATCGCCCTGCGCGTCATCAAAGAACGCAGCCCCCGGTTCAATCAACACACCGCGCGCGGCCAGCCGATCCGCCAGATCGCGGGTATCGATGCCCTCGGGCGCGCGCATCCAGAAACTCGATCCACCAAACGCGCCCTGCCCCGCGACCTGCAAGCCCTGCGCGGTGATCGCCTCATCCATCGCCATGCGGCGACGGCGATACGCCTGATGCAGCCGGTTAACCAACGCATCGTAGTGCCCCAGTGCCAGAAAATAGGCCGCCGTGCGCTGCACATGGCCGGGCGGGTGGCGCAGCACAGTGGCACGCAGCGCGCGGGCCTCGGCGATGAAGGGCTCGGAGCCCACCAAGAACCCCAACCGCAACCCCGGAAACAGCGATTTGGAGAACGAGCCGACATGGATCACCCGCCCCTCGCGATCGAGCGATTTCAGCGACGGTGAGGCGGCCTTGAGAAAGGACATCTCGAACTCATAATCATCCTCAACCACGACGAAATCACGCTCTGATGCCAGCGCCAACAGCCGCTCACGCCGCGCGCGCGGCATCGTCGCATTCGTCGGGCATTGATGGCTGGCGGTGGTGAAAACGACATCGACATCGTCGGGTAGCGCCTCGGGGGGAAGGCCGTCTTCATCCACATCGATCTGCACGCTACGACAGCGGGTCTGGGTCAGCACGCTGCGCAGCCCCGGATAGCAGGGGTTTTCCAGCGCCGCGGTGCGCCGCGCGTTCAGCAACACTTGCGCCGATAACCACAGCGCATTTTGCGCCCCCAGTGTCAGCAATATCTGGCGCGGATGGGCTGTGATCCCGCGCCGGGGCAGAATGTTGCGCGCGATATATTCGATCAGCATCGGGTCGTCATGCTCGTAATAATCGCCCGCCATCACATCGAAGTCGCGCTTGCCCAGCGCACGCAACGCGCAATTCCGCCAGTTCTGATGATCGAACAATTCGGGGTCGGTTTGGCCATACACGAACGGGTAGTCATAGCTGCGCCAGTTCTGCGCCCTGGGATAGCTACGCTGGCCGCTAAAGCGCTCCCCCGTCACGCGCGCCCAATCCACGCTGTCGGTTTGCGCACCCGACGGGCGGACAAACTCGGGCTGGCGCGGCGCAGTGTCTGAGACGAAATAGCCCGAGCGCCCGCGCGATGTCAGATAATCATCGGCCACCAGTTCGGTATAGGCCAGCGTCACGGTGATCCGGCTGACGCCCAAATGCGCGGCGAGCTTGCGGCTGGAGGGCAGCTTGTCACCTGCGCGAAAGCGACCCTCAAGGATCCCCTCGGCGACCATCTGCTGAATACGCTGTTGCAACGTGCCGCTTTGATCGGGAGCAAGGAAAAAGGTCTCGGCAGGGACTGTCATTTCTGGACCTAAATTGTGCGGAAAACTGGACTGACGGCATTTAGCCGCCATCGCCCTGCCCGCGTCAAGCCAAACAGGCCGCTACCTGCGATGGGCAAGACGACTGCTTAGCAAATCGCCGGTTTCCGACAGGATCGGCGTGGCAACGGTGGCAAACGACGTGTTCACCTGCTTGAGCGCGCGCAGCGTTTCCTGATGGATATTGCTGGTCTCGATGCTTTCGCCCGAACCCTCATGCAGGCGCATCAGATGGGCGCGTTGCAGGCGCTGTTCCAGCGCGCGGATGTCATCTTTCTCCTCGACCAACTCGCGCGCCTCATCGGGGTTCTGCGTCATCATCACACTCAGCGCGAGTTGCACATTGGCCAGCACACGGTCATGGAAATCGCTGATCTCTTTCCAGCCTTGCTCGGAAAAACGCACGCCCTCATGGTCAAGATTACGCGCCAAAGTGACCATGTTGCGCGAGATCATCTCGGCTGCGGCAGACAGGTTGGCGGCATTGCTCGACAGATCCATCGCGCGCGTGCTCGTCTCATCGCTCAGCACCCCTTGATTGAGCTTGGCGAGATACAGCTTCACCTCCATCAAGGTCTTGTTGGCAAGCTTTTCATCCGCCGCCATCCGCGCGGCCAGCACGTCATCCCATTGCACAAACAAGGGCGGCACAGCGCGCAGCATCGCCTCGGCAATCTCGCCCATATGCACCACCTCACGCGCCGCACAGGTCAGCGCGCGGTCCGGATTGGACAGCGCCGCCGCGTCCAGCGCACTTGCGGGGCCGATCCCGGCATTCGGGTCCAGACGGGGCGGCATTACCTTGGTTATCAGCCGCGTCACCAGCCCCGTCAGCGGCAGCGCCACTAGCGCAAGGCCGATGTTAAACGCCAGATGCAAGTTGATGACCTGCTGCGCCGGACTGTTGCCAAGCCAGCTTAGCGGCAGATCAAGTCGGCTCAGCAAGGCCAGCAAAATAATCGCGCCCCCACCGCGCAGGGCAAAATTCGCAACGATCATGCGGCGCGAGTCGATCTCGGCAGCCAGCGTTAGCATGAAGGCAATGAACGTACCGCCCATATTCGCGCCCAGCACCATCGCCACCGCCGCTTCGGGGGGCAATAGACCTTGCGACACCAACGTCACGAACAGCAACACCGCCGCCACGCTGGAATGCACAACCCATGCAAAGATCGCACCGATCACAAAGGCTGTCACCGTATCGCGCGCAAGATAGGCCATCACATTCGCCGCGCCCTGACTATCCACCAGCGGCGTCGTCGCCTCGCGGATCATCGCAAGCGACGCAAATATCAGCGCCAACCCGATCAGGATCCGCCCGGTCTGACGGATGCGGCGCTGATGGCCGCGCAGGAACATCACCACGCCAACCAGCAACAAAAGCGGCAGCAAGAAGGTCTGGCGCAACAACAAAAGCTGCGCCACGATCGCCGAGCCGACATCCGCGCCCAGCAAAATCGCCAGCCCCACGCCCGCCGCAATCGTGCCGCGCGCGACGAAATTAGACACAAGCAGCGCCACCGCCGTCGAGCTTTGCAGCAAGATCGCAGTGCTCATCCCCGAGCCTGCCGCCAGAAACCGGCTGCGCGAGGACCAGCGCAACCAGCGGCGCAACGGCATGGAAAACGCACGCTCGACCCCGGTGCGCACCAGACGCACCGACCAGATCAGCAGCGCCGCCGCCCCCGCAATATGCAGGAAAAACATCGGGATATTCGCGTTTTCCAAAGCTTGTCCTTTCTACTCGACCGCGCCCTTTTCGGGCTTGTCTTTTCGCCCCTTACGGACGCGTCCCCTGCGCCACAATCACCTCTCCGCCCGCGTCTTGAAACGCCGCGCGCGTCTCTTTCGGGGGGGCGGCTTCGGTCACGAGGCGGTTGATCTGGCTCAGCGGGCAGACCGCAAACGAGGCCAGCGCGGTGAATTTCGAACTATCGGCCAAAACCGTCACGCTATTGGATTGCTCGACCATCGCGCGCGCGATTTGCGCCTCTTCGATATTGTAATCCATCGCCCCGCTGCGCGCATCCAGCGCCCCCACCGACAGCACCGCATGATGGGCGCGAAAGGCGCGGATCTGGGTGATCGCCATCGTGCCAACGCATTGGCTGCTATCGGCGCTGAACTCACCGCCCAACAAGAACGCCCGACTGCCGCTATTGGCACCGGCAATCACCCGCGCGATCTCGGTCGAGTTGGTGATAATCGTCAGCCCGGCCATGGCGGCAATCGCCTCGGCAAACATCAGCGTCGTCGAGCCGGTATCGATGAACAGCGTCTCACCGGGCACAAACAGCCCCGCCGCCGTTTTCGCGATCTCGATCTTGGCATCGACAAAATCGGACAGGCGCTGCTTGAACGGCCCCTCGGCCATCACATGCGGCATCATCGCACCGCCATGCACCTTCAAGATCTTGCCGCTTTGCGCAAGCTGGCTCAGATCGCGCCGGATCGTTTCGCGCGAGGCATCAAGCTGGCTCGCCAGTGCATCGACCGAGACCTTTTCCTGACGTCGCACCAGTTCAATCAGCTTGGCCTGGCGTTTCTTAATCTTCACTGCGCATCACCGACATTGCCCGATTTTGTCATTCTTCTTATCAATACAGTCATTGATTTTGTGTTATATGTCACAATTTGCCCGTTTTTCAAGCAGCTTTCCACGATTGCGCACCCATGCGCTATCGCAAGCCACGCTGAAACGCGCGCTTCGCGGCGGCGACGGGGTTCCCGGTTAGCGCGCGTCGGCAATCCGCTCACGGGTGGTGGACAGCACGGATCTTACTCAATCCGCGCGCCACTTTTGCTATCGAAGAAGTGGAAATGCGCGGGATCGGCGGTGAGATGCATCACCTCGCGCCCGGCCCCGCTGCGATGCACACCCGGCAAGGCAGCGGTCATCGCCTGACCCGATTCGACAAGCGCGCCATGCAGCAGCGTATTGGCACCCAGCGGCTCGGCCAGATGCACCTCTAGCGCGATGGGGCCTTGCGGGTCGGGGCGCAGATGCTCGGGGCGGATGCCAAAGCTGACGGGGCCATCGGGCAGCGCGCATTGGCCCAGCACCGCATCGCCCAGTTTGATCTGCCCGCCCTTGATTTGGGCTGGCAGGATATTCATCGAAGGGCTGCCGATGAACTGCGCGGCAAAGACCGTGACGGGGCGCTCATAGACCTCCAAAGGCGTGCCGATCTGCTCGGCCACGCCCGCATTCATCACGATCATCCGGTCGGCCATGGTCATCGCTTCAACCTGATCATGGGTGACGTATAGCGCGGTGATGCCTAGCTTGGCCTGCAATTCGCGGATCTCGACACGCATCTGCACGCGCAGCTTGGCGTCAAGGTTCGACAGCGGCTCGTCAAATAGGAAAACCGCCGGTTCACGCACGATGGCGCGCCCCATCGCCACGCGCTGACGCTGCCCGCCCGAAAGCTGTTTTGGCTTGCGATCCAGCAACTCGCCCAGTTGCAACAACGCCGCCGCCTGCTCGACCTTGGCGTTGATTTCGGCCTTGGGCAGGCGCGCGATTTTCAGCCCGTAGCCCATGTTCTGGCGCACCGACATATGCGGATAGAGCGCGTAATTCTGAAACACCATCGCGATGTCGCGATCCATCGGCTCGATTTCGTTGACACGCTTGCCGCCGATGCGCACCTCGCCCTCGGAGACGCTTTCCAGCCCCGCGACCATGCGCAGCAGCGTGGATTTCCCGCAGCCCGAAGGCCCGACGATCACGATGAATTCGCCATCCGCGATTTGCGTGCTGACGCCGTGGATCACCTCGGTCGAGCCGAAGCGTTTCTTGACGTTTTCCAGGTCTACCGTTGCCATTGCCTGTCCTATTTCTCGCTATCCACAAGCCCGCGGATGAAGAGTTTCTGCATCGAGATCACCACGATCACCGGCGGGATCATCGCGAGGATCGAGGTCGCCATGATCACCGGCCAATCCGCGATATCATCGCCCGAGGGGAACATCTGCTTGATGCCCATCACGACCGTGTTCATCGAGGGGTCCGTGGTGATCAGAAGCGGCCAGAGATATTGGTTCCAGCCGTAAATAAAGAGAATGACGAAGAGGGCCGCGATATTGGTGCGGCTCATCGGCAGCAGGATATCGACGAAAAACCGCATCGGGCGGGCACCATCGACGCGGGCGGCCTCGGCCAGCTCATCAGGCACTGTCAGGAAGAACTGGCGAAACAAAAACGTCGCCGTGGCCGAGGCAATCAACGGCAGGATCAGCCCCGAATAGCTGTTGAGCATGCCAAAGCCCGCAATCACCTGATAGGTCGGCACGATGCGCACCTCAACCGGCAGCATCAGCGTGATAAAGATCAGCCAGAAAAAGAAATTCCGCCCCGGAAAGCGGAAATAGACAATCGCAAAGGCCGACAGGATCGAGATTGCGATCTTGCCCACAGCAATCCCCATCGCCATCACCAGCGAGTTCAGCAGCATAGTCGCCACCGGCACGTTCACGCCCGAAAATAGCGCGCGTTTGTAGTTGGTGAGGAACTGGTCGCCCGGCAGTAGCGGCATCGGCGGATGGGTGATCGCGGCTTGCGGCACGGTCGAGGCCACAAAAGCCAGCCAGATTGGGAAAAAGATCACCAGCACGCCCAAAATCATCAGCACATGCGTGAACCACAGCCCACGCCCGCGCTTTTCGACCATGCCGGCGGGCGGCTCTTTGACGGGGTTGGAGGTGCGCGCCATCAGTAATGCACCCGTTTCTCGACGAATTTGAATTGCAGCACCGTCAGCAGCCCCACGACCAGCAGCAAGATCACCGATTGCGCGGCGGAAGATCCCAGATCCTGCCCGACGAAGCCGTCGGCATAGACCTTATACACAAGGATCGTTGTGGCCTGTTGCGGCCCGCCGCCGGTGATCGTGTGAATGACGCCGAAGGTTTCGAAAAACGAATAGACGATATTAACCACCAGCAGGAAAAACGTGGTCGGCGACAGCAGCGGCAACACGATCGTAAAGAAGCGCCGCCAGAACCGCGCGCCATCAATCGCCGCCGCCTCGATCACCGATTTCGGCACGGCTTGCAGCGCGGCAAAATAGAACAGGAAGTTGTAGCTGATGCGCCCCCAGGACGAGGCCACCACGACCAGCCCCATCGCCTCGTTCTGGTTGAGAACATAGTTCCAGTCATAGCCGAGCAAGCCGAGATACCACGCCACAATCCCGATGCGGGTGTTGAACATGAACAGCCACAGCACGCCCGCAACCGCAGGCGCCACCGCATAGGGCCAGATCAGCATGGTGCGATAGGCCCCTGCCCCTTTGACCAGCCGATCCGCCAGCACCGCCAGAAACAGCGCCGGGATCATCGAGACCAGCGTGACCAGAGTGGAAAACACCGCCGTCGTCAGGAAAGAGGCGCGGTAATAGGGATCGCTGAGCAGATATTCGAAATTGCCCAAGCCCACATATTGCATCGACAGCCCGAACGGGTCGGGAATGAACAGCGATTGCCAAACAGCCTCGCCCGCGGGGTAGAAAAAGAACACTCCCGAAATCACCAATTGCGGAGCAATCAGCAAAAGCGGCAACAGCCAGCCCTTGAAGGTGACGCGTTTTTCCATTCCGGCCTCGGCAAAAGGACATCGCGGGCAGCGTTGATGCCGCCCGCGACAAGGTTGGTCTTAACGGTTAGCTTGCTCAAAGCGGCGCAGCAACTGGTTGCCCCGCGTCACCGCCGTATCAAGAGCGTCTTGCGCCGATTTATCCCCCGACCACACCGCTTCGAGTTCTTCGTCGATGATGGTGCGGATCTGGTCGAAATTGCCAAGGCGGATGCCCTTGGAATTCTCGGTCGGCTCTTTGGCGGTCATCTGGATCACGGCAACGTCGGTGCCCGGATTTTCCTTGTAGAAGCCCTGCTCACGCGTCAGGTCTGCCGCGGCCTTGGTGATCGGCAGATAGCCGGTGTCCTGATGCCATTTCGCCTGCACGTCGGGCGAGGACAGGAAGTTCAGGAATTCGGCCACGCCTTTGTAATCCTCAGCCGGCTTGCCTTCCATCACCCAAAGCGAAGCCCCGCCGATAATGGTGTTTTGCGGCGCACCTTTGACATCGGCCCAGTAGGGCAGCGGGTGGACTTCAAAGTTGAACTTGGCTTCGGCCTTGATGCCCGCGTAGCCCGCCGAGCTTTCGGTGAACAGCGCACAGGAGCCCGAGCGGAAATCGGCCCCGCCTTCGTTGCGACGGCCCTTGTAGATGAACTCGCCCTTCTTGGCCCAATCGCCCAGCGTCTGGATGTGTTTGACCTGCACGGGGCCGTTGAATTCCAGCTTGGCATCCAGCCCGCCAAAGCCGTTTTCCTCACTGGCAAACGGCACGTTGTGATAGGCCGACAGGTTTTCAAGCTGGATCCAGCTTTGCCAAGCGGTCGTCATCGGGCAATCGACGCCCGCAGCCTTGAGCTTATCAAGCACCGGACCGATATTCTCCCACGTGCTCAGATCAACATCCTTGGCCACGCCCGCCTTGTCAAGCAGGTCACGATTGACCCACAGCACCGGCGTTGACGAGTTGAATGGCAGCGACAGCATCTTGCCATCGGTCGTGGTGTAATAGCCCTTCACAGCGCCGATATAATCGTCGGAATTGAACGGAACGCCGGCCTCTTCCATCACCTGATAGACCGGCTTCACCGCGCCCTTGGCGGCCATCATCGTGGCGGTGCCAACCTCGAACACCATCAAGATATCGGGCTGCTCGCCGGCACGAAACGCCGCGATCCCGGCATTGAGCGTTTCCGAGTAGTTGCCCTTGTAATTCGCCACGACCTTATAGTCGCTTTGGCTGGCGTTGAATTGTTCAACCTGCGCATCCACCAGCTCGCCCAAGCGCCCGGTAAACGCATGCCAGAACTGGATTTCGGTCTGCGCGAAAGCCGCGAATGGCGTCAGCAGCGTCGAGGACGCGACCAGCGCGCCCAGTGCAAAATTCTTCATGTTATCCTCCCAGTGGGTAGCGTGATTTGATTGGCAATTCATGCTCTTGCGACCAAGCTGGCCGCGCACGCTACGCTCCCTAGTCTGCTTGTGTAACAGTGCGATTACAAGTCCGTTATGTCGCGTGGATTGTTGAAAAATCGGCGCGGACGACCTTGCGATTCAGACCTGCAAAGGTCTTGAACGCTTGTGCGCCCTGCAAACATCAGGCGTGAATTTCCTCAATCGCGCTCAACGGCCTCTCAAAGGTTGGCCTGCAAGCCAGGACATTGCGACGTAATGCAGGCGCGACTTAATGGCTGTGGCCGCATTTCCCGTCACCATTGGCCATGCGCCAAGTGATCATGGAGAGCAAACAGGCTTGGCCGGGATCTTGGGCATCGCGGATCCGGCTCATCATGGTTGCCCAGTCTTCCTCGGGTGCGCGGTTTGAAAAATCGGCAACCGCCAATCGGGCATAGGTGGCATGGTCCAAGCCTTCGGCCTCGGCGGCCTCACCCAGAGCAGCCCAAATTTCGGGCTCAGCGGGGGCCAGCCAGTCTTGGATACCGTTGCCGGAATTGCGCGCGGCGGTCAGAACTTCACCTAACGTCATGACATTGTCTCCACCAGCTTGGCACATCAATTTGATGAACCATGAAGGCGTCAACCGGCACTGTCAATTCTGAACGCTGTCGCATGGGTGGCACATTCCAAACAGGAGTATGGCTGTTTCTTGAACAGGTTAATTTTGATGCGAAAGTCAGCATCACCACGCGTTCACGCCCCAAACGCAAAAGGGCGACCCGAAGGCCGCCCTTTGCATATCTTCCGGCTTCCGCGATCAGTCGATCATCGGCAGCAGCGTATTCACCGACTCCTTAGCATCGCCATAGAACATCCGCGTGTTTTCTTTGTAAAACAGCGGGTTCTCGATGCCCGAATAGCCGGTGCCTTGGCCACGTTTGGATACAAACACCTGTTTCGCCTTCCACACCTCAAGAACCGGCATCCCCGCGATGGGCGAGTTCGGATCTTCTTGGGCGGCCGGGTTCACGATGTCATTCGAGCCAATGACGATCACCACATCCGTTTCCGGGAAATCATCGTTGATCTCATCCATTTCCAGCACGATATCGTAGGGCACTTTCGCCTCGGCCAAGAGCACGTTCATATGCCCCGGCAGACGCCCGGCGACCGGGTGAATGGCGAAACGCACGGTCTTGCCTTGGGCGCGCAGCTTGCGGGTCAGCTCGCTGACCGCCTGCTGGGCCTGCGCCACCGCCATACCATAACCGGGCACGATGACCACGCTATCGGCCTCATTGAGGGCCGCGGCCACCCCATCGGCGTCGATTGCGATCTGCTCGCCCTCGACCTCCATCGCGGGGCCGGTGGTGTTGCCAAACCCGCCCAAGATCACCGACACGAACGAGCGGTTCATCGCCTTACACATGATGTAGCTCAGGATTGCACCCGACGAGCCAACCAGCGCACCGGTGACGATCAGCAGATCGTTGCCAAGGCTGAAACCGATCGCCGCCGCCGCCCAGCCGGAATAGCTGTTGAGCATCGAAACGACCACCGGCATATCCGCGCCGCCGATCCCCATGATCAGGTGATAGCCGATGAAAAAGGCCAGCAGCGTCATCAGCAGCAGCGCCCAGACCCCAGCCCCGTTCAGGAAGGCAATCAGCAGCAGAACCGAGCCAATCGCCGCCCCCGCATTCAGCATATGGCCGCCCGGCAGTTTCTCGGCTTTAGAGCTGAGCTTGCCTGCCAGCTTGCCAAACGCCACAACCGAGCCGGTAAAGGTCACCGCGCCGATGAACACGCCAAGGAACAGTTCGACGCGCAGAATCGACAGCTCGACCGGCGTTTTATGCGCCAGAAGGGCTGCAAAGCCACGCAAGCCCCGTTCATGCAGCGCCGCCGCGATGCCCGCCTCGTTCAGCGTGCCCGACAGTGACGCCTTAAGCGCCATCACATTGGCCATCTCAAGATAGGCGTTATAGCCCACAAACACCGCCGCCAGACCGACGAGCGAGTGCATCGCGGCCACCAGTTGCGGCATTTCCGTCATTTGCACGCGATTTGCCACGAACCAGCCGATGATACCGCCCGCTGCGATCATGACGACCGAGATCAGCCACAGACCCGAGCCGGGGCCGATCAGCGTAGCGACAACCGCCAGCGCCATGCCCACGATGCCATACCAAACGGCGCGCTTGGCGCTTTCCTGGCCCGAAAGCCCACCCAGCGAGAGAATAAAGAGAACTGCCGAAACAACATAGGCAGCGGTCGAGAATCCGGTTTCCATTGTCTCGGCCTCCTTACGATTTCTGGAACATGGCAAGCATGCGCCGCGTGACCATGAAGCCACCGAAAATGTTGATCCCGGCCATAAAGACCGACAGCGCGGCCAGCACGATCACCAGCCAGCTACCCGACCCGATCTGCAACAATGCGCCCAGAATGATGATCGACGAGATCGCGTTGGTCACAGCCATCAGCGGCGTGTGCAGGCTGTGCGCGACGTTCCAGATCACCTGGAAGCCGATGAAACAGCTCAGCACAAAGACGATGAAGTGCTGCATGAAACTGGCGGGCGCAATCAGCCCCACGCCCAGCAGCAACACCGCGCCGACACCCAGCAAAGTCACTTGGTTCTTGGTCTGCGCCTTGAACGCGGCGACCTCGGCAAAGCGGCGCTCTTCGGGCGTCAGTTCCTTGGGCTTTTCGGTCGGTTTCTTGGCCGCGATTGCCGCGATCTTGGGCGGCGGCGGCGGGAAGGTGATTTCACCCTGATAGGCCACGGTCGCGCCGCGGATCACGTCATCTTCCATATTATGCACGATCACGCCGTCTTTTTTCGGCGTCAGATCGGTCATCATATGGCGGATGTTGGTGGAATAAAGCGACGAAGATTGCGACGCCATCCGGCTGGGGAAATCCGTGTAGCCAACGATGGTCACGCCATTGTCGGTCACGATTTTCTCGTCCGGTTTGGTCAGTTCGCAGTTGCCGCCGCGTTCCGCCGCAAGGTCAACGATCACCGAGCCGGGCTTCATCGCCTCGACCATATCCTTGGTCCACAGCACCGGGGCATCGCGGCCCGGAATCAGTGCGGTGGTGATGACGATGTCCATATCGGGCGCAAGTTCGCGGAACTTCTTGAGCTGGGCTTCGCGGAACTCGGGGCTGGAGGGGGCAGCATAGCCACCTGTCGCAGCGCCGTCCTGCGCGGCCTCTTTGAAATCGAGATAGACGAACTCGGCGCCCATCGATTCAATCTGCTCGGCCACTTCGGGGCGCACATCGAACGCGAAGGTCATCGCGCCAAGCGAGGTCGACGCGCCAATCGCGGCCAGACCCGCCACGCCAGCACCAACCACCAGCACCTTGGCCGGCGGCACCTTGCCCGCTGCGGTCACCTGACCGGTAAAGAAGCGTCCAAAGTTATTGCCCGCCTCCATCACCGCGCGGTAACCCGCGATATTGGCCATCGAAGACAGCGCATCCATTTTCTGCGCGCGCGAGATACGGGGCACCATATCCATCGCGATCACATTCGCGCCGGTCTTTTCCGCCGCCTTGAGCAGCTTTTCATTCTGCGCGGGGTAGAAGAACGAGATCAGCGTTTGACCGGGCTTGAGGCGTTTGACCTCGGCATCGGTGGGCGGGCGAACCTTAACGATGAAATCCACCTCTTTGAACAGCGCCGCAGCCGTCTTGATGACGGTGACATTGGCGGCCTCATAGGCGGCATCGGTAAACCCGGCCTTCAGGCCTGCACCGGTTTCGATGAAGCATTCATGGCCCAGCTTTTGCAGCTGCAACGCCGAGTCTGGCGTCATTGCGACGCGTGCTTCACCTTCGAAAATCTCCTTTGGAGCTCCGACTTTCAATGTAACTCCCCCTTGGATAGCGACCCGCATTCTTTGTGATGCGCGGGCCCGGAATCTGGCGATGCCCTGAATAACACTGCGCAATAATGTTTCACAAGCACCGAGTGCCTTTAAAATGTTCTTATTGCGTTGGCGGGGTGGCGCGACATAAATGTATACAATCGCACACCAATCGCGAGGCGGATTTCCGCCCTAAAATCAGAGTTTTAGCTTAGGTCGCAGCGAATTAGCGATGCAAACCAGCGTTTCAGCTTTTTGCGCCCGCAGCAATTGGTCGCGCCCCGCACTCAAAGCCAGCGGCGCACCTGCGCGCGGTATTCGTGAAATTGCGCACCAAAATGCGCGCCGATCACCGCCTCTTCACCGATAATGAAACGCACGGTAATCAGCCACATAAAAGCAGGCACCAAGGGCAGCGCGAGGGCGGCATTCCACCACAGGCACAGCCCCGTCAGCACCAGTGCATCGCCCAGATAAATCGGATTGCGCGTCAACGCGAACGCCCCCGAGGTCACCAGATCGTTCGGGTCGCGGCGCGGAACGAATGTGGTGTGATGCAGCACCATCTGCCCCGCAGCCACCACCATCAGCACCAGCCCCATCCCGATCAGCGCGCCGCCAAACAGCCGGTCCAGCGTGAACACAATCGGCACGGCCTGCCCAATGCCCCACGCCATCGCGGCAAATAACGCCAGCCATAGCGGCGGAATGTCGATTTCACGCAATATCTCGATCCTTCCGCGCGATTACAGGCGATACACAGTCAGTTCAGGCAGCTCTGTCAGCGGCACCTCCAGCAGGCGCAATGCGGGCAGCGAGACCTCGGACCCTGCCCCCGCCGGTTTGCCCGAGGGGATCAGCGTCACCTTGGCCGATTTTCCGGTTTTCGGGTTCTCGATACGGCCTTTCCTCTCGACGCTGACAAGCCCGGTGCGCATCCAGAACCCCGGATCGGTGGGATCGCCAAGGCTGGCAATGGTCGCGCCCAGTTTGGTCTCACCCGAGGCGGGTTTCTGCGCAGCTTCGGCGCGTTGCGCGGCCGTGGTGGTGTCCAGCGCTGCGGCGTTGGGTCCGCTCGGTTTGGGCAGCGGCATCGCGGTTGCAGGCGTGCCCGATTGCGCCCCCGGCGCGGGCGCTTTGCGCGTGATCCCAAGCTGCGCACAGCCCGCCACGGCCAGAACCAGTCCCAAACCTATCAACGCCCGCATGATATATCTCCTCTAAACTTCGTATTAACCTAGCTGATCGGCGCGCCGGGGAAAATGCCCCTCACCCCTTATTCAAAGCGCGCAGGGCCTGACGAAACGCAAGAATACTGAGCAGCGCAAGCATCGGCGTGACGAAGGGCTCATAAATCAGCGCGCCAAAGGCCTCACCGGCCAGCCAGCTTCCGCCTTCTGGCGCAGGAAAGCCTGCGCCCACACGATCCGCCACCCAATACCAGCCCAGCGCGAACATCAGATAGCTCATGAGCTTGAACGGCCACGGCCCTGAAAACGCAGCCAAAACCGCCAGAGGCACAATCAGGATCGCGCTGCGACGCAGGCAATCGGTGAGAACGGACATCGGGGATGGGTCGAGCGCCGCCATCGCCGCGTTTGGCGCAAAAACGATTTGCACCCAGATCGAAAGCGCTACGATCAGCGCGCCAATCAGCCCCGTTACGCTCGCGCGCAGCACCCGAGAGCGGCGCGCACTCATCCGCCGGTATGGCTCATGTGGCGGGTCATCTGCCCGGCGACGGTCTGGCGCGAATAGTCGAAATCATGGCCCTTGGGCTTGCGCGAGATCGCCCCGCGGATTGCCTCGATCAGCGCCGCGTCATCGCCGCTTGCGCGCAGCGGAGCTCGCAGATCGGCATTGTCTTCTTGGCCGAGACACATGAACAGCTCTCCGGTGCAGGTCACGCGCACACGGTTGCAATTTTCACAGAAATTATGCGTCAGAGGCGTGATAAAGCCGATTTTTTGTTGAGTTTGTGCAAGTCGGACATAGCGCGCAGGGCCGCCGGTGCTTTCGCTCAGCTCCTCAAGCGTGAAGCGTTCGGCCAATCGGGCGCGCAAATCGGACAGCGGCCAATATTGATCAAGGCGCATCTCCTCGCCCATCTCGCCCATCGGCATCACCTCGATAAAGGTCAGATCGAACCCCTCAGCGGCGCACCAATCGACAAGGTCAAACAGCTCGTCCTCGTTGAACCCCTTCAGCGCGACGGTGTTGATCTTGACGCGCAGCCCCGCGCGCTTGGCCGCCTCAAGCCCTGCCTTGACCTGATCAAGCCGCCCCCAACGGGTGATGGCAGCGAATTTATCCGCGTCCAGCGTATCGAGCGACACGTTGATCCGTTTGATCCCGAGTGCTGCAAGATCGGGCGCGAATTTCGCCAATTGCGAGCCGTTGGTGGTCAGCGTCAACTCATCCAGCGCACCGGTTTCCAGATGGCGCGAGATGGTGGCGAAAAACGTCATGATGTCGCGGCGCACCAAAGGCTCGCCGCCGGTGATGCGCAGCTTTTTCACGCCCAAACCGATGAAGGTCGAGCACAGCCGATCCAGCTCCTCCAGCGTCAGCAACTCTTTCTTGGGCAGGAATTGCATGTGCTCGGCCATGCAATAGGTGCAGCGAAAGTCGCAGCGGTCGGTGACCGAGACCCGAAGATAGGAAATCGGGCGGGCGAACGGGTCGATGAGGGGCGCGTGATCCATGGGTTGAAACTATGCCTCGGGGGGGCGCGCGGCAAGGGGGCGCGTGTGGTTCAAGATGGCGCAGCCAGACGGTCCTCGACCATCCCCACCAGCCAGCTTGCGCCATGTGGGATCGCCTCGTCGTGGAACTCGTATTGCGCGTGATGCAGCGGCGCGCTGTCGCCATTGCCAAGGAAAAGATAGGCTCCGGGGCGCGCCTCAAGCATGTAGGAAAAATCCTCGCCCCCCATCATCGGGGCCACATCGCGATCCACCGCGCCATTGACCCGTTCCGCCACGCGCGCGGCATGTTCGGCGCAAGTCGCATCGTTCACCGTGACCGGATAGCCGCGCAGATACTCGACCTGCGCCTGCCCGCCAAAGGTGGCCGCGACCCCGTGGCTGACCTCGGTTAAACGCCGCTCGGCCAGATCGCGGGTCTCGGGCGACATCGCGCGCACCGTGCCCCCCAGCGTGACCTCATTGCCGATCACGTTATCGGCCTCGCTTTGCGAATTGAGCGTGGTGACCGAGACCACGACCGGATCGAACGGGTCGACTTCACGGCTGGCGATGGATTGCAGCGCAAGGATCAGCTGCGCCGAGATCACCACCGGATCGGTGACCTCTTGCGGTTTCGCCGCATGCCCGCCCTTGCCGATTACCCGGATCGTGAAAAAATCCGCCGAGGCCATCATCGCACCGGGACGCACACCCAGATGGCCCGCCTCCATCCCCGGCATGTTGTGCAGCCCATACACCTCGTCGATGGCGAAGCGCTCCATCAAGCCGTCTTCGACCATCGCGCGCGCACCTGCGCCACCTTCTTCGGCGGGCTGAAAGATCACGATGGCGCGGCCTGCGAAAGCGCGCGTCTCACACAGGTATTTCGCAGCGCCCAGCAGCATCGAGGTATGCCCGTCATGACCACAGGCATGCATCTTTCCCTTGGTCTGCGAAGCATGTTCAAGCCCGGTCTGTTCCAGAATCGGCAGCGCATCCATATCCGCGCGCAGGCCAATCACGCGCGGGCCTTGCGCCCCATGCGCCGCAACCTCTTGCCCTTCGATCACACCAACCACGCCAGAGCGCCCGATCCCCTCGACCACCTCGTCACAACCAAACGCGCGCAGCAATTGCGCGACGCGCGCCGAGGTGCGCGGCAGGTCATAGCCGAGTTCAGGATGGCGGTGGAAATCGCGCCGCCAGCCGATGATCTCGGGCAGCAGTTCGGCGAAACGGTTCTTGATGGGCATGGGGTGCGGCTTTGTGTTGGGGCAAATCGCGCCTACCTTGGCCTGTGCGCGATGCGCGTGCAAGCGCTAGCGAAACGCCATTGGCAGGTCAAACGCGTAGCTTTGCGCGCCCAGCCCCTTGGGCGCTGGCGCGAACCGCCCGGCCCGGCGCACCGCCTGCAACGCCGCACGATCCAGCGCCGCGCGCCCCGAACTGCGCGCCAGCGAGACCGACAGCAATTGGCCCGTGCGCGCCACGCGCATCGTGACGATCACGCGCCCCGCGCCAGCCCCTGCGGGCGGCGTTTTGGCGCGTTCAATCTGCGCGCGGATTTGCGCACCCCAAGCCGCCATCGCGGCGCGGGTTTGCCCCGCCGACAGGGTCGCGGCCTTGGCCTTGCCCTGCTGGCCTGCCGCAGCCCCGCCGCCCGCACCCTTGGCCTGCTGTTTGGGTACGGCTTGCGAGGCGCGCGCGGCTTTGGGCGCGGTTTTGTTAGCCGGTTTCGATTGCGGTTTTGGCTTGGCGACCGGGCGCGGCATCTCCGGCGGGGGGGGCGCGGTTTGCGGCGGCGGCGGGGGCTCAGGCGTTTGCGGCGAAGCGGGCGCGGTTGGCGCGGCATTGGCGAGGGGCGGATCGCTGGGTGCGGGGGCTTTGGGCGGTGCCTCATCCGTTTGCGACGCGAGCGGCTGAGGCGTTGTCGCAACCTCCGGCGGGCGCTCCCAATCGGCCACAACCGCAGCCATCGCGGCCGAGGATGGCGTAATCGCGACCAGATCCGCCCCCTGCGCGCCTGCAGACTGTGCCCCGCCCGCAACCGGCGGCTGCCAGAGCGCAAACACCGTCAGATGCAGCGCCACCGCCCCGCCGAGTGCTGCGCCAAAGGCCCAGACCCGCGCGCTCATTTCGCGCGCACCACCAGCGAAAGGTCACGAAACCCAAGCGCGGCAAGCTGCGGCAGCAGGTCGGCCAGCGCCGCGCCCGGCACTCCCGCATCGGCGCGCAGTTGCAGCGTATCGGCGCAGTCCCCGCATTGCGCACGCGCCGCCTCTGCCGCCTGCCCCAGTGCCGCCAAGGCGCCCGCGCCGCGCTCCGTGCCAAAGCCCGTCTCGCCTTTTGCATCAAGATACAGCGTCAGAGCGCCGGGATCGGGCGCAGTATCGCTGCGCGCCTCGGGCGGGGTTACGGTGAAAGGCGCGGGGCGCGCGAGCGTGGCGGCCAGCAGGAAAAACACCAGCAGCAGAAATACCACGTTGATCATCGGCAAAAGCGGCTCGCTCAGCGCGCGACGGGGGGGCGGCGCGATCCGCATCAGCGCACCAACACGAGCTGCGCGATCCCTGCCCCGCGCAACTGCTCCATCACCGCGATCACATCTTGCAAACTTGCGCCCTTGGGGCGGATCACGACCGGATCGGTGGGCTTGGCCATCAGCGCATTCAAGCGCGCCGCCAGATCGCCCGGCGCAATCGCCACGCCGTTGAGGCTCAGTACCCCATCTGCCCCGACATCCACCAGACGCGGCGGGCCCGACCATTGCGCAGACGCCCCGCCACCAATGCTCAGATCCAGCGTACGCTCAACCCCAAAGCGTGAGGCTAGCATGAAAAACACCAGCAGCAAAAACACCACGTCGATCATCGGCGTCAACGCCGCGCGGCGACGCGGACGGGGTGTATCGAAGGTGAACATCACTCGGCGGCGGCGCGGTCCGGTGCCGCGCTGGAGGGGGCAACATCGCGCGGCGCGCGCAGGAATATCCGCGTCGCGCTGTCTTCAAGATCATGGCGCAGCCGGTCCACCACCGCATCAAACCCCGACAGCGCGATCTGCGCCGGAATCGCCACGCCCATACCCGCCGCCGTGGTCAAAAGCGCCTCCCAGATGCCGCCAGCAAGGGTGGCAGGATCGGCCTGAACGCCCGCCTCTTGCAGCGCACGAAAGGCCGCGATCATCCCCGCGACCGTGCCAAGCAATCCCAGGAGCGGGCCGATCACGACGGCAAGTTCCAAGCCCCGTAGCCCCGAGCGCGCCCGGATCAGCAACGCCCGCGCAGCGCGGGCCGTTTCGGCCTCGGCTCCCGCGCGATCAAGGGTCCGGTCTTGCAGAGCCGCCATCGCACGGCGCGCCAGTTGCGCCCGCAACGACCGCCGCCCCGCCAAAGCCGCCTGTGCCGCGGCGATATCACCCGCCTCCCACGCCGCAATCGCAGCTTGGGTACGCGCCCCGCCCGACCACGCGCCCGCCATCGACAGGTCCCAGATTTTCCACAAGATCAGCGCCAGCGACAGCACCGACAGCGCCGCAATCGCCCACATCGCAGGCCCGCCAAGGCTGAGCGCGTCGATCAACCGGCCCGGTATCTGGCTAATGTCGGCCATTGCGTCTCCCGTGGTTGCGAAGCGTCTCGCGCGCGAAATCTAACGCGCAGCGTCCATTTCGCTGTGGCACAGTCTGGCACGCCTTTCAACTCTGCGCAGGCGGATCGGTGCCCAGAGACGGCCAGTTTCCTTATGGCAATGGGGAAAGTGGTGCACGCGCCCTACGCCCCTTTATATGTCAGCCTCGGCCAGCGCCGCTCTAGAGCGTCACAGCGCTGCGCTACGCGCTGCGATAGGCGGGCGACTATCGTTTTCAACTATAAATCTTGGACCACCGAAAGGTGCGCATGCGCACAAAACATGTCAATACAAGCTATTTAATCTGCAAAATAACACGCCATATGAAGTCGCGAGAGGAAAGACCCCTCGGCCCAAATTACAGAGTGAGATTGACATGAAACACATCATCGCAACATCCGCCGTTCTCGCGCTCCTTGCAGGGACCGCATCCGCCGCCAACACTCAGATGCACCAACGCCACGCCCCCTTCCCGAACGGCGTCACCGCTACGCAAACGGCTAGCGTTCCGGCAGACTCGGTCTATTCCAACAAGGAACTGGAGCGGGCGCATCTGACCCCGACTGAACTCGTCAAAGTGACCGTCATCCCGGCACCCGACTATATCATACCGTCAAAGCACGACAATTGATCCAAGCTACCGCGACTGTCAGTGGGCGTCTGCATCGTGCAGGCGCCCCACTTTTGGCAATTGCCCCGCGCATCCCATCTGCACAGCCGTTGAGATTGATAACGATCTGCCACCGGAAACGCGCGTATCATCTTAGCACGCCCCACATTGCTCGTGTGTAGCGCTTGTGTATTGATTTCCCGCTTAATTGCCTTTTTCCTGCGAAAACAACAGGAAATGGTGCCGGCGGAGAGACTCGAACTCCCGACCCCCTGATTACAAATCAGACGCTCTACCAACTGAGCTACGCCGGCCTTTGGCCTCGCAATAGCGCGGCGCGCGCGTTCGTGCAAGCGTCAGATCAAGGTCTTTTGCCCAGATTGGCGCGCGCGAGCACCAGAACGGCCGCCAAGCCCACCGCAGACACCAGCAAAGCTGCGGGTGAGGCCTCGCCCAACTTCTCAAGGCTGGCTTTTTCCTGCACGCGCGTGGCAAGCGTTTCGTAGTTGAACGGGCGCAGCAGAAGGGTGGCGGGCAGTTCCTTGACGCAATCCACAAAAACCAGCAGCAGCGCCGAGCCGATCGAGCCGCGCATAAGCGGGACGTAAATCTCGCGCAGCACATTGCCTTTGGCGCGCCCCAGACTGCGCGCGGCCATCGGCAGCGAGGGCGGCACCCGCGCGAAGGCGGCATCAACCGCGCCCTGCGCAATCGCGAAAAACCGCACCACATAGGCCAGCACAATCGCCACCGCCGTGCCCGTCAGCAACAGCCCCGGATCATGACCCGTCAGCGCCAGCACAGCATCGGCCAGAGCATTGTCGAAATAGGCCAACGGGATCAGCACGCCAACCGCCAGAACCGCCCCCGGCGCGGCATAGCCCAGCGTCGTCAAAGGCAGCAAGCGGCGCGCCAGACCCGCGCCCGTCATGCGCACGCCATACACCATGAACAGCGCCATCGCGACGGTCAGCAGCGCCGCCGCGCCGCCGGTGCTCAGCGTGTGCCACAGCGCAAGCCCAAGACCGCGCCCGAACCATGCCTCGGGATTGGCCAGCGCGTGGGACGCCATCACGCCCACCGGCAAGACAAATCCAAACGCGACGGGCAAGGCGCAAAGTGCCGCCGCAAGCCACCCCGCCCAACCGGTGAGAGTAACCGGCATCACCGGGCGCGAATGCCGTGCGCTTTGATAGTAACGTGCCTTTCGACGCGAGACTTTCTCTAGCGCGAAAAGCAGAAAGACGATTCCAAGGATCAGCAGCGCCAGTTGCGCCGCGCCCCCGGCATTGCCCCCCTCCAGCCATGTCGCGAAAATTCCGGTGGTCAGGGTCTGCACGCCGAAATGCTCCACAACACCGTAATCGGCGACGGTCTCCATCATCGCAATCGCGGCCCCCGCGGCAATCGCAGGGCGCGCCAGCGGCAGGCCGACGCGCCAAAATAGCGCCAGCGGCCCCGCGCCGAGCGCGCGCGCCACCTCATAGCTTGCGCCCGATTGTTCACGCAGCGCGGCGCGGGTGATCAGGTAGGTGTAGGGATAAAGGGCCGCCGATAGCACCACGACCGCCGCCTCGCGCGAACGGATCGAGGGAAACCAATAGTCGCGCGCCGAGGCCCAGCCGAATGTCGCGCGCAAAGCAGTCTGCACCGGGCCGGAATAATCCAGAAAATCGCTGAGTGCATAGGCGCCGACATAGGCCGGAATCGCGAGCGGAAACAGCAATAGCCATTCCAGCGCGCCCCGCCCGACAAAGCGATACATCACCACCAGCCACGCCGCCCCTGCCCCGCTTGCCGCGCTGAAAACGCCTACGCCAAGCGCCAGAAACGCGGTGTTGCTGAGATAGCGCGGCAAGGTCGTAGCCACCAGATGCGGCCAGATGTTTTCGCGCGGATCAAAGGCCATCACGACAACCGCCAAAATCGGCGCAAGCACCAGCGCCGCGATCATCACAGCGCCCGCAGACCACAGCCCGCCTTGCGTGCGTGGGCGCGACATGGCGGGCGAACGGGATAGCACGCTAATTTCCTGAGTATTTTTGTCAGACCGCATCCCGCTTTCTAGCCCGAAACGCATTTGCCTGTCCAGATTTCAACAGCTAAAGTGCGGCTCAATTACAAACGCGCCGTCAAGGCCGCACAACCATTGCGAGGTCGAGCAGATGAAAGTCGTTTTCCACTTGGGTGCTCATTCGACCGATGAAGACCAGCTCGTGCGGATTTTAGCGCTAAATTCCAAAGCGTTGGACGAATATAAAATCGCCGTTCCGCAGCCGAAAAAATATCGCATGGTGCTGCGCGACGCTTTGGTGTCGCTGCATGGTGAGCCCGCGCCACTACAGGTGCAAGACGCGATCATCGAAGCGTGCTCGGATCAAACCGATCTGAACCGGTTGATTTTCAGTCACGAGTTTTTCCTGTGCATTCCCGAACGCGTCATTACCGAACACGGCTTTTACACGCGTGCGGCCAGCAAACTCGGGCCGCTGGCAAACCTGTTTCCCGACAATGAAACCGAATTTCATATGGCCCTGATCAACCCCGCGACGTTGATAGTTCAACTGGCCAAGCGCCTGCCAAAACGCAGCTATGAGCAGTTGATGGCCGGGCTTGATCCGCGCGATTTGCGCTGGGAAACCGTTATACGCGATATGCGCGATGCAGCGCAGGGGCGGCGTTTCGTGATCTGGTGCAACGAGGATGTGCCGCTGATTTGGCCCGAAGTGCTGCGTTCGGTCTCGGGCATTCCCGCCGAGCGAGGCCTGAAGGGCGATATGCATTATCTCGATCAGATCATGCAGCCTGAGGGGCGCTCACGGCTGCGCTCTTATCTCAAGAGCCATCCGGTGAAATCGGCGGTGCAACGTAATAAAATCTCTGCCGCGTTCCTGGCCAAATACGCCAAGCCCGAAGAGATCGAGCTGGACGCCCCGCTGCCGGGCTGGACGGAGGAACTGGTTGCGGAAATCACCGCGCAATACGACGCCGATGTGGCCTCGATCGCGCGGCTGCCGGGGGTCGAATTCATCGCCCCCTAGAACCGGGGCGGGTCTTACGACATGCCCAGCGCGGATTTGTATAGATCAAGGATGGCCTCTTCCTCGGCCAGATCGTCCTTGTCACGCTTGCGCATCGCGACGATCTTTTTCAGCACTTTGGTGTCGTATCCGCGCGCTTTGGCTTCGGACATGATATCTTTTTGCTGCTCGGTAATGTCTTTTTTCTCGGCCTCGAGGCTTTCGAATTGTTCGACGAATTGACGCAGCTCGTCGGCGGCGACGTTATAGGCGGCATCGCTGGGCATGGCTCTCTCCTGCTCTGATCGAGGCCCTGACTAGCCCGCCGCGTGCGCCGCATCAAGAGGCACGACGCGCGTTTTGCTTGCCTCATGCGCGCAGAGCCGCTAGGGCAAGGCGCGCGCCGAAAGCGCGGCGCTGACGGAGGGTGGCATGGAATATCTGATCTGGGCAGGAGCTGCGGTTTCGGTCGTGGGGCTGGTGGGCATTTTGTGGTGCATCATTTCAGTCGCCCAAGCCAAACGCGCCGGGCTGGAAGATGCCGCCTTGCGCGCGCGCCTGCAGCGCGTTGTCGTGATCAATATGGCCGCCTTGTTCGTGTCGGTGATTGGCCTGATGATGGTTGTTGTCGGAATTTTTCTGAGCTGAGTTTCGGGTCAATGCCCGTCGAGATCAGCGAAATGCTTGCCGTTGCGGATCAGCACATCCCACAGCGTGACCGGAGCATTGGCACCCTCTTCGTGCAATGAACGCAGGCGCTTACGGGTCGTAATTAATCCTGCCTGATCGGCGGCGAACATCACCCCGCCAAGGTTTTTGGGCAGCCCCAACGCAAAGATCGCAGCCAGATCAATATCGCTTGCGCGATGCGCCTGCGCATGTTGCAGCAACCACGCCCCGCTATTGGCCATCTCCGCCAGAACGCGCGCCAGAATATCCGCGTCCGAAAGCCTGCGCGTCACCCCTCCGGCCTCAATGCGCAGCGTGTCCAGCCAATCGGGAGCGCCCCCATCGCTGGCGTAAAGTTGCAGGTCGGCATCCTCCATCGCCACAAGCAACAGATCGGGCGCAAGCCCCGCCTTGGCACGCGCCCCGTTCAGTGTTTTCGCCCCGATCGCATCAATCAGTCGCAGCGGGGAGCGCGCAAACCCCGCCGTCGCCAAGCTGCGATCCACCTGATCGCGCGACGCCCCCGCCAGCAGCGCGCGCCCGCAGGCTGCGATCAAACTCAGGCGCAAATGCGCGACAATGCCCGCCGCCCCCGGACCGCCCAAAATCACCTGCGCGCCGCCTTGGCGCAGCACCATCGCCAAATCATCCAGCGTGGCGCGCGCACAGCCCGGCCCCGCGACCAGTTCGACGACCCCGCCCTCCCGCGTCAGCGCGATGCCAGTTTCGGGTGGATCAAGGTGATCGGGGCTTTCAAACACGCAAAGATCGGCCACGGGCAGGCCCGTCACGCCAGATCGAGCGATCAGCAACGCGCAATCGCCAAGGCCCGACGGGTCTGTTGCCGCCCCCAAACGCGCCCAATCCGCCTCGCGCTGATCAGGGTCCAGCGTGCCGTTTTGCACCGCGATTTCCTGCGCGCGCGCGATGGTCGAAAACGCCGTCTGAATTTGCTTGGCGTCGCTCGCGCCGAAAACCACCTCATGACCCGCCGCCAGCAGCGCGCCCGCGAACCCTGCAGGCTGGTCCCAAAGCCCGATCCGCCGCGTCGGGGCTGGCCCCGCATCGCTGGGCGGGCCGGGCAAATCGCGTGCCGCAATCTCGCTCGCGCGCGCATGGCGCAGGGCCTTGGCAAGTGGCGTCGCGCTCAGATCGTCATAGGCGACAGCCTCGAAATCAAGCGCCTCTTCGCGCGGCAGCAACACCGCCGCCTCAACCACTTCGCAGGCGCGTTGTCCGACCTCGGCAAGCGGCCCTTGGCTCAGCTCGGCTTTTGGCCCGGCGAGCGCTGCAAGATATGTGGCGGGATCGGCCAATGCGCTATCGGGCATCGCTCCGCCCTCGGCGATCAGGGCATCCAGCGCGGCGATCACCTGCGCGGGGGCGACCTCGGGCAAGACGATATCGCACAGGCCCAAAGCCAGCGCGCGCTCGGCCTCAATCCTGCCCGGCGGCGCGATCAGATGCAGCGCCGCAGCCCCGCCCGCGCGCCGCGCAAGGCGCACAAAACCACCCGCTGCGGGCAAGGTGCCAAGGCTGAATTCGGGCGCGCAGAAACAGGTATCCTCGGTCGCGATGCGCAAGGACGCCGCCTGTGAAATGGCCAAGGCACCGCCCTGAATACGCCCCGAGAGCGAAACCAAAACGGGCACCCGCGCGCCCGCCAGCGCGCCACACAGCGCCCCCAGATCAGGGGCGCTCGGATCATGGGCGTAATCCGAGAGCGGATCGGGCGCGCAAGGCCACCCCGCAGCACCGCCTTTCAACACAATCGCGCGCACGGAGCGATCGCTCAACGCCAACTCCAAAGCGTTGTGCAAAGCCACACGCAAATCGGGCTCAAACCCGGCCACAGCACCCTGATCATTCAGCGCCGCCAAAGTGATCCAAGCCAGCCCGTCCTGCTGTGCGATTTTCACACGTCTCGCCATCGCTCCATTCGCCCCATAAACCCGCCATCACGTGTGAGTTTACGGCCAACGCGCTGCAAAACAATGGCAAATTACGCCCTGCGCAAGTTCTAGCCATGCGCAGGGAGGCTCAGGGCGGCCTTAACGCGCCGCCTTTTTTGCCCCCGGTGCGTGCAAGCGACAAAACGGCGTCGCGGGCAACAGGTCCAGACGCGCCTCGTCTATGCGCTCTCCGCAGGTGACGCAAAAGCCGTACTCGCCCGCATCAAGGCGCTGCAAAGCCGCCTCAATCATGCGCAATTCCTGACGCGCGGCCATGTCCAACTCGTCCAGAACCTCGTCATCTTCCTGCTTGCTGGCCGCATCTTCCCAGTCCTGCTCGACATGGCTGTCGAGTTCAGCGTCGATCTCTTCGATCCGCTCGAGTAAATGCGCTTTGCGCGCCTCAATCTCGGTCCGGCGCGTTTCATCACTTTTCATGGGCTATCCTCCGTTTACCCGATTACAGCATTGCGCGGCACTACGCTCAATGATGCATATCAACATATCAAAATACTTGCGTATGATTGCAGGCGCACCCTAACATAGCATGGTCGGCAGGTTTGGGAGGGCCTGCAGGCATTGAAGGACCATAACGTCATTCATTTTAGCACAACGCACGAGGGAGATCTCATGCATCAGGATTGGATTTGGGGGCTCGTCGGCGGTCTTATGATCGGCGCGGCGGCCGGAGTATTTCTTTTGATCAACGGCCGCATCATGGGCGCAAGCGGCATCATTGGCGGCCTGATTGACGGCTCCGGACGCGATTCCGTGTCCGAACGCGTGGCCTTTCTGGGCGGGTTGATTGCGGTGCCACCTCTGTTGGTGCCTCTTTACAGCAACGTCGATACCCATATCACCCAAAAAATCTGGGTTTTGGTTCTGGCGGGACTGTTGGTGGGGGCCGGTACGCGGATTGCCAATGGCTGCACCTCGGGGCATGGCGTCTGCGGCATCTCGCGCCTTTCGTTGCGCGGCATCGTGGCGACCGTTTTTTATCTGCTGGGTGGCGCGCTGTCGCTGGTGGTCTTCCGCCATATCCTGGGAGTGATCTGATGCGCAGCTTTTTCGCATTCCTTTCGGGCGGGTTGTTCGGTGCGGGCTTGTTGGTTTCGGGCATGGTCGACACCAAGAAAGTTCAGGGCTGGCTGGACATTTTCGGCAATTGGGATCCGACTTTGGCCTTTGTGATGGGCGGAGCCGTCAGCATGATGGCCGTTGTCTGGATATTTGCCAGAAAACGCGAGAAGTCGTTTCTGGGCTCCCCTATGCCGGGACCGTTTTCGCAGCTTGTTGATCGCAATCTGGTCGTTGGCTCGTTGCTGTTTGGCGCGGGCTGGGGGCTGGCGGGACTGTGTCCGGGCCCGGCGATGGCTTCTCTCAGCTTCAACGGCTGGGAGGGCTGGCTGTTTTTGATCGCAATGGGGCTTGGCATGGCGATGGCACCGCGGCTGAAAATTTGGTTGTCGGTCTTTGATCGCGCGTCGATGGATACGACGCCAAGCGACACCTCCCCTGACGAAAAGCCCGCCTTGGCTCGCGACACCCGCGCGTCCGCTCGCTGAGTTTCGCTTAGAACCCCGATCCGATTTTGAGCGGCGGCAGGTCTTCTGTCGCCGTTTCCGATTCTGGCAACGGCGCAAGCCCGCCCAGATCGGCCAGCGCGTCAGGCGCGTCCAGATCGCCCAAATTTTCCAATCCGCCATGATCATCGCTTGGGCCATTATCTGCGGGGGTATGCTGCCCCAAACCTGCCGGCGAGGCAGCAGGTAGATCGGGCTCCGGGAACGGGCTTGCGCCAACCGCCAGATCGTCTTCGGGTGTTTCGCGATCCAGCGTTGCGGGGTCCGCCCCCGTCAAACGCAGCGCGCGGTAGCCCCGGCTTTGCCCCAGCCGTGCATAAGACAGTTTGCGCCGCCCCTGCGCCTCTAGCGTGATCTGTTCCAGCGAATCGGCGCGCAGGGGCAGTTCCATCCCCGGTTTGAATTCCAGAACCGCCGATAATGACACCGTCATCCGGTGCAGCACCGCATTCAGCACCGCAGGCGTGCCCATCACGGCGCGTTCGATCTGATCCTCCCAAGGGGGGGCAAAGGCGGCGGCGAGGGTGGCATGTGTCGCGCCCTCGCCCTCTGCCAGAGCCTCGCTGGGGGCGCGTTTGAGATGCGCGCCGCGCCCCTTTTGCGGCACCGCCCATAACAGACCGCCCGAGCGTTCGGCCCCCTCGCCCAAGGAAAACTGCACGTTCCAGACGCGAAACGTCACATCTTCAAGCAGCAGGCCAAGCGGGCGGGGATCATCGAGATGGGAGGCATAGCGAAACCCGCCCGCCCATGAAATCGCATCGTCTTCGATCAACGTGCTCTCAATCGCGCCCAGCAGCGCGTCAATGAAATCGGCCGCCATGGCAGCATCAATGCGCGTCGCCTTGCGCGGGCCGGACGGGGCTTTGCCAAGCCGCCCCATCGTTTGCATCTCGATCAAAGCTTGCAGCGTGGCAGGGGGCAAAGCGATCAGACCAAGCGCCTCTGATGGCCCCTCAATCAGCGCCAAAAGTGATAGCGCCTCAAGCGTTTCGGGCAGATCGGCAAGGCTGCGACGGCTCTCCTCAATCGAAGTGACCTGTAGCGGCAGCTCCAGCATATCTTGCGCCACCTTGGCCAAGCTGGACGAGATCGCGCGCTCGGGCGACATAGCAACGCCATCCGCAACGGGACGCCCCGCCTCGGCCTTTTTGCGCAGCACGGATTTGCCCTGCTCTGCTGCCATACCCTCCATCCGCGTCAAAAACTGCAAGAATCTTTCACGGACACTCGCAGATCAAGGTTTACAAATGATTTAGAACTCAGGGGTTAGGCGGTGGTTTTCGTATTCACCCCTTGGCGACGCAGCGGCAAGGTCACGCGAAAGCCCGCCCCGCCTTGTCCGGGCAAGTAATCAATCGAGCCACCAAGGTTGACCATAATCTCGCGGCAAATCGCCAAACCAAGCCCTGCCCCCCCGGCGCGGCTTTGATCGGTCAGGCGCGAAAATTTCTCAAAGATCAGTTTTTGGGACTCTTTGGGAATCCCCGCGCCATTGTCGATAAAGTCGATCTGCACCCGTTTGCCGCGTTTCTTGACCTCGATGCGCAGCACCGGGCGCTCGGCCTCGCAATATTTGCGCGCGTTGGAAATCAGGTTGATAAGCACCTGCACCAGCCGGTCGGCATCGGTGAAAATCGGCATATGTTCGGTGGGAAAGTCGCGCTCGATGCGAAAGCTGCGCTCGGGGCGCGCCGCCGAGGCCGCTTGCACCGCGCGATTGATCAGATCGTGCAGGTTCACCACCGAAATATCGAGCTGCACACGCCGATTTTCCAGCACCGAAAGATCAAGCAAATCATCAAGCAACCGAGTCAGGCGGCGCGCCTCTTCATGAATGATCTCGCTATATTGGGCGCGCATCGCATCGGGCAGATCCGGCTCCATCAGGATCTCGGAGAACGCGCGGATCGAGGTCATCGGCGTGCGCAATTCATGGCTGATCTGGCTGAGAAACGCATCCTTTTGCACCGACAGATCGCGCAGCTTGTCATTGGCCTCGCGCAGCGCGCGCGCCACTTTCGCCAGCTCATCGGATTTTGCCTCAAGGCGGGCGGAATATTCCTTGGCCTCGGCGGTTTCGCCCGCCACCGCGATCAGATCCTGCATCGACACCGAACTGCCCCCGGTCAGCTGCGCAATCATCGCATGCGCCGTCGCTGCCCCGACAGACCCCGCCAGTTTGCGTTCGAGCCGCGCGGTAAAGGCGGGCGTGGTATCGGGCAGGAACCCGACCTTGCCTTGCGCCGCCGCCTGCGCCTGAAAGAAATGCTGCGCCTCTTGCGCGCCCAAAATGCGCTGGGACATCGACAAAAGATCTTCGGCCTCGGCCCCGCCCTGCGCCCAAGACCGGGTGGCCGGGCTTTGATCAAAGATATTGACGAAAGCCACACCCTGCAGGCGCTCCATCGGGCCGGGGAAGGACAGCATCGAAAAAATCAGGAATGCCAAGGCGTTAAACAGAAGCGACCAGAACAACGCATGCAGCACCGGGTCCAGCCCCTCGATTCCAAACAGCGCATGGGGACGCAGCCAACCAAGCCCAAGCGGCCCGACATCCAGCACCGATTGCGGCAACAGCCCCGAATTCCCGACCGAGGGCAGAAACAGCGTATATCCCCAAAGCGCGAAGCCAATCAGCAGCCCCGTTGTCGCGCCCAAATGGGTCGCGCCGCGCCAGAATATCCCGCCCAGCAGCGCAGGCAGCACCTGCGCGGCCCCGACAAAGGCGATCAAGCCGATCGAGGCCAGCGCCTCGGACCCGCCCGAGAGGCGATAATAAATATAGCCCATGCTGAGAACGCCGATGATCGAAAGCCGACGCGAGGCCAGCACCAGCCCGCGCACATCGCCCGACTCGCGCGTGGTTGAATGGCGCAGCGCCAGCCACAAGGGCGTCACGATATGGTTGCTCACCATCGTCGCCAGCGCAATCGCCGCGACAATCACCATTGAGGTGGCCGAGGAAAACCCGCCCAAAAACGCCAGCAGCGCCAGCTTGTCCTGCCCCTGCGAGAGCGGCAGTGTCAGCACGAACAAATCGGGGTTTGCGCCTGCGGGCAAGCGCTCCAGGCCCATCACCGCGATCGGCACGACAAACAGGCTCATCAGCATCAGATAGCCCGGAAAGGCCCAGCTTGCTTTGGCGAGATGGCGTTCGTCGACATTTTCAACGACCAACACCTGAAACATGCGCGGCAAGGTCAGCACGGCCGCTGCCGAGACAAAGGTCAGCCCGGCAAAGCGCCCCGGTTGCAGGTGCCACTCGGATATTTTTGAGGCATCAATGCGCGCCAGCATATCCATCACGCCATCGCCCATGCCCCAAACCACGAACACCCCTACCGCGATCAACGCCACCAGCTTGACCACCGCCTCAAGCGCGATGGCGGTGACCACGCCGTGATGGCGCTCATTCGCATCCAGATTGCGCGTGCCAAACAGGATCGTAAACAGCGCCAGCCCGCCCGCAATCCAAAGCGCGGTTGCCCCTTGATCGGGCATTGCCCAACCCTCGGGGGCCTCGGATGCGAAGACCCCGAAACTAAGGGTAACCGATTGTAATTGCAGCGCGATATAGGGTGTAGCGGCGGCGACCGACATCACCGTCACGATTACGCCCAAGGCATTGGATTTGCCATACCGGCTAGAGATCAGATCCGCGATCGAGGTCACGCGATGCGTGCGCCCGATCCGCACCAGCTTGCGCAGCACCCACCACCAGCCGACAAAAACCAGTGTCGGCCCCAGATAGATCGTGACAAATTCCAGCCCCGAGCGTGCGGCATAGCCGACTGCACCGTAAAACGTCCAGGCCGTGCAATAGATCGACAGCGAGAGCGTATAAATCCAAGGGCTGCGCAAGAACCGCAAGCGGTTGCGACCCGCGCGCCGCTCGGCCAGAAACGCGACCCCGAACAGGACGATGACATAGCCCACACAGACCGCGACAAGGCTGTTGAACCCCATCTTATTCTGGCTCCTGCGGCGGGGCGTTCCCCTCTTCGGGCAGCTCTTCGGCATCCAGAACAGGGGAAAGACCGCGCGCGATCAGAAAGGCGGCAAAGATCAACCCGATCCAGACCGCAAACAGATACAGCCCGCCGCGCCCAGTATCAGGCGTTGGCGTTTCGGCGGGATGCCACAGGCCAGGCAGCGCGAATAACACCATGCCCAGCACCGGCAGCAAGCGCGCCGCATCCATCAGCCGACGGCGCCGATAAGACCGGCGCGCCAGAAACAGTGGCTGACCCGATTGCGGCATCAGACGGGCGTCCCTTGCGCACCGCCCGTGATTGCCTCAAGCCCGGCAAGCACGTCGGAATTGGCGAAGGGTTTGGCCAGAAATGCGGTCGCGCCCGCGCGTTCAGCCGCCTCGCGATCGCGATCTTGGCCCCGCGCGCTAAGCATCAAGACCGGCAGCGCGGCAAGCGTCGGATCGGCGCGCATATCGGCCAGAATTTCCAGCCCCGAGCGCCCCGGCAACATCAGGTCCAAGATCACCGCATCGGGCGCTTGCGCGACAATCTGCGCCAGCGCCTGCGCGCCATCGGCCAGCACCGACACGCCCCATCCCGCGCGCGACAGGATAAAGCGGATCGCCTCGGCGATATGGGGTTCATCCTCGATCAACAGAACCTGACGTTGGTGCATTTGTCCTTCTCCCGGGTCGACTATCGCCACCCCATGCGGTGCTGTCAAACACTTGCGCGTGGCGGCCTAGCCTTGCGGGACAGCGGCGCAAGCAGGGTGCTGTGAAAGCAACCCGTAATTGCCCCGCGCGTGCCATTTTCGTGCCCCATTTGGGCGTGAAAACGACTTCAACGATCTCAATACGGGATCCCGTTTTATCTTGGAGAACACTGCCATGTTCGGATTTGACACGATCGCCATCGCCATCATCACCGTCGCCGTGCTGCGCGAGGCTGTCATGCGTCTCTTTCCGGCTCCAGAGGCTCCGGCAGAAAACTAAGTCCCTGCGAATGCGCGCAAATCAGCCGCGCGCCAACACCGCCAGATCGGCCACATTCGTCCCCGTCGCACCGGTGACTAGCAGTGCCTGCCCCGCCTTAAGCGCACGGTAAGAATCGTTATTTGCCAATAGCGCGTCTGGGTTTTCGCCAGCTTCTCGAATGGCTTGGCAGGTTCTCGGGCCAACCACACCGCCTGCCGCATCGCATGGCCCGTCGCGCCCATCGGTGCCACCCGATAAAAACCGCCATGCCCCCGACACGCCCGCTTGCTCGGCCAGCAGCGCCACACGCAGCGCCAGTTCCTGATTGCGCCCACCAAGCCCATCACCGCGCAAGGTCACCGTGGTTTCGCCGCCAAAGGCCAGCACCTGCCCCGGAGCCAGATCGGCCAATAGCGCCACGATGCGCGGGGCGAGATCGGCCACATCACCACTCAGCGCGAAAGGGGCTTCTTGCGCCCCCGCCTCCAGCATCGCCGCAACCGAGATCGCATTCGCCCCGATCAGACGGTTGCGCGCAGCAGGCAGATCGCGCGGCGCATCGGCTTGGGTAAGATGCGCACGCACTGGCGCAGGCAATGCGTCAAATATCCCCAAATCGCGGCACAGATCGCGCGCCTGCACCCGAGTGCCAATCGGCGAGACGGTCGGCCCCGAGGCGATCACCGCCAGATCATCGCCCGGCACATCGGACAAGATCAGCCCCGTCACTGGTGCCGCACTGGCCGCGAGCCAGCCCCCGCCTTTAAGCTGTGAAAGCTGCTGGCGGATCAGGTTCATCTGCGTGATATCGGCGCCGCAGCCCAGCAAAAGACGGCTGACCTCGGCCTTGTCCGACAGGCTCACGCCGTCGACAGGCGCAACGGCCAAAGCCGAGCCCCCCCCCGAAATCAGCGCCAAAACGCGGTCTTGCGGGCCAAGACGCGCCAAGGTTTCAAGGATCGCGCGCCCCGCCGCTTCGCTGCCAGCGCCGGGCACCGGATGATCGCCCACAATTAGGCGCGCGCCTTCGGGCAACGCTGCGCCATCGGCGTTTTCGGGATTGGTCACGATCAGCGCGCCCGTGCCACCCGGCAGGTCCGCCAACGCCGCGCCCGCCATCGCCAGCGCCGCCTTGCCAAGCGCGATCACCTGCCAGCACCCGCCCGGCCCCGGCATATCCTCGCGCGCCCAATCCATCGCCTGCGCCACCGCCTGCGCGGGATCGGCGGCGGCAACGCCTGCGTCAAAAATTGCGCGCACTCTCTGGTCTAGATCGGACATAGCATTCCCCTGCGGATCAGCCCCAGTATCCTCGGCGGGCGGCGTTGCGCAAGCCAGAGGTCACGGCGTTCGCGCAGCGCAAAAAGAAACGCCCGCGAAAATCGCGAGCGTTTCGGTCACAACGACAGACATTGCGATATCGGGTTGGTGAGGGCGCGAACGCCCCCACCGGGGAGGAAATCAACCACCTTGGCTTTCGATATAGGCCAACACAGCCTTCACGTCGTCGGCCTTTTTCAGGCCCGCGAAGGACATCTTGTTCTTCGGGATATAGCCTTTGGGATCAGCAAGATAGGCTTGCACCGTCTCTTCGTTCCAGACCAGACCGTCTTCACCGTGCTGTTTCATCGACTTCGAATATTTGAAGCCGTCCACAGTGCCCGCCTGACGTCCGATCAAGCCGTTCAGCACCGGACCAACGCGGTTCTTGGCCTTCTCGCCCACCTGGTGACAAGCCTTACACTTTTTGAAGACCTTTTCGCCGGCCGCGACCAGCGCGGGATCGGCGGCGAGGGTTTCTTCGGTCGCTGCCGGGGCAGCACTCGCCTGCTCTTCAGCGGCGGCGGGAGCGTCTTGCGCCATCGCTTCTTCGCTTGCGCCTTCGCTTGCAGCGCTCGCCACAACCGTATCGGCAGGCGCATCTACCGCCGTATCGGCAGCGGCGCTGTCATCGCCACCCTGATCGGGCGTGACGTTCAGAACGGTCGCCTTCATCGTGATATGCACGTCTTTCTTACAGTCCGACATGCACGCCGCTTTGGAGAACAACGGGTATTCCGTCTCGGGGCGGTCATCGACGATGAAGCCGTCCGCATTGGGCATTTTCACGTCGAGGAAGTTTTCCTTGCTCAGCACGAAATCGTCATCAACAAGATCGTTGGAGTAAAGGATATAGGCCACGATTGCGTAGGTCTCATCGACCGTCATCGTTTGCGCATCCCCGAACGGCATCGAGCGGTGGGCATAGTCCCACACCGTCGACAGATAGGGGAAATACGAGCCGACCGTCTTGACCGGATCCTTGCGTGCCAGCGTGTCAGCCCCGCCAGCCAGCTTGGGCCAGTTGTCCACACCCTCGGCGAAATCACCGTGACAGGCCGCGCATTTATCCGCGAACAGGTTCTCGCCATCCTCAACCGAGCCGGACCCTTCGGGCAGGTTTTTGCCATCGGGGAAGACCTCGACCGTCCAGGCTTTCATTTCGGCGGGCAGTGCGGCACGGCCCAGATTATACGTCTCTGCCATCGCTGGCGTGGCCAGCAAAGGTGCTGCGAGCAAGGCTGCCAGAGTGAGATTACGACGACACTTCGACATTCTCAGACTCCCCGTTTTCTTTGACCCACCAAGTCTGGATCCCGTTGTTGTGATAGACCGAGTTCTCGCCGCGGATCGCGCGCAGAGCGTCTTTGGTCGGCTGAACGTAGCCCGTGGCATCGGTGGCGCGCGATTGCAGGAACATTTCCGAACCGTCCCAGTCGATGTCGAGATAAAAGCGCGACATCGCCTTATCGACGCCCGGCTCCGCCAGACGCGCCTCTTGCCAGTTCGCGCCACCGTCGATCGACACGTCGACCTTGGTGATAGCGCCCCGACCCGACCATGCCATGCCGGTGATAACCAGCGGGCCTTTGCCATGCTTGATCGGCATTTGCGGGCTGGGCGAGGTGACCACGGATTTCGCATCCATGACCCATGTCCATTTGCGCGAGGTGCCATCGGCCAGCGTATCGGTATATTTCGAGGTTTCCTCGCGCGACTGCACGGCCTCGTCGGTGACTTCGATACGGCGCAGCCATTTCACCCACATGTTGCCTTCCCAACCGGGAACAACCAGACGCACCGGGTAGCCATGCTCTTTGCGCAGCGCCTCGCCATTGGCCTTGATTGCGACGAGACAGTCATCAAGCGCCTTTTCCAGCGGGATCGAGCGACCGTTCGAAGACGCATCGGCCCCCTCGACATAGACCCATTTATCCTTGATCTGATCGCCCAGATTGGTGATCCCGGCCTCTTCCAGAAGCGTGCGCAGCGGAATACCCGAATACTGCATGTTATGGATCATGCCTTGGGTGAATTGCGCGCCGTTAAGCTGCGCGCCGGCCCATTCCATGCCCGAGTTCGCCGCACATTCGAGGAAATAGGTGCGGTTTTCACGCGGGAAACGCTCCAGATCCTCGTAGGTAAAGACCAGCGGCTTATCGACAAGACCGTTGATCATCAGGCGATAGTCTTCTTTCTTCAGCTCGATCGCGCCCGAGTGGTGACGCTCGAATGCGCAGCCCGTCGGGGTGATCGTGCCATCCAACGCGTGGATCGGCGTGAAGTTGATCGAGCTGATCACATCGGCTGTCAGCCAGCCGACATTGCGCCGGATAACATCGCTTTCGAATTCAATCGGCAGCCCGTAGGGCGTGGCATCGACACCGTCGCCCCAGCCCTGTGCCCAGGACTGAACTTCGGTGATCAACGGGTCGGGTTGCTGGTCTGCGCGCGCGGCACCTGCCCCCGCAGCCATTGCCCCTGCCGCAGCCCCTGCCCGCAGAAATCCGCGGCGGCTGTAGCCGGTGCCAGTGGCCGGAGTGGCGTGGCGTTCCTTCTCGTCCATGTAGTCTCCTCCAGTCTCTTGCCCCATTCGGGGTTTCGTCATCAGGTGCGGTTGGGGCTTAGGCGCCCGTCACCACCACCGACTCATTGGGTTCCAGATCGACGGTGCCGATCTTACGAATATGGTCTGCGATCACGTCCCAGATTTGCGGCCCTTCGGTGCCCTCGTTGACCGAGGCCCAGCCCGTCACGACATAGCTGCGCGAGGGATCGATATCCGCGCCATCCTTGAGCGAGGTCATGTTCGAGATGCGCTGACCGATCGGCTTGGAGACATCAATGTGATAGCCCATGCCGCCGATGCGCACCATGTCGCCGCCCTGCTGGTAATAGGGGTCGGTGTTGAACAGGTTGTCGGCCACATCCTCAAGGATCGTCTTGATCGTCTCGCCGGTCATCTCGGTGCGATAGGTCTGGCCATAGGTCATCGAGGTCACGCCAAGGATGTCTTCCATCGTGATCTTGTCACCGGGCAGCAGCGACGGCCCCCAGCGCACGCCGGGCGACATTGCGATTTCCGCGTCGCGTTCCGACAGCATCGCCTCGCAGATCAGATCATCCCAAGTGCCGTTGAAGTTGCCCCGGCGATACAGAAGGCTCGAGGTTTCGCCCACGACTTCCTCAAGCTCTTGCTTGTAGGGCTCGCGGGTTTTGGTGATCAGCGCGGCCATGTCTTTGTCGGGCTCGATCACATCCGAGAAGATCGGGATCAGCTTGTGACGGAAGCCCATCATCTTGCCATCGCGCACATCCAGATCAATGCGCGACACGAATTTCCCGTTCGACCCAGACGCGATCATGATCGTCTCGCCAACCAGAACCGGCTCGGGCACGGCGTCATGGGTGTGACCGGTCAGGATCACGTCAATGCCCTTCACGCGGCCCGCCATCTTGCGGTCCACGTCGAAACCATTGTGCGACAGACAAACGACCAGATCGACGCCCTTGGCGCGCACCTCGTCAACCATCGCCTGCATCCGCTCTTCGCGAATACCGAAGGAATAGTCGGGGAACATCCATTTCGGGTTGGCAATCGGCAGATAGGGGAAGGCCTGCCCGATCACCGCGATCTGGGTGCCGTTGCGCTCAAAGATTTTATAGGGCTCGTAAGCCGGCTCATCCCATTCGGCGTCAAAGATATTGGCGCCAAGGAAGGGGAAGGGCAAGGTGTCGACGATCTCGTTCACGCGGTCTTCGCCGTACGTCCATTCCCAATGCGAGGTCATCGCGTCGGTGCCAAGCTGGTTCATGATATCAACCATGTCCTGACCCTTGGTCTTAAGCGCGACCATCGAGCCATGCCAGGTATCGCCACCATCCAGCACGATCGCCTCTGGGCGTTCGGCGCGGATCGCGTTCACCACAGTCGCCACCCGATCCATGCCGCCCATCTTGCCATAGGATTTGGCCAGATCGACATAGTTGTCATAGGTCAGCGCATAGGCGTCAGGCGTGTCGGGCTTGATATTGAACATATCAAGGAAGTCTTTGCCCGTGACATGGGGCGGCTTGCCGCGCGCATCGCCCACGCCAAGGTTGATTTCCGGCTCGCGGAAATAGATCGGCATCGCTTGCGCGTGAATGTCGGTGATGTGGATCAGCGTGACATTGCCCAGCGGCTCGAATTGCAAAAGCTGGTCTTGCGTCATCGTCTGTTGTGCCATCGCGCGCGACCAGCGCGAGAGGCCAGATGCACCAAGGATGGTCGAGGCAGCCAAGCTTGCCTGAAGAAATTCCCGCCGGGAAATCATGCTGTGTCTCTCCTTCTTTTCCTCTTTCCGATGGGCGGAAAAAGCACCGTCTCAAACTTTAAATTGACAAACGAATTCAAACAGATAGCGAAAATTGAATATGTCCGAAAGACACGCGCGGGACAAAGGTTTCCCCTGCCCCGCGCGCAGACCTATTTAAGGACGAACGCCGCCGCCTTCGATCTCAAGACCCGTGCCGCGCGAGGCGACATACAGCTCGAGATTGCGGAACTCTTGCGAGCCCGGCTTGAAGGTCTCGGCGCGGGTATCGCGGATGCAGCCCTTGAAGCGGTTGTGGATCGACACCACGCCCGCATTCTTCAGACGATACACCGGGAAACCGGTCAACTGGCCTTGGCTCAGGTGGTCGGCGCGGATGTAATTGCCATAGTTTTCTTCATGGCAGGACGCGCAGGACAGCTCTAGCTGACCATAACGCGTGTAATACATCTCTTTGCCTTTTTCCCAGAACGGGGCAGCATCGCCGTCGATCTTGACGTTCACGGGCATGCCGCGCGACTGAACCGCGATCGCAACCGTCATGTTCTTCATCGGGCCGCTATCCCAGCCCCAGGCTTCGGCACCCATGCGCTCGGTGCGGCAGTCGTTGATGTAGTTTTCCATCGACCACAGCTCGCCCTTGGCGTTGAGATGGGGCATCTTGGCGCGCACGCCTTTCATGCCCTCTTCGATGTCGCCGTGGCAATCTGCGCAAGACTTGCCCTCGGAGCCGTCCGCGACATTCCAGTTGTCCATGCCTTGTTCACCAAAGACCATGATCGGATTGTCGAAGTCATCTTGCTCCATCGCCCGCGAGCTGTCGGTGCGGAACAGCCAGCCCGAGTAAACCTCATCAAGGTGACCCTTGAGGAAATCGGCAGCAGGTGCCTTGGTTACGATCGGCGTATCGCCGTTGATGTTAAGTTCGTCATCCGCCATTTCCGCGCGCAAAGGCGCAGTGCACAGCGCCAGAACGGCGGTGGCGGCAAGGATGGTGCGGCTGGTGCGCAGCGTCATATCTCTGGTCCTCCCTGGGTGACCTCTGCGCCCGTCGATCTCCCCAATCGGGCGCAGAGTTATCCTTGGTAGGGGCATTCCCTTCGCCCCTGCGGCATTGCCTTATGGCTTAGCCGATCGCAATTTTCTTGCTGTCTTCGTAGATAGACCCGTCATCATCATACCAGGTGAATTTGAACTCACCGGCTTCGGGCACTTTGGCGTCGAATTCGATATAGGGGTTGGTCGAAACAGCCGGGTCGAGCGTGACGTCGATCACGTTCTCGCCGTTGAAATCGCAGGTAAAACGGTTGATGATTTCCCGCGGGATCACATTGCCGTCTTTGTCTTTGCGCTGACCCGATTCCATCGGGTGCGAGATCAGGGTCTTGATGGTGATGACTTCACCAGCGGACGCTTTCTTCGGCACTTTCACGCGGGGTTTGACGTTTTTCATATCATGTCTCTCCTGCTATCCGATCAGCCGCCGCAGCCGCCGATGGTGACTTTCACGGTCGATTTCGCTTGCACGAAGCTGCCATCGGCCATCTTTGCGACGGCAACCAGATCCTGCGTTTTCGACAGGCGGATGCGGATCGAGGCGGCTTGCGAGCCGGCCAGCGGGCCGAACTTGAATGTCGCGACATCGGGCGTCGGGTTGCCGGGGGCGTAAATCGCGATCTCGGTGGCGCCGGGTGCGTCAACCGAAACCGGGACCGTGTTGCCGTTTTCGGCGATCTCGGGAGCGGTCAGCGTCAGTCCGCCCTCTCCTGCGGTCGCGCCGCCGGTGAATTTCGCGATCGCATCGGCCGTAGCATCGGCCAGCGCGGGCAGCGGCAGCACCGAGACAGCAAAGCCGCCCATCGCCAGCGCCAGCGCGTCACGTCTGGTCATCGTCATCTTGTCTCTCTCCTCTCGGGTTACTCAGAAAAGGTCACTCTTCCTTAAGCGTCATAAGAAAGGCGACCACATCCTCTACTTGTTGACCGTTCAGGATCGGCGGCAGATCGGCAGGCGCAGCCTTGCCGGTATAACCATCGCCGGGACGAATGAACGGTCCGGTTTTATACATGCCGGGCATGACGGTGCCCTCGAACGTATGCTTGGCGTCAATGACGATGCCGCGCAGTTGGGCTTCGCTCCAGCGATCGGCTGCACCGTTCAGCTCGGGGCCGACATTGCCCTGAAAAGACGCATCAAGCGCCGACACGACATGGCAGGACACGCAGTTGCCCAGCGACTTGGTCGACGCAATTTCTGCCCCCTTCGACGGATCGCCCGGCTGGCCGGTCAGTGACGTCGTTACTTCCCCAATGTCGGTGAACTTTACATCCATCGGCGCGGTCTCGGCGAACGCGGCGGTAGCGGCGAACGTGGCGGCCACTGCGGCCAACGCAACGTGGCGTTTCATAGAAGTCCTCCCAAATTCTCTCCCTGAGACACATTTAAGCGAGTGCGTCAGTATGGCGCAATGATAAATTCAAAATTTCGCATATTTTCCGATATGTTCCGCCAGACACATCAAAGAAAACCTTTTAGAAACAACGCATATCGCAGGTGCAGAAAAGCCCCGCACAGATTTTTCCATGCGGGGCCTTGCTGAAAAACCGATCACTTGGGCGTGATTACTGCGCCATCTGCTCGGCGACATATTTCTGGAAATTCTGACCGCTCTCGTAGCCGTGATTCTTCACCCAGGTCAAAAGCGCCTTCGTCGTGCCCTTGCCAAAAGCGCCGGGCATTTGCGCCACGGCGGCCTTGTTTGCGGCCACGCCATCGACACTCTCGGGGAAGAACATCATGGTGGGCGTGAACATCACCCCCCACTTCATTGCCATCTCTTTTTCGGGCAGCGATTCACCGTCAAAATCGGTGACCTCGACATCGCCAAACAGGTTCATCTGCACGACGTAATAGTTATCGGTGATGAATTTCGCGATCTCGGGGTCCGAGAACACCTCTTCATGCATCTTCTTGCAATAGATGCAGCCGCGCTGCTCCCAGATCACCAGAAACCGTTTGCCCGCCTCATTGGCCGAGGCCAGATCGTCGGACATATCCTTGAACGTATCCTGGAACCACGGCTCTTTGTGCAGTCCGTCATCGCCAAGTTCTGCGGCCGCCACCGGCAGCGCCAGCATCACGCAGGCCAGGATCGCCCCAAAGGTAGAAGTCAAAAAACGCATCATCTCTCTCCCATTGCTCAGCCCAGACTCCCGCTGGGCATCACCTCGATCAAGAATTGCCCGATCCAGCGCAAACCGCCGGTCACAATCAAGATCGCAAACACAATCAACATCACCCCCATTGCCTTTTCCACATAGGCCAGTTTGGACTGGTGGCGGCGCATCAACGCAAGGAACGGCTTGGTAAAGAAGGCCGCAATCACAAAGGGGAAGGTCATCCCGATGCCATAGAGGAACAGCAGCAGCCCGCCTTGCGAGATATCTCCCATCCCCGAGGCAACCATCAAAATCGCCGCCAAGGCCGGGCCAACGCAGGGCGTCCAGCCAAAGCCAAAGGCTAGCCCCATCACATAAGCGCCAAAGAATGTGGAGGGATCGGTTTTGGATTCCATGCGCGCCTCACGATAGAGGAACGGAATGCGGATCACGCCCAGGAAATGCAGCCCGAAGACCAGCAGGATCGCCGCCGCAACATAAGACAGCGGCCCCATCCATTCGCGAAACGCCGAGCCAAGCGCGGTCGCGCCCATCCCCATCAGCACAAAAATCGTCGTCACACCCAGAGCGAATGCCACCGCCGAGGCGACCATGCGCATCTGCGCCCCGCGCGCAATCGCACCATCGCTGCGCAACTCGCTCATCGACAATCCGGCCATGTAAGACAGATAAAACGGCACCATAGGCAAAATGCAGGGCGTCAGGAATGATAGCAGGCCAGCAAAAAATGCGCCCCCGAAACTTATATCCATCGGTAAGGAAACCTCCCAAATAAAGGGCAACGGCCTCCCAACCGTTTCTTGACGCCCCCGTGAAACATATTACGATCTTTATATGTAATGGGAGTATCGTCAATGATCCGTGAGTCTGCCTGCGCGATTTTTCTCGCTGCCGTGATGGCCGTTGCGCCAACGCTCGGATGGGCTGATACCGCCCCGCCGCCCAATCCGGCCACGACCGCCCCCGCCAGCGACCCGGCGCCACAAACGCAATCGCGCTTTCGCCTGCTGATGATCGAACAGGCGGGCTGCGTCTATTGCCGGATGTGGAATAACGATCTTGGCCCGATCTATCCCAAGACCCCCGAAGGCCAGATCGCGCCACTTGAGCGCACCGATTTGCACCAACCCATGCCCGGGGGCGTCACCCTCACCGGCGGCAAGGCGATCTATACACCGACCTTTGTTTTACTTGATAACGGCACGGAAATTGCCCGGATCGAGGGCTATGCAAGCGAAGACTTTTTCTGGGGCCTGCTCGGCCAAGCGCTGCAAAAAGCGGGTGCCGATTTACCGTCAGCGGCGCAATAGCCTCTGCGTTTTCGCCGAAATATAAACGGCGAGGCTTTGTTCCAGCGAATCGCCGTGCTAAAGCCTGTTTAGTTTGACCAGTTCGGCTACGTCTTTTGATGCGGCCTGCAAGAAGGAAATGGCGGTGCGACAAATGGCACCAGATGGGCGCGATCACGACCTAACCCCTCCCGTTCCAAGCCAGAACGGGAAATGCGCACGTCTGGACGCAGAAGAGCTGATGTTGCGCGCCCAAGATGCCTCGAACCTGATGAAGGCGCTCGCCCATGAAGGGCGGCTGATGATTCTATGCCATCTCAGTTCGGGCGAAAAATCGGTGACCGAGTTGGAAAACCTGCTCGAATCGCGCCAGGCTGCGGTCAGCCAACAGCTTGCACGGCTACGCCTTGAGGGGCTTGTCAGTTCGCGCCGCGAGGGCAAGGCGATCTATTACACCCTGTCTGATCCGCGCGCGCGGCGCCTGATTGAAGTGGTTTACGAAATGTTTTGCAGCACTGATTAGATATCGGTCTTGCGAAACGCTCAGTTTGGAAGCCGGGCCACACCTGCCCGGAAGGGAGGCGCGAAATGGAAAACCTTCCAATAGGCGTGCTGGCCGCTCTGGTCGGGCTGATCGGCGGCGCAGTGCTGGGATTGGCGGCGCGGCTGGGCGATTTCTGCACGCTGGGCGCGCTGGAAAGCGCCGCTTACGGTGAAGATCAACGCCGCGTGCGACTTTGGGGCGTGGTGCTGGCCGTGGCGATCACCGGTTCCTTCTTGGCCGAGGCCTTGGGCTGGGCCGACATCACCCACAGCTTCTATCACACGATCCAATGGTCGCCGCTCGCCTCTATCGTAGGCGGGCTGCTGTTTGGCTATGGCATGGCGATGGCGGGCAATTGCGGCTTTGGGGCGCTGGTGCGCTTTGGTGGTGGTGATCTGCGCGCGTTGGTCGTGGTCGTCGTGATGGGCATCTTTGCCTTTGTCACGCTCTCGGGGCCACTCGCCCATCTGCGCCTGCTGATCTTTGCGCAAGACCCCGCATCCGCGCCTCAGGGCATCGCACATTGGCTATCGGCCCGCAGCGGCCTGTCCCCCTTGGTCTTTGCCCTGCCGATCGCGGCGGGCTTTCTTGCGTGGGGGCTGTCTTACAAGCCGCTGCGCACAGATCCCCGCCGCGTGGCGTGGGGGGTCGCTGCAGGTCTGGCGGTTGTCTGGTGCCTGATTGGCACCTCGTGGCTGTATGGCGAGAGCATGGGCGCAACCGGCGTCGAGGCCCCCTCCTTCACCGCCCCCTTAGGCCGCACGATCCTGTATTTCATGACCTCCACGGCGGGCGGCATCACGTTTTCCGTCGGGCTTGTGGCGGGCGTGCTTGTGGGCGCGCTCTCGGGGTCACTTATCCGCGGGTTGTTTCGCTGGGAGGCCTGCGAAGACCCGCGTGAGCTGGGCCGTCAGGTCGGCGGCGCGGCCCTGATGGGGATCGGCGGCACTATCGCGCTGGGTTGCTCTATCGGCCAAGGTGTGAGCGCGATGTCGGTGCTGGCCTTTTCCGCCCCCGTCACGCTCGCCTCTATCGTCATCGGCGGGCTGATCGGATTGCGCCAATTGATCCACGGCTTCCAGCCCGAGTAAGCCTATCATCGCGCAGGCCAGATTATCCCGTTGGATGCCTCCGGCGGGAGTATTTCCGGCTAGATGAAATGGGGAGGCGCGCTTGTATTTCATCTAGCGCAAAATACTCCCGCCGGAGGCTCCTGCCCTATCCCCAAGCGCGTCGCTCGTTTTAGTTAAAGCCGCTTAAACAAGCGCCCGCGTGAGGGGGTATCCTCGCGCGGGCGCTCGTGTTTCGCATGATCCCCGATCAGGTCTTAAAGATCCGATAGATCGCGGGGATCACCAGCACCGTCAGCAAGGTCGAGCTGAGCAGACCGAACAGCAACGAGATCGCCAGACCCTGAAAGATCGGGTCCGCCAAGATCACCACCGCGCCGATCATCGCCGCCACCGCCGTCAGCAGGATCGGCTTGAAGCGGATCGCACCGGCCTCGATCAGGATCTCGGTCTTGGTTTTGCCGGTTTCATCTGCGTGTCGGATGAAATCGACCAGCAGGATCGAGTTGCGCACGATAATCCCTGCCAGCGCGATAAAACCAATCATCGAGGTGGCCGAGAACGGCGCGTGGAAGATCCAGTGGCCCAGCATGATGCCAAGGAAGGTCAGTGGCACCGGCGTCAGGATCACCAGCGGCAGGCGGAAACTGCCAAACTGCGCCACGACGAGGATATAGATCCCGAGCAGAGCCACCGCGAAGGCCGCGCCCATGTCGCGGAACGTGACCCAGGTCACCTCCCATTCGCCATCCCAGAGCAGCGTGACATGGCTTTCGTCCTGCGGCTGGCCGTGGAACGAGATCGTCGGCTTTTCACCCGGCGCCCATTGCATGTTGTTGATGATATTATCGACCGCCAACATGCCATAAAGCGGCGCCTCGAACTGGCCGGCGAGTTCGGCCGTGACCATCTCGGCCTCGCGCCCGTTATGGCGGAAGATCGGGTAGGACGCCTTCTCTTTGGCCACGCTCACGACATCGCCCAGTTCCACCACACCGCGTGCGCCGGGCAGAACATTGGCCGGAATTGGCGTGGACAGCGTGTTCTCGTTCATCACCTTGTTGGATTTCGAGCGCTCCATCACGATCGGGATCGGCTGGCGTTCTTTGCCGCGATGGGAATAGCCCACCGTGGTCGAGCCGTTCAGCATCGCCAGCGTGTCCCAGACATCGCCTTCCGAGACCGAGTAGAATTCCAGATCGTCTGAATTCACCGTCGCGCGCAGCTTGTCTGGCTGAATGCCGAAGGAATTGTCCACATCCACGATATAGGGCACTTCCTTGAAGGCCTTTTCGATCTGGCGCGCAGCATCGCGACGGACCTTGGGAGTGGGACCGTAGACCTCGGCCAGAAGGGTCGCGATCACCGGCGGGCCGGGGGGCGGTTCGACCGTCTTCAGGCTTGCGCCTTCGGGCAGTTTGATTGCCTTGATCTTGTCACGGATGTCGATGGCGATTTCATGGCTGGAGCGGTCGCGCTCTGCCTTGGGCAGAAGCTGAATTTCGACATCGCCCTTATTGCCGCCTTCGCGCAGGTAGTAATGGCGCACCAGCCCGTTGAAGTTAAACGGAGCCGCTGTGCCTGCATGGGTTTGCGTCGCCAGCACTTCGGGCATGTCCGTCACGATATCCGCGACCTGTTGGGCGACATTATCGGTCTCTTCAACTGACGTGCCCGCAGGCATGTCGATCTCGACCGACAGCTCGGATTTGTTATCAAACGGCAGCAGTTTGACCGTAACGTGTTTGGTGTAAAGCAGCCCCAGAGAGCCAAAGCTCAGCACCGTCACCACGATCAGGAACAGCCCCGCGCGACCCTTGGTTTTGAGGATCGGACGCGCGACGGTGGCGTACATCTTGCCAAGACGACCGCCCACCTGATGCCCTCCATGGCCATCATCAACATCGTGATTATGCAGCTCCGCCTTGCCGGCAACCTTCACCATCAGCCAAGGCGTGATAATGACGGCCACGAAAAACGAAAACACCATCGCCGCCGAGGCCACCGCCGGAATAGGCGACATGTAAGGCCCCATCATGCCCGACACAAAGAGCATCGGCAAAAGCGCCACTACAACCGTGAGCGTCGCCACGATCGTCGGGTTGCCGACCTCGGCGACGGCCTCGATTGCCTTGGTCACACGAGACCCCGGCCCTTTCATCCCCCAATGCCGCGCGATGTTTTCAATCACTACGATCGCGTCATCGACAAGAATCCCGATCGCAAAAATCAACGCAAATAGCGACACCCGGTTGAGCGTAAAGCCCATGATATAGGCGGCAAACAACGTCAGCAAAATCGTCACCGGAATGACGATTGCCACCACGATGGATTCGCGCCAGCCAATCGCGACCAGCACCAGCCCGATGATCGACACCGTCGCCAGCCCAAGGTGGAACAGCAGCTCGTTGGCCTTTTCATTGGCGGTTTCGCCGTAATCGCGCGTGACTTTGACCTCGACATCATCGGGGATCAGCGTGCCGTGCAACTGGTGCATCCGCTCAAGGATCTGATCCGCAACAACCACCGCGTTCGAGCCTGCGCGTTTGGCAATCGCCAGCGTCACAGCCGGGGTGCGCTGTAGCTTTCCGTTCTTGTCGCGCTGCACGTTCGAGACGATCTTATCCGAGGCGTCGGGTACATACGACACCTTGGCGACATCGGCCACATAGACGGGACGATTGTCGCGCGTGGTCAACAAAAGACCCGCGATTTCAGCCGGCGCGACCAGCGTCTTACCGGCAGCCAGCGAGATTTGCTTACCCTCATTGCGGATCGTACCGGTGTTGAACGAGCGGTTCGCCTGCGTCACTTTCTGCGAGAGCTGCTGCAAGGTCACGCCGTAAAGCGCCAGCTTGTCGGGCTCGGGTTCAATGCGGATCTCGTTGGTCGCCTCGCCCACGATATAGGTCAGACCGACATTGCCGATCTTGGTCACTTCGGTCTGCATTTCGCGCGCGATCCGGGTGAGTTCATCACTGTCGATCTGCGCGCCGTCCTTGCCCGTGAAGGTCAGCGAGACAATCGCCACATCGTCAATCCCACGCCCCACGATCACCGGATCGGGGATGCCCTTGGGGATGCGGTCCATATTGGCCTGCATCTTTTCATGCACGCGCAAAACGGCTGCATCCGCCGAGGTGCCGACCTTAAAGCGCGCCATCACCAGCGCGTAATCGTCCTGCGTTTGGGAATAGACATGCTCGACCTGATTGATGCCCTGCACAATGGTCTCCATCGGCTCGGTCACCAGTTTCATCGCGTCATCGGCCTTGAGCCCCGGCGCCTGAATGTGGATATCGACCATCGGCACCGCGATTTGCGGCTCTTCCTCACGCGGTAGCGAAATCAGCGCCACCATGCCCACCGCAACGGCGGCCAGAATCATCAAAGGCGTCAGCGACGAGCGGATGAACGATTTCGTCAGCGCGCCCGCAATGCCCAGCTTGCCGTGCACGACATCGTCTTCGGGCGTCTCTGGCCCGGTTGTCTTCTCACTCATGAGGCACCACCACGTCGCCCGGGTTCAACCCGGTCAGAATTTCCAGCATTTCCTGCCCGTCGATATTGATGCGCACACCGGGAACGACCGTGCGCTCATAGGTGCGATCACCATCCTTGACGCGGATGAAATCCAGCCCCGAGCGGGTGTCGATATAGCTTGCGGGCACCACGATGGTCTGGCGATTACCCATCGGCAGCTTGACCAGCACGCGGGCGGCCACGAAGCGCGCATTCAGATCAGGCACCTCGACATCGGCCTGCACGCGCCCGCCCTCGATTTGCGGATAAATCTTGGCCAGCTTGCCCTCGATCTCTTTGCCATCGGAATCGGTGATCATGATCGTATCACCCTGCTTGAGCATATCGGCATGGCGTTCGGGCACCGACAGGCGCAGGAAAAACCCGCCCCCGCCAATCGTCGCAATCGTCTCGCCCGCCATGATGACAGCGCCCTTGGTCACGGGAACCGACACCACCTTGCCCGCGATTGGCGCCGTGACCGTGCCGTAGTTTTCCTGCTGCTGATAGACCTTGCGCTGCGCCTGTTGCGCGGCGATCTGGCCCTCATAAACGTTCACCTGCGTTTGCAATTGATCGACGTTTTGCGAGGTCGACACGCCGCGCGCCTTCAGATCCTCACCGCGTTTCAACTCGGTCTTGGCGTTATCAAGCTGGGCCTGCAACGCGTTGATCTGCGCATCCACCGCACCAATCTGATAGACCAGCGTCTGATCGACGATCGTGGCGATGGTTTGCCCGGCAGTCACGTTGTCGCCCTCGGTCACGTCCAGCTCGGTGATGGTGCCCGAAAGCTGCGCGCGCGCGGCGATGGTGTTTTTGGCCTCGACCTGACCGTAAACCGATTTCCAATCGGTCACGATCTGGGGTTCGACCGTGATCGGCCCATCGGCGGCCATGACCAATCCCGGCAGGACCATCAGGGCAAATGCCAGCGGCAAGACTATCAGTTTCATCTCGGTTTCCCTTCCATCCCGGCGGACGCGTGTTTCGCCAGTTATATTCCGGTTCTTGAATGTGAGCCTTTACAGCGAAATTCAACCTCTATGCAAGCCAAGCCCGTGAGAGCTGTGGCGGGGTTGCATCGGCCGGGGGCTTTCACGCGCCAGTTTCATGCGCTAAAGCCGTGGGCGCAACAGTCTTGGAGAGATGAGATGCACGATATTCGCGCAATCCGTGAAAACCCCGCTAATTTCGACGCCAAACTTGCGCGCCGGGGGCTCTCGCCCATTTCTCCCGAGCTACTGGCGCTGGATGAGGCCCGTCGCGCCGCGATTCACGCCGCCGAAACCGCGCAGGCCGCGCAAAACGCTGCCTCCAAACAGGTTGGTGCCGCCAAAGCCAAGGGCGATGACGCCGAGTTCGAACGCCTGCGCGCTTTGGTGGGCGAGAAGAAATCCGAGGTCGCCGCGATGCAGGCCGAGGCCGGCGATCTAGACGCCAAGATGCGCGACCTGCTGCTGACGATCCCGAATTTGCCCCTTGATGAGGTGCCAGATGGCGCGGATGAGGATGAAAACGTTGAAGTCAGCCGCTGGGGCACCCCGCGCAGTTTTGATTTCGCACCTAAGGAACATTACGAGCTGCCCGCCGTCGGCAATGCGATGGATTTCGAAACGGCGGCGAAACTGTCGGGCGCGCGCTTTGTGGTGCTGAAAGGCGGCGTCGCGCGGGTGCATCGCGCGCTCGCGCAGTTCATGCTGGATCTGCACGTCGATCAGCATGATCTTAGCGAAAACATCACGCCGGTTCTGGTGCGCGATTCCGCAATGCTGGGCACCGGACAATTGCCGAAATTTTCCGAGGACAGCTATCAGACCACGAATGGCTGGTGGCTGATTCCTACCGCCGAGGTCACGCTGACCAATTACGCCGCGAACGAAATTTTCGACGCCAGCGCCCTGCCCCAACGCATGTGCGCGCACACGAATTGCTTCCGCTCCGAGGCTGGATCGGCAGGCAAGGACACCTCGGGGATGCTGCGCCAACACCAGTTCGAAAAGGTCGAGATGGTCACGATCTGCCACCCCGATGAGGCGCTGGCCGAGCACGAGCGCATGACCAAATGCGCCGAGGCAGTGCTGGAAACGCTGGAGCTACCCTATCGCCGCGTTGTGCTGTGCACGGGCGATATCGGCTTTGGCGCGCAGAAAACCTATGACCTTGAGGTCTGGCTGCCCGGCCAAGATACCTATCGCGAGATTTCCTCGATCTCGACCTGCGGTCAGTTTCAAGCGCGCCGGATGAATGGCCGTTTCAAGCCCGCCGATGGCGGCAAGCCCGATTTCGTCGCGACGCTGAACGGCTCGGGGCTGGCGGTCGGGCGCTGCCTGATCGCGGTGCTGGAAAACGGCCAGCAAGAGGATGGCTCGGTCACCCTGCCCGCCGCGCTGCACCCTTACTTGGGCGGCAAAACGCGGCTCGTGGATGGCGCGCTCGTCTGATCTCACCGACAATGCACGAAAAAGGGCCCCATCACGGGGCCCTTTTTTAATGCGAAATGTCGGGTCACTCGCCCTTTTTGCTCTCACGCCGCTTGCGGGCGGTCTCTTTGTGATCGGCCTTTTTCTTGGCATCGACGTGTTTTTTCAGCCGCGACGGGATCGACTTTTTGCGATCTTTGTAGGGGTTATCCTGCCCCTGATCGCGCATATACAGCCGGATCGGCGTGCCGGGCATGTCAAACGCCTCACGCAGACCGTTGATCAAATAGCGCTCGTAACTCGCGGGGATCTTGTCGGCATAGGTGGTTTTCACCACAAATCCCGGCGGGCGTGTCTTGGCCTGCGTGATGTAGCGCAGCTTGATACGGCGACCACCCGGAGCGGGCGGCGGGTGTGCCTCGACCATCGCGCCAAGCCAGTTGTTCAGCTTGCCGGTGGTGACGCGACGGTTCCAAACCTCATGCGCCTTGAGGATCGCGGCGTGCAGCCGGTCGATGCCCTTGCCGGTCTTGGCCGAAACCGTAACCATCGGCGCGCCGCGTAATTGCGGCAGCAGCCGTTCAAACGCCTCGCGCAGCTCCTTCAGCTTTTCGGGCTTGTCCTCTTCGAGATCCCATTTATTGGCCGCAACCACCACCGCGCGCCCCTCGGTCTCGGCGAAATCGGCGATGCGCAAGTCTTGGGTTTCAAAGGGAATATTGACGTCAAGCAAGACCACGACGACCTCGGCAAAGCGCACTGCGCGCAAGCCATCCGCCACCGACAGCTTTTCCAGCTTGTCGTTGATCTTGCCGCGTTTGCGCATCCCGGCCGTGTCCCAGATCCGCATCGGCGTGCCCATGAACGTGTTGGTCACCGAGATCGCATCGCGGGTGATCCCCGCCTCGGGGCCGGTCAGCAGGCGGTCTTCGCGGATGATCTTGTTGATCAGCGTAGACTTACCTGCATTGGGCCGCCCGATGACGGCTAGCTGCAGCGGTTTGGCAGCAGAGGGCGGTTGATAGGCGGGGATATCGCCCTCTTCCAACTCACCCTCAAGCACAACATCGGTTTCGGGCGTGTTGGCGGCGTTACGCTCTGCAAACTCATCAGCCAGCGGCACCAGAGTGGTGTAAAGATCATCCAGACCTTCGCCATGCTCTGCCGAAATGCGCAAAGGCTCGCCAAGGCCCAAAGACCACGCCTCAAGCGCACCGGCATCGCCGGCAGCGCCCTCGGCCTTGTTGGCGGCGAGAATCACATGCGCGTTCTTTTTGCGCAGAATATCGGCGAAAATCTCATCCGCCGGGGTCACGCCAACGCGCGCGTCAATCAGGAACAGGCAGATGTCGGCCTCTTCGACGGCGCGTTCGGTCAGGCGGCGCATCCGGCCTTGCAGGCTGTCATCCTCGGCCAGTTCCAGTCCGGCGGAATCGATGACAATAAAGCGCAAATCGCCCAGCCGCCCATCGCCCTCGCGCAGATCGCGGGTCACGCCGGGGGTGTTGTCGACCAGCGCCAAACGCTTGCCCACCAGACGGTTGAACAGGGTCGATTTACCGACATTCGGGCGGCCGACGATGGCCAGGGTAAAGCTCATGGTGCCCTCCTTGGGCGGATACGAGCGGCCCCCTTACACCCGAATGGCGTCACTTGAAAGCGTGCAGTTTCCCGTCGCCGCCCACAACGTACAGCACACGCCCCGCCACAACCGGGTCAGAGGCCGCACCGCCGGGGATATTGGCCTGCCCGATCAGCGCGCCATTCACCGGGTTGAACACCCGCAGGATTCCATCAGACGAGGCGACAAATAGCTTGCCACCCGCAAGGACGGGGCCGTAGTTGGCGGTGATTGTGCGCTGTTTCTTGGGCTTTTCCTTGACGTAATAGGGCAGATCACGCGCCCATATCTGTTCGCCTGTCGCTGCATTAAGCCGCACGATCTGACCCGCATCCGAGGTCAGGAAAATCGAGCCGCCAGCCACTTGCACCGGCGAATTCGCCCCTTCGGTCGCCGTCCAAAGACGTGCACCCGAATTCACATCAAACGCCGCCAGCTTGCCCGTCGAAGCCCCCGCATAAACGGTATCGCCGACAATGACGGGGTCGCCCGTCAGATCAACGATCGAGGCATAGGCCACACCGGGACGCGCGCCCGGCACCTTAGATTGCCACAGCTGCATCCCGCTTTGGCGCAGCACGCCCGACATAAAGCCCGACGGGAAGGGGAACACGACCATACGCCCGTTGACCGCAGGCGAGGACACGCCCGTCATCCCCGAATCCGAGGGCGCGCCCGGCACTTGCCACAGCACTTTGCCATCGCTCGCACGGATCGCCCAAGCCGAGCTGTCACGCGCCACAACGTAAACCGTGCCGCCCTCGACGGTGGGGGCACCGCCAACGCCAGCATCGAAATACTGCCGCCATTTGATCGCGCCACTGGCGGCATCAATCGCAACCAGTTCCGAGAAATCGGAGGTGACGTAAACCGTGCCCTTGTCATAAGCCACGCCGCCACCCGAGGCATCGCTGTCACGATCGCCGGGCGGTGTGATATCGGTTTGCCAGACACGCGCACCGTTGAGCGCAGTCGCACTGACGCGGGCTTGGCTATCCAGCGTATAGACCCGGCCCCCGCCGACAATCGGATCAGCGGTGATGCGATACCGCTTGGCGTTGCCCGCCCCGATATCGGCCGACCAGATCGGCGTGGTGCCAGCGCCGATGGCGGCGTTGAACAGCGCATGGGTGGGCGCACCACCGCGTTGCGGCCATTCGCTATTGGAGACCTGCGCGGGCAGCTTGATCGGCTGCGCATGATCTGCCGGAGCAGCCAGCGGCGGCAGCCCCTCTTGGGCGCGCAACGCGTCGCGCGGGCTCAGGCGCTCGCCCTGCAAGATGACCTCTTTAGGAGAACAGCCCGCCAATGTCGCGGCCATCCCCAGCACGAAGATAGTCTTGCTCAGATTCACGCCCGTTCTCCCTGCCTTGTATCAGCTTGCTTTTACAGCAAGCCCGCTTTGATCGTCACTTTACTCTTGCGGGGCCGCCTGAGCCGCCCCCGGCACGGGCGGCACCGTGCCACCCAGCGCCACAATCAACTCTGTCGCGCGTTGTTGCAAGCCCGGTGTCAGCCCGGCGTCCTCAAGGATCTGTTTTGCCAAGGCAATCGCCCCGTCCTTGTCACCACCTGCCAGTTTGACCGCAGCCTGCTGCTCAATCGCCAAAAGACGATAGGGCGCGCCCGGCGTGGCCAGAAAGGCCAGCGTCGCATCGCGTTTGGCCGCGTCCATGTCCGGTCCCGCCGCGATCACCGCCTTTAGCTGCGCCAGTTGCGTGATCGACACCGGCAAGCCCGGCTCGGCGGCAGCGGCGTCATAAAAGGCCAGCGCCTCTTTGGGCTTGCCCGCACTCACGGCCTGATCGCCCTGCAAAATCTTGAGAACCGCCGCGCGCCCTGCACCATCGGGGGCAATCGCGGCAAGCGCCGGATCGGTATTCTGACCGTTCATCGCCGCCATCACCTGATCGCCAAAGCCGCGCGCTTTGGCATTGGCCTGCTCTTTTTGATAGCCGTTCCACGCGGTGCCGCCCACGATGCCCAGGATCACCAGACCGCCGACCCACCCCCATTTGCGAAATGCCGCAAAAAGTTTGTCTTGGCGGACCGCATCGGTCACTTCGTCGATAAAACTGTCGGTCTCGCTCACGCGTGCCTCTTTTCGCTAGTCTTCCGGCCCCTCTTACACGGCTGCACAAAGCCTGCCAAGGCCCGCCGCGTCATGCACGCCTCGGGCTTGTGATCACGCGCCCCTCACCTTAAGTTGAACGATGCGGTTCGCTCTGCTGTTCTCGCATAGTTTCCTATTGCCCGCCGCAGGAGCCTTAGCATGCGCCCGATCCCGATCATCAACGCGATCCTCGTGCTGGGCGTGCTGTATTTGCTGGTGTTTGAGCGCGACCGCCTGATGGGATTTGCGGGAAAATCGGGCGGCGAACCTGAGACAGAGATCACCGCGCAAGCCGAAACGCCAGAGGGCGCGGTGCCGGTGCAGGCGGTATCTTCGGTGGCGCGCGCACTCGATCAGGGGGTGTTGACGCGCGGTCAAACCGAGGCGGCGCGCCGGGTTGAGCTGCGCGCGGAGACCTCGGCGCGGGTGATTTCCGAACCGCTGCCCAAGGGCCACGCTGTCACGCAAGGCGATGTGCTGTGCGCGCTTGATCCCGGCACCCGCCCCGCCGCGCTGGCCGAGGCGCAGGCCCGCCTGACCGAGGCACAACTCAACGCGACGGCAGCGCAGAAATTGCAGGCGGGGGGCTATCGCTCTGACACTTCTGCCGCATCTGCGCTATCGGCCCTTGAGGCCGCAACCGCAGGCGTTGAAGCCGCACAAACCGAGCTCGCACGCCTCAAGATCACCGCGCCCTTCGACGGCATCCTTGAAGGCGAAACCGCTGAAATCGGCTCCTTCCTCGCCGCGGGCGGGCTTTGCGCCACCGTGATCGCGCTGAACCCGATGAAACTGGTCGGCTACGTGCCCGAAACCGAAATCGACCGCGTGAAAACGGGCGCGCAAGTTGGCGGGCGGCTGGCGACGGGGCGCGAGATTCTGGGCCGCGTCACCTACGTTGCCCAAAGCGCCGATGCCACCACGCGCACCTTTACCGTCGAGGCCGAGGTCGCCAATCCCGACGCCGCGATCCGCGAGGGTCAGACCGTGGAAATGATTATCGCCGCCGATGGCACCAAGGCGCATTTCCTGCCCGCCTCGGCGTTGACGCTTAATGATGACGGGCAATTGGGTGTGCGGATTGCGCGCAACGGCGTGGCCCATTTCGCCCCCGTCACCTTCCTGCGCGACACCGCCGACGGTGTCTGGCTGGCGGGCCTGCCCGAGCGCGTTGATGTGATCGTCGTGGGGCAGGATTACGTTACCGAAGGCTCCCCCGTCATCGTCACCCTTGTCGATCACGCCCCCGGCGACGTGGCCCAAGACACCCCGCGCCCCGGCACGCCCGCCCCCGATACGGCGCCCGCGCAATGACGGGCATCGTCGATTGGGCCGCAGCGCGCGCCCGCATGGTGATCGCCTTCGTGGTGATCTCGATCGTCGCGGGGCTTGCAGCCTATCTCAATCTACCCAAAGAGGGCGAGCCCGATATCGAAATCCCGATGCTGTTCGTGTCGGTTCCCTTCCCCGGCATCTCGGCCACCGATTCCGAAAAACTGCTGGTCAAGCCGATGGAGACCGAACTGGCCGGGCTTGACGGGCTCGACAAGCTGACGGGCATCGCGCAGGAAAACTATGCCGGCGTGATGATGGAATTCGATTTCGGCTGGGACAAGACCAAGATCATCGCCGATGTGCGCGACGCGATGAACACCGCCGAGGGCAAGTTCCCCGACGGCTATGAAAAATACTCGATCAACGAGATCAATTTTTCCGAGTTTCCGGTTGTCGTCGTCACGCTGTCTGGCAATGCCCCCGAGCGCACGCTGCAACGCCTTGCGCGCGATTTGCAGGATGAAGTCGAGGGGCTGGAACCTGTCCTAGAGGCGCAGATCGCGGGCAATCGCGACGAGATGCTCGAGGTGGTGATCGACCCGCTGCGGCTGGAATCCTACAACGTCACAGCCCCTGAACTGATCGCCACCGTGCAATCCAACAACCTGTTGGTCGCGGCGGGCGTGGTGGAAACCGATGGCGGCGCGTTTTCCGTCAAGATCCCTGCCACATTCGAGACCGCGCAAGACGTCTACAACCTGCCCGTCAAGAAGAATGGCGAGCGGATGGTGACGCTGGGCGATCTGGCCGATATCCGCCTGACATTCGAGGATCGCACCGGCACCGCGCGCTTTAACGGGCAGCCGACGGTCGCACTGCAGGTGGTCAAGCGCAAGGGCTACAACATCATCGATACGGTCGATCTGGTGCGCAAGACGGTGGCGGATGCGCAGGCGCGCTGGCCCGAGCCGTTGCAACGCGCGGTCGATGTGGGGATCTCGCTCGATCAGTCGAAAACCGTGGGGGCGATGGTCAGCCAGCTTGAGGGATCGGTGCTGACGGCGATTGCGCTGGTGATGATCGTGGTGCTGGCGACGCTTGGCACGCGCTCGGCGCTGCTGGTGGGCTTTGCGATCCCGACCTCGTTTTTGCTGACCTTCCTGCTGCTGGGCGCGATGGGCGTGCCGATCTCCAATATCGTGATGTTCGGGCTGATTCTGGCGGTGGGGATGCTGGTCGATGGCGCGATTGTCGTGGTGGAATATGCCGATAAGCGGATCTCGGAAGGCTCGGGTCCGATGGCCGCCTATACCGAGGCCGCCAAGCGCATGTTCTGGCCCGTGGTCAGCTCCACCGCGACCACGCTCTGCGCCTTTCTGCCGATGCTGTTCTGGCCGGGTGTTCCGGGCGAATTCATGGGCATGCTGCCGATCACGATCATCTTTGTGCTGTCGGCCTCGCTGGTGGTGGCGCTGGTCTATCTACCGGTGATGGGGGGCGTCGCGGGCCGTCTGTCGCGCCGCCTTGAGATGGGCGCGGGCGTGATCAAGCACTGGCCCTACCCGCTGCGCCTTGCGCTGGCGATTGTCTCGGTCGCGCTGGTGTTCTTGGGCGCGATGCTGACGCTGAACCCCGCTTACCTGTCGGGCGGGCACACCCCGTCTGGGCAATTCGCCGCCTCGCTACCCGGCGCGGTGCTGTTCGTGCTGGCGGCGATGGCGGCCTCGATCACGATGACCGCCGCCAAGCCTGCGCGCAAACGCCGCCCCATCGAGGCTGGATATCGCCGCCGCCCGTTTGGTCATGTCATCGCCTTCCTCGCGGGCAATCCGATCATGCCGCTGGTCAGCGTTGCCGTAATCGTGGGCGCTGTGATCTTCACTTTCGGCTATTTCGGCAAGCACAATAATGGCACGCAATTTTTCACCGATTCCGAGGTTGAGCAGGCGATCGTCTATGTGCGCGCGCGCGGCAATCTTAGCCTGTCGGAAAAAGACGCCCTGCTGCGCGAGGCCGAATCGCGTGTGCTTGGCGCACCGGGCGTCGGGGCGGTGTTTTCCTTTGCGGGCGAAGGCGGGTTGAACCAGAATACCGGCGGCGCCAGCGCACCGCGCGACACGATCGGGCAGATTCAGGTCGAGATGACGCCTTGGGAGACGCGCAAATCCGACCCCGCGCTGAAGGGCGATCTGGTGATGGAAAAGATCATGGCCAAGATCGCCACGATCCCCGGCATCAAGGCCGATTATCTGGCGCAAGATCGCGGACCAAGCTCTGGCAAGCCGATCCAGCTACGCCTTAAGGGCGATGATTTCGCGACACTCGGTCAGGCGGTTGATGCTGTCGAGGCCCATATGGCGCAGATGCAGGGCGTCACCGCGATCGAAGACACCCGCCCCCTGCCCGGCATCGACTGGGAAATCGACGTGGATGTCACCCGCGCGGGGCGCTTTGGTGCCGATGTCGCGACCGTGGGCGGCATGGTGCAACTGGTCACGCGCGGCCTTTTGCTGGACACGATGCGGGTGCCGAGTTCCGACGAGGAGATCGAGATCCGCGCCCGCCTGCCCGAACAAGACCGGCTGCTGTCAACGCTCGATACGCTGAAACTGCGCACCTCGGAGGGGCTGGTGCCGCTGGCCAATTTCATCACCCGCACGCCGGTTCCAAAACTCGGCCAGATCGACCGGATCGACCAGACGCGATACTATGATATCAAGGCCGATGTGCTTGAGGGGCTGACGAATGACGCAGGGGCTCCGATCACGGGAAACGAGCGCATCGCCGCCCTCGAAGACTGGCTGAGCACGCAGGCCGATCTGCCCTATGGCGTGAGCTACGAATGGTCGGGCGACATGGTGGAACAGGCCGAAAGCCAAGCTTTTCTGATGCAGGCTTTCGCGGGCGCGCTGGCGCTGATGTTCGTGATCCTGCTGGCGCAATTCAACAGCTTTTACAACGCGGTGCTGGTCCTTCTTGCAGTGATCCTGTCGACCGCCGGGGTGCTGATCGGGATGTTGGTGATGGGGCAGCAATTCTCGATCATCATGACCGGCGTGGGGATCGTCGCGCTGGCGGGAATTGTGGTGAATAACAACATCATCCTGATCGACACCTATCAGGAATTCTCGCGCTATATGCCCCAGATCGAGGCGATCATCCGCACCGCCGAGGCCCGCTTGCGCCCCGTCCTGCTGACCACGATCACCACGATGGCGGGGCTTGCGCCGATGATGTTCGGACTCTCGCTCGACTTCTTCAATGGCGGCTATTCGATCAACAGCCCGACGGCGATGTGGTGGAAACAACTGGCCACGGCGGTGGTGTTCGGCCTTGGCACGGCGACCGTGCTGACGCTGGTGCTGACGCCCGCGCTGCTGTCAATCAGGGTCTGGATCAATGCGGGCGCCTATCGCGGCACGCGCGCGCTGTCGGCCTTGATGCAAGGCATCGACAGCGCCGCCGCGCGTGATCTGGCGCTGGAACGCGCGATGCGCAAAATGCGTGGACGCGAGCTGATCTGGGAGGACGCGCTACCCCACGAGGGCGGCGCGAAACCCCACATCGCATCGGGGCAAAAGGCCGCCGAATAGGGCGGGTTACGCCGCCCCTTCTTGCGCCTCTTCTTCCTCGGCTGATTGGCGCGCCCACATCGCGGCGTAACGCCCGTGGCGCGCCAGCAGTTCCTCGTGATGACCGCGCTCGACGATCTCGCCTTTCTCCAGCACCACGATTTCGTCGCTATCGGCAATCGTGGACAAGCGATGCGCAATCGTAATCACCGTGCGCCCCTGCCCCATCGCCTTGAGACTGTCCTGAATGTCGCGCTCGGTCTGGGTATCCAGCGCCGAGGTCGCCTCGTCCAGCAACAGGATCGGCGGGTTTTTCAGGATCGTGCGCGCGATGCCCACACGTTGCTTTTCCCCCCCCGACAGCTTGAGCCCGCGCTCACCAACAGAGGTGTCATAGCCATCGGGCAGATCCATGATGAAATCATGAATCTTGGCGGCTTTGGCAGCTTCCACGATCTCGGCTTCGCTGGCATTGGCGCGCCCATAGGCGATGTTGTAGCGGATCGTGTCGTTGAACAGGACCGTGTCTTGGGGCACCACGCCAATCGCGTTGTGCAAACTGTCCTGCGTCACATCGCGCAGGTCTTGCCCGTCGATTTTGATCGCCCCGCCTGTGACATCATAAAAGCGAAACAGCAGCCGCCCGATGGTCGATTTCCCCGAGCCAGACGGCCCGACCAGCGCCACAGTTTTCCCCGCAGGCACGCTGAGCGAAATCCCCTTCAGGATCGGGCGCGTCGGGTCGTAATGGAACTCGACATTCTCCAGCACGACTTCCCCGCCTTGCACATTTAGAACATTCGCGCCCGGTTTATCCTCAATTTCCGAGGGTTGATGTAACAAATCAAACATTTCGCCCATATCGACCAACGCCTGCCGGATCTCGCGATAGACGGTGCCGAGAAAGCCCAGCGGCATGGTGATCTGGATCATATAGGCCTGCACCATGACGAAATCACCCACCGTCAAAGTGCCTGCTTGCACCTCCATCGCGGCCATCACCATCACCGTCACCAAGCCGATCGTGATGATCAGCGATTGCCCCGCATTCAGCGTCGCCAGCGACTGGCCGGTTTTGACGGCCATCTGCTCATAACCGCGCATCGAGTCGTCATAGCGCTCGGCCTCGCGCTTCTCGGCCCCGAAATACTTCACCGTCTCGAAATTCAGCAGACTGTCGATCGCCTTCTGGTTGGCATCCGTATCGGCCTTGTTCATCGCGCGCCGGATCGCCACACGCCACTCGGTGACCTTGAAGGTGAACTTGACATAGGCCGCGACGGTCAGGATCACGACCAATGCGTAACGCCAGTCAAACACCACCGCGAAGATGATCGTCACCATCGTGAGTTCCAGGATCAGCGGCCCGACCGAGAACAGCATGAAGCGCAGCAGAAATTCGACGCCCTTCACCCCGCGCTCGATCACACGGCTTAGACCGCCGGTCTTGCGCGTGATGTGATAGCGCATCGAAAGACGGTGAATATGGGTGAAGGTCTGCAACGCCAGATGGCGCAACGCCCGCTGCGCCACGCGCACGAAAATCGCATCGCGCAGCTCGCCAAACGCCACTGTCATCAAGCGCGCCACACCATAAGCCACGGTGATCCCCACCGCGCCCACACCCAGCGCCCAAGCCGGGTCGACGCCATCGCCAGACAAGTTGTTGACCGCCGCGCGATAGACAAACGGCGTCGAAACCGAAATAATCTTGGCCGCGATCAACGCCATCATCGCCAGCACCACGCGGCGCTTCACCCAAGGGGCCTCGTGCGCCCACAAAAACGGCAGCACAGCGCGGATCGTGCGCCAACCGCGCGCCCGCTCGTCGCGCGACATTTTTCCGGTTGAGGTGATCTGGGACGGAGGCATCGCGTGCCCTTTCTTTCATCTAGCCTTAAATACTCCGGAGAGGGCTGGCCCCCGGCACCCCGGAACAGGCGCGCAAACTAACGGTGCGCGCCCCGAGGTTCCAGCCCCGATTGTGTCGCAGCGGCTGCTATTGCGGTGAAGGAATGGTAAAGACCTGCCCGGGATAGATTAGGTCGGGGTTGCGGATCTGGTCGCGATTGGCGTCAAACACGCGCACATACAGCACGCCATCGCCATAAACTTCGCGCGCAATCGCCCAAAGTGTGTTGCCCTGCACGATCTGCACGACGTTGACCGCGTTGCCCTCTCCACCGGAAGCATCCACCGCATCCGATGTCGCCTGTGCCGATGCGCCCTCGGTGGCCACAACAATTTGATCGGGCTGATCAAAATCGGTCTCGGCGCGCGCGACCACCTTACCTGCCGAACCCGTCGCGTCGATGCGCAGCTTATGCGGTCCCGCGCTGAGCCCGGGCAAATCCAGCGACCAGCGCCCGTCGCGACCAGCCTGCGTTTGCGCCACCAATTCACCGTCGAGATACGCGCCAAGTTTGGTGCCCTCAGGTGCGCCGCGCCCCTCGGCACTGGCACTGCGCCCCTGCCCGAACGCGATGGTGTCGATCACCAGCGTGTCGCTGGCAGGCGCCAGCAGTCGCGCGCCCGCAGCATCGGTCACAATCGGTGCAGGAGCGGCCTGCGCCATGTCGCCCGCCGCTGGCGTCGCGCTTGGCTCCGTGCCCTCTTGCGCCGTGGCGATTTCGGTTTGCGCGGGACGCAGCACAAGGCTTTCCGCACTGTCACGCGCCACACCATCCGCGCCGGTCACACGCAGCGACAGCGCACGCGCGCCGTTGCTTGGGGGCAAATCAAACAGCGAGGCAAAATTGCCCGCACCATCGGCTGTCTCACGCGCAACCATCTGGCCGTCCACCAGAATTTCAACCTTTGCGTCAGGCTCAACGCGACCCGCCAACGTAACCGAGCCATCGGGTGTGGCGCGCAGCGCATCAAATTTCACGGTTGCGGTTGAGGCGTTTGATGGTGGAACGGCTTGCGATGAATCCGACGTCTCTGTCTCTAAAGCGCTCGGCACGGTCTTTGGCATTGCAGAGACAGGCGCGTCAGCAGGCGCCGCTGCGTCTTCTGCCGCCACAGCAGGGACAGCCGCCTTTTGCGCCATGGGCGCGGTGCCATCATTGCCGGTCTCAGGCGCGACCGGTGGCCCCCAGACCGCCCAGCCAATCAGCGCCAGCACGATCAGCCCCAAAGCCACACCGCCGCCCAGCAGCGCGCCCGACCATTGCGCAGCTTTTGCCTTATCGCCTTGCGCGTCACCCTGTGCCATCAAAACCCCTTTCGCCTCGCGCACGCCTTCTTGCGAGGCCACACCTTGAGCGACCTTAACAACCTCGCTATCAAACCTGCAAGAACAGCCTTTTCAGCACCGGAGCCGCGCCATGAGCATTTCCAGATCTATTTGCGTCTATTGTGGCTCGCGTCCGGGCGTGCGCGCCTCCTATACCGAGAGCGCGCGCGCCACGGGAAAGATGCTGGCCGCGCGCGGCTGGCAACTGGTTTACGGCGCAGGAGATGTCGGCTTGATGGGCGAGGTCGCGCGCACCGCACAAGCGGCTGGCGGGCGCACATTCGGCGTGATCCCCGAGCATCTTTTCCCCCATGAGGTCGGCAAGCGTGACCTCTCGACCTTTGTGGTCACCGAAACGATGCACGAGCGCAAGAAAGTGATGTTCATGAATGCCGATGCGGTCGTTGTGCTGCCCGGTGGCGCAGGCAGTCTGGACGAGCTGTTCGAGGTGCTCACATGGCGTCAAATCGGACTGCATGAAAAGCCGATTTTCGTGCTTAATATCGAGGGCTATTGGACGCCGCTTCTCAACATGATCGCCCATATCATCGCCGAGGGCTTTGCCGATGCCTCGCTGGCCGACATGGTCGTAGCGGTGGACAGCGTCGCCGAGCTGGAAACCTCGCTCGTTGCCGCCCTCGCCTAGACGGCCTCGGGCGGGACGGAAGTGACACGACGCGGGCGCAGGCTGGCGGTCGAATACAGCGCCAGCGCGCACCAGATCAGCCCCAGCGCAATCGCGTGCCAGATCGTGACCTGCTCGCCAAAGGCCAGCGTCGCAACACCGAATTGCAGCGTCGGGTTAAGATATTGCACCAGCCCCACCGTCGCCATGCGCACCCGCTGCGCGGCATAGGCGAACAGCAATAGCGGCGTGCCGGTCAGCGGACCCGAGAACGCCAGCAACGCCGATGTTTGCCAATCCTTACCAAACGCGCCCGCCCCCGGCGCACTGCCCCACCAGCCGTAATGATAGCCCGCCAGAACGCCCAGCGCGACGGGTGAAAGCAGCAGCACCTCGGCGCAAACCGAGACCATCGGCCCCGCCTTGAGCCCCTTCTTGATCAGCCCGTAAGTACCAAAGGTGAAAGCCAAAATCAGCGAGATCCAGGGCGCCACGCCAAGCCCCAGCGTCAACACCAGTACCGCCGTGCCCGCCAGCGCCACCGCCGCCCATTGCAACCGGCCAAGCCCCTCGCGGTAAACAATCAGGCCCATCACCACGGCGACCAACGGGAAGATGTAATAGCCCAAGCTCGCCTGCACCGCATGGCCTGTTTGCACCGACCAGATAAAGGTGAACCAGTTGGCCGAAATCATAATCGCCGCCAGCGCCACGATGGCCGCGCTGCGCCCGCGCCCCGCGCGTAAAACCCGCACGACCTCGTACAGCCGCCCCCGAAACCCCAGGATCAGCCCGAAAAAAATCAGCGACCAAAGCGTGCGATGGGCCAGAACCTCAATCGGCGGCACGCCGTCGAGCATCTTGTAATACAGCCCCGACAGTCCCCAGATGACGCAGGTCGCCACCATCGCCCAAAACCCTTTGACAGCCTCGCTCATCGCGCATCCCTTATAATTGCGCGCAAGCTGACGCATCACGGCGGGAAAGAAAAGGGGGCCACAAAAAAGGGGCCGCAGCGATGCTCGGCCCCCTCTTTATACTGGCGCGTCTCATACTGGCGCGGCGCTCAGGCGTCGCTCAGCTCATCCATGACGATCTTTTCGATCTCGTCGATGGGGTGGTTTGTCAGCGTCTTGTCGATCTCGCCGACCAGCACCGCCTCCACCTCTTTGTGCAGGCTTTGGCGGATCTCACCCAGGATTCGCGGCGCGGCGGCGATCACCAGCCGTTTGATGCGCCCCTGATGCACCATCTTGAACAGCGTATCGGCCAGATCGTCGGCGAACCGCATCTTGGCCAGTTGATGCCAATCCGTCTCATCAAAGGCCGAGCGCTGCCCCGGTCCGCCATCGGCCATCCGCCCCGGCTTATCGGTGCCTTGGTCGCTGTCGGGCGGGTTGTCCTGCTCGTCAATCCGGCGCACGACCAGATTGGGGTCCTGCGCATCCATCATGTTTTCCAGAAACAGCGCCTTTTCGCCATCTGCGATCACGACCCAAGTTTCTTTGGTCAGCTTGGTCATCACATCTTCTCCTTGCTGCCGCTCTCGCGCTGATCGCCACCCAAGGGGCGCGTCTTGCCCGCCGAGGTCTCATCTAGCTTCTTCTTCTCGTCGCGCGTGCCGATCTTGCGTTGCAGATTGCCCCCTGCGCTGCCCTGCCCTGAGGGCGTGTCGATATCCTCGGGGCGCTGGCCCAATATCTCTTCGGTTTCACGCTTGCCATCTTTGGAGCCTGTGCGTTGTGCCATCCTATCCTCCGATCTTTTGTGACTGTCTGAGGAAGAAACACCCGGCAAGGCTGCGTGGTTCCTGTAAAACTTGCCCACACCAAACGAAAAAGGGCGCCCCGCACGGGACGCCCTATCTTAGAAACTGGCAGCGCGATTACATGCGCGAGGCCACGTTTTCCCAGTTCACAAGCTTGTCGAGGAAGTTGCTGAGGTAAGCCGGACGTTTGTTGCGGAAGTCGATGTAGTAGGAGTGCTCCCACACATCGCAGCCCAGTAGCGCGGTCTGACCGAAGCAAAGCGGGTTCACGCCGTTCTCGGTTTTGGTGACCTTGAGACCACCATCGGCCTCTTTCACCAGCCAGGCCCAGCCCGAGCCGAACTGACCCGCACCGGCGGCGGCAAACGCCTCTTTGAATTTGTCGACCGAGCCGAACGTGTCGACCAAGGCCTTTTCGAGCTCGCCCGGCATTTTGTCGCCGCCCGGACCCATCATTTCCCAAAACTGGGTGTGGTTCCAATGCTGCGAGGCGTTGTTGAAGATGCCGTTCTGCGCCACAGCGCCGGCCTGATAGGTGCCCTTGACGACCTCTTCAACCGATTTGCCTTCCCACTCGGTGCCAGCAACGGCCTTGTTGCCATTGTCGACATACGCCTTGTGGTGCAGATCGTGGTGATATTCGAGCGTCTCTTTCGACATGCCAAGACCGGCCAGCGCATCATAGGCATAGGGAAGATCGGGAAGTTCAAAAGCCATTTTATCCTCACTCGGTTCGAAGGTTCGTTGGTTCAACTCTAAAGAAGCGCTCATAAGTCCAAGGTCAAGGCCGATATCGCGATATTGCGGCGCGCTTAGGCCTCCATATCGAAGCCCAGATGCTTGGCCACGGCGAAAATATCCTTATCGCCACGCCCGCACATATTCATCACGATGATATGCTCGCGCGGCAGATCGGGCGCGATCTTCATCACATGGGCAAGCGCGTGGCTGGGTTCCAGCGCGGGGATGATGCCCTCAAGACGACACGAGACCTGGAACGCCTCCAGCGCCTCTTTGTCGGTGATATTGACGTATTGCGCGCGTCCCATGTCATGCAACCAGGAATGTTCCGGCCCGATACCGGGATAGTCCAGTCCGGCCGAGATCGAATGGCCCTCTAGGATCTGGCCATCGTCATCTTGCAGCAGATAGGTGCGGTTGCCATGCAGCACGCCGGGACGCCCGCCGGTGAGGCTGGCGCAATGCTCCATTTTCTCATCCACGCCGTGACCGCCCGCCTCGACGCCGATGATATTGACCGAGGGATCATCCAAGAACGGATGGAACAGCCCCATCGCGTTCGATCCCCCGCCGATCGCGGCAATCAGCGTATCAGGCAAACGGCCCTCGCCCTCTTGTTCCTCTAGCTGCCAGCGCACTTCCTTGCCGATGATCGACTGGAAATCGCGCACCATCGCCGGGTAAGGGTGCGGGCCAGCGACCGTGCCGATGCAGTAAAACGTATCGCGCACATTGGTCACCCAGTCGCGCAGCGCATCATTCATCGCGTCTTTCAACGTGCCACGGCCCGACTTGACCGGCACCACCTCGGCACCCAACAGGCGCATACGGAAGACGTTGGGGGCCTGACGCTCGACATCGGTCGCGCCCATGTAAACGACGCATTTCAGACCGAATTTCGCGCACACGGTCGCCGTCGCCACGCCATGCTGGCCCGCGCCCGTTTCCGCGATGATGCGCGTCTTGCCCATGCGGCGCGCCAGCAGGATCTGGCCCAGCACGTTGTTGATCTTATGCGCGCCGGTGTGGTTCAGCTCGTCACGCTTGAGATAAATCTTCGCGCCGCCCAGTTCCTCGGTCAGACGGGGCGCGAAATAGAGCGGGCTGGGGCGGCCCACGTAATGCTTCCACAGATCGTCCATCTCGGCCCAAAAGGTCGGGTCGGTCTTGGCATGTTCATACTGTGCCTCAAGCGCAAGGATCAGCGGCATCAGCGTCTCGGACACAAAGCGCCCGCCGAAAATGCCAAAGCGCCCGTTATCGTCAGGCACATTCATGAAGGAATTGATCAGATCGTCGGCCATGGCTTACCTCGCACAGATGTCTTGCACAGGGATGTAGCGCCAAAACGCCCCAAGATAAAGCGCCCGTCGCGCGCGCGCCGCCCTCGATTTCACCTGCGCGCGCTCACGCGAATGTTTGCCCCCCGCTCTGGACATGAGCAAACCTGACACGAGACTGTTTGGCGCGCATGATTAAGACGCGCACGGATATTCTCAGCCTCGGAACATATAATGCGACACCTCCTGTTCAGCGCCGCCCTCGCGATCGCCCCGCTTACCGCTTTTGCCCAAAGCGCCCCGGCCCCGTTGCCCAAACCCGACCTGTTGGGCGAATTCGTGCTGCCCACCGGACTGTCGATCAATGGTGTCGGCTTGGGCGGGTTGTCCGATCTGTCCTATGACGGGCAGACTAACAGCTTTTATACGATCTCGGATGACAAGGGGGACTTCGGCCCGCCCCGGTTCTACACGCTCAAGCTTGATGTTGCGAAGGGCCGCTTTGCGGGGCTCGATATTGCCAGCGAGACGGTGCTGCAAAAGCCCGGAGGCGGAGCTTTCGGACGGTCAGAGGCCGATGGCGAGGGAATCGCAGTCGATCCCGCGCATGACCGGATGTTCTGGTCCTCGGAACGCAACGCAAAAGGTGTGCCTGCGATTTATGAGGCCAAACTTGACGGGTCGGACGCGAAAATGCTGCCGCTGCCGCCCGCCTATCAGCCCGATGCGGCCAAGTCCCATGGTACGCGCGACAACCTGTCTTTCGAAGGGCTTGATCTAAGCGCGGATGGCAAGACGCTGTATGTTTCCACCGAGAATGCGTTGATCCAGGACGGGCCGATGGCGACATTCACCGATCACAGCCCCGCGCGGATCATGGAGATCGACACCGCGACCGGCAAACCCACCGCGCAATATATCTACATGACCGACACAATCCCTGCCAAGCCCGCGAAAGAGGGCGGCAGCGCCGATAACGGCATCTCGGCGCTTGCCACCCTGCCCGATGGCCGGTTGGTGCTGGTCGAGCGCAATTATTCGGCGGGGGTGGGCAATAATATCCGCTTTTACATCGTCGATCTGAGTGGGGCCACGAATATCAACGGGCAGGACAAGGCGGACCTGTCCAAGATCACACCGGCGAAAAAGACGCTGTGGTTTGCGCTGACGCCCGACACCCCCGATGTGAAGGTGGACAACCTTGAGGATCTTGCCTTTGGCCCGGTGATTGATGGCAAGCAGACGTTGCTGACGGCGACCGACAACAATTTCAACCGCCATCAGGCGACGCGGTTCAAACTGTTCACAATGCCGCCGCTGCCGGGAAAGTAGCCTTGTGACAAGACATGTGGCGGCCCCGATTGCGGGCCGCCCGCCTGTTCAGCGCGCCGCAGCCAGAAAGGCATGAATCCGGTCGCCATCTTTGACCCCCGGCGCGCTTTCCACGCCAGACGATACATCCACCTGACGCGCGCCAGTCAGGCGGATCGCCTCTGCCACATTGTCAGGCGTCAGCCCCCCCGCGAGCATCCACGGCTTGGCCCATTGGCGATCCGCGATCAGCTGCCAGTCAAAGGCCAGACCATTGCCGCCAGGCAGCGCCGTGCCTTTCGGGGCTTTGGCATCAAGCAAAATCTGATCGGCCACGGCCTCATACTCGGCAATCTTGGGCAGATCGCCTGCCTCGGCCACGCCCACGGCTTTCATCACCGGCAGGCCGTAACGCGCGCGAATTTCGGCCACGCGCGCCGGTGTTTCGCTGCCATGAAGCTGCAACATATCAAGGGGCGCAGCGGCGCAGATCGCGTCCAGCTCGGCATCTGTGGCATTCACCACGAGGGCGACCTTGGCCACGCCGGGCGCGACCTCTATTGCCAAGTCGCGCGCCTGCGCAATCTCAAGATGGCGCGGTGATTTCGCGAAAAACACAAAGCCCAGATAACGTGCGCCCGCCGCCACCGCCGCGCTGACATCCTCTGCCGTGCGCAAGCCGCAGATTTTTACGCGCACCGCGCCGGGTGCGCCGCGATCAATGGCAACCGTGGTCATGGCTTAGCGCGCAGGCGTTTCAAGCAGCGCCAGAACGTCGTCCTTGGGGCCGTCTTTTTCGTGGCGCAGCGTTTTGACCTCGGCTTCAAGCTTGTTGGCCTTGCGGGTAGCGCGGCTGGCGGTGCGGCGCAGGCGTGCCTCGCGAATCCACTCCCAGACAAAGCCGATCAGCAGGCCGATCAGCACCCCCGCGAAAATCACGAGGAACAGCGGCATCTGCACGCTCCAGCTATAGCCAAGGAACGAGCCTGCCTCGGCGGGCAGCAGCCGCAAGGTGACGATGTCACGATTGGCGAGCGCCAGAGCGATCAAGACAATGGCCAAAAGGCCCAGAAACAGCAGCCGAAGCGCACGCATCATCGTGAATTAGTCCTCTTGTCCGTTCAACCGGTCGCGCAGCAGCTTGCCGGTCTTGAAGAAGGGAACGTGTTTTTCGTCCACCTCAACAGCCTCGCCCGTGCGCGGGTTGCGCCCGACGCGGGCATCGCGCTGTTTGACCGAAAACGCGCCAAAGCCGCGCAGCTCGACCCGATCACCAGCGGCCAGCGCCTCGGTGATCTCGTCGAAAATCGTATTCACGATCTTCTCGACATCCCGCTGAAACAGATGCGGGTTATCCTCAGAAATCTTCGCGATCAACTCAGATCGGATCATCGTCATTCCCCCCACGGGTTGCGCCGGGTTAACCCCCCGGATCGTCAAAGCTATTTGGATCACTATAGGATCAAAGTGAAGCGCGCGGAACACCAAAGGCTTGAGATTTCGGTGCGTTTAATGGCTGTTACGCCCCTCAGAAGCGGATTTTCGCTTTTGCAAATGCAGAAAACGCCGCGCCGGTCGGGGTAAATCACGCATGCAAAACGCGAATCCCGAATCGCTTGGAACGCAAAAGGCCCCGCCAAACCGGCGGGGCCCATGCGTGACAGGACGGGCCTGTCAGATCGTTTTACTGGTCGCCTTTGAGAGCGGCGCCCAGGATATCGCCCAGCGATGCACCCGAGTCCGACGAGCCGTATTGTTCCACGGCGTCTTTCTCTTCTGCGATCTCGCGCGCTTTGATCGACACGCCCAGCTTGCGGGTTTTGGAATCCACAGCCGTAACGCGCACGTCGACCTTGTCACCCACGCCGAAACGCTCGGGGCGCTGGTCGGCACGGTCGCGTGCCAGATCGGAGCGGCGGATAAACGACTTCATGCCGTTATATTCCACTTCGATCCCGCCATCTTCGATCGCGGTGACCGTGACGGTGATGATCGTGCCACGCTTCACGCCGTCAACGGCATCAGAGAACGTGTCAGCATCCAGCGCTTTGACCGAAAGCGAGATACGCTCTTTGTCGGTGTCCACTTCGGTGACAGCGGCCTTGACCATGTCGCCTTTGCGGAACGACTGGATCGCGTCTTCGCCGCGCTGGTCCCAGCTCAGGTCGGAGAGGTGAACCATGCCGTCGATGTCGTTGTCGAGACCAACGAACAGACCGAATTCGGTGATGTTCTTGACTTCGCCTTCGATGACGGTGCCCACCGGATGGGTTTCGGCAAAGACTTCCCACGGGTTGCGCATGGTCTGTTTAAGACCGAGGCTGACGCGGCGCTTGGCAGTGTCGATTTCCAGCACCATGACCTCAACCTCTTGCGAGGTCGAAACGATCTTGCCGGGATGGACGTTTTTCTTCGTCCACGACATTTCCGAAACGTGCACCAGACCTTCGACGCCCGGTTCCAGCTCAACAAATGCACCGTAATCGGTGATGTTGGTCACGCGGCCGGTATGAACCGACTCAAGCGGGAACTTGGACTCAACAGCATCCCACGGATCGGACTGGAGCTGTTTCATGCCCAGACTGATACGGTGGGTTTCCTTGTTGATCTTGACGACCTGAACCTTGACCGTCTCGCCGATCGCAAGGATCTCGGAGGGGTGGTTCACACGGCGCCATGCCATGTCGGTGACGTGCAGCAGGCCGTCCACACCGCCGAGATCGACGAATGCGCCGTATTCGGTGATGTTCTTGACGACGCCTTCGACTTCCTGACCCTCGGTGAGGTTCGCGATGACCTCGGCGCGCTGTTCGGCGCGGCTTTCCTCAAGGATAGCACGGCGCGACACGACGATATTGCCGCGGCGACGGTCCATTTTCAGGATTTGGAAGGGCTGCTTGAGACCCATCAGCGGGCCTGCATCGCGCACGGGGCGCACATCGACTTGCGAGCCGGGCAGGAACGCAACAGCGCCGCCCAGATCGACGGTGAAGCCGCCTTTGACGCGACCAAAGATAGCGCCTTCGACGCGGTCTTCTTTCGCATAGGCTTCTTCAAGACGATCCCAAGCTTCTTCGCGGCGAGCTTTCTCGCGCGAAATAACAGCCTCGCCACGCACGTTTTCAACGCGGTCAAGGAACACCTCGACTTCGTCGCCAACAGCGATTTTGGGCGCTTCGCCGGGATCGGCGAATTCTTTAAGGTCAACGCGGCCTTCCATTTTGTAGCCGACGTCGATGATGGCTTGACCGGCCTCGATGGCGATCACTTTGCCTTTGACGACCGAACCCTCTTGGGGGGTGTCGATCTCGAGGCTCTCGTTCAAGAGGGCTTCGAATTCTTCCATGGTTGCTTTAGCGCACATGCGTATACAGTTTCCTTTTCATCTTCGGTTTTCTGGCCTTGCGGTTGGCTCCGCCGGTCTTTCATTGAATATGCCGTTCCGGGCCATGGCGATGCCAGACCCTTTCAGACCGCGCCGATATAGGTGGGATTCGCCGCTACGGCAAGCTTTCTTTGGGCTGCGCGCGCAGCGGGCGCGGCCATGAACGCCCCGGCGCGCGCTATTGTGCGGCGGAAATCCGGGCCAGGTAATCGCCTTCGCTTTCGCGCGGCGCGCGCGCCAGCGGCTGGATCGAGCCGAACTGCATCGCGGAATGGGCCGCGCGCACCAGCCCGGCCCAGACACCTTGCACGCGATCAGGGCTCAAGGTCGGGCGCGTGCCGTCAAGATCGCACTCCAGCCCCAGCTCGGAATCGATGAAGTGATCATACCCCATCGACCAGCCTTCAAAGGGTGAGTCTGACGGCGCAGGCGCGCGCAACAACAGGTCCATATCGGCATGGCGCGAATCTTTGCCCAAACGCTGATACAAGGCATCCACCGCATCCGCCGGACCATGCAGCGCTTGAACGAACTGATCGCCCGTGCGCCACAGATAGCCGGTGATCCCCTGCGCGGCATTATTGAGCAACGCCGCGCGCAGGATGTCGCGGTCACTGTCGTCGAAGTCGGCGAACGTGGGAACGGAACGGTAGAGCAGGTGAACAAATTCCATGGTAGTCATCTCGCATAAACATATTGGGATGTCTTCTGACATGCCTGACGCGCATGGAGTATAACATAAAATATAGCTTGCAAGGTTTTCGCCCGCCTACATCGCCTGTGACAGCGCCGCTTCAATCGGCCCGGTCATCCAAGCCGAAAGCGGATCGGCGCTGGCGGGAAAGGTGTCAATCACCTCGCCATCGCGCCCCAAAAGCACCTTGTTGAAATTCCAACTCGGCTCAAATCCACGCTCCGTGCGCAACCACGCATAGAACGGGTGCGCCCCCGCGCCCTTGACCTTGGTGATCTGCGCCATGGGCAGTTCGGCCCCGAACGTCATCGCGCAGTATTTCTTGGCCTCTTCGCCCGTCGTGAGTTCCTGCTTGAAATCGTTGGAGGGCACGGTCAGCACGATCAGTCCCTTGTCGCCATATTGATCGGCCAAGGTCTGCAACTCGGTGAATTGCCCCGCAAACCCGCATTTCGAGGCGGTGTTCACCACCAAAACGACCTTGCCCTTGTAATCGGCCAGCCTCATCTGCCCACCCTCAACCAGATCAAAACGCAGATCGGGCGGCATCGCGGGGCTGGCAATGGCAAAGCCCAGCGTTAGGGTGAAGGCGACCAAGGTTGCGGCAAGACGGGCGATCATCGATCCGATATCCTTACAAATCCAGATGCAGCGAGAACGTGCTTACGCGCAGTTTGATTCACTGTCTTGTGAAGATACATCTAATATACGCCGTTTGCTAATCACAAATTCGGCTAACCTCGCGGTAACGGGGCACTGGAAACTCTGGAATCTCCAAAGGATCGCGCGGGCTTACACCGGGCATCCGCGCATCGGGCGTCACGCTCACGCTTTCGGGATCAAGCGCGAGGCGCTGGCAAATTCCAAGGCTGGTTTGCGCAATCGTCGCCAGATTGCGCAAATCCACCAGATGCCCGCCCTTGCGCGCATAGCCAGTGACGCCAAATTCCAGCGGCGGATCTAGCGCGAAACGCTGCGTCTGCGCCCCGAACAGCCCCACGCGCCCCTGCCAATCCTCCCCCTTCCCGCTTGCGATCTGCAATTCGAACTGGCCCGGCGGCACCAGAAGGCGAAAGAACGCCCCGCCCTGTGCATAGGCCCCGATCACATCGCGCCCGCTCGCCACATCGCGCAAGACAAAGTAATAATCGCGCCCCTCCGCAGTCTTGATCTGCAAAGGGAGCGTGCGCGGCAGCGCGGTGTCAGACCACAGCAAACCTTGCGGGCGCGCCAAACCCTGTGCACTGGCTTGCGCCACAGCAGGCCCGGCAAGCAACAGACAAAGGCAAATCAAACGGATCATAGCCTTGATATGGGGTCGCGAGGCGCAAACGCCAATCAGCTGCGTATCATCTCAGGCGCGCTTCGATCAGATCGCAGGCCGCCGCGACCGCTGCGTCAATGCTCATTTCCGAGGTATCCAGCACCAGCGCATCCTCGGCAGGGCGCAGCGGCGCATCGGCGCGCCCCATGTCGCGCGCATCGCGCTCGCGTACATCAGCCAGCACCGCGCGCTCATCGCCGCCCAGTTCCAACCAACGCCGATGCGCGCGCACTTCGGCACTGGCGGTGACGAACAGCTTCACCTCGGCATCCGGGCAGATCACGGTGCCAATATCGCGCCCGTCCAGTACCGCCCCACCCTCGCGGCGGGCAAACGCGCGCTGAAACTGCACCAAAGCGGCGCGCACCTCTGGGATCGCCGCGACTTTCGAGGCCGCCTGCCCCGCCTCTCCGGTGCGCAGGTCATCGCGCGCCAGATCCGCCGGGCAAAGCGCGCGCGCCGCCTCCACCGGGTCGCCGCCCTTCACCCCAACCGCACGATAAAGCGCGCCCGTATCCAGATGCGCAAAGCCAAACCGTTCGGCCACGGCGCGACTGATCGTACCTTTGCCAGCCGCAGCAGGCCCATCAATCGCAACGGTGAAACGCATGATCGAACCTTTCCTATCGAGGCATCTGTCGGAGCCTCCGGCGGGAGTATTTTCAGCTAGATGAAAGCAAAGCCCCATTTCATCTAGCCCTAAATACTCCCCGCGGAGCGTCCTGTCCTAATGAGTGTCGCGCGTAATGCTTGCCCCAAGCTGCGCCATCAGGTCTTCGAAAATCGGGAAAGAGGTGGCGATAGGGGTAGCGTCATCCACCGAGACCGGGTTCTGCGCCGCCATCCCCAGCACGAGGAAACTCATGGCGATGCGGTGATCAAGATGGCTGGCACAGGTCGCCCCCCCCGGCACGCCGCCCGGTCCCATACCGTGCACGATCAGCGTGTCTTCGTCCTCCTCGATGCGCACGCCGCAGGCCTCAAGCCCGCGCGCCATCGCGTCGATCCGGTCGCTTTCCTTGACGCGCAGCTCATGCACGCCAGGCATCCGCGTGACGCCCGTGGCGCAGGCTGCGACGACCGAGAGCACGGGATATTCGTCGATCTGGGCTGAGGCACGCGCGGCGGGTACGTCGATGCCGTGCAGCGCGCTATAGCGCACGCGCAGATCAGCCACCGGTTCTCCGCCCTCTTCGCGCGGGTTGAGGAACTCGATATCCGCGCCCATTTCTTTAAGTGTGATGAACAGCCCATTGCGCGTAGGGTTCTGGCTGACACCAGGCACCAGAATATCAGACCCCGGCACGATTAGCGCCGCGCAGACCGGAAACGCCGCAGATGAGGGGTCGCGCGGCACGGCGACCTCTTGGGCGACCAGTTCGGGCTGGCCTTGCAGGGTGATCACCTGCCCTTCATCGGTTTGCTCGACCGTGACATCAGCGCCAAAGCCGCGCAGCATGCGTTCGGTGTGATCGCGCGTCGGGATTTTCTCGATCACGACCGTCTGGCCCGGCGCGTTCAACCCCGCCAGCAGCACAGCTGATTTCACCTGCGCCGAGGCCATCGGCGGCGTGTAGCGCACCGGCACTGGATCGCGTGCGCCCACAACGGTCATGGGAAGTCGTCCGCCCGCGCGGCCATAGCTTTGCGCGCCAAACAACGCGATCGGATCGGTGATGCGCCCCATCGGACGTTTGCGCAGGCTGGCATCGCCGGTGAAGGTTGCGGTGATGGGTGAAGTTGCCATGCAGCCCATGATCAGGCGCACGCCAGTGCCCGAATTGCCGCAATCGATCACCTGCTCGGGCTCGGCAAAGCCACCCACACCCACGCCATGCACCGACCACGCACCGGGGCCGTGTTGCGTCACCTCGGCCCCGAAGGCACGCATCGCGCGGGCCGTGTCGAGAACATCCTCGCCTTCCAGCAGGCCGGTGATCTTGGTCTCGCCCACAGAAAGCGCGCCAAAGATCAGCGCGCGATGGCTGATGGATTTGTCGCCCGGCACCTGCGCTGTGCCTTGCAAGGGCGCGGATTTGCGCGCGGTCATCTTGATCGGATCGCCGTGGCCGGACATCGCTCTCTCCCACAATTTGCGCATCTTGTTAGCGCGAAGGCGCGCCGCTCGAAAGCCCTCAAACCCGCCGGTAAGTCAGGTAATGCGGCTTGCGCCCCTCGCGCAGGGCTTTTTGTTCATAGCGCGTCGACAGCCAGTCATCCCAAGGCGTATCCCAATCGCCCGAAACGGGCTGGGGATCGTCAAAATCAAACGCGGCGGGCACGCTAAATTGCGCCTCAAACCCCGCTTGCGGGATTTCCTGCACAGCCTGACGGACGTAATCGGGAATGTCGGTCGCCACACGAAATTCAGCGCCGGGTTTAAGCGCGCGGTGCAGCGGCTCCAGATGTTCCTGCGTCACGAACCGGCGGCGATGATGTTTCGATTTCGGCCAAGGATCGGGATAAAGCAGAAACGCCTTGTCGATACTGGCCTCGGGCAGCACATCCATCAAATCGCGCGCATCACCGGGATGCACCGCAATATTGGAAATCCTGGCACGGCGCAGCTTGCCCAGCAGCATCGCGACGCCGTTAACATAGGGCTCGCAGCCGATGATTTCGACGTCCGGATAGGTCTGGGCCATATGCGCGATATGCTCGCCCCCGCCAAAGCCGACCTCCAGCCAGACCGGCTTGCCGTGAAACCGCGTGACCATATCAAGCGGGTTGCGGTCGGGGTTCACGTCCCACCCCACCGCGCCGGGGGTCAGCGCCGCCAGATCCTCGCGCAGATAGTCTTTTTGCGCCTTGTTCAGCGTCTTGCCGTTGCGGCGACCATAAAAATTGCGCCACGGGGCCGCGTTGGGATCAAGGTGGGCGCTATCGCCAGAGGGGTCATCATGCTGTGTCATGGCCGCGCCTCTAGCGGGAGGGGGCGCAAAACTCAAGCCTTCTGAATCAGCCACAGCCCGAAACACATCGCGCTAATGCCCATGCCCCGCGTCAGGGTGAACGGGCGCACCAAGGCACCAAACAGCCCGAACTGGTCGATCAGGGCCGCCGAGATCATCTGCCCGAGCAGCACGAAAAACACCGCATTTCCGACCCCAAAGCGCGGCGCGATGAAGGTGATTGAGAGAACATAAAACGCCACCAGCAGCCCGGCGAGGAACAGATACCACGGCTGGCTTGGCAGCCGCGCGATCGGAGATGGGCCGGTTGTGATCAGCATCACAGACACCGCCCCGCCAAGTGCGACGCAAAACAGCACCACCGCCGCCACCGCCGGAGAGCCGATACGTGCGCCAAGCTGGGCATTGAGCGCCGCGAGAACCGGAATGCCAAGCCCGGCGGACAGCATGATGCTTGCGTAGCGTAGGTAATCGGGCATGGCGACTTTCCAGATAGGTTTCGCGGCCAACTTGGCGCGGGGCGCGCGATTGGGCAAGGTCTTTGGTGGCGCGGGGATGATTTATGCAAAGCGGCGCGGCGCGCGGCGGGGAGGCACGCTACCTTATATTTTTGCGACGATCCTAGCCGGACGGGCATGACCATGGAGGCATTGTGATGATCTTGATTTGGATCGGCACGAAAACGTTTTGAAATCAGATCCCTAAACCTATTTCCTCATCCCTCCCAAGCTCCATTCCATATGCGCAATGTCACCGCATGATGATGTCAACCCAACGTAAACTAGAGCCTCACATAATACTCGTACCGGCGAAACTGGCCTTTGGAGCGCGCGTTTTGCTGTTGCGTTCCGGCCTTGGTCTTGGCCTTGCAGCGGCGGCGGCCACTCTGGTTCTGGCGCAGGATGCACCGCCCCCGCCGAAGAACTGAGGTATGAGCAACTGAGCTTACCCCGGCCCGCCTGTCCCGCAAGACTGGCGGGTCAAATTTTACGCCCCGTATGCGTAGCCGACGCCATAGACCGAACGGATCAACTCGACCGCCGGTTCAAGCGCTTTCACCTTGAGGCGGATATTCTTGATATGGCTGTCGATGGTGCGATCAAACACATCGGAATCATCGGGAAAGGCCATCTCCAGAAGCTGCGCGCGCGAGAACACCCGCCCCGGACGTTTGTGCAGCGTGTGCAGGATCTGAAACTCGCGCTTCGTCAGATCCAGCGGCTTGCTCGATAGCGTCGCGCGCCAGCTTTCGGGATCCATCACAAGGCCGTCTTCGGGCGTATCGGCGTCTTGCGCGGGCGCGGCGCGGCGCAGGATCGCCTTGATCCGGGCCACCAACTCGCGCGGGCTGAAAGGTTTGCATAGGTAGTCATCCGCGCCCAGTTCCAGCCCGAGAAGGCGGTCGATTTCCTCGACCCGCGCTGTCTCCATGATGATCGGCACATCGCTTTTTGCGCGGAGTTCACGGCAGATCGTCAGACCGTCCTTACCCGGCAGCATGATGTCCAGAACCACAAGATCAGGCTGCGCCGCCAGCACGCGCTCGACGGCATGGGTGCCATCCCACAAGATGTCGACCGCCATGCCCGCCTGCGCCAGATAATCGCGCAGCACCTCGGCCAGATCGGGTTCATCCTCGATGATCATGATACGTTTTTGCGCGCTCATGCGGTCTCTCCATAGGGTAGCGTCATGCGGATATGCAGCCCGCCCATCCGGGACGGCGCGGCGGTGATCTGCCCGCCATGCGCCTCGACGATGGCCTTGCAGATCGCCAGCCCCAGCCCCGAGCCGCCCTTGGCGCGCGAGCGCGACGCCTCGCCGCGATGGAACCGGTCAAACAGGCGCGACATCGACGCGTCAGAGGGCGCGGGCGCGGTATCGTCCAGCGTCAGATAGGCTGCGCTGTCGCCCGCCCAAACCCGCATCTTTACGCTGCCCGGCGGATCGGTATAGCGCAGCGCATTGGATAGCAGATTGTCGATCACCTGCCCGATCCGCCCGGCATCGCAGGACAGCTGGACCGGCTTGGCGATCTCGGTGACCAGCTCAAGCCCGGCGGCGGCAAACCCCTCGCTCGCACTATTGGCGGCGGCTTGCGCGATCCGTGCCAGATCAGCGGGGCCACGATCGGCAATCAGGCTGTCTTCGCGCCACGCGCTGAGCAGGCGCAGGTCGGACACCAGTCGCGTCAGGCGCGCCACCGCATCCTCCATCGCGCCAAGGGTTTGCGGATCGGCGCGGCGCACGCCATCCTGCAACGCCTCGATATGGGCGCGCAGAACGGCCAAAGGTGTTTGCAACTCGTGACTGGTATCAGAGACCCATTGGCGTTGCGCGCGCTCTGCGGCCTCTAGGCTTTCGGCAAGCGCGTTGTAGTGGTCAATCAACTGGCCCAGCTCATCCTTGCCCCGGCGCGGAATACGCGAGGCATATTCGCCCCCCCGCCAGCCGCTTGGCCCCACGCTCCAGCGCCCGGATCGGCACAAGGAACCCGCGCGCCAACAGCGCCGCCCCGATGCCCGACAGCACCAGCGCCAGCACCGCCGCATACAGTAACGAGCGAAACTGCGAGCGCAGGAAAAACGCGTCGGTGCTGTTCTGGATCGCGCCCGGCGCAACGATGCCCAGCCATCCAATCGGCGCGGCCCCCTTCACAGCATCCGGTGCGGTGATCGCGCGTTTCTCAATCTCCTGCCCACCGATCTGATTGTCGCCGACGACGACTTTGCCACCCGCATCCAGCAGGCGGCTGACGCCCCCCCAGCACACAAGCTCTTGTCGCGCGAACGCCGGAAATTTTCGCAACAGGTGTCATTTTGTCCGCACAGCCACCCGATCACTCCACATTCGGGTGTCAGATTGGTCACAAGGACGACCCTGGGCTGGTGTTCCCCCACACTTCCCTTCCCCTAGTGCCCGGGGCCGCCCGAGTGATCTTTTGACCGATCAGGCGGATGAAACTCATGACCGTCAAAAGCATCAATGGCTGCATTGGCTGCGAAGAATGCGTGAAGTCCTGCCCCTGTGACGTGCTGCGCATGGAAAAGGGCAAAGCGGTGATCGCCTATCCCGCCGATTGCCAGATCTGCCACCTGTGCCGGATGTATTGCCCCGTAGATGCCATCGAGATGGCACCGGAGAAATCCATTCCCGTCATCGTGCCGTAGGGATAAGACCATGAGACTCGAGGCCCGTTTTTTCGCCATCTTCTCCGGTCTGGCCGTGTTTGTCGGCCTGCCGATACTGTTTTATGTAATGGGTGACGCGCCGCGCCGCTCGTTGCTGAAAGAGGTTATCTCGATCGCGACCTTCCTGTCTTTCGGCGTCATGATCGGGCAGTTCTTTCTTGCGCGCTCGAACACGGTCTTGCTGGGCTGTTCAAGCCGACATCGGTGCAGAAAGCGCACAAGTACATCGCCTATAGCGCCGTCGCGGTGATTGCGCTGCATCCCTTTCTGATCGTCTTCCCGCGCTATTTCGAGGGCGGGGTGAAGCCGATGGATGCGTTCTGGACGATGATCACGAGCTTTGACACGCTGGGTATTCTTCTGGGCCTGATCGCATGGGGGCTGATGCTGGTGCTGGGCGTGACCGCGTTCTTGCGCATGCGGTTGATCAAGCGATTTGCCAATCGCTACCGGGGCTGGCGCTATTTCCATGGCGGTCTGGCGGTGGCCTTTACGGTGTTCGCCGCTTGGCACGCGATTGATCTGGGCCGTCATATCCACACCGCGATGAGCGTCTATTTCATCGCCCTGACCTTCATCGGGGTTGGCCTGCTTGCCCGTCTTTACTGGTCAGCGGTTCCGACAAAGCCCGCAATGCACCCCCTCGCAGAAGGCGTGCACTCATGACCGGCTCGCCCACGCGTCGCCAGTTTCTGACCCTTGGCGGGGCCAGCATCGCAGCGCTTGGCACAGGCGTTGCTGGGCCGCAAAACAAGGTTAAATTCGATCCCGGCACGATCCCCAATACCGATTATGCCACCGGTGTTCTGGTGATCGGGGGCGGCATGGCGGGGCTGTTCGCTGCCGTCAAGGCGCATGACGCAGGCGCGCGCACGATGATCGTGTCCAAGGGGCGGCTTGGCTCATCAGGGCTGACGCCTTTTGCCAAAGGGTTCTTCACCTTCGATCCCACAGCCGAGACACTCTCGATTGACGAATTTGTCGCCAAGGTGCAGCGCTCGGCCCTTGGCACGGCGAACACGGTGGCGGGGATCAATGTCATGGCGCATCAACGCCTGACCCAGCCAGCTCCCCTCCGGCGGCAAACCGTTCTCGTCACTCACAAGACGCCGCGACTGGCGACGGTTCCACAAATGCTTGCCCGCGCTGGAGCGAAGGATCAAGGAGATCTGCGAGACGCGCGTGCGGTAGGGCTACGGGCGCGTCCACGTCATTGCGGCGGACCTGCATCCTGCCACTCCGGCAGCGGGAAAACCTTGTCATAGGCCCAGTTAAAGCCAAGCGCGTAGATCAGGTAGAACCCCGCGAAAGCCGCGTCCATGACCAAGGCCCGCCAAAGAGAGACCTCCAGATACCAGGCCATGAACGGCATCAGAACGAGCAGCAAGCCAAATTCGAACAGCAGCGCGTGGATCACCCGCATCCGCAGGGATTTCAACGTGCTGGCGGTTAGGCGCTTCAGCCCAAGGTCAAAGCCGTAATTATACAGGATATTCCAAAGCGTCGCGATAGAGGCGCTGACAATCGCGACGACCCCGATGTCATGGGCGGGAAAGCCGAAGACCAGCGCGCCAAGTGGAATGACAAGGAATAACGCGAGAATTTCAAAGCTGAGCGCGTGGCGCAGCCGATCAAGCGGGGAGCGCATAGCAACCTCGATACCTTTGCCGGGTCGTCCCGGAATGAATGCCCGAAGGGGGAGGTCGTCCTCACCGCGCAACCTAGCGAGATCGGCCCCTTGCTTCAAGCCGTGCCGATGCTGCGTGAGCGGAAACCGCCCGCTACCCCATCGCCGCTACCCATTCGCCCACGGCACATAAAAAGGCCCCTTCCGAAAGGGACGGAAGGGGTCAGTCTCGCTGATCAGGCTCGTTGATTCACCGCCCGAGGTGTTATTGGTTTCGCCTGGGCCTTCTCAGCGTCTAGGGCGAGCGCACCCGCCCCGGATGTCATTCTTCTTTCAGTGCAGCGCCATCGCGCCGTGGCAGCGCAGCGTGACCGTGGTCGCAGCCCCCGCCATGCGGATGTCGATGACATCCATACGCTGGCGGTCCAGATCACCGCCGAGCATTTCAATCGAGGCATAACCCCGAAACGTCGCGTCGATCAGCGAGGTCAGCGCCTCACCGGCCAGATCGGCCTCAATCCCGCCGGGGATCTCGCGCAGCGCCTCGGGCGTGACCCGCTTATTTCCAACGATCAGTTCCACTTGCGTCCCTTCCCGATCCCGCCTGAGCGGGCTTGTCAGTCAAGCCCCGGCGCCGTGGCACCGGGGCTGTTGTTTTGTTCAGCTACAGCCGCTGGTCGCGCCGCAGGTGTTGCACTTCATGCAGGTGCCGTTGCGCACGAGCGTGTAGTTGCCGCAATCGCCGCAGGCCTCGCCCTCGTAGCCCTGCATCTTGGCCTTGGCGCGCGCATCCATCTGAATTCCGCCCGAAGAGACGGCGGTGGTCGTGGTGACCTTGGCTTGCACGGTCTCGCTGGTCAGAACATCGCCAACCGCCCCGCCGGCCAGCCCCGTCATACCGCCCCCGCCTTGCAGCACCATCAGCTCTTGCGGCATCCGCTTGCGCAGGTAGCCGGTCGAGGAGATCTGGCGCAGCACTTCCAGCGATTTGCTGGCTTTGTCCGAGACCGGCTCGATATTGGGTTTGCCCTCGGACTCGCCGCCGCCCAGATCATCAAACGTCGCGCCTTGCGGTTTCACATGCGCCAGATCGGTGCGGTCGAGATAGCTTACGGCCAGTTCGCGGAACACATAATCGAGGATCGAAGTCGCGTTCTTGATGCTGTCATTGCCTTGCACCATGCCTGCGGGTTCGAACTTGGTGAAGGTGAAGGCATCGACGAATTCCTCCAGCGGTACGCCATATTGAAGGCCAACCGACACCGCGATGGCGAAGTTGTTCATCATCGCGCGGAAGCCAGCGCCTTCCTTGTGCATGTCGATGAAAATCTCGCCCAGATCACCGTCGTCATATTCGCCGGTGCGCAGGTAGACTTTATGGCCACCGACCACGGCCTTTTGCGTGTAACCCTTGCGGCGCGTGGGCAGTTTCTCGCGATGGCTGCGCACGGTTTCCTTGACGATCACCTTCTCGATGATCTTCTCGGCCAGCACGGCGGCCTTTTCCTGCGCCGAACCGCTGGCCAGGATTTCTTCGGCGTCCTCATCATCCTCGATCAGCGCCGAAGCCAGCGGCTGGCTAAGTTTCGAGCCGTCACGATAAAGCGCGTTCGCCTTGATGCCGAGCGACCAGCTCAGTTCATAAGCCGCCAGCGTTTCGTCGATCGAGGCAGAGTTGGGCATGTTGATCGTCTTGGAAATCGCGCCCGAGATGAACGACTGAGCCGCCGCCATCATCGTGATGTGGCTTTCCACCGACAGATAGCGCTTGCCGGTTTTGCCGCAGGCATTGGCGCAATCGAACACGCCCAGATGCTCATCTTTCAGATGCGGTGCGCCTTCCAGCGTCATGCTGCCGCAAACGTGGTTATTGGCGGCTTCGACCTGTGCCTTGGTGAAGCCAAGGTGACGCAGCATGTCAAAGGTCGGATCGTTCAGTTTTTCCGCCGGAATGCCCAGCGTTTTGGTGCAGAACTCTTCGCCCAGCGTCCACTGGTTGAACACGAAACGGATGTCAAAGGCGGTGGGCAGCGCGGCCTCTACCTTTTCAATCTCGCGCGGGCCAAAGCCATGCCCGATCAGTGCGGTGGTGTTGATGTCGGGGCAATTGCCAAGGCTGGCATGACCCACGGCATGGGCGATCATTTCCTCGATCTGCGCCGACCCGTAACCCAGCTTTTCCAGCGCTGCGGGCACCGAGCGGTTGATGATCTTGAAATAGCCACCGCCTGCGAGTTTCTTGAACTTCACCAGAGCGAAGTCAGGCTCGATACCCGTCGTGTCGCAATCCATCACCAGACCGATCGTGCCGGTGGGCGCGATGACCGAGACTTGGGCGTTGCGATAGCCGTGCTGCTCGCCAAGGCTCAGCGCCTCGTCCCAGGCCTTCTGCGCGAGTTCCACCAGACCCTGATCGGGGCAGCCCGCATGATCCAGCGCGACGGGTTTCACGGCGAGCTTCTCATAGCCCTCGGTCTTGCCCTGCGCGGCGGTGCGGTGGTTGCGGATCACGCGCAGCATGTGCTCGGCGTTTTTCTGATACCCCGGGAACGGCCCCAACTCGCCCGCCATCTCGGCCGAGGTGGCATAGGACACGCCCGTCATCACAGCGGTCAAAGCGCCACAGAGCGCGCGGCCCTCGGTGCTGTCATAGCCAAAGCCCATGTTCATCAGCAGGCCGCCGATATTGGCATAGCCCAGACCCAGCGTGCGGAAATCATACGACCGCTGCGCGATCTCTTTGGACGGGAATTGCGCCATCAACACTGAGATTTCCAGCGTCACCGTCCAAAGACGGGTCGCATGGACATAGGCTTGGGCGTCGAACTTGCCGTCCTTGTAAAAGGTCAGCAGGTTCATCGACGCAAGGTTACAGGCCGTGTCATCGAGGAACATATATTCCGAGCACGGGTTCGACCCACGGATCGCGCCATCTTCGGGGCAAGTGTGCCAATCGTTCACGGTGTCATGGAACTGGATGCCCGGATCGGCACAGGCCCAAGCGGCGTGACCGACCTGCTCCCACAATTCACGCGCGCGGATGGTTTTGGCAACCTTGCCATCGGTGCGCTGGAGCAGCTCCCACGGGGCGTCGTCCTTGACGGCTTGCAGGAACGCATTGGTCACGCGCACCGAGTTGTTCGAGTTCTGACCCGAGACCGAGACATAGGCCTCGCTATCCCAATCGGTGTCATAGGTCGGAAATTCGATGCTGCCATAGCCCTGACGCGCATACTGCAGCACGCGGTTGATATAGGTTTCGGGGATCATCACGCGCTTGGCGGATTTGATCGCCTCTTTCAGGGCCGGATTGCTGGCGGGATCGACCGAGGTTTCGTCCGAGCCGTCAAATTCGCGGATCGCGGTGAAGATCTTGTTCAGCTCACGCTCGTGCAGTTTCGAGCCGGCCACAAGGCTGGCGACTTTCTGCTCTTCGATCACCTTCCAGTTCACGAATTGCTCGATATCGGGGTGATCCATGTCGCAGATCACCATCTTTGCGGCGCGCCGCGTGGTGCCGCCCGACTTGATCGCGCCTGCTGCGCGGTCACCGATTTTCAGGAACCCCATCAAGCCGCTGGATTTACCACCACCCGAAAGCGACTCACCGGCCGCGCGCAGGCTGGAGAAGTTGGTGCCCGTGCCCGAGCCGTATTTGAACAGACGCGCCTCACGCACCCAAAGATCCATGATGCCGCCATCGCCCACCAGATCGTCTTTGACCGACTGGATGAAACAGGCATGGGGTTGGGGATGCTCATAGGCCGAGGCCGATTTCGTCAGCTTGCCCGATTGATGATCGACGTAATAGTGCCCTTGGCCGGGACCGTCGATGCCATAGGCCCAGTGCAGGCCGGTGTTGAACCATTGCGGCGAGTTCGGCGCGGCCATCTGTTCGGCCAGCATGAAGCGCATCTCGTCATAATAGGCCTGCGCATCGGCTTCGGAGGTGAAATAGCCCCCCTTCCAGCCCCAATAGCACCACGCGCCCGCCAGACGATCAAACACCTGCTTGGCCGAGGATTCGCCCGTAAAGCGCGCCTCTTCGGGCAGCCCCGCCAATGCGGCCTCATCAGGAACCGAGCGCCAGAGGAATTCGGGCACGCCCTTTTCCTTGACCTTTTTCAGAGCTGCCGGAACGCCAGCCTTGCGGAAATATTTCTGCGCCAGCACGTCCGAGGCGACCTGGCTCCAGCGTTTGGGAACTTCGACGCTATCGTTGGAAAAGACCACCGTGCCATCGGGATTGCGAATCTCCGAGGCCGTCGTCGTGAAGTCCAGTGCGCCATAAGCGCCGGTGTCTTCGGTGGTAAATTTCCGCTCGATCTTCATCTGCCCAATTCCTCATTTCAATGCGCGAGTGAAACTTAGCAGGCGGCAAAGGAAAATCGGTCTCGCCATTCTAAGAATGCGAGTCGCCACAACACTGCGGTGCTGCGTCCCAACTACTGTCCCTTGGCCCGCCCGCCCCACTACATCTGGTGTTCACGACGCTGACGAACCACAACCTGCCGTAGGGCGCATCATCCGTCAACGAATCTTTAAGGCTCACGGGGGCGATTTTTATATTGACCCGTGGGGATTCGTCGCCTGCCCCTGATTCACCCACACCGCCCTTGTGGATAACCTTGATCGGGACGCGGCGAAAAATGCCTGTGATCATTAGGGCTTGGCGGTAACGAAGCCGTGAATGTGGGCAATTCATCCACACACCACAATATCTTGTGGACAATATGACAGGGGGATGACGGTTTTTCTGTCGAAATCGCTGAACGTGCCTCTAGAGCCACAGCGATCAGCAACCACAAGATGTAGTGGCGCACGTAAACCTAACACAAGAGAGGATGGTCGGGGCGGCGAGATTCGAACTCACGACCTTCTGTACCCAAAACAGACGCGCTACCAGGCTGCGCTACGCCCCGACTGCGGGTTTCATAACCGCAGCGCGGCGCCAAGGAAAGGGGTCACGGACAGGGAAATGCCGCGTGCGTCTGATCAATCGCGGTATGGGCCAACTCAGCACCCTCACTGATGCCCAGACGCGCGGCCAATCCGCCGTTGATCTCAAGAACATATTGCACCGACGCACCCGAGGGAATCGGCGTGTCATCAAAGGGTGTGGCATTGCGCGCGATTTTGGCCACCCGCCCCGTCGCATCAATATAGAGGATGTCGAGCGGTAGCGGCGTTTCATGCATCCAGAACGAGACTTCGCGCGCATCGGGGTAAACAAATAGCATCCCCGCGCTTGTAGGCATCTGGCGCCGCCCCATCAGACCTTGCGCGCGCTCGGCGGGAGTTGCTGCGATCTCGACGGTGAATTGGCTCAGTTGCCCGTCATGGCGCAAGATCGCCAAGTCCTCGCGACATTGCGGCGCGCTTTGGGCTTGGGCGCTGACGGTCGAGACACCCAGAAACAGCGCCAACAGCAGCGCCGCTGCGAGTGTCGCAAAAAGCGCGCGTGCTGCGCCTAGCGCGACGGGCGCGAACTTGCGTCCCATGCCAGCACCTGCGCTGCCATGCGACCCCGTTTGCCCTCGATCACGCGAAGGCACACCGCCTCGCCCGGAGCCAGATCGGCAAAGCCCGAGCGGCGCAGCACTTCCATATGAATGAACACGTCCTCGTCGCGTTCGAACACATTGGCAAAACCGAATCCCTTGGCCTTCTCGAACCACTTCACCCGTGCAGGCTCCATCGGCAATGCGGTGATTTCCTCGGGGGTGTTGTCGCCCAAATCCTCGATCGGCGCGACGATTTCGCCCTCGGGCGGCTCGATCGTCAACACTTCGACGGCCTGCGATCCCCGCGGCGTGGACTGCACCTTGACCGAGATCTGCGCATGATCGGCCACCGAGCCCTGTCCGAAATTGCGCAACACATTCGCATGCAGCAAAATATCCGGCCCACCGCTTCGATCCAGAATGAATCCGAACCCTTTGACCGGGTCGAACCACTTCACCTCGCCGGTAATCTCGCTCAATAATTCTGGGCTTTCGCCTAGCATTTTCCATCCCGTCTGCATGTTCGGGCTTTCCTGTTCGCTGGTCTTTCCTGCTCACAGTCTGGCGCGCCAAGGGATAGATCATCAAGAGAATTCCTCGTGATTCAAGTGGGTTCGCATTTCACGAAGCGTGAAATTCAGGGATTTAGGCGGGAGATTTGCCACGCAGCATCGCCCGATTGGCGCGTCCAGCGGAACCGATCATGCAGACGAAACGCGCCATCCGCCCAGAATTCGATCTCCAAGGGCTTGATTCTGAACCCTCCCCAGAATTCGGGCCGTTTTGGGTTCGTGCCATGCGTCGCGGTGATCTTGGCGACATCGGCCATCAGGCTCGCGCGCGATGACAACGGCTCACTTTGTCGCGAGGCCCATGCCCCCAGCCGCGATTTGAGCGAACGCGACGCATAATAGGCATCCGCCTGCGCGCCATCTTCACGCGTCACCAGCCCGCGCACCCGAATCTGGCGACGCAAGGATTTCCAATGCATCACGAAGGCCGCCTTGCCCGCGCCCTCAACCTCACGCGCCTTGGCCGAGCCGTAATTGGTATAAAACACAAACGCCCCGCCCGAGGGCATCTCGACGCCCTCGATTTCCTTCAGCAGCACCATGCGCGCATTGGGCATCCCGTCTTCATCGACACTCGCCAGCGCAATCGCGTTGGGGTCGTTGATCTCGGTCTGCTGCGCCTCGTCCAGCCAGCGCTGCGCAATCGCAAACGGGTTTTCACCCGCGAAAATCCCACTCCGGTCACTCATATCACCCTCCATCAGCGTGCCAGCCACCCCTTGCCCCGGCGCACAATGCGCGCGCGCGCAAGTCAGCAGCCTTGATGCGTCTTCACCTTTCGCCTAAAGCAATCAGACTTACCAGAGCGCAGCGAGGGAAAACCTGACATGTCGAACAACCTGATGGTGGGCAAACGCGGCCTGATTATGGGCCTCGCGAATGATAAATCCATCGCCTGGGGCATTGCCAAGGCGCTGGGAGAGGCTGGCGCAGAGCTTGCATTTTCCTATCAGGGCGAGGCGCTGAAAAAACGCGTCGGGCCGCTGGCGGCAACATTGGGCGCCGATACGCTGATCGAATGTGATGTCGCCGACGAGACCTCGATCGACACGCTGTTTGACACGCTCAAGGAAAAATGGGGCAAGCTGGATTTCGTCGTCCACGCAATCGGCTTCTCGGATAAGAACGAGCTGCGTGGGCGTTACGTTGACACCTCGCGCGACAATTTCACGATGACGATGGATATCTCGGTCTATTCGTTTACCGCCGTGTGCGCGCGCGCCTCGGCACTGATGAGCGATGGCGGCTCGCTGCTCACGCTGACCTATTACGGCGCGGAACAGGTGATGCCGCATTATAATGTGATGGGCGTGGCCAAGGCGGCGCTTGAAGCATCGGTGAAATATATCGCCGAGGATCTGGGCAAGGACGGCATCCGCTGCAACGCGATTTCGGCCGGCCCGATCAAGACGCTGGCCGCCAGCGGCATTGGCGATTTCCGCTACATCATGAAGTGGAACGAGTTGAACTCGCCACTGCGCCGCAACGTGACGCAGGAAGAGGTCGGCAAGGCCGCGCTGTATCTGCTGTCTGATCTGGGTTCGGGCACCACGGGCGAAACGCTGCATGTCGATGCGGGCTATCATGTCGTGGGTATGAAAGCGGTGGACGCGCCCGATATTGACGTGGTCACCGGGCGCAAAGACTGATCTGAAAGAACGGATATGAGCCTCGCGGCCTTTACAGCGCTGTATTTCGTGCATCTAGCGGCGGCGATGTCGCCGGGGCCTGCGGTGCTGCTTGCGATGCGCACCAGCTTGCGCGAGGGGTTCGTGCGCGGCGTCTGGCTGGCGATCGGCATTGGCCTCGGGGCGTGCATCTGGGCAGCCGCCGCGCTGTTCGGGCTGGCGCTGGTGTTCAAAGTCGCCCCGGTTTTGCTGACGGGTCTGAAATTCGCAGGCGCCGCCTATCTGCTTTATATGGCCTATAAGATGTGGCGTCATTCGGGGGATCCGATGGACACAGATTTGCCCAGCCTGCCCAAAGACCGCTCGCCGCTGCGCCTGATCTGGCTGGGCATCTCGACGCAACTTGCCAACCCGAAAGCGGCCGTGTTCTTTGGCACGTTTTTCCTGACCTTCATCCCGCCCACGGCCCCGCTTTGGGCCTATGGCGCGATTCTCGGCATCGTGTTTTTCAACGATGCGGGCTGGAATATCATCGTCGCGCGGATCTTTTCGCTGGAAAAAACCCGCGCCACCTATCTAAACCTGAAATCCGTGATCGAGCGTGTCTTTGGCGGCTTGCTCGCCTTGCTCGGCCTGAAACTTGCCCTGACCTGACCGCCCTGAGGAGACCCCGATGCCCGACCTTTTGCCCCATGAAAAAGGCTTTCACGTCAGCTGGGACCAGCTGCATCGCGATGCCCGCGCGCTGGCGTGGCGGCTGGATGGCAAGGGGCCGGATAACGGCAGTTGGCGCGGCGTTTTGGGGATCACGCGCGGCGGTCTGGTGCCCGCAGCCGTGGTTGCGCGCGAACTCGATATCCGCATGGTCGATACGATCTCGGTAAAAAGCTACAACCATCAGGAACAGCGCGAGCCCGAGGTGATTAAACCGCCGCAAGCGTCGTTTATGGAAAATGGCGGCGAAGGCGTGCTGATCGTCGATGATCTCGTCGATACCGGCAAGACGCTGCAACTGGTGCGCGACCTGTTCCCCAAAGCGCATTTCGCCACCTGCTATGCCAAACCCCAAGGCGAGCCGCTGGTTGACACCTTCATCACCGAGGTCAGCCAGGACACCTGGATCTTCTTCCCCTGGGACATGGCGCTGCAATATGTGCAGCCCTATCGCGGCACCGACTGACACGATGCGCCTGCTTGCGCCCGATACGCGCCTCGGGCGGTTCCTGCATTGGGTGTTCGAGGCGAGCCTCATGCTTAAGGCGCTGTTCGCGGCTGCGGAAACCCTCTCGGGTCTGGCCCTTTTGGGCCTGCCGGGCAGCGCGGTTCTGCGCGTGGCGCAATGGCTGACCCAGCACGAGTTGGCCGAATACCCCAAGGATGCGATCGCCAATGCGCTGTTGCATGCCGCGCAGCATTTCTCGATCGAGACGCAAAGCTTTTATGGCTTTTACTTCACCAGCCACGGCGCGCTGAAATTGATTGTGGTGATCTTGCTGATGCGTGGCGTGCTTTGGGCCTATCCCGGTGCGATTGTGTTACTGACCGCCTTCGTGACCTACCAGCTCTATCTCTGGAGCCTGCACCACGCGGTCTCGATGCTGCTGCTCACGGTGCTCGATCTGGTCGTTATCGCGCTGACCTTGCGCGAATGGTATGTGCGCCATGGCTTCGTGATCCGCCCGCCGCGACAGGAATAATCCTTTCATCTAGCCAAAAATACTCCCGCCGGAGGCATCTGCGGCTTGCCAATCCCGTCGCCCTCTGCTGATCTCGCGCGACCAGCCAAAGGACACCCGATGCCACACCCGCTCAATCCCGCAATCGCCGCCACCTTCGCCCCGCCGGTGATGGAGGCGCGGCGCTGGCTGGATGGGGTGACTTTCTCCCCCGAGCGCCCCTTGATCAATGTCAGCCAGGCCGCACCGCTTGATCTGCCCCCCGAAGGCTTGCGTCAGGCGATTGCGCAGGCCGCGCTGCACGAGCCGCAAGCCCATCTATACGGCCCCGTTCTGGGCCTGCCCGAACTGCGCGCGCAGATCGCAACGCAATGGTCGCCCCAATATGGCGGCAGCGTGGCCCCCGAACAGGTCGCGATCACGCAGGGCTGCAATCAGGCGTTTTGCGCGGTGCTGGCCACGCTGGCGGGTCCGGGCGACGAGGTGATCCTGCCCACGCCTTGGTATTTCAATCACAAGATGTGGCTTGATATGTCGGGCGTGCGCACGGTGCCGCTCGCGCCCGGTGCGGGCCTGCTGCCTGACCCCGATGAGGCGCGCGCCAAGATCACGCCGCGCACCCGCGCCATCGTTCTGGTCAGCCCGAACAATCCCGGCGGCGTGGAATATCCCGCCGATCTGATCCGCGCCTTTGCAGACCTGGCGCGCGCGCATCGGATCGCGCTGATCGTGGATGAAACCTATCGCGATTTCGACAGCCGCGAAGGCGCGCCCCACGACCTGTTCACCGATCCCGACTGGCCCGATTATTTCATCCAGCTCTACTCTTTTTCCAAGGCCTACCGCCTGACCGGCCATCGCGTCGGCGCGATCGTGGCCAGCGAGACGCGTCTCGCCGAGGTTGAGAAATTCCTTGATACGGTCGCGATCTGCCCCAACCAGCTTGGCCAGATGGCCGCGCTTTGGGGGATGCGCAATCTCGGCGACTGGCTGGCAGGCGAGCGGCGCGAAATCCTCGCCCGCCGCGCCGCGATGGCGCAGGGGCTTGAGGCGCTTGAAGGCTGGGACCTGCTCGGCTGTGGTGCTTATTTCGCCTATGCCACCCATCCCGACCCGCGCCCCTCGCCAGACTTTGCCCGCGCGCTGGTGCGCGAAGCGGGCGTGCTGATGCTTCCGGGGACGATGTTCATGCCTGATGGCAGCGCGCAGGCGGCCCGCCAAATGCGCATCGCGTTCGCCAATATCGACACAACCATTATCGGTGAGGTGATGGCACGGCTTGCAGCCCTGCAGTCAAAGCCCTAAACACCGCCAAAAGATACGTCCGAGGAGGATAGCCCATGAAGCTGCGCAGTCACGGCAAGAGCGTGGTCGTCTGGATTTTGCTGGGGATGCTGGTGCTGGGGCTTGGCGGCTTCGGTTTCAGCTCGTTCTCGGGCAATGTGAAATCCGTTGGCGCGGTGGGTGAGACGCAAATTCCGGTCACCGAATACGCCCGCGCGCTGCGTCAGGAAATGCAAAGCCGCTCGCAGCAACTGGGCCAGCCGGTGACGATGGCGCAGATGCAGGCGGCGGGTCTGGATCAGCAGGTCTTGGGCCGCCTGATTGGCGAGGCCAGCTTGGGCGAAGCCGCGCGCAGCTTGGGCGTGTCGGTCGGCGATAGCGAGTTGCAAAAGCAGATCATGAATGTGCAGGCGTTCCACAATGCCAGCGGCAAGTTCGACCGTGAGACCTATAAGTTTGCGCTGCGTCAAGAAGGCTATAGCGAGCCGCAATTCGAGACTCAGCTGCGCGGCGACTTGGCCCGTTCGATCATCCAAAGCGCGGTGGGTGGCGGCGTGAAAGCGCCCGAAGCGGTCACCGATGCCTACACGCAATATGTCTCGCAAAAGCGCGGCTTCACTTGGGCCGAGATCACCGAACCCGATCTGGCAACCCCGGTTGCCAAGCCCACAGATGACCAGCTTCAGACCTATTACAAAGACCACATCGCCGATTTCACCGCACCCGAAACGCGCGACATCACCTATGCGTGGCTCACGCCCGAGATGCTCAAAGACAAGGTCAAAATTGACGACGCGACCTTGCAGCAGGAATATCAATCGCGCCTGTCCGAGTTCAAGCAACCCGAAAAGCGGCTGGTTGAACGGCTGGTCTATCCCGATATGAAATCCGCCGAGGCCGCAAAGGCCAAGCTGGATGCGGGCACCGCAAGCTTTGCCGATCTGGCAAAAGAGCGCGGCCTGACCCTGCAAGACGCCGATCTGGGCGACATGACGCAAGACCAGTTGGGCAAGGCGGGCGCTGCGGTGTTCGCGCTCAAATCGCCTGGCGTCGTTGGCCCCATAGACACCGATCTTGGCCCTGCCCTGTTGTCGATGAACGGGATCATCGCGGCGCAGGAAACCTCGTTTGCCGATGCCCGCGAGGAACTTGCAGGCGAGGCCGAAACTGAAAAAGCCCGCCGCGAAATTTCGCAGGAAACCGAAAGCCTGTCGGACAAGCTGGCAGGCGGCGCGACGCTGGAAGACATGGCCAAGGAAACCGATATGGAGCTTGGCCAGATCGAATTCACCGCCGACAGCAAAGACGGCATCGCAGGCTATGACGAGTTCCGCAAAACCGCGCAGTCGGTGACCAAAGACGACTTCCCCGAGCTTGCGAACCTTGCCGATGGCGGCGTCTTTGCGCTGCGCCTGAACAAGATCGTGCCGCCCACGCCGATCCCGTTCGATCAGGTGCGCGACAAGGTGGCCAGCGCTTGGCATGACGCGCAGGCGCTATCCGCCAAGGAAGCGCGCGCCAAAGACGTGCTGGCCGAGATCGCGGGCGGCAAATCGCTGGGTGCGACGGGGCTGTTGACCACAACCGTGCCCTCAATTGCGCGCGGCGGCTATTCCGATGATCTCTCGCCTGCCGTGATCGACAAAGTGTTTGCGACCGATCCCGGCAAGGCGGCGCAGGTCAGCGCGGATGGCAAGGTTTACGTCATCGTCACCGACAAGATCATGGACGCCGATATGAACGACCCCGACACCAAGCTGATTTCGGGCCAGATCGACCAGCAACTGTCGCAATCTCTGGCCAATGACATGCTGAATTTCTACGCCACTGCGGTCGAGGGCGAGACCAAGTTCACGCTTGATAGCCAAGCCGTCACAGCGGTGCAGTCACAGATCCAATAGGAGGCCTCAGGTGGTCGCTCTTTCACCGTCGTTCGAGGAATTCGAGGCCAATTGGGCCAAGGGTCAAAACCAGCTTGTCTATGCGCGTCTTGCGGCAGATCTGGACACGCCGGTGTCGCTCATGCTCAAGCTGGCCGAGGCGCAGCCCAATTCCTTCATGCTGGAATCGGTGACGGGCGGCGAGGTGCGCGGGCGCTATTCCATCGTGGGAATGAAGCCCGATGTGATATGGGAATGTCGCGGCACGCAGGCGCGCATCAACCGCGCTGCGCGCTTTGACGAGGCATGGGAAGACCTGCCCGGCCATCCGTTTGAATCCCTGCGCGCGCTGATCGCCGAAAGCCGCATCGAGATGCCCGAGGGGCTGCCCGCCGCTGCCGCCGGTCTGTTTGGCTATCTCGGCTATGACACGATCCGTTTGGTCGAGCACCTGCCCAACGTGAACCCCGACCCTATCGGCGTGCCTGATGCGATGTTGCTGCGCCCGTCCGTCGTGGCGGTGCTGGATGGGGTGAAGGGCGATGTGATTTTATGCGCGCCTGCGTTTCAGTCCTCGGGTCTGTCGGCGCGCGCGGCCTATGCGCAAGCAGCGGAGCGCGTCTCGGATGCGCTGCGCGATCTGGACCGCGCGCCCAATGAGGGGCGCAATCTGGGCGAGATGCGTCAGGTCGGCGAGATGCGCTCGAACTTCACGCAGGAAAGCTACATGGCCGCCGTCGAGCGCGCCAAGGATTACATCCGCGCGGGCGACATCTTTCAGGTCGTGCCCGCGCAACGCTGGGCCGCCGATTTCCCGCTGCCGCCCTTTGCGCTTTATCGCAGCTTGCGGCGCACCAATCCCTCGCCGTTCATGTTTTTCCTCAATTTCGGCGGCTTCCAGATCGTCGGCGCCTCGCCCGAAATCCTCGTGCGGCTGCGCGAGGGTGAGGTCACGATCCGCCCCATCGCAGGCACCCGCCCGCGCGGGGCCACGCCCGCCGAAGATAAGGCGCTGGAAGAAGACCTGCTGGCGGACAAAAAGGAACTGGCCGAGCATTTGATGCTGCTCGATCTGGGGCGCAACGATGTGGGTCGCGTGGCCAAAATCGGCACCGTCCACCCGACCGAGAAATTCATCATCGAGCGCTATTCCCACGTCATGCATATCGTCTCCAACGTCGTGGGCGAGCTGGCCGATGGTCAGGATGCGCTATCGGCGCTGCTGGCCGGTCTGCCTGCAGGCACGGTCTCCGGCGCGCCGAAAGTGCGCGCGATGGAGATCATCGACGAGCTGGAACCCGAAAAGCGCGGTATCTATGGCGGCGCTGTGGGCTATTTCGCCGCCAATGGCGAGATGGACATGTGCATCGCGCTGCGCACCGCGCTGGTCAAGGATGAGACGCTGTATATCCAGGCCGGAGGCGGTGTTGTCTATGACAGTGATCCGCTGGCCGAATATCAGGAAAGCGTGCATAAATCCAACGCCTTGCGCCGTGCTGCCGAGGATGCAGGGCTGTTCGTGCAGTCACGAAATAACGGCTAGATTGCCTGCGCTACGCGCCGCCCGAAAGCGGCGCGTCAGTTGCCGTCTGTAGCGGGCTTCACGGCTTGCAGCGCCACCGCCGAGACCGGAGCGAGATCGTATTTCGTCGCGGCCTCGGGTGCCCAGTCAGTGAGCGCGCTCACCGTCTCGGGCCAAGCCGACATCATCACCACAATCTTGCCGCTGCGATCCGCCTCAAAGCCGGCGCGCGACAGCATCCGCTCGATCACCGGGGCTTTTTCACGCGCATCATCCAGCACCCGCCAGACCTTTGCGCGCGGCAAATCCACCGTGGACGCGATTTGATTGGCGCTATCAAAGCCACGGTCCTGCGTCACCAGCCCCATCCCTTCGCGCCCCAGCGTCGACACCATCTGGCGCGCCAGATTGCGAGTGTTCTGGAAAACGGGCTTGGGGCGCTCAACCACCGCCACCGCTTCGGGGATCACCTGACGCCACGCCTCAAGCGCGACCTCAAGGTCTTCGGGCGTGGCATCGGGGGGCAAATCTGCCGCCAGGATGGCAACCTCATGCCCTGCCGCGCGCAAGGTTTGCGCATCTTGCGCCGCATCGGGCCGGGTGGGATCAATCGCGATGGTGACGGGAAAATCAAGCGCGGTAATCGTATCGACATCCAGCCCGCCTGCTGCCTCACCCGGATCAATCAACACCACGGAATACAGCGATTTGGCATCGTCATGCGTGAAGGGCAGCGCGTACTGCTCAATCGGCGGCAAATCAGAGTTATCGGCGGCAGGCGTTTGATCCGCGCCATCGCCGGTTTCATCGGCGGGCGTGGCATCAGGGACCGCCTCGCTCGCTGCGCCAATCTGGGGGAGGCGATCCACAACCACATTTGGCGCATTGCGAAAGCCCTGAATCGGCTGGCCCGGCAAGCGGCGCGGCTCATCGCCCAAAGTGATGACGCGCGGTTTCTTTGGCGCGCCGTTTTCGGGCCCAGCTCCATCCATTCCCGACCGGGGCATCGTATGTGGTTGCCCTTCGGGGTCGGGCATCTCGGTTCCGCCAACCTTCGGCACTGGCGGCGCGCTCGGCATGGAGTGCGGCATTTCGGCTTGCGTCACATCGGGCAGCGCAGGCAGCGCGGGCTTTACCACACCCATCGCCTGCACATCGGGCAGTTCCGGCATGCTTGAGGGCTTGTTCATCCCCGAGCCAGCGCCTTGCACCCGTGCAGGTTCGCTGTTTTGCGCCCCGTCACCCAAGGGAGTGGGCACGACTGTTGGCGGGGCATCGCTGCCCGGCAACGGTTGAGGCATCGGCACAGTCGAGGTCACATCAAGGTCCGCCATCGCGACCTGAGCATCCGTTCCCGGCATCGCCTCGTTTGCACCAAGCGCAGGGGTCTGCACCTCGCCGGGCGGCGGCACGGGGATCGGCTGCTCGGGCGCGGGCGCTTGGGCCAATGCCTCGGCGGTTGGCGGCTCTTGGGGCTGCTGCTCGGGGGCTTTTGGGTCGGCCAGCGGGCGCATGCCCGGATCGGTGCCTGCGACCGTCATATCCGCCTGATCGCTATCGGACTGGCTGACAGGGGCGCGCGGCGCGGAACTGGGCGCACTCAGCGGCGCGCCTGCCGGATTGGGCATATCGGGCACCCGGTCAGACGGGCCACGCGCAAAATCCGACCCCGCAGGCACATCGACAGGGCTGGCGGCGGGGGCTACATCTTGCGCCGCTTGCTGGCTTGGCGCGTTGGAACTTGCCGGCATGGTTTGGGCGGACTTGGGCAAGGGCGTCATGACCGAAGCCGCACCCAAAGCGAGCACGCTCACCCCGGTTCCCAGCGCCATACCTTTAAGCACCGATGCCATCATCTGCCTGCCTCCACTGCCCCACGCGCGTCGTTTTGCGCGCTCTTCATATCGCGCGAGGCCTTGACCCTACCCCGCTGCTAATTGCATCTATAGCCCGACCCGTTCCCCGGTTCACCCCTCTTTTGATGTCAGGCGCAAATTTGCGTCCATCTTTTCAAGGGCAAGCCACGGGACATAAAAAACGAGAGGCCCGGCCATGCTGCTGCTCATCGATAATTATGACAGCTTCACCTATAATCTGGTGCATTATTTTGGCGAGTTGGGCGCAGATGTGCAGGTCTGGCGCAATGATGCGCTCGATGTCGGGCAGGCGATGGGCATGGGGGCGCAGGCGATCATCCTGTCGCCCGGCCCCTGCGATCCTGCGCAAGCCGGGATTTGCCTGCCGTTGACGCTGGCTGCGGCATCGGCGGGTCTGCCGCTGCTGGGCGTGTGTCTGGGCCATCAGGCGATTGGTGAGGCGTTTGGCGGCAAGGTCGTTCGCCATAGCGAGATCGTGCATGGCAAGATGGGCGAGATCCTGCATCACGGCAAAGGCGTGTTTGCGGGCCTGCCCTCGCCGCTGCTGGCGACGCGCTATCATTCGCTGGTGGTCGATCGCGAGAGCCTGCCCGAGTGTCTGGAAATTACCGCCGAACTGGCCGATGGCACGATCATGGGGCTGCGCCACCGCGACAAGCTCATTGAGGGCGTGCAGTTCCACCCCGAATCCATCGCCTCGCAACACGGCCATGCGATGTTGAAGAATTTCCTGACAGAGGCAGGCGTTGACCTGAAGGTGCCCGCATGAGCGACGCGATGAAACCGTTAATTTTCGCAGCTTCCGAGGGTCCGCTCAGCCGTGCACAGGCCGAAGCCGCGTTTGAAATCTTGTTCAACGGCGAGGCCACCCAAGCCCAAATCGGTGGCCTCTTAATGGCGATGCGGGCGCGCGGGGAATCGGTATCCGAATACGCCGCCGCCGCCGCCGCGATGCGCGCCAAATGCGTGCCCGTCACCGCGCCCGAAGGTGCAATCGATATCGTGGGCACGGGCGGCGACGGGATGCACACGCTCAACATCTCGACGGCCGCCGCCTTTGTCGTGGCAGGCGCGGGGGTTCCGGTGGCCAAACATGGCAACCGCGCGGCCAGTTCGCGGTCAGGCACAGCGGATGTCCAAAGCGAATTGGGTATTGACGTGATGGCGGGGCCGAAGGCTACCGAGCGCGGTTTGGCCGAGGCAAATATCGGCTTCATGATGGCGCAAATCCATCATCCGGCGATGAAACATGTGATGCCCGTGCGCCTCGAACTGGGCTGCAAGACGATCTTCAACATCCTCGGGCCGCTGACCAACCCCGCAGGCGTCAAGCGTCAGTTGACCGGCGCCTTCGCGCCCGATCTGATCTGGCCGATGGCCGAGACCTTGCAGATGCTGGGCAGCGAAAAAGCGTGGCTGGTGCATGGTTCGGACGGCACAGATGAGATCACGATCACCGGCACGACCGAGGTGGCCGCGCTGGAAAACGGCAAGGTGACGGGCCTCACGATCCACCCCGAGGATGCGGGCCTGCCGGTGCATCCGTTCCGCGACTTGCTGGGCGGCACCCCGGCCGAAAATGCGACTGCTTTGCGCGCGGTCATGGCGGGAGAGCCGTCGGCCTATCGCGATGCGGTGATCCTGAATGCGGCCGCCGCGCTGGTGGTTGCTGACAAGGTCAGCGATCTGAAATCGGGCGCGGAACTGGCCGCCGAAAGCATCGATTCCGGGCGTGCCAAGACCGCGTTGGAAACACTGGCGCGGATCACGCAAGAGGTGCGTGCATGAGCACGATTCTGGACAAGATCAAAGCCTATAAGCTGGACGAAATCGCCGTTGCCAAAGCCACCCGCCCGATTGCCGAGATTGAGGACGAGGCGCGCGCTCAAGCCCCCACGCGCGGTTTTGCCAACGCGCTGAGCGCCAAGGCAAAAAACGGCTACGGGCTGATCGCGGAGATCAAGAAAGCCTCACCCTCCAAGGGTTTGATCCGCCCCGATTTCGACCCGCCCGCATTGGCGCAAGCCTATGAGGCGGGCGGCGCGGCCTGCCTGTCGGTGCTGACCGATACGCCCTCTTTCCAAGGCGCGCCGGAGTTCCTCAAAGCCGCCCGCGCTGCCTGCGCCCTGCCCGCTTTGCGCAAGGATTTCCTTTACGACACCTATCAGGTTGCCGAGGCGCGCGCTTGGGGGGCCGATTGTATCCTGATCATCATGGCCTCGGTCGAGGATGCGCTGGCGGTCGAGCTGGAAGATGCGGCGATGGGCTGGGGGATGGATGTTCTGATCGAGGTGCATGACGCCGATGAACTGGAGCGCGCCCTTAAACATCTGAAATCGCCGCTTCTGGGCGTGAACAACCGTAATCTCAAAACCTTCGAGGTCACGCTGGATGTGACCCGCCAACTCGCCCCTGAAATCCTGAATGCCGGGCGCGATCTGGTCTGCGAAAGTGGCATTTTCACCCGCGACGACCTCGCCGCGATGGCGCAAGTCGGCGCGCGCCGCTTCCTGATCGGCGAAAGCCTGATGCGCCAAGACGATGTGGCCAGCGCCACGCGCAACTTGCTGGAGGTCGCATGAGCCTGAGCCATTTCGACGAGGCCGGGCAGGCCCACATGGTGGACGTGTCGGATAAAGAGGTAACCGACCGCATCGCCGTGGCTGAGGGCTGCGTGAAGATGCGCCCCGAAACGCTTGATTACGTTCTCAAAGGCAGCGCGAAAAAGGGTGACGTGCTGGGGATTTCGCGGATCGCGGGGATCATAGCGGCCAAGAAAACCGCCGATCTGATCCCGCTGTGTCATCCGCTGCCGATCACCAAAGTCACGCTCGAGCTGACGCCAGATACCGACCTGCCAGGCGTGCGAATTGTTGCCACGGTCAAGACCTCGGGGCAGACCGGCGTCGAGATGGAGGCGCTTACGGCCGTCTCGGTCGCGGCGCTGACCGTCTATGACATGCTCAAGGCGGTGGAAAAATCGATGACCATCGAAGGCATTCGCGTGGTGCTGAAAGATGGCGGAAAATCCGGACGATACGAGGCGTAGCTTATGCTGTCAGTCGAAGAAGCGCTGGACAAGGTTCTGGCATTGGTCGCCCCGCTTGGGTGCGAAACCGTGGCGTTGCGCGACGCACTTGGGCGGGTGATGGCCGCGCCTGCGACCGCGCAGCTGACCCAACCGCCGTTCTCGGCCTCGGCGATGGATGGCTACTGGATTGCGGCCCCCGATCATCGCCCCGGCGCGCGCCTGCGGGTTGAGGGCGAAGCCGCCGCCGGGCGCGCCTATCATGGCCCGCTGTCCCCCGGTCAAGCCGTGCGCATCTTTACCGGTGCGCCCGTGCCCGGCCCTGATGGCGTCGTCGTGCTGCAAGAACATGTCACGCGCGAGGATAACACAATCACGCTGGCGCAAGAGCTTGAAACCCATGGCAACATCCGCCCCGAAGGGCAGGATTTCAAACGCGGCGACAGCTTTTACCCCAAACGCCCGCTGAGTGCGCGCGATCTGGGGCTGCTGGCCTCGATGAACGTGGCGGAACTCAGCGTCTATCGCCGCCCCGAAGTCGCGGTGATCGCGACGGGCGACGAGCTGGTGATGCCCGGCGAAACGCCCGGCCCCGATCAGATCATCTGCTCGAACAGTTTTATCGTGACCGCCTTGGCCGAGTCTGCCGGCGCGCGCGTGCGTCTTTTGCCGATCGCGCGCGATGATCGCGACTCTCTGCGCGCGGCATTTGATCTCGCAAAGGGGGCAGATCTGGTGGTGACCTCGGGCGGGGCCTCGGTCGGGGCACATGATCTGGTGGGCGAGGTCGCAGGCGAACTGGGGCTTGAGCGCGCGTTTTGGAAGATCGCGATGCGTCCGGGCAAGCCGCTGATGGCAGGCAAGATGGGCGATGCGGCGATGCTGGGCCTGCCGGGAAATCCGGTGTCGGCCACCGTCTGCGCCGAGCTGTTCCTGCGCCCGATGCTGGCGAAATTGCAAGGGCTCGACCCTGCCCCGCGCATCGAACCTGCCGAGCTGGCCGTCGATGTCGCCCCCACCGGCGCGCGCACCCATTACATGCGCGCCACGCTAGGCCCCGGCGATCCGCTGCCCCGCGTGACGCCCTTTGCGGCGCAGGATTCCTCGCTTTTGGGGGTGCTGGCCACCGCCGATTGCCTGCTGATCCGGCCCAAAGATGATGGCGCGCGTCAGGCCGGTGAGCGCGTGAATATCCTGCGTCTTGATTAAACGCGCTTTGGGAACAGCGTTGACAATGCGCAAGAACGAGGCTAGAACATAACCCGAACGCCTGACGAAAGTCACGACGGAGGGATACGAATGCTGACGCGCAAACAGTTGGAACTGCTTGAATTTATCCAGAAACGGATGACCCGTGATGGGGTTCCGCCTTCGTTCGACGAGATGAAAGACGCGCTGGATTTGCGTTCGAAATCGGGCATTCACCGTTTGATCACGGCGCTGGAAGAACGCGGATTTATCCGGCGTTTGGCCCATCGTGCGCGGGCGATTGAAATCGTGAAACTGCCCGAAGCGCTGGAAAAGAAACTCGGCGCGCCGTCCGGATTTAGCCCCAAGGTGATTGAGGGGGATAAGGTCGATCCGCCGCGCGGGGCGATGCCGATTGAGGCGGTGCATGCGCTGGAATTGCCCGTCATGGGCCGGATTGCCGCCGGTGTCCCGATTGAGGCTATCTCGGAAGTCTCCCATCACGTGGCCGTTCCCGGTACTATGGTGTCGGGGCGCGGTGATCACTACGCGCTGGAGGTCAAGGGCGATTCGATGATCGAGGCCGGCATCAACGATGGCGATATCGTGGTGATCCGCGAGACCGGCACGGCAGAGAATGGCGATATCGTGGTCGCGCTGGTTGAGGGTCACGAGGCGACGCTGAAACGGTTCTATCGCCGCAATGGCATGATCGCGCTCGAGGCCGCCAACCCCGCCTATGAAACGCGCCTGCTGCGCGACGATCAGGTCAAGGTTCAAGGGCGACTTGTCGGGCTGATCCGTAGCTACTGACTTACAGATATACGCTATGTAGGGGCGCCTTTCGGGGCGTCCTTTTTGTATGTCGCGGTCTTTGATCGGGGTCGCGCTTGTGGAGGATGCAGCGCGATGAGTATTTTTGGCTAGATGAAAGCTAAGGGGTCCACAATCGCGCGCCGGGGCGGGTTTGATCCACCAGCTCGCCTTCCCGGGTCAGCGCCACGGCACCAGTGCGTTTCAGGCGCGTCTGATCCCAGAGATCGCAGCCGGGGGGCGCGGTTTTTACCCGTGCGTTGATCACAATCAGCGCATTGTCGTGGCACAGCGCCGCGAGATTGAATTGCGCGCTCTTTCCGCTTAAGTGGATCAGCTTGCGCCCCGTAATTTCTGCCACGCGCGCAGAGTTCGGCCCGGCAAAGCCTGCGCGTTTCGCGCCTTTTTGCGGGCTGGCCATATCGCCATCGGCCTCAAGCCAGCGCGCCCCGACGAACTTCGCGGCGGATTTCGACAGGGCCCGACCTTGCGGGGTCATGAGCCCGACCAGCTCTCCCTCGGGCGCGATGAGAATCGCGGGGCGGCGGGCGGGCGCGTTGAGCCAGAAAAAGACGCTTAGCCCCATCAGCAGGATCGCCAAGCTGCGCCCTGCCCCGCGTGCCAAGACTGCGCCTAGTGCGCCGAGCACCAGCAGCGGAATGACCCAAGGGCCGGGATCGACGACGGGCACCACCGCCCCTTCAATCGTCGCGAAATACTGCGCCACGGCAAGTATCCAGCGCGTGCCTAGCCCCATCACCCAAAGCGCGGGCGCGGATAGCCCGACAAGCGCCAAAATCGCAGCGATCACCCCGGCTGGCATCACCACCATCCCCATCGCAGGCACCGCCAGAAGATTGGCGAAGACGCCATATTCCGACACGCGATGGAATTGCGCGGCCACGATGGGCGCGGTCGCCGCCCCCGCGATCACCGAGGTTGCGATCAGCATCGCCAGCGGGCGCAACAGGCGCGGGATACGGCGCGCGACTTTTGCCCAAGGGCCAAGCGCGACGATCAGCGCGGTCGTGGCGGCAAATGACATCTGAAAGCCCGGCGCAATCAGGCTTTCGGGCCGCCAGATCAGCAAAAGGGTCGCGGCCAGCGCCACCGTGCGCAGGCTAAGCGCGCGCCGGTCAATCAGCACCGCCAGCAACATCACCGTCACCATGATCCACGCACGTTGCGTCGACACGGCCGCACCCGACAGCCACAGATATCCGGTGGCGGCCAGCAGCGCGACGATTGCGGCGATCTTTTTGACCGGCCAGACCAGTGCGCGCTTGCCCCAAAGCGCCAGCCCATAGCGCACCAGCGCAAAGACAAACCCCGCCAGCAGCCCCATGTGCAGCCCCGAAATCGCGATCAGATGCGCGAGGTTGGAGCGGCGCATATCCTCGCGCGTGGCCTCGCTGAGGCCCGAGCGATCGCCCGTCAGAATTGCCGCCGCCATCGCGCCCGGCTGACCCGAAATGCGCGCCTGAATCGCTTGCGACAGTGCCCGACGGGCACGATGCGCGCTGAGGCCCAGATCGCGTTTTGCGGGCGGGGCAAAGCGCATCACCGGCACGCTGGTATAGCCAATCGCGCCCAGCCCGTTAAACCACGCGGCGCGACCAAAGTCATAGGCATCCGGCGCGGCGGGCGGCGGCGGGGGCATCAGATGCGCGGTGGTCATCACGAAGCTTCCGGGCGGGGGAACGTCAGAATCGTCCATATCGCCCAGCGCAATGCGTACGCGTTTGGGCTGAATGCGCGCGTCGATGCGCACCTGATCAAGCGTGATGCGCAACTTGTCCGAGGCCGCGCGATCAATGCCGATCACGCGACCCTCGACGGGGCCGTAGTAGCGATAGCTAAGAACCGGAGCCGCCACCGCATGCGCGCGCCAGCCCGCCAGCACAAAGCCCGCACAGGCCAGCACAAGGATAGCGGCGGGAAACCGCGCCCATTCCACACCGCGCAGCCAGACCCACAACGCCAGCAGCCCCGCCATCCCGACACAGGCATAAAGTGGCACGCTCGGTTCAGAGCGAGCAGAAAAATACGCGCCGATGCCCAAAGACAAAGCGACGGGCATCCAGAGAAACAGCTTCGCCCTTGCCCGCGTCAGAGCCAGCGCGGGGGTTTCCAACCCGGCGAAAACCGCATACCACAACGCGCCCAGAACGCGATGCGCGCGCGGCCCCAGTGGTGCCCCTTCACGCGGGCGCGATCCGATCCCTTGCCAAGCCACGCTTGTCTTGCGCCCCGTCCCTGCTTATGCATCCAATCGAGAAAGCCTAAGCGCTTTATGGTTTCCAAAAGATTAACGCGCGCCCAGATCCGCGCGGTAGAAAGGCCCCAGATGTCGCAGCAGCCCGTGACCAAGCAAATCGTCACCCGTTTCGCCCCCTCGCCCACCGGCTATCTGCATATCGGCGGCGCGCGCACGGCCTTGTTCAACTGGCTCTTTGCGCGCGGCCATGGCGGGAAGTTCCTGCTACGCATCGAGGATACCGATCGCGAGCGTTCGACGCCCGAAGCAACGGCTGCGATTCTGCAGGGGCTCAATTGGCTGGGGCTGGATTACGACGGCGAGGTGGTCAGCCAAGCCGCCGGCGTTGCGCGCCATGCCGAGGTCGCCCATGAGATGCTTGCCTCTGGGCGCGCCTATAAGTGCTTTGCCAGCCAGGAAGAAATCGCCGCGTTTCGCGAGGCGGCGCGCGCCGAGGGCAAATCCACGCTGTTTCAAAGCCCGTGGCGCGATGCTGATCCCTCAACCTACCCCGATGCGCCCTTCGTGATCCGCCTCAAGGCCCCGCGTGAGGGTGCGACGGTGATCAAGGATGCCGTGCAAGGCGATGTCACGATCCGCAATGATCAGCTTGATGACATGATTTGTTTACGATCCGATGGGACACCCACCTACATGCTGGCGGTTGTCGTGGATGATCATGATATGGGCGTAACGCATGTCATCCGCGGCGATGACCACCTGACCAATGCCGCGCGCCAAATTCAGGTGTATCAGGCGATGGGCTGGGACGTGCCCGTGTTCGCCCATATTCCGCTTATTCACGGCCCCGATGGCAAGAAGCTGTCCAAGCGCCACGGCGCGGTCGGGCTAGAGCAATATCAGGCGATGGGCTATCCGGCTTCGGGCATGCGCAACTACCTCGCGCGGCTGGGTTGGAGCCATGGCGATGACGAGTTTTTCAGCGACGCGCAGGCTAAGGAGTGGTTTGACCTGGATGGGATCGGCAAGTCGCCCTCACGGCTCGATTTCAAGAAGCTCGAGAATATCTGCGGTCAACATATTGCGATCACTGAAGATGCCCAATTACTGGGCGAAATCGAAAGTTATCTCGCAGCCGCAGAAAAAAAATCTCTCGACGCAACGCAACGTGAAGCTCTTATCGCTGCGCTGCCCGTCGTAAAAGGCAGCGCGAAAATCCTGCCGCAACTTCTTGAAAAGGCTCATTTTGCGCTGACATTCCGGCCAATCGAGGTCGAGGAGAAAACCGCGAAGGCGCTTGATGATGTATCCCGTGGTATACTGAAAGAATTGACCTTAGTGCTGCAACGCGCTAATTGGACGCGGGAAGAACTGGAGGCAGCCGTTGGAGAAGTCGCCAGCGCTCATGGGCTTGGACTTGGAAAGGTTGCAGCCCCGATGCGCGCAGCCCTTGCCGGACGCGCCGCCACCCCCAGCGTTTTCGAGATGATGCTTGTTCTTGGCCAAGAGGAAACCTTGGCGAGACTGAGCGACAAGGCGGCCTGAGGCCTGGCCGCCCTTTCCGGGACCGACCCCGGACGTCACCAACCGGCGCGGCCCAGCCGGACGATTGAAAGGGAATATTCATGGCTGAGACCTCCAAGACCGCCACGCTGACGCTTGATGGCAAAACCTATGAGCTGCCGGTGCTTTCACCCTCTGCCGGCCCCGACGTGGTCGACATTCGCAAGCTGTATGCACAGGCTGACGTGTTCACCTATGATCCCGGCTTTACCTCGACGGCATCTTGCGAAAGCTCGATCACCTTTATTGACGGTGACAAGGGCGAGCTGTTGTATCGCGGCTACCCGATTGATCAGCTGGCCAACGATTCGCATTATCTTGAAGTTTGCTACCTGCTTCTGAACGGCGAATTGCCCAATAAAACCGAGCTGGAAGATTTCGAATACCGCATCACGCGCCACACGATGGTGCATGAACAGATGCACAACTTCTTCCGCGGGTTCCGTCGTGACAGCCACCCGATGGCGACGATGGTGGGCGTGGTTGGCGCGATGTCGGCGTTTTACCATGACAGCCTTGATATCAACGATCCGTGGCAGCGCGAAGTGGCCTCGATGCGCCTGATCGCGAAACTACCGACGATTGCCGCGATGGCGTATAAGTATTCGATCGGTCAGCCGTTTGTGTATCCGCGCAATGATCTGGGCTATGCCGAGAACTTCCTCAACATGTGTTTTTCGGTCCCTGCCGAGCCCTACAAGGTTGAGCCCGCACTGGCCAAAGCGATGGACCGGATCTTTACGCTGCATGCCGATCACGAGCAGAACGCCTCGACCTCGACCGTGCGTCTGGCCGGGTCGTCGGGCGCCAACCCGTTCGCCTGTATCGCAGCCGGTATCGCCTGTCTTTGGGGCCCCGCACATGGTGGCGCAAACCAGGCTTGTCTTGAAATGCTGCGCGAGATCGGCACCGTGGATCAGATCCCGGAATATATTGCGCGCGCCAAGGACAAGAACGACCCCTTCCGTCTGATGGGCTTTGGGCACCGCGTTTACAAAAACTTCGATCCGCGCGCCAAGGTGATGAAAGAAAGCGCCGATGAGGTGCTGGACCTGCTGGGCGTGCACGATAACGAGACGCTTCAGGTCGCTAAAGAACTGGAACGTATCGCGCTGGAAGACCCCTATTTCGTTGAGAAAAAGCTCTATCCCAACGTCGATTTCTACTCGGGGATCATCCTTGAGGCGATGGGCTTCCCGACCTCGATGTTCACCCCGATCTTCGCGCTCTCGCGCACCGTGGGCTGGATCTCGCAGTGGAAAGAGATGATTGAGGATCCGACCAACAAAATCGGTCGCCCGCGTCAGCTTTATACCGGCGCGACGAAGCGCGATTATGTGGATGTGACCAAGCGCTAAGACGCTGTGAGAGAATTTTACGGGCCGGGGGAAAACCTTCGGCCCGTTTTGCATTTTGACATCAAGAAGGGGGCGCTGCCCCCCGGCCTGCGGCCTCCCCCCGGGATATTTCGATCAAGAGGAAGATGGGGCCGCGCGATTGCGTCGCAGCCCTTAGTGCGCTCTTGCAAGGGCGCGCGCGCGGTGGCAAAGACTGCCCCTATGAGCACCGATCCGACCCAAGATAAAAAACTCGCCCTGATCACCGGCGCCTCGCGCGGCTTGGGGGCGGCATTGGCCGAGGCGCTGGCAGCGGATGGCTATCATATCATGGCCGTGGCGCGCACATCCGGCGCGCTTGAAGAATTGGATGACCGGGTGCAGGCGCTTGGCGGCACCGCTTCGCTGGGGCCGCTCGATGTCAGCGATCCCGATCAAATGGCGCATCTGGCGGGGTCGCTGGGGGCGCGTTGGGGCGGGGTCGATCTTTGGGCGCATTGCGCGATCCACGCAGCGCCGCTGTCGCCGACGGCCCATATCGACGCCAAGGAACTGGCAACATCGACCGCCGTCAACCTGACCGCGACGGCGCAGTTAATCGGGCTGATCGAGCCGCTTTTGCTGGCGCGCAAGGGCACGGCGCTGTTTTTCGACGACGACCGCGCGGGGCAAAAATTCTTTGGGATTTACGGCGCAACGAAAGCTGCACAAATGGCGCTGGTGCGCAGTTGGCAGGCTGAAACGACCAAACTCGGGCCGCGTGTGGTGATCGCACAGCCTGCCCCGATGGCGACAGCGTTGCGCGGGCGTTTCTTCCCCGGCGAGGATCGCGACAAGCTGGCAGATCGCCACGCCGAGGCGCGCCGGATTCTGGACGCGCTTTAAGCCCCGCTTTACCCCGCAGCCCGCCCGCGTTAAGCAGGGCAGACAGCCAGCATTTTCGGGGGCAATATGCGCATTCTCATCACCAATGACGACGGGATCGAGGCACCCGGGCTGAAGGTTCTCACCGAAATCGCCACCGAGGTCGCAGGCCCCGACGGCGAGGTCTGGACCGTCGCGCCCGCCTTTGAGCAATCGGGCGTGGGCCATTGCATTTCCTACACCCGCCCGATGATGATTTCCAAACTCGCAGAGCGGCGTTACGCGACCGAGGGAAGCCCCGCCGATTGTGTGCTGGCCGGGCTTTATGACGTGCTAGAGGGGCAGCGCCCCGATCTGGTGCTCTCTGGCGTGAACCGGGGCAATAATTCGGCCGATAATGCCCTGTATTCCGGCACGTTAGGCGGCGCGATGGAGGCCGCCTTGCAAGGCGTGCCCGCGATTGCGCTGTCGCAATTTCTGGGCCCGCTGGTGTTTGACGCCCCCGACATGTTCGAAGCCGCACGCGTGCATGGCGCGGCGCTGGTGCGCAGGCTGTGGGAGAATGGCGTCTGGGACGATGGCGATTACCGCGTGTTTTACAACGTGAACTTTCCGCCCGTGCTGGCCGCTGACGTCAAGGGCCACAAGGTCGTCGCGCAGGGCTTTCGCAAGGATTGCTATTTCGGCGTCGAACCCCATCACGCGCCCTCGGGGCGTCGGTTCCTTTGGGTCAAGGGTGGCCCGCAACACACCCCCACCGCGCCGGGCACCGATGCGGCAGTCAATCTGGACGGCTATATCTCGGTCACGCCGATGCGCGCCGATCTGACCGCCCATGACGTGCTGAGCGATCTTGAGGCACGTCTGGGATGAGCAAAGAGGCGCAAGAGAATCTCGCCGAGCGCAAGATGCGGTTTCTCTTTGCGCTGCGCTCCAAGGGCGTCACCGATGCGCGCACGTTGAACGCGATGGAGGCCATCGACCGGGGCCGCTTTGTACGCGGCTTGTTTTCTGAACGCGCCTACGAGGACATGCCGCTGCCGATTGCCTGCGGGCAAACGATCAGCCAGCCCTCGGTTGTGGGGCTGATGACGCAGGCGCTGAAAGTCGGGTCGCGCGATACCGTTTTGGAAATCGGCACCGGGTCGGGCTATCAGGCCGCCGTGCTGAGCCAACTTGCGCGGCGCGTCTACACGGTGGATCGCCATCGCCGCCTCGCGCGCGATTCCGAGGCGCTGTTTGCTGCGCTCTCGATCCCCAATATCGTGACGATTGCGGGCGATGGCTCGCGCGGGTTACCCGATCAGGCCCCCTTCGATAGAATACTCGTGACCGCCGCCGCCGAAGACCCGCCCGGCCCCCTATTGGCGCAGCTCAAGATCGGCGGTATCATGGTTTTGCCCGTGGGTCAGTCTGACACGGTGCAAAGCCTGATCCGGGTGCAGCGCCTTGAGAGCGGGTTTGACTACGAAGAATTGCGCCCGGTGCGCTTTGTTCCTTTGGTAGAAGGCATGGCGAGTGATTGACGGGCAGGAAGATAGATATGAAAAGGGCCCCCAGAGGCCCGGCAAACAGTGAGGACGAGCGGATGTCATTGAAAAACTCCCGGCTGCGGCTGATCCTTGTGGCAGGTGTTGCGGCAGGCACGCTGGCGGCGTGCGATCAGCAAGGCTTCGATATGGACCTGCGCCGCTTTGGGTCGGGAGGGCTGGACACCACCGACGCCGCCCGTCAGGCCGTGCAGGATCGTCCGCGCCCCGACAGCCGCGGCATCATCACCTATCCCAATTATCAGGTAGTCGTGGCCAATCGCGGCGACACAGTGACCTCGGTTGCCCAGCGTATCGGCACCGATCCCGGCGCGCTGGCACGCTATAACGCGGTGGCCCCCAATGCGGTGCTGAACGCGGGCGAAGTTCTGGCGCTGCCCAGCAAGGTCGCCGGCGGCAATACGGCCGATGGCGCAACCGGCGTGGGCACCAATCCCAGCGCACTGACTGCCGAGACGATTGACATCACCTCGCTGGCCTCTAACGCGATCGACAAATCGCAAACCGGTCAAAACGCGCGCCCCGCTGCGCCCGCACCCGTGACCGCCACAAGCCCCGAGCCGACCCGCCACAAGGTCGCGCGCGGCGAGACCGCCTACTCAATCGCGCGCTATTACAACGTGCCGGTCAAGGCGCTGGCACAATGGAACGGGCTGCCCAATGATCTTAGCGTGCGCGAGGGTCAGGTTCTGCTGATCCCGGTCGCCTCAAGCCGCCAGCCGGCCAAGGTGGAAACCGCAAGCACGACCACCGTTCCCGGCACTGGCTCACCCACTCCGGTTCCGCCCTCGGCCGCAGAACCGTTGCCCAAGACCGTGCCGCCCAAAGCCTCGGCCCCGGTAGATAAATCCAGCGTCCCCGATATGAGCAAAGAGCGCACGGCCGCCTCGAGCAGTACCAAGATGACGATGCCGGTGTCAGGTGCGATCATTCGCCCGTTCAAGAAGGGCAAAAATGACGGGATCGATATTTCCGCAAGCCCCGGCACGGCTGTCAAAGCCGCCGAGGCAGGCACCGTTCTGCTAATCTCGCAAGACACTGATGACGTGTCGTTCCTCGCGCTCAAACATGCCGACAACCTTGTCACGGTCTATTACAACGTGACCGGCCTGAGCGTGAAAAAAGGCGCAAGCGTCAAGCGTGGCCAGACAATCGCCAAGGTCGCGCCGGGCGATCCGGGCTATCTGCATTTCGAGGTGCGCAAGGGGATCGAGTCTATCGACCCGATGCCGTATCTGAACTGACGGAAGGGGGCGCTGCCCCCAACTGACAAAGCACAGGGCTTTGTCAGCCTCCCCCGGAGTATTTCGGGCTAGATGAAAAAGCCGCGTGCGATCAATGCGCGGCTTTTTTCTTGCCAGTGAACAAGCGGTAAAGCGGTTGGATCGCACGCGTCACGACCGGGATCAGCACCAGCCCGTAGGCCAGCCCGAAGATACCATCGAAAAACGCGGTGACGGCCCAAGCGACGAAGCCTGCGGCCGTGCCAACGGCGTGGGCGGCGGCCTCGGCCTGATGGTGAATCCAGTCGTAGGGCGCGTGCCAGCCGAGTTCAGCCAGCCCGTGCAGCACGATATTGCCGCCCACCCAGATCATCGCCGCCGTGCCCACCGTCATCAGCAGTTTCATCAGCCACGGCATCAGCTTGACGATGCCATGCCCCAACGCGCGGGTGGGCGCGAGCTTGCCGTTTTTGCGCAGCCATAGCCCCGCATCATCGGCCTTCACGATCAGCGCAACACTCCCATAAACCACCACCGTCACACCGATCCCGATGATCGCGAGGGCCAGTGCCTCCATCCAGATGTTTTGCGCAGGCGGAAGCGCGGCCAGCCCGATTGTCATGATCTCTGCGGACAGGATGAAATCAGTTTTTACAGCCGCTTTGACGCGAGATTCTTCAAGGTGATCGGCAGTTTGCGCCGCGATATGCCCCTCGGCGTCGGGCACATGCGGTTTGAACAGATGGTAGACCTTCTCCGCGCCCTCGAAGCACAGGTAAGATCCGCCCAGCATCAACAGCGGCGTGATCGTCCAAGGCGCGAAGGACGACAGCAACAGCGCCGCTGGCAACAGGAACACCAGCTTGTTCTTGATTGAGCCAAGCGCGATTTTCCCTACGATGGGCAGCTCGCGCGCGGGCTCGAACCCGTGGACATATTTCGGCGTCACAGCAGCGTCGTCAATCAGCGCGCCCGCCGCCTTGCCCCCCGCCTGAACCGCCTGCCCCGCCGCATCGTCAATCGAGGTCGCCGCGATCTTGGCAATCCCCGCCACATCGTCGAGCAACGCCAGCAAACCACTCATAAACGCATCCTTTTCACACCGTCTTGCGCGCTAGGGTATGGGCCGCACGGGGCGGGCGCAAGGGCGCGGGAGATGCTGTGTGTTGCCATGACACCTGCGCGCGGTCATAGTTAGCGGATTGGGTCAGGTGATTGCGCGGCATGGATAAAATTACGGATGAAGAGAGCCTGGAGAAGTGGCTTGAGACGCGGCCCGAAGAGACACGGCGGCGCGATGCGGTGACGATTGCATATCGGGCAGCCGCGCGGGTGATGCCAATGTGGGTCAGCGCATTGAATGACGTATTTGCGCGCGAAAGTAATTTGACAGGCTCGCCGATTTTCTGGTCTGTTCTGACCTCGGGGGTCTATATAATCCATCCAACCCCCGAGGTCAGGCACTCCGCCGCCCGCTCCGCCCGCTCCACCTTCTCCACCCTCTCCGAGGGCAAATCTGCCGCCCTCTCCGCAGCCGTCTCCGCAGCCGTCTCTGCTGCCCTCTCCGCCGGCAACTACGACTCCGCGGCCCTCTCCCCCAACTCCGCCGCGGCCCTCTCCGCCAACTCCGCCGCGGCCCTCTCCGCCAACTCCGCCGCCCGCTCCGCCAACTTCGCCGCCCGCTCCGGCTCCACCGCCGTATGGCAGCAAATCGAACAGGATTGCTCGGCTCTCTTGGCGGGGCAGGAAATGGCGCAGGCCCCGCTTTGGTCGAATGGAACACCAGAGTGGATAGCCGGTCTTCTCTCCGAAACCCGCGCATGGATGGCGCGCACGCCGGGTCATGATTTCTGGCTGCGTTGGTATGAGGCGGCGCTGGCGGGACAGCCGTTGACGGGCGATTGGCAGAGCCATTGGGCGTTACTGCGCGACATCGCGCTGATCCCCGATGCGGATTGGGAACGCGGGGCCGAGCATGTGGCCGGGTTGATTGCGGTGAAAGAACTCGCGATCCTTGGCAACCGTCCGCTTGGCGAGGATAACATCGAAGAAGGTGACGACGGCGTTTGGCACAAGGTGGCCGCGCCGTCCGTCGATGCAGATATTCTGCGCGATAGCACCGAACGCGTTTTGGACGTGATTGCAGAGATCGAAGCGCAGATTGCGTCAGGACGCGGCAATCTTTTCTCGGCGCTCGAAACGGATCTTTCGCGGCTGAAAGATAGGATAGCGCGCTATCCTGATCGCGCCCTGCGCCTGCATGATACGTTTCTGATCGTGCAATCGCATATCGCGCGCGACCTTCAGAGCGGAGAGCTGCCCGAAGACGCGCTGGTACATGATCTTTCGACCGAGCTTGGGATCGCCGCGCTGGATTTGCGCAACGCCGATCCGAAAGCGCGTGAGGTGATCAAGGCGCGGATGGTTCATCGGGTCCAAGAGCTAGACGACGAACAAAAGCACGCGTTCAAGGTGATTTCCGAGGAGGGAGCAAAGCGGGCCGATGCCGAGCTGGGCGCGGAGCTGATCGAGGATGCGGAGGTGATCACAGAAGGCACGGCGTCCGCCGATGAATTGCGCGCCGCCGCGTGGCGTCAAACGGGGCGGTTGGCTAGAATTTTCAGTTCTTCGAAGCAAATGGCGAAAGATGTTGGTGAGGCGTTGGATTGGCTTGGCAGCAAAACGGGTGGTGTTGGCGCAGCTTATTTCATCGTAAAGCTGTTCTTGTGGATTTTGACATAAGTGACTGCCGGTAGCCCTGCCCCCGGTTTCAAAACGAAAAAGAGCGCCCGCAGGCGCCCTCTCCCTTAACTCTGTCTCGCCCTCACAACCCCAATTTCTGCGCCACGATCTCGTTGACCGCTTTGGGGTTGGCTTTGCCGCCCGAGGCTTTGATGACTTGCCCCACGAACCAGCCCGCGAGTTTCGGGTTGGCGCGGGCTTTTTCGACCTGATCGGGGTTGGCGGCGATTACGGCGTCCACGGCGGCCTCGATTGCGCCGGTGTCGGTGACCTGGATCATGCCGCGATCTTCGACGATCTTTTCAGGATCGCCGCCTTCGGTATAGACGATCTCGAACAGCTCTTTGGCGATTTTGCCCGAGATTTTGTCGGATTTGATCAGCTTGATGATCGCGCCAAGCTGGACGGGCGAAACCGGGCTGGCGGTGATCTCGGCGTCGTCCTTTTTCAAGCGGCCGAACAGCTCGTTGATGACCCAGTTCGCGGCCAGCTTGCCATCGCCGGCTTGCGCGACCACGGCCTCAAAGTAATTGGCGTTCTCGACATCGGCGGTCAGCACCGAGGCGTCATATTCCGACAGCGCGAAATCCTTGACGAAGCGGGCTTTTTTGCCGTCGGGCAGTTCGGGCATGGAGGCTGCGATATCATCTACCCACGCCTGTTCGATCTCCAGCGGCAGCAGATCGGGACACGGGAAGTAGCGGTAATCATGCGCCTCTTCCTTGCTCCGCATCGAGCGCGTCTCGCCCTTGTCGGGATCATAGAGGCGCGTTTCCTGCAGGATCGTGCCGCCATCTTCGACAATGGCGATCTGGCGGCGGGCCTCATATTCAATGGCGGCCTGGATAAAGCGCATCGAGTTCATGTTCTTGATTTCGCAACGCGTGCCCAGATGCGAAAAGTCCTGCGTTTCCTGATACTTCTCATAAGCGCCGGGCTTGCAGATCGAGACGTTCACATCGGCGCGCAGGTTGCCGTTTTGCATGTTGCCATCGCAGGTGCCCAGATACCGCAGGATCTGGCGCAGCTTGGAGACATAGGCGGCGGCCTCTTCGGGGCCACGAATGTCGGGGCGCGACACGATTTCCATCAGCGCCACACCGGTGCGGTTAAGATCAACGAAGGACATCTGCGGGTCCATATCGTGAATCGATTTGCCCGCGTCTTGTTCCAGATGGATACGCTCCACGCGCACGCGGCGCGCAACGCCCGGCCCCATATCGACGATGATTTCGCCCTCGCCCACGATGGGATGGTAAAGCTGGCTGATCTGATAGCCCTGCGGCAGATCGGGATAGAAATAATTCTTGCGGTCAAAGGCCGAACGCAGGTTGATCTCGGCCTTGAGGCCCAGCCCCGTGCGCACCGCTTGCGCCACGCAAAACTCGTTGATCACGGGCAGCATACCGGGCATCGCGGCATCCACAAAAGCCACGTTTGAATTGGGCTCAGCGCCGAAAGTGGTCGAAGCGCCCGAGAACAGTTTTGCATTCGAGGCGACCTGCGCGTGCACCTCAAGCCCGATGACCAATTCCCAATCCGATTTGGCTCCGGCAATGACCTTGGGCTGGGGCGAGGTGAATTCGAGATGATCGAGCATGTCCGCATCCTGTCTGAAAGGCGTCTTGCGCCTTCTAGGACAGGGGCGGCGCGGGGGCAAGAGGGCGCCCGCACCAAGTGTCTGGGCAACGCGCACTCCACTAGATTTAGTCGCATCCGATCCGCCGCGGCGCGGCAACACGGAGTCGTGACCTTTTGTAACCTTTCGCCCCCTTTGCGCGGGCCGAATTTGCGTCATGATATCGCTAACAGGGCGCGCCCCGCCGGGTCACGCGTCCTGCTGCGCTGCGCAGAACCAGAACTGACCGAAAATATAGGTCAGGCAGAGGAGGAGATGACCCGGTTTCTGGAGGAATTTCATGACCAAACGCACCCATATTTCGCCGGCTTCGGCGCTGATCCGGCTTGCAGGCACCAGCGCAATCGCGCTTGGGCTGTGTGGCATGGCCGCGCAAGCCGAAGGCGTTAGCGCATCCGATTTCGGGGCCGATTTCGCGGCGATGGCCAAGCTCAAGGACGTTACCGCAAAGGGCAAGGGCAAGATCGGCGTTTTGCTGCCCGACACGGCCAGCTCGGCGCGCTACACCTCGTTTGACGAGCCCTATCTGAAGAAAGCCTTCGAGATGGCGGACCTGTCGAGCGATGATCTGATCATCTCGAACGCGCAAGGGTCCGAGGCCGACCAGCTCACCCAAGCGCAGACCGATATCTCGCAAGGCGCGACTGTTTTGCTGCTGGATCCGATCTCGTCGGGGGGCGGCGCTGCGGTTGAGCAATACGCCAAGGAACGTGGCGTGGCGGTGATCGACTATGATCGTCTGACGGTGGGCGGCTCGCGCGATTACTATATCAGCTTTGACAACGTCTCGGTGGGCAAGCTGATCGGTCAGGGCATGGAAGAATGTCTGGCCGATTGGAAGATCGCCAACCCCGATATCCTCGTGATGGCAGGCTCGCCCGATGACAATAACGCCACGCTGTTCAAGCAGGGCTATATGGACGTGCTCAAGCCGAAATTCGACGATGGCACCTATAAAAACGCGGGCGAGCCTGCGGGCACCTGGGATCCGTCGGTCGCGCGCACCACGTTTGAGCAGCAATTCACCGCGCATGAGAATATTAACGCGGTGGTGACGCCCAATGACGACAACGCAAACGCGGTGATTTCGTATCTCAAGACGCTGAAAGTACCGCCGAAAAGCTTCCCCACCACCGGGCAGGACGCGACCGTGACGGGGCTGCAAAACATCCTCACGGGCTATCAATGCGGCACCGTTTACAAGCCGATCTATCTTGAGGCACAGGCTGCCGCTGCCCTCGCACTGTATCTGCGCGCAGGCGAGACCCCGCCTGCAAGCCTGATCAATGGCAAGACAATGGATAGCGCGCAAAACAAAGAGGTGCCCTCGATCCTGATGGTGCCGATCTGGGTGACTGCGAAAAATCTTGCCGACACCGTGGTCAAGGACAACTTCGTCGATGTCGCCAAGCTGTGCACCGGTGGCGCTGCGGATGCGTGCAAAGCTGCTGGCATCGGGAACTGATAACCGATGACACATATGGGTAATGGGACCGGGCCCCGCGATGCAATTTTGCGCATCCGGGGCCTGGAAAAGCGTTTCGGCGCGGTGCAGGCCCTAAGCGGCGTCGATTTCGACGTGCGCCCGGGTCAGGTGACCGCGCTGGTGGGTGACAATGGCGCGGGCAAATCCGTGCTGACCAAGACGATTGCCGGCATCCATGAGGCAGATGGCGGCACGATCGAATGGGATGGCAAGACGGTGCGGGTGCGCAATCCGCGTGACTCTGCCGAACTGGGCATTGAGGTTGTTTATCAAGACCTTGCGCTGTGCGACAATCTCGATGTGGTGCAGAACATGTTTCTGGGCCGCGAGATCATGACCAACGGCGTGCTGGATGAGGACGCGATGGAACGCGCCGCCGCCGAGACGCTGTCGGGGCTGCGGGTGACGACCTTGCGCTCGATCCGTCAGCCGGTGGCCTCGCTTTCGGGCGGGCAGCGCCAGTCGATTGCGGTGGCGCGCGCCGTGATGTGGAACTCCAAACTGGTGATTTTGGATGAACCCACCGCCGCGCTCGGTGTCGCGCAGACCGGTCAGGTGCTGCAACTGGTGCGCCGTTTGGCCGATCAGGGGCTGGCGGTGGTGATGATCTCGCATAACCTCAACGATGTGTTCGCGGTGGCGGACAATATCGCGATCCTGCGGCTGGGCGAGATGGTCAGCCAAGGGCCGATGGACGAATACGACACCCAGCGCGTCGTCGAGCTGATGACCACGGGCAAATCCGATCATGTGGTGAGCGCCGGACAGGGGCGCGCCGCGCCCTCGATTGCCGCCGAGAACGCCAAAGAGGTTGCCGAGGCACGCGCCGCATCTGGCGAAACCGGCCCCGCAGCAGTCGTGACCAGCGGCGAGACCGAGAGCTTTGGCAGCTACATGGCCCGCGTCTGGTCGCGCGTCAAAGCGGGGGAGAGCGGCGTGCTGCCGGTGATCCTTGGCTTTGTGCTGATCTCGGCGATCTTCCAGTTTCAAAACGACAAATTCCTGTCCAATGGCAACCTTGTGAACCTGTTGGTGCAAGGCTCGGTCTTTATGATGATCGGGATGGGGCAAGTGTTCGTGCTGCTTCTGGGAGAGATCGACCTGTCGCTGGGCTTTGTTGCAGGCATCGGGGCGACGGTGGCGACGCTGCTGGTCGCGCCGGGACTGGGCTGGCCGTGGTGGACGGCGGTGATCGTGGCGCTTGGCGTAACGGCCGTGCTGGGCATCGTGCAGGGCTTGTTGATTACGCGCCTGCGCCTGCCCTCTTTCGTGGTGACGCTGGCAGGTCTGTTGGGCTTTAACGGCTTGATGATCCAGCTTTTAGGCGCGGGCGGCACAGTGCCCATCGCGTCTGAAACGATCAACAATTTCGCCAATGGTACGCTCAGCCCGCTGATGGGCTGGATCGTAACCGGAGGCGCGGTGCTGGTCTTTGCCGCGCTCACCTATCTCAAGGACGCCAAGCGCCGCGCCAGCGGATTGGTGGCACCGCCACTGGGGATGACGCTGCTGAAAATCGCGCTGGCGGTTGTGGCGGGGGGCGTGCTGGTCACGATTTCCAACATGAACCGCGGGATTGCGCGCTTTCCGCTGTCGGGGATGCCGTGGGTGATCCCGATTGTGTTTGCGGTGCTGGTGGCGTGGTCGTTCCTGCTCGGCAAGCTGAAATTCGGGCGCTACGTTCTGGCCATCGGTGGCAATGCCGAAGCCGCGCGTCGCGCCGGGATCAATCTCAGCCTGATCCGCACGGCGGCCTTTACGCTGGCGGCAGTCACGGCGGGCATGGGGGGCATCATCTACGCCTCGCGCCTGCGCTCGATCTCGACCAGTTTCGACGGTGGCACGATTGTGCTGTATGTCGTGGCAACGGCGGTGATCGGGGGCACGTCCCTGTTTGGCGGGCGCGGCCACCCGCTGCATGCGGTGCTGGGCGGGGTCGTGATCGCGGCCATCGTCAACGGCATGGCCCTGCTGGGACTGCCCGCTGCGGTGCAACTGATGGCAACCGCGCTGGTCCTGCTGGCCTCAATCACGGTCGATGTGGTGGTGCGCCGGCGCGGAGAAACCACGCGCTAAATCATTGGCGTAAGACACAGCGAAGGCCCCGTCCAAAGCGGGGCCTTTCACATGCGCCGTGGGCCGGTATGGGGATGCGAAGGTCGATCAAAACTCGCAGCTCATTCCCGACCGAAGAAGCGGCCACGAAGTCCCGACCGCACCAGAAGCTCTCCATATACGGAAACACCCGCCACAGCTGATAGCCTCCGGCAGCGATCATCAGGGCTGGAATTATAACCGCGCTCGGCCCTATCTGCGGGCGGCGCGATCAAATTCGCCGCACCGCCAGCGGTGGTTCCAAGCCCGCATATCTGAGCCTTGGATATCTCACGTTCTTCCATCTTCTGCCGCCTTCCCTGCCGTTGCGCCGGATCGCTTGTCACCGATGAAATTGCAGGAAAATTCGACCAATTCCGATCCGATTGCCGTGACCTATTCCAGTGCCCGTCCCGGCGCCCGCCCGAGTGGCGGTTAATAAGCGCCCTTACCGTTCTCCCGCAGACCAATGCGCAAGATCAGTCCGAAGTTTCATGGGAACCAAGAGGGCTCATCGGCCCTTATCAACACAGTCACACACTAGTGAGCCCCAGAAATAGAGCGAGGAAAACATGTACGGAATCTTCTACCTCATCGGAGTGATCGTGGTGGTTCTCGCAATCATCAACTTCGTGTTTTGAACTTTAGGGAGAGCAAAATGTCTAAATCGACCTCACCTACATCAGACGAGATCAAACAGCACGCCAAGGCTGCTTCTAAAGACCTCGGCGACAACGCCCGCGAGATGGCTCGCGACGCCGCAGGTGCTGTGCGCGATCAAGCGACGCATCAGGCGCAAAGTATCAAGTCGGGCGTCGCCGACGAGGTGTCCGATGTCGCCTCTGCCCTGCGCAAGGCGGCCAATGACATGCGCGACGGGTCGCCCCAGGAACGCACGTTCGGCCAAATTGCCGGAGGGCTTGCCGACGTCTCGGATTCGATCCGGGGCAAGGATCTGGGCGAAGTCGCCCACGAGCTGAGCACGTTTGCCAAACGCAATCCGATGCTGTTCCTTGGCGGTGTCGCGTTAGCCGGTTTCGCGGCAACGCGGTTTGCCACAGCCTCGGCGCGGCGCGACGAAGATGCACAGCCCAAGACCGCATCGACGATGTCTTCCGGTCCCAGCGCATCTGACGCTACAGACAGCTACACCCGTCACGTGCCCAAAACGTCGGGAGGCCTCTCATGAGCGATCCGACCCGGAAATCAACAACCGACATGCTGGGCGACGCCATGAACCACGTCAGTGCGCTGGTGCGTAAGGAAGTGGATCTGGCGCGCGCCGAGATTTCGGAAAACCTCAACAAGGCCGCAGTTGCGATCGGGCTGATTGTTGGCGCGGTCATCATCGCGCTTACGGCGCTCAACGTTCTTTCGGCGGCCCTTGTCGTGGCGCTGACCAATGCAGGGCTTGATGCGGGCTGGAGCGCGCTGATCGTCGGCGCGGTCTTTGGGATCATCGCCTTCGTAATGGTTGGCAAAGGGATCAATGACCTCAAGCTGACCAGCCTCGCGCCCTCGCGCACTGTCAAAAACGTCAAGCGTGACGCACATGCGGTAAAGGATGCCTACGATGACAAATGATAGCAAATCCTCAGAAGAAATCGAAAGAGAGATCGAGCGCGAGCGCGCCGGACTGAAAGACTCCATCGACAATCTGCAAGACCGGTTTTCGTTCGACGGCGTCTTCCAGCAAGTCGGCGAGCAGTTCCGCGAACATGGCGGCGAGTTCGGTCGCTCGGTCGCGCAATCGGCGCGTGACAATCCCATGGCGCTGGCACTGACCGGCGTCGGGGTGGCTTGGATGATCTTTGGCAATAACCGGGCGGATGAGCGCCGGCGCGCACGCATCGATACGCCGCGCAATCCAGACACCACTCGGATGCCCCGCGACGCGGCTGATTACAGCGCACGGCCGCGCCCGGTCTATTCCGGCCCCAAACCAGCCGCGCGCCCCCCGGTGCAACCAAGCTGGGCGCGCGACTGGGACCGCGACGAGTTGGGTAGCCATGAATCGTCTAGCCCGTCGTTGGGCGAACGCGCCTCGGATACCGGTGCATCGATCAAAGATGCAGCGGATAGCGCGACGGATCGCATCGCATCAGCGTCGTCCTCGACCGCGCAATCGGTGTCTTCGGGTGCCGCCTCGACACGCGATGCCGCCAGTGACGCCGCCCGCAACATGCGCGATACCGCCAGCAGTGCTGCACACAGCATCTCAGATAGCGCCAGCAGCGCCGCGAAAGATGTGCGCGATACGGCTGGCAATGTCTGGAGCAGCGCCTCGCAGCGTGCCAATGCACTTCAACGTCGTCTGACGGAAGGCACCGAAAACCTGTCCGAGGAGGCGCGCGAGCGTATCGCCGCCGCCCGCGCCCGTGCCTTCGATGCACGTGACGCGGCAGCGCGCAGGGTTAGTCGTCGCGCTGATCAGGTCTCTGACCTTTATGAGGACCACCCGCTGGCTATTGGTGCCCTCGCCTTTGCCGTCGGTGCCGCGATCGCGGGCGCGCTGCCCCGCACGCGCCTTGAGGACGAGTATGTCGGCGAATATAGCGACGATCTTTACGACGAGGCCGAGCGCATCTACGCCGAAGAGGTGGAGAAGGCACAAAAGGTCTTCGAGGCGGGCTTCGACGAGACAGTTGATGCTGTTTCGGACCTGAAAGACGACGCCATGTCCGCAGCGGATTCCGCCGTAACCAAGGCTAAATCGGCTGCCACCCGCGTTGCCGATGCCACCCAGGAAAAAGCGGATCAGGAACATCTCGGCGACATTGGGGATGACCTCAAGAAAGACAGCTGAAGACAAGGGGCGGCTGCCTAAAGCGGGCCGCCCCTCCCTTTCATTTCAACGCCAAGAGGGCCTCATGGTTCGTGGACGCCGCGCCAAAACACCGACCGACATCCCGGCAATGGGCTGGAAAGACATCGCGCTTCGGGTCAAAAAGCAAATGGCAAGCGATCATGTCGGCCTCGTCGCCGCCGGGATCGCCTTTTACACGCTGCTGGCGATATTTCCCGCGCTGACCGCCGTTCTGGCAATCGGCGGGCTGGTGATTGATCCCTCACAGATCGTCACGCAACTGCATACCGTTACCGAAATTCTGCCCCAGCAGGCCTCCACGATCATTCTGGACCAGGCCCGCGATGTCGCCGGATCGGGCACCGGCGGTCTGGGGCTGACAGCCATCTTGGGTATCCTGCTGGCGCTTTATTCGGCATCAAAGGGTGTCAGCAGCCTGATCGAGGGCATGAACGTCGCCTATGACGAAGAGGAAGAGCGCAGCTTCATCTGGCTGATGGTTATCAGATTAGGGTTTACCGTCGCGCTGGTCGTCGCTGCGGTGCTGGTGCTGGGCATAATGATGGTGATCCCCTCGGTACTGGCCTTCGTTGATCTCGGATCTGCCGCCGAAGGCGCCATTACCGGGGCCAGTTGGCTGTTGATGCTGGTCGTCCTCGTGGTCGCGCTGACGGCCCTCTATCGTTTCGGCCCGGACCGCGACTCCCCTGAATGGCGCTGGGTTACGCCCGGTTCGCTTGTTGCCTGCATCGTTTGGCTGATCGCGACGATCGGGTTTGCCATCTACGCCGCGAATTTCGGCTCTTATAACGAAAGCTTTGGCTCGTTGGGGGGCGCGATCGTGCTGCTGATGTGGCTCTGGGTTTCGGCCTTTATCGTTCTCATGGGCGCCGAGCTGAACGCCGAAATCGAAGCGCAAACACGCCATGACACGACCACCGGCGAGAACGAACCCATGGGCGAGCGCGGTGCCCAAAAGGCGGATCATCTGGGCGAGATCAGCTAGGGCGAGGCGCTGGTGCCCGCAATCAGTTCGCTGGGGCTTGCGGCGATGACGGCGCATTGGGAATTTGCCCCGGGGCCGTCCCATGTCAAACGGCTGGCGCTATGGCGCACCGATCCCGCCCGGCCCCGTCACCGCCGAGGATCTGTGAAACGCTTTCGGGGGCTTATATTGTGCGTGAAGCTGGAAAACCCGAAGGGCCTGCGCATCGACCGGGCGTTCACATTGGACGGCCCGCTTGAGCGGGACAAAAATCTATCCCGTCGGTTTCATCACTGCGCAGAGCGCGCCCAAGGGGTTGGGTCGCAACCGGAGCGATCTGGAAATCCGTGCCGTTGCCGCGCTGGAAGACTGGTTTCGCACCCCCGGAGTGGCAAGACGATAGCGGTGTTTCCGGGGCCGGCAAATTTATCGTCATGTGACAGACACGGAACTGTAGCGCCCACGCGCCTCCCTGCGCAATTGCGCCATGCTGACCCCTTGGATGGTCAGCGTGGCCGCGCTGCCTTGCGGGAGTGACTTAGCGACAGGGCTTTGCAGCTTCAGCATCTGCACCGCCTTGTTTTGCGTGGGAAAACTCGAGGTGCCAAGATCGCCGAAGCTCCGGTTCATTCTTGAAACAAAACTTTACACAATTAGAAAAAAGACGCTTAATCTAAGCGATCTCTCTTCGATAATCAGGCCAACGCAGATGCGAATTAATCTTGATGCGCTCTATGGCGCGGCTCCGTCGCCTTATGTCCTGCTCGATCCCGACTTGCGGATGGTCTGGGCAAATGAGGCCTATCTCGAGGTAACGGGACGCCCGCGCGAGGCGCTGATCGGGCGCGTCTTAACCGAAGAGTTCCCCGCGCCGCCCGATTCCGTCTCGGAGCAGATGTTGCGCGGATCATTTCGCCGGGTGCTTGCCACGGGTAAGACCGACCATCTGCCCCTGATCCCCTACCCTATCGAGACCCCCGACGGCGAGATCAGGAACCGTTACTGGAGCGCAACCCATACCCCCGTTCTAGGCCCTGAAGGACAGGTCGAATTCATCCTGCAAAACACCATGGATGTCACCGAAACCTATCATGGCAAAGAGGATCCCAGCCCGCAAGGTGCCTCGCAAAACGCGGCAATGATGCAGCGCGCCGCGGCGGTGGCGACCGAAAACCTCGCCTTGAGCAGTTTGACCGAGTTCTTCCGATCTGCCTTTGAACAGGCTCCCAGTTTCATGGCAATCCTGAACGGGCGGGACCATGTATTCGAGATTGCCAATCAATCCTACATGGAGCTGGTCGGCGAGCGCGATATTATCGGCAAGCCCGTGCGTGATGCGCTGCCCGAGCTTGCGGGACAGGGCTTTTTTGAACTGCTCGACCGGGTTTATACCTCTGGCGAACCGGTTTCGATGAAGGGCATGCCCGCCGTGCTGGAAACCACATCAAGCGGCGCGCCCGATCAGCATTATGTCGATTTCATCTTTCACCCGCTCAGGGACGAAAAAGGCGCATCTAAAGGGATCTTCGTTCAGGGGCATGAGGTAACGGGCCAGAAAATCGCGGAATCCACGCTCACCGCCACGCGTGAAAAATTCCGCGTTATGGCGCAGACCATGCCCAACCACGTCTGGACTGCCGATAAGGATGGTGCGTTGAACTGGCTGAATGCCCGCACCTGCGAATTCACCGGCTTTGCCGAGGGCGAGCTTTACGGGCCGGACTGGGTACGTGTGGTGCATCCCGACGATCTTGACGCCGCAATGGCGCATTGGTCGGCCGCGATCGAGCATGGCGCGAGCTATGAAACGGAATTTCGCATTCGCAAGGCGGATGGCAGTTTTCGCTGGCATCTGGTGCGCGCCTCTCCGTTGCGCGCCGATGACGGCACTTTGATCGGCTGGGTTGGGACCAACACCGACATTGAAGAGCGCAAGACGGCCGAGGCCGAAATCTCGCGCCTCAATGAAACGCTTGAATCGCGCGTGGCAAAGCGCAATCGCGAATTGGAAGATTTGCACGCCACCCTGCGCCAGAGCCAGAAGATGGAGGCAATTGGCAATCTTGCGGGTGGGATTGCCCATGATTTCAACAACCTCCTTCAAGTCATCACCGGCAATCTGCACATGGCCGCGCGCGATCTGCCCGAAGACGCGCCCGCCAAAGCCCGGCTGGATCAGGCGATGCGCAGCGTCAAACGCGGGGCGACGCTGGCCTCGCAGCTATTGTCCTTTGCCCGCAAACAGCCGCTTGCGCCGGAGGTAATCAATCTGGGTCATTTGATCGAGAACACGACAGAAATTCTTGGCAGCGCGATCGGGGAAGGGGTAGAGCTGGAAACCCGTTTGGCAGAGGGGCTCTGGAATACCCATGTCGACCCCAGCAACCTTGAAAACGCGGTGCTGAACCTTGCCATCAACGCCCGCGATGCGATGGAGGGGCAAGGCAAGCTGGTGATCAACCTGCGCAATGCCCATCTGGATGCCGGTTATGCACAGCGCCATCCTGATGCGCGTCCCGGTCAGTATCTGGTGCTTTCCGTAACCGATACCGGCAGCGGGATTGATGCCGAAACGCTGGAACGTATTTTCGAGCCCTTCTTCACCACCAAGACAGATGGCCGTGGCACCGGCCTTGGCCTGTCGATGGTCTACGGTTTTGCCAAACAATCCGGCGGTCATGTCACCATCGAAAGCGAAGTTGGTTCCGGCACCACGGTCAGCCTGTATTTGCCGCGCTCGCTGGAACCGGCGCAGGCCGAGATGTCTTCGTCACGCGACGGCTGGTCCGGCGGCACCGAGACGATCTTGCTGGTTGAAGACGACGAGGACGTGCGCGCAACCACCCATACCATGCTGACAGATCTGGGCTATAACGTGCATCAGGCCGCGAATGGCGATGCCGCGCTGGCGCTGGTGCAAGGGGGCGTCCGCATTGACCTGCTTTTCACGGATGTCGTCATGCCGGGGGCCATCTCGGGTCATGATCTGGCCGAAAGGCTGCGTGAGAGCCACCCGGATGTGCCGGTGCTGTTCACCTCGGGCTATGTGCAGGACACGATTGTCCATGACGGACAACTGGACGCTGGCGTTCGGTTGTTAAGCAAACCCTTCACGCAAGACGAACTGGCCCGCAAGATCCGCGAGTCGCTCGGGGGTGCGGCGAAAGCGGTGCCGCCCGCCAAGACCAAAACGGCCCCGGTCACTCAACCCCAAGCCAAGCGAGACAAGGGCAATCTTGAAGGTCTCTGTGTTTTGCTGTGCGAAGATAACGTGTTGATCCGCCTTGATTTGGCAGAGGGCTTGCGCGCCGCAGGATGCAACGTGCTGGAGGCCGGGAGCGCCGCATCCGCGCTTGATCTGCTGAACGCGCAACCCGTTGCTATTCTGATCACCGACGTCGGATTGCCCGACCGCACCGGAGAAGAATTGGCCGCTGATGCACGCGCTTTGCATTCCGATTTGCCCGTGATCTTTGCCACCGGCGACTCCGATGTCGACACCGCCGCCGTGCTTGGAAATTGTAAGGTTTTGGGAAAACCATTCGATGACAGGGCCTTACTAGAGGCGATCAACGAGTTCGTCTGATCGGCACCGCTTTGCGATGCGGGCGGTGTGCGGATAGGTGCCGAGCGCCAAGTCAGGATCTGTGGCGGCCTTTGCTAAGCCAATTTTCAGGGTTGGCCTCTTGCATTGTGCGATCTATCATCCATATACCATCCATACAGATGGAGAAATAGGCATGAGCAACGTCAGACAGCTTCGCGACAAGACACCCGACAGTGAGAAGATCACGATCAATCTGGGCTATGTCGACCTTGGCCGGATCGACCTGCTGGTGCAGGAAGGATTCTACTCCAATCGCAGCGATTTCATCCGCACGGCCATCCGCAACCAGCTAGATACCCATGTGGAGACGGTCAGCAAATCCATCGAGCGACACACGATGGAGCTGGGTCTGCGCGATTACACACGCGCCGATCTGGAGGCGCTGAAAGCCGCGGGCGAGGTGTTGCATGTCAAGGTCGTTGGCCTGGCGCGGATCGCGTCCGATGTAACGCCCGAGCTTGCGTTGGAAACCATCGGCTCCATCACCGTGCTGGGCGCTTTGCAGGCGAGCCCGGAGATCAAGAAGGCCCTCACCGACCGCATTCAATAGACTGCGCCAACCCCGATAAGGATTGATAAGATGTTAAACTTCAACGTCGGCGCGATGCGCCCGGCGAACGGTGATGCACGCATTGCCGCCGCCAATGAACTTGTCCAGCGCACGCTGGCACAACACGGATTGTTGCCAGATGGCAGCGCGCCTTTGGGTGATGCGCAGACGGGAATGGCGGGCATGCAAGGGCTGCTGGCCCGCTTTCAATCTCCCCTCGACGCCCCTACGCCTCCCTCGATCATCCCCGAGGGCGCAACGTTTGAACGCGCGCAACATTCATGCGCTGCAGGAAGCCGCGCCTATCGCAGCTATGTTCCGGCAAGCGCGTCCGAAGGCGTGTCCGGCATCATCGTCATGCTGCACGGCTGCACCCAGTCGCCTGAGGATTTTGCGACCGGCACCGGCATGAATGCCTTGGCCGAACAGCACGGTTTCGTCGTGATATATCCGCATCAATCGCGCGGCGACAACGCACAGTCGTGCTGGAACTGGTTCAGCCGTGGCGATCAGCGACGTGACCGGGGCGAGCCTGCGATCCTTGCGGGAATGGCGCAACAGGCGATGGCGCAACATGGCGTATCGAGGGATCGCACCTTCGTCGCCGGACTGTCCGCCGGTGCCGCAATGGCGGTGATACTGGGGGAAACCTATCCGGATGTCTTCGCTGGCGTGGGGGCGCATTCCGGTTTGCCCTTTGCTGCCGCAAAAGACGTGCCCTCCGCGTTTGCGGCGATGGCAGGTGGCGCGCCGGACGTGTCCCAGCGCCCGAAAGCTGCGTCCCCTGTTCCCACCATCGTCTTTCACGGCAGCGCGGATGCAACCGTCGCACCCGTGAACGGCGAACGCATCGCACGCGATACAATGGATCTCGGGCCGCGCCAGAGCATCGACAGCGATGAGCAAGGCCACGCGTCGGGGCGCCAGTTCAACCGCAAGACCGTGACCGGTTCCGATGGCGTCACGGTGCTGGAACACTGGGTCGTCGGGGGGCTGGGTCATGCCTGGTCTGGCGGTCAGCCGCAGGGCAGCTATACCGACGCCAAGGGACCGGACGCCAGCGCCGAAATGGTACGTTTCTTCTTTCATTTGGCCGACAAGAAAGCTTGAGGGGACGAAGATGACGTTGCCCGTTCGCGATCGCAACAGGCAGCGCGCTGGGTAAGATTGATGGCCTGCATGGGACGTTTCGTTCATGTGCAGGCCATCATGGTGCCACCTTGTGACGATCATACTCGGCGCTGGTGATCTATGCTAAAGCGATCAATCGCCTGATGGCGAAAGACGAATGAAGCCAGCCCGCTATCGAGGCGCGCTTCCATTCATAAGTTACGTCAGAGTATCGGGTTTGGGCATGATGGCGTCAGGCGCGTGGTGCGCCGCTTTGACAGCTTAGGCATCCGTCTTCGTCGGGGATAGCCCTTCCCCCCCGGTGACGGAACCCCCTCATGATGCCGTGCGTTATCGGGTCAAGGGAGGTATGTCATGACAAGTCTTCGCGCGCGCGTGTTCACGAAACCGATCCACACCTGGGCAAAAAGCGCCTTACCTGCCCTGTCCGAAACCGAAAGCGAGGCACTGAACGCCGGTGAGGTTTGGTGGGAGGCCGAGTTGTTCTCGGGCAATCCCGACTGGTCCATGCTGCACGCAGTCAAAGCGCCAAAGCTGTCGCCGGACGAGCAGGCTTTCTTCGACGGTCCCGTGCAAGAGTTGTGCGGCATGATCGACGATTGGCAGATCAACCACGAGGTCGGCGACCTGTCTCCGGACGTGTGGCAATTCCTGCGCGACAAGAAATTTTTTGGCATGATTATTGCCAAGGACTACGGCGGGCTGGGATTCTCCGCCTTCGCGCATTCGGAAATCGTGCGCTATATCTCGACCCGCTCTGTCGCCACTGCGGTCACCGTCATGGTGCCCAACTCGTTGGGGCCGGGCGAGTTGCTGCACCAGTTTGGCACTGACGCTCAAAAAGATTACTGGCTGCCCCGCCTTGCAGACGGGCGCGAACTGCCCGCCTTTGGCCTGACCAGCGCCGAGGCCGGATCGGACGCGGGCGCGATGATCGACACCGGCGTCATCTGCAAGGGCGATTGGGACGGAGAGGACGTGCTTGGCATTCGCCTGAACTGGGCGAAACGCTATATCACCCTGTCGCCCGTCTGCTCTGTGCTGGGGCTGGCGTTCAAGCTGCAAGACCCCGACGGCCTGTTGGGCGACACGCCCGACATCGGCATCACCTGCGCGCTGGTGCCCACCGATCTTGAAGGGGTCGAGACCGGCCGCCGCCACATCCCCTCATCAACCATGTTCATGAACGGACCGACCACCGGCAAGGACGTGTTCATCCCGCTTGATCACATCATCGGCGGGCCGGAATTTGCGGGCAAAGGCTGGATGATGCTGATGTCTGCGCTGGCTGCCGGGCGCGGCATTTCGCTGCCCTCGATGGGGTGCGCCGCCATCGCGCTCGCCGCGCACACCACCGGGGCGTATTCGCGTATTCGCCAGCAGTTCAACCTGCCCATCGGCAAGTTCGGCGGGATTCAGGCGCGGCTGGGACGGCTGGCCGCGGACGCCTACGGCATGGACGCCGCCCGTCACCTCACCTGCGCGGGTCTGGATGAAGGACGCGCCCTGTCGGTAATTTCCGCGATCATGAAGGCCCATGCGACGTTTCGGATGCGCGAGGCGCTGGATGATGCGATGGACGTGCATTCCGGCAAGGCGGTCATCGACGGGCCGTCGAATTACCTGCTGCCGCTTTACCGCGCCGTGCCAATCGGGATCACCGTGGAGGGCGCCAATATCGTGACGCGCTCGTTGATTATCTATGGGCAGGGGTCGATCCGGGCGCATCCCCACATGCTTGATAACATTCTGGCGCTTCAAGAAGAAGACCCGGACAAATCTCTGGAAATGTTTGACAAATCGGTCTGGGCCCATATCGGCCACACCACCAGGACGCTCTTTCGCGCGTTCGGGCGCGCGATGACCGGCGCTCGCTTTGCTCCGGCGCCCGACGCGGGCGAGGCGACACCGATCTACCGCCAACTCTCGCGCTGGTCTGCCGCCTATGCGCTGACCGCCGATGTGCTGTTTCTGACGCTGGGCGGCGCGCTTAAACGCAAAGAGATGATCTCGGGGCGGATGGGCGATATCCTGTCGGACATGTATATCTTGTCCGCCGCGCTAAAACGGTGGGAGGACGAGGGCCGTCAGCAAGCCGACCTGCCGGTGCTGCGCTACGTCGCCGCCGACGCCTTTCACAGCATCCAGACATCGCTGGACGACGTGATTGCCAACATGCCCGCCCGCTGGGCCGCGTGGATTTTGCGCGCGATCACCCTGCCCGGCAATGTGCAGCGCAAACCCGATGACAGGCTGGTCGCAGACTGCAGCGATCTGCTTTACACCCCTTCGGCCACCCGCGACCGCATCACCGGCACGCTTTCGGATGGCTGCAGCCGCGATGGCGTGCAGGTGCTCAATGAGTGTTACGCCAAGGTCGTGGAAATGGCGCCGGTGATGGCGCGCCTGCGCGAGGCGCGCAAGTCACCCCAAGAGGCGCTGGACGCAGGCATCCTAAGCGCGGCGGAAATGGCCGAGATCGAAGCGATGTCCAAGCTGGTCGCCGAAGTCGTGGCGGTGGACGAGTATTCCCGCGAAGATTTCGCCGCCCTGTTCCCCGCCAGGAAACCCGATGCCCAAGCCCCCAAGGAGGCCGCAGAATGACGAGCCCTGCCAAACAACGCGTCTATCTGGTCGATGGTGCGCGCACCCCGTTCCTCAAGGCGCGCTCCGGTCCCGGCCCGTTCACACCCGTCGATCTGGCCGTGCAATGCGGGCGGCCCTTGCTGGCCCGTCAAACGTTCGAGCGTGCCGCACTCGATCTGGTGATCCTGGGATGCGTCAACGTGATCGCGGACGAAATGAACCCCGCCCGCGTCGCTGCATTGCGCCTTGGCCTGCCCGACTCCACGGTCGCCTTCTCGGTCCAGATCAACTGCGGGTCCGGGATGCAAAGCATCGACACCGCCTACCGTTATATTCGCGACGGATCGCATCAGATGATCCTTGCCGGTGGCACCGAGGCGCTCAGCCACGCGCCCTTGACGCTGCGCTCTTCTGCCGTGGAGTGGTTCGGACGGATGAACGCGGCAAAAGGCCCGATGGATCAGGCCAAAGCCATGGCGGGCATCCGGCCCGAGTTCTTCAAGCCGGTTGTCGGTCTTGAACGCGGGTTGACCGACCCGATCACCACGCTCAGCATGGGGCAAACGGCTGAAATCCTTGCCTATCGTTTCAACATCGACCGTAAAACCGCCGATACCTACGCGATGCAAAGCCATCACCGCCTTGCCGCCGCGCAATCAGAAGGGCGGCTGAAAGACGAGGTGATGCCCGCGTTTGATCGCGACGGAACTGTGTATGACCACGACGACGGCGTGCGCCCTGACAGCGATATGGAGGGGCTCGCCAAACCCAAGCCCGTGTTCGAGCCGCCCTATGGCAAGGTCACGGCGGGCAATTCCAGCCAGATCACCGATGGCGCAAGCTGGTGCATCCTCGCTTCGCAGCAGGCCGTCGATCTGCACGGGCTGGAACCGCTGGCCGAAATCACCGACAGCGAATGGGCGGGCCTTGATCCGTCGATCATGGGGCTGGGTCCGGTGCTCGCCGCGACCCCCATCGCGCAGCGGCATGGCTTGGGCGTGGACGACATCGACCTGTGGGAGTTGAACGAGGCATTTGCCGCGCAGGTGCTATCGTGCCTTGCTGCGTGGAACGACGACGATTTCTGCCGCGAGGTCTTGGGCTATGACAAAGCCTTCGGGCGCATCGATCGCGACAGGCTGAACGTCGATGGCGGCGCGATTTCGCTGGGCCATCCCGTTGGCACCAGCGGCAACCGGATCGTGCTGCATTTGGCCAATGCGATGAAACACCGCGGCGCAAAACGTGGCATCGCCACCGAATGTATTGGCGGCGGTCTGGGCGGTGCGATGTTGTTGGAGGCTGTGTAATGACCGGACATGTTCTTGAATTTCTTGGCGAAACCAAGTTGGAATTAGGCCCTGTCGCAGATGCAGACGGCAACTGGCGCACGGGGCGCGATGACGCGGGTGTCCTGTGGCTGGTGCTGGACAAGCAAAACACCGGCATGAACACGATTTCGCAAGATGTGATCCGCGAACTGGACCAGCTCATCACCGCCGCCGAGGCAGATTTGCCAAAGGCGCTGGTGATCCGCTCGGCCAAGAGCGCAGGCTTTGCGGCAGGGGCCGACATTTCCGGTTTTGCCGAGATGAGCGATGAGGGTGCAGTCGAATTGCTGCACCAAGCCCATAGCGTGCTGGACCGGATCGAGGCGCTGAACTGTCCGACAGTCTGCGTCATCCATGGTGCCGCCCTTGGCGCGGGCTTCGAAATCGCGCTCGCCTGTGATTATCGCATTGCCACGCCCGGTGCGTCATTCGGATTTCCCGAGGTCCAGCTTGGCCTGCATCCCGGCCTTGGCGGCACGTTCCGCCTACCCGCGCTGATCGGCGCGAGTGATGCGATGACGATGATGCTGACGGGAAAAACCGCGCACACGCAGCGCGCCAAAAGTCAGGGCATCGTCGATGTGGTGGTCGAGGAACGCCATGTGGCCGCGACCATTGATGCCATCGCAAGCGGCGAGATCGACAAACACGAGCCGGGCCTGACCTCGCGCGCGTTCGGCTTTGATCAGGCCCGCAGCCTAGCCGCGCGGCAGATGCGCAGCCAGACCGAAAAGAAGGCTCCGAAACAGCACTACCCCGCCCCCTATGCGCTGATTGATCTTTGGGAAAACCATGGCGACGACCGCAAGGCGATGCAGCAGGGCGAGGTCGAAAGTTTCGCCGAATTGCTCAAAACCGAGACCTCGAAAAACCTGCGTCGGGTGTTCTTTCTGCGTCAGACCCTCAAGGAGGCGGGGCGCGGTGACGATGGCATTTCGCATGTGCATGTCATCGGCGCGGGCGCGATGGGGGCTGAAATCGCGGCGATGGCGGCGATCAAGGGCAAGTCTGTCACCCTGAGCGATATCGAGACCGAACCGCTGGGCCGGGCGATCAAGAAAGCCGGCGAGATCTGCAAGGACAAACACCTGAGCGCCACCGAGACGCGCGATGCGCTTGATCGGCTGATGCCCGACCCACACAGCTACGGTTTGGCCCATGCCGATCTGGTCATCGAAGCCGCTACCGAGCGGCAGGATTTGAAAGAAGAAATCTACGAAGGGCTGCGCGGCAAAATAAAGACGGGCGCAATTCTGGCGTCCAACACCTCAAGCCTGTCGATTGCCGATCTGACCGCTTTCGCGCCGTCCAAGACCCATTTCGCGGGGCTGCATTTCTTCAACCCGGTGTCGCGCATCGACCTGATCGAAGTTGTCAAGGCAGAGGCGACAAGCGATCAGACCGCGCAGCGTCTTGCGGCCTTTTGTGGCGCGATCGGCAAGCTGCCCGCGAGGGTCAAGGACTACCCGGGTTTTGTGGTGAACCGCGCGCTGGTCCCCTACATGCTGGAGGCGATGGTGCTGATGAATGAAGGTGTCAGCAAGGATGTGATCGACACCGCCGCCCTGCGCTTCGGGATGCCAATGGGCCCGGTCACGCTGGCCGATCAGGTCGGGCTGGACGTTGGCCTGCAAGTGGCCGAGAGCCTGTCCAAGAGCCTGCGGACCCCGATGCCACCCATCAGCGACGATCTGCGGCGCAAAGTAGAGGCGAGCGATCTGGGTAAGAAAACCGGCACGGGATTTTACGACTGGTCCGATGGCCCTCCGCATCCCGATGCCGACCTTGACGACGCGCCCGATGATCTGACGGATCGGTTGATCCTGCCGATGTTAAATGCCTGTGTCGAAGTGCTGCGCGAAGGCGTGGCGCAAGATGCCGATCAGATCGACGCCGCAATGATTTTCGCCACCGGCTGGGCACCGTTCCGCGGCGGTCCGATGCACTATGCCAAGCAGCGCGGCGTCAACGAGATCACCGCCAAGCTACATGCGTTGCAAAAGGCGCATGGCCCGCGCTTTGCCCCTGACGAGGGCTGGTCGAGCCTTGCCTGACACGCCGCACATCCATACCGACGCCGAAACGATGGCGCAGGCGATTTATGATCTCGCGGGCGGCGAGGTGCGCTTGGCGCTGCCCTTAGGGTTGGGCAAGCCGGTCACGCTGGTCAACGCGCTGGTCAAGCTGGCAGCGGCGGACAAGTCGCTGAAACTGAGCATATTTACCGCATTGACCTTGCAGCGTCCCACCCCGTCCTCAGACATTGAACAGCGCTTTCTTGGGCCAGCAATGGATCGCCTTTTTGGAACCACCCCCGCCCTGACTTACGCAGAAATGATCAGGGATGGCAGCCTGCCCGACAATATCGATGTGTCCGAGTTCTTCTTTCAGGCGGCCAGTTGGCTGGGCAACGACTACGCCCAACGACATTACATTGCGGCCAATTATACCCACGCCCGCGACGTGCTGATTGCGCAAAGGCCGAATGTCTTGTCGCAACTCATGCCGCGTGAGGGCGACCGGTTTAGCATGTCATGCAACACCGATATTTCCGCCGATCTGTTTGACATGCGCGCCCGTGGCGAGATCGACTTTATCGCCGTGGCCGAAGTAAATGACGCGCTGCCCTTCATGGATGGCCCCGCCGCGATTGACGCGGGCGAGCTTGCGATGGTGCTTGAGCCGCAAGCACAGATTGACCTGTTTTCGGCCGTGCGCCGCCCTGTCTCGGTGGAACAGCACGCGATCGCGCTGCATGTGTCGCGGTTGATCACGGATGGCGGCACGCTACAAATCGGAATCGGCGCGATTGGCGATGCGGTGGCTAATGCGCTGCTGCTGCGCGCGCGCGGACAGCTCGACGAGATCTGGCGCGATGCCCCCCTGCCCCTTCTCGGGGACGGCATCGCCCCGTTTCGCGAGGGTCTTTATGCAGTCACCGAGATGCTGGTCGGCGGGTTGCTGGCACTGTTTGAGGGCGGCGTTCTGAAACGCGAGATCGACGGTGCCGCGATCCATGCCGGGTTTTTCGTCGAGGCGCGCGATATGTATGAACGACTGCGCCAGATGCCGCCCGAGCAACGCGCCAAAATTCGCATGATGCCTGTCAGTTTCACCAATGCGTTATATGGGGACGAGGCCGCCAAACGCGCCGCCCGGATCGCTGCGCGCTTTGTCAACGGGGCAATGCAGGTCAGCGTTCTGGGCGATGCCATGTCGGATGCCGCCAAACCCGGTCAAGTGGTCAGCGGAGTGGGGGGACAGTTCAACTTTTTCGAGCAGGCCTTTGGGCTGGAGGACGCCCACGCAGTGCTGACCCTGCCCGCCACACGCCGCAGCGGCGGCAAGGTGACGTCCAATATCGTCTGGCAATTGCCCGTGACGACCGTTCCCCGTCATATGCGCGACGTGGTGGTCACCGAATACGGAGCCGCTTTCCTGCGCGGTCAGACGGATGAAGAGGTAGTCGCGCGCCTGATTTGCATTGCCGATAGCCGCTTTCAGGCTGATCTGGTGGCCAAGGCAAAGGCCGAAGGCAAACTGGCGCGGGGCTGGCAAGTGCCCGCAGAGCATCGCAATAACCTGCCTGCTGCGATCAATTGCTGGCTGGACCCACACCGCGCGACGCTATTGCCTGATTTCCCGCTTGGAACAGACTTCACCGAGGTTGAAAAAGCGCTTTTGCCTGCACTCTCCCGGCTGGAGCAAGCGGTCAGCAGCAAGGCGGCGATGGCGGGGCTGCTTTGGGCCTCACTGCGCGCCCCGCCACATCCGCACGAGGCGGAGGCGATGGAGCGGATGGGATATTCCCCCGCACCGCACCTGTCCGAGCCCTTGCAATCGCGCGCCCTGCGCGGCGCGCTACGGTCATCTTTCTAGCCCCCGTTTTCTGGCCCCCGTCTTCTGCCCCCCGTTGAGCGCGTTTTCTAAGAAAACGTTATCGCCGTGACTCATGAAGGCCCCTCTCGGCGCGGTTTGCGACAGTCCCGGCGAAGTTGCCAGCCAGGGCGTGATCGCGGATAGTCGGGGCTGCTTGCCGGTGGGTCGGGATGAAAAGCATTGCGGCTCGCCAGTCGAATGGACCTTCTTGATGACATGATTGGGAAAATCTATCGCATTGGCCCGCGATGTGCTTTTCGCGAATATTTATGACATTAGGAACGGGGCCGACACGCCCCGCCCGTTGATGTCGAGTTTACTCCGCCGCACGTTTGCCGCTGATGCTTTCGGCCGACGCCATGCCCGGCGCCTCTGACGCTCCGCCCAGTTTCTCGCGCACTCCGGCCTCGATCTTGTCGCCGGTGTCGCGATCGACGTTGCGCCAATACGCGAACGCGCGCTGAAGCACCTTCTCGCTGACCCCGTCACACAGATGCCCGACGACATTCGAAACCAGCCGCGCGCGCGCCGCCTCGTCCATCACGTCACGCACCAGCGCGCCGGCTTGGCTCCAGTCATCATCATCCTCGCGCAGCGTATAGGCTTGGCGCACCATATCGCCATCCGTGTGCCAAAGCCCGGCTTCGTGGGTCGCGGGCTGCGCCGAAGGGCCGCCGTAAGAGTTTGGCGCATAGACCGGGTCCGAGACGTTCTCGGTCCGCCCTGCACCGTCCTTGGAATAGCTATGGACGGGCACCCGCGCCTTATTCACGGGAATTTCCTTATAGTTCACACCCAGCCGCGCGCGGTGCGCGTCCGCGTAGGAAAAGCCACGCGCCAAAAGCATCTTGTCCGGTGACAGCCCGACGCCCGGCACCATGTTGTTGATCTCGAACGCGGCTTGTTCGATCTGGGTGTGGAAATCGGTCGGATTGCGGTTCAGGACCAGCTTGCCGACCTCGATCAGCGGGTAATCGTCATGCGGCCAGACCTTGGTCAAATCGAACGGATTGAGATGATAGGTCTTGGCATCTTCATAGGGCATGATCTGCCACTTTAGCGTCCAGCTGGGGTGGTTTCCGTCGCGGATCGCGTTGAACAGATCACGCCGGTGATAGTCACCGTCGCTCCCCGCCAGCGTATCGGCCTCGTCTTGGCTCAGATAAGCGTTGCCGTCACCCTGATCTGTGTGGAAATGGAACTTTACCCAGAATTTCTCGCCCTGCTCGTTCACCAACGAATAGGTGTGGCTGGAATAGCCGTTCATCTCGCGCCAATTTTTCGGAATTCCGCGATCGCCCATAAGATAGGTGACCTGATGCGCGCTTTCTGGCGACAATGTCCAGAAATCCCACTGCATGTCGTGATCGCGCATATCGTTGTCGGCGCGACGTTTCTGACTGCGAATGAAATGCTGAAATTTCATCGGGTCGCGCACAAAAAAGATCGGCGTGTTATTTCCGACCATGTCGAAATTGCCATCTTCGGTATACATCTTGACCGAGAAACCACGCGGGTCGCGCCAAGTATCGGGGCTGCCGCGTTCGCCTGCGACCGTCGAAAAGCGCGCCACGACATCGCATTTCGCGCCGGGCTGAAAGATCTTGGCCTTAGTGTAGCGAGACACGTCCTGCGTGGTTTCAAACGTCCCGAATGCGCCCGATCCCTTGGCGTGGGGTTGACGCTCCGGTATCCGCTCGCGATTAAAATTGGCCATCTGCTCAAGAAGATAGTGATCGTGCAGGACGATCGGGCCGTCCGGTCCAACGGTGAGCGAGTGTTCGTCGCTTTGAACGCGAATGCCTGAGTCCGTGGTGGTATGGGGGTCATCCTCGGGGCGTTTCATGATTTTCTCCGATACTGGGGGTGTCTCATCATAAACGGAGGCCCTAGCGAAAAGTTCCGCGACCCCATGCCCGCAATCGTGGCCACGGCCATTGACCGTCGGCCGCCGCGTTCAGTTCCGCCACAGTTTCGGCTCGACGCTGTATTGTGAAACTTGCGCCAAGCAACGCATCCGTAGGCAACTGCGCAGACTTCGACGCTTCAAACCAAAGGAAATGCCGTGGCAATTACGGAAGGCAGCTCAACTTACTGATATAAAATGGAATACATCGAGCATATGAAAAATTCTGGCGGAAGCGGTGGGATTCGAACCCACGGTACGGTTCCCCGCACGCTAGTTTTCAAGACTAGAGCCTTAAACCACTCGGCCACACTTCCGTTGGCGCCCGCATTAGCCCGCTTCACGCGATTCTGAAAGCCTTTCGCGCCAATTTCCGCCAGCGGCGTGCAGCGCTGCTTTTCATAACGCGGGCAACACGCTAGGATCACGCGCGAAGGCACTGCATGCACAGGCCGTTTCAGGCTGCGTAGACAGGATCGCTGAGGGGTAAAATAGCCGCGGGACAACCGCGCGCAGCAAGGGGCACAAGATGAAACTGCAGCAGAAACAGACACACGGATTGCGCAAACGCAGCTCGGCGATGGCGCTGATTTTGGGCGCGGGACTGGCGCTTAGCGCCTGTCAGGACGGCGCAAAACCTTTTGACTTCATGAAGAAAAAACCCGCCGAAGAGGGCAGCAGCGAGGCCAAGCCCGCCAAAGCGACCAAACTGGTCGAGCGCGACGTCGAGGCTCCGCAGGTGTTCTCCGTCGATGAGAAGGGGCTGTGGGACGGACGCCCCTCGCTGGGTGGTGTCTGGGTCGCCTATCCCAAGGTCAAAGACCCCGAGCGCGTGATTATCCGCAACCCCGCCAATGGCAAATTCGTGATCGGCGCGCTGTTCCGGCGTGAAATCGACAATCCGGGACCAAAACTGCAGGTCAGCTCGGATGCGGCGGATGCATTGGGCTTGCTCGCCGGAGCGCCCGCTGAACTGTCCGTCGTGGCGCTGCGCCGCGAGACCGCTCCGGTTCAGGATGAAACCACGCCGCTGGTCGACAAGCCCGTGATCGCCAAGCCTGAAAAGGTCGAGCAGAAATCCCTTGATGCGGTGACCAGCACTGCGGCGGGCGCGATTGCCAAGGCCGAAGCTGGCAAGCCGTCCAAACCCGCGATTGGCGCGCCACCGACGCCCGCTCCGGCCCCGGCACCACCGGTTGCGACGACGCCGAAAGCCTCGAAACCCGCAGCCCAAGCGCCCGCTGGCAAGATGTATATCCAGATCGGGATATTCTCGGTCGAGGCCAATGCCAAGCGCGCCCAAAGCCAGATGTCCAAGGCAGGCGTGATCGCGACGATTAAGAAAGAGCAAAGCCAAAGCAAAACCTTCTGGCGTGTGATCGCAGGGCCTGCGCCCTCGAAATCCGATCTCAATGCGCTGAAGAAAACCATTCACGGGCTGGGCTATTCTGATGCCTACCCCGTCTCGAACTAGGATGACCATGAAACTTACCCGCCTGATATTCGCCACGCTGCTGGGGGCGCTGACCGCCCTGCCCGCTTTTGCCTTTGACACCAAGGCGCACGCGGCTTGGGTCTATGATGTGACCACGAAAACGGTGCTGCTGTCGAAAAACGCCGATATCCCGCTCCCCCCGGCGTCGATGTCGAAGCTGATGACGATCGATATGCTGTTCGAGGCGCTCGAAGATGGCCGGGTCACGATGGACACGACCTTTCCGGTCTCGGCCCATGCGCAATCGATGGGCGGCTCGACGATGTTTCTCAACACCACCGACCGGCCCAGCGTGCGCGACCTGATTCAGGGGATGATCATCAATTCGGGCAATGATGCCTGTGTGGTCGTGGCCGAAGGGCTTGCGGGCTCCGAGCGCGCTTTTGCCGAACTGATGACCGAACGCGCCCATGAGCTGGGGATGAAAAATTCGATGTTTGCCAATGCCAGCGGCTGGCCTGACCCCGGTCAGCGGATGTCGATGCATGATCTGGGCATCATCGCCAACCGCATCATCACCCATTTCCCGCAATATTATCACTTCTTCAGCGAGACCCATTTCAACTACAAGGATCGCGCCCCGGCCAATGCGCAAAACCGCAATCCGCTGCTGGAAATCAAGGCCGCGGACTGGAAAGCCGATGGCATGAAAACCGGCCATACGCAGGAATCGGGTTATGGGCTGGTGGGCTCTGCCGTGATGGGCGATCGCCGGATTTTGTATATCCTGTCGGGCATGGACTCCGAGGCCGCGCGTGCGCAGGAAGGCGAGGCTGTCGCGAACTGGGCGTTTCGCCAATTCGTGATGAAAGACGTCGCCAAGGCGGGTACGCAACTGGCGCAGGCTCCGGTGTGGCTGGGCGCGCAAGACAGCGTCGGGCTGGCCCCGCAAAAAGACCTCTCGCTGCTGATCCCGGCCAATGCGCAAGATAAGGTCAAGGCCGAGGCGGTGTTTGACAGCCCCGTTGCCGCGCCAATCATCAAGGGTCAAAAGCTGGGCAAGCTGGTGATCACCGTGCCCGGTCTGGAAGAGCCGCGCGAAGTCGCGCTGGTGGCGGAAAATGACGTCAAACGCGGTGGGTTTATGGTGCGCGTCAAGGCCGCCGTTGCGCGTCTTGGCGGCAAGGCATTTACCGCCGCGATGGAAAAGGTCAACAGCTAGGGTATGTTCATCAGTTTTGAGGGGATCGACGGGTCGGGCAAGTCGACGCAAGCGCGCGTGCTGGCCGAATCCCTTCGCGCGCGCGGGCTGGACGTGGTGCTGACGCGCGAACCCGGCGGGTCTCCGGGAGCCGAGGAAATCCGGCGTCTCGTGCTGGAGGGCGACCCCGATCGCTGGTCTGCGCAGACCGAGATTTTGCTATTCACCGCCGCACGCCGCGATCATCTGGAACGCGTGATCGAACCTGCGCTTGCGGCGGGCAAAGTGGTGATTTGTGACCGCTTCGCCGATAGCACGCGGATGTATCAGGGCCTCTCGCGCGGCGATCTGCGCGCGCTGGTGGATCAGTTGCATAGCCTGATGATCGCACGCGAACCCGACCTCACGATCCTGATCGACATCGACCCCGCTGTTGGGCTGGCACGCGCCAAGGGGCGGCAGGGCAGCGAAGAACGGTTCGAGGATTTCGGCCTTGGATTGCAGCAAAAAATGCGCGCCGGGTTTCTTGATCTCGCGCGCGAATTTGCGCCCCGTTTCGCCGTGATCGACGGCGCGCGCACATCTGAAATAATCGCGCAAGACGTGCTGGAAACCGCCCTCGCCAAGCTCTAGAGTGGCGGGCATGAGCGTAGCCGACCTTCCCGACCCAACCCTCGCACCCGGAGCGCGCCACCCGCGCGAAACCCGCGTTTTGGTGGGCCAGACCCGTGCCGAGGAAGATTTCCTCGACGCCTTCAACATGGGGCGGCTGCATCACGGCTGGTTGTTGACGGGCGCGCGCGGCGTTGGCAAGGCCACGCTGGCGTGGCGCATCGCGCGGTTTTTGCTCACGCGCCCTGATGATAGCGGACCCAGCCTGTTTGGCGAACCAGACCTGCCCCGCAGCCTTGATCCCGATCCCGATCACCCCGCACTTGCGCGCATCACGGCTGGCTCGGAACCCGGTATTTTCACGCTCAAACGCGGCCCTAATGAAAAAGAAACCGCGCTGTCGCAAGACATTCGCGTCGATCAGGTGCGCAAGCTGAAATCGTTCTTACACCTCTCGGCGACCGAGGGCGGGCGGCGCGTGGTGATCGTGGATGCGGCCGATGAACTCAACGTGCAGGCCGCCAATGCGCTGCTTAAACTGCTCGAAGAACCGCCCCCGCGCGTGACTTTCCTGCTGATCGCGCATCAACCCGCGCGGCTGCTGCCCACGATCCGCTCGCGCTGTCGCGAATTGCGCCTTGGCACGCTGGCCCCCGAACAAATGGAAGCCGCCCTTGCCGCCGCCGAGGATGAGGGCGAGCCGCCCGAGCTGGACCACCACGCGCTTGCGGCGCTGTCGGGCGGTTCGGTCGGGGCGGCGATCCGGCTGATCAATCTTGAGGGCATGACGCGCTATGCCAATCTGATCAAGCTGATGGCCACCCTGCCCCAGTTGGATCGTCTTGGCGCGATTGCCCTGGCCGAGGGTTGTGCGGGCAAGGCAAACGAGCCGCGCCTTGAACTCACGCTGGGCTTGCTTGAACTCTTCCTCGCCCGTCTGGCGCGCACGGGCGTCGCAGGCGCGCCCGCGCCACAGGCCGCGCCAGGCGAGGCTGATCTGCTGACCCGTCTGTCACCTGATGAGCGCGCCGCGATGAAATGGGCGACCCTTCACCAAACCTTGGGCGCGCGGGCGCGTCATGGGCGGGCGGTCAACCTTGACCCTGCCTCTTTGGTGATGGATATCGTTTTAGAGATTACCGCCGCAGCTTCGTAAGCCGCGAAAGGAGCCTTTTGTGACCCTCCCCGAGATTACCACGCCCCCCGAAATCACCGACAGCCATTGCCACCTCGATTTCCCCGATTTCGCGGGTGAGTTGGATAAGGTCATCGCGCGCGCCAATGAAGCCGGCGTCACGCGCATGGTCACGATTTGCACCCGGCTGAAAAACGAACCCTCGGTGCGCGCCATCGCGCAAACCCATAAGGGCGTTTTCTACGCTGCGGGCACCCATCCGATGAGCGTGGCCGAGGAACCGATGGTCAGCGTGGCCGATCTGGTCGCACTCGCGGCGCATCCCAAGTTCGTCGGGATTGGCGAAACCGGGCTGGATTATCACTACACCGCGGAAAGTGCGCAGGCGCAAAAGACCTCGTTGCGTATTCATATCGAGGCCGCGCAGGAAACCGGATTACCGCTGATCATCCATGCGCGCGATGCCGATGAAGATATGGAAGCGATCCTGACAGAAGGGATGAAGATCAAACCCTATCCCTGCGTCATGCATTGCTTTTCCTCCGGTCCGCGTCTGGCGCAGGCAGCGATTGATCTGGGGTTTTACCTGTCGATGTCGGGCATCGCGACCTTCCCGCGCAGTCAGGAGGTGCGCGATATTTTCGCGACCGCGCCGCTGGATCGCATCCTCGTGGAAACCGACAGCCCCTATCTTGCCCCCCCGCCCCATCGCGGACGGCGCAACGAACCCGCCTATTCCGCGCTGACCGCCAAGGTCGGGGCCGAGGTGTTCGGCGTCTCCATCGACGATTTCGCCGCCGCCACGCAGGCCAATTTCGACCGGCTGTTTGCCAAAGCCGCCCAACATGGCGAGCGCGGGAGCCTGCCCGCATGAGCCGCCTGCGCTTCACCATTCTGGGCTGCGGCTCGTCGGGCGGCGTGCCCCGGATCGGCAACCATTGGGGCGAATGCGACCCCGCCAATCCCAAGAACGCCCGCCGCCGTTGCTCGATGCTGGTGGAGCGCATCGGCGCGCAGGGCCGCACGCAGGTCCTGATCGACACCTCGCCCGATATGCGCGCGCAGTTACTGGATGCCAAGGTCGGCACGCTGGACGCGGTGGTCTACACCCATTCCCACGCCGATCATGTCCACGGCATCGACGATCTGCGCCAGATCGTGTTCAACATGCGCAAACGCCTGCCCGTCTGGGCCGATAGCGACACGCAAGAGGCGCTGCTGAACCGCTTTGCCTATGCCTTCGTGCAGCCCGCTGACAGCAATTACCAACCGATTTGCGACCTGCAGGCGATCCGCCATGAAACCGCGTTCGAGGTCACCGGCGCGGGCGGCACGATCCGCTTTCAGCCGTTCCGCGTCGAGCATGGCAATATCGACGCGCTTGGCTTTCGCATCGGTCCGCTGGCCTATCTACCCGATGTCTCGGCGATCCCTGATCCGGCTTGGGCGCATCTTAAGGGCTTGGAATGCTGGGTGCTTGACGCGCTGCGCCGCACGCCCCATCCGACGCACGCGCATCTGGCGCAATCGCTGGAGTGGATCGCGCGCGCCCAGCCCGCAAGTGCCGTGCTGACCAATATGCACATTGATCTGGACCATGACGCGGTGGCGCGCGAAACGCCCGATCATATCCGTCCGGCCCATGACGGGATGGTGCTGGAGTTCGACGCCCCCGACAGCCCCGAATGAGTTCGCTGATCGACGTCATCCTGCCGGTCTTTCTGGTGCTCGGCTTTGGCTATCTGGTCGCGTGGCGCGGGATGTTTTCCGACAGCGCCGTTGATGGGCTGATGCGCTTTGCGCAGAATTTCGCGGTGCCGGTTCTGCTGGCGCGCTCGATTGCCAATCTCGATCTTGGCCAAAGCTATAACTGGGGCATGATGAGCGCGTTTTACGCAGGCGCGCTGGTGTCATTCGCCATCGGGATCGCGGGCGCGCGGGCGATGGGGCGCACCGGGCCGGAAAGCGTGGCGATCGGGTTCGCCTGCCTGTTTTCCAACTCGCTGCTGCTGGGCGTGCCGATCACCGAGCGCGCCTATGGCACCGACGCCCTGTCGGGCAATTTCGCGATCATCTCGATCCACGCGCCGCTGCTGTATACTATCGGTATTCTCACGATGGAGGGCGTGCGCAATCATGGCACCGGCGCGGGTCTGGGCCGTGTTGGGATGAATGCGCTGGTCGGCGTTGTGCGCACGCCCTTGGTGATCGGGATCATGACCGGTTTCGCGATCAAGCTGGGCACGGCTCTGACGGGCTATCCGCTGCCCCATCCGCTGCAAGCGGGCATGGATATGATGGCGCAAGCGGCGCTTCCGGCAGCGCTGTTTGGCTTGGGCGGCGTGCTGTATCGCTACCGCCCCGAGGGCGATGGCCGCGCGATTGCGATGATTACCGCGCTCTCGCTGGTGGTGCATCCCGCGATTGCCTATGCGCTGGCGCATTTCGCGTTTCACGTCGATACAGCGGCGCTGCGCTCGGCCACGCTGACAGGCGCGATGGCACCGGGCGTCAATGCCTATATCTTTGCCAATATCTACGGGGTCGGGCGACGCGTTGCGGCCTCGGCGGTGCTGATCGCCACGGCGCTGTCGATCCTGACGATTTGGGGCTGGCTGGCCGTTCTGCCCTAGGCTGCGTTAAGTACGCCGCACCCGGATCACCACATCCACCCGAGTTACCTGCGCCCCCTCGGGCGCTTTGGGCACACGGGCCAGTTCCAGTTCTTCGGCAGGCGCATCGGAAATCCGGTTCTCGTCTTCCCAGAAGAAATGCGGGTGATCATCCGTGCGCGTGTCGAAATAGCTGCGCGAGCCATCTACCGTGACTTCATGCATCAGCCCGACCTCGCAAAACGCGCGCAAGGTGTTGTAAACCGTCGCCAATGAGACCTTTTCACCCGCATCGCGTGCCGCCGCATAGAGGCTTTCGGCGGTGACGTGACGGTTTTCGCCATCGCCCACCAAAAGCGCCGCCAGCGCCAGACGCTGCCGTGTTGGCCGCAAGCCTGCCGATCCCAACCAAGACTGGGCGCGCGATTGCATCAAATTGGGTGTCACGGACATCTCATCACTCCTCCCTTACATATATGCAGGGTTCTTGGTCATAATTCAATGCAGCTGCGACAACCGCTCCGTCCCCTTGCCCTTGCGCCGATTGGCGCGGCAATGATAGAGAATTGGAAAGATAGGGCAGAACCAGCAGGGGGCAGGTATGACAGGGTTTCCGACGAGCTTCGGGAAAGAGGATCTCCTCAAATGCGCGCGCGGCGACCTATTTGGCCCCGGCAATGCGCAGCTTCCCGCGCCGCCGATGCTGATGATGGACCGCATCACCGAGATTTCGGGCGATGGCGGTGCGCATGGCAAGGGCCATGTGGTCGCCGAATTCGATATCACGCCCGATCTGTGGTTCTTTGAGTGCCATTTCCCCGGCAACCCGATCATGCCGGGCTGTCTGGGCCTTGACGGGCTGTGGCAGCTCACCGGGTTCAACCTTGGCTGGCGCGGCTGGCAGGGGCGCGGCTATGCGCTGGGTGTCGGCGAGGTCAAGCTGACCGGCATGGTGCGCCCGGATCGCAAGATGCTGACCTACAAGATTGATTTCACCAAAGCCATTCAAACGCGCCGCCTGACCATGGGCGTGGCTGATGGCATTGTCGAGGCCGATGGCGACGTGATCTATCAGGTCAAGGATATGAAAGTCGCGCTCTCGGAAACCTGAGCGCTAACGAGAGAAAATGGAGGGCCGCATGCGCCGTGTCGTCATTACCGGGCTGGGCATCGTCTCGCCCATCGGCAACTCAGCCGAAGAAGTCACCGCCAGCCTGAAGGCCGGCAAATCGGGCATCACCTTTCAGCCCGAATATGCTGAACTCGGCTTTCGCAGTCAGGTCGCGGGCGTGCCCGTGATTGATCTGGCCGCCAATATCGACAAACGCCAGTTGCGGTTCATGGGGCCGACAGCCGCCTATGCCTATATCGCGATGGCGCAGGCGATTGCCGATGCGGGGCTTGAGCAGTCCGACATTTCCAACGAGCGCACTGGCCTGATCGCAGGCTCGGGCGGACCGTCCACCTCGAGTTTCTTTGCGGCGCATCAGATCGTTCAGGAAAAGGGCAGTCCGAAACGGATCGGCCCGTTTGCGGTCACCAAATGTATGTCCTCGACCGTCTCGGCCTGCCTTGCCACGCCGTTCCAGATCAAGGGCGTGAACTACTCGATCACCTCGGCCTGCTCGACCAGCGCGCATTGCATCGGCAACGCCGCCGAACTGATCCAGATGGGCAAGCAGGACATGATCTTTGCGGGCGGCGGTGAAGAGGTCGACTGGACGCTGTCCTGCCTGTTTGATGCGATGGGCGCGATGAGCTCGAAATATAACGATACGCCCACCACCGCCGCGCGCGCATTCGATGCGACCCGCGACGGGTTCGTGATCGGCGGCGGCGGCGGCATGCTGGTTCTTGAGGAACTGGAACACGCCAAAGCACGCGGCGCGAAAATCTACGCTGAAATCACCGGTTACGGCGCGACCTCGGATGGTTATGACATGGTTGCCCCCTCGGGTGAGGGCGGTGAACGGGCGATGAAACTTGCGGCCTCCACCTTGGCCGAGGGACGCAAGATCACCTATATCAACGCCCATGGCACCTCGACCGTGGTTGGCGATGTTGTCGAGGTCGAGGCCGTGCGCCGCGCGCTTGGCGATGATCACGCGCCGATCAGTTCGACCAAGTCGATGACCGGGCACGCGCTTGGCGCGGCGGGTGCGAACGAGGCGATCTACTCGCTTTTGATGATGCAGCACGATTTCATCGCGCCCTCGATCAACGTCACCCAGCTTGACCCTGGCATCCGCGAAGGCGAAATCGCCACCAAACTGGTCGAGAATGTGAGCCATGATTCGGTGCTTTCCAACAGCTTCGGCTTTGGCGGCACGAACGCCTCGCTTTTGATGAGCAAATACAAAGACTAAATTAGAAAATCTTGGCGAGGACGGACATGGCAGATCTGATGAAGGGCAAGCGCGGCCTCGTGATGGGCGTCGCCAATGAGCGCTCGATTGCGTGGGGCATCGCCAAGGCGCTGGCCGATGAGGGCGCGGAACTGGCGTTTTCCTATCAGGGCGAGGCGTTTGGCAAGCGGGTCGAACCGCTTGCTGCCAGCGTCGGTGCCAGCCTGCTGGTCGATGTCGATGTGACGGATGATGCCTCGATGGATGCGGCCTTTGCGCAGATCAAAGACGAATGGGGCAGCCTCGATTTCGTGGTCCACGCCATCGCCTTCTCTGACAAGAACGAGCTGACGGGCCGTATCATCGACACCTCACGCGACAACTTTAAGAATTCGCTGACGATTTCCTGCTACAGCTTTATCGACGTGGCCAAACGGGCCAGCGAATTGATGAATGACGGCGGCTCGATGATCACGCTGACCTATATGGGGTCGCAGCGCGTGACGCCGTTCTATAACGTGATGGGCGTGGCCAAGGCGGCGCTGGAATCGGCTGTGCGCTATCTGGCCGCCGATCTGGGACCGGATGGCATTCGCGTCAACGCCATCTCGCCCGGCCCGATGAAAACGCTGGCGGGCGCGGCAATTGGCGGGGCGCGCAAAACCTTCCGCCACACCGAGGCCAACGCACCTTTGCGCCACAACGCCACGCTCGAGGCGATCGGTGGCACCGCCGTTTACCTGTGCTCGGATTACGGCGCTTGCACCAGCGGTGAGATCATCTCGGTCGATAGCGGCTATCACGTCATGGGCATGCCCGCCGCCGATAACCTCTAGGCGAATGCCTGCCCCGCGCGCTAGACTGGTCGCGGAGAGGAGCCATCATGTCCATTCAGCTTTGCGTCTTTGACGCTTACGGCACGTTGTTCGATGTCGATGCCGCCGCGCGCGATCTGGCGCTAGAGGAGCCGCCCCTGCAGGAAATCTGGCCACGACTGGCCGCCGATTGGCGGCGCAAACAGCTTGAATATAGCTGGCTGCGCGAGATCATGGGCGATTACGTCGATTTCTGGCAATTGACCCGCGACGGGCTGGACTGGGCGATGGAGGCGCAGGGGCTAAACGATCCCGAACTGGCCAATCGCCTGATGGCCCTTTATCGCGAATTGCCCGCCTATCCGGAAGTCCCCGAGATGCTGGAAGCGCTGCACCTTCGCGGCATCGGGCGCGCAATTCTGTCCAACGGCTCGCCCGATATGCTGGAGGCTGCGGTGCATACCGCCGGAATCGGGCCGCTGCTGGATGAGGTGCTGTCGGTTGCCGATCTCGGCCGGTTCAAACCGACCGCCTCGGTTTACAAGCTGATCGCAGATCGCATGGGCGTCGCGCCCGAACAGACTGTGTTTGTCTCCTCCAACGGCTGGGATGCAGCGGGCGCGGCCAAGGCCGGGTTCCGCGTGCTTTGGATCAATCGCGCGGGCGCACCGCCCGAACGGCTGCCCTACAAACCTGCAGCAATCCTGAACGATCTGCGCGCCGTGCCCGATTGGGTATAGGCGCTTAATCGTCCTCCCCCATCTTTCGCAGCGCATTGCGCAGCCGCAAGGTCTGCGCGTTAAACCCCGCTGCATCGCCATAATCGACGAAATCGCAGTAATGGCCATGCTGCCCTTCAACGCGGCGCGCATGTTTGATCGGACACCAGAATTGCTCGGTGCGCGCGGCGACTTCACGCACATAGCTCAGCAGCCCGTTGCCATAGCCGCAATAGACGCAGTTCAGTTTCTGCAACGCGTTCAGATAGGCCAGATGTTGACGGTCAATCGCGATGTGATCGGCGCGTTTCACCTTGGCGATATGATAGATCGGAAAGCAGATCACCTGATAGATCGTCACGAAAATATCGAGCAAAACGAATGGGATAATGAGCGAATAGATCACCGGAGCACTCAGTACCACCATCGGGCGTGTGCGCTTGAGGAAAATCCACAAATTCACCCGCGCACGCCGCTGCGCCTCACGCGTGCTTTGCTCAAACACCACGCGATTATGTTCTAGCCGATACGCCATCGCATCGCGGCGCATCGCCCATTCCGCCTCGATTTCCTCTTCGATCTCATTCAGTTTTTCGTGCAATCTATCAAGCTTATCAGGCATGGAACTCTCCTTTGAACGCAGTATGATCCCAGCAGCCACAGCATGCCAGAGGAGAGCGACATGAAGTTTTTCACCGCCGATGACGGGGCAAAAATCGCCTATCTTGATGACGGCACGGGCGTGCCGGTTTTGGCGCTCGCGGGGTTGACGCGCACGGTGCATGATTTCGACTATATGGCGCCGCATCTGGACGGTATCCGTTTGATCCGCATGGATTATCGCGGGCGTGGGCAAAGCGACTGGACGGGCCAGACCAGCTACAGCGTGCCGCGCGAAGGGGCGGATGCGCTGCAACTTCTCAACCATCTGGGGCTTGATCGCGCAGCAATCCTTGGCACCTCGCGTGGCGGGCTGATCGCGATGTATCTTGCGGCGACCGCGAAAGAGCGCATGACCGGCCTTTGCCTCAATGATGTCGGTCCGGTGCTGGAGCAGGACGGGCTGAACAAGATCTTCGACTATATCGGGCGCAATCCGGCGGCCAAAACCCATGCCGAGATGGCGGCAAAGCTGCCTGCCGCGATGACCGGCTTTGCCAATGTTCCCGAGGGCCGGTGGCTGGAAGAAAGCCACCATCACTATCGGCAAACCGACACGGGGCTGATCATCAACTACGACCCTGCCCTGCGCGAGGCGTTTCTGGACGCCTTCAAGCATGGCGTCGCCGAGGCCTGGCCGCTGTTTGACGCCTGCGCCGAGCTACCGATGGCGCTTATTCACGGCGCGAATTCCGATCTGCTCAGCGACGCGACGGTCGCCAAGATGCGCGCACAGCGCCCCGATATGATCTACGCATCCGTGCCCGACCGCTCGCATATCCCGTTTCTCGACGAACCAGAGGCGCTGGCGGCGCTGCGAAGCTGGATCGCCAAGCTAAACTAGCTCCTGCGCATGAACGAGGCCCGCATCACCCTGATCGCCAGCGCGATCACCCTCACCACTGGCGTAATCTGGGGCCTCTACTGGCTGCCGGTGCGCGCCTTGGCCGATCACGGTTTTGCAGGCGCTTGGGGTACCTTGGTCATCACGCTCGGGGCGCTGATCGTGCTGGCCCCCGGTGCCTATGCGCGCCGCTTCGACATCGCGCGCAGCCCAAAATTCGCTTTGTTTTCCATCGCATTAGGTGGGGCGGCCTTTGCGCTCTACTCGATCGGATTTCTCTATGGCCGGGTCGCGCTGATCATTCTGCTTTGGTGCCTCACCCCAGTCTGGAGCACGCTGATCGCGCGGTTCATCATGGGCTGGCCCACGCCGGCCTTGCGCATCTTGGCGATGATCGTCGGGATCGTGGGCCTTGCGCTGATGTTGGGCGCTGGGGGAGGATTGCCACTGCCGCGCAACGTGGGAGAGTGGATGTCGCTGCTCGGAGGTCTGCTATGGTCAATAGCGACGACGGGTATGCGGGCGAAATCCACGCTGCAACCGGGACCGTCGGCCTTTGTCTTTGCGCTTGGGGCGGCGGCCGCCTGCGCTGTGCTTGTGCCGATCCTGCACCCCACGCCAACAGTGCAAGAGACACAAGGCCTGCTCGCCCCGCTTGCCCTTGCGCTGGTTTCGGGCGCGCTGTGGTGGGGGCTGTCGCTGGCGGCGTTGCTGTGGGCCACCCAACGCATCGACCCCGCGCGTATTGGCATCCTGATGATGACCGAGGTGGTGGTGGGCGCGGCCTCGGCTGCTGCACTTGCCCATGAAACGCTGTCCACGCTTGAAATGGCTGGCGGCGCATTGGTGCTGGCCGCCGGAGTGCTGGAGCTATGGCCCGTGAAACCTGCCCAGCGTGAACAAACGTAAAAAGGCGCCCCGAGAGGCGCCCTTTCAAACCATCAGTCGCGACAGGATCAATCCTTGGCGCGCTCCACATAGGTGCTGTCGTCGGTGTTGATCACGATGCGTGTGCCCGCGCCGATATGGGGGGGCACCATGACGCGGATGCCGCCCGTGCAGGTCGAAGGTTTGTAGCTGGAAGACGCCGTCTGACCCTTGACGACCGGCTCGGTTTCTTCAACCTCAACCGTCACCTTTTGGGGCAGTTCAATCGCAATCGCAGCCCCTTGGAACGTCTTGAGATACACTCGCAGACCATCGCGCAAAAACACTTTCGCATCGCCAATCACGTCTTCTTGGACCGCAATCTGCTCGTAAGTGTTGGGCTCCATAAAGTGATAGCCCTCGCCATCCTCATAGAGGAAGTCATACTCGTCATCCTCAACATGGGCGCGCTCAACCTGCTCGGTGGTGCGCCAGCGCTCGCTGACCTTGGTGCCATCGGAAATGCGGCGCATATCGACCTGCGTCACGGGCGTGCCCTTGCCGGGATGGATGTTTTGGGCCGTGATCACGACATATAGCTTGTCGTCGATTTCAAGCACATTGCCCTTGCGGACCGAAGACGCGATGACTTTGACCATGGGATATCCCTTGTGAATTCGCAAAAAACAGGCTCTGGCGCCCGGATTGCTGAGCGCCTAAACCATTTGGACCCGGATTTCCAGCCTGAAAGCCACGCTATGCCCCGCCCCTTCTGGCATCCTGACCGCCATGCCGACCGCCGCCCCGCGCTGCTGGCGCGCAATCGCATTCAAACCGCGATCCGGGGCTGGCTGGCGGATGAGGGCTTTCTTGAGGTCGACCCCAGCGCGCTGCAAACCAGCCCCGGCAACGAGGCGCATCTGCACGCCTTTTCGACCCAAGCCATGGGCAATGACGGGCAGCCGCGCACGATGTATCTGCACACCTCGCCTGAATTCGCGATGAAAAAGCTGCTGGCGGCGGGCGAACCCCGGATCGCGACCTTCGCCCATGTTTGGCGCAACCGCGAGCGCGGTGCCCGCCACAGTCCGGAATTCACCATGCTGGAATGGTATCGCGCGGGCGCGGATTACACCGATCTGATGGCTGATTGCGCCGCGATCTTGCGCCTTGCCGCACAGGCGGCCGGGGCCACGCTGTTTGTCCATAACGGCGTGGACTGCGACCCGTTTGCTGTGCCCGAGCGGCTCTCGGTGGCCGACGCTTTCACGCGTTATGCCGGGATCGATCTGCTGGCGACCTGCGACGAGGTGACAACCAATGCCGCGGCCCTGCGTGCGCAATGTGACAGCATCGGCTTTAGCGTGGCCGCTGATGATAGCTGGTCGGACATGGTGTCAAAGCTGCTGGTCGCCAAGGTCGAGCCGCATCTGGGCCATGGCCGCGCGACGATCCTGGATCGCTACCCGCTGGCCGAGGCCGCACTGGCCCGCCCCACCCCGGATGATCCGCGTCTTGCCGAGCGGTTCGAGCTATACGCGTGCGGGGTCGAGCTGGCCAACGGCTTTGGCGAGCTGACCGACGCGATCGAGCAACGCCGCCGTTTCACCGCCGATATGGACTTAAAAGAGCAGCTTTACGGCGAGCGCTATCCGCTGGACGAAGACTTCCTCGCCGCCCTTGCGTTCATGCCCGCCGCCTCGGGAATCGCACTTGGTTTCGACCGGCTGGTGATGCTCGCCACCGGCGCGCCCAAAATCGACGATGTGATCTGGGTGCCGGTGGGCTAAGGCGCTATTTGCTTTGCGCTGCGTGTTCCTTCAGAACCGCCAGCGACACTTCGCGTAGCGCATCGCGATGGGTTGAGGCAAGCATGACCTTGGGCGCGCACCCCTCTAGCGCTGCATCGGCAAACCGCGCCGCACATAGGCACCAGCGGTCCCCCGGCTTGAGCCCCGCGAACCCGTATTCGGGGCGCGGCGTGCTCAGGTCATTGCCGACATATTTCGACCAGGCCAGAAATTCCGCCGTCATCAGCGCGCAAACCGTATGCGAGCCGGAATCCTCCCAGCAGGTGTTGCAACTGCCATCGCGGAAAAACCCGGTCATCGGGCGTTTCGAGCAAGGCTGCAACGCCTCGCCCAGCACATTCACCGCCTCATACATCTGCATCGCGCTTGGCCCCTTTCACAAAGTCGGCCCCTTTTCACAAAGCTTCCGCGATGCGCCGCAGCATGGCAAGGTTTTCCGCGTCCACGCCATCCCCTTTGAAGCCGCGATCGGCGGAATTGACCGCAATTACGGCATTATGGGCGGGATTGATGTAGATATACTGGCCGTAAATCCCATGCGCGAAATAATCGCCGCCATGTTGGGCCGTATCGGTGGGCACCCACCATTGAAAGCCATAGCCCGCCCCGCCCGGCGCTTGCAGTGACGTCGAGGCCGCGACCCAATCGGCGGGCACGATCTGGTGGCCTTGCCATTGCCCGTCTTGCAAAAACATCTGCCCAAAGCGCGCATAATCGCGGGTGCGCAGGTTCAGCCCGCCCAGCACAAACGAGGTGCCCTCGCCATCCGTCAGCATTACCGGCGAGGCCTCCAGCCCCAGCGGTTTGATAATCAGATCATCCATCGCTACCGCCGGATCGGCCCCAGTGGCCCCCGCAATCACCATGCCCAAAACATGAGTATCGATCGAGACGTAATGCATCCGCGCCCCGGGATTGGCCGCGCGCATTTTCAGCGAGGCGGCGAAATCATTCATCGACCCGCCCAGCGCCAGCACCCGGCCCATGCGGTTGATGTCGGAATTGTAATCGAGATAATCCTCGTTAAAGGCCACCCCCGAAGACATCGTCAGCACATCGCGAATGCTGGCCCCGTCATAAGCCGAGCCCTTGAGCGCGGGCGCATATTGCGTCACCTGCGCATCCAGATCGGGGATCGTGCCGTTGTCATGTAAAATGCCGAAGGTGGCGGAGAGAAAGGATTTCGCGACCGACCAGCTGATACGTTCGTCATCGGGCTTGGTGTCGCGGTAATAGTCCTCAAACACCCGTTTGCCATCATGCAGCACCACCAGCCCCGTCACCCAGCGCCGGTCGATCCAATCCTGCGCGCCTGCGGGCAGCGTGATCTGCGCGCCCTCGGGCAAGGGAGCCACCGGCCCAGCGCCACGATCCAGCACGCGCGAGCGAAACAGCGCAGGCATATCCGAGAAATTGGCAGTGATCCGGTCGGCATCAAACAGGTGATTGACCGCCCAAAGCCGCGCGATTTCCTGACGCTTCCATATCGCCAGCCCCGCCACGACGATCACCAAGACAGCCAGTATTCGCAACGTCCAACGTAGAAATCTCCGCATGATCCCCTCCCCAGGATTATCCGGGATCACCCAAACACGCGCCGTCCCGCTCTCACAAGCAAGACGGCGCGTCACCACGGAAATTCTCGGCTTGCCGAACCACAGCATCGCCCAGCGCGCGGATCAGCGGCGCGTGTATCGCAGACATAACCAGCGCGCGCTCAGTAGATATAGCGGATCTGGTCAGACCAATAGCGTTCCATCCGGCGCAGCGTGTGGTTCATCTCTTCCATCGCCTCAAACGAAATCACCCCGCGCGCATCCATCCCTTGGGCGTGACGTGCGAACAAGGCCTCAACGCTTTCGCGCAACTCGCGGCCCTTGGGCGTCAGACGCACCCGCACCGAGCGGCGGTCAATCTCGCAGCGTTGATGGTGCATATAGCCCGTCTCGACCAGCTTCTTGAGGTTATAAGACACGTTGGACCCTTGGTAATAGCCCCGCGTCTTCAGCTCGCCCGCCGTCACCTCATTCTCACCGACATTGAACAGCAGCAACGCCTGCACCGGGTTAATTTCAAGGATGTTGAGCCGTTCAAACTCATCCTTGATCACATCCAGCAACAGCCGGTGCAGCCGTTCCAGCAGCGCCAGACTGTCCAGATAGCCCGCCATCAGCCCCGGCGGTCCCGGCGCAGGCGCCATATCATTTCCCATTTTCTGCACGGTCATTCGATTCTCCGCGAGTTCGCATTTCTAGGCTGCAACACTGGCGGGAAATGGCAAAGATACCGTTAAGTGCCCCAAACGCCCAATTTTAAGGCATTTTTGCGCACTCAGCTGGGGGAATCGTCCGGGATTAGCTGTGTGGCGTGTGGCGCGCGCGGGCGAATTCGCCGATCTGGGCCAACAGCGCGCGATACTGCGCGGGGCATGGCTGCACACCCGAAACCCACGGATATAAGTCCTGATCGTTTTCTTCGAGCAGACGGTCGTACATATCCAGCGTAGGCGCATCTAGGCTGGCCAGCCGCTCATCGGAAAACGGCCCCAAGATCATGTCCATTTCCTTGGTGCCGCGCCGCCAACTGCGCATCCGCATCCGTTTCAGGCGCGCTTCTGCCGTCTCGCTCATTCGCTTTCTCCTGCCAAAAGCCGCTTTTCCAACCGGCCCAACCGCGCATCCAGCTCTTCCAGCCCCGTGCGCACTTCGCGGATCTCGCGCACGAGGGCACGATCCGCCCCCGGCTCTGCCACCAGATCGGGCGGACCGTCAAGCCCAGCGCCCTCGCCCGTCAGCAGCCACATCAGCGTCACGTTCAGCATCCCGGCCAGCATCTGCAAGCGATTGGCGCGCGGCTCGGCGACGTCGTCTTCCCACGCCGCAAGCGTTTCCAGACGCACGCCCAGCTTTTGCGCCAGCGCCTCCTGGCTTAGCCCCGCCGTTTCGCGCGCCCCCGCCAATCGGTCGCCAAAGGTCGCGCTCGCCTCGCCATACCAATCTTGCGCCATGATCGACTCCTGCTCTGTCTTGATTGCACTCGCGCGCAAGCCTAAGACCGTTGACGCAAAGTTACAAACCGGAGGCGACCCGATGGCATTCCTTTCCGACACGCTTGCGCGCGTGAAACCCTCGCCCACCGTCGCGATGACGGGCAAGGTCGCTGATCTGCGCGCGCAGGGGCGCGACGTGATCGGTCTGTCGGCGGGAGAGCCGGATTTCGACACGCCCGATAATATCAAAGCAGCGGCAAAAACGGCGATTGATGCGGGGCGCACGAAATACACCGCTGTGGATGGTATTGCCGAACTCAAGGCCGCGATCTGCGCCAAGTTCGCGCGCGAAAACGATCTGAGCTACACGCCGTCGCAAGTCTCGGTTTCATCGGGCGGCAAGCAGGTGCTGTTCAACGCGTTGATGGCCACGCTCAACCCCGGTGATGAGGTGATCATCCCGACGCCCTATTGGGTCAGCTATCCTGACATGGTGCTGATCGGCGGCGGCACGCCCGTTTTCGTGCAAGGCGAGGCCGCACGGGGATATAAAATCAGCCCAGAGGCGCTGGAAGCCGCGATCACACCGCAGACCAAGTGGTTCCTGTTCAACTCTCCGTCCAATCCCTCGGGCGCGGCCTATTCGCGCGCGGAGCTGCGCGCGCTGACCGATGTGCTGATGCGCCATCCGCATGTCTGGGTGATGACGGATGACATGTACGAACATCTGGTGTTTGACGGGTTCGAATTCAGCACGCCCGCGCAAATCGAGCCGGGGCTGTATACACGCACGTTGACCGTCAATGGTGTCTCCAAGGCCTATGCGATGACGGGTTGGCGGATTGGTTATGCGGCGGGGCCGGAACCGCTGATTGCGGCGATGCGTAAGGTGCAGTCGCAATCGACCTCGAACCCCTGCTCGATCAGCCAATGGGCGGCGGTCGAGGCGCTTAACGGCCCGCAAGACTATATCACCACCTCGCGCGCAGCCTTCAAACGCCGCCGCGATCTGGTGGTGGCGGGCCTGAACGCCTGCCCCGGCATCACCTGCCCCACGCCCGAGGGCGCGTTTTACGTCTACCCCTCGATCAAGGACTGCATCGGCAAGACCTCGGCAGGCGGCGTGAAAATCACCGATGACGAAAGCTTCGCCAATGCGCTTCTGAACGAGGGCGATGTCGCCGTGGTCTTCGGCGCGGCCTTCGGGCTTTCGCCAAACTTCCGCATCAGCTACGCTACGTCAGATGAGGCGCTAATCAAAGCCTGCGCGCGCATCAAAAACTTTTGCGAAGGGCTGCGATAAGGCCGAAACCGGCCAGCGGGGACACAGGTAAATGGGCGATCTGCCAGAATATTACTTTCGGGTAAAAGACAACGGTGCGGCGGTGTTTCGCGTCGACACCGAGAACCGTCAGCGCCGCATCGAGATGGACCAGATCGCGGTTGTGAACGTCAAAAACGGCGAGATCAAACCCCAAGGCGAACGCATCCTCACCCCCGAGGATCGCGCCGAGATCGAGGCCTGGATCACCCACCGCCGCGAGGTTTTGGGCGCGCGCGAAGTCGATGATATCCTGCGCGCCGTCGATCACCTCAATCTTGTGACGCAATGGGCGCAGTCCAAGGCCACCGACGCCCAGCTAGAGGAAATCACCGACACCCTGTTGCTAACCATGCACGACCTGCGCACGATCTTGGTGCGCAAGAAAGCAGACCGATTGATTGGGGACAGTTGAAAGGGCGCAGCCTTGCGTGACCGATCGCAAAAAATCGCGTCGTAAACGTCCTTAATAACGCGTCCTTCACCTTTGGTTGGTAAGGTGCAATCACGCCCTCCCGCTGCTAAGGCGAAATCTTCAAGCAAACCAAATTTGCACAAAGCACCTAATCTCAAGTGAGGCAAACGCCCCGTGTTAGTCGATCATCGCGCGAAGCTTATCTCGATTTCCGTGCCCAAAACCGGAAGCACGTCGATCCACCATGCGCTGAAAAGGGCTCTGGGTGCCAAGAATGAAGTCAAAAGCAAGCTCGCGCCGGTTTATCACCTGAATGCCGAAGACATACGCAAAATCATCGGGCCTCAGACGTTTGATTCCTATTTCTCGTTTGGAGTCACCCGCAATCCGTTTGACCGAATGGTCTCGCTATATCACGACTTCCACGACCAACGGGGCGTGATCAAAGCGGACACGTTCGAAGATTTCATCCTCAACCGCTTTGATGAAGCATGGAGCCAGCAGCTCCACTTTCTCCCGCAATCGTTTTTCCTTCACGCAGCCAGCGGACAGGTCACGTCTAAGGCTTATCGCTTTGAAGACGGTCTCGAAAATATTCTGGCGAACATTGTGGACCGGCTGGGTCTTGAGAACGTCGCAATCGGGCATGCCAGAAAAAGCGAGCGCAATAAATGGCAGGACTACTATTCGAATACGAAAACGGCAGATGTTGTGCGCAAAGTTTACGCCTCTGATTTTGAGGCGTTCAACTACGCAACCGAGGTGCAGTAGGTCTTACAACGCTTCACCCTCAAGGCCCCGCCGCACTCAACTGCGCGCATGCGCCCCGTTCACGCCCCGTTAAAGATAAAGCCCGACACCGGATATACGCTGCCCAGCGCGTTGGGCTGGCTCATCACGCGCACTTGGCTCCAGTCGTTTTTGGGCGAGACATCCATCACGACCATATTGAGCGAAACCTGATTGCGCTTCCAGTTGGCGTGATCAATGCGGATCTGGCGTGGCGAGTCGACAGCCGAGACGACCGCGACATGGCCCAGCGGTATCTTGCGGCTGGACGAAAACGCCATCACTGCACCAACTTTGGGCGTATGGCCGCGCTCGTAAGCGCCATTCGCTTTCGACCACCACGTCCGCGCATTGCCGCGAATTTCAATCCCCGAGGCATTGCGCGCAAACGGCACGCACCAAACCCGCTGGCGCTTGGCGCGCATCTTCTTGGCCACGGCGACCGCGTAGGCGCGACGCTCCACGGACACGCCCGACTGCTCCTGCGCGCTGGCAAAATTCATCGCCCCGCCGGGATTGCCACCATCGCCACAGGCGGACACGGCCAGCAGCGCGGCAATCAGAAGGGGCAGGCGAAAGTTTCGTTTCGGGGCGGTCAGGCTATGGGGCATGGGGGCACTGTCTCAAACGCATCGGGGCCGATTATTTTGGCCAGTTATGATGCTCAACTTTTAGCGAGAAAACCGCGATGCATGAAAGGCAAACCGTGTTAAGGGACGGAAAACGGGCGGAAACCCGCCGATCACTTTGCGCGTGTTCATTGCAGGCGGGCGCCGCACAATGGCGGCCATCAGACCGAAACCACCTCGCGCAACGCTTCCCGCGTCAGCGTCTCTTTCGTGCCCTCCATCGCGACCGCGCCGCGTTTGAGAACGTAGAACCGGTCCCCCAGATCATGCGCGAAATCGAAATACTGCTCGACCAGCACAATCGCGATATCGCCCTTGTCGCGCAGGTAGGAAATCACCCGCCCGATCTGCTGGATGATGTTGGGCTGGATGCCCTCGGTCGGCTCGTCCAGCAACAAAAGCTTGGGCTTCATCAGCATCGCGCGCGCAATCGCAAGCTGCTGCTGCTGACCACCCGACAGATCGCCGCCACGGCGGTTCAGGAACTCCTTGAGGATCGGGAACAACTCGTAAATCTCGTCGGGAATGAAATGCTCCGATTTCGGCAGGCAGGCAAAAGCGGTCTCCATATTTTCGCGCACACTCAGCAGCGGGAATATCATCCGCCCCTGCGGCACATAGCCCAGCCCCGCGCGCGCCATCGCCTGCCCCGGCACGCGCCCCATCTCGGCCCCGTCCAACACCACATCCCCACCCGAGCGGATATGCGTTCCCGAGATCGCCTTGAGCAGCGAGGTCTTGCCCACCCCGTTCGTGCCCATGATGCAGGTCACCTCGCCCGCGCGCGCCTGCATGTCGATGCCATACAGGATTTGCGAGCCGCCATAATGCAGCGTCAGCCCTTGCGTCTGTAGCATCGCGGTTTTCACATCAGCGTCCAAGATACACCTCGATCACCTTTTGATCCGCCGTCACATGATCCAGCGATCCTTCAGCCAGAACCGAGCCCTCATGCAGTACCGTCACCCGGCAATTCAGACGGCGCACGAATTCCATGTCATGCTCGACCACGACCACCGCGCGAGTGCGGGCGAGATCGACGAGCAGCGCCGTGGTGGCCTCGCGCTCGGCCAAGGTCATGCCGGCGGCAGGCTCATCGACCAGCAGCAGCTTGGGTTCCTGTGCCAGCAGCATCCCGATTTCCAGCCATTGTTTCTGCCCGTGACTTAGCTCACCCGCCTTGCGCGGCAGCTGATCGGCCAAACCGACCTGCGCGGCGATCTCGGCCACGCGGGCATCGTCCTTGCCCCCCGCCCGCCAGAACAACACCCTCCACGGGCTGCGCGCCGCCTTGAGCGCCATCATCAGATTGTCGGTGACCGATTGATCCTCAAACACCGTGGGGCGCTGGAATTTGCGCCCGATCCCGGCGCGCGCGATCTGCGCCTCGTTGCGCCGCAGCAGATTGGCCGACATCGGTCCCCATAAAACCGTGCCCTCATCGGGGCGCGTCTTGCCGGTCACGATATCCATGAACGTCGTCTTGCCCGCGCCATTGGGGCCGATCACCGCGCGCAACTCGGCTGGCCCGATGTTGAAACTGAGGTTGTTGATCGCCTTGAACCCGTCAAAGCTGACCGAGATGCCCGAGACTTCTAGTAACGTGCCAGAGCCTGCGCCGATATTCATTCCCGCGCCTCCTCTTCTTGCAAGCTGCCCGCATCGGGGCCAAGCGGCGCACCGCCGCGCCTTGGGGGGCGCAGCCCTGCAATCAGCTCGACCAGGCCCGACAGCCCCTTGGGCGCAAGCAACGTGACCAGCACGAAGCTAAGCCCCAGCAGCACCTGCCACCAATCGACCCATTTGATCGTATAAAACCCAAGCGGCACGTCAGGCACCCGCCCCCCGGTGAACCAGCTTGAAACGATAGAGACGAAAAATGCCCCCATCACCGCGCCATACAGCCGCCCGCGCCCGCCAATCGCCACCCAAACCGCGAGATAAATCGAGGCAATCGGCGCCATCTCTCCGGGGTTGATGATGCCCGCCTGCGGATAATACAGCGCCCCCGCAATCGCCGCGATCACCGCCGTGAGGGTAAAGACGAACAGCTTGAACCCCTCGACCGGATAGCCCAGAAACCGCACCCGCGCCTCGTCATCGCGAATGCCGCGCATCACCGAGCCGAACTTGCCCGACACGATCGCCGCCGCCAGCACATAGCCCAAAGCCAGCGCGCAGGCCGAGGCCCACAGAAACCAGACCGAGGAATGATCCTGATCCGCGCTTAGCCCCGGAATGTTTTGCAACCCCGACAGCCCGTTATTGCCGCGCAACCCGCTTTCGTTCTGAAACAGATACAGCGACAGCGCCAAGGTCATCGCCTGCGTCAGAATCGACAGATACACCCCTGCCACACGCGAGCGAAACGCCAGCCAGCCAAAGACCAGCGCCAGCAGCCCCGGCACCAACACGACGAACAACAACTGCATCGGCAAGCTACCCGCAAAATGCCAGATCGCGGGCAGTTTCGAGCTGCCCACAACGCCGAATATCTGACTGCCAATCGCGTCTTGCAACTCGTGCGGCGTCATCGGAAAATCGCTGGCGGATTTCAGCACGATATCGCGCGTGCGCTCATACATCAGCCACATGCCGATCATGTAGCCGCCAAGCCCGAAAAACGCGAAATGACCAAGGCTAAGAATGCCCGTATAGCCCCAGACCAGATCCATCGCGATGGCGATCAGGCACAGGCACAGCGTCTTGCCCAGCGTCTTGACCATCGAGGTCGAAATCACCCCCGGCCCGTAGGCGTGGCTGAGCAATGTGATCACCAGCGTAAAGATCGCAAGGATCAGCAGGAACCAGATCACCGAGGGGTTCTTGGCCAGAAATCCGGGTCTCATGCGCCTACCTCCGATGTCGGAGCGGGGGTTTCGCACCCCCGCACCCCCGCGGGATATTTGGACCAAGAAGAAGGGTAAAACGGGTGTGCCATGCTCAATCCCCCGCCGCCCGGCCCTTAAGCGCGACGATGCCGCGCGGGCGGAATTGGATGAAGATGATGATGAACAAGATCATGTAGGTTTGCGCGGCCAGCGTGTTGGAAGGGTTGAGGAACTCGATCCCCTTTTGCAGCCCGCCGATCAGCGTCGCCCCAGCCAGCGTGCCAAAGATCGAGCCGACCCCGCCCACAACCACCGTCATGAAGCTTTGCACGATGTAGTCTTGCCCCATCTCGGATGTGACCTTGGCAAACAGCCCGATGGCAACACCCGCGATCCCCGCAATGCCTGAACCAAAGCCAAAGGCCAGCATGTTGATGCGATCCGGGTTGATCCCCATCGAGGCTGCCATCGAGGGGTTTTGCGTCACCGCGCGCACCTCAAGGCCCAGCCGCGTGCGTTTCATCACCCAGAGGTAAAGCGTCAAGAAAACAAGGGCGAGGACGAAGATCGCGATGCGAATATAGCTGATCGAGACAATATCGTTGATCTGCAGCGCCCCCTCCAGCCAAGGCGGCGAGGTCAGCGGGCGCGCCTGCGTGCCAAAGATATTCTTGAACAGCTGTTGCAGCGCAATCGAGATGCCAAATGTCGCGAGCAACGTCTCAAGCGGGCGCTTGTAGAGATAGCGGATCACCAGCCGCTCCATCGCCACCCCCGCGCCAAAGGTGATCGCGAAGGCCAGCGGCAGCGCGATCAGAATCGAGGCGGTGTAATCGGGCACGAATTGCTGGACCACATAGCCGGTATAGGCGCCCATCGTGATGAACTCGCCATGCGCCATGTTGATCACGCCCATGATGCCAAAGGTGATCGCCAACCCGATCGCCGCGAGGAAATAGATCGAGGCCAGCGACAGCCCATCCAGCCCCAGATCCACGCTTTGCATCATCGCCACCTTGCGGCTGACACGGGCCAGCCCGGCCTCGGCGGATTTGGTCACAGTGGCGTCAGGTTCGGCGTAGATATCGGCGTAGCTATGGGCGTCGATCAGGGCCTGCGCCTCGGTCTCGCTCAGGCGCGGCGTAACCGTTCCCGCCTTGGCCAGCGCGCTATAGGCCAGCGCGCGTTTGGCCGGATCTGACATGTCTGCCAAGGGCAGCCCGCCGACTTTTCCGTCCACCACATTGGCCGCCAGCGCCTGTTTCATCGCCGCTTCGCTGATGCGTTTCGGGGCCATGTTGGCCGCAACCAGAAGCGCGTAGGCGTCCGCCTCACTCAGTTCGCGAGCGGGGCGCAAGGTCTTGGCGATATTGCCTTGCGGTTCACCTTCAAAAGCTCTGCGAGTGGTCGCCACCAGCGGGTTCAAAGTCGCGCGCAGATCCAGCCCCGTATCAGATCCAAAGCTGTCGATGGCCGCCACACGCTCACCTGCATCCTTGCCAAAGCGGATCGTCAGTAACCGCTCAAGCCGCTGCTTTCCCGCTTTGATCTGGGCGTCCGGCTCCTGTGCAATCGAGGCGCGCAAGGGGGCCAAGTGGCTGGCCTCACCGTCGCGCTCAATCGCCGTCAGCGCCTCGCGTCGCTTGGCCGGATCTGGGTCGGACAGCAGGAACCGCACAAGCGCTGAACCAATCACCGCGCGCACGCCAGAATTGGGTTTAACCTCGGAAATCTCGCGCCGCGGAGCCGTGTCAGCCGGCGCGCCCGTCACCGGATCGCTCAGCGCATAGTCCTGCCCCTGTTCTGCGATGATAAACAGCGTGTCATCAGACTTGCGCAAACCAACGCGGCGATCCGCCCAAGCCTGCAAAAAGCGCGAGGCACCGGGGCCGGAGGCGGCGATCTCGTCGATCACCGGGCCGATGGTTCTGCGCGAGGGTTTGGCGATTTTCTTGACGTTCTCGGCCAACACCGCCGCCAGCGCGGTCGTCGGCTCCGCAGCCTGCCCAGCCGTTGCGGGGACCGTCTGCGAAGAACGCTCTTGCGCCACGCCCGGAAGCGCCAGCATCAAGAAAAGTCCGAGCGTCATTAATACCTTGCGCATCCCGCCCCCTTCGAAATTGGCGGGGGCATACCCCCCGCCCCAGGTCGATCAGTAGTTCGACTTCTTTTGCACGCAGGTCTTGGTTTCGATGTTGTACATCCCGCAATCGAGCCCCGGCCAATCCGATTTCAGCACCGCCGATTCGGGCAGGAAATCGGTCCAGGCATCGCCCGGCACCGGATCGGTCTGCGAGATGATGTCGAACTGGCCGTCCTCCATGATCTCGCCGATCAGCACCGGCTTGGTCAGGTGGTGGTTGGGCAGCATCTTGGCGGTGGTGCCCGTCAGGTTGGGGAACTCCTGCCCCGGCATCGCGGCGATGACCTTGTCGATATCGGTCGAGCCGACCTGCGTCACCGCGTTCACCCACATGTTGAAGCCGATATAAGTGGCCTCCATCGGGTCATTGGTCACGCGGGTATCGTCGCCCGTATAGGCATGCCATTGCTTGATAAACGCGGCATTTTCCGGCGTATCGGCGGATTCGAAATAGTTCCACGCGGCAAGCTGGCCGACGAGGTTCTTCAGATCGGCCTCGCCCAGCCCCGACAGCTCTTCTTCACCGACCGAGAAGGCGACGACCGGAATATCATCAGCCGAGATGCCCGAAGCCGCGAGTTCCTTATAGAATCCGATATTGGCATCGCCATTGATCGTCGAGATCACGCCGACTTTCTTGCCATCCGCGCCCAACGCCTTGACGTCAGACACAATTTTCGACCAGTCCGATTGCCCGAACGGCGTGTAGTTGACGAAAATATCACTCTCCGCGATGCCCTTGGATTTCAGATAGGCGTCCAGAATGTTGTTGGTCGTGCGCGGATAAACATAATCGGTGCCCAGCAGCGCGAATTTCTCAACGCCCAGTTCGTCTAGGAAATAATCCACCGCCGGGATCGCCTGCTGGTTCGGGGCGGCACCCGTGTAAAACACGTTGCGCGAGCTTTCCTCGCCCTCATATTGCACCGGGTAGAACAGCAAGCCGTCCAGCTCTTCGAGCACCGGCAGCACCGATTTCCGGCTCACCGAGGTCCAGCAGCCAAAGATCACATCGACCTTATCGACCGAGATCAACTCCCGCGCTTTTTCCGCAAATAGCGGCCAGTCCGAGGCCGGATCGACCACGACCGCCTCTAGCATCTTGCCGTTGATCCCGCCCTTTTTGTTTTGCTCTTCGATCAGCATCAGGACCGTGTCCTTGAGCGTGGTTTCCGAGATCGCCATCGTGCCCGACAGCGAGTGCAGAACGCCGACCTTGATCTTGTCGCCTTCGGCAATGGCGATGCTTCCCGTCATCGAAGCCGCGCCCGCAAAGGCCGCCGAGATCATCAGATTGCGCCGTGTAATCATGTGCTTTCCTTCGTTTCGTCAGCGCGCGTGGCCCGTTGAAACAGGCTCTTGTCGCGGCGGCTGATCCCCCTGGTTGGTGGCGTTGCGCAGAGCCTGTCTGCGCGCCCGGATCATCGAAGCCGCTACGCTGCAATGCAGCAAAGCAAACCGCTTCGGCGTGACCGGAAACACGCGCCAAAGACGGTTATGCTGAAATTTTCGACAGGAAAGATCGGCATTTGCACGTTTCTTATGCGCAAACTGCCGCCCTAAGCGGGAATCGTTTTCGGCACCAAGCCACCTTCGCGGATCAAGAAATCCACGATCTCCTCGACCCCATTCCCCTGACGCAGCCGCGCCAGCACATAGGGACGGCGACCGCGCGCCGCCTTGGTATCGCTCTCCAGCAGCGCCAGATCGACCCCGACATGCGGCGCAAGATCGGTCTTGTTCACCACCAGCAGGTCCGATTTCGTAACGCCCGGCCCGCGCTTGCGCGGAATATCCTGCCCCGCCGCCGTGTCGATCACATAGATCGTCAGATCTGCGAGTTCGGGGCTGAACGTGGCAGCCAGATTATCGCCCCCCGATTCAATCAGCACCAGTTCCAGATCGGGGAACGCCCGGTTGAGATCGGCAATCGCGGCGAGGTTGATCGAGGCATCCTCGCGGATCGCCGTATGCGGGCAGCCCCCGGTTTCAACGCCGCGAATGCGCTCCGCAGGCAGCACCTGCGCGCGCATCAACGCCTCGGCATCCTCGCGCGTATAGATGTCATTCGTCACCACCGCCATCGACAGCCGCGGCGCCAGCGCGCGGGCCAGTTGCTCGGTCAGCGTCGTCTTACCCACGCCCACCGGCCCGCCAATTCCTACCCGCAAAGGTCCGTTGCCCATAGCCTCACCTCATGTCTTGAACAGACGCACATCCAGCGTCTCATGTTGCATCGCCGCGATCTCGGCGCGAAACGCGCTGGTCGCGATATCGGTCGTTTTTGCTTGTGTCGCGCGCCGCGCAATTGCAGTGATCTGCCCATGCATCCCGGCAAGCACCCGCTGACCGGCAATTTGTCCTAAAGGGACAATTCTGACCGCCGCTGACACGAGGTTCGCCGCGAAAGAATGTAGAAAAAGTGCTATTATTTGATCTGGCAAAAGGGGCAATTCACGCGCCGCTTCCGCCACCGCGATAGGCAGAACACGCAACGAAACCGCCGCCCCGCGCAGCCCTTCTTGCGCCCGCGCAAAGGCCGCCCCCTGCTCCACCGTTTCATGCAACCGCTCAGCCGAGCCCGCCAGCGCACGCGCAAGATTATCCAGCGCGCCCAGATCCTCACCGCGCAAACCGCAGGCCAGCAACACCGCATCGCTCCAGCCAGCGCCATGCGTCAGCACATCGCCCAACCAATGCGCAAAACTGCCCGCATCCGTCACATCGCCCGCCGCAATCGCCTGCTCCAACCCGTGGCTATAGGCGAACGCCCCCGTCGGAAACCCCGGCGAAAGCCATTGCATCAGCGACAGATGAGCGGCGGTCTCAGGCATGATCGTGGTGATGCGATGCGTGACTATGGGAATGCCCATCGCCGTGATGATGGCTGTGGCCGTGCTCGTGGCCCATCGTGCGGCCCATTCCATAGGCGCCACCCTCGGGTTGGAAGGGCTCGACACCGGGGCTGACCTGCGCACCAAGCCCCTTGAGCATCCCCTCAAGCACATGATCCGCGCGGATCACCAACCTGTCCGTTCCAATCTGACAGGGCGTGTGGCGATTGCCGATATGCCAGGCCAACCGCGCCAGATCGCCCCGGATCACCAGCACCGGTTCCAGCGCAGGACGCACCTCAATAAACCGCCCATCTGCCAGCACAAACGCCTCGCCTCCGGTCAGATTCGCAACCTCGGGAAGATCAACCAAAAACCCCACCCCAGAGGCCGCAACCAACCGTTTTCGCCGCAAAAAACGCCCCTCATAATCCAGCGCCACATGATCGGCAGCACCCTGCCATGCACCCTTTTTGGCAATTTTTACAGCCGTCGGAAAATCACTCATTGCGCTATCTCCATTAACGATTTTTCAAGCTTCTACACGCAGGATCAGGGCAAGACCGATGGAGAGACAGAATGTTTGATCACCGCGCCCCTGCCGATGAACTCGCCCTGATCCGCGCCGAAATTGCGCGCCTCAAACGCCGTGAGGCTGCGCTGCGCGAGGCCTATCTGACCCGTGCCGACATGCCCAAAATTGGCCGTTGGAACAAGGTCGAGATCCATACAGAACGCCACACCGTCTTTGATCCGCGCCTGCTGCCCGCCGCCATCCGCAACGACCCCGCCTATCAGCGCGATAAGGTGATGCGCGTGTTGCGCACCGCGCCCAATGACCGCGCCGCAAAACGCTTGCCCGACATCACCGCCCCGGCTCACACCCAAAGGGCTGCGCCTCTTACTCTGGTCTCGCAAATGCATTGACCCCTCAGAACAGAAAGTAACGCTGTGCCAGCGGCAAGGTCGTCGCGGGCTCGCATGTCAGCAATTCGCCATCTGCACGCACCTCATAGGTTTCGGGATGCACATCGATTTGGGGTGTGGCCGCATTGTGCACCATATCCGCCTTGCCAATCTTGCGGGTATGTTCCACCGCCAGCGTCGATTTCTGCAAGCCCAACGCCCCCGCAATGCCATTGGCCTGCGCGGCTTGGGACACGAACGTCACGCTTGAGGCATGACGCGCGCCGCCCAAGGCCCCAAACATATTGCGCGTGTAAAACGGTTGCGCCGGGATCGAGCCATTCGGATCCCCCATCTGGGCCGAAACGATCATCCCGCCAATCAGCACCATCTCGGGCTTGGCGGCAAAAAACGCCGGATTCCAAAGCACCAGATCCGCGCGTTTACCAACCTCGATAGACCCGATATGGCGGCTCATCCCATGACATATCGCCGGATTGATCGTATATTTCGCGATATAGCGTTTGACGCGCGCATTGTCGTTTTCGCCCTGCTCTTGGGGTAAACGCCCGCGCTGTTTGCGCATCTTATCTGCCGTTTGCCAGCATCGGATGATCACCTCACCGACCCGCCCCATCGCCTGAGAATCCGAACTGATGATCGACATCGCGCCCATGTCATGCAGGATATCTTCCGCCGCGATCGTCTCTTTGCGAATGCGGCTTTCGGCGAATGCCACATCCTCGGGCACCTTATTATCAAGGTGATGGCAGACCATCAGCATGTCGAGATGCTCTTCCACCGTATTGGCCGTGTAGGGCCGCGTCGGGTTGGTCGAGGACGGGATCACATTGGGCGAACTCACCACTTTCAAGATGTCCGGCGCATGCCCGCCCCCCGCACCCTCGGTGTGAAACGCGTGAATCGTGCGTCCCTTGATCGCCGCAAGCGTGTTTTCCACGAAGCCGCTTTCGTTGAGCGTATCCGTGTGAATCATCACCTGCACATCCATGTCATCAGCTACGGACAGGCAGCAATCAATCGCACCCGGCGTCGTGCCCCAATCCTCATGCAGCTTCAACGCGGCCGCGCCACCATTCACCATCTCAACCAGCGCCTCGGGACGTGACGCATTCCCCTTCCCCGACAGTGCCAGATTGACCGGCAACGCATCAAAGCTTTGCAGCATCCGCCCGATATGATACGGCCCCGGCGTGCAGGTGGTCGCCAAAGTGCCATGCGCAGGGCCTGTGCCCCCGCCCAGCATCGTCGTGATCCCAGAGGCCAGCGCATCTTCAATCTGTTGTGGGCAGATGAAATGGATATGCGCATCAAAGCCCCCCGCGGTCAGGATTTTTCCTTCTCCCGCAATGGCTTCGGTGCCCGGTCCGATGATTATATCAACGCCCGATTGCGTATCCGGGTTGCCCGCCTTGCCAATCGCCGCGATCATCCCGTCGCGCAGCCCCACGTCAGCCTTGTAAATCCCGGTATGATCCACGATCAGCGCGTTGGTAATCACGGTATCCACCGCGCCGCCCGCCCGCGAGATCTGGCTTTGTCCCATCCCGTCACGAATGACCTTGCCGCCGCCGAACTTCACCTCTTCACCGTAAGTCGTGAGATCGCGCTCGACCTCAATGATCAGATCGGTATCGGCCAGCCGCACCCGGTCGCCCGTCGTGGGGCCAAACATATCGGCATAGGTCGCGCGCGAAATCGTTGCAGCCATTACAGCGTTCCCATCACTTTCTGATTAAAACCATAGACTTGCCGAGCGCCACCAAAGGGAACAAGCCGCACCTCGCGCGATTGCCCCGGCTCAAACCGCACCGCTGTTCCGGCTGCAATATCAAGCCGATAGCCACGCGCTGCGGTTCGATCAAAGGCAAGGCCGGGATTGGTTTCGGCGAAATGATAATGGCTGCCGACCTGCACCGGCCGGTCGCCAGTGTTCGCCACCATTAGCGTAAGCACCTCGGCCCCTGCGTTCAGCGTGATCTCGCCAGCGGCGGGCAGTATTTCCCCCGGAATCATCGCCTTACCCCTGATTGCGGCGCAATATCCGCGCCAGTTCAGGGACAAGATAGACGGCAAGCGCCAGCATCAGCACGCCGATCAAAGGGCCGTCGTGAAAGAACCATGTCGTGCCCGCGCTATGGCCGGGATGGGCCAGCGCGGCGGTCGGCGCGAGAGCGGTTAGGGTTGCGAGTAGCTTCATCAGAGGGTCTTTCTTTAGCAGAGCTTAATTTGAGGGCTTATGATTAAGCCACGCTTATCTCAGCGGATCGGATGGTGGACGGTCACAAGTTTTGTGCCATCGGGAAAGGTTGCCTCGACCTGGATCGAATGGATCATCTCGGGGATGCCTGACATGCATTGCTCGGCCGTGATCACGCCCGCTCCTGCCTCCATCAGATCAGCGACCGTGCGGCCCTCACGCGCGCCCTCGACGACAAAATCACTAATGATCGCAATCGCTTCGGGATGGTTCAGTTTCACCCCGCGCGCGAGCCGCCCACGCGCGACCATCGCGGCGAGGCTGATCAAAAGCTTGTCTTTTTCTCTTGGTGTCAGGTTCATCGACTTCCCTTAAATCTGCCAAACGCGCGGCGCGGCCTGCCCGCGACGCAAGCATTCCATCAAACGCAAAATCTGGCGGCGCAGCGGCCAGCTTTCGCGCGCCAAAAGGCGAATGACGCATCTTCCGTCAAAGCCAGAAACGGCACCCTCAACTCCCGGCTCATTCAGGACAGCACGCGCGGCTTCGGCCGCATCCTGGGCATCCTGCGTGCATAAAACCAAACTCGCCATCGCGCGCGCATCGCCTAAAATCGCCGAGCGCGCGCCTTGCGCCAAAATGTCGGAATTGAGCAAGAACGGTTCGACAAATATGGGTTTTCCAGCCCTCTCGATCCATCGCATGTCGAAAAACTGCAAGTCGGTTACGCGTTCACCCATCGCGATTCGACCCAAGACAACGGCCTCAAGCATCAGGCATCCTGCGTCTGGTGCCAGTTCGATCACCGTTTCGCGTGCGAGCTTGGCGCGCTCAAACAGGATCGTTTCTTGGGGCAGCCAATCAAGCCAGCAGCCTGCGCCAACGCGATGGCGCACTTGCACCTCGGCGCGTCCTTCATTGGCGCGATACGCACGTTCGGCGGCTTGAGTGGTTGCCACGAGCCGCGCCCCGTCACGCAAATCACAACCATATTCCAGCGTGTCACCAGACGTTAAACCACCGGAGGTATTAAGAAAAACGACCTCCGGTCCGGTTGTTACCCGTGGCAAGATCGCCTTGGCTGATCCGCGCTGATGCAAATTGCGCAAGCGCGTTCCGGCAAATGCAACGCGCGCCGCGCCGCTTGAGCGCTGCATCACTGGTTCTCGGAAACTGGCGGCTTTGACATCTAACATTGGACCCTCTCCCGCGATCCAAGCGCTGCGGTTAGGGAAGGTCCATTCTTGCTAGATTGATCTCGCGAATAAGCGGGGCCGCAATGGCCGTATGGCCAAAAAATAAGCGCGACGCCCATTTTTAGGGCACCCCGAAATCACCCCAAAGGACCGGGACGCCGCTCTTCGCTGAGCAGCACGTTCGCTTCGACCTGCCCAACGCCGGGAAGTGTCATAATGCGGCGCCGCAAGACACGCTCAAAATCTGGTAGATCGCGCGCCGTCACCCGCAAGCGGTAGTCAAACAACCCCAAGACGTGCTGCACCACTTGCACCTCGGGGATCGCGGTCACGGCGCGCTCAAAATCATCAAGGCTAACGCGACCTTTCGCAGCCAGCTTGATGCCCAGAAACACGGTCACACCAAATCCAAGCGCGTCCTGATCAAGATCCACGCGCCGACCGGCCAACACGCCCGCCGTCTCAAGGCGCTTAATTCGCCGCCAAGTCGCGGGTTGCGACAGGCCCAAACGCCGCCCCAATGCACCCGCACTTTGCGTGGCATCTTGTGTCAGCGCGCGCAAAATGGCGCGATCCAGATCATCGAGATCAAGGCTCATAGCGCCAGTTCCGCGCTGGATTTAATCGTTGAAACCAACATCAATGCGTCGAGTTCCGCGATATGGGGCAAGGTCAAAATGCGCTTGCGATAGATCTGCTGGTAATGCGCCATGTCGCGCGCAATGATTTGTAAACGCATGTCAGTTGAGCCAAGAAAGCTTTGAATTTCAATGACCTCTGGAACCTCTCGCGCGGCAACGGTGAACTCATCGAAAGCGCGCGGATCGGTTTTGTCGAGGGTGAAGCGCAGGCTCACCTCAACCTCCCAGCCCAAAGCATGCCAGTTGATCACCGCATGCTCCCCGCGCAAAACGCCAGCCTCTCGCAAGCGCTCGATCCGGCGCCAGCAGGTCGCGGCCGTGACACCGGCGCGCTCGGCGAGATCGGCGACCGATAGGCCCGGCTCTGCCATCATCTGACGTAGGATTCGTCGGTCGGCATCCGTGATCTGCATGAATTTCTCATTTAATCAATTTGGTACGAATTATTTTTGCCAAATTCCAGATATTTTGTCAATTTTCGAAAGTATATTCCGCAGAATATGCCTATTGTCGCCTTCAGACATCAACGGAGGAAACGCCATGCGCGTCTATTACGATCGCGATTGCGATGTGAACCTGATCAAAGACAAGAAAGTCGCCATTCTGGGCTATGGCAGCCAGGGCCATGCCCATGCGCTGAACCTGCGCGACAGTGGTGCGAAGAATGTTGTCGTCGCGCTGCGCGAAGGCTCGGCCTCGGCCAAGAAATGCGAAGGCGAAGGCCTGACCGTGATGGGTATCGCCGAAGCCGCCGCCTGGTGTGACGTGATCATGTTCACCATGCCCGACGAATTGCAGGCCGAAACCTACAAAAAATACGTCCATGACAACCTTAAAGAGGGCTCGGCGATTGCCTTTGCCCACGGTCTGAACGTGCATTTTGGCCTGATCGAGCCCAAGCCGGGCATCGACGTAATCATGATGGCGCCCAAAGGTCCGGGCCACACGGTGCGCGGCGAATATGTCAAAGGCGGCGGCGTGCCCTGCCTTGTGGCGGTGGAAAATGACGCGACCGGCAAGGCGATGGATATCGGTCTGAGCTATTGCTCGGCGATCGGTGGCGGGCGCTCGGGCATCATCGAGACCAACTTCCGTCAGGAATGCGAAACCGACCTGTTCGGCGAGCAGGCCGTGCTGTGTGGCGGCTTGGTTGAACTGATCCGCATGGGCTTTGAGACGCTGGTCGAGGCCGGATATGAGCCCGAAATGGCCTATTTCGAGTGCCTTCACGAAGTGAAGCTGATCGTGGACCTGATCTACGAAGGCGGCATCGCGAACATGAACTACTCGATCTCTAACACCGCTGAATATGGTGAATATGTTTCGGGCCCGCGCGTTCTGCCTTATGCAGAGACCAAGGCACGGATGAAAGAGGTTCTGACCGACATCCAAAACGGTAAATTCGTGCGTGATTTCATGCAGGAAAACACCGTCGGCCAGCCCTTCTTCAAGGCGACCCGCCGGATCAACGACGAGCACGAGATCGAGCAAGTCGGTGCCAAGCTGCGCGCCATGATGCCCTGGATTTCCAAAGGCAAAATGGTTGATAAAGAGCGCAACTAAGGCGCGACGACATGCATCAGGGGGGGCGCCTTGCGGGGCGCCCTTTTTGTTGTCAGACTCATCGGTGAACCTAGCGGAGGCCTTATGGCAAACCTGTCCAAATCCGAGCTGGACGCGATCCATGCCGAACGCACGAAATTCTTTACGCCCCAATGGTTTGGCGACCTGTTCTCGGGGCGTTTGTCGCCCGGTGACACGTTCTGGATTGGCAATTACGGGCCCGCGCTGATCATCGTGCCGCTTTTGGTGATCGTTGCGTTATTCACGGCGATGGCGGTACCGGGGCATCTGGGGCCGCTTTTCGGATCGTTTGCAATTGGCGCAGGGCTGTATCGCCTTGCGGTCTTAGCCGGATTGGTGCGCAGCGTTTTAGGCACGCCGGGGCGCAAATTCTGGCGTTGGGTCGGGGTGTTCTGGACGGTGTTCGAGGCCGTGATGCTGATCTGGCTGGGTCTGCGTCTGTTTGCTGGCTAAGGCGATTGGGGGCGCGGCAGCCGCGCCTCCCCTTACGCGGTTTCTGCCTCGACAGCGGCAACGATAGAGTCGACCGCCTCGGCCAAAACGCCTTCATCCTCGCATTCCGCCATGACACGGATCAGCGGCTCTGTGCCCGATTTCCGGATCAGCAAACGGCCATGACCGGCCAGTTTCTGCTCTGCTGCGGCTATCACTTTTTCAACATTCGATGCACCGAGTGGCTCTTGCCCCGCACGATAGCGCACATTTTTCAACATTTGCGGCACGGTTTCGAACTGATGCACCAGTTCAGAGGCGCGCATCTCGGTTTCCGCCATCGCGGCCAGGAATTGCAGCCCCGCCATCAAGCCGTCGCCGGTTGTGGCGTAATCGGTCATCACGATATGGCCCGACTGCTCGCCGCCCAAGTTGAAGCCGCCAGCGCGCATCCGTTCAACCACGTAGCGGTCGCCGACTTTGGTGCGTTCCAGCCGCAATCCTTGCCCCGACAAGAATCGCTCCAGCCCGAGATTGGACATCACGGTCGCCACCAAAGCCCCGCCGCGCAACTGCCCGCTTTGCGCCCAACGCGCGGCGAACAGCGCCATGATCTGATCGCCATCCGCGACATGGCCAGTCTCATCAATGATCATCACCCGGTCCGCGTCACCATCCAGCGAAATGCCCAGATCAGCGCCGTGGGCCACCACCGCCTCGGCGCAGGTCTGGGTGTGGGTCGAGCCGCAATTCTCGTTGATATTGCGCCCATCCGGAGAGACGCCAATCGAGATCACGTCACAGCCCAGCTCCCACAGCACGGCGGGGGCGGCGCGATAGGCGGCGCCATTGGCGCAATCGACGACCACTTTCAGCCCCTGACGCCCACCCTTGGGAAAGGTCGTCTTGGCATATTCAACATAGCGGCCAAGCCCGTCATCAATGCGCTTGGCACGGCCGATATTTTCGGGCTGCGCAAGGCGGATTTCCTGATCCAGCATCGCCTCGATTTCGGCCTCAGCATCATCCGACAGCTTAAACCCATCTGGCCCGAAGAATTTGATTCCATTGTCTTTTGCAGGGTTGTGGCTGGCCGATATCATGATCCCGAGATCGGCGCGCATCGAGCGCGTCAGATAGCCCACGGCGGGCGTGGGCACCGGGCCGAGCAGCAGCACATTCATCCCCGTCGAGGTCAGCCCCGCCGTCAGCGCGTTCTCAAACATATAGCCCGAAAGGCGCGTATCCTTGCCGATGACAACGCGATGCCCGCGCGAGGCATCGCGGCGGAAATACCGCCCCGCCGCCGCACCCAGTTTGAGCGCCATCTCAGCCGTCATATGGCCCGAATTGGCCTGACCGCGCACCCCGTCGGTGCCAAAAAGCTTCCGGCTCATCGCCCGCCCTCCTCAGAATATCCTCGTGTAATCGCGTCCCAAAGCCGGACGCCTTGGGCGATCTCGGCGACGTCATGGACGCGGTGGATCTGCACGCCCTGTGCCAAGCCTGCCAAGGTCACCGCAAGCGTGCCAGGCATGCGTTGATCGGCCTCTTCCGTCTGAGAAATCGTGCCGATAAAGCGCTTGCGCGACGCGCCAAGCAGCAGCGAACAGCCAAGCCCGTGAAACAGGCTTAAGCCGCGGATCAGTGCCAGATTGTGCTGCAACGTCTTGCCAAATCCGATGCCGGGATCGGCGATGATATTGGCGCGCTCGATGCCATGCGCCTCAGCCAATGCGATGCGGTCTTCAAGATAATCATACACATCAAGCAGCACGTCAGAGTAGCGCGGATCGTCTTGCATATCCCCGGGCAGACCTTGGGCATGCATCAGGCAAATCGGCATGCCAGAGACCTGCGCCACCTCGACCATCGCGGGATCAAACTCCATTGCCGACACATCGTTGAGCATATCCGCGCCCGATTCCAGCGCCTGATCGGCGACCAGCGCCTTGCGCGTATCAATCGAGATCGGCGCGTCAAAATCAATCTGGCGCAAGGCGGCGATCACCGGAGCGGTGCGCGAAATCTCTTCGTCTTCAGGGACTTCCTCGGCACCCGGGCGTGTTGATTCGCCCCCGATATCAAGGATATCCGCCCCGTTCTGGCGCAATTCCAAAGCGCGTGCGACGGCGGCATCCTCAAGGTCGAACTGCCCGCCATCGGAAAAACTGTCGGGCGTGACGTTCAAGATTCCCATGATCCGGGGCGCATCCAACGCCAACCCGGCAAGGGGCGCGCGTGCAGAGCACAGGCGGATCATCACATCTTCAGGCAGATGCGTGGCAGGGATGATTTCAGGATCGGCGTCACGCCGGATCATCTCGACCTCGTCAAACCAGCACCAGCCACCGGCCAATGTCAGGGCGCTGTCGGGACGCGCGGTATCGGTGCGCGCAATCGCGCGATAATAGGTCTTTTCCATGCGCTCCATTCACCGCATCGGCGCGCGGAGTTCAAGCGTTTCAAAGCGGCTTTGTCGTGATCGGCACGCGGCTTCCTGCCGGAGCTGAAATATCTCCGTGAAGCTCAAGGCGCGCGGCGGCCAGATGTTCGGCCAGCCACAGCGTCAGCGCCACGGCATTATGGGCCGGCGCGCTGGGGCCATCGACCGCATCAAGCACGATTTTCGAGGGCGCCCAGACCACCATCTGCCCGTGGCGCATCGCCCAGTCGATTTCAGTGCGCGTGGCCACCACGACGCAGCGCGGATCGCGCGCCGCCAAGCGCCAAGCGTTTTGTTCAATCGCGAGCAGGTCGATGCGGCGCTGGGTCGGCCCCTGCCCGCTTTGCACGACGACCCCGTCCGGCATGCCCACGGCCAAAATCACCGGCGCGCCCGTGGCTTGCAACGCATCGAGACGCGCGGCGAGACCCGGGGCATCAATCGCGGCGTTGGAGAGATAGGCGACAACCGGGTGCAGCGCCTCTTCTCCGCCATCGGCGCGCAGATTTTTCGTCGGGGCCGCCGCGCGTGAGCGCACGATTTCCACGCCCAAAGCGCCGGGCCCCCGGTCGAGTTTCTCGATCCGCACGAAGACCCGCATCGCTTGCGGGGCGGCCAGAACACGTTCAGCCACACGCGCGGCCAGCGTTTCCAGCAGGTTCACGCGCTCTTCGGCCAACTCGGCGGCGATGGCCTCGGTGATGCGGTCATAGGACAGGATGCGATCGACATCGTCTTCCAGCGGGTCGGGCAGTTGGCGCACCTCGACCACGACGTTGAATTGCAAACGCTGGGAATGGCCGCGCTCTTGCTGGAAGGCGCCGATATCGGCCTCAACCACATGATCGCGCAGCGAAATTCGATCCCGCGGATCGGTGGGGGCAGACGCCGCCGCGCGCGCCTCGGGATGGGCGAACGCCAATGTGATGTCGGAACTCAAGGCCGCCTCCGGATGTTGCGCAGTTCTGGCGAGCATAGAAAAAGGGCGGGACAAAGCCCACCCTCATCCGTCAGTTCATGTGCGATCCGCGACCTTAATTCGAGGCGGTGCGGATCGGATCAGCGTAAAACAGGTGATGCCCGATGGCCGCCGTCTTATCAAACACACGCGACCAGCGGGGATAGCTGTTGCGGGTGTGGAAATAGGTCGCCCCGTCGGTCAGGCTGCGCGGTGCGCCGTCGATCATCGCACGCGCCACCTTGCCGACGCGCGCAAACGCGCTGGAATTGTGCACCGCATCGGCGCGCCCATCGCAATACCAGCTAAACTGGCAGCCGCGCGAATTGGACTGATGCACGACACCGCAGATCGAGCCGGGGAAGCGCGGATCATCGACCCGGTTCAAGATCACTTCGGCAACCGCCTGCTGACCTTTGACACCTTCACCGCGTGCCTCAAAATACAGCGCCTTGGAGAGACATTCGAATTGCTTGCCCCCCGAGGCTTTGGGTTGCTGCGCCAGCCAGCTGGCCGACAACACGCCGGGCAAAGCCCCTTTGCGCGCAACCGTTTTGGAATGGGCGGGCGCCATCGTCAGCGCGGTCACCCGACGCTTGTCGATCGCGCTCATCGCCGAGCGTTCCTGCCACAGGACAGACATGAGGCCTTGTTCGGCCACTTCGGACGGATCATTGGACTGGCTCACCGTTACTTCGGCACGCAAGCCTCCGGCGAGGGCCAGGAGGACAATCGCGCCCCCCGTCCAGCTTTTCAGCACTGACATGGTTTTCTTCCGATAAGGACAATCGCCACATCCCCCCAGAGGCGTGACCGCGCTCAGATAACGCCAATGTCAGAAAAAGTCCATAACATGCCGCACCGCAGCGCAAACCATGTCGGATTTGCGGCGGAATCTTGCCAGTCGCCCTGCGGATTTCAGCGTGAGCCTGAGACGAATCGCATATCTCGTGGGCGTGGAAATTGCCAACGGGAATTAGCAAAACTGCGCGAAATCTTGCTCATTTACGTGCCCGTCACGGCGTGCCGCGCCCGCGTGGGGCCAAAAGCGCGAAATGGGCTGCGGCCAAGCGCGCCACCGGCACCCGGAACGGCGAACAAGACACATAGTCAAACCCCGCCGCGCGACAAAACGCGATTGATTCGGGATTACCACCATGTTCGCCACAAACCGAGATCGTGATGTCAGGACGCGCCCCGCGCCCGCGCGCAGCCCCCATCAACAACAGCTCGCCCACGCCCTCGACATCGAGAATGTGGAACGGGTCCTCGCCATAGACCTGCTGATTGACATATGTGGACATGAAACGCCCCGCATCGTCGCGCGACAATCCGTAGGTCATCTGCGTCAAGTCATTGGTGCCAAAAGACAGAAATGCCGCGTGTTCGGCAATTTCTCCGGCGCGCAGGGCCGAGCGAGGCGTCTCGACCATCACACCCAGCTTATAGCTGAAATCGGATTTCGTTTCGTTGCGCACGGTGGACGCGACCGCGTCGATGCGGGTTTTGACCAACTCGACCTCGCGCGAGGCCGAGACCAGCGGAATCATGATCTCGGGCACGATTTCAGCGCCGCGCCGTTTCGCCTCGACCGTCGCCTCAAAGATCGCGCGCGCCTGCATGTCGTAAATCTCGGGCACGGTGATGCCCAGACGCACGCCCCGCATCCCCAGCATCGGGTTGAACTCCGATAGCGCCTCGCAGCGACGCATCACATCCGAAAGCGGGCGATCCAGCGCCTCGGCCAGTTCGCGCATCCCCTCGCGGTCATGGGGCAGGAATTCGTGCAGCGGCGGGTCAAACAGACGGATATTGACCGGCGAGCCCTTCATCAGCTCAAACAGCGTCAGGAAATCGGCGCGCTGCATCGGCAGCAGGCGTTCCAGCGAGGCACGGCGATCCTCGGGGCTGTCGGCAAAGATCATCTCGCGCATCACAGTCAGACGATCTTCGTCGAAAAACATATGTTCAGTGCGACACAGGCCAATCCCGTCGGCTTCGAACATCAAGGCGGTGCGCGCGTCATCGGGTGTGTCGGCATTGGCGCGAATTCCGATATCGCGCACCAGATCAGCCCAATGCAGCAGCGTGCGGAACCCGTCATCCAGCGCGGGGGCCAGCATCTCGGCGCTGCCCACGAGCACCTCGCCATTGGTGCCGTCGAGCGTGACAATATCGCCCTCGCGGAAAATCCGCCCCTTGGGGCCGCGAAACTGGCGCTCGCGGGCGTTCAACTCGATCTCGGAACAGCCAACGATGCAGGGCAAGCCCAGACCGCGTGCGATCACCGCCGCGTGGCTGGTCATGCCGCCCCGTTCGGTCAGCACCGCGACAGCAGCGTGCATGCCGCGAATGTCCTCGGGCGAGGTTTCGCGGCGCACCAAGATGCAAGGCTCGTCGCGTGCGGCCGAGGCCTGCGCGGCGGCCGCTGTAAACACGATCTTGCCCGTCGCCGCCCCGGGCGAGGCGGCAATCCCGCGCGCCAGCACATCGCGGGGCGCGCGCGGATCAACTTGATAATGCAGCAATTCCGTGATCGCGCGGGGCTCGACACGCAGCAGCGCATCCTCGCGCGAGATCACCTTATCCTCGGCCAGCGCGACCGCGATGCGCACCGTGGCGCGCGACGAGCGCGGCACGCGCACCGCGTCAATCACATGCACCTGACCCGATTCAATGGTGAATTCGATCTGCATCTCTTCGCGCAACTTCACACGGCACGCCGCACCGTAATCGCAGAGTTGATCGAAAACGCGCTGGTCGGCCTCTTGCAGCGAGGCTCCGCGCGGATCGCGCGTCAGATACAGCGCCTCGATCGCGGCTTTGCGACCCTGGCTTTGACCGCGAAACCGCCCCGTAACCTGGGCCGCGCCCGTCACCGGATCGACAAACTGGATGGTGCCCGACCCTGACAGCCCCGGCCCGATCCCAAGCGCCATTTCCTGCACCAACAGCCCCAAAGTGGCGTCGGCTGGCGCGCCTTTGGCCTGACGCAGCAGCCGCGCGGTGGTGCCCTCCCAAGCGCGCGCCATCGAGCGCAGCACCTCGCCCAACTGCCGTGCAGGCGATTGCGGGAAACGCTCGTCGGTCTCTTCCTCATAGGCGTCAAGCGCAAGTTCAAGCGCGCCCGGCCCCGGATCTTGCTGAAACATATCCGGGTCGAGACGCGCGACATGAATAGCGTAAAGCTGCACGAAGCGCAGATAAAGCGCATCCGCCGCCTCGGAGCCGTGGGTGTTGGACAGATGCGCGTGCATATCATCGTTCATGCCGACATTGAGCACCGTACCCGGCCCGCCCCATTCGGGATTTTCCGGGCTGGAGCGCACCGAGACCAGCATTTGCGGGCCAAATTCACTTGCCAGCGCGACGGTGTCGATGCTTTGCCCCGCCGCGATGGCGCGCACGGTTTGGGCGGGCAGCGACACGGTTGTGGGCACCGGCAAATCCAGCCGGATCAGCCGTTGCAGGCATTTTGCACGCCAGCCGTGAGTCGTCGTCTCGACCGAAGCCGAGGGCGTCAACGTGACAAAGTCAGCGATTTCAAACGGTTTCTGCATTGCAGCATTAATCTCCACCCCCGCAGGATAGGGCGATTTTGCACACTCGCAAGGGTGCTGTGATATGAAAAGACGCAGCGTCACCCGCGCGCCATGTTTCAGCTTTGTGACAGGTTGCGCGGGGTGGAGCCTCCGGCGGGAGTATTTTTGGCCAGATGAAAGGGCTTAGCCCTCGATCTTGGTCAGGTCGGCCACGCTGAGGCAGATTTGACGGATGCGCGACAGCAGGTTGAGGCGGTTGCGCCGGATCACTTCGCTATCGGTGTTGATCTGCACCGCCTCGAAGAACGCATCAATGGGGCCGCGCAAGGACGCCATTGCGGCCATCGCGGCGGCGAAGTCTTCGGCCTCCATTGCCGGGGTGATTTGCGCCTCGGCGGTGTCGAGGGCGGTGAAAAGCGCCTTTTCCTGTTCGGTTTCGGCGAATTTCACATCTGCGCCGAACGAGTATTCGACCCCGTCCTTGTCCTCGGCTTGGGTGAGGATGTTATTGGCGCGTTTGAACCCTTGAAGCAGGTTCGCGCCGTCTTCGGTTTTGAGGGTTTCCGACAGCGCCTGCGCGCGTTTTACGACGAGGGTGAGATCGTCAGAACCGGACATCACGAGCACAGCGTCGATGACGTCATGGCGAATGCCTTGGTCTTTGAGGAAGACTTTGAGGCGGTCGTGGAAGAAGGAGAGAAGGTCGGTTGCCCATTTTGATGTAACCCTGAGCCTTACGGTCGCAAAATTAAACGCGACTTCGTCCAGGCGTCTAGCTTTCAAAAAGCCAACCTCGGCCCCCATCTTCTCGAAATCGAATTCATCATCGACATCAGCTTCAGGACCAAAAGCAACTCCTGCTTCATCAGTGACCGGAAAAACTATGTGATAGCCAGCTTTTTGAAAGCCGAGGGCCGAGATTGGAAGCCACTTCTTGAACACGTCCTCCAGCTGTATCCTCAACCCATTCTCCAGCACCAGCCGGATCACCCCCAGCGCGGCCCTGCGCAGCGCGAAGGGGTCTTTGCTGCCCGTGGGTTTCTCGTCAATCGCCCAGAAGCCGGTGAGTTTGTCGATCTTTTCGGCAAGCGCCACAGCGACGGAGACGGGTTCGCTTGGCACGGCGTCGGACGGGCCGAGGGGGGCGTAATGGTCGCGCACGGCGTCGGCGACGCGATCATCAAGACTAGCACTTTTTGCATAATATCGGCCCATCACCCCCTGCAATTCGGGGAATTCATAGACCATTTCCGACCTTAGATCGGCTTTGGCGACGCGGGCGGCCTCGGCGGCGAGATCGGGGGCGGCGCCCACGAGGGGGGCGATTTCACGCGCCAGCGCCTCGATCCGGCGGACCTGATCACCCACGCTGCCCAGCTTGTTGTGGAAGGTCACGGCGTCCAGACCCTCGGCCATGCCTTCCAGCCCGTGGGTCTTGATCATGCGCTGATCGTTTTCCCAGAAGAACTTGGCATCCGACAGCCGCGCCGAGAGCACCTTTTGGTTGCCCGCAAGGATGGTCGCGCCGTGATCGGCGGTCTCGCGGTTGGCGACGGTCACAAAGCCCTCGATCCGGCCCGTTTTCGGGTTTTTCACTGAGAAGAATTTCTGATGTTCCTTCATCGAGGTTTGCAGCACCTCGGGCGGCAGGTCGAGGAATTCATCGTCGATCTGGCCCATCAGCGTCACGGGCCATTCGACCAGCCCTGCGACCTCGGCCAGAAGCCCTTTGTCTTCAACGACTTCCCAGCCCTTGGCAAAGGCCATTTGCTGCGCGTCATGCCAGATCGTATCGGCGCGTTCAGCCGGGTCGAGCATCACTTTGGCGGCTTTAAGCTGCTTGGCGTAGCTTTCAAACCCGCCCACGGTGAAGCTGTCAGGGGCCATAAAGCGATGCCCGCGCGTGGTATCCCCCGCCTTGATGCCATCGATATCGAGCGGGACGATGGTTGGCCCCGCCTCATCAGACAGGATCGCGAGGATCGAATGCAGCGGGCGCACCCAGCGCAGGCTGCCCGCGCCCCAGCGCATGGATTTCGGCCAGGGGAAGGTGCGGATTGTGTGCTCTAACACCTCGGCGACGATTTCGGTCGCGGGGCGGCCGGGGCGCTCGATGGTGGCGAAATACACCTGCCCCTTTTTGTCGTCGCGGATTTCGAGCTGGTCCTTGCTTAGCCCTGTCGAGCGCAGAAACCCGTCGAGCGCCTTTTCGGGCGCGTCCACGCGCGGGCCTTTGCGTTCCTCGCGCAGGGTCGGCGAATTGGCGGTCAGCCCCTCAATCGCCAGCACCAGACGGCGCGGCGTGGAAAACGTGCCGGCATGGGCATAGGTCAGCCCGGCCTCAACCACGCCATCGGTGATCAGCTTTTGCAGATCGGCGCGCGCGCGGGCCTGCATCCGGGCGGGGATTTCCTCGGAGAACAGTTCAATCAAAAGATCGGGCATGTTATTTCTCCGCTTCTGAATTCAGTTGGTGCCAGACATAGGCCTGACCATCGGGATAGAGCGCCACAACGCGATCCACGCCGTCGTGGATGTCGTGTTGGGACAGGAAGGCCACGGCGCGCCCGGCCTCAAGATCGGCGCCGATGCGCTTGGCGTCATAGCAGTCAAACCATTTCGGGCCGATCAGCGGGGTGGGCGCATCATAGACCTGAAAGGTTTCGGTCGCGGTGGCGAGGGAAATATCGGTGCGGAAACAGGCGCGATAGCGCAGCGGAGAGCTATCGGCGTCAATGCCCAGATAACCCGCCACATCGATCGGGTCGAGCGTGCCGCCGCCCAGCTCGGCCAGCGTAATTGCAGCCGCCGGGGCCGTGGCCGAGACCTTTTCGTAATAGCCGTATTCCTGCGCGTAATAAACGCCCGCGCCAAAGGCCAGCGCGATCAACACGATGCCACCGCCGATATATTTACCATTCACGCCACGGCCTCGTCTGGCTGCGCGCCCCCTGCCTCGGTGCGCACGAAGGCATCGGCGCAGGCTTTGGCGAGTGTGCGCACACGGCCGATATAGGCCTGGCGTTCGGTGACCGAGATCACGCCGCGCGCATCGAGCAGGTTGAACAGATGGGAAGCCTTGATGCATTGATCATAGGCGGGATGGGCCATGATGATACGGCGGCCCGCATCGTCGGTGTCGTCACTGGCAAGGATGCGGCCACATTCGGCCTCGGCATCCTCAAAATGGCGCAGAAGCGTGTCGGTGTCGGCGACGTCGAAATTCCAGCGCGAATATTCCTGCTCGGTCTGGCGAAAGACATCGGCATAGCTGAGCGCAATCGGCGCGGAAGGGTCGTTATAGGGCATCTCCATGACGTGATCTATGCCCAGCACATACATTGCCAGACGCTCCAGCCCATAGGTCAGCTCGCCCGCGACGGGTTTGCAATCATGCCCGCCGACCTGCTGGAAATAAGTGAATTGCGACACTTCCATACCATCGCACCACACCTCCCAGCCAAGACCCCAAGCGCCCAAAGTCGGGCTTTCCCAGTCATCCTCGACAAAGCGGATGTCGTGCAAGTCCAGATCAATCCCGATTGCCGCCAGCGAGCCGAGATACAGCTCTTGCAAGTCAGGCGGGCTGGGTTTGATCAGCACCTGATACTGGTAGTAGTGCTGCAAACGGTTGGGGTTTTCGCCGTAGCGCCCGTCGGTGGGGCGGCGCGAGGGTTGCACATAGGCCGCCGCCCAAGGCTTGTCGCCAAGCGCGCGCAAGGTGGTCGCGGGGTGGAACGTGCCCGCGCCGACCTCCATGTCATAGGGTTGCAATACCGCGCAGCCCTTAGAGGCCCAATAGCTCATCAGTCGCAGGATGATCTCCTGAAACGATTTGGGGGCGGTCTTGGGGGCGTCGGGATTGGCCATGTCTCACCTCGAATAAAGCGCCTTCTTCCTAGGCAAGGGGGGCGTGGGCGTCAACGCCTCGCGCGCCCGATCTGCGACCCAGCCCCCACATCGACCGATTTCCTGCCATTTCAGGGGTGACGCGGCGCGAGGTTTCGATAAGTTGCGCGACAAAACGTATAAAAGGGTTGGGTATGCGCAATTTTCACAGAGCGATTTCAGTTGTGGTCGGGGCAAGTCTGACGGCGATGGTCTGGACGGGCACCGCATGGGCGCAGGCTTGGGTGCAGATCGAGGCGAAATCCTCGCTCGCACAAGCCGAAGATCGCGCGCGCGACTGGTCGGGCATGTTTCCCACGGCCTCGGGGTTCCGGCTGAAATCGGGCTGGTATGCGATTGCGCTGGGCCCGTTCGCGGATGAGCAGGCCGCCGATGACCGCCGCCGCGCGCTGCGTCTGGACGGGCTGATCCCGCGTGACAGTTTCGTCGCAGATGGCAGCCAGTTTGCGCAACAGTTCTGGCCGGTGGGCGCAAGCCTGAGTGGCGCGCCGATCAAGCCGGTCGAGACGCAACCGCTAACCGAGGCCGCCCCGTCCCCTGACGTTAGCGCGCCATCGGATGCGCAAACACCTGCGGCTGAGCCCTCAACCCCCGCGCAACCCGCAACCGAAACGCTGGCAGAGTCACGCCGTCTGGAAGGCGCGCTCAGCCGTGATCAGCGCCGCGACATTCAGGCCGCGCTGGACTGGGAAGGCAGCTATTCGGGCGCGATTGACGGGCTTTTCGGGCGCGGCACGCGCAGTTCCATCGCTGATTGGCAGATGAAGAACGGCTTTGAGGCGACGGGGGTTTTGTCGTCGACGCAGCAAATGGAATTGCTGGATCGGGTGGCCTCGGCGCGGGCGGAATTGGGGTTGAAAACGGTGGATGAGACCGAGGCCGGAATTTCGGTCGAGATCCCTCTCGGGCTGGTGCAATTCGCACGCTATAACGCGCCGTTTGTGAATTACGCCTCTAAGGATAATAGCGGCGTGCAGGTCTTGCTGATCTCGCAACCCGGCGATGCGGCGCGGCTGCGCGGCCTGTATGATGCGATGCAAACGCTTGAAATCGTGCCGGTTTCCGGAGATCGCGCGCTGCGCAAAAACAGCTTTACCATTGAGGGCAGCAATAGCGAAATCCAGTCCTACACCCAAGCCACGCTGTCCAAGGGGCTGATCAAGGGCTTTGTGCTGGTCTGGCCGACAGGGGATGACAAGCGCCGCAACCGCGTGCTGGAGGCGATGAAATCCAGCTTCAAACCGATTGGCACCGCCGCACTTGATGCCACGCTTGGCCAGCCGATGTCGGTCACGCGCGCGGCGCTGATGGCGGGGATCGAGAAACGCGCACCGGTGTTTTCGCGCTCGGGCTTTTTCATTGATGGCAAGGGCGCCGTGTTGACGGCGGCTGAGGGGCTTGCGCAATGCGGGCGCATCACGGTCGACGCGCACCCCGCCGATCTGGCCTATGATGGCGCGCAAACGGGGTTTGCGGTGGTGCAGCCGCGCGATGCCTTGGCGCCCAAAGGGGTTGCGCATTTCAGCACCCAAGCCCCGCTGGCAGGCGCGCAAATCACCGTGGCGGGATTCTCTTACCCCGAGGCCCTGCCCGCGCCGGTATTGAACTTCGGCACGCTTTCGGCGCTCAAGGGGCTGGCGGGCGAGACCGATCAGGCCCGCATCGAGGCCAAGACGCGCGCAGGCGATGTCGGCGGGCCGGTACTGGATGGCACGGGCGCGGTGATGGGAATGCTGCTGCCCCCTTCGCAGGATGCCAGCCGGATGTTGCCCGATGGCTTGCATGCCGCCCTACAGGCGCAGGCGATGGCCCCGACCCTGTCGCAAAACGGATATGCCCCCGAAGCGGCCAGTTTTTCCGGCGCACGGGCCGCCGAAGACCTGCAACAGATCGCCGATCGGATGGTCGTGCGGGTGTCGTGCTGGAAGTGATCTAGACGCGCCAGAAGCGGGGCAGCAACAGCACCAGAACGCTCATCAATTCGAGCCGCCCGATGCACATTGCCCCGCTCATCAGCCATTTCGCCGAGGCCGGGAAATCCGCGACTGACCCATTGGCGGTGATCTCTGGCCCCCAAGCCGGGCCGATATTGGCAATCGAGGTCCAGGCGGCGGTCATCGCCGTTTCCGTTTCCAGCCCGGTAAAGGTCAGCGCGATGATTAAAATCCCGAAGGTCAGGATGAACAGCGAAAAGAACGCCACGACCGAGTTCACCACGCCATCCTCGACCGATTGCCCGTCATATCGCAAACGCAGCAGGCGGTGGGGCGAATAGAGGCGCTGGATCTGGACCTTGATCGCCTCGAACAGGATCAGATAGCGAAACACTTTGACCGAGCAGGCGGTAGAGGACGTGCAGCCCCCGATCAGCCCGGAAATAATCAGGACCGTAAAGGCGAGATGGCCCCATTGGGTGACGTCCTCGGAGGCGTAACCGGTGCCGGTGAAGGTCGAAACGACATTGAACGTGACCTCGCGCAACGTGGGCCAAAACGAGGCCTCGTGGCGGATCATCCGGTAGATCACGATCACCGCAATCGCATAGCCCATCCAGCGCAAAAACGCGCGCACCTGCGGGTCACGCCACAGCGGCACGACATTGCCCTGCGTCATCTGCACGAAGCGGATAAAGGGCATCGCCGCCAACGCCATATAGACCGAGGCCGCATATTCCGGCGCGCCTTTAAAGGTCGCGAAAGACGCATCGTAATTGGAAAACCCACCCGTGCTGAGCGTGGTCAGCGCATGCATCACCGCATCAAACCCGGTCATGCCCAGCGCCAGATAGGTCATCATGCAGGCAATCGTGAGGCCAACATAAATGCGGATCAGCGCGGTTGAGATATCCATCGCACGCGGCAGAATTTTCCCAAGTGTATCAAAGCCTTCGGAGCGGAAGAACTGCATCCCGCCGACCTTCATCACCGGCAGGAAGATCATCGCGACGATGATAATCCCAAGTCCCCCCAACCATTGCAGCAAGCCGCGCCACAGGTTTACGCCGGGCGGCAAGCCATCAAGATGCGTGATCGTCGTGGTGCCGGTGGTTGTGAGGCCCGACATCGCCTCAAAATAGGCATCCGTCAGATCCAGATGCGGCGCGCCCAGCATCATCGGCAGCGCACCAAACAGCGGCAGCGTCAGCCAGACCGCCGATGTCAGAACAAAGCTCTGCTGGATATTAAGCGTGGCGCGCAGCGCATCGCGCGAGGCCAGTGACAGCACCGCGCCCACGCTGACCGTCAGAATCGCGCTTTCGACAAACACCATCCAATGGGGCGATCCATAAGCCCAATCCACCGCCGCCGGGATCAGCATCGTCAGCCCCAGCACGGATATTAGCATACCGATGATATAGCCTACCGGGCGCAGATCGATCATGGCCCCACCTTGCCCAGCAAACGGGGCTAGTCAATAGGAGCGATTAGACTTTGCAAACTCGCCGCTCAGTGCCTGTAAATTTGCCGCGCTTTGCAGATAACCCTTGCGCTGCGCTGCGGCAACGCTACCGTTCAGCCGGTTTTTGAAAGAGCGGGAGACAGCAATGTTCAACAAGATCCTTGTGGCAAATCGCGGCGAGATCGCGATCCGGGTGATGCGCGCAGCCAATGAGCTGGGCAAGAAAACCGTCGCCGTTTACGCCGAAGAGGACAAGTTGGGCCTGCACCGCTTCAAGGCAGATGAGGCCTATCGCATCGGTGCGGGGCTCTCGCCCGTGGGGGCCTATCTCAGCATCGAGGAAATCATTCGAGTCGCCAAGGAATCGGGTGCGGATGCGATCCATCCGGGCTACGGGCTACTGTCGGAAAACCCTGATTTCGTCGAGGCTTGCGCCAATGCCGGCATCACATTTATCGGCCCCAAGGCCGAAACGATGCGCGCGCTTGGCGATAAGGCCAGCGCCCGTCAGGTCGCGATCAAGGCCGATGTGCCGGTGATCCCTGCGACCGATGTTCTGGGCGAGGATTTTGATGCGATCAAAAAAGAGGCCGCCGAGGTAGGCTATCCGCTGATGCTCAAGGCGTCATGGGGCGGCGGCGGGCGTGGGATGCGCCCGATCCTCTCTGAAGACGAGCTGGTCGAAAAAGTCCGTGAGGGCCGTCGCGAGGCCGAAGCCGCCTTTGGCAATGGCGAGGGATATCTCGAAAAGATGATCATCCGCGCGCGCCATGTCGAGGTGCAGCTTTTGGGTGACACGCATGGTGGCCTTTATCACCTGTTCGAACGCGATTGCACCGTGCAGCGGCGCAACCAAAAAGTGGTCGAGCGCGCCCCTGCCCCCTATCTAAGCGACGCGCAACGCGCCGAGGTCTGCGCGCTGGCGCTGAAGATCGGCAATGCGGTGGGCTATCAGAACGCAGGCACCGTTGAATTCCTGATGGATATGGACACGGACGCGTTCTACTTCATCGAGGTCAACCCGCGCGTACAGGTCGAACACACCGTCACCGAGGAAGTGACCGGGATCGACATCGTGCAGGCCCAGATCAAGATCGCCGAGGGCGCGACGCTGGGCGAGGCAACCGGCGCTGCCGCGCAATCGGATATCCAGCTGTCTGGCCACGCGCTGCAATGCCGCGTCACGACCGAAGACCCGCAAAACAATTTCATCCCCGATTATGGCCGCCTGACCGCCTATCGCAGCGCAACGGGCATGGGGATTCGTCTTGATGGCGGCACTGCCTATGCGGGCGGCGTGATCACGCGCTATTACGATTCGCTTCTGGTAAAGGTCACGGCTTGGGCGCAAACGCCCGATCAGGCGATCTCGCGGATGGACCGCGCCTTGCGCGAGTTTCGCATTCGCGGCGTGTCCACCAATATCGACTTCGTGATCAACCTGCTCAAGCACCCGACCTTTCTGGATATGAGCTATTCGACGAAGTTCATCGACACCACGCCCGCGCTGTTTGATTTCAAACTGCGCCGCGACCGGGGCACGAAAATCCTGACCTATATCGCGGATATTACCGTGAACGGGCATCCCGAAACCGCCGGTCGCCCGAAACCCCATGCCGAGGCGAGAGCGCCCCGCCTGCCCGAACTTAAGGGCGCGCCGCAGCCGGGCACGCGCAACCTTCTGGAATCGCAAGGCCCGCAAGCCGTTGCCGACTGGATGAAGGCGCAGACCAAGCTGCTGCTGACCGACACCACGATGCGCGACGGGCACCAATCGCTGCTCGCGACGCGGATGCGCTCGATCGACATGATCACCGCAGCTCCGGCCTATGCGTCGAATTTGGGCGATCTGTTCTCGGTGGAATGCTGGGGCGGCGCGACGTTTGACGTGGCCTATCGCTTCTTGCAGGAATGTCCGTGGCAGCGCCTGCGCGACATTCGCACCCATCTGCCCAATGTGATGACACAAATGCTGCTGCGCGCCTCCAACGGTGTGGGTTACACGAATTATCCCGACAACGTGGTGGAGTTCTTCGTCAAGCGCGCCGCCGCGACCGGGGTGGATGTGTTCCGCGTCTTCGATTCGCTGAACTGGGTCGAGAACATGCGCGTCGCGATGGATGCGGTGGTTGAAAGCGGCAAGGTCTGCGAAGGCACGATCTGCTACACGGGCGATATTCTGGACCCAGATCGCGCCAAATATGACCTGAAATATTACATCGGCATGGCCAAAGAGCTTGAGGCGGCGGGCGCGCATGTGCTTGGCCTCAAGGATATGGCGGGCTTGCTGAAACCCGCCGCCGCGCGCCAGTTGATTGCCGCGCTGAAATCTGAAATCGGCCTGCCGATCCATTTCCACACCCATGACACATCCGGCATCGCAGGCGCGACGGTTCTCGCCGCCGCCGATGCGGGCGTGGATGCGGTCGATGCGGCGATGGATGCGTTTTCAGGCGGCACCTCGCAGCCCTGTTTGGGGTCTATCGTCGAGGCCTTGGCCCATACCGAGCGCGACACCGGGCTTGATATCGCCGCGATTCGCCGGATGTCGAACTATTGGGAGGCCGTGCGTCATCAATATGCGGCCTTCGAATCTGGCCTCGAAGCCCCGGCGTCAGAGGTCTACCTGCATGAAATGCCCGGCGGCCAGTTTACCAATCTCAAAAGTCAGGCTCGTAGCCTGGGGCTGGAAGAGCGCTGGCATGAGGTGGCGCAGGCCTATGCCGATGCCAACCAGATTTTCGGCGATATCGTCAAGGTTACGCCCAGCTCCAAAGTCGTGGGCGACATGGCGTTGATGATGGTGGCGCAGGGGCTGAGCAAGGAAGACGTGCTCAACCCGGCCAAGGATGTCTCTTTCCCCGATTCCGTGATCGATATGATGCGCGGCAATCTGGGCCAACCCCCCGGAGGCTGGCCCGAAGGGATCGCGAAAAAGGTACTCAAGGGGGAAGTGGCGTCAACGGAACGCCCCGGCAAACACCTGCCCCCCGTCGATCTGGAACAGACCCGCGCGGACCTTGCGCAGCAGCTTGGGATCACGATTGATGACGAGGATCTGGCGGGATATCTGATGTATCCCAAGGTCTTCACCGATTACGCCACGCGCCACGACACCTACGGCCCCGTGCGCACTCTGCCCACGCCGACGTTCTTTTACGGGCTGGAGCCGCAGACCGAAATCTCGGCGGAAATCGACCCCGGCAAGACGCTGGAAATCCGGTTCCTCACGCAGGGCGATACGGATGAATTGGGCGAGGTGAAGGTCTATTTCGAGCTTAACGGACAGCCCCGCGCCGTGCGCGTGCCCAACCGGGCCGTCAAGGCGACGACAGCCGCTAAACCCAAGGCCGATCCCGCCAACCCCAACCATATCGGCGCGCCGATGCCGGGCTCGATTGCCTCGGTAGCGGTCAGCGTCGGTCAAACGGTCAAGCCGGGCGACATGCTGTTGACGATCGAGGCGATGAAGATGGAAACCGGCATCCATGCCGAGCGCGAGGCCACGATCAAGGCGCTTCATGTGACGCCGGGCGCGCAGATTGATGCCAAGGACCTGCTGATCGAACTGGAATAAACGGGCAGCGTCTCTGAAAGCCTGAGAGGTAAGCAAAGCGCCGGGATCAAAAGGATCTCGGCGCTTTTTTATTCCCGCGGATAGGGCCTCGCGTGAGTATTCTACCCTTTCAGCCGCGTGAAATACCCCCCGCTCACGCCTCCAGCTCGGTGTCCCAATAGAGGAAATCCATCCAGCTTTCATGCAAATGCCCGGGCGGAAACCGCCGCCCTGTGCGCTGCATTTCCTCAGGGCTGGGGCGGCGCGCGGGTTTTTGCAAATTCATCCCCGAGCGCGCCAGCGGCTTGTTGGCCTTGCGCAGATTGCACGGAGAGCAGGCGGCGACCACGTTTTCCCAACTCGTCACCCCCCCGCGCGAGCGTGGGATCACATGATCAAAGGTCAGATCGCCCTTGGCCCCGCAATACTGGCATTTGAATTCGTCGCGCAGAAAAAGATTAAAGCGCGTGAATGCCACGCGCTTTTGGGGTCGAACATAGTCTTTAAGCACCACGACAGAGGGGATTTTTATCGCTTGGCGCTGAGAGCGCACCACCTCGTCATATTCGGCCAATATCGTGACCCGATCCAGGCACACCGCCTTGATCGCCTCTTGCCACGGCCAAAGCGACAGCGGGTAATAGGAAAGCGGCCTGAAATCCGCGTTGAGCACAAGCGCGGGGTGGCGGCGCAACGCCGCAGGATCGCGCGTGAATTGCGTTCGGAAATCGGTGGTGTCGCTGTGATCCAGCATGGGTTCAACCGTCCTCGCCCTGTTGCCGCGTCTGGCCCAGGGGCGGGGTCCGCCCCTGCCTTAACAACGACTATATATGGCGTTCGCGATCTGGCAAGCCTCTTGATGTCGCGAATTTCTGCCCTGCGGCATGGATGGCAGAGAAAGGTGACAGGGGTGTGACGTTGCGCGCCCTAGCCCGCGAGCTTGTCGCGCAGAAACGCCAGCGCCACTTGCAAGCCATCAGGCGCGATGCCGTGACCCGTGCCCTCCATGATATGGCCATAGGTTTCAAAGCCAGCCGCGACCAGCGCGTTGCCCGCCTTGGACATATCTTCAAACGGCACAACCGGATCCTGATCGCCATGCACCAACAGAACGGGGGGCTTTGAGACCGCCTCGGCTTCCAGCGCTTCGGGGCGCAGCAACCGGCCCGAAAACGCCACCAGCGCGGCCACCGGTTCGGCGCGGCGCGGCAACACTTCCAGCGCCAGCATCGTGCCTTGCGAGAACCCGATCACGGCGAGGTTCTTCGCATTAAGCCCATGTTCTTGCAACAAATCATCAAGGAACGCATTCACATCTGCCGCTGCCATCTGCAGACCCTGCGCGGCGGCTTCCTCAGAGGAATTGTCGATCCACGGGATCGGGAACCACTGCCGCCCCATCGGGCTGCCGTTGCACGGCTCGGGCGCGTCGGGGGCCACGAACAGCGTGTCGGGCAGATGCGGCCCGAGCGGATCGGCCAGCCCCAACAGGTCCGCGCCATCCGCGCCATAGCCGTGCAGCAGCACGACGATGGATTTCACGTTGCCCGATTGCGGCGCCTTGCGGCCGGCTTGCAGTTTGCGTGTCATGGCGCCACTCCTTCGCGGTTTTTGCACGCTGCGTAATAGGCCCAAAGCCCGCGCGCTGCAACCGCGCGCCACGGCGACCAAGCCGCAGACAATGCGTTGAATTCCTTGCGCTTGGGGCGCTCGGGCAGATCGAAAAGCAGGCGCGCGGCTTCGGCCAGCGCAAGATCGTCGACCGCAAACACATCAGCGCGGCCCAGCGCGAACATCAGATACATTTCAACCGTCCAGCGCCCGATGCCAGGGATCGGCAAAAGCTGCGCGACCACCTCCTCGTCGGGCAGGTTGCGCAGAGCGGTGAAATCCACGCCAGACCCCGCGAGCGCCTGCAAATAGCGCACTTTCTGGCGCGACAGACCACAGGCGCGCAGATCATCCTCGGAGCCAGCGGCAATAGCATCGGGCGCACCAAAGCCAGCCTCGATCACGCGCCCCTTGATCGCATTGGCTGCCGCGACCGAGACCTGCTGGCCGATGATCGCATCACGCAGCGCCGCGAATCCGTCGTCACGCCGCCGCAAAGGCCAAGGCCCGGTCTGCGCGCAAACCTGCGCAAAGCGCGGCTCGCAGGCGCACAGCCACGCAGTGCCCTCGGCGATATCCTCGTCACAAGTGATGATGCGTCCAACCATGCCGCACCCTGCCCGATCACGGCCCCGCTTGCCAGCCCTCTCGCGCCGCGCTAGCAAGCGGATATGACCGATATCACCTCCCCCCCCGCCGCGCGTCAAAAGCGCAACACGATCGTGCTGGTTCTGGCACAGGCGCTTTTGGGCGCGCAGATGCCGATGATCTTTACGATTGGCGGGCTGGCGGGGCAGATGCTGGCCTCCAACCCCTGTTTCGCGACGCTGCCTTTGTCGCTGATTGTGCTGGGGTCTGTGCTTAGTGCGCAGCCGATGTCGGAATTCATGGCCGCCTACGGGCGCCGCGCGGGGTTCATTCTGGCCAATGCTGCGGGCGCGGCGGGCGCGGCGGTGGCGGCTTATGCGCTTTATATCGGGTCGTTTCCGGTCTTCTTGATGGGCTCGTTCCTGACCGGGATCTATATGTCGGCGCAGGGGTTTTACCGCTTTGCCGCGACCGATACCGCCACGCCGGAGTTCCAGCCCAAGGCGATTTCCTATGTCATGGCGGGCGGTCTGGTGGCCGCGATCATCGGCCCGCAACTGGTCAAGGTGACCTCTCAGGCGATGCTGGTGCCGTTCATGGCGACCTATCTGGTGATTATCGCGATCAACGCGCTGGGGCCGTTTCTATTCGCCTTTCTCGACATTCCCGCGCCGGGGCGGCGCAAGAAACACGAGCATCACGAGGGCCGCACGCGGCGCGAATTGCTGCGCGATCCGGTGATTTTGGTCGCGATGATCTGCGGCATGGTGTCCTACGCGCTGATGAATCTGGTGATGACCTCGACGCCGCTGGCGGTGGTGGGCTGTGGCTTTGAAGAGGGTGACGCGGCCAATATCGTCTCGGCGCATGTGCTGGCGATGTATTTGCCGAGCTTCTTCACCGGCTACCTGATTTCGTGGTTTGGCAAAGAGGTGATCGTCGGTGTCGGGCTGGTCATTCTGGCAGCCTCGGGCGCGGTGGCGCTGACCGGGGTGGAGCTGGACAAGTTTTATCTGGCGTTAATGCTGCTGGGTGTGGGCTGGAATTTCGGCTTTATCGGATCGACCGCGATGCTGGCCTCGGCCCATGCGCCCTCCGAGCGCGGCCATGTCCAGGGGATGAACGATTTCATCGTCTTTGGCGGGGTGTTTCTGGCGTCGCTGTCGTCGGGCGGGCTGATGAATTGCTCGGGGGCGGGCAATACGCAAGCGGGCTGGCAGGCGGTCAATCTGGCGATGCTGCCGTTCCTGACGCTGGCGGGGGCGGCGCTGATCTGGCTGGTGATGCGGCCCAAGGAAACGCGCTAAGCGGGGCGGTAAGAGGGGGGCGCTGCCCCCCGCCCGTTCCGGGCTCCCCCCGGGATATTTAGCAAGAGCGAAGATCAGTCGCGGATCACCAGATCGGCGGGGCGGCCCTCGCGGGTGATGAGGCGACCGTTTGGCAGATCGTTTTGCGTGACGCGGCGGGTGATTTCTGCGGCGTCAAGCCCTTGGTCCTGCCAGCGCTGAGTGAGGCGGTCGCGCAAGGTGGCCTCGGGCGTGTCGATGCGGATCGAAAGATCAAACAGCGGATAAAGATCGCGCCAGCCGGGCTGGGTAAGCAGCAGGTAATTGCCCTCGACCAGAACGAAACGCGCACTGGCGGGCACGGTTGTGCCGCCCTTAACAACGGCGTCACGGTCTCGATCAAAGAGCGGCACGGGCGTGTCGGTTTGCGCCGTCTTTAGCTGTGCAAGCAGGGTCGCGAGGCCTTCGGTATCAAAGGTTTGCGGCGCGCCTTTGCGTGCGCGCAACCCGTGCGCATCCAGCCAGTCATTGTCGCGGTGAAACCCGTCCATCGCGACAATTGCCGCATCGGGGCCAAGGGCTGAGGCCAATTCGCGCGCGAGATGGGATTTGCCGGAACCGGGCGCGCCGACCAGCGCGATCAGGTTGCGCGCACCGTCGAGCTGGCGGATATGGGCGGCCAGATCGGCGCGTGGCACGCATAGCTCGGGATGCATGAACGCGCCGTGATCGCCCATCGGCCCGTCGCTATTGCCTAGCCAGCCGGTCATCGCTTGGCCTCAGCCCATCGCGGCGATATAGCGGCCCAGCGCGGCGGCGGGATCGTCTTCACGCCAGATTTCCTCGCCCAGCGCGAACCAGTCGGTGACGGGGGTGAATTGCGCGATCAGGTCTTCGCTCAGCGCCCCTTCGGCCACAACGGGCACCTCAATCACCTCGGACCACCATTCAAACAGGTCGAATTCGGCGCGCTCGGCTGTGCCCAATGCGGTCTCCCCGATGGGGCCGAAACAGATGTAATCCGCCCCCGCCTCGCCCGCGTTCAGCCCCTCATGACGCGAGGCACTGCAATAGCTGCCCACGATCGCCTCGTCGCCCAAAGTCTTGCGCGCATAGCGGATCTGGCGCGCGCCATCCACCAGATGCACCCCGTCCAGACCGTGGCGCTCGGCCAGTTGCACATGGCTTTCGATCACCAGCGCCACGTCGCGCGCATGGGCGACCTCGCGCAGCGCATCGGCGGCGCGCCCGATCTCGAGCTCATCCTTGAGCGCAATCGAGAGGCGGATACAGGCGACCTCATGGGCGTCCAGCACCGAGGCAAGCTTGGGGGAGAACTCCGCTGCGTCAAACGCGGGCGGGGTGATCAGGTAAATTTGCGGGCGATCTTCGGCCATGGCGTGGCTCCTTTAGCGGGTTGCACGCCTCATAGCGCAAGCGCCGCGCCCTTGCCAGAGGCCACGCGCCCCCCTATTGAGCCGCCAGACAAGGAGAGACCATGCCCGATCCCGCCCCATCCGCGCCGACCCAGCCCGTCTTTGTTCTCGTGCGCCCGCAAATGGGCGAGAATATCGGGGCGGCGGCGCGCGCGATGCTGAATTTCTCGCTGTCGCGGATGCGGTTGGTGGACCCGCGCGATGGTTGGCCCAACCCCAAGGCGGTGGCGATGGCGTCGGGCGCGGCAGAAAAGGTGCTGAATTTCGCAGGCGTGTTTGACGATGTGGCCGGTGCGGTCGCCGATTGCGATTTCGTCTTTGCCACCACTGCACGCGGGCGGGAACTGGCCAAGCCGATCTACACCCCTGAGGCTGCGATGCTAGAAGCGCGCCAGCGTATTCTGGCGGGGCAAAAGGTGGCGATCCTGTTTGGCCCTGAACGCACCGGGCTGGAAAACGACGACATCACCCGCGCCAATGCGATCATCACAGTGCCGGTGAATCCCGAGTTTTTCTCGCTCAATCTGGCGCAGGCGGTGTTGCTGAGTGCGTATGAGTATTCGCGCCACACGCTGGACGCCACGCCGCGCGATCCGGGGCTGGCCGCCCATATCCCAGCGACGGCGCAGGATGTCGAGAAACTGGGCGATCATTTTGAGACCCGTCTTGACGAGGCCGGGTTTTTCACCCCCCCCGAGAAAGCCCCGATGATGAAGCGCAATCTGCGCAACATGTGGACCCGCTTTGCCATGACGCGATCCGAGGTGCAGATGCTGCACGGCGCGCTGCGACAAATTTTCCGCGCCCGCGACTAGGGCTTTGCCAATTGCCGCGCTTGGCCCATCATGGCCGATATGTGGCGTGCGTTACGAGTATCTTTTCTGGCGATTTGCGCAGGTGGCGTGCTGGGTTTGGGCGCGCTTTTGTGGTTTTATCCGGTGCTGGCGGGCGGGATCTGTCCGCGCTGTTTCGGATTGGAACGTGCCTCGCCGACACTGTATGTCGAGGCGGAAATGTCGCCAGCCGCGCGACAGGCTTTGATCGCCATGACATCAGCGGCCCAAGCGCAGGTCGCGCAGTTCTACCCCGAGCGCCGCGCCCATATCCGTATTCTCGCTTGCGCAACGAAAGCCTGCAATCGCCGCCTTGGCGGACGGGGCGCGGCGGCAGTGACCTATTCGCTCGGGTCGCTTGCCATCGTGCGACTGGCCCCGCGCGGGCTGACTGAAACCATCCTCGCCCATGAGCTGGCCCATACCGAAACCCACGCGAGACTTGGCGCGCTTGGCCAGATCCGCCACAAAATGCCCGCATGGTTTGATGAGGGACTGTCGGTGCTGATCTCGGACGATCCGCGCTATCTCAACCCCGGCATCAGCGTTGAGCGGTGCAAGGCCCTGCCCGCGCCCGAGCTGCCCGCCTCACCGTTTGAATGGGCACCGCGCGCGGGGCGTGACAACGGGCTTTACGCGCAGGCTGCCTGCGCCGTGCTGATCTGGGCGGCGCATCAGGGCGGCATGGGCGCGATCAAGGCAGGTTTGGAGACAGGCGTGCGGTTTCCGTGATGCTTTGGGCTTGACCTCGGGCCGCGCGCGCAGAAAAAGAAGTCATGGCAAGTGCATCATTGAAAATCGACCTCGACGCTTTGGTTGCGAACTGGACCGCGCTGGATGCGCGCTCGGGCGCGGGCACCCGCACCGCCGCCGTGGTCAAGGCCGACAGTTACGGGCTGGGCGCTGCGCGTGTGGCGCAAACGCTTTACGGCGCAGGCGCGCGCACATTCTTTGTCGCGATCGCCGAGGAGGGCGCAAGATTACGCCCCTATCTTGGCCCGGATGCGCAGATCTTCGTGCTGTCGGGTCATATGGCAGGAGATTTCGAAACCCTGCGCGATGCCAATCTTACGCCTGTTTTGAATTCACGCGATCAAATCACGCGCCAGTTTGAGACCCTGCCCGATGCGCCTTTTGGCGTGCAGCTCGACACGGGCATGAACCGCCTTGGTCTTGAACCCGAAGATTGGGCGCAAGCCGCCCCTGCCCTGCTGGCCAAAAGCCCCGCCCTGATCATGAGCCATCTGGCCTGCGCCGATGAACCCGATCACGAGATGAACGCGCAACAACTCGCCGCGTTCAAACACATGAGCGATGGCACGGGCGTGACGCGCTCGCTTTCGGCGACGGGCGGGATTTTGCTGGGGCCGGATTATCATTTCGACCTGACGCGGCCCGGCATCGGGTTATATGGCGGGCGTCCGTTCGAGGCAGCCCTGCCCGTCGCGACGCTCTCGCTGCCCGTGATCCAGACCCGCGAGGTCCAGCCGGGCGAGACCGTGGGCTATGGCAACCTTTGGCAGGCCGAACGTGTGACCAGGATCGCCACCGTTGCGGCGGGCTATGCCGATGGTATTCACCGCGTGTTGTCCAATATCAGCGATCTTTGGGCGGGCGATGCGCCTTGTCCGGTGCGCGGGCGGGTCTCGATGGATCTGATCACCGCCGATGTCACTGATCTGGACGAGGTTCCCGACACGCTGGATCTGATCTGCCCCGCGCAGGGGATTGACGCGCTGGCCGATATTGCAGGCACGATTGGCTATGAAATCCTGACCGCGCTGGGGCCGCGCTACACCCGCCTTTATACCGAGCGCGGCACATGAATAGCGCAAGCCTGACCGCGCCGCTGGCCTCGCTGGGGCGCGCGACCTTGGGGCTGATGGCAGCAGCAGGACGGCTTGCGATGTTTGCGGGATCGGCGATCAGCCATCTGTTTCGCCCGCCGTTCTACATCGCGGAATTCTGGCGCGCTTGTCTCAATATCGGCTGGCTTTCGCTGCCTGTGGTCGGGTTGACCGCGCTGTTCACGGGGGCCGCGCTGGCACTGCAAATCTATGCGGGCAGCGCGCGGTTCTCGGCCGAACAAGTCGTGCCCTCGATCACCGCGATCGGCATGGTGCGCGAGTTGGGACCGGTGCTGGGCGGGCTAATGGTGGCGGCGCGCGTCACCAGTTCCATCGCCGCCGAGATCGGCACGATGAAAGTCACCGAGCAGATCGACGCACTCACCACGCTCTCGACCGATCCGATGAAATACCTCACCGTCCCACGGATGTTGGCCGCGACGCTGTGCGTGCCAGTTCTGGTGGGCATTGGCGATATAATCGGGATCATGGGCGGCTGGATGCTGGGCACCTCGCGACTGGGGTTTAACTCGACCACCTATCTCAAGGTTACTTGGGATTTCCTGCAATTCTGGGATGTCGGCTCGGGGCTGGTCAAAGGCGCGGCGTTCGGCTTTATCGTCGCGATCATGGGCTGCTATTACGGGATGAATTCGCAACGCGGCGCGCAGGGCGTGGGGCGGGCGACGAAATCGGCTGTGGTTGCGGCCTCGGTCGCGATCCTGACGGTGAATTACCTGCTGACCGAAGCGTTCTTTTCCGCATGATCGAGATCTGTGCCCTCACCAAATCCTTTGGCCCGAAACAGGTGCTGCGCGGCGTCGATCTGGTCGTGCCGTCTGGCAAATCCACCGTCATCATCGGCGGCTCTGGCACGGGCAAATCGGTGCTGCTGAAATGCATCCTTGGCCTCGTGCATCCCGATGGCGGCAAAATCACGCTGGATGGCCAAGACGTCACCAAGGGCGAGCGCGAGGCATTCCTCACCCGCTTTGGCATGTTGTTTCAGGGCGGCGCGTTGTTTGACAGCCTGCCGGTGTGGCAAAATGTGGCGTTCCGGCTGCTGCGCGGATCATTGGCGCGCCCCAAGGATGAGGCCCGCGAAATCGCCATCGAAAAGCTGCGCCGCGTCGGGCTGGGTGCGGATGTCGCTGATCTTTTCCCCGCCGAATTATCAGGCGGGATGCAAAAGCGCGTCGGCCTTGCGCGCGCCATCGCCGCAGACCCCGAGATCATCTTTTTCGACGAACCCACGACCGGGCTCGACCCGATTATGGCGGGCGTCATCAACGAACTGATCCGCGAAATCGTCACCGAAATGGGCGCGACCGCGATCACCATCACCCATGATATGACCTCGGTGCGCGCGATTGCCGACCGCGTGGCGATGATCCACGCGGGTAAAATCCGCTGGGAAGGGCCAATCGCGGAATTGGACACGACTCCCGACCCTTACATCCAGCAATTCATCCACGGACGCGCCGAAGGCCCGATCGAGACCCTGCGCTAAGTCAGCCGCGAAATGACACCAACATCGCCCCCGAACCCGTTGATCCTTAATCAAGAGTTGATTTTGGGCGGATATTCGCCGACACTCACCCCATAGGGGCCTGGGGGTTGCTAACATGACAGAGAATTTGGGCGGCAGCGAAGCCGTAACGCGTTTGCACGCGCTGATGGGTCAGGCGCTAAGCGCGGCGGTGTTCATCTTTGCGCTGGCGGCGCTGCTTTGGGTGGCCAGTTCGGCTTTGGGATTGGCCCCGTGGCTCAGCGTTGAGGCGCAAATCGGCACCGCGCCGCTGCCGCATTTCGGGATGTGGGTGCAACTGGGTCTCGCCGCTTTGGGTCTGATCCTGATGCTCTATCTGCCCAGCGCCGCACGCGTCTCGCGCCTTGAAAACAGTCACCGCAAATTCCACGTCGCGATGGATGATGTGGCCCAAGCCTATCGCGCCGCGCATGAGGTTGACCGCAGCGGGGCCTTTGCGCTGTCGGGCGAGTTTGACGCCATGCGCGAACGCATCACCCATCTGCGCCGCCACCCTGATCTGGGCGCGCTAGAACCCGAATTGCTGGAACTCGCCGCACAGATGAGCCTGCAAAGCCGTGATCTTGCGCGGGTCTATTCCGACAAAAAGCTCAACCGCGCCAAGACGTTTTTGGAGCAGCGCCAGCAAGAGGCCGACAAGCTGTCAGAGCAGCTCAAACTGGCGCGCACCACCTGCAACGAGCTGCGCACATGGCTCACCGATGTCGAGGCCGAAGAGCGCAGCGTCAACGAGCAGTTCCACCTGCTCGAGCGTGATCTGCGTGACATCCTGCCCGCGCTCGGCTACGAGTTGGAAGATAACACGCAACCCAATGTCGTGCCGATGCCCAAGAAATAACGGCAGGTCAGGTTCGCGTTTCCGCCCTTGTTTTTGCCCTTACGTGCGGCCCGATTCATGTTGAAAATCGCCAATCTGGCGCTGTTGATCCTGTTTCCCATCGCTTGGGCCTCGCCGCTGTTGCGCGCAGGCTGGCTGCCGTTTTTCGATCTAGACACGATTTCGGTTCTGTCGGGGCTGCAAAGCCTGTGGGGTACGGATGTGTTTCTGGCCGTGACGGTCACGTTTCTGGCGCTGTTTGCGCCCTATTTGAAGGTGATCGGGCTGGCCTTGGTGCAGTTTGATCTGGCCTCAGATCGGCTGCGCCCGGCGCTTGGCGTGCTGGGCAAGCTCGCGATGGCCGATATTTTTCTGATCGCGATCTATATCGTGGTGGCCAAGGGCATTGGTCTGGGGCGGATCGAGACCGGCTGGGGGCTGTATCTGTTCACGCTTTGCGTGGCCGCCTCTTTTGCGATCTCGATGCTGGACGCGCGCCGCAGCGCACGCCCTGTGGCACCCTAGTGCACCGAAACCGGCGCCAGGTCATTCTCGCGCGCGACCATGAAGGCCATCTTGCGATCCTTGACCAAGGCCAACCGCTCGCCATCCTCGTTGTGGACACCGTAAAGATGGTCAATCCCGACCAACTCATCTTGCATTTCTTGGGGCAAATCCACGACTGCCACTTCGCGGATATAGACGATGCGATCATCGCGCTCGCCGCCAAAGTCGAATTTCGTTTCCATAGCTGCGTCCTCCTGCCTTATTCGCGTTTTATCGGGATAGTTTGCACGATTTTGTTCGGTGCAGAGCGCATCAGATCAATGTGCAGCAATCCGTTTTCCATCGCCGCACCTGCCACATCGACCCCATCGGCCAGCACGAAACTGCGCTGAAAGGCCCGTGCGGCGATCCCGCGATGCAGATAGGCTTTCTCGCCCGCCTCTTCGGATTGACGCCCGCGGATCACCAGCGCACGGTCTTCAAGCGTGATCGACAGATCCCCCTCGCCAAAACCGGCAACCGCCAGCGTTATACGGAACGCATCCTCGCTGCATTGTTCAATGTTATAAGGCGGATAGGCATCAGAGCCCGCTTTCGCGGTGCGCTCTACCAAGCGCTCCAACTGGTCAAACCCCAACAGATGGGGATGCGCCCCAAAACTCAATTTCGTCATCTGGCAAGCCCTTGTCCAAGCGACATTGCAATTCTACGGGCCCCGCGCGTCGGCAGCCCTGTTGCTATAAATATGGGCAGCCCGGCATGTCATCGCAAGTGGCACGCCCCTATCGTTAACGTTGATTTTTTCCCGCAGAGGCAGGAATTTGGTATAAGACTCCCCTGCCCGCCCCTGTTGAGTCGGGCCTTTTGTCAGTCACAAGCGGATTTGCACATATGAACGCTCGGATCGAGATGGAGCATGATGAGGTGCTGCGCGTGGAACTTGAAGTTCTCAAGCGCGAACACCGCGATCTGGACGAGGCAATTCACGCCCTGATCGGCGCCGTGCATTCCGATCAGCTCCGCCTCGTGCGGCTGAAAAAACAAAAGCTGGCGTTGAAAGATCAGATCGCGCGGATCGAAGACCAACTGACCCCCGATATCATCGCCTAAGCGCCCCGAAACGCCCGCCGCAGGGCTTGCCGCCACGCCACAGGTTTCTATAGTGCGCGCTTGATCTGCGAGAGGGCGTTTTATGGGCGTGAAAGTGGGAATCATCATGGGAAGCCAGTCCGACTGGTCCACGATGAAAGAGGCGGCAACTGTTCTGGATGAGCTTGGCGTGGCCTATGAAAGCCGCATCGTCTCGGCCCATCGCACCCCGGATCGGCTGTGGGATTATGGCAAAACGGCCGTGGATCGCGGCTTGCAGGTGATTATCGCGGGCGCTGGCGGGGCGGCACATCTGCCCGGCATGATGGCCTCAAAAACCCGCGTTCCGGTGATCGGCGTTCCGGTGCAGACGCGCGCGTTGTCCGGTGTCGACAGCCTTTATTCGATCGTGCAGATGCCCAAGGGCTTTCCCGTGGCCACGATGGCGATTGGCGCGGCAGGCGCGGCCAATGCCGGGCTGATGGCGGCGGGCATTTTGGCGCTGAACGACCCCGATCTGGCGCAGCGCCTTGATGCGTGGCGCGCAGCCCTCTCGGCCTCGATCCCGCAGGAGCCGCAAGATGACTGAGACGCTGGCGCAAGGCGCCGTGATCGGCATTCTCGGCGGTGGCCAGTTGGGGCGGATGCTGTCCGTCGCGGCCTCGCGGCTTGGCTTCAAGACCCATATTTTTGAACCCGGCGCGAACCCGCCCGCCGCCGATGTCGCCCATGCTGTGACCACCGCCGCCTATGAGGACGAGGCCGCGCTGCGCGCCTTTGCCGCCAGCGTCGATGTGATTACCTATGAGTTTGAAAACGTGCCAACCTCGGCGTTGGATCTGCTGGAAACGCTCAAACCGATCCGGCCCAACCGCCGTGCGTTGGCCATCAGTCAGGATCGTCTGCGCGAAAAGGCGTTTCTGAGCGATCTCGGCCTGTCGACCGCGCCCTATGCTGCCGTTGATGACAGTATTGATCTGGCCGAGGCGATTGCGGAAATCGGCTGCCCTGCGATCCTCAAAACCCGCCGTTTCGGCTATGATGGCAAGGGCCAAGCCGTGATCCGTGCGCCCGAAGAAGGCGAAGCCGCGCTGGCCTCGCTATCCGGCGCACCCGCCGTTTACGAAGGCTTCGTTGACTTCCAAAGCGAGATTTCGGTGATCGGTGCGCGCGGTTTGGATGGCGCGATTGCCTGTTTTGATCCGGGCCAGAACGTGCATAGCAACGGTATATTGCACACCACCACCGTGCCCGCCACGATCTCGCCCAGCCAGCGCACCGATGCTGTGCTGATCGCGGCCAAGATACTGAACAAGCTGGATTATGTCGGCGTTATCGGGGTCGAGCTGTTCGTGACCAAAGACGCGCTGATCGTCAACGAATTCGCCCCGCGCGTGCACAATTCCGGCCATTGGACGCAGGCGGGCTGCGCCGTGGATCAGTTCGAGCAGCATATCCGCGCGATCACCGGTTGGCCGTTGGGCGACGGGTCGCGCCACGCTGATGTCGAAATGGAAAACCTGATCGGCGATGATATGGACCGCGTGCCTGAACTGGCGAGCAAGCCGCGCACACAGATCCATCTTTACGGCAAGGCCGAGGTCAAACCGGGTCGCAAGATGGGCCATATAAACCGCATCCTGTAACACCTTGATACGCAAAGCCGGGGGCATCCGCCCCCGACCCTACCGTGTTCAGCTGCGCGTCTTGCGCACGATTTCCAAAATCTCCCGCGCGGCCAGCGGGATATTCGTGCCCGGCCCGAAGATCGCCTTCACCCCCGCCTTCTTCAGAAAATCATAATCTTGCTGCGGGATCACGCCGCCGCAAATCACGATAATATCGTCCGCCCCTTTGGCCCGCAGCGCCTCGATCAGCTTGGGCGCAAGCGTCTTGTGACCCGCCGCCTGCGAGGAAATCCCCACCACATGCACGTCATTGTCGATCGCGTCCTGCGCGGCCTCGTCAGGTGTCTGGAACAGCGGCCCCACATCAACGTCAAAGCCGATATCGGCGAATGCGGTCGCGATCACCTTGGCACCACGATCGTGGCCGTCCTGACCCATCTTGACGACCAGCATACGCGGGCGACGACCCTCTTCTTCGGCAAACGCCTCGACATCTTTCTGGATCTGGGCAAAGCCCTCATCGCCGTCATAGGCCGCGCCATACACGCCCGAAAGCGTCTTGACCTCGGCGCGGTGGCGGCCGAATTCTTCCTCCATCGCCATCGAAATCTCTCCTACGCTGGCACGCGCACGCGCAGCCGCGACAGCGGCTTCCAACAGGTTGCCGCCCTCTTTCGTGCGCCGCGTGATCTCTTCCAATGCCGCCTGACAGGCCGCCTCGTCACGGGTGGCGCGCATCTTTTCAAGCCGCGCAATCTGGCCGTCGCGCACTTTGACGTTGTCGATATCAAGAATGTCGAGATCGTCCTCTTTCGCCAGACGATACTTGTTCACGCCCACGATCACCTCTTCACCCCGGTCGATCATCGCCTGACGCTTGGCCGCCGATTCCTCGATGCGCAGCTTGGGCATGCCGGTGGCGACCGCCTTGGTCATGCCGCCCATTTCCTCGACTTCTTCCATCAGCGCCCAAGCCTTATCGGCCAGCTCCGCCGTGAGGGTTTCGACATAATAGCTGCCCGCAAGCGGATCGACGACATGGGTGATCCCGGTCTCTTCCTGCAAGATCAGCTGGGTGTTGCGCGCGATCCGCGCACTAAATTCGGTCGGCAGCGCGATGGCCTCATCCAAAGCATTGGTATGCAGAGATTGCGTGCCCCCAAGTGCCGCCGCCATCGCCTCATAGGCGGTGCGCACCACGTTGTTATAGGGGTCTTGCTCGGCCAGACTCACACCCGAAGTCTGGCAGTGCGTGCGCAGCATGCTTGAGCCCGTCTTTTGCGGATTGAACTCGCTCATCACGCGGGTCCAGAGCAGACGGGCGGCGCGCAGCTTGGCGGCCTCCATGAAGAAATTCATCCCGATCGCGAAGAAAAAGCTCAGCCGTCCCGCAAACCGGTCTACATCCATCCCCGCATTGATAGCGGTGCGCACATATTCGCGCCCATCGGCCAGCGTAAACGCCAGTTCCTGCACAAGGTTCGCGCCCGCCTCTTGCATGTGATAGCCCGAGATCGAAATCGAGTTGAATTTCGGCATCTCATCGGCGGTATATTCGATGATATCGGCGATGATGCGCATGCTCGGTTCAGGCGGGTAGATATAGGTGTTGCGCACCATGAACTCTTTAAGAACATCGTTCTGAATCGTGCCCGACAGGACCGAACGATCCACGCCCTGCTCTTCGCCGGTGACGATAAAGTTCGCCAAAATCGGGATCACTGCGCCGTTCATCGTCATGGAAACGCTGACTTTATCCAGCGGGATACCGTCAAACAGGATTTTCATATCCTCGACGCTGTCAATCGCCACACCGGCCTTGCCGACATCGCCCTCAACGCGGGGATGGTCGCTGTCATAGCCACGGTGCGTTGCCAGATCGAAGGCCACCGATACGCCCTGCTGCCCCGCCGCCAGCGCCTTGCGATAAAACGCGTTGCTTTCCTCAGCGGTCGAGAAGCCGGCATATTGGCGGATCGTCCACGGGCGGCCCGCATACATCGTCGCGCGCGGGCCACGGGTGAAGGGCGCGATGCCGGGCATCGTTCCCAGATGATCAAGGCCCGTGGTATCCGCCTCGGTGTAAAGCGGCTTGACCTCGATCCCCTCCAGCGTCTCCCAGTTGAGATCCTCAATCGCGCGCCCGCGCAATTCCTTCTCGGCGAGCTTACGCCAGTCGGCTTGCTTGTCGGTCATGATATTGTCCTTCTTCCTCTGTCGGCGCGCCGGGGTTGGCCCCCATGCTGTGCGCTGAAACGTCCATCCAGTCGATGCCCGGCGGCGCAGCGCGCAGCCAAGCGAGATCCTCTAGGTAATGCGCCACCATCGCGGCACGCTGCGCCCCCTCAAAGGGTATCCAACGCGTCTGACCGGTGCGCTCGGGCGCTTGCCCTGCCGCACTCAGGCGCGTGTGCAAATCAGCAAGACGCGGGGCGGCATTGTCGCGACGCCCCGGCTCATACAGCCCCGCAGGCAGAGCCGCGCGCGGCAACATCGCGCCAAGCTGCGCGTGGTGATCTGCGCCCATGCCCTCATGGCTCCAAACCGAAACCGGCAAGCCCAGCGTGTTCCAAACCCCGCCAATCACCTGCCGCCAGCCGCGCGGATGGCCCGCCAGACGCGCCAGCGCGCGCGCATTCGGCACTCGCGCGCCGCGCGCCACAGACACCGCCAGCACCGAGGCCCACCACATATCATAGCGCCGGATCGAGATCGCAACCCGGCGCAACTGCGGCCCGATGGCGCGCGCGACACGTTCGATCCGCCCCGCCATATCAGGATAAAGCGTCAGCATATCGACGCATTGTGGCATCGCGCCGATCACGTTTTCTTCGGATATAATCAGCCGTTTCATGCCCTGATCTGACAGCCGGTCCAGCTCCATCGCGATGGCCATACGGATGCGGCCCGCGTTTTGTCCATCTTGCGGCGTCACCAGATCGGGGCGCTTGATCAGCCCCGAAAACAGCCCCGCACGCGTGCGGTCCGGCCCCCAATAGGCCGTGCCACTGGCCGCCAAAGCATCGGCATTTTGCAGCAACCACGCCTGCATAGCCGTCGTGCCGGTGCGATGCGCCCCGATATGCAGAATGACTTCCATTCCACGCCCCCGATTTCTGCGGCCTGGCGCGCGACGCGCCAAACCCGTTTCACCCGACGACGAGTGTGCGCAGAAAGGTCTTGCGACGTGCTTAAAGTGCAAATTTTGCGAAAATTGGCGCGATGGGACGTGGTGCGAGCGCCCCTGCGCCCCTATATCTTGGGCAGGAGAGCAGCGCATGACCCCAAGACGACCCTTTGTAATGACGGCCCTTTTGGCGCTGTGCCTTGGCAGCGCGGGCTTTGCGCAAGACACACCGGTGCCCGCGACGCCCGCTGCCACAGTGCCCGTGCCTGCCCCCGAGGCCGGGACGCAGGACGAAATTGGGTTCGCCCCAATTTCAGGGGCTGATGCCTCGCTTGACGCGTTGATCTGGCAAAAACGGCCGATCGTGGTCTTTGCCGACAGCCCGTTTGACCCCGCATTCAAAGACCAGATGCGCCTGCTCGAAGAGCGCTGGCCGGAACTGGCCGCGCGCGATGTAATGGTGATTGCCGACACCGCGCCAAACCCACCCTCGTCAGTGCGCCTTAAGCTGCGTCCGCGCGGGTTCTCGCTGGTGATCATCGCCAAAGACGGCACCGTCAATCTGCGCAAACCCCGCCCGTGGGACGCACGCGAGATCATCCGCTCCATCGACAAAATGCCGATCCGGCGCGAGGAGATTCGCAACGGCGCACAGCAATAGGCGAGGCTAGCGGATCGCATCGGCCCCTCCAGTGCTGCACGCCAACAAAACACGCGCCGCCACAGCGGACAGGGCCAAGCGGCCCAAACCCGTCTGTCGCAGCGCGGCACGCATCTTATTCGAACTCCATGATGATTTCGTCGACCGCAAGGCTGGCACCGGCCTCGCATTTGATCGCCTTCACGCGGCCCTTCCGTTCGGCGCGCAGGATGTTTTCCATCTTCATCGCCTCGACCGTGGCCAGCGCCTGACCGTCTTGCACCTCGTCGCCCTCAGAGACGCTGATCTTCACCACCAGACCCGGCATCGGGCAGAGCAGGAATTTCGACGTATCGGGGGGCAGCTTCACCGGCATCAGCTGCGCCAATTCGGCCTGACGCGGCGTGCGCACATGCACCTTCAGATCCGCCCCACGCAGCCGAATCCGGAAGCCCATCGGGATTTTACCGACCTTGAGCACCAGCGGCGCGCCATCGACCGTCAGCTTGGCCAGCGGATCGCCCGGCGTCCAATCGCTTTCGACGCGCATCTCGGTGCCGTCCTCGAACACGACAGTCGAGCCCTGCTTGTCGGCCTTGATCAGCAGTTTGAAATCCTGATCTTGCAGCGACACAACCCAGTCTTTGCCGACCTTGCGTTCGTGATTTCCCAGCGTCCCCGAGATCTTCGTGCGCCGGATCTCCGCCACCCGTTCCATCGCCGCTGTGGCAGCCGCAACGCGACACAGAATATCTTCGGACAGGGTAACCCCCTCGAATCCTTCGGGATATTCCTCTTCGATAAAGGCGGTGGTGATATTGCCGGTTTCAAACCGCTCGTGATCCATCACGGCGGCACAGAACGGCAGGTTGTGCCCGATGCCCTCGACCTCGAACGTATCAAGCGCCAGACGCATCTCTTCGATCGCCTCGGCGCGAGTCGGCGCCCAAGTGCACAGCTTGGCGATCATCGGGTCGTAAAACATCGAAATCTCACCGCCCTCGTAAACGCCAGTGTCGTTGCGCACGATGCCGCCAGACTGCGTCTTGCCCTCAACAGGCGGACGGTAGCGGGTCAGACGGCCAATCGACGGCAGGAAACCACGGTAGGGATCTTCGGCGTAAAGGCGGCTTTCAATCGCCCAGCCGTTGATCCCGATATCGCTTTGTTTCATCGGCAGTTTTTCCCCGTCGGCGACGCGGATCATCTGCTCGACCAGATCAATGCCCGTGATCAGCTCGGTCACCGGGTGTTCCACCTGAAGGCGGGTGTTCATCTCGAGGAAGTAGAAATTCCGGTCGCCATCGACGATGAATTCGACGGTGCCCGCGCTGGTGTAATTCACCGCCTTCGCCAGCGCGACCGATTGCTCGCCCATCGCCTTGCGCGTGGCTTCGTCCAGGAACGGGCTCGGCGCTTCTTCGATGACCTTCTGGTTGCGCCGCTGGATCGAGCATTCGCGCTCGTTCAGATAGACGCAATTGCCGTGCTTGTCGGCGAGCACCTGAATTTCAATGTGGCGCGGTTGCGTGACGAATTTCTCGATGAAAATCCGGTCATCGCCAAAGGAATTCGCCGCCTCGTTCTTGGACGACTGGAACCCCTCGCGCGCCTCTTCGTCATTCCACGCGATGCGCATGCCCTTACCGCCGCCGCCGGCGCTGGCCTTGAGCATCACCGGATAGCCAACCTCGCGACTGATTTTCACCGCCTCATCGGCATCCTCGATCAGCCCCATGTAACCGGGAACTGTGGACACGCCCGCCTCTTTGGCCAGCTTTTTCGAGGTGATCTTGTCGCCCATCTTCTCAATCGCGCCCGAAGGCGGCCCGATAAAGACGACGCCCTCTTTCTCAAGCGCCTCGGCGAATTTCATGTTTTCCGACAGAAACCCGTAACCCGGATGCACCGCCTCGGCCCCGGTCTGGCGAATCGCGTCCATGATCTTGTCGATCACGATATAAGACTGATTCGCAGGTGCGGGACCGATATGCACCGCCTCATCGGCCATCTGCACATGCAGCGCGTGACGGTCCGCATCGGAATAGACGGCAACCGTCTTGATGCCCATCTTCTGCGCGGATTTTATGACCCGGCAAGCAATCTCGCCGCGGTTTGCAATCAGGATTTTCTTGAACATGTCCGGTCCTTCCCCTCGAGTGCCCACGCCTTGCGCGCACGGCCCCGTCTGTCGTGATCTTGAGATGAGAAATAAGAAAAACCGCCACCGGGGCGGTTGGCCCCAATGACGGCTTTCACGAAATCCTGCGCGCCCGAAGGCCCGTTCAGATGTGTCTTAGTAGCTGCGCGTGCACACGCCCGCGTCGTCGCAATAGGTGCCGGCAAGCGCACCAAGCGCCGCGCCCGCGACGACGTTGTTATCGGTTGCGTCGGCAATGACGGCACCGCCTGCGGCCCCTGCCAGCGCGCGCTGACCGTCGGTTTGCATGCAACCTGCAAGCGCAAGGCCTGCGATGAGAATGAGAATCGGGGTTTTGCGCATAGGATACTGCCTCTGTGAGCGATTATTATTGCCCGCGATTCTATCGCAAAACCGTGAAAAGCCAACGCAAATTTTGGATGCGACCCCCCATCGGCAAAGCCCCGCCGATTCGCCCTTTTCCTGACCCGCCCTGAAAAAGAAAGCTGCGACCTGACCCGAAGATCAGGCCGCAGAGAAAGGGAAGGGGTAGGGATAGTAAGTCGTGGCTCGCAGGGGTTGGGGACTAAGCGAGCCACATCCTTAACCTGACCGCTGCACGCCTCGATTGCAAAGGCGAAATTGCACACTCCCTCAGGTTCGGCGATTTGCCGCCATTCATATGGGGTGAGCGGCGAAATCATGCCCAATCCTCATCATCTTCATCGTCAAAAACAAAGCTGGCAGGGTCAGCAAAGACCTCGGGAAAGGCCGCCTCGGCGCGCTTGGCGTCAATGCGCAGCATCGCCTCATAGCTTTCGGGATCAAACGGATCTTCTGCGGGCACCACTTCGCGGCCAAACAACCAGCTGATGCGCCCGGCATCCAGATTGCCCCGCTCGAACGGTTCCTCGCCGAACTGCGCCCAAAGCGCTGCCATAAACCCGGCGTCGGCCTTGCGATCCGCCGGGGCGCGGTCGGCATAGCGCTCGCGCTTGATGATCTTGGTCGCGCCCTTTTTGTTGGCGCGCCGGATCGTGAATTGATAATCAGTCGAGGGCAAACGCCCAGGAAAACCGCGATGTTTCAGCATGTTGCGCCCTCCACGACAGAACGGGCGAACGCGCGGGCGGTGACCGGGACGGGGAAAATCCCCCGTCCCAGGACAGTCTTACTTATACTTACCGGTATAGACCGGCTCTTCGGTGACCGGCGCTGCGGGCATCGGCTCGGGCTTGGGCGCGCAAGCTGCGACAAAGCCAACCAGTGACAGTGCAATGAGAAGTTTCGACATGTCGTTCTCCTGTCCAAGGACACGGTCTGACCCGTTCGGGCAGCACCAGCCGCATCCGGTTTCGTTTGGGGGATCGGATTCCCTTTCCCCGACGACAGGTTAGCGCGCAAAACCGGATCACGAAAGCGCGATTTATGCGTGATCGCCGCGCCCTGCCCCATTGCTGTTAAAAGAACTGCCATTCGCATTTTCCTTCATCGACAGAAAACGTGTCGAAATACTGTGTTGCCGCGTGATCGACCTCGCCAAAGGGCACGATTCGATCCGACAGGCTAATGACCAATTCCGCAGGCTCGGGCGCGGGGCGCGCGATACGCGGGGCGACCCATGTCTCGCACAGCGCCGCGATATCGGCCAAAGCGATGTCGGGGCTAAGCGGACTGCGCCCGCCAATCTGCGGCGCGAGAAAGCGAAACCGATAGGTCAATCCTTGCGTCCCCTGAGCCGTATGAATCACATCAATCCACCAAATCTTTTGCCCTGATGGCACCGCAATCGCCTTGCCCTGCGTGCCTTTTGGCCCATCGCCGGGTTCCAGATCGTCGGGATGCATCACCACCCCGTAATCAGGCACAGGGCTGACCTCGCGCAGATCTTGGGCAAACGCCGGATGGCCCAGCATCACCCCGACCAAAAGACCGGGAATAAGCGCCCTGAAACCGAACTCGATCCGCCCCATCACATCCCCTTACAGCGGAATATTATCGTGCTTCTTCCATGGGTTGGTCAACTTTTTCGAGCGCAGCGAGGCAAACGCCCGCGCCACGCGCCGCCGGGTCGAGCGCGGCTGGATCACCTCGTCGATAAAGCCTTTTTCCGCAGCCACGAACGGGTTGGCAAAGCGGTGCTCATAATCGGCGGTGCGCTGCGCGATTTTGTCCTTATCGCCCAGCTCACTGCGATACAAAATCTCAACCGCGCCCTTGGCACCCATCACCGCGATCTCGGCGGTGGGCCAGGCATAGTTGAAATCGCCGCGCAGATGTTTGGAGGCCATCACGTCATACGCGCCGCCATAAGCCTTGCGCGTGATCACCGTGACTTTCGGCACCGTCGCCTCGCCATAGGCAAACAGCAGCTTCGCGCCATGCTTGATCACGCCGCCATATTCCTGCCCCGTGCCCGGCAAAAAGCCCGGCACATCGACCAGCGTCAGGATCGGAATTTCAAACGCATCGCAGAAACGCACGAATCGCGCGGCCTTGCGGCTGGAATCGATATCCAGACAGCCTGCCAGCACCATCGGCTGGTTCGCAACCACCCCAACCGTCTGCCCCTCAAGGCGGATAAAGCCGGTGATGATATTGCCCGCGAAGTCCTTTTGGATCTCAAAGAAATCGCCCTCATCGGCGATTTTCTGGATCAGCTCCTTCATGTCGTAAGGCGAGTTCGGATTGCTCGGGATCAGCGTATCCAGCGAGGCCTCGATGCGATCCACGTCGTCAAAGAAGGGCCGCACGGGGGCCTTTTCGCGATTGGAGAGCGGCAGGAAATCGATCAGGCGGCGCGTCTCGATCAGCGCCTCGACATCATTCTCATAGGCCCCATCCGCGACCGAAGATTTCTTGGTATGCGTGCCGGCCCCGCCCAGCTCTTCCGCCGTAACCACCTCATTCGTCACGGTTTTCACCACGTCCGGGCCGGTGACAAACATATACGAGCTGTCCTTCACCATAAAGATAAAGTCGGTCATCGCCGGGCTATACACCGCGCCCCCCGCGCACGGCCCCATGATCAGACTGATCTGAGGCACAACGCCGCTGGCCATAATATTGCGCTGGAACACATCGGCATAACCGGCCAGCGAGGCCACCCCCTCTTGAATGCGCGCGCCACCCGAATCGTTGATCCCGATCACAGGCGCGCCGTTTTGCACCGCCATATCCATGATCTTGCAGATTTTCTCGGCATGGGTCTCGCTTAGCGAGCCGCCAAACACCGTGAAATCCTGGCTGAACACATAGACCATGCGCCCGTTGACCGTGCCCCAACCGGTGACCACGCCATCGCCGTAAGGCTTGCTCTCATCCATGCCGAAATCGGTGCAGCGATGGGTTTTGAACATATCGAACTCTTCGAAAGAGCCCTCATCCAGCAGCAATTCGATTCGCTCGCGCGCGGTCAGCTTGCCCTTTTTGTGCTGCGCCTCGATGCGCTTTTCACCGCCACCCAACCGCGCCTGCGCGCGCCGGTCTTCAAGCTCTTCCAGGATGTCTCGCATGGGGGTCCTCCGAATATTTTAACGCACAATATACAAGCGCACCGCCGTTACAAAGGGGATTTCAGAAAATTTGCAAAACCTTGCCAGAGACTATTTAGCTAATTGCAAAATTGCGAACTCGCCACGGTGAACTGAGCGCCATGCCTTGGCAACAAACCGCGCGCGGCGTTTGACGACGATGATTTGCAAAGATACAAACCGATTTGCAAAGGGAGGGCATGATGGCAATTCAGAAACTCTATGCCGGGGTGAAGCTGCGCGAAACCCGCACCCGTCTGGGCCTGACGCAAAAGGCCTTTGCCGAACGACTCGGTGTCTCGCTGCCCTATCTCAACCAGATGGAAAACAATCACCGCCCGGTTTCGGCGCAGGTGGTGCTCGCGCTGGCCTCTGAATTTGGCCTTGATGTGACCGAGTTGTCAGCAGGCGATGCCGAGCGTCTTGTGTCGGATATGCGCGAGGCCTTGGCCGATCCGATCTTCTCTGACGGCGCACCGCCACTGGCCGATCTGCGCCTTGCCGCCTCAAATGCCCCCGCCCTCGCGCGCGCTTTCTTGGAAATGCACCGCGCCTATCGCCAGACCCATGAACGCCTTGCCTCGCTAGACGAAGCATTAGGCCGCGACGGTCCGCATATGGTCATGAGCCCGTGGGAAGAGGTGCGCGACTTCTTTCACTATTGCGACAATTACATCGACGCGGTGGATCGCGCGGCTGAACGCTATTCCTGCCCCAATGGCACACGGTTAGAGCCCATCCCTCATGCGATCGAGACCCTCGCCCAGCGGGGCATAAAAGTGCAGTTTTCCGACATCGGGCCGTTGCGCGCACTTGATGACGACCGCCTTGCAATCAACGCCCATGTCGGCAAACCAACGCAGGCGTTCCAACTGCTGCATCAGGTCGCGCTGATCACCCAAAACGAACTGCTCGAGGCAACGCTCGACCTTGCGCGCTTTCAATCGGACACCGCGCGCGCCATCGCGAAAATCGGTCTCGCGAACTATTTCGCCGGCGCGGCGTTGCTGCCCTACCGTCCCTTCCTTGCCGCCGCCCAAGACACCCGCCACGATCTTGAACGGCTTTGCGACATTTTCACCGCCTCAATCGAGCAAGTCGCCCACCGCCTCTCCACCCTGCAACGCCCCGGCGCCAAGGGCATCCCCTTCTTCTTTGTGCGGGTCGATCAGGCTGGAACGATCACCAAACGCCACTCTGCCACACGGCTGCAATTCGCCCGGTTTGGCGGAGCCTGCCCACTGTGGAATGTCCATCAAGCCTTTGAAACGCCAACACGTTTCCTGCGTCAGCTGGCCGAGACGCCCGACGGGATGCGCTATCTCTGCCTTGCGCGCGACGTATCCAAACCCGGCGGCAGCTTCACCGCTCCCGTGCGGCGCTACGCGATTTGTCTGGGCTGTGAAGTTAGCCACGCGCAGGGGTTGATTTATGCCGACGATATGGAACTGGGCAACCCGAAGGCCTACGAACCCATCGGGATTTCATGCCGGATTTGCGAGCGCAAAAACTGCCACCAGCGCTCGGTTCCCCCGCTAGAACGCCGCTTGCAAGTAGATCCCGACCATCGCGGCCTTTTGCCCTACGATATCGCGTAAAAAAAGCGCCCCGAGGTCTCCCCCGAGGCGCATTTCTATCCGGCATCAAACGTCGTAATCAGACGGCGGCTTCGCTCAACATCCGAGCGATCTCGTCCTTCACCGCAGCGCGTTTCTTGCGCAGTTCGGTCTCGGTCAACGAATCAACCGGATCAACGTTGGTCTCGGCGCGATGCACCTGATCGTTCAGCACGTCATAGTCTTCCAACAGCTTTGCAAAATGCGCGTTCGAGATTTTCAAAGCGTGCAATTGCTCAAGCTGTTGCGGAAATTCTTCTTGCAGCGTGTGCGGCGTATTAGACATGTCGTCTCCCTCTCCATCAAATCAGATTGATTCTAGCGCAGCGGTTACCGCGCCACCTTGATGCGCGTCAAGTCAGCCCCCCGCGCGCCGCCATCCCGCCGCCTTCGCCTGCGCTTCCGAACAGAACCAGCGCTCACCCTTGCGGCTGTTGATCCGCGTCGCGTCATATGACCGCATCCCCGGCAGGTGATAGAGATGCCCGCGCGTAGAAATATTTCCTTTGATCGCGCATCCCGGATTCGGCGGCGGTTGCGTCGCATCTGCGCGCTTTTGCGCGCGCACCTGATCAGGCCGCTCTGCACGGCCTTGCCAAATTCCGCGCCGCGCGGATTTCGCCTCGGCCTCTTGGCCCACATAGGCCATCGAATATTTGCGATAGGCAAAGGCCGCCCCGCGCGCCACCATCGCCGCGTTCAGATCGCGCCCGCCCGCATAACACACCGCAATCAAACGCCCGTAGCGATCCTCTTCCTTGCCCGAACAGCGCACCCCTTGGCTGGCGAGATCGCGCAAATCCTGCGTCGCCGCCGCCCCACAAGACCAAGCCGTGCCAGCAGCCCCCTCACAGGTCTGCTTTGATTCCGGCGCATCAATGCCAAACAACCGCACACGCGTGTTCTCAACCACCAAAGTGTCGCCATCCACGACCCGAGGCACCCCCGAAATGGTTGAGGCCACGGCCGGCGACAGCATCGCCAACAAAAGTAAACAAAACCTGAACATTTCCCACATATGGTAGGAGCGCCGCGCAAGATCAACCTATTTCGTAGCGAGAGGTTAACGCCCCTTCAACGCTGCGCCACTTGCCAATTCGCCGCGATCTCGGGTTGCAGATTTTCCCGCGCCAGCGGATCGCGACCCAGCAGATGATCGGCGATTTTCTCACCCACCATGATCGAGGGCCCATTCAGATTGCCATTGGTGATGCGTGGAAAGACCGAGCTATCCGCCACCCGCAGCCCCTCCACTCCGATCACGCGCCCCTCAGGATCCACCACCGCGCCCGGGTCATCGACCGCCCCCATCCGCGCGGTGCCGCAGGGATGATAGGCGCTCTCCGCATGCTCGCGGATGAAGGCGTCAATCTGATCGTCGCTCTGCACATCCGCGCCCGGTTGGATCTCGCGTGCGACATGGGCAGCCATCGCGGGCTGCTCGAAAATCTCGCGCGTCAGCCGGATACACTTGCGAAACTCTGCCCAATCATCGGGATGGCTCATGTAGTTGAACCGGATCTCGGGCGCCTCCGCCGGATCAGCGCTGGCCAAACGCACCGAGCCGCGCGATTTCGAGCGCATCGGCCCGACATGCGCTTGAAACCCGTGCCCCTCGGCCACCGCGCGCCCGTCATAACGCACCGCAATCGGCAAGAAATGATATTGAATATCAGGATAGTCGATGCCCGCATCCGAGCGAATGAATCCACAAGCCTCAAACTGGTTGGACGCGCCAAGCCCGCGCTTGCCCAACACCCATTGCGCCCCGACCCAAGCCTTGCCCGCAAGGTTCCAATAGCGAAACAGGGTGATCGGCTCTTTCGCGGCAAATTGCATATAAATTTCAAGATGATCTTGCAGATTCTCCCCCACGCCTGCACGATCGGCCAACACCTCAATCCCATGCTCGCGCAAGTGATCCGCCGGACCAATCCCCGACAGCATCAACAGCTTGGGCGTATTGATCGAACTGGCCGCCAGCACCACCTCGCGCTGCGCCGAGATCACCTCGACACGGCCCTTGCGCTCCACTTCAACGCCCACCGCGCGCTTACCCTCAAACACAACGCGCCGCGCCAAGGCCCGCACGATACGCAACCGCCCGGTCTTCAGCGCCGGGCGCAGATACGCATTGGCCGCCGACCACCGCCGCCCCTTGTAAATCGTGGCCTCCATCGGGCCAAAACCCTCTTGGCGCGCGCCGTTATAATCCTCGCTCACCGGATAGCCCGCCTGCTGCCCCGCCGCGATAAACGCATCAAATAGCGGGTTGGCGCGCGGCCCGCGCGTCACATGCAGCGGCCCTGACGTCCCGCGCCACTCAGACGCGCCGCCATGCCAATGCTCCATCCGCTTGAAATAGGGCAGCACATCGGCAAAGCCCCAGCCCCGCGCGCCACTCTCTTCCCAATGATCGAAATCGCGGGCATGACCACGCACGTAAACCATCCCGTTGACGCTCGACGATCCGCCCAACACCTTGCCGCGCGGCGTGGCAAGCTTGCGCCCGCCCAGCCCCGGCTCTGGCTGACTGGCAAACCCCCAGTCATACATCGCCATATTCATCGGATAGCTCAGCGCACCGGGCATCTGGATAAACGGGCCAGCATCGGACCCGCCATGCTCGATCACCACAACATCACGCCCCGCCTCAACCAGACGATACGCCAAAGCCGACCCGCCCGAGCCAGCCCCCACAATCACAAATTCAGCCTGCGTTCTCATTTTCATCTGGCCCTAAATACTCCGGGGTCCGGGGCAGCGCCCCGGCGACCTCAAAACGCGCCTCAATACGGGCTTTCAACCGGCCCCATGCCGACATAGACCGACTTCACCTGCGTATAATGCTCAACGGCAGCGCGCGAATTCTCGCGCCCGAAGCCTGACCCCTTAACCGCCCCAAAGGGCATTTCCACCGGTGTCAGGTTATAAGCGTTGATCCAGCAGGTGCCCGCCTGCAACTGCCCGATCACGCGATGCCCTCGCGCCAGATCAGCGGTAAACACCCCCGCCGCCAGTCCGAACTGCGTGTCATTGGCGCGCGCGATCACTTCGGCCTCATCGTCGAAATCAAGCACCGACATCACGGGCCCGAAAATCTCCTCGCGCGCGATGGTCATGCTGTCAGCCACATCGGCAAACACCGTGGGCTGCACGAACAGCGGCCCCTCATTACCCTGCGCGCCGCCGCAAATCAGCCGCGCACCCTCGGATTTGGCGCTTTCGATATAGCTCAGCACCTTGTCGCGCTGTGCGGCTGAAATCAGCGGCCCGAATTGCGTGGTCTCGTCTTGCGGATCACCCGCTTTGATACGCCCCGTGCGCTCGGCCAGACGCGTCAGAAACGCGTCCTTAATGCCCTTTTGCACAAACACCCGCGTGCCGTTGGAACAGATCTGCCCTGAAGAATAGAAATTCGCCAGCATCGCTGCGCCCACGGCGCTATCCAGATCGGCATCGTCGAAAATAATCAGCGGAGATTTCCCGCCCAGCTCCATCGTGACATGTTTCATGCCCGCCGCCGCCGCCGTGTAAACCTTGGCCCCCGTGGGCACCGATCCCGTCAGCGAGACCTTGGCGATACGTGGATCGCTGGCCAGCGCCGCGCCCACCGCGCCGTACCCCTGCACCACGTTGAACAGCCCCGCAGGCATCCCGGCCTCGATGAAAATCGCGGCCAGTTGCAGCGCGCCAAGCGGCGTCACCTCAGATGGTTTGAACACCATCGCATTGCCGGTGGACAGCGCAGGCGCGGCCTTCCAGCAGGCAATCTGACTGGGGTAATTCCACGCACCGATCCCGGCGCAAACACCCAAAGGCTCGCGCAGGGTATAGGCGAAATCGCCCCCAAGCGGCATCGTCTCGCCTGTCAGCGTGGGTGCAAGCCCCGCGAAATATTCCAGCGCCTCCGCCCCCGAGGGCCAATCGGCCTCGCGCGTCTCCTGAATCGGTTTTCCGGTATCCAGCGTCTCAAGCTGCGCCAGGTCCTCGGCGCGTTCGCGAATGATCGCCACGGCGCGGGTCAACACGCGCGCACGCTCTACCGGACGCCACGCAGCCCAATCCTTTTGCGCCGCGATAGCCCCCGAGAGCGCCGCCTCGATCACCGCAGGCGTGGCCGCATGCAGCCGTGCGATCACCTCGCCCGTGCCGGGATAGGTGACCTCGATCACCTCGCCCGCCGCGTCTTCCATCCAGTCGCCATTGACGAAATGGCTCGCTTTCGGTTGCGCTCTCATTGCCCGTCCTCCAATTCTTTTTCCAGATGCGCCAGCACCATGTTGCAGGCGTGCTGGCGATCCAACGCGCCCCCCGCCAGTGCAGCGCGGATATAGACGCCATCGATCAGCGCGCCCAAACCTTCGGCCACGGCCTCGGCCCGTGCGCCCACAATCGGACGCAACCCGCACAGCAGGTTCGAGCGCAGCCGCGATTGATACACCCCCAGCAAGCGCCGCGCCGCATCGCTCGATTGCGCCAGAACGTAGAAATTGAGCCAGGCCGAAATCGCCTCGCCGCGAAACGATCCGGCCGCAAACGACCCGATCACAATAGCGCGCACCCGGTCGCGCGGGCTGCGCGCCGTGGCCAGCGCGCCACGCACCTCGGCCCCGTAAAGCGTCAGGATCGAGCGCATCGCAGCCAGAAAAATCTGCTCTTTCGAGCCAAAGTAATGATGCGCCAGCGCCGACGACATCCCCGCACGCCGCGCAATCTGCGCCACCGTCACATCCAGCGAGCCAGCATCGCCCACTGTCTCAATCGTGGCTTTAACCAGCGCCGCGCGCCGTATAGGCTCTGCTCCAAGCTTGGGCATCTGTGTCTCTCGTTCTTTGACGGTTTGCAGTTTCGTCTCAGGTAGAATATGTTTATTGACTCGTCAATCAACAACCGCAACCTTGCGGTTTGACGTAGTGACAGGGAGAAAAATATGAAATTCCGTTCCACCCTCATCGCACTGGGGGCCGCGCTGACGCTGGGCTTTACCGCCAGCGCACCGGTGCAGGCCGCCGATTGCTCTAGCGTGACGTTTTCCGATGTCGGCTGGACCGATATCACCTCGACCACCGCCGCCGCGACCACGATCCTGCACGCATTGGGCTATAAAACCGATGTCAAAGTGCTGTCCGTTCCCGTGACCTATCAGGCTTTGTCCAAGGGCGATGTCGATGTGTTTCTGGGCAACTGGATGCCCTCGATGGCCGCCAACGTCGACCCCTACACCAAGGATGGCACGGTCGAGACGCTGGGCACCAACCTGACGGGCGCGAAGTACACGCTGGCCACAAACCCCGCCGGAGCCAAGCTTGGCATCAAGGATTTCGCCGATATCGCGAAACACAAAGACGAACTTGATGGCAATATCTACGGCATTGAGCCTGGCAATGACGGCAACACGCTGATCCTTGGCATGATCGACAAGAACGACTACGGGCTTGGCGATTTCGACCTCAAGGAAAGTTCGGAGCAAGGCATGCTGGCGCAGGTCGCGCGCGCTGATAAATCGGGCAAGCCGATCATCTTCCTCGCATGGGAACCCCACCCGATGAACGCCAATTTCGACATCACCTATCTGGCGGGCGGTGACGATGTGTTCGGCCCCGATTACGGCGGTGCCGAGGTGATGACCAACGTGCGCAAAGGCTTTGTGCAGGACTGCCCCAATGTCGGCAAACTCGTGACCAACCTGAAATTCACCCTGCCGATGGAAAACGAAATCATGGGCAAAATTCTGGATGATGGCGAAGAACCCGGACAGGCCGCCAAAGACTGGCTCGCAGGCCACCCCGAGGTCTGGCAGAACTGGCTTACCGGCGTGACGACCAAAGACGGCGGCGATGCCCGCGCGGCGGTCGAACAGGCGCTTGGCAAGTGATCCACGTTTCTAAAAACAAGGGCGCGCGCAGCAAAATTTGCGCGCGCCTGACCCCGCTTGCGATGCTATGCGCGCTCGCCCAGCCCGCCCAAGCCGCCGAGCCGCTCACCCCCTGCCCGACCAGCGCCGACCTGCATGCCGAGGGCATCATCCTGTCGCGCACCAACCCGCGCATGAGCGAGGCGTTTCGCTACGAAAACGGCCAGCTCATCGGGTATCGCGCCGATGATCCCGACCTTGGCCGCGCTCCGCAACGCGAAATCTTTGCCCACCCGCTCGCCATAACCACACGTCAATCCGCCGGGCGCGAATTCACCCTGCGCTACACCGATAATCCCACCGCGCTGGACACGCTGTCGCAAAAAGGCAGATGGAGCAGCCCCGTCGCGCTGCTCGTGGACGGCAAGCCAGAGCGGCAAGGCACCATCACCTACACCTATCGCGGCCCCGGCTCGGTTCAGATCGGCACCTGCACCTACCCCGTCTGGCAAGTGGTCGAGCGCGTCGATCTGGGCGATCTGCACTCGTCTTTCCTCAAGGAATTCGCCCCCGATCCCGGCATTGTTCTGCGTTCGACCAAGCTGGACCCGAAAACCAGCAAAGCCCTGTCGCAGGTCGCGTTTGACGCCATCACCGTGCGCAAGAAAAAACCAACGGACAAAGGACCGGAATGACCTGGCTGACCGACACCAAGATTCCCGTGGGCCAAACCGCCAAAGCGGTGATCGACTGGCTGCAAACCCATGCCAGCCCGTTTTTCGACGCACTCTCTGCGGCGATGCAAGGGCTTATCGACGCGATCCTGTGGGTCTTTGAAACGCCCCCGCCCCTTGTGATTATCGCGGCGTTCATGGCGCTGACATGGTGGCTGCAACGGCGCTGGATTTTGACGCTGCTGGTGGGCTTGGGCTTCGCGTTTATCCTCAACCAAGGCTATTGGGAGGAAACCACCGAAAGCCTGACGCTGGTGCTGTCGGCCTGTGTGGTGTGCATGGGGCTGGGCGTGCCCATCGGCATCGCCACCGCGCATCGCCCGCGCCTTTACAAGGTGATGCAGCCGGTGCTGGACCTGATGCAAACCCTGCCCGGTTTCGTCTACCTGATCCCCGCAATCGTGTTTTTCGGCATCGGCATGGTGCCCGGCCTGATCGCCACCGTGATCTTCGTGCTGCCCGCGCCAATCCGGCTGACGCATCTGGGTGTGTCCTCCACCCCCGACACATTGATCGAGGCCGCCCAAGCCTTTGGCGCCACCAAACGCCAGTTGCTGTGGAAGGTCGAGCTACCCTATGCCACACCGCAAATCATGGCCGGTCTGAACCAGACGATCATGCTGTCGCTCTCGATGGTGGTGATTGCAGCGCTTGTGGGCGCAGACGGGCTGGGCGTGCCAGTGGTGCGCGCGCTCAACACCGTCAACACCCGCTTGGGATTTGAATCAGGCTTCGTGATCGTGGTGCTCGCGATCATCCTTGACCGGATGCTGCGTCGGGAGGGCAAGAAATGAGCGCCCCCACCCCCAAACAACCCGCCGTTCGGTTCGAAAATGTCTCGATCGTGTTTGGCGATGATCCCGCCAGCGCGCTGCCGCTGATGGACGAAAACCTCTCGCGCCCCGATATTCAGGACCGCACCGGCCAAATTCTGGGCGTGCATGACTGCTCGCTGGATGTGGCCGAGGGCGAGATTCTGGTGCTCATGGGCCTGTCGGGCTCGGGTAAATCCACGCTGCTGCGCGCGGTGAACGGGCTGAACCCGGTGTGTCGCGGCGCGGTGCATGTGCATGACGGCAACGGACTGATTGATGTCACCCATGCCGACGCCGCCACGCTACGCTCCATCCGCCTGCACCGCGTCGCGATGGTGTTTCAGCAATTCGGCCTGCTGCCGTGGCGCAGCGTCCGTGAAAATGTCGGGCTGGGCCTTGAACTTGGCGGCATGCCAAAACCCGAACGCCGCGCCCGCGTGGACGAACAGCTTGAAATGGTGGGCCTGTCGCAATGGGCAGACCGCGAAGTGGCCGAGCTGTCAGGCGGTATGCAGCAACGCGTCGGCCTCGCGCGCGCCTTCGCCACCGACGCCCCGATCTTGCTGATGGATGAACCCTTCTCGGCGCTTGATCCGCTGATCCGCGCCCGCCTGCAAGACGAGCTGCTCGATCTGCAATCCAAACTCAAACGCACGATTATCTTCGTCAGCCATGACCTCGACGAGGCCTTTAAAATCGGCAACCGCATCGCGCTGATGGAGGGCGGGCGGATCGTGCAAGCGGGAACTGCGCGCGACATCATCGCCAACCCGGCAAACGATTATGTGGCCGATTTCGTCGCCCATATGAACCCGCTTGGCGTGCTGCGCGCCGCCGATCTGGCGCAAGTATCAAATGGCGAAGCTCCCCCGACCTCGGGGGCGCGCGTCGGCCTTGATACGCCGGTGAAAGAGGTGATGGAACGGCTGCGCGATGAGCCTGCCGTCGCGCTCAGCGATGGCCGCGTGGTCACCCGCGAAAGCGTCATCGCCGCGCTCATTGACCCCAAGGGCAGCGCCTGAGGCCGACGTCGGAGTGAGTATTTTTGGCTAGATGAAATTCAAGAGAAAGCTATTTTCATCTAGCGACAAATACTCCCGCCGGAGGCATCCGACCGCAAAATCAAGCGCGCGCCTAAAGTTTGGTCGCAGGCGCGGGCGGAGTGACGGGACGGCGTTTGATCTGAGATTCGCGCCACGTCATATAGCTGACAGAGGCGATGATGATCCCGCCGCCTAAAATGACGTAAGGATCAGGAACTTCTCCGAAAATCGTCCATCCAGCAAGCGCCGCCCAGACCAGCTGCAAGAAAATGACCGGCTGCGTCACGCTGACCGGGGCGGCCGCAAAAGCGCGCGTCATCGCGTAATGGCCAGCGGTCGCGAACACCGCCACCGCGCCGAGCCAAAGAACAACGGACAGTGAAATGGGCTGCCATTCCCACAACGCCAGAGGCGCAAGCGCAACCGTCACCACCAGCGTCATCATTGCCACCACGGTGCTGGCGGGCACGAAATCGGTCAGCCGCTTGGCCGACAGATAGGCCGCGCCGAAGAACAGCGCCGCGCCAAGCTGGGCGATGTGACCGGGCTCGATCGTGCGGATACCGGGGCGCAGGATGATCAGCGCGCCAATCAGCGCCACGATAATCGCGCTGATGCGTCGCCACGCCAGCCCCTCGCCCAGCAGCAACGCGCCGCCCACCGTTACCACAATCGGGTTAAGGTAGTTGATCGCGGTGACATCGGCGATCGCGATATGCGTCATCGCGTAAAACCACAGCACCACCGCGACCGCGTGCAGCACGCCGCGCAAACCAAACAGCACCCAGACCTCGCGCGTGTAACTGCGCCGCAAAATCCTCGCTAAAGCGGGGGCGAAAAAGATAAGCCCCCAAGCAAAGCGCACAAAGGCCGATTGCGCAACGGGCACCGAAGCCCCCAGCCAATGCACGATGATATTGACGAACACGAAACACAGCGTTGCTGCGAGCATCCAGAGGATGCCGATCATCGGGCGGTTGGCTTCGGGGTTTGCGATCATGCCCCTTTTGGACTCTGAAACGCGCGGTTTCGCAAGGGGCAGCTTTGTATCCGTTACAGCCCGCTCATCGCGAGCCGCCACGCGATGGAGCCCATCACCAGCGCAATCAGCAGATCCAAGACGCGCCAGGCGGCGGGTTTGGCAAACAGCGGCGCAAGCAGTCTTGCGCCGTAAGCCAAGGAGAAGAAAAACAAAAATGAGGCGGTGATTGCGCCGGACGCGAACGCAACCAGATGCTCCGCGAATTGCGCCGACACCGCGCCCAGCAGCACCACCGTATCGAGCCAGACATGCGGATTGGCCCAAGTGAACGCCGCCACTGTCACCAGCACCGCGCGCAGGCTGGGGGCCTTGCCCTGCCCGGCCTCAAGATGTTCACCGCCCCGGATTGCCGCGATCAGCGCGCGGATCGCATACCATGTCAGGAACGCCACGCCGCCCCAACGCAGGATCTCGGGCAGCCAAGGCAGCGCGGTGCTGGCTGCGGCAAATCCCGACACGCCCAGCGCGATCAGCAGCGCATCGGACAGCGCGCAGAACAGAGCGACGGCAAAGACATGTTCGCGCCGCAAACCTTGGCGCAGCACAAAGGCATTTTGCGCGCCAATCGCCACGATCAGCCCCAGCCCCAATTTCAGCCCTGCCCAGAATGCCATTACCCGCCCTCTCTCGATCCGGGTTCCTTCTGGCGCGCCGTTCGGATAAGTTCCAGTTAATTTACCTAAGCCGAAATAAGTTTTGCTTATGTTTGACTATGCAACCCTTGAGGCGCTTGCCGCCGTGATCGACACCGGATCGTTTGACGCGGCCGCCGCGCGCCTCGGCGTCACGCCGCCCGCGATCTCGCAGCGCATCAAAGCGCTGGAGGAACGCATGGGCGCGGTGCTGGTGATCCGCGCCCAGCCCTGCCGCGCGACCGAGGACGGGGCGCGGCTGATCACGCATCAACGCGAGGTGGCGCTGCTTGAGGCGCAGCTTGCGCCCGCTGACATGCCGCCGGTTTTGCGCATCGCGGTGAGTGCGGACAGCCTTGCAACTTGGGTGCTGCCCGCGCTGAGTGCGCTAGACGGCGTGCTGTTTGATCTGGTGATCGACGATCAGGATCACGCGCATCACTGGTTGGCGCGCGGCGAGGTGGTGGGCGCGATCACCGCCGATCCGGGGCCGGTCATGGGCTGTGACACGGTGGCGCTGGGGCGGATGCGCTATATCGCGACGGCCTCGCCCGCGTTTATCGCGCGTCATTTCGCCAATGGGGTGAATTGTGCGGCGTTGCAAGCGGCTCCGGCGTTGCAATTCAATGCCAAGGATCGCTTGCAGGAAGATTGGGCGGCGATGATTTGCGGGCGTCCTGTCAGTTTGCGCGCGCATCGGATCGGCTCAAGCGAGGGGTTTGTCGACGCGGCGCTGCACGGGCTTGGCTGGGGGATGAACCCCGAGCCGCTGGTGCGCGCCCATCTGGCAAGCGGCGCGCTGGTCGCTTTGGGGCCTGCGCCGCTGGATGTGCCGCTGCATTGGCAAAGCCTGCGCCGCCTCAAGACGCCGCTTGGTCCGCTGAGCGCAGCCGTGCGCAAAGCCGCCAAGGCCGTGCTTTTGTAACCCGATCTGCGCGCCCCCCATTGCCCTTGCGCCGCGTGCGCCCTATTGCTGCGTTTTATGAAACTGTTATTTTTAGGCGATGTGATGGGGCGCGCGGGGCGGGCTGCGATCACCGAAAAGCTCCCGAAGCTGCGCGCAGAGTGGCGGCTCGATTTTGTCGTGGTCAATGGCGAGAACGCCTCGGGCGGGATGGGGCTGACGGGCGAACATGCCAAGCTGTTGCTGGAGGCGGGGGCCGATGTGGTCACGCTGGGCGATCATGCGTTTGATCAAAAGGACATGCTCCGGTTTATCGATAGCGAACCGCGCATTATCCGCCCGCTGAATTATGCCAAGGATGCGCCGGGGCGCGGGGCGCGGGTGTTTTCCGATGCGCGCGGGCGCAAGGTCCTGGTGGCGCAGGTGCTGGGCAATGTGTTCATGAAGCGCGCCTTTGACGATCCGTTTTCCAATATCGAGGCGGCGTTGAACCGCTATCCGCTTGGCGGCGCGGTGCAGGCCGCGCTGGTCGATGTGCATTGCGAAGCCACAAGCGAGAAGGTGGCGATGGGCCATTGGTGCAACGGGCGCGCAAGCGTTGTCGTGGGCACGCATACCCATATCCCAACGGCCGATGCGCAGATTTTGGATAAGGGCACGGCCTATCTGAGCGATGCGGGGATGTGTGGCGATTATGATTCCGTCATTGGCATGTCCAAGGCCGAGCCGATGCGCCGTTTCGTGACCGGCATGGCCAAAGAGCGCTTTAGCCCGGCACGCGGCGAGGCGACCCTATGCGGGTTCTATGTCGAGACCGATGATCGCACGGGCCGCGCGACGCGTGCCGAGCCTGTGCGCGTTGGCGGCAAGCTGGCGCAGGCCGCGCCGGTCTGAGGTGCAAACGCCCAAATCCAAGGCGGTTTTGCGCGAAACACGGCGCGCGGTGCAACGGCGCGCTTGCGGCTATCCTGCGCGCCGTTAGTATCGCCCTGATGCGTCTGCGCGAGACAAATTTATGATCAACCTGCCCCTGTCCGAAACCGGCACCGCGATTTTCGCGCTGCTGATCGTGATCTGGATGTTTGCGATGTTCCTGCGCGAGCGTTGGCCCCCCGAGGTCACCGCGATTGCAGGCGCTGCGCTGATGCTGGTGTTCAACCTCGCGCCTTATGAAAATGCCGCTGCGGTTTTGTCCAACCCCGCGCCGTGGACGATTGCCTTCATGTTTCTCATCATGGGGGCGTTGGTGCGCACGGGCGCGCTGGATGCGATGACGCGCTATGCCGAGGCGCGCATCGACGAGCGCCCGAAAATGACCGTGGCGCTGATGTTTCTCGTCACAATGTTGGCCAGCGGGGTGATGAATAACACGCCCGTCGTGGCGGTGATGATTCCGGTGTTTATTCAGGTCGCGCGCAAGCTGCGGATTTCGCCCTCGCGGTTTTTGATGCCGCTAAGTTATTTCACCGTGATGGGCGGGATGATCACGCTGATTGGCACCTCGACCAACATTCTGGTGGATGGCGTGGTGCGTGCGCGCGGGCTGGAACCATTCTCGATTTTCGAGATCGCACCGGTGGGACTTGCGGTCTGTCTCGTCGGCTCGGTCTTTATCGCGCTGTTTGCGCGCCGCCTGATCCCGGAACGCCAGTCGCTCTCTTATCTGCTCGGGGATCGCCCGAAGATGAAATATTTCACCGAGGTCGCAATCCCCGAGGAAAGCGGGTTGATCGGGCAAAAGGTGATGGAGGCTGACAGTTTTTCGCGCGAGGGCGTGCGGGTGATCGACGTGCTGCGCGGGGATATCTCTTTGCGCCGTGATCTGGACTCGGTCGATCTGGCGGCGGGCGACCGGGTGGTTCTGCGGTCGGAAATGGAAGAGCTGCTGGGGATGCAGAAAAACCGCGATCTGCGCATGGTGGACAAGCTGAGCTCGGTGCAGACCGAGACGGTTGAGGTGCTGATTTCGCCCGGTTGCCGGATGATCGGGCAGCGGCTGGGCGATATGCGGCTGCGTCGGCGCTATGGCGTGTATGTGCTGGCCGCGCATCGGCGCAACCAGAATATCGGGCGGCAGTTGGATGATCTGGTCGTGGTGGTGGGCGATACGCTGCTGCTGGAGGGTGCCCCCGAGGATATCGCGCGTCTGGCCGCGGATATGGATCTGGTCGATGTGTCAAAACCCACCGCGCGGGCCTATCGGCGCAGCCATCTGCCGATCGCGGCGGGTGCGCTGGCGGCGGTGGTGATTTTGTCCGCGATTGGCGTGGCGCCGATTTTGGCGCTGGCGATGGTGGCAGTGGCGGGCATTCTGGTGTCGCGATGCATTGATACCGACGAGGCGTTTACCTTTATCGAGGGGCGCTTGCTGGCGCTGATTTTCGCGATGTTGGTGGTGGGTGTGGGGCTGGAACATGCGGGCGCGGTCAAGCTGATCGTGGACGCGGTTGCGCCTTGGCTGAAAACCCTGCCTCCGCAAATGGCGCTGATCGTGGTGTATTTCCTTGGGCTGTTCATGACGGAATTGCTGTCCAACAATGCCGTGGCGGTGATTTACACGCCGATTGCGATGTCGCTGGCACTGGCGCTGGGACTGGATCCGCGCCCCTTTGCGGTGGCGGTGATGTTCTCGGCTTCCGTCGCCTTTGCCACGCCGATTGGCTATCAAACCCATATGATGGTGTACGGGCCGGGCGGCTACAAATTCACCGATTTCCTGCGGCTCGGGATCCCGATGGATATTGTGACCGGGCTGACCGCGTGTTTCCTGATCCCGCTGATCTGGCCGCTTTGAGGGACGCACGCGCGAACGGGGCAGCGCGCTGCTGACACGCCCCTTAACCCTCGGGGCCTTGCCCCCGCGCCCCGATCCGCTTTATATCGGGCGAAATTCGCGACATTGAGACGGAGACTCCCATGGCAGGCCATTCAAAATGGGCCAATATCCAGCACCGTAAGGGCAAGCAGGATGCGGCACGTTCCAAGATGTTTTCCAAGCTGGCAAAGGAAATCACCGTTGCCGCCAAGATGGGTGACCCCGACCCCGAGAAAAACCCGCGCCTGCGTCTGGCGGTGAAGGCGGCGAAATCGCAGTCGATGCCCAAGGACGTGATCGACCGCGCGATCAAGAAATCGCAAGCCGGTGATGGCGATGATTACACCGAGATCCGCTATGAGGGTTATGGCCCCAACGGCATCGCGATCATCGTCGAGGCGCTGACGGATAACCTGAACCGCACTGCGTCCAATGTGCGCTCGACCTTCACGAAATGCGGCGGCAATCTGGGCACCACCGGCTCGGTGAGCTTCATGTTCGATCATGTCGGCGAGATCACCTACAGCGCCGAGGCGGGCGATGCGGACACCGTGATGATGGCCGCGATTGAGGCTGGGGCCGAGGATGTCGAAAGCGATGATGAGGGCCATTGGATCTATTGCCCGATGGAAAGCCTGTCGGAAGTGTCGGACGCGCTGGAATCCGATCTGGGCGAGGCCACTGAGGCCAAGCTGATCTGGAAGCCGCAGAACCGCACCGAGGTTGATCTGGAGACCGCGCAAAAGCTGATGCGTTTGATCGACACGCTTGAAGACGATGATGATGTGCAAAGCGTCACGGCCAATTTCGACGTTCCCGAAGATGTGGCCGAACAGCTTTAACGCCTGTTGCGCGTGAGTTTGGAAAGACGCCCTGCGGGGCGTCTTTTGCGTTTTGGCGGTGCGCTTAACTGCCCACTTTCCGGCCAGCGATCCAGACGCCCGCGATTGCGCGGTCATCGCCCATCATGATGGTTGGGAATACGGCCTCCCAGATGTCATTGGCGCGGCTGGCGCGTTGCGCGATCACCGGGGTTGAGGCGAGGTTCACGGCGATGAAATCGGCCTCCATCCCCACGGCCAGCGCGCCGACCTTATCACCGATGCGCAACGCGCGTGCCGAGCCTTGCGTCGCCAGCCACCAGAGCTGCGCGGGATGGAGCGGCTGATGCGTGAGTTGGCCGACCTCATAGGCGGCGGCCATGGTGCGCAGCATCGAGAAATTCGACCCGCCCCCGGTATCGGTGGCCAGCCCGATGCGTTGGCCCTCAGCCAGCCGCGCGGGCCAGTCAAACAGCCCCGAGCCGATGAAGCTGTTCGAAGTCGGGCAATGGATCAGCGCCGCGCCGGTCTCGGCGATGCGGGCGGATTCGCGTGGGGTGAGGTGGATCGCGTGGCCGTAAAGCGCGTTTTCGCCCAGCAGCCCGTGGGATTCGTAGGTATCCAGATAATCGCGCGCCTTGGGGTAAAGCGACTTCACCCATTCGATTTCATCGACCTGCTCGGACAGGTGGGTTTGCATCAGGCAATCGGGATGCTCGGCCCAAAGCGCGCCCAGTGCGCTAAGCTGTTCGGGCGAGGAGGTGGGCGAAAAGCGCGGCGTGATGACGTAGCCCAGCCGGTCCACGCCATGCCAGCGCGCCAGCAGCGCGGCACTTTGATCATAGGCGGTTTTTGCAGTGTCGCGCAGCCCCTCGGGGGCGTTGCGATCCATGCAGGTCTTGCCCGCCAGCATCCGCATTCCGCGCGCCTGAGCCGCCTCAAATATCGCGTCCACACTTGCGGGGTGGATGGTGCAATAGGAACAGGCGCTCGTGGTGCCGTTGGAGAGCGCCAGATCCAGATAACGCCCTGCCACCTCGGTCGCGTAATCGGGATCACCAAAGCGCATCTCTTCAGGAAATGTGTAGGTGTTGAGCCAGTCGATCAGCCGCTTGCCCCAACTCGCGATAATGGCGGTTTGGGGATAGTGGACATGGGCGTCGATGAAGCCGGGCGAGAGCAGATGATCGCCGTGATCGGTGATCTGCGCCTGCGGATGAGCGGCGCGCAGATCGGAGGCCTCGCCTATGACGCTGATCTTGCCGTCGGCAATCAGCAGCGCGCCGTGACGCAACACCGAGACCACCTCTGGCCCCTCAACGAGCGGATCGCCTTGATAGACCATCACTTGACCCAGATGCAGCTCTGCCATTTTGATCCTCGCTTAAGTTGGCCCCATGCTAGAAGCCGCGCGCGCCAAGGTAAATCTCTGCCGTGAGGGCATGGTTTTTCGCGCGCGCCCCCTGTGCATTGCGCAGAAACCCGCTATGTTTTGCGCGCAAGCAGGCCCGTCCTCGAATTCGGGCGCAATATCGGGGGTTTTATGGCCGAAGCCGAGCTGGAAGAGCAAGAGCGCGAGGAAGAAGACTATCGCCTTGATGGCGAGGTGGTCGACGCGATCCTGCAAGCCACTGAAGACAACGATGCGACCCGCCTTGCCGCGCTGATGGAGCCGCTGCACGCGGCCGATATCGCTGACCTTCTTGAACAGGTCTCCGGCCATGAGCGCCGCGCGATCTTGCGCCTTTGGGGCCGCGAGATCGACGGCGATATCCTGACCGAGATTGACGAATCGATCCGCGAAGAGGTGATCGCAAGCCTGCCGCCCGAAGTGCTGGCCGATGCTGTGCGCGAGCTGGATTCCGATGACGTCGTCGACCTGATCGAAGACCTCGAAGAGCCACAGCAAGCGCAGATTCTGGGTGCGCTGGATGAGCCCGACCGGATGGCGGTCGAGAAATCGCTGTCCTATCCCGAACACTCGGCGGGCCGCTTGATGCAGCGCGAGGTGGTGACCGCGCCTGCCCATTGGAGCGTTGGGCAAACCATTGATTTCCTGCGCAAAGCCGAGTGGCTGCCCGATCAGTTCTACCACGTCATTCTGGTCGATCCAGCGCATCACCCGCAGGGCAATGTCACGCTGGGGCGGATTCTGTCAGCGTCGCGAGCCTTGAAGCTCAGCGAGATTACGGAACCGGAGTTCCGCACGATCTCGGTCTATCAGGACGAGGGCGATGTGGCCTATGCGTTCAACCAGTATCACCTGATTTCCGCCGCTGTGGTGGATGATGACGAGCGTCTCGTCGGCGTGATCACGATTGACGACGCAATGGCCGTGCTGGACGAGGAACACGAGGAAGACATCCTGCGTCTGGCTGGTGTTGGCGATGATTCCTCGATCTCGGATACCGTGCTGGAAACGGTGCGCCAGCGCCTGCCGTGGCTGATGGTGAACCTGCTGACGGCGATCCTGGCCTCGGGGGTGATTTCGATCTTTGAGGGCACGATTCAAAAGCTGGTGGCGCTGGCGGTGTTGATGCCGATTGTGGCCTCGATGGGGGGCAATGCGGGCACGCAGACGCTGACCGTGGCGGTGCGCGCGATGGCCACCAAAAGTCTGACCGAAAGCAACGTCTGGCGGGTTGTGCGGCGTGAGGCGATCGTGGGGCTACTGAACGGTTTGGCGTTCGCGGTGGTGATGGGGGTTGTGGCCTCGTTCTGGTTCTCGGGGCCGCATCTGGGCATCGTGATCGCGCTGGCGATGGTGATTAACCTTGTCGTGGCGGCGCTGTCGGGCATTTTGATTCCTCTCGCGCTGGAGAAGCTGGGGGCGGACCCGGCGCTGGCTTCGGGGACGTTTGTGACCACGATGACCGATGTGGTGGGGTTTTTTGCCTTCCTCGGTCTGGCCTCGGTGATGTTGCTATGAAAGAGGGGGCGCGTCAGGCCGCTTTTGCGGCGCGCAAGCTGGCCCATGCGCGCGATGAGGGGGCGGTGAGTGCCGCCTTGACGCAGGCGTTGGCGGCCTATCCAGATCAGCCCTTGTCCGGGTATTGGCCGATCCGTACCGAACCAGACCCCCGCCCCGCGATGTCAGCCCATCACGGCCCGCTGTGTCTGCCGGTGGTGGTGGGTCCGGGTCAGGCGCTGGCGTTTCGGCGCTGGCATCCGGGGGCTGCGATGGAGCCGGGCGCGTTTGGCGCCCCGATCCCGCAGGACAAAACCGAGATCACCCCGCAAATCCTGATCGTGCCGCTGCTGGCCTTTGATGCGCGCGGCTTTCGGCTGGGCTATGGCGGCGGGTTTTACGACCGGACCTTGCAGGCGTTGCGCGCCGCTGGTCCGGTGGTTGCGATCGGGTTTGCCTATGGCGCGCAAGAGGTGAACGAAGTGCCCACCGAGCCGACCGATCAACCGCTGGATTTCATCGTCACCGAGGATGGTTTGAGGGCGTTTTAGCCCGCCAGAATGGCAAGGGCTGCGGCGTGAAGCTCGGCATTGGCGGCCGCCAGCACCTGCCCGCCACGATGGGCCGGGCCGCCCTGCCAATTCGTCACGATCCCGCCTGCGGCCTCAATCACGGCAATCGGGGCGGCGACGTCATAGGGAAACAGGCCCGCCTCGATCACGAGGTCGATCTGGCCCGCAGCCAGTAGCGCATAGGCGTAGCAATCCATCCCGTAGCGCGTCAGTTGCACCTGCGCTGCGACGCGGGCAAAGGCCGCGCCCTCAGCGGGTGTGCCGACCTCGGGGAAGGTGGTGAACAGCGTGGCCTCGGACAGCGCACGGGGCGCGCGCACGCGCAAATCCGCCGCGCCGCGCGGGCCGGTCATATCCGAGCGCCCGAAGCCGCCGATAAAGCGTTCACCGATATAGGGCTGGTCGATCACGCCCATCAGCGGCGCGCCGGGACCGTCGGCCTCTTCTTCACACAGCGCGATCAGCACGCCCCAAGTCGGTGTGCCCGACATATAGCCGCGCGTGCCGTCAATCGGATCAAGCACCCAAGTCAGCCCGCTGGTGCCGCGCTTGACCCCGTGTTCCTCGCCGTAAATGCCGTCTTGCGGGCGGCGTTCCTGCAAGATCGCGCGCATCGCGACCTCACCGGCACGGTCGGCCTCGGTCACCGGATCAAAGCCGCTGGCGAGTTTGTTGGCCGCGCCGATCCCGCCTTGGGGGCGAAAGTGCTGCAAGCTGATCTTGCGCGCGCTCTCGGCCAGTTCTTCGGCCAAGGCGATCAGCGCGATCTGTTCGGCGGGGTCTTGCACTTGCATGGCGCTCTCCTGAGGATCGACAAAATGACAAAGGGAGCGGTAACCGCCCCCTTTTGCCGGGTCAAGTCGCCCAGAGGCCCGCGCGAAAGGCGGGCTGTTATCAAGACGCGATCACGCCGCGTCCGAAAGCACCTTGGCCAAGTCAAACAACCGACGACGCTGGGCCTCGGGCATGGCGTAGTAAGACCGCACGAGCGCGAGGGCCTCTTTATCCGACAAGATGTCACCTTCAACCGCCGGTTGCGCAACGCTGTCTTCCGAGAGACCTTCGAAGAAGAACGAAATCGGCACGTCGACCGCGTCGGCAATGTCCCAAAGGCGCGATGCCGAGACACGGTTCATGCCCGTTTCATATTTCTGGATTTGCTGGAATTTGATGCCGACATGATCCGCAAGCTGTTGCTGGGTCATGCCGATCATCCAACGCCGATGCCGGATCCGCTTGCCGACATGCACATCTACTGGATGCTTCATAATTTGCCCTTCGCTTCGTTTTCCTGAGCAGAAGCTAGCATACCGCGAAGCTGACCAAAGCGTCAAAAACGCAAACCTGTCCTAAAAGACAGGCCGTTAGCGGTTAACACATAACGAATTCGTGAGGTGACTGCGGAAAACCCCGCTCTCCCTCCGCGTGTTATTTGCATTTTGCAAATCACGTCGTAATTGACGGAGCGTCAACATTTTCATTCCGCAACCTTGCGTAGGTTTGCGCTGATTCGGATTCGCGCTCTGGTGCAGTCATCTCGGTGGGCTTTGGGGCGTTGCCTCGGCTCTGGCTCTGTCGGGTGCGCAAAGATAAGATGGTGCGGGCGACAAAAACGGAGACCGCAATGCGCGCATTTCAAGTTCACACCATTGGCACCCCCCCGAAACTGCACGACATCGCCCCGCACGCGCCGGTTGCTAATGAGGCGCAGATCGCGATCCGGGCCTGTGGTCTCAATTTTGCCGACCTGCTGATGATCGAGGGGAAATATCAGGACACGCCCGAGGCGCCCTTTACGTTGGGAATGGAGTTGGCGGGCGAGGTGATCGCAGCGGGACCGGATTGCACGCTTGTGCCGGGCACGCGGGTGGCGGTGTTTGCCGGGCAAGGCGGGCTGGCTGAGGTCGGCAATTTCCCCCAAGCGCGCTGCACGGTGATGCCCGATGCGATGAGTTTCGAGCAGGCGGCGGCCTTTCAGATCGCCTATGGGACCAGCCATGTCGCGCTAGAGACCCGCGCCGCGCTGCGCGCGGGCGAGACGTTAGTTGTGCTGGGCGCGGCAGGTGGCGTTGGGCTGACAGCGGTTGAGATTGGCAAGGCGCTCGGGGGGCGCGTCATCGCCTGCGCGCGCGGTGCTGCGAAGTTAGAGATCGCGCGTGCGGCCGGGGCGGATGAGGTGGTTAATGTCGAGACCGACGATCTGAAAGGCGCGCTCAAGGCGCTGGGGGGGGCGAATGTCATCTATGATGCGATTGGCGGCCCTGCTGGTGAGGCGGCATTTCGTGCGCTGAAACCCGGCGGGCGCTATCTGGTGATCGGCTTTGCCAGCGGTGCGGTGCCTGTGCTGCCTCTCAATCACGCGCTTGTTAAGAATATCGCAATTCATGGGCTGTATTGGGGAGGGTATCAAACGCTTGACCCCGAGGTGCTGACCCAATCGATGGATAAACTGTTTTCATGGTTTCAAGCGGGCGCGCTGCATCCCCATATCGGCGCAAGCTATCCGCTGGATCGGGTGGCCGACGCGCTGGAGGATCTGCGTGCGCGGCGATCGACGGGAAAACTGGTGATTACGATGCAGGATACGAGTGAAAAATAGCCTCAATAGGACTGAAAACCGCGCGTTGATGCCAAGTGGCGGAAACTTATGTGAATGAATGCCGTTTTGGCGTGTCTGAAATCTTGAATTTCGCGCCCTCTCTGCCAATATCGGAGCAGACACCGGTGTGAGGGATCACCGGACAAGAATTGTTGGAGGTTGCTAATGGCTAATTTTGACACGATGCGGACACCCCAGGCGGGTACGCGTCAGTCTGCGATTGACGAAGGTCTTCGCACACATATGAATAAGGTCTACGGGCTGATGTCGGTGGCGATGCTCGTCACGGGCGCGGTGGCGTGGGCTTTGGCAAACTTGGCCGTGACAAGCGATCCGTCGGCGGCTGTGGCGCAGTTCAGGGGCGATATCTACCTGACGCAAATCGGGGCACTGATCTATACCAGCCCGCTGAAATGGGTCATCATGCTGGCCCCGCTTGGCGTGGTCTTTGCCTTTAGCGCGATGCTGCAAAAGATGTCGACCTCGACGGCGCAAATGGTGTTTTGGGTCTTTGCCGCCCTGATGGGCGCGTCGATTTCGTCGATCTTCCTCGTCTATACCGGCGTCTCGATCGCGCAGACCTTCCTTGTAACGGCGATCTCGTTCGCGGGTCTGTCGCTGTATGGCTACACCACCAAGCGCAACCTGTCGGCGATGGGTTCGTTCCTGATGATGGGGCTGATCGGGCTGATCGTGGCGATGATCGTGAACATGTTCATTGCCTCTTCGGCGCTGACGTTTGCGATCTCGGTGATCGGCGTGCTGATCTTTGCGGGTCTGACCGCTTATGACACGCAAAATATCAAAAACACCTATCTGCAACTGGCTGCGGGTGGCGGTCAGGACTTCATGGGCAAAGCCGCGATCATCGGCGCGCTCAAGCTGTATCTGGACTTCATCAACCTGTTCATGTTCCTGCTGCAGTTCATGGGCGATCGCCGCTAACGGCCATTCCCTTTAAGCAATCTCAAAGCCCCGCCATCGTGCGGGGCTTTTTCATGCCATGCGCAGCGCCATATCCAGCATCCGGTTGGAAAAGCCCCATTCGTTATCATACCAGCCAAAGACGCGGATCAGCCCGTGGTCCGTGATCTTGGTTTCGCGCAGCGCCATGACGACGCTTTCGGGGCGCGCGCGCAGATCGGTGGAGACAAGCGGGCGATCGGTTGTGCCTATCACCCCGCCTGCCCCGATTAGCACCGCGTTGATCTGCGCAACCGTTGCGGGGCGCTTGACGATCACCGCCAGATCCACCGCCGAGACCGAGGCCGTGGGCACGCGCACCGCTTGTGCAATCAGACGCCCGCTGAGACCCGGCAAGACCTGCTCCATCAGCCTGCCCGCCGAAGTCGTCGTGGGGACCATCGACAGGCTGGCGGCGCGCGAACGCTCCATCGCATCGCGGGGTTGATCGATGGTCGGTTGGCTGGCGGTGTAGCAATGCACGGTGGTCATCGAGCCGGTGACGATGCCAAATGCGTCGTCCATCAGCCGCGCCAAAGGGGCCAGCGCGTTGGTCGTGCAACTGGCGTTCGACACAATCCGCTGGCCGTTGAGGTCGCCATCATTGGCCCCCGTCACAACCGTGATTTCCGCCGCTTTTGAGGGCCCCGAGATCAGCACACGTGCAGCGCCTCCGGCCAGCCCCTGCCCTGCGATGGCAGGCGTATCGGCGCGTCCGGTGCATTCCATCACCAGATCGATATCGCCCAGATCCAGCGTGGAAATATCGCCCGCCCGGTGCAGCGCAAGGCGTTTGCCATTGATCACCAGCGCACCGGGTTCTTGCACAAGCGCGCCCCGCCACGGGCCGAACACGCTGTCATATTCAAGCAGGTAAGCCAGCATATCAGGCGCGGCGATATCGTTGATCGCGACGATGTCGAGCCCCGGCCAAGCATCAGGGTTTTGCGCCCATGCCCGCAGCACCGAACGCCCGATACGACCAAATCCGTTGATGAAAACCCGCATAGCCAGCCCCCTTACTAAGCTTTGGGCTTACTGCGCCCGTCGCCAAAGGGGAAGCCTGCGATTGTCACCGATACGCAAGCGCGGCTTAGCTCGCTTCGTGAACGTCGTCGCTGCTTTGGACGCCCGCATCGCGCGCTAGGCGCCGTGCTTTGAGCCGTGCGCTTTGTTCATCGCGTTCATCGCGCGCATCATCGGTGATCTGGCGAGCGGCGGCGGCGGTTTTGTCATGGAGAGATGCGGGGCGCTTGGCCGCGCTGGTTTCAAAGACGTCGAGAATCGCTTTGGATCGTGTCATTGCAACCTGCTTTGGGCAAAAGAAAGGCCCGGCCGAAATCCGGCCGGGCCAAGGGTCAAAACCCGAAAATTAAGCGAGTGCCAGATCGGTTGCGGACTCACGTCCGTCACGGCCGCTCTCAAGCTCATAGGTCACGGCTTGGCCGTCATCGAGACGCGAAATGCCAGCGCGCTCGAGCGCCGAGATGTGCACAAAGATGTCTTTGCCACCATCAGCGGGTGCGATAAAACCGAAACCTTTGGTGGGGTTGAACCATTTCACGGTGCCATTGGCCATCGTGAGATCTCCTATCTTATAATCTGCCTGCGACATGCAGCAGTTCGGCTCAGTCAGATCATAGATGCAGGTTGAAACCGATTGCGGAGACAGTCTGCGGCAGAAAAAACGTAGCACGGACCGTATAGGGAAAGATCGCCAATTTTGCAATCCCGCATTTTGCAGGCCGCAAGACGTGACACGCGCAAGTTGTGGCGCGGATGGCACGGGAGAGTCGTAACTTTGCGATTATTTTCAGATATTTGTCAGGCGTGGTTGACCGGACGGGCCTTGAGCGATTGATCGCCCATCACCCCTGCGGCGATCCACCAATCCGAGTGCGCCTTGCGTAGATGGGTTTGCGCGTGCTGCATCTGGTCTTCGGTTTCAAACAGCGCAAAACAGGTCGCGCCCGAGCCTGACATCCGCGCAAGGCGACAAGCGGGCAGCGTGATGAGCGCTGCAAGAACCGCGCCGATTTCCGGGGCCAGGGCGATTGCGGGCGCTTGCAGGTCATTGCGCTGCATGGCGAGCCAGTCGATGCAGTCGGTGACCCCGCCAAAGCCGGGGATTTGCGACGGCATCGGGGCGTTGGTTTTACCCGGCAGCGCCTTGAAGACGGCGGGGGTTGCGACCTGCACCCGCGGGTTCACAAGAAGCGCAGGCAGCGGGGGGAGCTGCGCCGAAGTGAGCTGCTCGCCAATGCCTTGCACCCGCTGGGGATGGGGCGTCAGGCACATCGCGACATCGGCCCCAAGGCGCATCACCGCTTGCAGATCGGGCGTCGCATCAAGACCGCGCAGCACCGCCGCCGCGTCAGACGAGCCGCCGCCAATGCCCGACGCCGCAGGCAGCGATTTGTGCAGGTGCAACGCCAGATCCGAGCGCTCCGCCAACACCGCCGCCTTGCACACAAGGTTCGAGCCGTCGACCGGCACGCCTGCCGCCTCTGGCCCCGAGACCGTCAGCGTTGGCCCCCGCCCCGCCCCCGGACCAGGCGCGATAGTCAGCGTATCGCCCACCGGCGCGAAGGCCACCAAACTGTCGAGCAGATGATAGCCATCACCGCGTTGTCCGGTGACATGCAGGGTCAGATTGATCTTTGCAGGCGCGAAAACGCTAGTTGTTGGCATCGCTCGCGCCAGTCTCGGGGGCAGCTTTGAGCGGCGGCTTGCCCTCATCCTTGAGCACCTGATCCAGCCCGACCGACAATTTCAGCCGCACCCGATCCAGATCAAGATCCTCGGAGGTTTCCGCAGCTTCGTCCTGAGTGCCAAAGCTCAGCGCGCGACGCCATTGAAAGCGCGCCTCGCGGTGTCGCCCGACCGCCCAAAGCACATCGCCAAGGTGGTCATTGAGTAGCGGATCGCGGGGTTCAAGCTCTACCGCGCGCTCCATTTCCTTGGCTGCTTCCTGATAGTGGCCGGTTTTGTAAAGCGCCCAGCCAAGGCTGTCGACGATAAAGCCGGCATCGGGGCGCTCTTTGACCGCCTTGCGGATCATGTCGATCGCCTCATCCAGATTTTCCCCGCGATCAACGTAGGAATAGCCCAGATAGTTCAGCACCGAGGGTTGATCGGGCGACAGTTTGAGCGCCTCGCGAAAGCCCTTTTCCGCCTTATCCCATTCGCCCGAGCGTTCCTGCGCAATCGCGCGCGAATAATAGACGAACCAGTCGGTCGGCTTGGGCGGGCCGATCAGCGCGATCGCCTGATCATAGGCTTTTGCCGCCTCGCCAAAGCGTTTTTCGCGCCGCAACGTATCGCCAAGCGCGATCCACACACCCGACAGTTTGGGCTGAATGCGTGCAAGGTTTTCCAGCACCTCAATGGCGGCATCATTGCGCCCCGCGCGCACCATCGCCTCGGCGCGGCCGATTTCGGCGGCGTGATAGATCGGGCTTTTGGGCGAGACCGCGGCGTAGGCGGCAATCGCAAGGTCATACTGCGTCATCTTATCCAGAAGCGAAGCCGATAGCAGCGTCGCATCCGACATATCGGGCTGCACCAGATTGGCCAGCCGCGTGTGCATCAGCGTGAACGGATCGGGCGCGTCGCCAATCAGCGCCTGCGCGACAGAGAAATACACCTCGGCCACGCCATCGGTCGCGTTGCGCACCACCGTGAAGGGCAGCGTTTCGCCTGCCGCAAGCTTGGTGTGCATCGCTTCAAGCTGCGGATCAAGATTGGTGCCAAAGCGGTCCTCGATCAGCGCCAGCGCGTCTTTGTCGCGTTCCAGTTGCGACAGGATCTCGGCATGCGCAATCACCCCGCCGCGCGTCGCGGTGATCATCGCGCCATGTTCACCTGACAGGATCTTGTCGGCGCCCTCGTAATCGCCCACCAGCGCCAGTGACAACGCCTTGTGGTAGGCGGCGAACGCGCCAAGGGTTTTCTCTTTACCGATCTTGTCAAAGGCGGCGGCGGCGTCAGACATCTTGCCCTCGCCCACCAGCGCCCAAGCCCGCGCCAGCCCGCCCAGCAGCGGGCCGGGATCGGCGCTTTCGTCATCGGCAAGTTTGATCACAGCCGCCCAATCGCCCGCCTTTGCATCAGCGGCCAGCACCGTCATCGCGGCAATCTGGCTGCCGGTCTGCGCCTTGAGCATCTCGCGCGCCAAAGGCACGGCGCGGTCATAATCGGCAATCGCGATCTCGGCGACGAGCGTGGCCTCGGCGGTTTCGGCGCTGACATCGCCTGCGCTCATCAGCTTGCGGTAATAATTGGCCGCCTGTTCGAAATTGAATTGCTGAGAGGCGATGCGCGCGGCGAGATAGGCCCCGGCCTCTTCCGGGGTCGGGTCATTGGCAGAATCGGCATCGTCTTTGGCGTCTTGCGCATCGGCGGCAGCGGCGGCGTCTTGCGCGCTTTGCTCGGCGGGGGCGTTTTTATCTTGCGCAAGCGCGGGGGTAACAGCGACAGAGCCCATCAGCAAAGCGATAAAAGCCATGCGATACGCAGAGGAATTACTCGACACGAAACAGTCCTCTCATTGAGTTTGGGGCGACCGTAACGGGGCATCTGGCGCATAGCAATGCGGCCCACGCGCCCCAGCCTGCCCCGCTTGGCAAAAACACGCCGTTTTGACAGTTTTCCCAAGGCGCGCGGCGATGACAGATCTGTGATGACGGTGCGTAAATCAAACACGACCCACTTTACCCTTGCGTTTCGTGCGCTTTAGCACATATAAGAGCCTCAATCTTAGTTTGAGATTAAATTCCCTCGCAGCTCAACCGAAAGGTCAAGCTGTCAGGCCGCTGCACCCGCTGGGTATTTGTGACATCACCGCTTGGTCCGTTGCGTGCGCGCGTCGACCAGTTTGGGCAAAGACCACCGCACCGCACTGTGCCGGGACATCTATACGACGCTGATCGCTTTATTGCTGCTGTTCGGGGGGCTCCCTGACCTTGCGCGGTGCGATCCACACAATACGCGCACAGCACACGGCTTGCGCGCAACCGCCGTAGAATGGAGATACAACATGACCAAGAAAACCAAAGAAACTGCTGTCAACGGCCACGCCCTGCGCATCGAAGACACCAAGCGCGACGTGAAGCTGAACGACAAGGTTGCGCCGCACGAGGCCGATTGGGCCGATACGCGCCATTTGCTGTTTTCCACGTCGGCCTGATTTTCGGCCAAGGCCGGGCGGTTGAACGCCCGTTGCCAGTGAGAGAGTATGAAAAAGCGGGAGGCAAGCCTCCCGCTTTATGCATTTCAGGGGCGTTTGAGCGCCTTACATATTGGGGTAGTTCGGCCCGTCCCCGCCCTGCGGCGTGGTCCAGTTGATGTTCTGGCTGGGGTCCTTGATATCGCAGGTTTTGCAATGCACGCAGTTCTGGAAATTGATCTGGAACTTCGCGTCTGCCCCCTCGCCGATCACCTCATAAACGCCTGCCGGGCAATACCGCTGCGCGGGTTCGTCAAATTTCGGCAGATTGACCGCGATCGGGATCGACGGGTCTTTGAGATGCAGGTGGCAGGGCTGGCTTTCCTCGTGGTTGGTGAAGGAAAAACTGACATTGGTCAGACGATCAAAGGACAGTTTGCCATCCGGCTTGGGATAGTCGATGGGCTTGAAGTTTTTCGCCTCGCCCGTCGCTGCGGCATCGGTCTTGCCATGTTTGAGCGTGCCAAACAGCGAGAACCCGAACAGCGAGTTGGTCCACATATCCAAGCCGCCAAAGACCAGCGAGGGGAACATCCCCCATTTCGACCACATCGGTTTGACGTTGCGCACCGGCTTGAGGTCTTTGGCAATCGGACCCGAGCGCAGATCGGCCTCGTATTCGACCAGATCATCGCCTGCGCGACCCGCCTTGATCGCCGCTGCCGCCGCCTCTGCCGCAGCAATGCCCGAGAGCATCGCGTTATGGTTGCCCTTGATGCGGGGCACGTTGACCAGCCCCGCCGCGCAGCCCATCAGCACCACGCCCGGCGCGGTGAGTTTCGGGATCGACTGCCAGCCGCCCTCGGAAATCGCGCGCGCCCCGTAAGCGACGCGTTTGCCGCCATCCAGAAGGTCGGCCATCATTGGGTGATGTTTGAAGCGCTGGAATTCCATATAAGGATAGAGATGCGGGTTTTCGTAGTTCAGGTGGACAACGAACCCGACATAAACCTGATTATTCTCAAGGTGGTAGACGAACGAGCCGCCCCCCGCATTGCCATTCAGCGGCCAGCCCATCGTGTGCGTGACGGTGCCCTCGTGGTGCTTGGCGGGGTCGATCTCCCAGATTTCTTTCATGCCAAGCCCGAATTTCTGCGGGCAGTGATCTTTGGAGAGGTTGAACTTCTCCATCACCACCTTGGCCAGCGAGCCGCGCACACCCTCGCCCAGCATGACATATTTGCCGCGCAGCTCCATCCCCGGCTCGTAGTTCGGTCCCTGCGTGCCGTCGGGGTTTTTGCCAAATTCGCCTGCGACGACGCCCGCGACCCGGTCGCCATCCCAGACGATTTCACTGGCGGACATGCCGGGGAACACCTCGACACCCAGCGCCTCGGCCTGTTCAGCCATCCAGCGGCAGACATTGGCCATCGAGACGATGTATTTGCCGTGATTGCTCATCAGCTTGGGCATCGGCCAGTTCGGAATGCGCAGATGGCCGTGCGGGCCAAGCATGAAGAAGTTGTCCTTCTTGACGCCCACCTTGATCGGCGCACCGCGCTCTTTCCAATCGGGCAGCAGTTGATCCAGCCCCGCCGTGTCGAGCACCGCGCCGGACAGGATATGCGCCCCCACCTCCGAGCCCTTTTCCAGCACCACGACCTCAAGGTCGGGGTTGATCTGTTTCAGCTTGATCGCCGCAGACAGGCCAGCCGGCCCCGCCCCCACGATCACCACATCATATTCCATCGACTCGCGTTCGATCTCGGCCATATCCCAAATCCTCTGGCTTGCCGCTATTGGTTGGCGTTCTGCCTAGCCTAGTGCGCGCAATGAGGCAATTGTTACGCTGCGATGGGACGCAATATTGTTGCGTCTGCCGCAGGGGCCATACGCCGCTTGATCGCCCAGTTGCCCAGCAGCACGGCCGCAAACGAGAAATACCCATCTACAGCATAGTGAAAGCCAGAATAGACCGACAGGAAAACGATACCTAGCAAGAATAGCACCCCCGGCACACGCAGCCATTTGGACCGCTCCCAAAGATACAACATGGTGATCGTTGCAACAGCGACATGCATTGAGGGGAAGGCCGAAATCCCGAGGTTCAACTTCGTTCCGCCAGCGGCATAGTGGCTCCACAAAAGGTTTTGCAGATAACCAATCGGACCGTCAGAAATGCCGCTGCTTTTGAGCGCTGCGGTCAATGCGGCAAACGTGTCGCCTCCCATCAGACGATCATAATAGACCGGCCCCACTGAGCTCCCGAGCAGGGCGATAATGTTGCCTAAGACGAACCAAGAACCAAAGAACAGCCACAAGAACCGGATCATCCGCGCGCGATCCGTCTCGGTGGCAACAATCAAGATCGGAAAGCCCATTGCGGGAACGCTCCAAAGGTTGAGGTAAGCCTCTGCGGGGAAGGTTCCGATGCCGTTTGGCAACAGCCAATGCAACCACTGCCAAGGCGCGACCCCGCCATGCAGCCAGAGATCGACACGCGCAAGGTCCGGATCGGCGTAATAGGGCAATAGGCGGGGAATGGCGCCTTTAAAGAACACAAAGCCCACCTGAAGCGCGACTGAAGCAACGAAGACCGCCAAAATCGGCCTGATCCGGCCCCGCATATGCTCTCTCCCCAGCAGGAAAATTCCGGCGACACCAATCGGCACCAGCCAAATCCAAAGCCCAAAAATCGCCTGCCCTATCGTTGCTGCCGCAAGCAATGCATCAGTCAAGAGTTGGGTGAAATCGGCATGAAGATACGCTGTCAGTCCGAGAGCAGACAGCACGTATAGCAAGGAGAACCGAAGAATCATAACCATGAGATTTGCGCCTGGCCTGTTTGTTGTTACCTCTCTTCTATCGGCGGGTTTTGGCAAAAATGTGGCTCAAGGCTTGACTTGGGGGGGCAAGAAAAGATTTAGATGCCCTGAATTAGGATTTTCTCCGAGTTCGGGAGCCTTCCATGGAAAAAGTGCCGTTGACGCGCGCGGGTCACGACTCGCTTAGTCAAGAATTGAAAAAACTGAAGTCGCAGGAACGCCCTGCGATCATCAAGGCGATTGCCGAAGCGCGTGAGCTGGGCGATCTGTCGGAGAATGCCGAATACCATTCGGCCCGCGAGAAGCAGGGCTTTATCGAGGGCCGTGTCAAGGAAATCGAAAGCCTGTTGGGTCGCGCCGAAGTGATCGATCCCAGCAAATTCACCGGATCGGTGAAGTTTGGCGCCACGGTCGTCATCGTTGACGAAGACACCGACGAGGAAAAAACCTATCAGATCGTCGGTGAGCCCGAGGCCGATCTGGAACAGGGTCGCTTGAACATGAAATCGCCCCTTGCCCGCGCCTTGATTGGCAAAGACGAGGGGGACTCGATTGATGTGCGCACCCCCGGCGGCACGCGCAGCTACGAGATCTTGTCGGTCATATTCGCCTGACACCGCCCATTTTGGAGCCATGAATGGAAACGCCTGCGGAGCAGACAACGCAAACCCCATCGCCCTTGGGCGGGATGCGCGCGTCGATGGCGCGCGGTGGGGCCATTGTGTCACGCGGCCCCGGTGCGATCGAGTGGATCGCGCTGGCGCTGTCGGTTTTGTGGCTATTCATGGTGCTGGCGTTCTGGTTCTTCGCGCCCGGCGTGGCGGGGGCGGCGTCGCTGTTTAACACGGTCTCGTTGATGGTCGGGATGGCGCTGCCGATTGCGATGATCTGGGTCGCGGCGATCACCGCGCGAGGCGCGCGCGAGATGCGCGCCGAGGCGCAGGCGCTCAAGCAGTCGATCGAGGCGATGCGGATGGCGTGGCTTAATCAGCAGGCGTTGCGCAGCGATCAATCGGTCGAGCGCAAGCTGGACGAGATCGCCGCCGTAACGCGCCAAGCCGAAACCACCATCGCAACCTTTGCCTCGCGCCGCGATTCCCATGCCACGCAGCCCTCGGCTGATCGCAAGGCCGCACTGGTCGCACCGCCTCCGCTGCGCCCCGACGACACGGAACCGATGCTGGCGCTTGGCACTCCTGCCGAGGAATTGCGCGCACCGATCTCGATTGCCGATTTCATTCGCGCGCTGAACTTCCCCGACACGCCCGAGGATAAGGAGGGCTTTCGCGCCCTGCGTCGTGCGTTGGAAGATCGCTCTACGGCGAAATTGTTGCGCTCGTCGCAGGATGTGCTGAACCTGCTGTCGCAAGACGGGATTTATATGGATGACCTCACGCCCGACCGCGCCCGTCCGGCGCTGTGGCGGCGGTTTGCGGCAGGCGAACGGGGGCGCGAGATCGCAAGCTTGGGCGGCATCCGTGATCGCTCGTCGCTGGCGCTATCGGCGGGGCGGATGCGTGGCGACACGATCTTTCGCGACGCGGCACACCACTTTCTGCGCCAGTTCGACCGCACCTTTGGCGAGTTCGAAAAGAACGCCTCGGATCAGGAAATTGCCGAGCTGGCCGAGACCCGCACGGCGCGCGCCTTCATGCTGCTGGGCCGCGTGACGGGCAGTTTCGACTAAAGCGCGCGGCGCATTTCATGCACGCGGTGGAAGTCGAAGGCGAGCCGCGTGAAGATCGAGTGACGCTGTCCGGTAGCAACAAATCCAAGCCGATCATACAAGGCGCGCGCGCGCATGTTTTCCGCGACCACCTCAAGGCAAAGCGCGCTGTACCCTTGCGACTGGGCGTAGCTGCTTAAGCTCTCGATCAGCTCTGTGCCAATGCCTTGGCCGCGCGCCTCGGGGCAGACTGCAAGCCCGTCGACCATCATCGTGCCCGGTTCCAGATCTTGGGCCAAGGCGCGCAGACATCCCGCGCGCCACAGGCCGCCCATGCGCCCGTAGCTGGCGCGCAAATCCCGCGGCCCACCGCCCACGAATGACCCAAACGGGGTGCGAAACCCGATCACCCCAACCAGTTCGCCGCGCGCGTTGCGCGCTGACAGCGCAAATTGCGGCGCGATCACGCGGGTGATGAAATCCAGCGCGCGGGTCTGGGGCCGCATCACCCGACCCAGCTTGCCACCAAACGCCTGCCAGTAAAGCTGCGCGGCGCGGGCGCGCTGATCGGGGCCCAGCCCGTGGTGATAGGTGATGTCGTTCATGGCGTGCGGGCCAGTGCCGCCTCAGCCTTGGCGAGGTCATCCGGAGTGTTGAGGTTGGCGAACGGGTCGGGACCGGCGCTGAAATCGACCTCGCGCGCGCCCTGTGCGGCCATACGTAAGCGGCGCTCGCCCGCCCCGAAAAGCTGCGCGATTTCGGCGCGCTTCGAGACCGGCCAATAGCCCACGCTGGGATGCGCGCGCCCGTTGGAACACGCAATCGCCACGTCCGGCCCTGCAAGATGCGCCACCAGATCGCGGGGCAGGAACGGCGTGTCCACCGGCACGCAGATCAGCGCATCCGCCCCGCTTTGCACCGCCCATTCCAAGCCCGCAAGCAGCCCGGCAAGCGGCCCCTCGCCCAGCCTCTCGGGTGCATCCGGCAGCACAGGCAGCGGCGCGAATTGCGCGGGGGCGCGATTGCTGGACACCGCCAAACGCGCCACCTGCGGGGCGAGGCGATCTGTGACATGCGCGATCAAGGGGCGACCGGCGAGCAAGACCTGCGCCTTGTCCACGCCACCCATGCGACGGCCCTGACCGCCCGCCAGAATCAGTCCGAAAATCACCTCTGCCACGGGGTTGATTGCCTCCAATACAATCGCATGCTTTGCCATTTCGCGCCGCCTCCTCTAACAGTTTCGCAAGATCCAGGAGGAGACAAGCGCGATGTCGCAAAGATCTGCCATCAAAGCCGCCTATTGGCGCGGTTTTCGCCACGGCTTGCCGTTCCTGCTGGTGATTGCGCCGTTCGGGTTGCTGTTTGGCGTGGCGGCGACCAAAGCCGGCATGGACTTGGCGCAGGTCATGGGGTTTTCGGGGTTGGTGATCGCGGGGGCGGCGCAGTTCACCGCGCTGCAACTGATGGGAGATCATGCGCCCGTCGTGCTGATCCTCGCCGCCTCGCTGGCGGTCAATCTGCGGATGGCAATGTATTCCGCGGCGCTATCCCCGCATCTGGGCCGCGCGTCGGTCTGGCAAAAGGCGCTGGTGGCCTATTTCCTGCTTGATCAGTCCTATGCGCTGGCGGCCAATGAATACGAGACCCGCCCGCAGATGACGCGCGCCGAGAAGCTGCTCTATTTTGCGGGAGCTTGCACTCCGGTCTGCCCGCTTTGGTTTGTCGCGACGCTGGCCGGAGCGCTGGCGGGGGCTGCGATCCCGCCGGAGTTTGCGCTTGATTTCGCGGTGCCGATTACGTTTCTGGCGATGATCGGCCCGGCCTTGCGCAGTCTTGCCCATGTCGCGGCGGCAGTCGTGTCGGTGGTGGGTGCGCTGGCACTGTCGTTTTTGCCCTCGGGTGTCGGGCTGATGATTGCGGCGCTTGTGGCGATGGTGACGGGCGCGCAGGTTGAACTTTGGGTCAATCGCCGCAAAGGAGCCCTGCTATGAGCGGTTATTCCGATGCGGTGATCTGGGGGATCATCGTGGCGCTGGGGATCGGTACTTTCGCGCTGCGCTATTCGTTTCTGGGCTTTCTGGGTGATCGCCATTTGCCCGAATGGGCGCTGCGCTATTTGCGCTATACGCCGGTCGCGGTGCTGCCGGGGCTGGTGGCGCCGCTTGTTGTCTGGCCTGCGGCGACCGATGGACAGCTTGACCCAGCCCGGCTTATTGCAGCCGCCGCCGCGCTGACCGTCGGGATCGCAACGCGCAACACGCTTTGGGCGATTGTCGGGGGGCTTACCGCGCTCTATCTGGCGCTTTGGGGGATTGGCTGAGGAACGGCTGAGGGGGAGCTGCTAGAACGGGGTAACGTCAGCTTTGAGTCCAATTTGCGCGGTGTTCCTATCTGTGCAAGTGTCTGTTTTGGTTCATATCGCAATGAGGGTCGACATGCGAATTGGGGTGATAGGATGTGGAACGATTTCCCGCGCGGCAGTGGAAGGCATCGTTCACAACGGGCATGAAATCACTGTGTCAAAGCGCAGCACTTATCATTCATCTTTCCTTGCTGAAACTTACGAAAACGTTCGGACCGCCGACAATCAGGGGGTTATAGATGCAAGCGATGTTCTTTTTCTGGGATTGATGGCCGAAGCTGCACCAGATGTACTAGGCCCTCTGGAATTTCGTGAAGGCCAGATCGTGATTACCTTCATGGCCGGTGCATCGCTTGAGGAGGCAGATGCCTTGGTTCGTCCGGCGCGTGCGACGGCCATAATGATGCCCTTTCCCGGAATTGCGCAGGGCGGAACTCCGATAATGATGTACGGAGACGCTGAAATTGTCACAGACATCTTCGGTGACAGCAATATTATATTTCCGGTGCGGGACGCCGAGGAGATGACCGCTTACCTTTGTGCCCAAGCGGTTCTGTCTCCTGTTGCGCGCATGGTCGGCGATGCCGCGGATTGGCTTGGAGAACGGGTATCGGACAAGGCCCAGGGGGAAGCTTTTCTCAGGGCATTAGTCGCATCAAATCTGTCGACGACAGCTTGTGATCCTCTTATCGAAGCTCTCAATACTCCCGGTGGATACAACCAGAGACTTCGGCTCCATATGGACGCTGCGGGAGTGAGCAAGGCCCTCAAGAGCGGCCTCAGCATATTGGTTTAGATCAAAACAGAAGCCGGTTTCGGATAGGTTTTTGACCAGCCGTGACCTCCATCCTCGATAAGATCAACACTGCAGACATTCAAAAAACGTCAGCGCGGGGTATCTAGGTCCGCGTAGCCCCCCCACAAAAAAGACGCGCGAAGTTTCCCTCGCGCGCCGGATACTTTTTATCAGTTCCCCATCTGTACGACCTGTCGGGGCTTTTCCTGCTGGATCATCAGCACGCCGGAATTGTCGTCGGGGTCATCGTCATAGTGATCCTTGCTGATCACGCCCGGCAATTTCCCGAACGCCTTGGACAGTTTCAGCGGCGAGAAGGTGAACGGGATCTCGTCGTGCAGCCACGGCATATCGCGCAGCGCGCTTGATACCGAATCGGCGCACATCATCTTGTTGACCGAGCCGTTACGCTCGACCCGCGCCATCAGCTGATCGGCCTGCGCCATCGTGATCGGGATTTTCTGCGAGCGCACAAACCACGTCTCGCGGCTGTGATAGTCGATGTAGAATTTGCGCATCTTTTCGGTGATGCCGAAATGCACATCGTTGCGTTCGGGTGCCCAAGGGTGATTCCACGTGCCTGCGGGATCAAAGATGATCCGCTCGCGCCCGTTGATCATCAACGCCGAATGCCCGCCCGCATTGGTTCGCGTGCTGATCACGGTATATAGCGTCAATGAGGGCGGCTCATCCGAGACGTAGCGATAACGCGCGACATCGGCATCCGAGGCATAGATATTGTCCGCACCGCAGCCCGCCAGAAACAGCGGCAGCATCAGGCAGACGAGAAGCAGGCGCATCATCAGCCCGATCTCCCTTTCTGGTGAGTTCCCGAATGGCTGCGCGCGATGCGCCTCAGCCGTTTGCCAGAGCGAGAAACACCAGAAACGCAATAATAACAATCACCGCGACCGAGACAAAGCGCGTAAATCCCGCGAATGTTCTCTCTTGGACACGGATATCCATTTCGCCCGGCTTGTATTCGGCCATTGCACATCTCCCTGTTGTGCTGATCTCCCAGTGCGAAACCTAACCGAGCCGTGCCGCCCTGTCACGCCCCTTGATCGGCCAGCGCCCATTCCCATGCGCCATCGTCGCGCAAGGTGCGGGTGATCTCGCCGCGCAGCCAAAGGTGGTTGAGATGGGCCATCGACTCGACAAGCGCCAAGCCATAGGTGCCCGCGTCGATCTTGCGCTTGAACAGCGGCGCGAAACAGTCACCCGCGACACGCGGAGTTTGCAGATGCGCGCGCAGACGTTTCAGCGCGCCCTCGTGGTTTTCCACCATCTGGATCAGGCGCAGCGGCAGTCCGGTGAAGGGCAGTTTGTGGCCGGGCAGCACAAGATGGCGATCCTCGGCGATTTCGGAAAACCGCGCGCAGGAGGTGAGCCAATCGGTCAGCGGGTCGGCCTCGGGTTCGGTCGCGTAAACGCCCAAGTTCGCCGAGATCGAGGGCAGCAGTTGATCGCCCCCCAGCACCAGATCGTCGTCGCGCGAAAACAGCGTGGCATGTTCGGGCGCGTGGCCATCGCCCATATACACGTCCCATTCCCGCCCGCCGATGGTGATTTGGTCACCTTCAACAATGCGCGTAAACCCAAGCGGCAGCGGATGCACGCAATCGGCAAAGTTGAACGGGCGCTCATTGGCGCGCAGCTCGAAAATCTCGGGGTCCATTCCGGCGCGGCGATAATATTCCAGTGTCTCGGCGGCGGGGCGATCTTGCGGGTCCAGCACCAGCATGCGCGCAAACAGCCAAGAGGTGCGCGTGGTTACCAGTTCCGCCCCCTGCGCTTGCAGCCAGCCCGCGAGGCCGATGTGATCGGGGTGGTAATGCGTGACCAGAACGCGCGTCACCGGCTTGCCCGAGAGCGGCCCGTCCAGCGCGGCTTGCAACGCCGCGCGGCATTTGCGCGTGTCGATGCCCGGATCGACCAGCGTCCAGCCATCACCATCATCAAGCGCAAAGCAGTTGACGTGATCAAGCGCCATCGGCAGCGGCAAGCGCAGCCACATCACGCCCGGTGCGACCTCAATCGCGTCACCGGGCGCGGGTGGCTCGGGCCAAGGGTAGCGGATTCCGGCGCTTTCGCCCCTCATGCCTCAAGGTCTTCGACCGACAGCGCATAAAGCCCCTCAGCCCCTTCGCGCGCCTCAACCAAAGCGGCGGCATATAGCGGCATCAAACGGCGGATATAGACAGCGGCCAGATGCCCGCGCGCCGAATTGCGCCCGTCAGCCATCGCCGCGCGCAGGTGGTAATAGCCCCCCAGCACCCGCGCGAACGCATCAAGATAGGGCACAGCGCCAGCAAAGCGGTCTTGCGCGCCCTGCTTGAGCATCCATTCGGTATGTTCGCGCAGCGCCTCGGCGGCTTGCCAGACATCCTCGGCCAGCACCGGGAAATCGCCGCGCGCGCCTTGGGCCTCGTCCTCGACCTCTTGCAACAGACGGCAGGCGGCGGCGCCGTCATCCATCATCTTGCGCCCGACAAGGTCCATCGCCTGAATGCCGTTGGTGCCCTCATAGATCGTGGTGATCCGCACGTCGCGGGCGTATTGGGCCGCCCCCGTTTCCTCGATGAAACCCATGCCGCCATGCACCTGAATACCGGTATTCGCGACGCGGATGCCCATATCGGTGCCATACGCCTTGGCAATCGGGGTCAGCAGCGCCGCGCGCGCAATCCAGCTGTCTTTGCCAGTGGCGCGCCCCATGTCGATTGCCACCGCACAGGCCAGCGCGATCGAGCGCGCGGCGAAAATCTCGGCCTTCATCTCGGCCAGCATCCGGCGCACATCGGCATGCTCAACGATCGGCGCGAATTGCACGCGATCCTTGGCATAGGCAAGCGCGTCCTGATAGGCAGCCTCGGCCACGCCGATGCCCTGCGCGCCTACGTTCAGACGCGCATTGTTCATCATCGTGAACATCGCCGCCATGCCCTTGTTTTCCGCGCCAACCAGCCAGCCGGTCGCGCCCTCATAGCTCATGACGCAGGTGGGTGAGCCGTGAATCCCCATCTTATGTTCCAGCGACACAACCTTGAGGGAATTGGCCACGCCGGGCTTGCCGTTGTCGTCGGGGATGTATTTGGGCACCATGAACAGGCTGATGCCCTTGGTGCCCGGCGCCGCATCGGGCAGACGCGCCAGCACCAGATGGCAAGTGTTTTCAAACACATCCGAGTCGCCCCAGGTGATGAAAATCTTTTGCCCCGTGATCGCGTAGGTGCCATCGTCATTGGGTTCCGCCTTGGTGCGCAGCGCGCCCACATCGGACCCCGCGCTGGGTTCGGTCAGATTCATCGTGCCTGACCACTCCCCCGAAATCAGCTTGGGCAGATAGAGATCCTTGATCGCGTCGCTTGCGTGATGTTCGAGCGCCTCGATCTGGCCCTGCGTCAGCAGCGGGCACAGTTGCAGCGACAGGTTCGCCCCCGAGAGCATATCGTTAAAGCCCACGTTCAGCGTTTGCGGCAGGCCCA
>NZ_AUNB01000002.1 GCF_000714545.1 Thioclava indica
GGTCGAATACGCATTCGAGGCCGAGATCGCGGCGCAAGCCTGATCCTTTGGTCTGATCCAAACCTGACAGATCGGCGGGCCATGCAGGCCCGTCTTTCCTAAAATTCAGAAAATTCAAGGAACCCAGAAAATGGCTCCCAAAGTTCTCGTCTCCGATAGTCTCTCGGAAACCGCCGTCCAGATTTTCCGCGACCGTGGCATCGAAGTTGACTTCGAACCCGGCCTTGGCAAAGACAAGGAAAAACTGGCCGAGGTGATCGGCAAATATGACGGTCTCGCGATCCGCTCGGCCACCAAGGTCACCGCGAAACTGCTCGAAAGCGCGACCAATCTGAAAGTCGTCGGGCGCGCCGGCATCGGCACCGATAACGTCGATAAGGAAGCGTCCAGCAAAAAGGGCGTGATCGTAATGAACACGCCGTTTGGCAACATGATCACCACCGCCGAACACGCCATTGCGCTGATGTTCGCCGTGGCGCGTCAAATCCCCGAGGCGGATGCCTCGACCCAAGCGGGCAAATGGGAAAAGTCGAAATTCATGGGGGTCGAGCTGACCGCCAAGACGCTGGGCGTGATCGGCGCAGGCAATATCGGTGGCATCGTGTGCGACCGGGCGCGCGGTCTGAAAATGAAGGTCGTGGCCTATGACCCCTTCCTGTCCGAGGAAAAAGCCGCAACGATGGGCGTCGAAAAAGTCGAGTTGGACGAGCTGCTCAAGCGCGCTGATTTCATCACGCTGCATGTGCCGCTGACCGATCAGACCCGCAATATCCTGTCGGCGGAAAACCTCGCCAAGACCAAGAAGGGCGTGCGCATCATAAACTGCGCGCGCGGCGGTCTGGTCGATGAAAACGCGCTGGCCGAGTTGCTGAAATCGGGCCATGTCGCGGGCGCGGCCTTTGATGTGTTCTCGCAAGAACCCGCCACCGAGAACGTGCTGTTCGGTCTGCCCAACGTGGTCTGCACGCCCCACCTTGGCGCCGCCACGACCGAAGCGCAGGAAAACGTGGCCCTGCAAGTGGCCGAGCAGATGTCGAACTACCTGCTGGACGGCGCCGTTGAAAACGCGCTCAACATGCCCTCGATGACCGCCGAAGAGGCCAAAACGATGGGCCCGTGGGTCAAACTGGCCGAGCATCTGGGTGGCTTCATCGGTCAGATGACCGAAGACGCGATCAAGGCGATCAACGTCACCTATGACGGTGTAGTGTCGGAAATGAACCTCAAGGCGCTGGATTGCGCGGTGATTTCGGGCATCCTCAAGGCCAGCCAACCGGACGTGAACATGGTCTCCGCCCCGGTCATCGCCAAAGAGCGCGGCATTCAGATCTCGACCACCTCGCAAGATCAAAGCGGCGTGTTTGACGGCTATATCAAGGTCACCGTGGTCAGCGAAAGCAAGGAACGCTCCATCGCGGGCACCGTGTTTAGCGATGGCAAGCCGCGCTTTATCCAGATCAAAGGCATCAATATCGACGCCGAAGTCGGCAATCACATGCTTTATACCACCAATAACGACGTCCCCGGCGTCATCGGCAAGCTTGGCACCTTGCTGGGCGAGCACGGCGTGAACCTTGCGAACTTCACCTTGGGCCGCTCGAAACAAAGCGGTGAGGCCATCGCAATCGCCTATGTCGATGAGGCGGTTCCCGCAGATGTCGTCGAGGCGATGAAAGACACCGGCAACTTCAAACAGGTCAAACCGCTGGAATTCAACGTCGATTGATCTAACTGAACGCACGAACGGGCCCCTCGCGGTTGCGGGGGGCCTTGTGCATGAAGGGGACGAAATGCGCAGCTATGCTATCGGTGATATCCACGGCCATCTGGAACAGGTGCACGCAGCACATGCGCTGATCGCGGCAGATCGTGCGAGTTGTGGCGATACAGAGGCTCCGATTGTGCATCTCGGTGATCTGGTTGATCGCGGGCCAAACTCGAACGGCGTGATCCAGTTTCTGATGGAGGGTCAGGCTCGCGGCGAAAACTGGGTTGTGCTGCGGGGCAATCACGACCGGATGTTCTTGGGCTTTCTCAACGATCCAGCCGCACAAGACCCGATCCTGAGCAGCCATGTCACCTATCTCAACCCGCGCGTCGGCGGTGAAGCAACGCTGCAAAGCTACGGTATCCCTGATGCTTTTTCCCGCCCCCTAAGCGAGATCGCCCCGCTTCTTGGCGCGGTCCCGCAATCCCATCGCGACTGGCTGGCATCCCAGCCCGCTTACCATCTGCGCGGTGAAACACTTTTCGTGCATGCGGGCATTCGCCCCGGCGTCGATCTGCACGATCAGGTCGAGGATGATTTGCTCTGGATTCGCGAACCGTTTCTGTCAGACCCCCGCGATCACGGGGTGCTTGTCGTGCATGGTCACACCAACATTCAGGCGGCGACCCATTACGGCAATCGCCTGAACCTTGATAGCGGCGCAGGCTATGGCCACCCGATTTCCACAGCCGTGATCGAGGGGCGCGACGCGTGGCTATTGACGCCCGAGGGCCGCGCTCCCCTGACCCCTCACCGCGCTTCGAAGTAATCCAGCGGGATTTTCAGGTAGCTACGGCCATCCGCTTCCGCCTCGGGTTTGCGCCCGCCGCGAATGTTGATCTGCAACGCCGCCAGCATCAGCTTGGGCAGCGGTAGGGTCGCATCGCGCGCCTCACGCGTTTCGATGAAATCGGCGCGGCTGATCCCGTCCTTCACATGTTTGTTGTCGCGGCGATGCTCGGCCACGGTCGCCATGCAGCGCGGCTCGCCCCCGTCGCCGGGATAATCGTGACCGATGAACAGGCGCGTCTCGCTGGGCAGGTCCAGAATCGCGCGCACCGAGTCCCACAATTCCGCCGCCGAGCCACCGGGAAAATCCGCGCGGCTCGTCCCGTTCTCGGGCATCATCAGAGTGTCATGCACAAAGGCCGCATCGCCCACCACATAGGTGATCGAAGCCAGCGTGTGCCCCGTGGACAGCATCACCCGCACTTCAAGATTGCCAATCCTAAAGGTCTCGCCGTCTGCAAACAGATGGTCCCATTGCCGCCCGTCCTGCGGCAGGTCTGGCGTGTTGTAGATACCCGCCCACAGGCTTTGCACCTTGCGCACCCGCTCGCCAATACCGCGTTTTGCACCCAGTTGTTCAGCCAGCCAGACCGCAGATGTAAAGTGATCAGCATGGGGGTGGGTGTCGAGCACCCATTCCACATCAATCCCCGTCTCGCGAATATAGCTCAGGATCGTCTTGGCGTTGTCCAGACCTGTCGCGCCCGCCTGCGGATCATAATCCCAGACCGGATCAACCACCGCCCCTTTCATCGTGTCGGGGTCGTGAAACACATATTGCCAGCTTCCGGTGGGTTTATCCCAAAAGCCTTTGACGATGGGGTGGGCGGTCATAGTGCCTCCTGCAATCACATTCGTTACTTGGAATGTGTCTCTGCCTTGCAAGATTTCAACCCCCCGGCGATCCGCGCCGTAACGTGCCGTCAATTTCGCATCCCCCCTCTGGCCGGATGCGCGCGCAGGGCCTACCGTACCGCCAACCCTAACCCAGGAGGCCCCCATGACCGGCATCGTCATCCTTTCCGCCACCCGCACGCCCATCGGCACCTTCGGCGGTTCGCTCTCAGGCTTTTCGCCCATCGAACTTGCGACCATCGTCTCAAAAGAGGCCATCGCGCGCGCCGGCATTTCCCCCGAGAAAATCGGGCAAACTGTGTTCGGCCATATCATCAATACCGAGCCACGCGACATGTATGTCAGCCGCGTCGCTGCCGTGAACGCAGGCGTGCCTGTCGGCACCCCGGCGATGAACGTTAACCGCCTGTGCGGGTCGGGCGTTCAGGCAGTCGTATCAGCCGCCCAAATGCTGATGCTAGGTGACGCCGATTTCGCATTGGCAGGCGGCGCCGAAGTCATGAGCAAATCTCCCTACATCCTGCCCGCTGCCCGATTTGGTCAGAAGATGGGCGATGCGAAAGTGGTCGATATGATGACCGGCGCGCTGTCCTGCCCCTTCGGCACCGGCCATATGGGCGTGACGGCGGAAAACGTGGCTGCGGAATGTAACATCTCCCGCGAGGACCAAGACGCGGTTGCGATGCAAAGCCAGGAACGCGCCGCCGCCGCCATTGCTGCGGGCCATTTCAAGGAAGAAATTATCCCGGTTGAGATCACGACACGCAAAGGCACGGTCGTTTTCGACACCGACGAACACCCGAAAGCCACCAGCCTTGAAAAGCTGGCGGGCCTCAAGCCTGTGTTCCAGAAAGACGGCACCGTAACGGCGGGCAATGCCAGCGGCATCAATGACGCCGCCGCTGCTCTTATTATCGCACGCGAAGACGCCGCCGCTGCCGAGGGCCTGACTCCGCGCGCAAAAATCACCGGCTACGCGATTGCCGGCGTGCGCCCCGAGGTTATGGGCCTTGGCCCAATCCCCGCCGTGCGCGCTTTGCTGGAAAAAACCGGCCTTAGCGCTGATGAGTTCGACTGGATCGAAAGCAACGAGGCCTTTGCCGCCCAAGCCATCGCCGTCTCGAAAGAGCTGGGCCTTGATCTTAGCAAGGTGAACCCCGATGGCGGCGCGATTGCGCTGGGCCACCCGGTTGGCGCAAGCGGTGCGATCCTGATCGTCAAGGCGCTCCATGCGCTGGAACGCACCGGTGGTAAACGCGCGCTGATCACCATGTGCATCGGCGGTGGGCAAGGCATCGCACTGGCCATCGAACGGGTCTGAGCGCCAGAGAATACGAGTAATTTTAATCGTATTCTCAATGACCTGACGATGAGCGCTCCGCAGCGCGATTAATCGTAAATTCACCGGCCTATGCCAATCTGCCCCCGAAGGAACGCTTTCGGGGGCAACTGGCGCGTGATGCAATCGACTATCGCGGATAAACTGGCGCAAGAACGCCGGGCCCGGCTTGCGGCGGAACGCATGCTGGAGCAGAAAAAGACCGAACTGTTCGCCGCCAACCAGAAACTGGCCGTGCATGCGCGTATGCTGTCGGACCAGATTGTCGAACAACGTCAGGGCCTCGCGCGCGCGCTGAATGAAACCGAAACGCTTAAGGGCGAAAACACGCGCGTTAAAACCGACCTGGAACACGCCCATTCAATGGCGATGATCGCGCAACGTCGCCTCTGGGATGCGGTCGAAACCATTACGCAGGCCTTTGCTGTTTACGATAGCGACCTGCGCCTCGTTGCGGCAAACCGGACATATCTGTCGTTCTTTGAGGGTGAGGTCGCGATCGCGCCGGGCACCTCTTATGATGATGTGCTGCGCTTTGTCGCCGAACGCGGCATGTTCGATCTGCAAGGGCGCGACCCGCAAGACTGGCATTTCGAAATGAGCGCGCGCGTTCGTAGCCGCGATATCCGCCCCGTCGAAATGCAATCCCATGACGGGCATTGGTATCGGCTCAACAATCGCTGGGGCGCGCAGGGCGATCTCGTCACCTACGCCCAAGACATCACCGAGTCGATCGCACGCGAGGATGAGCTGCGCGAGGCCCGCGATAAGGCAGAGGCCGCCAATCGCGCCAAATCCGCCTTCCTCGCCAATATGAGCCATGAAATCCGCACTCCGATGAATGGCGTCGTGGGCATGGCCGATCTGCTTTCAGAAACCGACCTGACCGAAGAACAACAGCTTTACGCCGACACGATCCGCTCCTCGGGTGAGGCGCTTTTGACGATCATCAATGACGTGCTCGACTACTCCAAGATCGAAGCCGAACGGATGAAACTTTATCCCGAACCCTTCGATCTGGAACGCTGCCTGCACGAAATCATGGTGCTGCTGCAGCCCTCTGCCAAGGACCGTGACGTCAAGCTGCTGGTCGATTACGACCTGTTCCTGCCCACCAGGTTCAAGGCCGATCCCGGCCGGATGCGCCAGATCCTGACCAATCTTTTGGGCAATGCCGTCAAGTTTACGCAAAGCGGTCATGTGCTTGCCCGCGTCGTCGGGTTTGAACGCAGCGAGGCGCAATATGAGCTGCATATCACGATCGAAGACACCGGCATCGGCATCGCGCCCGAGTTGCTCGATCACGTCTTTGGCGAGTTCAATCAGGTCGAGGCGGATTCAAACCGCAAGTTTGAGGGAACGGGTCTGGGCCTTGCGATCTCAAGTCAGCTTGTGGCGCTGATGGGCGGCGAAGTCTGGGTCGATAGCGCGCTGGGCGAGGGGTCGTGTTTCGGCTTCAAAGTCACCTTGCCACGCAGCGAACCCGTCACGCCGATCGACGTGCCTTCGCCGCCGATCACCCTGCGCGCGGCGTTGGTGGTCGATGATCTGCTCGTCAATCGCGTCATCCTTGAACGCCAGCTCCAGACCTATGGCCTTGAGGTCACGCTGTGCCGCTCGGGCGAAGAGGCGCTGCATGTTATCCAGGACGGGGCAGCGTTCGACGTTGTGCTCAGCGATCACCTCATGCCCGGTCTTGACGGGTTGTCCTTTGCGCAAAAGCTGCATGATGCAGGCATCGACGTGCCGATCTTGCTGCTAAGCTCTGATCCAGAGGCCGCGCGCGCCGCGCAAAGCGCCGAAGTCGCCGCCTGTCTGCAAAAACCGGTGCTGCGCTCGGAACTTTTCCGCGCCTTGCAGGATCTGTCCCACAAGCCCCCTCCGCCGCCTGTGCCAGCCGCACCGCCCGTCGCGCCCGCCAGCCCGGTGTTGCTGCGTCAAATGCGCGTACTCGCCGCCGAGGACAATCGCACAAACCAGCTTGTCTTTGCCAAGATGGTCAAGGATTTCGACATCGACCTGCGCTTTGCCAATAACGGGCGCGAGGCGGTCGCTGCATGGCGCGAGTTTGTGCCCGATTTGATCTTCATGGATATCTCGATGCCCGAAATGGATGGCCGCGAGGCCGCGCGCGCAATCCGCGATGCCGAAACTCTTGGCGCGCATGTGCCGATCTGCGCACTGACGGCCCACGCGATGGAAGGCGACAGCGAGTCGATCTTTGCCGCGGGCATCGACCATTATCTGACCAAGCCATTGAAAAAGATTGCTATTGCAGAACGTATCAATGCCGAACGTCCAGATGAAACGCGTCCGCCCATCCCCGAATAGCCGCGTTCAACGATACTCGGCCAGCACCGCCAAAAACGCATCGCCAAAGCGCTCCAGCTTGGCCTCGGGCAGGCGCGTCAGGCGCGCCAAATCGTCTTGCGTATGCGGTTTAGCCTCAGAGATCTTGCGCAACAGCGATGTCGAGCACGACAATGGCCGCGCCAGCCCATCGATCCCCCGCTCCAGATCGCGCTGAACCTGCGCCAGACGATCAAAAATTTCGCCCGCCGGACTGCCTGCCAGCTTGCGTCGTGTCGGATGCATCTCCTCGACCGCCCCCGCGATCACGCCCAGAAATGCGGCCCCGTAGCTTTCAAGCTTTTTCGCCCCAACTCCGCCGATCCCGGCCATCTCGTCCAGCGTCGTGGGCCGTTTTTCAGCCATCTCGATCAGCGTGCGATCGTTGAAAATAATATAGGCTGGCATGCCCGCAGCCTCGGCCAAAGCGCGCCGCTTCGCCTTGAGCGCCGAAAGCAGCGGCGCATCCTCATCGCTCACCAGCGCCTTCGCCGTGTTTTTCGTCTTAGCTTTCGTCACCAGATCGCGCCGCAAGGTGATATTTTCCTCGCCGCGCAAGATCGGATGCGCGCGCGCTGTCATTACCAAAGCCCCATGCCGTGCCGCGTCGGGCCGCATCAGGTCGTGCCCCATCATCTGACGAAATACCGCCTGCCATTGCGCGCGGCTAAGATCGCGCCCGATCCCGAAAGTCGGCAATTTATCATGGCCGCGCTGCATGATTTTGTCGGTGCTACTGCCCAGCAAAATCTCGATCAGATGGCCGGCGCCAAACCGTTCATCGGTGCGCAACGCGGCGGACAAGCCTTTGCGCACGGCTTCGGTGCCATCAAACAGGTCGGGCGGGTTGTCGCACAGGTCGCAATTGCCGCAATCCGCCGCATCTTCACCAAAATAACGCAGCAGTTTCACGCGCCGACATCCGGTCGCTTCGGCCAGCCCAAGCAGCGCGTTGAGCCGCCCGTGATCGGCCTCTTTATGCTCGGGCGGGGCGAGCCCCTCGTCAATCTGGGACCGCCGCAACCGAATATCATCCGGCCCATACAGCGTTAGCGTTTCGGCAGGCGCACCATCGCGCCCCGCACGTCCGATTTCCTGATAATACGCCTCGATGGATTTCGGCAGATCGGCATGCGCAACCCAGCGGATATCAGGCTTGTCCACACCCATTCCGAAGGCCACGGTCGCGACTACGATCAACCCGTCTTCCTGCTGAAACCGCACCTCGACATTGCGGCGATCCTCGGCGTCCATGCCGCCGTGATAATGGCACGCCGAATGCCCCGCCTCGCGCAATGCGCGCGCCAGCGTTTCGGTTTTCGCGCGCGTGCCGCAATAAACGATGCCCGACTGTCCTTTGCGCGCCGCCGCAAACGTCAAAATCTGTTGGCGCGGCTGGTCTTTGGGCGAAAATGCCAGATGAATGTTGGGCCGATCAAAGCCGCGTAGAAAGGTTTCCGGCGGCGCGCCATCAAACAGTCGCGTGACAATCTCGGCGCGGGTTTCTTCATCGGCGGTGGCAGTAAAGGCCGCCAGAGGCACGCCAAGACTGCGCCGCAATTCCCCTATGCGCAGATAATCGGGGCGGAAATCATGGCCCCACTGGCTGACGCAATGCGCCTCGTCCACCGCGATCAAGCTGACATTCGCGCGCCGCAGCAAGTTGAGCGCCCCGCCCGAAGCCAACCGCTCGGGCGCCATATACAGCAGTTTCAGACGACCCTCGTCGATCGCGGCAAAGACCTCTTCGGTCTCTTCCTCGGTATTGCCCGAGGTCAGCGCGCCTGCCTCAACGCCCGCCTGTTTCATCGCGCGCACCTGATCGCGCATCAGCGCAATCAGCGGCGAAATCACCACCGTCACACCCTCGCGCATCAGGGCAGGCAATTGAAAACACAGGGATTTACCGCCACCCGTGGGCATGATCGCAAGCACGTTGTGCCCCGCGATCACCGCACGCACGACCTCTTCCTGACCGGGCCGGAACGCATCGAACCCCCAGACCCGCGCGAGCAGCGCAGATGGGTCGTCGCTCGGGTCCGGCTCAGACATTAATAAGCAGCGCCGTAAAAGAAGCCCGCGTTGTTAAACAGCGCCTGACGCAGGATAATAATCACGATGAAGGCCACCAAGGGCGCCAGATCAAGCCCGCCGGTATTGGGCAGAAACTGGCGAATACGGCCATAGACCGGCTCCAGCAGGTTATTCAAACCATACCAGATCTGGCTGACCAGCGGCTGGCGCAGGTTAAGCACCTGAAAATTGATCAACCAACTCATGATGATATGGGCGATCATGATGAACCAGATCACATTCAGAATAAGGACGAGCGCTTGAAAAAGCGTGACCATCGAACACCTCCGCTTTGGGTCGCTAGGACAGGTAAGCGAGGGCCGCGCGCAATGCAACCGTCACACCTGCGGCTTTTTCCGTAACGTCGGTATTGACGCGCCTGCTGCATCGCGGCACCGCTTAGCTTATGTATCCGATCATTCGCATGACCAAAGAGTACCTGAAGTTCCGCAATGCGCCTGCGCTGCCGCTGACGGGCACCCATATCAGCCATCACAGATGCTGGCCGTGGGATATCGACCTGTGGATGGAGCTGAACAACGGGCGCACGCTGACGCTGTATGATCTGGGGCGTATTCCACTGGCGATGCGCACCGGTCTATGGGGCGCGCTGAAAAAGAACCGCTGGGGCATCACAGTTGCGGGCAATACCACGCGCTATCGCCGCCGCGTGCGTGCCTTTCAGCGATTCGAGATGCGCTCGCGCTGCATCGGTTGGGATGACCGCTGGATGTGGTTGGAACATGCGATGTTCGTGGATGGCGAATGCACCTCGCATGTGTTGATCCGTGGCGCTGTGACCTCGCGCAAGGGCATGATCACCCCCGCGCAGGTGATTGCCGAGATGGGGCTCGACACGCCCAGCCCGGACCTGCCAGATTTCGTGACCGCCTGGGCCGAGGCCGACACGAAACGTCCCTGGCCGCCAACTCTTTAGCGTCTCCAGGCACTGTGACTTGCGCCAGCGCGCCTTTTCGGGCTTGATCGCGCGAAAGGCGATTAACGCCTGCGGGGGACAATATGATTACAGCACGCAAGCGCATTTGGGGCTGGTGGTTTTTCGACTGGGCCAGCCAACCTTATAACTCGCTGCTGATCACCTTCATCTTCGCCCCCTTTATGGAAGAGCTACTCGGCTCTGGCACCGGTGCGCAGACCGTCTGGGGTTATGGCGTCGGGCTGGCGGGGTTGGTTGTCGCGCTGTTTTCGCCCTTCCTTGGGGCCATCGCAGACCGCTCGGGGCGGCGGATGCCGTTTATCTGGGTGTTTTCCATCATGTATGTGCTGGGCGCTTGGGGTCTGTGGTATGCGGTGCCGGGCGATTACAGCTTGATGTTTATCATGCTGTCTTTCGCCATCGGCATGATCGGCATGGAATTCGCCACCACCTTCACCAATGCCATGCTGCCCGATCTCGGCCCGCGCGAGCAAATCGGCAAAATATCCGGCTCGGGCTGGGCCTTTGGCTATATCGGCGGGCTGATCACGCTGTTGATCATGCTGTTCCTGCTGCAAGCCAACCCCGGTTCTGGCAAAACGATGCTCGGCATCGCGCCTTTGTTCGGGCTTGACGTGGCGACGCGCGAAGACACCCGCGTCGTCGGCCCGCTGGTCGCGATCTGGTATGCGGTGTTCATGATTCCGTTCTTCTATTGGGTGCGCGAGCCGCGCAAAGCCGACGCCCTGCCGGTTCGCAAAGCCCTGCGCGGCGCATGGCCCGAGCTACGCGCCACCCTGCGCGCGCTACCCAAGCGTCGCTCGCTCTCGTCTTTCCTGCTGTCGTCGATGTTTTACCGCGATGCGCTGAACGGCATCTACACGTTCGGCGGGCTGTACGCGGCAGGCGTGCTGGGCTGGTCGATCACGATGATCGGCATCTTCGGCATCCTCGCCATCATCACCGGCGCGATCTTTGCATGGCTTGGCGGCAAGGCCGATGACCGGTTCGGCCCGAAATCGGTGATTGTGGTGAATGTCGTGATCCTGACGGCGGTGGTGATCGGCGTCGTGTTTATCTCGCGCGATCATGTCTTTGGTATCGCGGTTTCCCCCGACAGCAACCTGCCCGACATCGCCTTTTATGTCCTTGGCGGGCTGATCGGTGCCTGCGGGGGCGCGTTGCAATCGGCCTCGCGCACGATGATGGTGCGCCAAGCCGACCCTGAAAAAATGACTGAACATTTTGGTCTTTATGCGCTGTCTGGAAAGGCCACGGCCTTTATCGCGCCGCTTGCGATTGGCATCACGACTCAGATCAGCGATAATCAATCCACGGGTATCACCCCGATTATCGTGCTTTTGATTCTGGGTCTGGTGCTGCTAAGCTTCGTCAAAACCAACGGAGATCCGCAGCCCGAAGGGTAATTCATGTTTCGTTTACTGATTGTCGCTAGTTTTTCTCTCGTCACGTCGCTGTCTCCGGCTCTGTCCGAGCCTTTGGCCCGCCAGCTTTTCGGTTCAAAATCGGCCCCCTCACACCAAGCCCCCGCCGCGATCGGGTTTTACTCGCGTGGCTGTGCGGCGGGTTTGCAGGCGATGCCGCAAAGCGGGCCGACTTGGCAGGCGATGCGCCTGTCGCGCAATCGCAATTGGGGCCAGCCCGAGATGATCGCTTATCTGCAAGATCTGTCGCGCTACGCGGCCAGCCTGCCGGGCTGGAAAGGTCTCTATGTCGGCGATATTTCCCAACCCCGCGGAGGCCCGATGACGGGCGGTCATGCCAGCCACCAGATCGGTCTGGATGCCGATATCTGGATGCTGCCGCCGCAACGTCTTGATCTGAGCCGCGCCGAGCGTGAGAAAATCTCGTCGATCTCGGTGCGCACCGCCGATCAGCGTCGCACCAATCGCAACTGGACGCCGCAACATATGGCGCTGCTGCGTCATGCGGCTGCGGATCCGCGCGTGGATCGTATCTTTGTGACTGCGGCTGCCAAGATCGCGATGTGCAACGCCGCGCCGCGCAATGACCGCGCCTGGTTGCAAAAAATCCGCCCGCTTTACGGCCATAACACCCATTTCCATGTGCGTCTGAAATGCCCGCCCGGCGCGCGCTATTGCGAGGTGCAGAAACCCACTGTCGCGCAGCTCTCCAAAGGCGGCGATGGCTGTGACGAGACGCTGAACTGGTGGGTGACCGACTATCTCAACCCGCCGAAGAACACCGCGCCGCCGAAGAAAAAAGGCCCGCGCAAGAAAAACGCCAAGACCTATGTTATGTCGGATCTGCCCAGCCAATGCCGCGCCGTTCTTTCCTCGCGCTAGTCGCGGGGGCGTTGGCGCTAGGGCTGGCGGGGCTAACAGCCACCGCCGCCCAGCCGCGCGCGCAATTCCTGCAATCCTATCACTGGCGGATGCCGGACCAGTCGCTTTTTGGCGGCTTTTCCGGCTTTGAGATCGGCCCGCAGGGGCGCAATTTCGTCACTCAATCGGATCGCGCAACGCTGTGGCGCGGCCAGATCCAGCGTGATGCGAAGGGGTCGATCACCGGGGTTACGCTCACCTCGGGGCCAAACAAGCTGCACAACATCAAGGGCGCGTTGATGCCGCGCCGTTTCGCCGATTCCGAAGGCCTGGCGCTTGCCCCCGATGGATCTGTCTATCTTTCGTTCGAGGGCGAGGCCCGCGTTGCCCATTTCGCGACGGATGGCGGCCCCGCGCATGACTTGCCCCGCCCTCCGGCGTTCAAACGCATGCAGCGTAATTCCTCGCTGGAGGCGCTTGCGATTGCGCCCGATGGCACGCTTTACACGATGCCCGAGCGTTCCGGCTCACTCACCAAACCCTTTCCGGTCTGGCGCTATCGCAATGGCAAATGGAGCCAGCCTTTCGCCATCCCGCGCAACGGCGACTGGCTGCCGGTAGGCGCGGATTTCGGCCCCGACGGGCGGCTTTATGTGCTCGAACGTGATTTCTGGGGGCTGCTCGGCTTTCTCACGCGGGTGCAAGTATTTGACATCAAAGGAAATACAATAAGCGGCGGCGACGTTCTGATCAAGACGGGGCCGGGCAAGCATGACAACCTTGAGGGTCTTTCCGTCTGGCAAGACAACACGGGCGCGATCCGCCTGACGATGATCTCGGACGACAACTTCCGCATCTTCCAGCGCACCGAAATCGTGGAATACCGCCTGCCGCCAAACCCCAAGGGGGATTGACGCAAACGAAACATAGGCGTATCGCGCGCCCTTGTCTGGAACGTCCAGACCATGTCCCCGCTACCATGTAAAAACGGATGAAATGATGACCCGCTTCTTACCTGGCATTCTTGCCATGGCCATTATCGTTGTGGCCTCCAATATCCTCGTGCAATTCCTCGTCGGTGATTGGCTGACCTGGGGCGCGTTCACATATCCCTTCGCCTTCCTCGTCAATGACGTGATGAACCGCGTCTATGGCCCCGCTGCCGCGCGTCGCGTGGTGTTTGCGGGCTTTGTCGTCGGGGTGATCTGCTCGCTCATCGGCTCACAGATCATGCTGCAAGGCGATGGCTACACCTATCCCGCCGTCACGCTGCGCATTGCGCTTGGTTCGGGTGCTGCGTTCCTCGTGGCGCAGCTGACCGACGTGTTCATCTTTGACAAGTTGCGCAACGGAGTGTGGTGGCGCGCGCCTGCGGTGTCCACGCTGATCGGGGCGTCGCTTGATACGATGATCTTCTTCTCGATCGCGTTTTCGGCCACGCTCAGCTTTATCGAGCCCTCCAATGACGTGTCTTGGGCGGGCGCGCATTTGCCGCTTTTGGGGCTTGGCCCGGAAGTGCCGCTTTGGGTATCGCTGGCCTGCGCCGACTGGCTTGTCAAACTTGCCCTGACTTTAATCGCTTTGATGCCTTTCAAGGCCATTGTCACAAAACTTTCTCCACGGATTGCGTAAAAAAACTTGTCACACACAAAATATGTGGCAGGCTGTGGATAACGGCAACGCATGAAAGGAGGTGGTCCAGTGTCAAGAGTGATAGTGGAGAGAGGTGTTGGGACAGTGAGGGGGGCCGTGGCCTAAGGGCAAACCCTAGGGCAAAGAACCCTGACTGGGACGACTGGATCCTTCGGACCCTAACCGGACCATCTCCGTAGATCTCGGAGGGCCGTCTCACATCGAGACGGCCCTTTCCGTATGAAAAACCGTCGCAAGAACGGGCGACTGACGGCGTATCATGCCTTGCAGGGCTGGACCTTGGACCGCTTTGGTGGCATCCCAAGATCAAGCCCAAAAGATCAGGCAAGGAGCGATAAATTGAGCGACGAACAGCCCGACGTAAAATCCCTCAGCTTTGAGCAGGCGATGAAGGCCCTCGAAGAGGTGGTCAGCCAGTTGGAACATGGTGATGTGGCGCTGGATCGCTCGATTGCGCTGTATGAACGCGGGGCCGAGTTGAAGGCGCGCTGTTCCAAGCTGCTCAAAGAGGCCGAAGAGCGTGTTGAAAAGATCACGCTGGGCGCAGATGGCGCACCCCAAGGCACGACTCCGGCTGACGGGCTGTAAATGTTCAAGGCGCGTCTGTCTGAAGTCCAAACTGCGGTGCAAACGGCGCTGGATGAGGCCGTGGCCCGCCAACCCGAAGGCCCGCTGCGCGCCCCGATGCATTACGCGCTGCAAGGCGGCAAACGCTTGCGCGCGTTTCTCGTGCTTGAAAGTGCGGCGCTGTTCGATCTTCCGCAATCCCAAGCCATGCCAGCGGCGGCGGCGGTCGAGGCCCTGCATGCGTTCAGCCTTGTGCATGACGACATGCCCTGCATGGATGATGACGACCTGCGTCGTGGCCAGCCGACGGTGCATGTGAAATGGGATGACGCGACCGCCGTCTTAGCGGGCGATGCGCTGCAAACTTTGGCGTTCGAGCTGTGCTGTGATCCGGTTCTGGGCGCGCCGGATCGCCGGATCGCACTGGTCGAGGCTTTGGCGAAATCCTCCGGCGCGGCGGGGATGTGCCACGGGCAGGCTCTTGATATCGCAGCGGAAACGGCGAAAACACCGCTGACCCTCGATCAAATCATCTCCCTGCAAGCGGGCAAAACCGGTGCGCTGATTTCCTTCTCGGTGCGCGCGGGGGCGATCTTGGCGGGTGCTGATCAAACCGCGCTGCGCATCTATTCTGACGCTGTGGGCCTCGCCTTTCAGATCGCCGATGACATCCTTGATGTAACCGGAGATGAGGCCGCGACTGGCAAGCGCGTGGGCAAAGACGCCGGTGCAGGCAAGGCGACCTTCGTGTCGCTGCTTGGGCTGCAAGGTGCGCAAACCCGTGCGGCAGAGTTGATTGAAACTGCGAGTGACGCGCTATCTGATTATGGGGATAGGGCAGAAAACTTGCGAGATGCCGCGCGTTTCGTTATCTCCCGTAAAACTTAAGCGAGCCGAAGGCAGCCAGATGAGCGATAGCGCCAATCCCGTGACCGTGACCCCGATCCTTGACCGGGTGCGTCTGCCTGCGGATATGAAGGGGCTGTCGGATGCCGAGCTGAAAAAGCTCGCCGATGAGCTGCGCACCGAAACCATTTCGGCAGTGTCTGAAACCGGCGGCCATCTGGGTGCGGGGCTGGGCGTAGTGGAACTGACTGTCGCGCTGCATGCCGTGTTTGACGCACCGCGTGACAAGATCATCTGGGATGTCGGCCATCAGTGCTACCCGCATAAAATCCTAACCGGACGGCGCGACCGTATCCGCACGCTGCGGATGAAAGACGGGCTGTCGGGGTTCACCAAACGCTCGGAAAGCCCTTATGACGCGTTCGGCGCGGGCCATAGCTCGACCTCGATCTCGGCGGCTGTCGGCTTTACGATGGGGCGCGAATTGGGCGCACAAACCGGCGATGCGATTGCGGTGATCGGTGATGGCGCGATGTCGGGCGGCATGGCGTTCGAGGCGATGAACCACGCGGGCCATTTGGGCAAGCGGATGTTCGTCGTGCTCAACGATAATGAAATGTCGATTGCTCCGCCTGTGGGCGCGCTGTCGTCCTATCTGACGCGGCTTTATGCCGAGGGTCCGGTGCAAGACCTTAAGGAAGTCGCCAAAGGTGCCGCGCGGGCCTTTTTGCCCGAGGCATTCCACGAGGGCGCACGCCGTGCCAAGGAAATGCTCAAAGGTATGGCGATGGGCGGCACCTTGTTCGAAGAACTCGGCTTTACCTATGTCGGCCCCGTCGATGGCCATGATCTTGAGCAGCTATTGCCACTGCTGCGCATGCTCAAGACCCGCGCTAAGGGTCCGGTGCTGATCCACGCGTTGACGAAAAAGGGCAAAGGCTACGCCCATGCCGAAAGCCGCCCCGATGGCGGCCATGCCACCGCGAAATTCGATGTCGCGACGGGCACGCAGGTCAAGGCGATTTCCAACGCGCCCAGCTATACCAAGGTTTTCGCGGAAAGCCTGATCAAGGAAGCTGCGAAAGACGAGAAAATCGTGGCTGTGACGGCGGCAATGCCCGATGGCACGGGGCTGAATATGTTCGCCCAACTCCATCCGCGCCGCTGCTTTGACGTTGGCATTGCCGAACAGCACGCGGTGACCTTCTCGGCGGGGCTTGCGGCCTCTGGGATGAAGCCGTTCTGCGCGATCTACTCGACCTTCCTGCAACGTGGTTACGATCAGATCGTGCATGACGTGGCGATCCAGCGCCTTCCCGTGCGCTTCGCCATTGACCGCGCAGGGCTGGTGGGGGCCGATGGTGCGACCCATGCGGGCAGTTTCGATGTGGGCTTTATGTCCAGCCTGCCTGGCATGGTCGTGATGGCCGCCGCCGACGAGGCCGAGCTGGTCCACATGGTCGCCACCGCCGCCGCCCATGATAGCGGCCCCATCGCCTTCCGCTATCCGCGCGGCGAAGGCATGGGCGTGGACATGCCCGAAACCGGTGTGCCACTGGAAATTGGCAAAGGCCGGATGATCGCCGAAGGGGGCCGCGTCGCGATTCTCAGCTACGGAACGCGTCTGGCCGAGGTGCTCAAGGCGCGCGAGGCGTTGCAAGCGCGCGGTCTTGCACCCACCGTTGCCGATGCGCGTTTCGCCAAGCCGCTCGACACCGATCTGATCGACCAGCTCGTCGCCAATCACGAGGCGCTGATCTGCATCGAAGAGGGCGCGATTGGCGGCTTTGGCAGCCATGTCGCGCAATATCTCTCCGATCAGGGCGTGTTCGATCGTGGCTTCAAGTTCCGCTCGATGGTGCTGCCCGATACGTTCATCGACCACGCCTCCGCCGATGACATGTATCGCACCGCCGGAATGGACGCGCCCCAGATCGAGGCCAAGGTGCTGGAACTGCTCGGCGTCGCCGTGGCCAAGCGCGCCTGAGATAAGCGTTGCTTATTTCGGGCAGGCTTGGTTAAGCGCGGCTTATGCGGCCTCGGTCGCGCTGAGCAGTCCCTCATCAACCAACCGTTGCGCCCAGCCTTCCGGCCCCTCAAACAGATGCGTTTTCCAGCCGAACGTATGCGCGGTCGCGATATTATCCGCGCGATCATCGGTGAACAGAAGCTGATGGCGGTGCAGTCCCGATGCCGCCTCGACCATCTCGTAGATTTTCGGATCGGGCTTGGTCACGCCCATATGACCCGAGATGAAATCACGATCAAATTCGCGCAGGAACGGGTAATGGGTTGCCGCGAAATCATAGCTGCCAATCCCGAAATTCGTCAGCGAAAACACAGGTATGCCCTTGGCCTGAAGCGCCTTCATCAAACGCAACGAGCGCGGAATTTCCGGCGTCGCCATCTTGATCCAGTCGTCATGCCACAGCCGGATCATATCGCGCCATTTCGGGTGCTGATCCGCCACGGCATAGATCGTTTCACGAAACGGCGCGCCGCGGTCGATGTCGTCATTCATCGCGTGCAGATCGACTTGCGCAAACATTTCTTTGCGCGCGGCGACGGGCATGATCGAGTCGTAATACCGCTCGGGTTGCCATTCGATCAGCACATTGCCGATGTCGAAAATCACCGCCTCAACCATGTTTCGCCTCTTTCATAGCTGCGCGTGTCACGCGATCCAGCGCATCCGCAAAGCGCGAGCGATCTGCCTTGGAAAACGGCTTGCCGCCGCCTTGGCGAAACGGATCCGCGCTGCGCAAATCCGACATCAAATCACGCGTCGCCAGCACATTGCCGATATTGGCGGGCGTTAGCGGTTCACCATCGGGGCGCAAAACGCGCGCGCCTGCCTCGACACATTTCGCCGCCAGCGGAATGTCATTGGTTACAACCACATCGCCAACGGTCGCGCGTTCAGCGATATACATGTCAGCAATATCAGGGCCTTGATCGACATAAACCATCTCGACCAATGGGTTGGGCGAGGGCCGCAACCCGCCATTGCTGACCAAGATCAGCTTGACCTTTAGACGGGTTGCGACGGTCTCGGCCTCGGCCTTGACCGGGCAGGCATCCGCGTCAATCCAGATCACTGCCAAAGCGCCTCGGCGTGGAAATCAATGTGATCGGGGATGAATGTTTGCACGAAGTAATAACTGTGATCATAGCCCTGCTGCATCCGGAATGTGCCGGGCTGACGACGCGTTGCCATCGCGCTTGCCAAGGCCTCGGGGCGTAGCAATTCAAGGAACTGATCGGACGTGCCCTGATCGACCAAAACTTCGCCATCAAAGCCGTTTTGCCACATCAAATGCGAGGCGTCATGCTGCGCCCAGCCCGTCTCATCCTCACCCAAATAAGCGCCCAACTGCTTGCGCCCCCAATCCGAGTTCAGCGGGTTTGAAATCGGCGCAAAGGCCGAGACAGACCGGAACCGCCCCGGCAGTCCCATCGCCAAGGTCAGCGCGCCATGCCCGCCCATCGAATGCCCCGTGATTGACTGGCGCTCGCTATCAATCGTGAAACTGGCGGTCACGGCGCGGGGAAGTTCTTCGGCGATGTAATCCCACATCTGGAAATGCTTGGCCCAAGGGTTTTGCGTCGCGTTGACGTAAAATCCCGCGCCCTTACCCAGATCGTAATCTTCGTGATCGGCGACGCCTTCACCGCGCGGGCTTGTGTCGGGGAAGACAAGCGCGATGCCATGTTCCGCCGCATAGGCCTGCGCGCCCGCTTTGCTCATCGCGTTCTCATGCGTGCAGGTCAGGCCAGACAGATACCACAGCACCGGAACGGGGCCGAACTCGGCCTCGGCGGGCAGGAACAGGCCAAAGGTCATTTCGCAATTGGTGACCTGCGAGTCATGCGCATAGACGCCCTGAACGCCTCCAAAACAGCGGTTTTCCGAGATCGTGCGCATCGCGCCCTCCTACATTTGCACCCAGTGAATAACCGCCGGAACGGTCAAAATTGAAACAGCGGTCGAGACGAGGATCGCCGCTGACACACGCTGCGGCGCGACCCCGAAATGTTGCGCCAGAATATAGACATTCCCCGCGACGGGAAGGGCTGCCGCCGCAATCATCACGCCCGCCGCATAGGGATCGACGTTGAAAATCATCAGCGACGTGATCGCGATGGCAAGCGGATGCAGGAACAGCTTGCCAAAGGACAGCCAGATCGCGGGCGCGGGCTTTTCGGCGGATTTTCCGGCCAGCGAGGCCCCGATGGCAAACAAGGCCCCCGGCGTGGCCGCCGCCCCCAACAGCGTGACAAATTCTTCAAGCGGGCCCGGCATCGGCAATTTCAGTGAAGCCCAGATCAGCCCCGCACCCATCGACACGATCATCGGGTTTTTCAACAAGCCCATGGCAATCGGTGCAACCGAAACCCGCCCGTGGCGCGCGGCGGTGATGATGATCGTAATGATAGAGGAAAACACGATCAGATCGCACGAGAGCACCATCAGAACCGGCCCGACCGCCGCAGGGCCGAGCAGCACGACCAGCATCGGCACGCCCAGAAAACCGGTATTGCCGGTCATCGCTGTGTGGCTTTCCATCGCCGCCAGTGCGGTGGGTAATTTGCGCGCCTTGGCGACCGCGAAGGTGGTCAGCCAGACCGCGCCCGAGCCGCTAAGATAGGCCAGCACGAAGTTCAAATCGAACAGTTCCGCCAGCTTGAGATTGGCCGAAAACTTGAACAGCATCGCGGAAAGCGCAAAGTAAAAGACGAATTTCGTCAGCCACGCGGTGGCTTCGGCTGTGAAAAACCGGATTTGCCCGGCGAACCAGCCCAGCCCGATCAGGGCGAAAAATGGTAGCGTCTTGAGGAAGATATCCAGCATTACCAAGCGCTAGCATGCGCTTGCCGCAAGTGCCAGATGCGGAATGAAGGCGGCGCGATCAAGAAAGACGCCTCCGGCGGGAGTATTTACGGCTAGATGAAAGACAGGGCGTGCTCCCCATTCATCTAGCTAAAAATACTCCCCGCGGAGCGTCCGACATCGCCACAGGCGCAAAGCTTTGATTAGCCCGCGCCGATCAATACACCCGCAGCGAAGACCAGCGCGCCACCCAGCACGACCTGGAAGGCTGCGCGCAGGAACGGGGTCTCCATAAAGCGGTTTTGAATCCAGGTGATCGCCCAGAGTTCAAGGAACACGACGATCATGGCGATGGTTGTTGCGGTCCAGAAATCGGGGATCAGGTAGGGTAGGGCGTGGCCTAAGCCGCCGAGCGTGGTCATCACCCCCGAGGCGATGCCGCGTTTGATGGGGGAGCCGCGCCCCGAGATCACGCCGTCATCATGGGCGGCCTCGGTGAAGCCCATCGAGATACCCGCACCGACCGAGGCGGCCAGACCCACAAGCAGCGTGGTGTGCGGGTCATGCGTTGCAAAAGCGGTGGCGAAGATCGGGGCCAGCGTGGACACCGAGCCATCCATCAACCCGGCCAGACCCGGTTGCACCCATGTCAGGATGAATTGGCGCTTGGCCTTGCGATCTTCTTCTTCCTTGGCGTCTTCGGGAAGATGGGTCGCGGTTAGTTCGGCGGCTTTTTTCTCATGGCCCTGTTCGGCGGCGGCGAGATCGCCCAGCAGCTTGCGCGTGGCGGCATCCGAGCTGCGTTGTGCCGCAAGGGTGTAGAAGTTTCCCGCATCGCGTTCCATCGCCTCGGCCTCGCCACGGATGGTGTCGAGCGAAAGGTTTTGCGTCAGCCAGATCGGTTTGCGCGCATAAAACCCCGCGACATGTTCGCGCCGGATGAGGGGGATTACGTCGCCAAAGCGTTGGCGGTGTTGTTCGATCAAGCGGCGGCGATGCTCGTCTTCTTCTTGCGCCATGCCGTCGAAAATCTGGGCGGATGCGGGATATTCTTTGCGCAGCATTTCGCCGTATTGGCGGTAGATGCGCGCGTCATCCTCTTCGGAGGAGATCGCGAGGGCGAGCACTTCTTGTTCGGACAAATCGGAGAAGCGGCGGCGGGAGGTGAAACCGGCGAACATGGGGCATCCTTATTTAGAACGTTTCTAAATTACCGAGGGCGGTGGCGATTGCAATGCGGTATTTCGACCGGATCGGTCAAGATCGTCCGAGATGGGCCTCTCCGCGTTCTTCAGCAAGGCGCATTTGGTGTTCGCGTTCGCGGAAACGGGCGCGATCGGCATCTGTAAATTCGGCGATGCAGCGATGGCAGGAAACGCCTTTTTCATAGTCAGTGTGCTGTTTGTCTTGGGCAGACACGGGGCGACGGCAGGCGTAGCAGCTTTCGTAATCGCCGACTTCCAGGCCGTGACGCAGGCTCACGCGGTTGTCGAACACAAAGCAATCGCCGTTCCAAAGCGAACCCTCTGCGGGCATGTCCTCTAGGTATTTCAGGATGCCGCCTTTGAGGTGGTAAACGTCTGAGACCCCTTCGGAAATCAGGAAATTGGTTGCCTTTTCGCAGCGGATGCCGCCGGTGCAGAACATCGCGACGCGCTTGTTGTGAAAGCGGGGGGCGTTTTCGCGCCACCAATCGGGAAATTCGCGGAAAGATTTGGTTTGCGGGTCGATTGCGCCCTCGAATGTGCCGATCTCGACCTCGTAATCGTTGCGGGTGTCGATCACCACCGTGTCGGGCGACGCGATGAGTTCGTTCCATTGCGCGGGGTCGACATAATGGCCGACGCGGGCGCGCGGATCGACATCGGCGATGCCCATCGTCACGATCTCACGCTTGAGCCGCACTTTCATTTTGCCAAAGGGCATCTTTGGCGCGCCGCTTTCTTTCCACTCAAGATCGGAGCAACCGGGCAGGGCGCGGATATGGGAGAGCATCGCGTCAATCCCTGCACGCGAACCCGCGATGGTGCCATTGATCCCCTCATGGGCCAGCAAAAGCGAGCCTTTGACGCCCTGCGCGCGTGCCAGATCGGCCAGCGGAGCCTGAAGCGCGGCGGGGTCGGGGAACTTGGTGAAATGATAAAGCGCTGCAACAGTAATCATGCACAGGGGCTTAGCGCCGCGAGGGGTATTCTGGCAAGGGCTGGATTGACCGCGCGGGCCTGCCGCCCTACCCATTGAGAAACCTTGGGAGAAACGCATGACCAAAGCCTTGATCGTGATTGATGTGCAAAACGACTTTTGCCCCGGTGGCAAACTGGCGGTGGAAGGCGGCGATGAGATCATCGCGCGGATCAATGCGTTGATGCCTGAATTCGAGGTGGTGGTGCTGACGCAGGACTGGCATCCGGCGGGGCATTCGTCTTTTGCCTCAAGCCATGAGGGGGCGGCGGCGTTTACCCAGATTCATATGGAGTATGGGTTGCAGACGCTGTGGCCCGATCATTGCGTGCAAGGCAGCAAGGGTGCAGAATTCCACGCGGATTTGGCGGTTGATCGCGCGCAAATGGTGATCCGCAAAGGGTTCCGCGCGGGCATCGACAGCTATTCAGCGTTCTTTGAGAATGACCACAAGACCACCACGGGGTTGGCAGGGTATCTGCGCGACCGGGGCGTCGAGGATGTGACCTTTGTCGGCCTTGCGACCGATTTCTGTGTGGCGTGGTCGGCGCTGGATGCGGCGAAACTGGGGTTCAAGGCAACGGTGCTGGAAGGCGCGTGCCGGGCGATTGATTTGGACGGATCACTGGCCAATGCGCGCGATGCGATGCGCGCGGCTGGCGTGACATTGGAGCAATAAGCATGGTCGATATCGCCACCCGCGTTTATAATCACAAATGGAAAATCGACCCGATCGTGCGCTCGCTGATCGATACGGATTTCTACAAGCTGTTGATGTGTCAGTCGATTTTCCGAAATCATCCCGATACGCAGGTCACGTTCTCGCTGATCAACCGCACGAAGTCGGTGCGTCTTGCCGAGCTGGTCGATGAGGGTGAGCTGCGCGAGCAGTTGGATTATGTGCGCTCGCTGACGCTGGCACGGGGCGAAAGCACATGGCTGCGCGGGAACACGTTTTACGGCAAGCGGCAGATGTTTCGGCCCGATTTCATGGAGTGGTTCGAGAACTTTCAACTGCCGCCCTACCATCTGGAAAAGCGCGACGGCCAGTATGAGCTGACCTTTGAGGGCAAATGGCACGAGGTCATGCTGTGGGAAATTCCCGCGCTGGCGATCCTGATGGAGCTGCGCGGGCGCGCCGTGCTGGACCGGATGGGGCGGTTTGAATTGCAGGTGCTTTACGCACGCGCGATGACGAAGGTTTGGGAAAAGATCGAGGCGTTGCGCGAGTTGCCCGGTCTCAAGATTGCGGATTTTGGCACGCGCAGGCGGCACTCGTTTCTGTGGCAGGATTGGTGCGTGCGCGCGATGCTGGAGGGCTTGGGCGATAGCGGCAAGGGGGGCGCGTTTACCGGCACGTCTAACTGCCTGATCGCGATGCGGCGCGATATTGAGGCGGTGGGCACCAACGCGCATGAGTTGCCGATGATCTACGCCGCACTGGCCGAGGATGACGCCGAGTTGGCGCTGTCGCCTTACAAGGTGCTGGCCGATTGGCATGAGGAACACGAGGGCAATCTGCGCATCATTTTGCCCGATACCTATGGCACTCAGGGGTTCCTTGATCACGCGCCGGATTGGTTGGCCGGATGGACGGGGATTCGGATTGATTCGGGCGATCCGGCGACGGCGGCCGAGGTGGCGATTGAGTGGTGGAAGGCGCGCGGCGAAGATCCACGCGACAAGTTGGTGATTTTCTCGGACGGGTTGAACGTCGACAAGATCCGCGAATTGCACGCGCAGTTCTCGGGTCGCGTGAAGGTCAGCTTTGGGTGGGGCACGTTGCTGACCAATGATTTCCGCGGGCTGGTGCCGGGTGATGAATTGGCGCCGTTTAGTCTTGTATGCAAGGCAGTTTCGGCCAATGGGCGCCCGACGGTCAAGCTGTCGGACAATCCCGAAAAGGCGATGGGCCCGCCCGATGAGATCGCACGCTACAAGCGTGTGTTCGGGGTCGGCGCGCAAGAGGCGATAGGTGTGATCGTTTAGGCGGTCAGCCAGTCCAGCACGACATAGATCAGGGCCGAAAGCCCGGCGCTCACTGGCACGGTGATGATCCATGCGGCGGCCACTGTCAGCATATGCGAGCGGCGCACCAGAAGGCGGCGTTTGCGTTCCTCAACCGGCACCGGCTTACCCTTGCGGATGCCAAGCTCGCGGGCGCGTTTTTCGGAATGCCATTCGCGATAAAAGCCCACGCCAAAGATGCCGCCGACCGCGATATGGGTCGAACTGACGGGAAGGCCCAGCCATGAGGCGACGATCACCGTGATCGCGGCGGACAGGGCGACGCAATAGGCGCGCATCGGGTTGAGCTTGGTGATTTCATTGCCCACCAGCCGGATCAGTTTCGGCCCGAAAAGCAACAGCCCGAACGAAATCCCCAACGCGCCTACGGCCATCACCCAGAACGGGATGCCGACCTGCGAGGCGACATCGCCTTGCTCAATGGTGTGCACGATGGCGGCGAGCGGACCGACCGCATTGGCGACATCATTGGCACCATGCGCAAAGCTCAGCAGCGCCGCCGAGACGATGAGCGGCAGTGAAAACAGCGATTTCAGGGATTTCTTGCGATTCTCCATGCCTTCGGATTGGCGGCGGATCAGCGGGATCGTGACGAGCCAACAGGCGATACCTGCTGCGATGCCGATCAGCACCGCTTGCAGCAGGCTGATATCGAACAGATGTTTCAGCCCCTTGAGCCCAAGATAGGCAGCGAATGCGCCTGCCATGATCCCGATCAGGATCGGCACCCATTTGCGCGCCGCGGCGATCTTGTCATCGACATAGACGACCTTAGTTTTGATGATCGCGAGGAAAAGCGCTGCGATGATCCCGCCCATCACCGGAGAGATCACCCAACTCGCCGCGATCATGCCCATCGTGCCCCAGTCAACCGCGCCAAAGCCTGCCGCCACGATGCCGGCGCCAACAACGCCGCCAACGATGGAATGGGTGGTTGAAACGGGCGCACCCAGCCATGTCGCAAGGTTGAGCCACAGCGCCGCAGCCAAAAGTGCGGCCATCATGGCCCAGACGAAATGCGCGGAATCCGGCAGCGCGTTTGGCGCGATGATGCCCTTGGCGACGGTGTTAACGACATCGCCGCCTGCGACCAGCGCGCCGAGGCTTTCAAATACCGCCGCCAGTACAAGCGCCAGCCCCAGCGTCATCGCCTTGGAACCCACAGCAGGCCCCATATTGTTGGCCACGTCATTGGCCCCGATATTGAGCGCCATATAGGCCCCGATCACCGCTGCTGCGACGACCACAAGATGCCCCGGTTGCCCGCCCATCAGCAGCGCCGCTGCCAGCCCTGCGAGCACGATAAAGGCCAGCGCCACGCCCGGTGCGATCAAGCCGCGCGAAACGGTATGCGCGCCTGCCTCAAGCCGACCGATCCGTTTGAGATCCTTATCCAGCGTTTTCCACTGATTGACGGGCGGCTTGTTGTCTTCGTCGCTCACGGTCAGATACCTGTCATGCTGGGGTCATATCCAGCGCCGGACCTATCGGTTTCGACCGATTCAGACAAGGGAAAGCCCGCGTTTAGCGGATCAGCCCGTGCAGAATGTCCTTCAAGCCGTCCTCACTGACACGTTTGGCGGCCTGATTGGGCGAAAACCACCGCCGTTTGCGCTGGTGATCTTCGGGGTAGCTCTTGGACATTTTCTCGATTTTAAGGTGGTAGACCAAGACATCGGTGGGCACGGCCAGACCGCCTTCAAGACGTTTGTCATAGTGAAAGCTGCCCAGCGGATCAGACGAAATGCGCCCCTTCACGCCAGCCTCTTCCCAAGCCTCTTGCCGTGCCGCGCCCGACAGCGAGCGACCCCGCATCGGCCAGCCCTTGGGAACCACCCACCGCCCGGAATCGCGCGAGGTGATCAGCAGCACCTGCACCTTGCCATCGCGCAAACGTGTGCAAAGCGCCGCCACCTGCAACGAGGCGGGGCGGCGTCCCAACAGGTCTTTGGCCACGCGTTTGGCCAGTTTCAGCGTTTGGGCTGCCACGGAGGGGGTCCATCAAGCATATGTTGTGCGAAATCGCATGCACGCTCTATATAGGCGATTTGTCGGGGGTCGTCACCTGCTGCGCGGCTCACGATCCAGCCACATGACGCAAAACCGCGCAATGCCACAAAAAGCGGCAGCAAGTTGGCCTGATCTTCGGAAAGCGCGCGCTGGGCGCGGTATCCTGACAGTAGTCCCGCTGCTTGTGCGCCCCAAAGCGGGTCACGCCAGCCTTGCACAAGCGCGGTTGCCAAATCGTAAAGCCGATAGCCCGGCCCGCAATCGTCGAAATCAATCAGCGCCAGCCCTAACGGTGTGGCCAGCACGTTTTCGCGCAGGATATCGGCATGGATCGGGCCGAAATCTTGCGCTGCGGTGATTTGGGTTTGCGCGAATTGGCGCGCGTCTTGCAGTAGCGCGGCCTGCGCAGCGGTCAGCGCGGGATGCTCCCAAAACCGACCCCATTGCGGTTGCTCGCCAAGCAGGCCGTCAGCATCCCAAGCGTGGCGGGTGAAATTCGTCGGTGGCGCTGCGTCGCTCGCGTTGTGGAGCTGGGCGATCAGCGCGCCCAAGGCTTCGGCTTGGGCGTTAACCTGTGCCGCATCCGGCCCAAGCGGTTGATCGCCCGCGCCAATCGGCACCCCGTCGAGCCATTCCACACAGGATGCCACGCGATCGCCCGCGCCCCCCGTCAAACGCCCGTTGACGGCGCGCACCGGGCGCGGCACGGCCAACCCTTGCGCACTAAGCGCCTCGCACCAGCGCAGCTCGGTTTCGATGCCTGCACGGCCCTGATAGCCGGGGCGATGCAGGCGCAGCGCGACGTGGCGGCCATCTTTTAGGTGCGCCTCAAAGACGATATTTTCACGGATATTCACAAGGCGCGGCGGGGAGGCGGTTTGCCCCCAAGCAAACAGCGCGGTTTGCGCCATCGCCATCGCTTTGCGTTCAGGCATCATGCGGGGATCTCGGCGAAACTGGCGCGGAGTTGGTCGATCAGGAAGTCGACCTCTTGGCGCGAAAAAACCAGTGGCGGGCGGATTTTCAGGATGTGCTGGGCGCGCCCCACACGCCCCATCAGAACATGACGGTTGCGCATCGCCTCGACGATTTGCCCGGCCTCAGCGCTGGCAGGTTGCCCGTCGCGCGCCAGTTCAATCGCGGCGAACAGGCCAAGGCCCCGCGTGTCGGCGATCAACGGATGTTCGATGCTGCGCAGCCCCTGCAACAGATAGGCCCCGATCTCGGCGGCGTTTTGTTGAAGCTCTTCGTCGTCGATCACCTGCAACACCGCCATTGCCGCAGCACATGACACCGGATTGCCGCCGAAGGTGTTGAAATAACCGAACGCCTCGCGAAAGGCGGCCATCACATCGGCGCGCGCGACCACGCCAGCCACCGGATGCCCGTTGCCCATCGGCTTGCCCAAAGTGACCACATCGGGGGCGAAGCCCAGCCAGTCATGGCCCCAGAAATGACTGCCGATACGTCCGAAACCGGGCTGCACCTCATCCGCGATGATCAAGCCGCCGGCTTGCCGGATGATTTCGACGGTCGGATTGAGGAAACCGGGGGTGACGCCGGGCATCCCTTCATTGGCGAAGATCGGACAGAGCATGAACCCCGCGAATCCATGCCCCGAGGTCTCTAGTTCAGCGATGGCTTGCGCGACATTTGCGGCGAAGGCTCGCGGTTGTGCGTCCAGCGAGCCACCTAGCGGCGCAAGGCTGTCAGGCGCAGGCACGCGGCGGATATGATCGGGCCAGCCTCCGATTGGTGGGCGTCGGGTGGAGAGATGCGCGACCGCCGTGGTGTTGCCGTGATAGGTGTTGTCGGTGGCGATGAAACCACGCTTGCCCGTCACCGCCTGAGCCATGCGCAGGGCCACGTCATTGGCCTCGGACCCGGTGCAGGTCATCAGCAGTTGGTTGAGCCCGTGGTCAAGCCGCGCCACGAGCGCCTCGCCGTAATCGAGAATCCCCTCATGCAGGTAGCGCGTGTGGGTGTTGAGCGTCGCGGCCTGATCGGCAATCGCACGCACCACGCGCGGGTGGCAATGCCCGACATGAGCGACGTTGTTATAAGCGTCGAGATAGCGCTGGTCCTGCGCGTCCCACAGATATGCACCCGCGCCGCGCGTGATATGCACCGGTTGCTCGTAGAAGGTCGGCACGTTGGGGCCAAGAAGGCGCGCGCGCCGCGCCATCAACTCATTCTCCATCGTCAACCTTTCCGCGCATCGCCTTGACCTCGCCACGGATCGTCTTTGCCTTGAGCCGACGACGTTGGCTGCCCTTCGTCGGTTTGGTCGCGATCCGGCGTTTGGGGCGCTCGCAAGCCTTACGGATCATCTCGGCCAGCCGCTCACGCGCGATCTCGCGGTTGCGCGCCTGAGACCGCGTGTCTTGCACCTGCAACAGCAGCGCGCCCTCCAGCGTCCATTTGCGCCCGGCCTGTCGTTTCAAACGGGCCTTCACGGCAGGTGGAAGATTAGGCGACCGCTCGGCTTCGAATCGCAATTCGACAGCAGTCGAGACCTTATTCACATTCTGACCACCCGGCCCTTGGGCGCGGGTGAAGCTCTCGACGAGTTCCCAGTCTTCGATGGTGATTTGATCGTTTATACGCAACATGACGCCAAGCTAGCGCGTGGCGGGGAAAACGAAACCCCTTGGGCTTCCTCTTGATCGAAATATCCCGGGGGGCGCGCTAGCGCGGGGGCAGCGCCCCCTGCTTGACTACAATTTATCGCCCTCCGGCGATGGGGGCAGCGCACCTTCCTCGGCTTGCAAACGCGTACCGTCATGCCCGGAGATCCGCACGCGCATCAATGTGCCCTCTGCCTGATCACTGCCGAAAGCCACCTCGGCGAAGTCTTCGGTGCGGGCCATGCGCGGGCCTTCGGTCAGCACGACATGCTCGCGCCCGATTTGCGCGTCCAGATGGGTCGTTAGCGCGGCCTGACCTTTGGCACGCAGGCGCGCCGCACGCTCTTTGATCGCAGGGCCTTTGACGGCGGGCATCCGCGCGGCTGGGGTGCCTTGGCGGGCGGAATAGGGAAAGACATGCAGGAAGGTCAGCCCGCAGTCATCCACCAGCTTCAGCGAGTTCTGAAACATCGCCTCATCCTCGGTCGGGAAGCCTGCGATGATATCGGCGCCGAACACGATGCCGGGGCGTAGTTTGCGAGCCTCTTCGCAAAAGGCAATCGCATCGTCGCGCAGGTGGCGGCGTTTCATCCGCTTGAGAATCATATCATCGCCATGTTGCAAGGATAGGTGCAGATGCGGCATCAGCCGGGGCTCGGTGGCGATGGCCAACATCAGGTTTTCATCGGCCTCAATCGAATCAATCGAGCTGATCCGCAGCCGCGCCAGGTCGGGCACCAGCCGCAGGATGCGCATGACCAGATCGCCCAAGCGCGGCTCGCCCGGCAGGTCGGCGCCCCAAGAGGTCAGATCGACCCCGGTCAGCACCACCTCGTTAAAGCCGCGATCCACGAGGCGCTTGATCTGCTCGACCACGACACCCGCAGGCACCGAGCGCGAATTGCCCCGCCCAAAGGGGATGATACAAAACGTGCAGCGGTGATCGCAGCCGTTTTGCACCTGAACATAGGCGCGATGGCGGCCAAACCCGTCGATCAGATGGCCTGCGGTTTCGCGCACGGACATGATGTCATCAACCATCACGCGCTCGGTCTCGCCGATGAAATCGGGGCCTCTCGGGGCCAGCTGAGCCCAGGTGTCGGCCTGCATCTTCTCGTGATTGCCGATGACGCGCGTGACTTCGGCCATAGCGGCGAAGGTTTCGGGTTCAGTCTGCGCGGCGCAGCCCGTCACAATCACCGGCACATCGGGGTTTTCCCGCGCCAGCCGACGGATTTCCTGTTTTGCTTTGCGCACCGCCTCGGCGGTGACGGCGCAGGTGTTAACCACGACCGCGCCTTCAAGGCCCGCCTGCGCGGCCAGCTCTTTCATCGCCTCGGTCTCATAGGCGTTGAGCCGACAGCCGAGCGTCGAGAAAACCGGCGGCTTCATAGCGTGGCCAGAAAGTCGGGGGTGAGGGTCGCGTCAAAGACATGCGCGACCGGTCCGGTCATCCAGACGCCATCCTCGCGCCAGTCGATTTCCAATTGTCCACCATCGACATCGACCAAAACGTGCTTGCCCGTCAGCCCGCGCAGGTTCGCGGCGACGGCGGTGGCGCAGGTGCCTGATCCGCAGGCTAGGGTGATTCCCGCGCCGCGCTCCCAGACGCGCATGCGCAGGTGGTCGGGGCCAATCAGCGCGGCAAATTCGACATTGGTGCGCTCGGGGAACATCGGGTCGTGTTCAATTACGGGGCCAAGGCCGGCAACATCGACCGTCTCGGCATCCGCGACGAAGAAAATGCAATGCGGATTGCCCATGCCCACCGCGATCGGATCTCCGTCAAGCGGCAGATGCGCCGGATCGGCCGAGGCCGCGAGGGGAATCAGCGTCGCCTCAAGAATCGGCGCGCCCATATTCACCGAGACCAGCCCATCCGTACGTCGCAGCGCCGCAAGCTGGCCCCGTTCTGTCGTCAGCGTGACCTGATCGCGCCCCAGCTGGCGCATCATGTAATCACTGACGCAGCGGGTGGCATTGCCACACGCACCCGCGCGGGACCCGTCCGAGTTCCAGAAATCCAGCGTAAAATCCGTGCCTTGCCCGGGGCGGATCACCGCCAGCTGGTCAAATCCCACACCGCGATGACGATCCCCCAAGGCGCGCGCCAGCGCAGGCGTGACCGGATCGGCCCCCTCGCGGGCGTCGATCACGACGAAGTCATTGCCAAGCCCGTGCATTTTCATGAAAGGCAGATCAGCGGTGTTTTGCGTGTTGTTCATGGCGCGCGATATACGCCCGCGCCAAGGTTTTTTCCAGACATGCAATTTTTGCGAGTTTTTGGCCTTGACCCCCATGGCCGGGGTTTATAGAGAAACGCCCTGTGATGGGCCGTTAGCTCAGTTGGTAGAGCAACTGACTTTTAATCAGTAGGTCGTTGGTTCGAACCCAACACGGCTCACCATCACACCCCTTGTTTTCCAAGGGTTGCGCGATGTCTGGCTATCGACGCCAACCGCGCCCGCCGTTCCCGAAAGCAATACAGAAGCAAATGTGCGCCAATTCTAGCGTCGCGGTTTGCAGTGCGGGGTAGCGCTTGGGGACGAACGATTCGTCTCTGGCAGTAACTCTTGGCAATCGCCGTAAAGTTCTATGGTTTCAGAGATGTATTTGCCGCGTCATTCGCCTTGAGCTTACGATTATGGAGCTCCCGTTTGACAGTGCATTCAACGTCAGAGGAGAGCGGATATCGGTTTTACTTGCGGCTTGGCCTTTCACCCGATGATCTGATTGAGGCTGCAAACACCCCTTGCAACGGCGAATAAGGAAGCATCGTTGATGGGTAAGCCTTCACTATAGGAGGGTTCACGGTTGAACCCATCCTACAGACCCGAAACCCTGACCCTAAAACTCGGCCACGAGGTCATGCAAACCCTCGGGGATCATGGGCCAGTCTGGCGCGATCTCCTCAGAAATCGCATGTCGTGCCGTGCTCAACATGGCTGAAATCCACTGTTGCGCACTACGGAAGGTTTCCATCTGCTCGGTGGTCAGTGCGCCGATGATTGCGGCGCTTTGAATGTTGGCCATCGTGTTTGCATCGAGAATTGCCGCGATACGTGTCGCGCAGGCGTCCTTGATCGCACGTGCGCGCATCGCCTTAGCTTCGGTCGCCTTTGCGTCAGCCGTCACCAGCTTGCTCATATCCATTTCAATGCTCATGCGGTGATCTCCTCAAGCTGATAAGGTGGCAGCATGATCGGCCCGTCTTGGATGACGGTGATCGGCTGCGGAAAGCGGGTTTCATCGGGCGCATTCGCCCCGCATGGCAGCGCAATGGTCAAGCTCAACTCGCCATCATTGCGGCTGATCGGCCCGACGATCCAGTCAGACGCCACTGCCTCAGCAGGCAGGCTTGCGCCGTCGGGAATGGCCGATAGATCAAGCGTTTCGCCGTTGAACATCAGCGTTTCGCCTGCGCAGGACAGTGTCAAAGGCGTGTCCGCGCGGCGGGGGGATAAAGCGAGTTTCATGGCGATCTCCTTAATACCAGCGGCCAATTGCATATAAATCTAGCGAAAAGGTTCCGCTTTGCGGAATGGGGTTGCGAACATTCCAGGAGTCCACGTTTCTCCCGTAAGCGTTTGTTTTCCCGCCATACCATGCTGTTGCGGCAGCTGAGCTGAACTCTCGAATGGACGCAGAGCCGAACGGAGGTAACGCGAAAATTGCGGGCATTGGATACGTCACGTTCAGTCCTGGCCCAAAATCATGGTCAATCGTGGCGGTGCAAATTTGAGTGCCATCGGCAAAGCGAACATATTTTCCGTTCGCGTTTGATCCCCGTTCAAGCACGGCGCCCGTCGGGATGCCGCTTGATTGAGCCACCGTGCCGACGACATTTGATTGATCGTAAATCTGCGCCCATGCGCCCCACGTGCCCGCGGTGCAAGTTCGATGCCATCGCCCATCTGCGCCACTCGTTTTCCAGACGATTTGTTGCAGCGTGCCATTGCCAAACTGCTGGACATCGACTTGGCCATAGGTCGCCGCGAAGGGAAGGGAGGCTACATTGACGCTCGACGGAGAGAAATTCCAACGACCGGCTGGCGTATCGAGTGCATCAATATCTGTAATTTCCGGACTATACCCAACGTCCGTCTGGCCCAATCCAAAGGCGCCTACGGTCATCAGCCGCCCTACCGTCGCATCGGCTGCGTCGCTCTGCACTGCAGCCCCGCTAAGCTGACCGTTCTGTGCGTCGACCCGCAATGCCTCGGTCCAAGCGCTTCCATCGTCGGATACCTTGATGTGAAAGTCGTTATCGCCCGACAGGCCCATCTCTGCATGGCCCGCCCAGTCGCTTTGATACAAAAGCGAGGCCGTGTCGGTGTCGCTCGCCTTGTTAAGCTTGAGCTGATGGCCTGCCCCGGCATGGGTAAACAGCGATGCCTCGGATGCCACCGCAAGCCGGTTGGTCGCATCCCAATCGGTGCCAATCCCCAGCCCATCCAGGCTTTGCAGCGTCGTGGCAATTTCCTGCCATTCTCCGTCCACGAAGATACACTGAATCGCGGTGTTCAAATCCCAAGCATACCAGCCCTCTTGGGGTGCAATGAAAAGCCACTCAAAGCCGGTCCATTGCGCCAGCATCCCGCCTTTTCCCGCCCAATCACCCTGCGGCACGGCAGCCAAGGCATGAACCGGCCCGGCCTCGGGCACGGCTGGCGGGATCGTCGCCCCCCGCGCCACCAGCACCAATTGGGTCAAAACATCGAGCCGCCGAAGCGCCTCGTTATAGGTGACGTGTTTCTGCGCCTGACTAGGCAGCATATAAGGCAGATCGAGACGTACGGAACTGTCCGACATGAGAGTTGGCCTCTTGCACTGTTAACAATTCAGCACTTTATGAGGCAAATTTATCAACAAATTCTGGGGCGTCCGCCCGTCTCGGTCATAGTTCCTTAATCAATACCGCAAGATCTCCCTGCGTCTTGCTGCCAAGCACGCAAACCTAGCGCGCCATATCAGGCCGCCCGATGGAGCTATACCCCTCGAACCCCGCATTGCGCGCGTCCTCCGCACTGTAAACGTTGCGCAAATCTGCCATGCGCGGCGTTTTCATCCCGCCCGCGATACGGGTCAGGTCAAGCGCGCGGAACTCGTTCCATTCTGTCAGGATTACGATCAGATCACTGTGTTCGCTGGCCGCATAAGGATCATCAAGCCACTCGACGCCGGGCAAAAGATGCTCGCCTTCATGGCGTCCCTGCGGATCAACAACGCGCACCTTGGCGCCGCCGCCCAGCAGCGCAGGCACCACGGTCAAGCTTGGCGCATCGCGCATATCGTCGGTGTTGGGCTTGAACGTCACGCCCATGATCGCAATCGTTTTGCCATTGAACGAGCCGTCACACAGATCCAGCAGCTTATCGACCATCCGGCGTTTGACCTGCTCGTTGATCGCGATCACCGCCTCGGTAATCATCATCGGCGAGGCGTTTTCCTGACCGATCCGCGCCAGTGCCTTGGTATCTTTAGGGAAACACGAGCCGCCATAGCCCGGCCCGGCATGCAGGAAATTCTTGCCAATCCGGTTGTCCAAACCCATCCCCTTGGCGACCTGCTTCACATCCGCGCCGACTTTTTCGCATAGCGCGGCAATCTCGTTGATGAAGGTGATCTTTGTCGCGAGAAATGCGTTTGCGGCGTATTTGATCATCTCAGCCGATTCCAGATCCGTCACGACAATCGGGAATTCACGCAAATAAAGCGGGCGATAGATATCCGCCATCACCTTCGCGGCGCGCTCGGTCTCGACGCCAACAACAACGCGGTCCGGCTTCATAAAATCATCAATCGCCGCGCCTTCGCGCAGGAATTCAGGGTTTGAGGCGACGTCGAAATCCAGCTCGGGGGTGGTCTGGGTCATTACCTCACGCACCTTGCGGTTTGTTCCAACCGGCACAGTCGATTTCGTCACGACAACGATGTAATCCTTGGCCGCCTTCGCCACCTCTTGCGCCGCCGCCATCACATAAGTCAGATCCGCATGGCCATCGCCTCGACGCGTCGGAGTGCCCACAGCGATAAACACCGCCTCGGCGCCTTCCATCGCTTCAGTCAGATCCAACGTGAATCGCAAACGTCCCGCCTCCACGTTGCGCATCATCAACTGATCGAGGCCGGGCTCAAAGATCGGCACCTTGCCACTGTTCAGCATGTCGATCTTGCGTGCGTCTTTGTCGACACACACCACATCATGCCCGAAATCCGAGAAACACACGCCAGAGACAAGCCCGACATAGCCGGTTCCAATGACAACAATCCGCATAACAATCCCTCGTCTTTCAAACTGGCGAAACGCTGGTGCGTTTTCGAACCGGACGGCTGTTTTATAACCGCCGTTTATACGATGTCCATTCTTCTAGAGCATCCGCGCGGGGCTGGCGACGCACAGTGGCGACGCGACGACAGTCAATCCTGTAGCCTAGGCGTGTCCTCGGTATCGCTCTTGTTGCGTGCGGCAGCTTTCCACGTATCGTCCAGACGGACTCTGGGTCTGGTTGCGTCACCCATCCCTATAGTAGTAATGCGTATTCTATTGATCCCGTAAAAGGCGAGCGGTATGAACAAATGAGGCAGGCTCTATGGCTTTCTGGGCCACCATTGGGACGCCGCTGATCGTGGCGAGACAAAACAGGACACCGACCCCATGAGAGCCATTTGCCACATCGGGCATCATAAAACCGGAACAACGTCTCTACAGGCCTTTCTGTCATGCAATTCCCCAAGCTTGCTCAAGGCTGGCATTTTATATCCGTGGGTTGAATCTCAAGGTGCTGCTTTCGCGGTCGCGAGCGCCGCCGGTCGGCTTGATCCACCCGAGGTGCTACCGATCAATATTCGCGAGGCGCATAACGCCTTGGCATTCCGGATGCTGGCGGATTCCGTCGAAAGCTGGAAGGTGCCGCCCTATCACACGGACCTACCGCATTCGCGTCAGATGCTGCTTGCGTTGAACAATCAGATAGAGGCAATCCGCCCGGATCATGTCGTGCTTTGCTCCGAGGTCATGTCCCAGTTCGGCAAGGTGGCGAAGGGGCAAATCTCGCGTTTGCGTGGGATCGGCCTCGTAGGTGCGGATGAAATAACCATCTGGTGCACCTTGCGCCGCCCCGACGAGCAATTGGTGTCCTGGCATGGTCAGCAAATCCGCTTTGGACAGGCACCCGCACCGCTTAGCGATTCTGAAAATGGGTTAAATCTAAATTGGCTCCATTTCGACTATCGCGGTGTGCTAGAGCCTTGGCTTGATGAAATTCCCGAGGCGAAAATCGTGCTGCGGCCCTATGCGGAAACCTTGGCAGAAGGCGGGTCAGTCAAAGATTTCCTCAAACATGCGGGCATTCAATTCCCCAAACAGCTGCGACCCGTTCCCCGGATGAACGTTAGCCTCAAACCCGCTGTTCTCACATTGATGCGCGAAGCCAATCTGACCTTGTCGCGCCCCGCCGCGCGGGAATTGGCGCAGGTGCTTCCCTCTCTCACCGAGAGGTATTCTCTTGCCGGATCGAGTGAGGTCGAACTCCTCGGCCAACGCTCTCGGGATCGACTGTTAAAGAGCTTCCTTCCGATCCATGACTGGCTCTCTGAAATGTCCGGGCGACAGGCGTTTTTCACGGATCTCGATGAAATGAGCCGTTGTCGTCCGATCCCCGAGCGCGAGGCCTTGCGGCAATTGCTTGATCAGATCTCGCCCGATCTTTTCACTCACATGGAGCACGCTGAAGTTGGCGAGTTTATTGCCGGATTATGCAGCACGTTCAGACCGTAGGGTTGCCCGACAATGCTAGATAGCCCCATCTTCCCATTGCAAGCGCTTCTATGGCCAGAGCTGGGCGTGTCAACGGAACAGGATCTATACGCAAAGCTACAAGGGCCCGTCAGGTTTTGCGGCGCCGCGCAAAACCTGACGTTCGGCCCCGATGGCGTGGCCGATTTCGGCACCGCCGCCAATCTTTTCAACCTCGGCAAATGGCGTCGCGAATGTGGCTTGAAAACGCTGGGGCTTAGGGTCGAAGGACAAGGCCCGTTCGAGTTAACGGTCTTTCAGTCCGACTCGGAACACCCGTCGCGCTGCATTGCTAAAGACATTGTTAATTTGGCAAAAGATCACCCTTTCCAGATAGATCTTTCGCCCTTCCTGCTGCCCGGCCAGTTAGGAGTGGTCCATTTCGTCCTGAAATCCTTGGGCGAAGGCGATGTGAGTGATGCCGTCTGGGAAACTCACGATCCACCGTTACGCAATCCCAGCCTGACGCTGTCCATCACAACCTTCAAACGTGAGGCAGCGGTGCAGGCCAGCGTGGCCCGGTTCGAGAGCTTCATGACGAAAACGGCGCGCGCCTCTCGGTTTCATCTCTTGGTGGTCGACAATGGGCGCAGCGCCAACATCAAGCCTTCCGCGCATGTCACCCCCATCGACAATGATAATCTTGGCGGTTCGGGCGGTTTTGCTCGCGGCCTTTATGAGGCCGAGTTGCGCGGTGCCACACACTGCCTGTTCATGGACGATGACGCTGCAGTCCATATGGGCGCGATGGAACGGGTCTGGGCGTTTCTCGCCTATGCGCAAGACGAGAGCACCGCAATTGTCGGGTCGCTGACCATGGCCAATCCGCGCTGGGCTTTGTGGGAAAGCGGCGCGACCTTCGATAGCAGTTGCCGTCCGCAATGGCTTGGAACGGATCTTCGGGATTTCCCGCAGGTGCTGGCGATGGAAATCGGTTCGACACTGCCAAAACCACACAATTTCTACGGTGGTTGGTGGTTCTTCGCCTTCCCGATTGCATCTGCGGCGCACAAGCCTTTCCCGTTTTTCGTGCGCGGCGATGATGTAAGTTTTTCGCTCGCAAACCGGTTCAATCTGGTCACGCTTCCCGGTGTGATTTGCTTCCAAGATGCGGATTTTTCCGACAAAGAATCGCTTCAGACGTTGTATCTCGACCTGCGCAGCCATCTGATCCATCACCTCGCCTTGGCGACGATGGATATCGGCTTAAAGCGCACCCTTCGCATACCCGCTTGGTTCTTTGCGCGCAGCATGATGCAACTCCATTACGAGTCCGTCGAAGCCCTAAACCTCGCCCTCGAAGACGTCTTACGCGGGCCAGAGTTTTTCGCCGCCAATGCCGACATGACCGAGCGTCGCGCCACTATCGCAAAGCTGCGCAAGACCGAAGCGTGGGGGCCACTGATCGGCGATCCTCCCGTCTCAAAACGGCGCTTCGATCCCAGAAGCAACCGGTTCTGGCGTGCGCTCATGAAGTATTCATTGAACGGCCATCTGCTGCCATTCTTCGGCTTTTGGGGAAATCACGTCACGCTGAAATCCGGTCAGCGCGGAGCCCTCCACGAGATATGGGGTGCTGCGCGTATCACCTATGTCAGTGCCGACGGATCGCAAAGTTTTACCGTCCGCCACTCCAAGCGCGCCGCTTTGCGCCAAGGGCTGCGCATGACCAAAAACGAAATCGCATTGGCGCGACGCTATCACGATTTGAAAGCTCAATGGCAAAAGGGGTATGTCGCGCTCACCTCTTGGAGCTTCTGGATGAAAAAGTTCGGGCAAGATGCGCCAAAACACCGTTGATCCGGCTCTGATCGCAGCCATATCTCCGGCGCTATTCAGCCTCGGACGCGCCCAGTGTCTCGCGCAGTTTGCTAAGGTAACGCGCGACAAGTTTTTGCGCTGTGTCGGCCAGATCGGCCTCTGCGTAGCACCGGAACTCAGGCGCATTTCCAGAGGGGCGCAGATGCACGATGCTCCCGTCTTCGAAACGCACGCGCAGACCATCGGTTAAATCCAGTTGGCTTTCGGGCGCTTGGACGGCGAAGAATGACTGCCGCGCCGCAGGGTCTTGGATAAGTTTTGCAAGGAAATCTCGCGACGTCTCGCTGGGAATCCCTGCAACGCGATCCGCGGCGGTAAAGCGTTGCGGCAAGCTGGCGACAAGGGACGCCAAGGGGCGACCGGTTGCATGCGCGGTCGCTAGCGGCGCAAGGATCGGCAGCAGGCAATCGCGTGTCATCAGCGGCGCAATCGGCCCCGCCGGACCTTTTGCCTCAAACCCCAGAAGAAAGCCGCCATTGGCCTCATATCCAACGACGCGGGCATCGGGGCTTTGGGCGCGCACCTTCTCCATCGCGTCAATCACAAAGGGCGAGCCGATTTTCGTCAGATGAACGGCGCGAAACTCACTCATCTCAGAGACCATGCTATTTGAAGACACCGGTGTGCAGATAACATCCGCGCCAAGGCTGCGCGCGGTAAGCGCCCCCAGCACATCGCCCGCAACAATGCGGCCGTTCGCATCAGCCACCATCGGGCGATCCGCATCGCCATCGGTGGAAATGATCGCATCAAGGCCGTGAACTGCGCACCAACCCGCCAACATGGTGCGGGTCTGTTCATCAAGCGCCTCGGTATCCACCGGAATAAAGGTCTCTGAGCGCCCCAACGGTATCGCGACGCCGCCCAATCCCTCAACGACGGCAACCATCAGATCGCGCGCGACAGAGCTGTGCTGATAGACGCCGATACGCATATCTCGTAACGCGTCGCGGCCAAAGCCCGATATGTAGCGCGCCAGATAGCCCTCCGTTGCCGACTTGTCTTCGCGCGCGAACCCACTGCTCGCATGCGCCGACGCGCGCCCAAGGTGGCCGTTGATCGCAACCTCGTCTGCCTTGGAAATCTCCCCTGACGGCACATAAAACTTCAGCCCATTGCGATCAGCGGGAATGTGGCTGCCCGTCACCATGATCGCGGCATCGCCTTGCGCCATCGCTGACAGCGCCAGCGCCGGGGTTGGCAGCGCCCCGCAATCAATCACGCTTATGCCCTCGTCGCGCAAAGCCGCGCGCACAGCTTGGGCAATCGCTGGCGAAGATGGCCGCAGATCGCGCCCCAGATGCACGGCGCCGCCCGTTGGGCAGGCCGCAACAAACGCCCGACAATAATCGGCGACAAGATCGGGAGTGAGCTCGACCACAAGGCCGCGCAGCCCGCTGGTTCCAAATTTGGGTGCCATCATCGTTTCCACTCAGTTTTGCGTATCTGGTCGGCGGCGTACCTTTGGAATCAATCCCGTGCGTAAACATCCTCATAGCGAATGATGTCATCTTCGCCCAGATACGACCCGGTTTGCACCTCGATCAAAACCATCGGCACTTTGCCCGGGTTTTCCATCCGGTGAACCGCGCCGAGCGGAATATAGACAGATTGGTTTTCGGTCACGAGCTTCACATCCTCGTTCACACTCACCTTTGCGGTGCCTTCAACGACGATCCAATGCTCCGAGCGGTGATGGTGCGACTGCAACGAAAGCGCGCCGCCCGGATGCACCACGATCCGCTTGACCTGAAAACGGTCCCCGATCACGAGGCTTTCAAACCAGCCCCACGGACGATGGTCCTTGGGGAAATTGGTGGCTTGCAGCGCATGCTTTTCTTTTAGCGCGGCGACGGCCAGCTTGACGTCTTGGGCGCGCGACATATCCGCGACAAGCACGGCATCGGGCATCGCGATGGCGATAATATTTTGCAATCCGATCCCGACCATTTCCAGCGCCCCATCTTCCGAGCGCAGCAAGGTGTTGTCGCAATCCAAAGCCGTCGCATGATCAGACGTGACGACGCCGCGCGCATCGGGATTGCCTTCGCGCCAGACGGCATCCCAGCCGCCAAGATCGCTCCAGCCAGCGGCAAACGGCACGACAGACAGGTTGTCGGCCTTTTCCATCACCGCGTAATCAATTGAAATATCGGCAGCCTTGGCCCACGGATCGGGGGCGAGGCGCAGAAAGCCCAAATCGGGTTTGCCCTGATCCACAGCCGCCTGCACCGGCGCGATCAAGTCGGGGGCATGAGCGCGGAATGCGGCGAGGATCGATTTCACCGAAAACAAGAAAATCCCGGCATTCCAAAGATACATTCCCGCCTGCACCATTTCTTCGGCACGCGCAGCATCGGGTTTTTCAACAAAGCGCCGCAGCGCCAAGGGCTGCGCCGAGAAATCTTGCGGATCCTCGGCCAGTTCCAGATAGCCATAGCCGGTTTCGGGATGGGTCGGCTTGATGCCGAACGTCACCAACTGCCCCGCGCGCGCCGCCTCGGCCCCTGCAAGGGTGGCGGCGCGAAACGCCTCGATGTCGGGAACAACGTGATCGGAAGGCGCAACAAGCATCAAGCCATCGGGATCGCTTTTCTCCAGCCATAGGGCCGCGGCAAGCACTGCGGGAGCGGTGTTGCGCCCCTCGGGTTCAATCAGGATCGCACCAGGATCAATGCCAATCTCGGTCAGTTGCTCTGCGACAATAAAGCGAAAATCCGAATTTGTGAGCACCAAAGGAGGCGCGAACCCCTCATCGCAAAGCCGCAAAGCCGACGCTTGAAACAGCGTGTTTTCACCGACGAGCGGCACGAATTGCTTAGGGTAAGACTTGCGCGACAACGGCCAAAGGCGCGTGCCAGAACCGCCGCAAAGAATGACAGGCGTAATCATGGTTCGGCCTTTCCGTTGGGTCACTTCTCGCTGATTACCCATGAATTTGCCGAATTTTTCAAGACCTATTCCCCAACGTGCGTTTTGAGTGTCAAATCTTGTAGGTATTTCGAGGCTGCCGGCTTTTCGATCAACGTGGCTTTCACAATTCAACCATGAGAACTGTCGCCTCTCAGCCTGACGAGTCACCGCGCAAGCTGATGGATGTTTCGCGGCCCGCGCGGTCTGGTGTCTTACAAGGGCGAAGTCGCGAAGGCGGGCAGATCGGTTCCCTTAGCCAAAAACGCATCGGCGGTATCAAGCGCCTCGCGGATCGTCACGTCCATGTCGAGATAGCGATAGGTGCCCAGACGCCCAACAAAAGTGACGCCCGACGTCTGCTCGACCAACGCGACATACTCGGCCAGAAGCGCCTTCTCCTTCACCTGACGGATCGGGTAATAGGGGATATCGTCGGGCTCGCAGTCGCGCGAAAACTCGCGGTAGCAGACGGACCCGTCATGGCTTTCCCAAGGCGAGAAATGCTTGTGCTCGGTGATGCGGGTGAAGGGCACGGTTTCCTCGCCGTAATTCATCACCGCGCAGCCCTGATAATCGCCCTCATAGCTGAAGCGTTCAAAATCGAGCGTACGATAGCCAAGCCGACCCAGCTCGTAGTCGAAATAGCCGTCCAGCGGGCCGGAATAGAAGACATGGTCATAGTCGTCCGCCATGTCGCGCGTGAAGCGGGTGTTCAGATGCACCGTGATGGCAGGATGATCGAGGATGCGCGCCACCATCTCGGTGTAGCCATTTTCAGGCATGCCTTGGAAACGATGGAAGAAATAGTTGTCGTCATAGTTGAAACGCACCGGCAGGCGCTTGAGGATCGCGGCGGGTAATTCAGTGGGCGACACACCCCATTGCTTGATCGTGTAGCCCTTGAAAAACGCCTCATACAGCGCGCCGCCGACGAAACGCATCGCCTGTTCCTCAAAGTTTTGCGGCTCGGCGATGCTGGTATCGGCCTGCTCTTCGATGAAGGCGCGCGCCTCATCCGGGCGCATCGTGCGATTGTAGAACTGGTTAATCGTATGCAGGTTGATCGGCAGCGAAAATACCTGCCCGCCCGAGGTGGTCTTTACGCGGTTCTTATAGGGCATGAAGGTTTCAAAGGAATTGACGTAATCCCAAACCTCGGCGTCATCGGTGTGGAAAATATGGGGGCCATAGATATGCACCATCACGCCGGTCTGCGCATCGCGTTCCGTATGGCAATTGCCTGCGATATGCGCGCGACTGTCAACGACCGTGATGGAATGACCCGCCTCGGCCAGTTTGCGACCAATGACAGCACCAGAGAGACCGGCCCCGACGAGCAAGATGTTCATACGTTGACTTTCAAAACACAACCTTAGCGTGTTCTTTCATAAGGCTTTCGAAAAATCAATATGAGGAGACCGCCTGGCGCACCGGTCCCCGACGCGAAGCACGGATGACGGCGATACACTAAACGATGATCACGTCACTTTCGTTAATATCATCCGCCGACAGCCCTTGCAGCAACACTTCGCCGCCATTCCACTCCAGCCAGACGCCTTGGGAGGAGTTGGTGATTGTCAGCGCATCAAAGCTTTTCTCGCTGATATCAAGCACAAGATAGTCCTCGCCCGGCTTAAAATCGGTGATTTTGTTTCGATCCGAGAGAGCATCAAAAGCAAACCCGTCGGAACCAAGTCCGCCGGTCAAAAGATCATAGCCGCTGCCGCCTTCAAGCCAATCTTTCCCGCCGTTGCCAGACAAGACGTCGTCCCCGGCGCCGCCGAAAATGGCGTCTTTTCCGGCGTTGCCAAACAGTTCATCATTGCCGGAGCCGCCATTGATGAGGTCGTTGCCGCCGCCGCCGGAAACGACATCGTCCCCGTTTCCGCCATCCAGTGTGTCGTAGCCGAATGCGCCATTCAGTGTGTCATCGCCATCTCCACCTAACAGAGTGTCGATTCTTGCACCGCCATGCATCCAGTCATTTCCAGCGCCGCCGACCAGACTGTCTTCGCCGTTTCCGCCCAGCATGCTGTCATTGCCGTTGCCACCATCCAGTGTGTCAAAGCCATATGCGCCATACTGTGTGTCATTGCCATCTCCCCCCACCAGAGTGTCGCTTTTGCCGCCGCCGTGCATCCAGTCATTTCCAGCGCCGCCGAACATGCTGTCTGTTCCGTATCCGCCATCCAGCCGGTCGCTCCCATCTTCACCGTAGATTGTGTCGGCACCGCCGTTTCCAAATAAAGTGTCGTTCTGTGCCCCACCATTCAGCCAGTCTTTACCACCGCCGCCTGCGATGGAATCGGCGCCGTTCTGCCCTTCAAGACTGTCATTTCCGAACGCACCAACGATTGAATCACCGCCATTTCCGCCAAACATGGTGTCATTCTCCGCGCCACCATGCATCCAATCGTCGCCCTCCTCTCCGAAAATGAGATCACGCCCATTCTGACCCTCAAGCCAATCATCGCCGTCCGATCCGTAGATGCTATCTGCGTCACCCCCCCCGACGAGGGTGTCGTTTTGCGACCCGCCATACAAGCCGCCTAGCACGGTTGTATCGGTATTGCCTGAGCCCTCTGGGTTGCCATCGTCGGGCGCGCTATCGTCTTCGCCACTCCTAAGCACCATTGGCGGTCGGTTCGCGTTCCAGTCGATGGATTGAAAGATCTGATCTGCGGTCAGGGTCTTCCCGTTAGCACTGCGGATTTCGGTCTCTTCACCGCCGCGAAAGGTAAGGACCGCGCCCCATGATTTTTCCGTAACGCCAAGGCGGCTGGCATCATAGAGCATCGGGATTGCGGTCAGATCGAGGTGATCAATCGCCGCATCGAAATCGGTGATCACATCGCGTTGGTCATCGGCATTCAGAACGAACAGATCCGCGCCAGCGCCGCCGCTCAGACTGTCCTGGCCCCAGCCGTCGATCAAAATATCCGCGCCAGCGCCACCGCGCAAATCGCTGTCGCCTGCACCGCCGATGAGCATGTCGTCCTTACCGGTCCCATCCAGACGGCCACTATCGGTTGACAGCACAGCCCCTTGATCGGAGAGCGACACAGTGAGCCGGCTTAGCCCCGACGTCTTATCCGAGCTGACCAGAATATCGAGCTGATCCCCGGAACTGACGGTCGTAAGCGCCGAGATGTTTTCAAGCCCAGCGTCTAACGTATCCGCAAGGCTATCGAGGTGAATCAACTGGCCGTTTGAGGCCAGTGTGAACAGGCTTAGGCCCGCGTCCCCGCCGCCGGCAATGACATATGTCCAGTCGCCAACCTGTGTGGCTGTCATACTTTGCGTGCGGCCAAAGCGGGTGTCGAGCGTGTCGATCAAGTGGTCGGTTACGCTTAATGATCCGTCATCGTGCAATTCAAGCGCAGTAAGTGCACCGCCCTCGCCAGCGTCGGCAGAGCTTGTGACAAGAATGTAGCAATGCCCGTCCACTTCGACCGCTTCCATAGCCGTTGGGTCGCTGAGAAGCCCAAGACCGGAGTCCACACCTAAAGAGCTTGTGGCGGTCAGCGCGCCGGTGCTTTGTGAAATCGAGAATGCGCTGACGCCTTGTTCGGTGCCCGAAAGCGTTAGCAGGTATTCCTTCCCGGCAAGCTGCACCGTCGTCATCGCGACCGGATTTTGCAGATAAAGATCGCCAGCGTCGCCATAAGACGCACCCGCCTGATAGCCGCCCGTGCCATCAGAGGTAAAGCACTGCATCTTGTCCACGGCGTTCATCGCATAGACGAAACCGCTTTGCGCTGCGGCAATTACGGGGCCCGTCAGGCCCTCTGCCTCGGGCAGACCCACCGTGGTTGATGATCCGATCTGGCCATCGGATTGGACGGAAAACCCAAACGTGCCATCCTGAGACGTGCAGCCCACGACCGCGATCATCGACCCGCTGTCTGCTTTGAGCACGGTAGAGCCGCCTGTAACGGCATAAGACATCGACGTATTATAGGTGACGCTGTCGATTAGAGTCGCGTCGTCTAGATCGGCGCTGAGACAAAAGCTTAGCAACCCGCCTGACGGGCCATTGACCGCCAGAATGATCGGCTCGACCGTGGTATCAAGAACTTGCATCGAGCGAATATCGACCGCAAGATCCCCCCAAGACGCCCCTATTTGAAAACGGAATTCGAGACTCAGCATCTCCACTCACCCATACACTTACCCCGAGACAGGTTTGCGCTGGGCTGTGAAGCTTTGGAGGACTCAATCGGGCGAAACTATGGAGAACGGCCCAAATTTGATATGAAGTTATCGCAAACCGGGCGCGTTCGGCTTGGCTGTCACGCGCGCATCAGGGCTTCGTGCTGATCAATCGCCTCGTCGAGATCGTCGAAATAATACAGCTTGCCGCCGTCAAGTATGATCCCCGCATCGCAAAAATCGCGCATCTCTCGCATGTTATGCGTCACCATAATCGAGCTGCTCGCTTGCATTCTATCACGGAAAACAAGGCGGCTTTTGTTGCGAAACCGAGCATCGCCGACGGCTGTGACCTCATCGACAAGATAGGTATCGAACCGAATTCCCATCGACGTACCAAAAGTGAGACGTGATTTCATCCCGGAGGAATAGGTGCGCACCGGCATCTTGAAATGCTTTCCCAACTCCGCGAAGTCTTCGACGAAATCTACCAAACTGTCAGTGTCGACGCCGTAGATCCGCGCTACGAAGCGCACATTTTGCGCGCCCGTCAGTTCCGGATGGAACGAGCCGCCAAAGGCTACCGGCCAGGAAATCGACCCATCCGAGACGACACGCCCGGAATCGGGTGGCAGAATACCGGCGATGATCTGGATCAGCGTCGATTTCCCCGCCCCATTGCAGCCCAATAGCCCCAGCGATTTTCCCGTGGGCAAGGTCAGGTTGAGATTGTCGATCACGGTCTTGCGCTCACCGGCAACCCAAAAGCCTTTCGAGAGGTTCTCGAACCGGATCATGACACCCTCAACCCCGATCGCGGATGGAATAATAGATCAATACGATGATCCCCCAGCTCAGCATCAAGAATAACGCCGCAAGACCAAAAATCATGGCGCGTTGCGGATATTCCGGAGAGTCCGCCAAGGTGGGCGTGATGTAAGTCGCCAGATATCGGGTCTGGCGTTGCGCGCTATCATAGGCGGAATCGCGCGCCGTCAGAGCTGCGCGGTAGACTTTCTCTGCGAACTCTTGATCGACGGTCAGGCCCTCAAATTCCGACATCAGGGCGGGGTAATCCTTGCCTGTTCCGGGCACGATCGTCGTCGCAAGGTTTTTGCGTTCCGTCGCGATGCGCTCGCGAATGGCTTGAATGCGGCGTTTGGCCTGAGTCACGCGCGGGTCGTCGGTGCTTGTCGAGGCGGCCAATTGGTCAAGCGCGACAAGTTCCTGTGCGAGTTGCTGCTGGAGGTTGTTCGTAACCCCCATGCGCCCTTGAATGTCTGATTGCAGATCGACAATCTGCGTGCGGGTGCGGAACTCTGTGAGCTTTTCACGCGCCTCGCGAAGCTGTTTTTGCGCCTTTTCAAGATCGCTATCGGCATAGCGAATGGCATCTGCTCGGGCGAGATCGTTGAGTCCGTTGACCATTTTCGTGCTTTGATCGACGATTTCCTGCGCGATCTTTTGCGCCATGTCAGGCGTGAAGGTGTGCACATCGACCTGAAGCAACCCGCCGCTCTGATTGTAGGTCACGCGCACAACGCGCCCCCAGTACCAATGCAAATCCTCGGCAGTGGCATCGGGCCACAACGCAAAGACCGGGTCACTTTTCCAATGAGATGAGAAATAGCTGCGTAGATTAAGCTTTTTATCGACTGCCAGCGCTAAATTCTGGCTCCGGATGAACTGATACAGAACATCGCTGTCAGGCGAAGATGAGCCACCGGTAAACTGCGCCAAGCCCCCCAGAATATCCGACGAGCTTGTTTCATCGGACTGACGCACCGAGAAGCCGGTCGTTGATCCATAGCGATCATCCGCGACCGCCCACAAATAAATCGCGACAACAAATAGCGGGACCAAGACCATTGCTATGAAGCTGGTTAAAATGCCCCAGTGACGTTTGCGCATGCGCGCCGCTCGCGCCAGTGGCCGCGTCTCGACAGGTTTGCGGGCGGGGGTGCCCTGCGGTTTGCCTTGTGGCTTGTTGGCTGCCTGTTTTTGGCCCTGAGGCTGGCGTCCCGCTGGTTTTTGCTCCGGGACCGCGCCATTGTTATTTTCGCCTGTCAAATCCCTACCTCAAGAACGTGGTTTGCAATCGTATTCAAGACTAACATAATAGAATTCGAGATCACCAATACAAAGGCGCCTCTCATTGTCATCTGTCCCTATTCGCCCGCCTGCACCACCCGGACGCGGAGTGTCGCAAAGGTTTCGCATGGCGCGCACCGTGACAGCTCTTATACTGCGGGAAATGTCGACGCGCTATGGCCGATCCCCCGGAGGATACCTTTGGGCCATCATCGAGCCGCTCGGCGCCATCTTGATCTTGACCATCGCCTTTTCGCTTGTTTTGCGCTCCCCGCCTATCGGCAATAGCTTTATCTTATTCTTTGCGACTGGCTTTGTGCCGTTCGGTGCTTTTCAAACGATTTCAAATCTCATCGCGCGGTCTCTTCGGTTCTCAGGGGCGCTATTGTCTTATCCCGTCGTTACGTGGGTCGATGCGATCGTGGCCCGTCTATTGCTCAACAGTCTGACCCAGATTCTTGTGTCCTACGTAATCTTGGGCGCTATCTTGTCCTTGCAAGCGGACCCGGTCACGCTGGATCTGGTGCCAATCCTGGAAGCCATGGCGCTGGCGCTATTTTTAGGATTGGCGGTGGGCACCCTGAATTGCGCGCTGATGGGGTTGGTGCGTGTCTGGGATCAGATCTGGTCCATTGTCACCCGACCGTTGTTCCTCGCCTCCGGCGTGTTTTTTCTTTACGATACGCTGCCAAAAGTGGCGCAGGATATTTTGTGGTACAATCCCGTGCTGCACGTGACAGGGCTGATGCGTCGGGGCTTTTATCCCAGCTATGATGCTGACTATGTGTCCGTCCCATATGTTGTCGGCGTCTCTTTGGTGATGCTGTTCCTCGGGATTGTGCTGCTTGGCCGATATCATCGTCAAATTCTGACATCGTGACGGGACGCTTTTGATCGTCTGACCTATGAGAGAGGCTATACACTGGCCCATGTGAAAGAGGGCTTAACGCTTGTCTGCCCAAGCCAAAACGGTTTGATGGGCGATATCCGTGCGCCGCAACAGGCCGTCGCGGATCGCGCGACCGATCAGCGACAGAAAAACCAGCCGCTCGCCTTGATGGAAGCGCGCTTTCAGCAACCATTTCGGAACAATCACCAAAAGCACTGGCAAGAACATCCAACCCGCGGCCATGCGATACAGCAGCAGCAGGTTGCGATGGTAGTAATAGACTTTCCACAACGGATGAAACCGGCCCCGCTGTGAGTTGGCAAAGGTCTGGCAGTCATGTTCAAACCGGACATCGGGGGCGAACGCGACCCTGCCGCCTTTATTTGATAATTCCAGGGTATAAAGGCCATCATCACCGTATAAAAACAGCCCCGGATCGGGCAGTCCGGCCAAGGCCAAACCCTTGCGCGAAATGAAGAATCCAACGAATGAGGTCACGTCGATTTTCAAGGCGTGATCGGAATTGTAAGCCTCGGGCGTTATGTGAAAACCGTCGCGCCCTTGCAGCAGCGTGCGCCAAAACGCCCGACCGTTTGAGAACGGATTGCGCGAAGGGCGGTTCATCTCACAGATCCGGCCATCGGGGAAGTAAACCGCTGCCGCCAGCGCGTCCCATTGGCTCAGATCGCGTGCGTGAAACGCTGCCAAAGCGCCGGGTTCGGGGCGGGCATCATCATCCATCACGACCATCCAGTCGGGATCAAAGCGATCCCGCGCCAGCGCCATGCCGCCTGCGAACCCCCCGGCGCCGCCGAGGTTGGTTTCACTGCGCTCAATCGTCAATCTTGGATCGGAAAGCGAGCCCAGCCACTCCGCAGTGCCATCATTTGAGGCATTGTCGAACACGATCACCGCTTGCAGATCTTTGGGCGCGGTCTCAAGCAGGCGCGCCAGCGTCGCCTTGAGCTGAGCTAAGCGATTATAGGTCACAACCACCGCAACCAAACGGGTTGCCGCGCGATGTTGGCTGTCAGGGACGTTGCCGCTCTGCATCAAGCCAGTATTCCTTTTATTCTCGCGCCAACGCGAGCCGAGCCAACCGGTTTCTCATCGCGTATCGGATGAAGAATGCCTCAGGTTTCGGAAATCAGACGTTTCAAATACGCCCCGTAGCTGTTTTTCCCAAATTGATCAGCGCGTTCTGCCAAAGCGTCGGCGCTGATCCAGCCATTGGCAAAGGCGATCTCATCGGGGCTGCCGCTTTGCAAGCCTTGGCGTTGCTCAAGTGTGCGCACGAAATTCCCGGCGTCGAGCAAACTCGCGTGGGTGCCGGTATCCAGCCAAGCATATCCGCGCCCCATTTGCTTGACCGACAAGTCACCATCCGCGAGATACATCTCAAGAAGCGAAGCGATCTCAAGTTCGCCGCGTGCGGATGGCGTCACCTGACGGGCGCGTTCGGGCGCTGTCTCATCAAGGAAGTAAAGCCCGGTGACCGCGTAGTTCGACGGCGGTTTCGCAGGCTTTTCGACAATCGCGCGCACCTGGCCATTTGCGTCGAAATCCACCACGCCGTAGCGTTCGGGATCGGCCACGTGATAGCCAAAAACGGTGCCCCCGGCCGTTGCGACGTCTGCCTCTTGCAGCAAGATCGGCAAGCCGTGGCCGAAGAAGATGTTGTCCCCCAGAACCATCGCCGAAGGCGCGCCCTGCAGAAAATTCTCAGCCAGAAGATAAGCCTGCGCAAGACCGTCAGGCGAGGGCTGCGTGATATATTCCAGCGAGATGCCCCATTGGCTGCCATCGCCCAACGTGCGTTTGAACTGGTCCTGATCAACGGGGGTCGTGATGATCACAATCTCACGGATGCCCGATAGCATCAGCGTGGTCAGCGGGTAATAGATCATCGGCTTGTCATAGATCGGCAGCAGTTGTTTCGACACGCCGATGGTGATCGGATACAGCCGCGTTCCGCTGCCGCCTGCCAGAATGATGCCTTTGCGTTGGGTCATTATGTGACCTCCAGCTCGCTAAGAATTTGTGCCAATCCGGCTTTCCAGTCTGGCGGAGCAATCCCGAAATCCTGCGTAAGACGCGCGCAGTCCAGCCGCGAGTTATGCGGTCGCGCGGCGGGTGTCGGGTATTGCACGCCGGGGATGCCGGTGACGGTGACATCGCGGTGGGCTTGCGCAAAGATTTCTGTCGCGAAGTCTTTCCAGCTTACCCAAGGCATGCCGCCGTAATGATACAGCCCGCCACCCTGACCTGCCCCTAGGGGCGCGGCAATGCGCAGCAATGTGGCGGCGATGTCAGCAGCGGGTGTCGGCCCCCCGATTTGATCGTCCACCACGGTCAGCGCATCTCGGGTTTGCGACAAGCGCAGCATTGTTTTGACGAAATTATTGCCGTGTGACGATACCACCCAGCTTGTGCGTAAAATCGCATAGCGCCCGCCCGCCTGCGCAATGCCCTTTTCGCCTACCAGTTTTGAGCGGCCATAGGCGTTGAGCGGCGCAACCGAATCATCAGGCTTCCAAGGGGCGTCGTCCGATCCGTCAAACACGTAATCGGTCGAGAGATGCAGAAACGGAATTCCCTTGGCGGCGCAGGCCCGTGCCATGGCTGCGGGCGCATCGCCGTTGATCACAGTGGCCAATGCCTCTTCTTCTTCGGCGCGGTCGACAGCCGTGTAGGCGGCGGCGTTGATGACGCAGGTTGCGTTGCTTTCCTCTATCACTTTGGCGCAGGCCGCCGGATCGCTGAGATCGGCAGCGTCACGGCCTAGCGCTGTGACCTCGCCTTGGCGCTGCAACGCGGTTGCGACCTGGCCGGTTTTGCCGAAAACGAGGATCACGCGCGCACCCCAAGTCGCTCGCCCACGCCCTCGCGGGTTTGCAGGGCGCGCCACCAATCCTCGTTGTCGAGATACCATTGCACGGTTTTCGCAAGCCCTTGTTCAACGGTCACGCTGGGCCGCCAACCCAACTCGTTGCGAATACGGCTGGGGTCAATCGCGTAGCGCGCGTCATGGCCGGGTCGGTCGGTAACAAAGGTGATTTGGTCGCTATAAGAGCCCTGCGATTTCGGCCTCTTTTCATCAAGGATCGCGCACAGCGTTTGCACCAACTCAAGGTTGCTGCGTTCGTTTTCACCGCCGATATTGTAGCTGCGCCCCGACGTGCCCTTTTCAAGCACTAACAGCAACGCATCGGCGTGATCCTCGACATAAAGCCAGTCGCGAATGTTCGAGCCATCGCCGTAGATCGGCAGGGGTTTGCCCGCCAAGGCGTTCAGGATGACCACCGGAATCAGTTTTTCTGGAAAGTGGAATGGCCCGTAGTTATTTGAACAATTGCTCAGAACAACGGGCAACCCGTATGTCTCGTGCCAAGCGCGCACCAGATGATCGGAGCTCGCCTTTGAGGCTGAGTAGGGAGAGCGCGGATCATAGGGCGTGGTTTCCGTGAATTTAACGCTTGGGTCATTTGGCAGAGAGCCGAACACTTCATCGGTTGAAATATGATGAAAACGGAACGCGGCGGGCTTGCCTTGCGCGGTCCAATAGCGCCGCGCCGCTTCCAGCATGTTGTAAGTGCCGGTGATATTCGTGTCGATAAAATCGCCCGGTCCGTCGATTGAACGATCAACATGGCTTTCCGCCGCCAAATGCATCACCGCATCGGGCTGATGACGATCAAACACCGGATCAAGCGCGGCACGGTCGCGAATATCGACCTGTTCAAAGGCGTAATGTGCACTGTTTGACACGCTGGCAACGTTCGCAAGGCAAGCGGCATAGGTCAGCGCGTCTAGATTGACGACATCATGTCCGCGCGAAATCGCCAGACGCACCACTGCTGATCCGATAAAGCCAGCGCCACCGGTAACCAAGATTTTCATCTGCCGATCTCCCAGACGAATGGACTGTTGAGACCCGCCAAGCTGCCTGCCTCGGCATCTTTGGGCGAGAGCGCGGGACTCACCCCCTCGGGTAGATCCCAGTCAATCGCGAGATCGGGATCGTCCCAACGGATCGCGCCCTCTGTTTCGGGGGCATAATAATCGCTACATTTATAGATGATTTCGGTGTCCGGTTCACGCGTGACAAAGCCATGCGCAAAGCCGGCCGGTATGAGCAGTTGCCGCCCGTTCTCAAAGCTAAGTTCGGTCCCAAACCACTGCCCATAAGTCGGGCTTCCTTTGCGAATGTCGACCGCGACATCCCAAAGCCGCCCCCTACCGCAGCGCACCAGTTTGTCCTGCGCATGAGGGGGCGCTTGAAAGTGCAGACCGCGAATTGTGCCCTGCGCCTGTGACAAAGAATGGTTGTCTTGCACGAAATCATACTCGAGGTGATTTTGTTCAAACGCTTTCGCGCTATAGCTTTCGCAGAAAAACCCACGGCTATCGCCAAAGCGTTTGGGAGTTATGATCAGGACGCCGACGAGGGGCGTTTGTTCTATAAGCACGCGAGGCTCTCATTGCATTGAAATTTACACACGGCAAAATGGTCTAGAATGGATCGGATTGCCAGTGTGCAAACGCATCGTGATCACCGCCGATGCGCAGCAGGGGCTGAAGTCTCAAGAAAATCTTGTTTAGTTGGTTGAGCGGAGGGTCGCGGCGAGAAAATGCCCTCATGATTTCATCAGCTTTCGTTAGCTTAATTCACCAGAAATTCGGCATGCAATGCGCCTGCAGCGTTAATGCTTTTCAGGATGTCGATCATGTCGCGCGGGCTTACCCCTAGTGCGTTGAGACCAGCGACCACTTCAGACAATGTGCTGCCCTCGGTCACCTCCGCCATGCGAATACCGGGTTCTTCCGTGATCGATGCTTGCGAGCGCGGCACGACGACAGTTTCGCCCTCAGAGAAGGGGTTTGGCTGCACGACCAGCGGGCGCTCTTCGACTTTGAGCGTCAGATTTCCCTGGCTGACGGCCACGCGCGAGATGCGCACATCTTGCCCCATAACGATGGTTCCCGAGCGTTGATCGACAACCACGCGGGCCCGCTGTTCGGGTTCGACACCAAGGTTTTCAACTCGTCCAATAGCATGTGCAACTGATCGCGCGCGTGTGGATTTGATGTCAAGCGCGACGGTGCCGCCGTCCAGCATCTCGGCGACGCGCCGACCGTATTCGCGGTTGATCACCGTTTCAATTCGACTGGCGGTGGTAAAATCCGGGGTGCGTAAAGCGAGCCGAACCACGTTCAAATCATTGATCGCAAAATCAATTTCACGCTCTACGCGGCCGCCAGCCGGGATGTTGCCCGATGTCGGCACCCCTTGCGTAACAGTTGCGCCTGCGCCTTCGGCGACGGCGCCGCCTGCAATGATCGTGCCTTGTGAAACGACATAGATTTCGCCATCAGCCGCCTTGAGCGGGGTCATCACCAAAGTGCCCCCCAGCAGACTCTTTGCATCGCCAATCGCCGAGACGGTGACGTCGATTTGGCTGCCAGCGCGCGAGAACGGTGGCAATGATGCTGTCACCATCACGGCAGCAACGTTTTTGGGCCGAAACTGTTCGCCGGTAACGTTAACGCCGAGTCTCTCAAGCATGTTTGACATAATTTCTTCAGTGAAGGGCGCATTGCGCAAGCCATCACCCGTCCCATTGAGCCCGACGACAAGGCCATAGCCAACTAGATCATTGCCGCGCACCCCATCGAATTCGACCAGATCTTTGATCCGGATCGGAGTGGCTGCGGTCAGGCAAGGCACAAGCAACAAGCAGAGGGCGAGAAAGACTTTCAACATTATATATAATCCGCCAGCGAGAGCCGCGAGAGCCGCGATGTCAGTGTGTAAAGGGTTTCGAGTTGGGTGCTGACGGCCTCGAGTGCAGTTGCGCTCTCATATGGATCGGCAGAGATCAGCTCGGTTCTTGCCAGTTTCAGGGATGTACTCTCGGCTTGGTTGCGTGTTTGGGCATCGGCGATTTTGCCTTGTTTCGAGCCGATTTCGGCGGCCAACCCTGTAAGACTAGAGTTGCCCGAGAGGATACGCTCTCCTGCTGCTACTGAGAGTGTAGAGCGGGCCCCTTGATCCCCCCCAAAAAGCCCGTCTGCCATCAGTGATGCGATCGCAAATCCTTTAATTACATCTCGAATACGCGGATCGGATGCGGAGCTGTCTATCGATGTGGTTTCACCATCCGCGATACGAAAACTCAGCCCCAGACTGTCATCGCCACGATAGGCTGTGTCGATGAAACCACCGCCTCCGGCGGGCGCAGAAAACCAACTATCAATTAGTGTAATTGCGTCTTCTGCCGATGTCGCACCAGAAATTTCCGTTTTGAGCGCTGATAAAATATCTGCAGGATCGGCTAATGGTGCGGTGTCGGTTGCTGCACCTGAGAAGACATAACGACCCGCCACGTTGGTGTTGAGTGCCGAAATCAATGTGTCGAACTTTACGGCCGCGTTGGCAGCGGTGACATCTATCAATGTTGGGCTGGAATTAGTGGCGGCTGACAGCAGGGTTGTAGCAGAATCTTCAGATAAGGAGCTGATAACGCCCAACGTTTCCTGCATCGTGTCCGTTGTAAGCGCCGCTTCAGTCGTGACAACGTTATAGCTATCCATCATCGAGAGGCTGCGATTGATACCGGATAGTGAAGAAAAATCCCCGGCCACTGCGGCGCCGATATCTTGTTTGATGCCGCTGGCGACTTCTTGACTGAGTTGCGACAGCGTCGTTTTGAGCTGCGTGTTATGCTGGCGTAGCTGGAAGCTTTGGGCCATATCACCGACGGAAACGTAGTTCATCTTACAGCTCCAGTAGTGTGTTAATGAGAGTGTCTACGGTTTGCATTACCTTCGCATTGGCGGCGTACATGCGTTCGACCTGTAGAAGCGTTTGCAGCTCTTGGTCGGTGTCCACGCCATCGGCGAGCGCCATTTCGTTTAGTGTCTCGTGGCGCGCGGCGGCAAAGCTCTCGGTTGCCTCGGCGCTTTGGCGCTTGCTTGAAAACTCGGACATCAAACTCGCGGCCAAGCTTGACGCGCTGTGTTTCGAGGCACCAAAATCACCCGAAGATGGGGTGCTTTGAGCCGTTAGCGCATCTGCGAGTGAGGTCAGGATTTGTGAGTTTCCGACCGAGCCCGCGCTGGTTGCGCCCAAACCGTCGCGAAGATGCCAGAGCGCGCCGCCCTGATCGGGGTCGGCGATTGCATTGATTGAAATCCGACTGGCCAATCCCAGTTCATTCGCCGTATCAAGCGCCCCACCGGCATCGGTAAATAGGCCCGGATCGCCAGAGCTTAGGGTTGGATCGGTTGTAGGATCAGAAAAGCGCTCAATCAGGTTGCGCGCATAGGCATCAACTTGGGTCTGTGCTTGCGGTGCCAATTCGTCACGGATGGAAAATAGAGCGCCGAGTGAGCCTCCGCCCATCAGTCGATCATCGTCGGTTGCAATGTCCATTCCGTTGATCGTAAGACCTGAAAGCGCCCCCGAATCCTGCGTCATGTCTGCGGTAATCGTGCCCGCTGCGGAAAATCCGATCTCGACCGGATTGCTTTCCAGCAGAAATGCACCGCCAGTTGTAACGAGGCTGATCTGATCATTATCGCGCGCGATTTGGCGAACGGGAACGATTGTCGAAACTTGATCAACCAAGACCTGACGTTGATCGAGCAGCGCGCTGGCATCATGGCCGGATGCGCGCAAAGAAAGAATATTGCTGTTGAGTGTGTCGATCTGCGCCAGTGATTCATTGAGAAAACTGACTTGGGATGCGATTGATTTATCGGCATCCATGCGTGCTTGTTGAATGTTGTCGCTGGTATCGCCCAGATGGGTCGTGATCGACTTTGTGGCATCAAGCACCGCCGTTAAACGAACTTCGCTTTCAGGCCGACTAGCAGCCTCAACAAGATTGGCCTCGAGGTCGGACAGTTGCGTTGAGAGCGATCCGGCCTCTTCGGGGTTGCCGAGCCAGCCCTCCATCTGTGAATAGAAATCGGTCCGCTTGCCAGCGTTTTCGGCACTTGCATCGGCAAGACGTCGGTCTTGCAGGACGGTTTCATTCACCGCGCGATTGACACCGGTGACTGCGACGCCTGCACCGTTTGTGCCAAGCATTTGCGACGATAACTGCACCTCGCGGCGTGCATAGCCCTCGGTCATGGCATTTGCGGTATTGGAGGCCACGACCTCTGCCATCCGCGAGGATGCGGTGAGCCCGGACAAAGCGTTGGATAGAGCGAGCGTGATGCTCATCATGGCCTCCTATCTGTGATCCTACACGGATCAGCGTTTGATATTCGTCGTCTCTTGCAGCATTTCGTCCACGGTCTGGATGACCTTGGCATTCGAGGAATAGGCGCGCTGCGTCTGAATGAGGTTTGTAAGTTCCTGCGCCACGTCGACGGCCGAGCCCTCTCTGGCGTAACCCTCAATAGAGCCGGTCGGGCCATCGCCAGCGTCCCACAGGAAGAACGACCCAGAAGTCGGCGAGACCTGGAAGGTCTGGTTGTCGAGCGAGGTCAGGCCGTTCTGATTGGGGACATCGACCAACGGGATTTGGTAAACGGTGCGGATGAAACCGGTGTCGTAGGTTGCTTTCAAATAGCCGTTTTCATCAATTTCGACCGCTGTCAGGTTGCCTACTGGCGAGCCGTCCTTGTTGATCGCGGTCGGTGCGAAGCTGTCGGACAGTTGCGTCAATCCGTTGGTATCGCCGATCTTGCCAATGGTGACTTCCATCGGGCCACCAGCAACCGACAGTGAGAGTTTTCCCGTAGCGGCGTCATAGGTGCCCCCGGATACCACATTGACCGAGGCAAGCGTGCCGCCCGATCCGCGGCTGTCATCGAACGCCAGCGTATATTCCCCGATGATGCTTTCATCGGTAGCGGTCGCTGGATCGTCGACGGTTGCGGAGTCGCGGATTACCATCGTCCATTCGTTCGAACTTCCCGTCGTGGGAACGCTTGGTGTGAAGCTGATGTCGAGCGTTTCAGACGTTCCGAGGTTGCCGAAATACTCAACCGAGAGAGGCAATGTATCGCCTGCAGCGCCTGCTTCGGTATCAACCGCGGGCAGGTTCACGCCAAGGTTCATCTTCGTCGTCGGGTCGCCAGCTGTCTGGTTGGCATTGATGACCACGGGCTCAAGGCCAGCGGTGGTGTCGCGTGGCATGACCGAGATCGTCCCGTCGGCATTTGCGGGCCAACCCATCAGGACAAGGCCGGATTCTGTTTTGAGCGTGCCGTCAGCATCGGTGCGAAATGCGCCGGTTGTGGTCAACAGGAGCGTCGGGTCACCAGAAGACGCTTCGACCTCGACCGAGGTGGCCACAGGCAACATGCCACGGTCCGACACCGCGATATCAAGCGCGTTCGAGGTGCCCACAAGCGCACCGCGTTCTTCGATCAAGCGGTTGGTTGAGGCGCGCACGCCACCAGCGGAATACGACCCCGCGCCATTTGAATCGTTGATCACCATACTTTCGAATTCAGCGACCACGCGTTTATAGCCGTAGGTTCCAGAGTTCGCGATATTGTCTGAAATTGTAGCGAGCCGGGTGGCGTTGGCTGCCAGACCGGCTACGCCAGCGTTCAGCGAAGAGGAAATGGACATAAAAGGCGCCTTTCTGCTGCAGTGTCCGAATTGCCGCTAGATTGGCGCGCTTTGGTTTAAGATCGTCCTAACATCTCAAATTTTTCCAACTTCTTTTTAGCGACGACTGCGCAACAAGATGACTTCAAGCCTGTTATTGCGTACATCCATCGGCTTTTTGACGCTTGGTTTGCGGTCCGCAAAGCCCGTGACGCGCTGAATACGGTTCTTATCGAACTCCGCCGATTCCAGCAGTTCGCGCATGGTTTGCGCACGCGCCGATGACAGTTCCCAGACCGGATCCCGCTTGAGCATTTGCGGATAAGACCGCGTGTAGCCGTTGATTGCGACCTGATTCTTCACCAAGCCGAAAACACGCGTCAGCATTTCTGCAAGCTCGCGGGTCAGCGGTTCTGGCGTGGCACTATCACCGTCAAAAAGCGGCTCTCCGGGAAGATCGAAAAACTCTACGATCAACCCCTCATCGGTCACTTTGGTCACGATATGGCGCGCCAGCTGTTCCGAGACCATCGACTCACCGCCGACACCCGTCAGAGCCTTTTCAAAGTTCTTCGCGGCTTGGTCGAACTGCGCCTTTTCCGTGTCGTCTTTGTCCTCGGCCGAGTTTTGACCTTTGGCCTGATGTTCCTCGCTCGGATGCTGCGCGGTGGCGCCAGTGCCGGTCTGCGCGATCTGATCTTCGGAAAAGACAGACTCGCCACCAAAGGCCCCATCGCCACCACCGGAAATCCGGTTGATCGGAATCGTCGGACTAAAATAATCCGCGATTCCCTTGCGTTGTTTTTCAGTCGTTGCATTCAAAAGCCACATCAACAGAAAGAAGGCCATCATGGCAGTCACAAAGTCAGCATAGGCAACTTTCCACGCCCCACCGTGGTGCCCGCCGCCGCTAACGACCTTCTTGCGTTTGATGATGACTGGAGCCGCAGTATCGCGCGCACCCATCACACCACCTCATTTTCACCCAAGAGGAGGTTTAGCAGGGCGGGTTTAACGCGCGGTTTACAGATAAAATGCGCGCTATCTTGCTCAGCCCTTGTTGTTGGCCGGGCAATCGCTAGATTTGGCGCATGACGGGGCCAGTATTTCAGCAAGACCAAGACCTGAGCGGGCTGATTGCCTGTCCTCGCTGTGATGTCTTGCACCGTGCCGAGGAATTGGCCGATGGACAAAGGGCGAGATGCGCGCGTTGCGGCACGGTTCTGATGTGGCCGCGCGAGGGTGCGTTTTTGCATGTCGTGGCGTTCTCGTTCACCGGGATGATCCTGATGATCGGGGCGATTTTCTTTCCGTTTCTCGAAATCGCGGCGAGAGGTCTGTCGCATAAAAGCTCGATATTCGGGGTTGCGATGGCGTTTTCGGACGGGTTTCTGGCGCCACTGGCCTTCGCAGTGCTGACGATGATCGTGGCGTTGCCGATATTTCGTTTTGCCGCCCTGATCTACACGCTTTGGCCGCTTGCCAATGGTCGACCAGCCTATCGCCATGCCGCCACCGCGTTCCGGCTGGTGCAGGAACTGCAACCTTGGGCGATGGCCGAGATTTTTATCATCGGCACAGCCGTGGCACTGGTGAAAATTGGCGGGCTTGCGACCGTGTCATTAGGTCCGGCCTTTTGGGCGTTTTGCGTCTTGATCATCGTGATTGCGCTGAAAAACAGCTTTGTCAGCGACTGGACGATATGGAAAGCAATAGGACAGAAATGAACGCATTAACGGCGACTGATGCCGGGCTGGTCGGCTGCACGCGTTGCGGTCTTGTCTGGCATCAAGATGAGTCGCATTGCGGGCGCTGTGGGGCGCATCTGCATGTTGTGAACAGTCACGGGCTTCAGGCTGTCTGGGCGTGGTGGATTGCGGGGCTGGTATTTTACATCCCGGCCAACCTTTTGCCGATGCTGGTTACGACAACGCTGGGCCACGCGCAAAAGAATACCATCGTCGGCGGTGCGATTGAGTTGTGGAAACACCACAATTACGGGGTCGCGTTGATTGTATTTGGTGCCTCTATCATGATCCCGATTGGCAAATTCATTGCCGTCGCCTATCTGGCAATTACGGTCGGCAATGAAAACCGACGAGGTGGGGCACCGCATTTGCATATGCTAGAGGTTGTCGAGTTTATCGGGCGATGGTCGATGATTGACGTGTTTGTCGTGGCGATCCTGTCTGCGCTTGTGCAACTGGGTTTCGTGGCATCAATTCATCCCGGCCCGGCGGCGGCGTCTTTTGCGCTGTCAGTTGCTTTTACAATGCTTTCCGCACAAAGCTTCGACCCGCGTCTGATCTGGCGTGGCATTAACAGAGAGAAAAGATGACCGACACGCCAGAGCCCGGTCCGGCCAAACTTGACACCTCCAAGGCCCCGCGTCCGATCTGGTCGCGGCTTTCGGTGGTTTGGATCGTGCCATTGCTGGCGCTGGTGGTCACGCTTGGGGTCGCCTTCAAGACGTACTCTGATCGCGGAGTGCTTATTCACATCGACTTCAAAGACGCCACCGGAGTCGAAATTGGCACGCCGCTGAAGTTTCGCGAAGTTGATGTCGGTAAGGTTGAAACTATCGGCTTTACGCCGGATCTGACGCAGGTGCGTCTTGGCGTGCGCGTGGACAACGACGTTGCGTCTTATATCGACACGAAAACAAAGTTCTGGCTGGTGCGCCCCGAAGTGTCGGCGCGCGGGATCGAAAACCTCGGGACGGTGTTGTCCGGCACCTATCTTGAGGGGTTCTGGACCAACAAACCCGGTGCCCCGCAAGTCCAGTTTACGGGGCTTGAGCAGCCGCCGATCTCGCCAGATCCCAGCAAGGGCACCAGTATCGAACTGAGCGCGAGTGATGCGGGCGGTATCGTGGACGGCGCGCCGATCTTGTATCGCGGGATCACGGTGGGCCATTTGCAAAATCTGCGTCTGGACAAGGACTCATCGGGCGTGATCGTGGATGCGTTCATCGAGGCGCCGTATAACAAATTGCTGTCGACCCAAACGCGGTTCTGGGACACGTCCGGGTTCTCGGTGAAAGTTGACACATCAGGCCTAAGCCTTGATGTGCGCTCGCTGGCGACGCTGGTGCAGGGTGGGGTCGAGTTCGACACATTCACAAGCGGTGGCGGGATCGTGGATAACGGTCACTCGTTCCGCTTGTTTGCAAGCAAGGACACGGCTGAAAACTCGATCTTCCAATCCGATCAGGTCGCGCCGCCACGTTATACGCTGTTGTTTGATGATCCGGTGCAGGGGCTGAGTGTTGGCTCCAAAGTGCAATTCCGCGGCGTCGAGGCGGGCGAGGTTACGGGACTTGCGATCAAGATCCGTGAAGATTCGACGGGTCAGCGATTTGCACAGCAGGAATTGACGATCGCGCTTTCGCCCGACCGTTTGGGGCTGGCGCGCGATACGGACGCTGAACAGGTCACGCAGTTCCTTGAAGGCCAGATTGAGAACGGGTTGCGGGCGCGGATCGCCTCGGTTGGGTTGCTGGGCGGAACGATGGTCGTCGAGCTGACCGATGTGCAAGATCAGCCCAAGGAAACGATGAATCTGGATGCGAAACCTTACCCCACTATTCCGACGGCACCGATGTCTGAAAACGATCTCGCGAAATCGGCCAAGGGGGTGTTCAAGCGCGTCGAAGATTTGCCGATTGAGGATCTGATGAACTCTGCCATTCGCACGCTGGATTCGATCTCGGCTGTGGCAGAAAACGAAAACACGCGCAAAGTGCCGGGGGAACTGTCCGGGCTTCTTGAACAGCTACGTACCTTTATGGGCGATCTGAACAAGCAAGGCGCTGCGGATAAAACAGTGGCGGCGCTGGATCGTGTGACCGAGGCTGCGTCTTCGGTTCTTGAGGAAATCTCTGGCCTCGATCAAACGCTTGATTCCGCTGATAAGGCTGCGCAGGCCATCGCGGACATGCCGCTGGGCGATATCGGTAAGAAAATCGACACGAGCCTCGCCAGTATCAATGACTTGTTGAACAAGCAGGGCACGCAGGATCTGCCGCAATCTCTCAACGACACGCTGGAACAAACGGCCGCGATCTTGGAGCAGTTGCGCAAGGCGGGCGCGGCGGAGAAGCTGAACCAGACGTTGGATGCGACACAGCAAGCGGCTGGGTCAATTTCCAAGGCGGCTGATCGCTTGCCCGAGTTGACGCAGCAGTTGCAAGACCTTGTGGGGCAGGCGCGTGCGCTGGTGGCGACTTATGGTCAAGGGTCGAATTTCTCGAACGAGACGAATAACATGCTGCGAGAACTGCGCCGCTCGGTTGCCGATATCGGCGCGGTGGCGCGGCTGATTGAACGCAACCCGCGTGCCTTTATTCTGGGCCGCTGATTGGAGATACCGATGACATTGTTGCGCCTTATCCCGCTGTGTTTGCTAGCCCTCGCCGCGTGTTCGGACCCTGAAAAGGTCGCGCGCTATCCGATCGAGCCGCCTGCGGCCACCAAGACCCTTCCCAATCGGCTTGGCACTGCCGAGCTGCGCGAAGTGTCGTTGCCGCAATATGCCACGGCGCAAGAGATTCCCTATCAAACGCCCGATGGGGCGTTGCGGTCGAACCCGGATAATCTGTGGGCAGATGATCCTGCACGTTCGATCACGCTTGCACTGGCGCGCCAGATTTCGGCGGTGTCGGGGGCAACTGTGTTGTCTGACCCTTGGCCGCTTTCTGATCCGCCGCGTCGCCGCATTGAGGTGCGCATCGAACAGATCCTGCCGGGCGCAGATGGTGCTTTGCATGTCGCGGGGGTGTATTTCGTCTCACCAGCGGGTCTTGATGCTGGAAATGACGTCGTGCGTCGCTTTGACTTTACAGTGCCGATTGCAACGACCGAACCCGGCGCCGCGCCGACCCCCGCCGCCATTGTCGCGGCTCAGGGTGCAGCGGTGAGCGAATTGGCGCGGCGGATTGCTCAGCTTAACTAAGTCTCGCTCAGGAAGCGTCCGAATTCGCCTTTGGCAAAGACCAGCGGGGCGCCTTTGGAGGGCATGCTAAAACGTGTGACGCGACCGATGATGATGGTGTGATCGCCCCCGTCATGGCGGGCCTCTGTGATACATTCGAACCGCGCGAGCATATTCTCAAGCAACGGCACGCCTTCGGCATTGAGCGTGTATGGCAGCCCGTCAAACCCGTCGCCGCGCTTGGTGAAGCGTTGCACCAGAGCCTCTTGGTCGTCGCGCAACACATGAACGGCAAAAGCGGGCGTTTGCGTGAAATGCGCGTGGCGCATCGAGCTGCGCGCGGCAGACCACAAGACCAGCGCAGGCGACAGCGAAACCGAGGCAAAGCTGTTTACGGTCATGCCGACCGGTGTGGCCTCATCGGAGCATTCACAGGCTGTGACAACGGTCACGCCCGTCGCGAACTGCCCTAATGCCTTTCGCAACAGCCGCAGGTCGCTCGGGTCTGGCACATGGCCAAGCCCCAACGCTTCCGCTTGGGTCATCGCCGCCTCGATATCGTCGCTTTCACTCATTCTCTCTCCTTGCCTGTCCCCTGAAATAAGGGACGGGCTGGCAAGAGCAAGCCTTAGCGGTCCAATCTGAGAAAATGATCCAGAGAAAACACGCCTGGCCCCTTTTTGATCACAAGTATAAAGCAGATCGCCCAAAGCCCATGTGTTAACCACGCATCGGGAAAGACAAAGGTCTGAATGACGAGCGTCATCATCAGCAATGCCAGCGCCGAAGCTCGCGTAAACAGACCCAAAACAAGCAAGATCGGCATCAGGTGCTCGGCAAATGTCGCCGCGACCGCAGCGATGTGGGGCGGGATCACAGGCAAAGCATAAACGTGTTCAAACAGCGTGTAAGTTGCGTCCTTGATCGAGAGGCCATCCACCTTGGTGCGCCCGGATTTCCAGAAGATCACCGCTGGAAAAATCCGTGCAGCGAGCAGAACGACACTGTCAGGAATGCGTCCACCTACCTTTGGGATATGCGAATATAGGCGAAATAGTCTCTGATTTGAGCGTTGCGCCAAAGTTTGATCGGTCATTTCAGCCTCCCTCAGGTGATGTCTGAGATCAATTCGTTTTGGATTAACAGGACCAGCGCTTTGGTGAGATCAAGCTCTGGTCCTGCTTGCGTGCAGGCAGTCGCAAGTGTTTGCAGCGCCAAAAGCTGTCGAATGAAAACGCCGGTCTGCGGCGAGATCACTTGTGTGATGACATTCGCAAGGCCGCGCCGCGCGATCATCACGGTTTCGGGCCGCCAGCTTTCAGGAGAGGGCGGGGCCGGACCGTCCGGTTGTTGCGAGGCCCAGATGCTACCTGCCGGCGTTGCAAGCGTCAGGATTTGTACGGAGGAATGCAGGTGAAGCCGATGATGTTGCGCCAAGGTGTTTAGCTGTGTCGCGTCAACCGGCTTCGCATCAGCCGCATGATAGGCGCGGCTGCGTGCCCACTCGATGCGTGCGACGTCAGGAAGATAGGGTAGAGACGAAAGAGACCCTAACCCCGCCAAAAACTGCGGAAACTCGATGCCCCAATCGGTGAGTATCGGGCTACGCGGGGGGGACTGTTCGATGAATATTTTTGCCATGCCTGCAAAGCACTCTTCCCCGACAAGCCGTTCTGTCGCCGGAAACTGTCGCGATAGCGCTTGCGCCAATCCGTAGGCGACATTGTTGCGATAGACGTTGAAACGCTGGGCAATCTCTGAGGCATCATCCGCTTGCGCCCCTACCGGCAATTGATCGGCGTTCAGCGCGATCTGAAAGCTACGCGCAAATTCAAGATGCGAGGGCATGGCGCGTGTCCTCTAATATTCGGGCCGCACGATGCGCTTCGGCCATCAGGGTCACAAAATCGGGCACGTCATTGTCCCACTCAACCAAGCTGGGCAGCGGGCCAAATTTAGAGACTATTTCACCATAAAGCGTCCAAACGGGTTCACTCACGCGTTTGCCATGCGAGTCGATCAGCAGAGGGCCAGAGGGCAGTTCTTCGCTGTGATGCCCGGCCAAATGAATCTCGCCGACGGCCTGCATCGGGAACGCTGCAAGATAGGCGCGCGGATCTGTGCGATGGTTTACGCAAGATACAAATACGTTGTTCACATCCAAAAGCAGACCGCACCCGGTGCGCTGCGCGATCTCCGTCAGAAACGCGGTCTCGGGAATATCTGATTGCGTAAAGGTCAGATAGGTCGCGGGGTTTTCGAGCAGGATTTTGCGCCCGAGAACCTCTTGCAGGCGATCTATGTGATCACACACGATACGCAATGTTTCGGTTGTGTAAGGCAGGGGAAGAAGGTCGTGCATCCATGTGCCGCCATGGCTTGCCCAGGCAAGATGCTCGGAAAAGCTCTCAGGTTGATAGCGATCACAAAGGGTCTTGAGCCGCGCTAAATGGGCTTCATCCATCGGGTCAGGGCCGCCAATGGACAGCCCGACACCATGCACGGAGATGGCATAGTCCACGCGCAACCGTTCCAGCATTGCATGCGGCATTCCGCCGGCATTCATGTAATTCTCGGCATGCACTTCAAAGAAGCCGAGATCCGGTTTCGTCTCTATTACTGCGGGAAAGTGCTCTGGCTTAAAGCCGAGGCCGGTTTTCGCGGGTAACATTTGCGCCTCCATGATGGGGTGCCGGGGCAGGTCCAGGCCTGCCCCGATGCGTGATCACATTTCGATCGCTTCAAGCGAGCCCATGTGGTCGGGCGTCTTGATCTCGGTGCAGGTGCCAGCCGGAACGAGCTTCCAAGCGTTGCCTTGATAATCCTGCGTGGAGGTGCCCGCGCAGGTGGTGCCGGGACCAGCGGCGCAATCGTTTTGACCCGCCAGCGCCACGCCAAAACATTTCTCCATCTTCTTGGACATGTCCTCAGCATGTGCAGCGGTCGCGATACCCAAGGCACAGGTGACAGCGGCGGCGATCCCCATCGTGGTTTCCATCTTGCTCATTTTTAGTCTCCCTAATTGGTTGCGGGCACGTTACGGCCCTGTAAACCATTCGCATCCGCTCACCGAAGCGTTACGTTGACAGAAGAAAAAAATTTTGCGTAGGAGCGGTAACGAATGCGGGCCGCTCCGCGAAGGGACGGGATGATGCAAGATCGCCAAGCAGAATGGACGCGGTTGCTGCGCGCTGCCAATGGCGGGGATGCGGAGGCCTACAAGGCATTTCTTCATGCCGTGACGCCGGTTTTGCGCGGGGTTGTGCGCGCGCGCTCGGCAGGGTTGCCGCCCGATGATTGCGAGGATGTGGTGCAAGAGGTGTTATTGGCGATCCATCTCAAGCGGCATACATGGCGTCAAGATGAGCCCGCCGCGCCGTGGTGTTACGCGATTGCGCGCCACAAGGTGGTTGATGCGTTTCGAAAACGCGGGCGCCGGGTGCATGTGCCGGTTGACGACTTTGCCGAGATTTTGCCTGCCGCGCCGGTGGCCGACCCCACCGAGCGCAACGACATAGAGAGGGTGATCGATCATCTTGAGCCGCGCGCTGCGCAACTGGTGCGCGCTATTGGGCTTGAGGGGCAATCGATTGCTGAGACCGGCGACATGCTGGACATGAGCGAGGGAGCGGTGCGTGTCATGCTGCATCGAAGCCTCAAGAAGTTGGCTGCGCTAAGAGAAAGGCTGATCGAGATATGAAAACCGATGATCTGCTGAACATGCTGGGCACTGACCGCGTGGCCGAGAGGCCCTCGGGCACGGTGCTGTGGCGTTGGCTGGTGCCTGCGGCTCTGTTTTCCTTTGCGGCGATGGCGGTGGGGCTTGGCGTGCGATTCCCGCTGTCTCAGAGCCTGTTTCCGCCTGAAATTCTGCCCAAATTCGTGTTGCCGCTTCTGCTGGGAATATTGGCCGCGCCTCTTGCGATGCGTTTTGCGCGGCCTTTGGCGCGACCGCGGCTGGCTTGGCTGTGGGTGATCCCGTTGCTTGGGCTTGCGCTGCTGGCCTTTGCTTATATCACGACGCCGTCGCAGGCGCGTATGATGGCGTTCACGGGCAAGTCGATTATCCCCTGTTTAGTCTCTATTCCTGCACTTTCCGCACCGCTTTTGGCGGCGTTCCTGATGGCCTTGCGGCGTGGTGCGGTGATGGCACCAATGCGCGCGGGTCTGATCGCAGGCTTTGCCGCGGGCGGTTTGGGCACGGCGATCTATGCGCTGCATTGCACCGAGGACAGCCCGCTGTTCTACGTCATTTGGTATGGTGCCGGGATTTTGATCACGGCCGGGGCAGGTGCGCTGATTGGGCGTAAATTGCTGCGGTGGTAATCAGGTTAGCCCGGCCAGACGCTCAATTCGTTCAAAAAGGCCGCGTGCAGAGCCGGGTTGGCCACGACCAATCCGTTGGATTGCGGCACTGGCGCATTAAAGCGCAGCGCCTTGCCTTGCCGGTCGGTTGAAACCAGACCAGCGCGTTCGGCGATCAGGCTCGCAGCGGCGGTGTCCCACTCCCAAGCGGGGCGGAGCGATATCGTGGCATCAAACTTTCCCTCGGCCACAAGGCACATACGCCACGCCAAAGACGAGCGGAAATGGCGATGATACCCCGGTACGCCCCGTTTCCACTGGCTGGGATTGTCCGAAAGTTTCGAGGTCAGCACCTCGGCCCCGTCGATCTCGGCGCGGTTGCCGGTGGTAATCGGCGCGCCATTCAGCAAAGCGGGGCCGTTGATCGTCGCGCTATAGGTCATGCCAAGCGCGGGCAGGTGCACGACGCCCGCCACGATACGGCCAGCCTGTGCCACCGCAAGCGCATGGGCGAACCCGCCATCACCATGCAAAAACGCTCGCGTCCCGTCGATCGGATCTATGATGAAGGCCTGCTCTGCATCAACGCGCGCAGGGTCATCGACGCTTTCTTCCGACAGCCAGCCGTAATCGGGCCGCGCCGCGCGCAGGTTTTGCTCCAGCATCGTGTTCACAGCAAGATCGGCCTCAGAGACGGGGCCTGCCCCATCCTCTTTGTCCCAAGCCTTGGGGTCTCTTTGCCAATAGCGCAGCGCGATTTTTCCCGCCTCTTCGGCGGCGTCGCACAAAAGCTTCAGATCAGTCACCGGCAAGCGTCATCCCTTCGATCAAAAGGGATGGCACGATGTGACTTAGGTGCAGGCGCGCATCGTTGGCTGGGCGGATCGAGCGCAACATGTCGCGCAGGTTGCCCGCGATTGTGCATTCATTGACGGGATATTGAATCTCGCCATTTTCGACCCAGAAACCTGATGCACCGCGCGAATAGTCGCCGGTATTGGGGTTGATCGTGGCGCCGATGAACGAGGTCACGAGCAGTCCGGTGCCCATATCCGCCAGCAGCTCGGCGCGGCTTTGATTGCCTTGAGTTAGGGTCACATTTCCTGCACCCGGCGATGGCGGCGACGAGGTGCCACGCCCGGCATTGGCGGTCGATTTCAACCCCAACTTGCGCGCTGTCGCCAGATCAAGTGTCCAGCTGCGCAACACGCCATTGTCGACGATGGCGCGGCGCATTGTTGGCAGGCCTTCGGCGTCAAAGGGGCGCGATCCCGAAATGCGTTTGCGATGGGGCTCTTCGATGAGCGAGAGCGCGTCGGGCAGCACGGCTTGATCCATCGCATCGCGCAGCCAAGAGGCCCCGCGCGTGATCGCTTGACCGTTCACCGCTGCCAGCAGATGCCCGATCAGCGAGCCTGAGATGCGCTCATCCAGCAGCACGGGATAAGCGCCGGTTTTCGGGCGGCGCGGATTGGCGCGCGCCGCGGCGCGTTCGCCTGCGAGACGCCCGATTTCGGTGGCGCCGGGCAGGTCTGATTGAAAGATCCGGCTTTCGGCGGCCCAGTCGCGTTCCATCTCAAGGCCCTCGCCCGAGATCGCCACGGCAGAGGTCGAGCGGGAACTGCGGCTGTAACCACCGTTAAACCCGTTGCTCGCCGCGAGATGAATGCGGCGGAAACTATAGGCGGCAGAGGCCGATTGCACCTGATGGACGCCCGCGACCTTTAGCGCCGCGGCTTCGGCCATGCGGGCATCTTCCTGCAAAGCTGCGGCTGCGGGTTCTTCGGCGGGATCGGACAGCTCGAGGGCCGCGACATCCCAATCTTTCGCAAGATCGGCGGCATCCGCCAGCCCGATATAGGGATCTTGCGGAGCCTCACGCGCCATGGCGACCGCGCGTTCCGCCATCTGTTCCAGCGTGCGCGCGGAGGTATCAGAGGCAGAAACGCAGGCCTGCCGCCCGTCCATCAGCACGCGCAAACCGATCTCGACGCCTTCGGCGCGCTCGGCCTGTTCCAGATGACCCGCGCGCACGTCAATCGCGACGGATCGCCCATCAACGGCGATTGCGTCAGCTTCAACGGCACCCGCGCGTTTGGCAGCAGCCAGCAACGCTTCGGTCAGCTTTGGCAGGGATTGCTCGGTCATGCTCACCTCATGAATGACTTGGGGCCGCCCGGTCGTGCCGGACGGCCCCGGTTGTTCTGCTACGTCTCTTACTGGACGCGTTGACCATTGACGAGGATTTCCCCGCCATCTTTGAATTCAACCTGCGACTGCATTTCGTCATCGCCGGTCGGCTTGGCGTAAAGACCCAACATCATCCGGCCAAACATGATTTGATCTTGCGGAACCAATCCGGCGGCAACCAGATTATCCATCAACGCATTTGCGCCTTTGAGGGTGAAATCAAGCGTGCCAATAGGTTTCGGGGTCGGTCCGGCGTTGTCAAACTCGACTGCACCATTCCCGCGCAAATCCGCGCCCGCAACGGTTAGTTGCAGCGCATCCACATTGGCGCTGTCCACTTTCATCGGCGGTACCGACATATTTGCCGTTTCGGGGGAGAAAAGGTCAGACGTGACCGTAGCGTTACCTGAAAGATCAATCACCAAACTTGCCGGATCGCGCGGCAGCTTGCTTTGAGGATCAAACAGCGACCAGACATTGTCCGACAGCGTCAGCCTCTTGAGCGCGATTTTCGCTTTGTAGGGTTGCGTGTCACCTAACGCACTCACTGGAATTGTGAAATCAGCGTCCAATTCATCCATCGCAGCCGAGACCGGGAAGGGCAGTTTCTGCGACGTCATTTCCAGCGTCGCTTTGGTGCCGGTTCCGGCGTAATGCATCCCGTCTTTGGCCATTTTGACGTCGAACGAGCCAGATTGGGAGCTGCTTTTCATTTGCACGGGGCCATCTTTGGAATCTGCCGTGATCTCATAACTTCCAGCGCCGTAGCTTGCTTTGAAATCGAGATTCATGCCGGCGTTCAACGCTTGATCAAGTTTTTCCATTGCCACGCCATTGGGCAGGATGAAATTGCCGGAATACGCAACATCCGCGATTTGGCCGGTCATGTTGAACGTGCCGCTGGATTCCGGGTCAGCGCCGGATGCGGTGAACTTTACCAGCGCGCTTTTGATTTGCGAGGCAACGTCATGGCTGTCGCCTTGTTTCATCTCGTAGCGTCCGGTCGTGTCCTTGATCGAGGCCCAGACTTTGACCGGCACTGTTTCACCATCCGTGCCAATTTTTTGATCCATCTCGATGGTCATATTCGGCGAGGTGATATCGTAGATCATATCTTCGGGAGAGCCCGAAACGACGACCGATGTTCCCGTCTGGGTCATCACCATATCCATCTGCATCGGGTCTTCTTCCGGCAGATCAGCGGTGGCTTCGCCGGTCATTTTTTCAGCCATCGTGGCCTCGACCGTGCCATCGCCGCGATCACGCAGCATGATCTTGGGGATGGTCATGGTGAAACTAGAATCATCCATCTCGTTAACGAGTTTCACGTCAGACACATTCAGCGTGTCGCCCTGACGATCTGTGCTACCGGCAAGCACCTCATAGCCATAGGCCTCATAGCCCTTTTGCCATGCGTCCCAAACCTGTTCCGGCGTGACATCCGCGAATGCGGCTGTCGTCGAAAGCAGTGTGACGCAAACTGCGCCGATTCCAGCCGTGTTAACCCGTGCCATAACGCACCTTTCCTGATACCTGAATCTTGGCGCCATCCTCTTGTGACCTCGGGTGATGGTCAAGGGGGCGCGGCGCTGTTAAAGCGGAACAATCCGCTCATTAACGGAGATATGCATGATCCGGCTTAAGATTGACGAAGGTTTTTGGCTTGTCACGCTTGATCGGCCGGAAAAAGCGAACTCGTTAACGGGTGCGATGTTGAATGAAATCGCCGATATCGCCGAGCGGGCGCGGGCCGAAGACGCGCAGGTTTTCGCGATAACCGGGGTCGGCAAGGTGTTTTCAGCCGGGGCTGATCTGGATGAGGCGCGCGCCGGGCTTGCGACGGATCGCGTCTGGGAGCGCTTGTCTGGTGCGATTGCCGCGTTGCCCTGTCTGAGTATCGCGGCGCTGAATGGCACTTTGGCGGGCGGTGCGATGGGCATGGCGCTCGCCTGTGATTTGCGTATCGCGGTGCCGGGGGCGAAGGTGTTTTATCCGGTGATGAAACTGGGGTTTCTGCCTCAGCCATCTGACCCCAAACGTATGGCAAAGCTGATTGGCCCTGCGCGCACCAAGATGATTTTGATGGCGGGACAGAAAGTGCCCGTTGAAGAGGCGCAGGCTTGGGGATTGATCGACCGCATCGTTGCACCAGATCAGCTGCTTGAAAGCGTGCGCGATTTGGCGGGCGATGCGCTAGGGGCAAAGGCGACCCATGTCGCGGCGATCAAGGCGCTGATCGCCTGAAAAAGCCCGGAGAGCTTCTCCGGGCTTTGAGTTTGGCACGAGGCTGCGTTTACGCGAAAACGCTCTCTTTGCCGAAATGCTTAACAAGCATGTAATAGACCACGGCACGATATTTGCTGCGCTCCGAGCGGCCATAGGTTTCGATCACGGAATCGATCGCTTCCATCAGCGCGGGGCCATCGGCCAGCCCAAGCTTTTTCACGAGGAAGTTATCCTTGACGGTTTCAAGCTCGGATTTGTCCGAACCGGCAACGGTCGACGCATCGGCGTTATAGATCGAGGGGCCGCAGCCAATCGTCACTTTCGTCAGCAAGTCCATATCCGGGGTCATACCGCATTTGCTTTTCAGATCGTCCGCATATTTGGCGATCAAATCGTCTCTTTTACCCATTTGTCCCACCTGTTTTCGAATTTCGGCCCTGAAGAGGGGCCTGTGAATGCGCGAAGCCTAAGCCGAGTTAAGGAAATTAAAAAGACAAAATCTACGGGGAAAACAGCTGTGGGATTCCCCCGTTGGATGTTGCGGAATTTGCAAAGGCTTTGCCCTTTCGCCTGTTTTCCCTCGACGCCGAATGAAGAAGGGCCGCCCCCGAAGGCGCGACCCTGTCATTTGATTGGCAGCGATTCAGTAGCGGTAATGTTCCGGCTTATAGGGGCCTTCGACAGTGACGCCGATATAGGCGGCTTGATCGGGCTTCAATTGCGTCAGTTTCACGCCGATCCGGTCCAGATGCAGGCGCGCAACCTTTTCGTCCAGCGCCTTGGGCAGGATGTAAACGCCGGGCTGGTAATCCTCGCCCTTGGTCCACAGCTCGATCTGCGCGAGCACCTGGTTGGTGAAGCTGGCCGACATCACGAAGGAGGGGTGGCCCGTGGCATTGCCGAGGTTCAGCAAGCGTCCTTCAGACAACAGAATGATGCGATTGCCCGAGGGCATCTCGATCATATCCACCTGTTCCTTGATTTTGGTCCATTTGTGGTTCTTCAGGTTGGCGACCTGAATTTCATTGTCGAAATGGCCGATATTGCCGACGATCGCCATGTTTTTCATCTCGCGCATGTGCTCAATGCGGATGATGTCTTTGTTGCCGGTAGTGGTGATGAAGATGTCGGCGCTATCGACCACATCTTCGAGCAGCACGACCTCGAACCCGTCCATCGCCGCTTGCAGCGCACAGATCGGATCGACCTCGGTAACTTTTACGCGCGCGCCTGCACCGAATAGCGATGCTGCGCAGCCTTTGCCGACGTCGCCATAGCCGCAGACCACGGCGACCTTGCCTGCCATCATCACGTCGGTTGCGCGGCGGATGCCGTCGACGAGAGATTCCTTGCAGCCGTATTTATTGTCGAATTTCGACTTGGTCACCGAGTCATTCACGTTGATCGCCGGGAAGGGCAGTTGTCCCTTTTTGTGCAGATCATACAGGCGGTGAACGCCAGTCGTCGTTTCCTCAGACACACCCTGAATGGCGGCTTTGGTTTTGGTGAACCAGCCGGGAGTTTCGGCCATGCGCTTTTTGATCTGCGCGAAAATGACCTCTTCCTCTTCCGAGGTCGGCATTTCAATCAGGTCTTTTTCACCCGCTTCGACACGCGCGCCCAGCAAGACATAGAGCGTCGCGTCGCCGCCATCGTCGAGGATCATATTCGCGCCTTCGGGGAACATGAACGAGCGATCCAGATAATCCCAATGCTCGGCCAGTGACTGGCCTTTAATTGCGAAGACGGGCGTTCCGCCAGCCGCGATGGCCGCCGCTGCGTGGTCTTGCGTCGAATAGATGTTGCAGCTTGCCCAACGCACATCGGCGCCCAGCGCGATGAGCGTTTCGATCAAGACTGCTGTCTGGATCGTCATGTGCAACGACCCTACGATCCGCGCGCCTTTGAGAGGCTTGGAGGTGCCGAACTCTTTGCGGCACGCCATCAGCCCCGGCATTTCGGTTTCGGCGATTTCAAGTTCCTTGCGGCCATACTCGGCCAGCGCAATATCTTTGACGATGTAGTCGGCCATTCTCGGCTCCTGAAAGTTCATTTGCGCCGTATGTAACACCGCTGCCTTAACCCGGCAATAACGGCAGCAATGACCTTAGGTCGCTGGCAAAATGCCTTCTTTGTGCAGTAGAGCAATGGGGTTTTCGCCGCTTTTCCAGTCCATGCCCGAGGACACGACGCAGGAGACGCCATCTGCGCGCGTATAAAGTGCAGTCCAGGTGCCCATCACATTCGAGCCAAGCAGCTCAACCTTGCGGTTTGACCCAAGGGATTTTTCAAAACGCGGGCTTTCGGCGAAATCATCCTGCAGAACCTTGAGCATCTCCCCTCGGTGATCGCAAAACGGCACATCCGGCGATTGCGCAGCACCAATCGTTGTGATTTTGTCAAAGGCGGACAGGTCGCCATAAGGTATCGCGGCGCTGTTAGAATCCATTGGGCGACCGCTGCCGACATAACCGTTGAGCATTGTCTGACGGGGTGTTTCCATCTGCGGATCAGCGCTATTGCTGACGCTCGCCAACGCGATGGTTGCGGGGATGCTAAGCGCGAGGACGCCTGCGAAGATAACTTTTGAACGCGAGAAGCTCATCGAGCCCTCCTTTCATTGTTTGTTGACCGTTGAACGCGCGATTTTGCGAAATGTTCCGCGCAGTGCTTGCGTTTACATGCCAACGGGTCTTGGCTAGGGGTTTGAACACCTTTGGTTAAATACGCAGAGAACGGATTTTTGGATGAAACGCGCGTGGCAAAGAATGCTTTCGGGGCGTCGGCTTGATCTGCTGGATCCGACGCCGGTCGATATCGAGGTTGAGGATATCGCTCACGGGCTTGCCTTTGTGGCGCGCTGGAACGGGCAGACCTTTGGCGATTGGCCCTATTCGGTTGCTGAACATTCGCTGTTGGTCGAGCAAATTTTCACCCGCCAGAACGCGAAAACCGAACCGCGCTGGCAATTGGCGGCGTTGTTGCATGATGCGCCGGAATATGTGCTGGGGGATATGATCAGCCCGGTGAAAGCAGCCGTTGGTGAAGGGTATGGAGAATTGGACGCGCGGTTGGTGGCGGCGGTTCATATACGGTTCGGTCTGCCAGCCGCTTTGCCGGTTAAAATAAAGCGCGCGATCAAAAAGGCCGATATCATTTCTGCCCGCCTCGAGGCCGAACAGATTGCGGGGTTTTCTAAAACCGAAGCGGATCGCATCTTTGGAAAAATTGATGCCGATGTCGCGGCGGAATATGAGATTCGCCTACGCCCGCCCTCGCAGGTGCGCAAAGATTATACGCAGCGCCACGCGGACTTGCTGGCGCAGATGGCGATCTGAAAAAGGCCCGCGCATGGCGGGCCCTTTTAGCGGAATTCATGCTATCTTAGATCGCGAGATCATCCAGCGACTTGCCATCGTCAAGCGCGGCCTGCACCCAAAGCGGCTTGCGCCCGCGACCGGTCCAGGTCTGGCTTTTATCAGCGGGGTTGGCATATTTCGGAGCAACGGTGCGACGCGGCTTAACACCACCTGCGCTTGTCAGTTCAGCTAGTGAAAAGCCCATATCACGGGCGGTCTTTTCCAGCTGGTCGATCGCTTCTTTCTTTTTGCGATCCTGAAACGATTCGATTGCTTTCTCTACACGCTTGCGGAGCGATTTAAGCTCGTCCAGCGGCATATTTTCTAGATCCATGTGAATACCTCAATTACTGATCAATGAGGTGTTCATATCATATTCAATAAAGTTTCAAGTAGGCTTTTCGTTAGCGCGGGCTACGTTTGGCGAGAATTCGCTGCAAAGTGCGACGATGCATATTCAATCGACGTGCCGTTTCCGAAACATTGCGATCGCATAATTCGTAAACACGCTGGATATGTTCCCAACGCACACGGTCCGCGCTCATCGGGTTTTCGGGCGGCGGCGGCAGGTCTTCGCCACGCGCCAAAAGCGCATTTGTGATATCCGTCGCATCCGCGGGTTTCGCGAGATAATCCGTGGCGCCCATTTTCACCGCGGCAACGGCCGTAGCGATTGCTCCATATCCGGTCAAAACAACAATCCGGGCATCAGCGCGTTTTTCGCGCAGCAATTCGACGACATCTAAACCGCTGCCATCTTCAAGTCGCAAATCAATCACTGCATAGGCAGGCGCGCTTGATTGCACGATGGCACGTCCTGCAGCGACGGTTTCCGCAGCTTGCGGCTCAAACCCGCGTTTCTCCATCGCCCGCGCGAGGCGCGTGAGAAACGGCACGTCGTCATCTACAAGAAGAAGCGAACGATCCTGCCCAAGTTCGGCGTTGTTTCCGTCTACCATGCTATCCCCCGGCGTGTTGCGCTTGTTAGGTTCTAAAAGGTTGCGCCGCTGCGGTCAATTTCCGCTTTTGGCGCCCTTCCACGCATCGACAAAGCAACCGATGCGGTCCGCCATTTCTTTAGGCGGCGTGTCGCGATTGAAGTATTCCACGAAACCGATATCGGGAAACACCAGATAGCTTTGAGTGGAGTGGTCGATCAGAGTGTAGGGGTCGCCCGGATCTTGCACGTGATAGTAGGTGCGATATTCCTTGGAGACCTGCTTGATCTGTTCCGGCGTTCCCGTCAGTCCGATCATTTTCGGATCCATGATATCGGTGAATTCCTTGAGCAGCTCTGGCGTGTCGCGCGCGCTATCGACCGAGATAAAGATCGGCGTTACCGAGTAGCCTCTTTTCTCAAGCAGCTCTGTCGCCTCGGCATTGCGCGCATTGTCCAGCGGGCAAACGTCGGGGCAATAGGTGTAGCCGAAATACAAAAGGCTCGGTTCGGTGATCACATCCTTATCGGTCACCTGTTTGCCGTTCTCGTCCGTTAAGGTAAACGGCCCGCCAATCTGGCCAGCACCTCCCGCGACAACGCTGGATCGGCATTGCGCGAAGATATCGCTGCTTTCATTGCGCGAGATGGAAAACCAAGCGGCGCCAAGGCCAATCGCGACGATGGCAGCGGCGGCTAGTGCGGCGGTGGATGTTTTCATTGTGAAGGCTCCTTCATCACACTCCATTGATCGCGCGAGAGCGGGCGACTATCAATGCTCTAGCGCAGGTTTTTATTCACTGTGCCCTTTCGACGCGGAGAAAACATGCCCCAGCGCCATGAGGCCCAACTTGGCCCCCCCGAGACCCATCAGGATTGGGTGCGACTGCGCACGCTGATTTTTCTGCGCTGGGCGGCGATTGTGGGGCAGCTTGGCGCTATCACGATCACCTACTACATATACGATATCGCGCTTGATTTGCCACTATGCTTGGCGACGGTTGGGGCCGCTATCGCCGCAAATATCGTCGCGATCTACCTTTTCCCCGACACCAAGCGTCTGACGCAAACCGAAGCGGCCGCCACTTTGATGTTCGATATGGCGCAACTGGCGCTGCTGCTGTCGATCACCGGCGGGCTGAATAACCCCTTCGCGTTGTTGATCCTTGTTCCGGTGACAATTGCGGCGACGGCGCTCAGCCGTTCGGCCACGATCATTTTGGGGCTGGCGACGATGGTGATGATCTCGATTGTCGCGCTGGTCCATCTGCCGCTTGAAACACATTCAGGTGAAGTCCTGACAGTGCCTGCGGTTTTCGAATTTGGCTATTGGCTGGCGATCGTGATCGGAGTCGCTTTTCTGGGGGCTTATGCGCATACGATCTCGAATGAGAACCGGTCTATGGGCGATGCGTTGCGCGCTACGCAACTGGCGCTGGCGCGCGAGCAGAAGCTGACAGATCTGGGCGGTGTTGTGGCCGCCGCCGCGCATGAGCTGGGCACGCCCTTGGCCACGATTAAGCTGGTGTCGTCGGAACTCGCCGATGAGTTAGAGAACAGCCCCGAATTGCGCGACGACGCGCTGCTGATCCGTGAGCAAGCGGATCGCTGCCGCGATATTTTGCACTCGATGGGGCGGGCGGGCAAAGACGATTTGCATCTGCGCACCGCGCCCCTGCTGGCGGTATTGCGCGAGGCAGCAGAACCCCATTTTGAACGCGGCATCGACATTCTCTTCGATACGCGGCCCCTGCCCGGCGGTAGTGAGCGCCAGCCCACGATCTATCGCTATCCTGAACTGATCCATGCGCTTCGCAACTTCGTGCAAAACGCCGTGGATTTCGCGCGCACCACGGTCTGGGTCGAGGCGGAATGGGATGATGAGACGATCCGCGTGCGTGTCAGCGATGACGGGCGCGGCTATCCGAGCAACGTGCTGAACCGCATTGGCGACCCGTTCTTGCAACCGCGCTCCAACGCGTCAGAGCGCAAGGAATATGAGGGCATGGGCTTGGGTGTTTTCATTGCAAAGACCTTGCTAGAGCGCACGGGCGCGCAGTTGGCGTTTTTCAACGGCGATGCGCCTTATGGCGCGCGGTCGGATAAGCCGCTGCGCTGTGGGGCCGTGGTCGAAGTGCGCTGGCCCGCTGCCCAGATTTTGGCGCCTGAAACGGGGGCTCTGGGGCTGAACCAGCCGATCTTGGCCTAAACGCCTCGCATTTGCCCTATTCGCTTAACGCGCCATTAACCTATTTCCTCTCATTCTCGCCTTGGGACAGGTAAGAGAGGCCAGGTGATGGCGAATATTTGGTTTGAGGCGGGAGTCATTGCATTCACCTCGATTGGATCGGGTGTGCTTGCGCTTTTCATTCTTTGGAGGGTTCTCGGACGCAGTGCTGCGCCGCAATTAACGGCTGTTGCGCATCCGGCGTTAGAAGAAACCGTTTTCCTGTTTGACGATGAGGTGTTGGTCGATGCCAGCGGCCCTGCGCGCGCCTTGCTTGAGGCAACGCCAATGGGGGCCAGCGACTGGGCGCGCCTGTCTGCGTTCGTCGCTCCGCGCTTTCGCGATTTTAGCGCGCAGATGGCGTCATTATCCGAGCATGGTCGGCTTGAGATGACCGCGAAAGAGACTGACGCAGGACTGCGGCCGCTCCAACTGCTTGCCGAGAATGTGAACGGGCTGGCGCGGATCACGCTCAGCGATCCCAATGCCGAGGGAATTGGCAAGCTGGTCGATAGCCTGTCGCAATGCGCCCTTGAAGATGAGCTGGAGATGATGCGCCAGACGCTGGATCGCTCCCCCGCATTGGTCTGGCGCGAGGATGAAGGCGGTGTCGTTGGTTGGGCGAACCGTGCCTATATTCTGAAGTCCGGCGCGTTGGAGGCAACGGAAGACGGGTTTGTCTGGCCGCTTCCCTCGTTGTTTCAGATCGACGCGGATACGATGAGCAAAGGCTCCCGCAGGCTATCGCTAGACGCCCGTGATGGCAGCAAATCTTGGTATGATTGTTACTCATTTGCCCTGCATGCAAGCGTACTGCATTTTGCGCTGCCCGCCGACGCGACCGTGCGCGCAGAAAAGGCGTTGCGCGATTTTGTGCAGACGTTGACGAAGACATTTGCGGATCTGCCCATCGGGCTTACGATTTTTGACCGTCAGCGGCAGCTACAATTGTTTAATCCCGCGCTGATTGATTTGCTGCAACTGAGCCCGCAGTTTCTGTCGGGTCGGCCCACGCTATATGCGTTTCTCGATCGGCTGCGCGAGGCGCGGATGATGCCCGAGCCGAAAGACTATCGCAGCTGGCGCCAGCAGATGACGGAACTGGAAGCCGCCGCCGCCGCCGGGTTTCACTCTGAAACCTGGAGCCTGCCGGGCGGGCAGACCTATCGCGTGACCGGGCGTCCGCATCCTGATGGCGCAGTGGCGTTTCTATTCGAGGATATCTCGGCGGAAATTGCAGCGACGCGGCGGTTCCGCGCTGAGCTGGAAGTGAGTCATGAAGTGCTTGATCAGTTGGACGATGCTGTCGCGGTGTTCCAATCCACTGGCGAGTTGGTGCTGTCAAACACGGCTTACGGCGCGATGTGGTCTCTCGATCCCGAGGCGGTTTTGGGTCAGATGCCCCTGATGGATGCGATCGGGCATTGGCAAAAGGGCTGCAAGCCGACCGCCTTTTGGGCGAAGCTGCGCGAGCGCGCCAATCGGATCGGAACGCGCGATAGTTTAAGCGAAACGATTTCGTTGCGTAACGGTGAGGTTCTGACATGCACCCTAAGCACGCTAAGCGGCGGGGCCTTGATGGTGCGTTTCCTCAGCAATAGCGCAGCCGTCGTAAAACAGCCCGCTCCGGCGCGGCGTGAAAGCAATTTGATTGCGCACGGTTAACCCCTTGCAGCGCGCGGGCAGCAGCGTAAAACTCGCGCTATGCATTCGCGAGCGCCCTGTCTGACCCTGCCCGATCCTGATGCGACCAGCCGGTTTGGCGCGGTTGTCGCCGACGTGCTGCAATCTGGTGATGTCCTGCTGCTAGAGGGTCAGATCGGCGCGGGAAAGACGCATTTCGCCCGCGCGCTGATCCAGCACCGTCTGGCGGCGCAGGGGTTACATGAAGATGTACCTTCGCCGACCTTTACACTGGTTCAGACCTATGAGGCCGATTGTGAGATTTGGCACGCAGACCTTTACAGATTAAGCCATCCAGATGAACTGTACGAGTTGGGGCTTGAGGCCGCCTTTGAAAGTGCGATCTGTTTGATCGAATGGCCGGACCGTTTAGGCTCTAATACACCGGAAAACGCCCTTAAACTGTCGTTTGAGTTGACACATGACGGGCACGCCCGCCGCGTCTGTCTGAGTGGAAACACCGATTTGGCGGCACGGATTATGGAGCATTGGAATGGTTGATCCTCGTGCCCTGACCCGATTTCTGGCGCAGGCCGGATGGGCCGATGCGACGCGCGTGAAACTGGCGGGTGATGCCTCTGCGCGCAGCTATGATCGGTTGTCGCAAAATGGGCGAACGGCTGTCTTGATGAAGGCGCCACCGGGCGAAGAGATGGCGCGGTTCCTGCGCATCGGGGACTATCTTGCGCAAGCCGGGTTTTCGACGCCCAAAGTGCTTGCGCGCGCCGAGGCTGACGGGTTTTTGCTGCTTGAAGATTTTGGCGATACCTTGGCGGCGCGCGCCTTAACGGACGCGCCAGACCGCGAAGATGAAATCTATGCGCAAATCACCGACTTTTTGTTAACTTTACAGGATGTACCACCGCCCGATTTCCTGCCGCTCCTTGATGGGCCAGCGCTCGCGGAATTGCTGGCGCTGACGCCAGAATGGTATCCCTGTCGCTCGCTTGAAACTGCCGCTGCGCTCACTGAGAAAATCGCGTCTCTTTACACCGAGCTTGCGCAAGAGCCGAGCGGGATTTGCCTACGCGACTTTCATGCCGAGAACATCATTTTGCTTGATCGCCCCGGGGTGCGCGCCCTCGGAATTCTCGATTTTCAAGACGCGGTGCGGTGCCATCCGGCCTATGATTTAGTCTCTGTTTTGCAGGACGCGCGCCGCGATGTCTCGCAAGCCTGTGCGCAACGTGAAATTGCCCGTTTTGCGGCACGAAGCGGGATTGAGGGTGATCGTTTTGCCGCGATTTATGCGTTGCTGGGCGCTCAGCGGGCGCTTCGCATTCTCGGCATATTTGCGCGACTGTGCCTGCGCGACGGGAAAGCGGGTTATTTACAGCTGATGCCGCGGGTCTGGCGCAATATTGAACGCAATTTGCGCCATCCCGCGTTGAGCGCCATCGCGCAGGATCTTTACGCTGCCTACCCTGCACCTACTGCCGCACGTATCGCTGAACTGGAGGCCGCATGCGCGACACGCCGCAATCCGTAATACTCTTCGCCGCCGGGTTCGGCACACGCATGGGGGCCTTAACCAAAACCCGCCCCAAGCCCTTGGTCGAAGTCGCCGGAAAGCCGCTGATTGATCATGCATTGGATCTGATCAAAGAGGCCGGGGTCGAGCGTGTCGTTGCGAATGTCCATTATCTCGCCGATCAGGTTGAGGATTATCTCGCCGGGCAGAACGTGATGATCTCGGACGAACGGGCGCAGATTTTGGAAACCGGAGGAGGGCTGCGCAAGGCTCTTGGTCTTCTCGGCGAGGGGCCAGTGATGACGTTGAACACCGATGCCGTCTGGCGTGGGGAAAATGTGATCACAAAGTTGCGTGCGCATTGGGACGGCACAAAAATGGATGCGCTGCTGGCTTTGGTGCGCCCGGAAAATGCGCTGGGTCATTCCGGAAAAGGGGACTTTTCGATGGATGCGAAAGGCTGTCTGATGCGCGGGGAAGGCTACGTTTACACCGGTGCACAAGTCCTGAATCCATCTGGAATAGGGTCTATTTCGCAAGATGTTTTCTCGCTCAATTTGCTATGGGATGAGATGATCGCACGGGGCCGCGTTTACGGGGTGCTCTATGATGGCGGTTGGTGTGATGTCGGGCAGCCTAGCTCAATTGCTTTGGCTGAATCCCTGCTGCGTGGAGATAGCTGATGAGCGTTTTCGCGCTTCCGCCGGGCGTGGATTTCCCGAAAGAACTGGTCACGGGCCTGTTAGAGCGCATGGCATCGCAGCCGCCTGAATCGATGGCGCGGGTGCAGCTTTATCTGAACTCGGGTCGAATGCTGCGTCGGGTTCGCGAGGAGTTTCAACGCAGTGGTGCGCGCTATCTGCCGCGTCTGCGTCTGGTAAGTGATCTTGGGCAAGATCCGCTCGCCGGGATGCCGCTGGCCGTGTCGCCATTGCAGCGCAAACTTGAACTGGCGCAGCTGGTCGAACAATTAACCCGCGCCATTCCCGCATTCGAGGCGGGTTCAAGCCATTTTGCGCTGGCAGAGAGCCTTTCTGCGTTGATGGCCGAGATGCAAAGCGAAGGCGTGCATCCCGACGCGCTTGAGGCGATCGAAATTTCGGAAAGCCATGCCGAGCACTGGCGTCGCAGCCTTGATTTCATTCGTATCGTCGCGCGCTATTTCGAAGACGATGCGGCGCTTGATGCCGACGCGCGTCAACGCCAAGTCGTCGAGGCGATCGCGCAGCAATGGCAAACGCACCCGCCTTGCGACCCGATTATCGTCGCTGGATCGACCGGGTCACGGGGGGCAACGGCGACGTTCATGCGCGCGGTTGCTAGGCTGGATCAGGGCATGATCGTGTTACCCGGATTTGACCGTGAGATGACAGATGCGGCATGGAATAGTCTCTATTCTGGCGTTTTTCCTATCGAAGACCATCCTCAGTTCCGCTTCCGTGCCTTGCTGGACAAGATGGATTTGGCGGTCGGCGATGTTGAGGATTGGCGGGCCGCAACCCCGCATGACGAGGCGCGCAACCGCCTGATCTCGCTCGCCTTGCGCCCCGCGCCTGTCACCGATCAATGGCGGGTCGAGGGGCGGAACTTGGGCGATCTGCGCGACGCTTGCCAAGGGTTGACCTTAATTGAGGCGCGTGATCCTCGCCAAGAGGCCTTGGCTTTGGCGCTTATCTTACGCGAGGCCGCCGAGACGGGCACATCCGCCGCGCTGATTACGCCGGATCGCTTGCTTGCACGCCGGGTGACCTCTGTGCTTGATCGTTGGGGGATTATTCCCGATGACAGCGCAGGCCAACCGCTGCAACAAACGGCTCCCGGGCGGTTGTTGCGCCATGTGGCAACCTTTCTGGGTCAGCCGATGACGATTGCGGATCTTCTGGTGCTGCTCAAGCACCCGCTTTGCGCGACGGGGGCCGGTCCGACCGCGCGCGGTGAACATTTGCGCCTGACGCGCGATCTCGAGTTGGAGCTTCGCCGCAACGGCCCGGCCTTTCCAACACCGGATGCGTTGCGCGCTTGGGCGTCGAAAAAGCCAGAGGATCGTGAGGTTTGGGTCGGTTGGCTATCTCGTGTTTTAACCACATTCGAAACCCCGGAAAAAACATCACTTTCCGCCAGTGTAGACACGCATTTGACATTGATCAGTTTGATTGCCGCTGGCCCGGATGGAAGCGTCAATACCAGCGAGCTATGGCGCGAAGAGGGGGGCCGCGAGGCGTTGCGTTTGATGGAAGAGCTGCAGCGCGAGGCGTCGCATGGCGGAGACATTACACCCTCCGCCTATGCCGATCTGATTAACCGACATTTGCAAAGCGGTATCGCGCGTAGCGGCGTTTCTGCCCATCCGTTGATTGCGATCTGGGGCACGCTTGAGGCGCGCGCGCAGGGTGCCGAGTTGGTGATTTGCGGCGGGTTGAACGAGGGGAGTTGGCCCGAGGCACCCGCGCCAGATCCTTGGCTGTCGCGGCAAATGCGACTGGAAGCGGGTCTATTGCTGCCCGAACGTCAGATCGGCTTATCGGCGCATGATTTCCAACAAGCCGTTGCGTCCAAGACTGTCGTGCTAAGCCGCGCGCGGCGCGATGCCGAGGCCGAGACGATCCCGTCGCGTTGGCTCAATCGTGTGCTAAATCTCGTTCAAGGTTTGCCGGATCAGCATGGACAAGAGGCGATCGACGCGATGCGTGATCGGGGGACGCAGTGGTTGCGATTGGTCGATGCCTTGGAAGCGCCGCGGCTGGAGCTGCGCTCTGCCACGCGCCCTTCGCCGCGACCACCCGTGGATCAGCGTCCGAAAAATCTCTCTGTTACGGCGGTTCAGACCCTAATTCGCGATCCTTACGCAATTTATGCGAAACGTGTTCTGAAGCTCTTTCCGCTTGATCCGCTACGGCCATCCCCCGATCCGCTTTTGCGTGGACAAATTCTGCATGAGATTGTCGAGCGGTTCACGCGCGAGCGGCCTGTGAATGAAGAGGCAAGTGATGCACGCAAGCGTTTGATCGCGATTACGGATGACGTCCTGGAAACCGAAGTGCCTTGGCCGAGCACGCGGCGAATTTGGCGTGCGCGGATTTCTCGGATTGCGCAGAAATTCTGTGAGGATGAGGTGGAAAGGTTGCAAGTCGGCACCCCTGCTATCATCGAAGAAAAGGTCACTATTCCACTGGAAAACGTCGATTTCACCATCACGGCGAAACCGGACAGAATTGATCTTCTGAGTGACGGGACAGTGCGGATCTATGACTATAAGTCGGGCGCTTTGCCCAGTGAAGCCGAGGTGATCGCATTCAATAAACAGATGTTGCTTGAGGCTGCGATGGTTGAGCGCGGCGCATTTGAGACACTTGGTCCGCGTGCTGTCAGCGATATGACCTATGTTCGCCTTGGCGGCGGTGGTGAAACACGTGACATCAAAGGCAAATCGAAGGATCGGACCGAGACGCCGGAGGAGGCATGGGCGCGACTGACCGAACTGGTTGCACGCTATCAGCGACCGTCTCAGGGGTTTACGGCGCGGCGGGCGATGCAAAAGACGCGCGACAGCAGCGATTATGATCTGCTCTCGCGGTTTGGTGAGTGGGACGCGACGGATGAGCCTGAACCGGAGGATTTGGAATGAGCCGGGATGAAGCCAGCGAGCGGCAGATCCAAGCCTCGATGCCGCGAGATTCGGTTTGGTTGGGCGCGAATGCGGGTTCGGGCAAGACAAAAGTTCTGACGGATCGAGTCGCGCGGATGCTGCTCAACGGCACCGAACCGCAACGGATTTTGTGTCTAACCTACACCAAAGCCGCCGCCGCAGAGATGCAAAACCGTCTCTTAAAGCTGCTTGGCGGCTGGGCGATGATGGAAGAATCCAAGCTGCGCAATTATCTTGCAGCGCTGGGCGAAGAGGGTGTGATCACAGACGGGCGCTTGGCCGAAGCGCGCCGGCTGTTTGCGAAGGCGATCGAGACCCCCGGCGGGCTGAAAATCCAGACGATCCATGCGTTTTGTGCCTCTTTGTTGCGGCGTTTCCCGCTTGAGGCCGAGGTGCCTCATGGATTTAGCGAGATGGATGACCGCGCGGGTGATCTGATGCGCGAAGATCTGTTGGAGGAGATCGCGCTGGGCCCTGACCGGTCGGTGTTGGATGCGCTGTTGCTTGCCTATTCGGGTGAAGATCTAGAATCGATATGTCGTGAAATTGGCCAAAATAGAGCCTATTTTATACCAGATCGCAGCCGTGCCGAGATTTTCTCCAGCTATGGTTTGCCAGATGATGTGACGGCGCAAACTATAGCCGCGCGCGCCTTTGAGCCGGGTGATCTGGACTTGATCCAAGGCGCAGCGCCGCTTTGCTTGGCCAGTGGCACCAACGACCAAAAGGTCGGCGCTGTGTTTGCACAGATCGACACGCTGGACCTCACGGCGCTAGGTAAGCTTGCCGATGTGATGAACCTGAAAAGCGGTGCCAAGGTGCCTTACGGGCCCAAGGGCGACAAGTTGCTGACCAGAGCTTTACAGGAGAAGCTTGGCGACGCCGTATTTGAGGCGCTCAAGGATTTGGCGGAGCGGGTGGCTGACACGCGAGAAGAGCGTCTTGCTTTTGTGGCCGCTGAGCGTAGCCATGTGCTGCATCGTTTTGCGCAAATCTATTTGCCGCAGATCGCGCGCTATAAGGCACAGCGCGGCTGGCTTGATTTCGACGATCTGATCGAACGCGCCGCTGCGCTGCTATCGAACCCTTCGGTGGCGCAATGGGTGCTGTTCAAACTCGACGGTGGGATTGATCACATTCTGGTCGATGAGGCCCAAGATACCAGCCCCGGCCAGTGGCGCGTGATCGAACGGATTGCCGATGAGTTTACCTCTGGGCAGGGCGCGCGCGAGGCAGATCGCACGTTGTTTGTTGTGGGCGATCGCAAGCAGTCGATCTATTCCTTTCAAGGTGCCGATCTAGAGCATTTTGAGGCGATGCAGAGCCACTTTCAGGCGAAATTCGAGGGTATCGGATCGCCTTTGCGAGCGCTTGAGCTGGAGCACTCCTTCCGGTCCTCTGCCGCTGTGCTGCGCGTTGTGGATCAGAGCTTTGCGCAAGGCGCGGTGCAGGGCTTAGGCGGCCCGCCACATCATATCGCTTTCCAGACCGATTTGCCGGGGCGGGTCGATTTGTGGCCGGTGGTCGCGCAAGATGTCGCGAATGAGGACAGTGACTGGCAAGATCCGGTTGATCTGGTGCGTGAGACCTCGGACACGGTGGTGCTTGCGCGCGCGATCGCGGCTGAAATTCGCGCGATGATTGATCAAGGCGTTCAAATCCCGGATCGCGAGGCGGATACCGGGGCGCGTCGGGTGCATGAGGGCGATTTTCTGATCCTCGTGCGCCGTCGCTCTGATCTATTCGCCGAGACCATTCGCGCCTGCAAGGCCGCCAACCTGCAAGTTGCAGGGGCTGACAGGCTGAAATTGGGTGCGGAATTGGCCGTGCGTGATATTCGCGCACTTTTGGCATTTCTTGCGACGCCCGAGGACGATTTGTCCTTAGCAGAAGCCCTGCGCTCGCCTCTTTTGTGTTGGAGCGAGGCAGAGGTTTACGCTTTGGCGCATGCGCGTGAGGGGTATTTGTGGCAGGCATTGCGTAAATCTGAGGCGCGTCCTGACACGTTGAAAATCCTTTATGATATGCGCGATCACGCAGATTTCCTGCGCCCGTTTGAATTGGTTGAACGGCTTTTGACCCGTCATGGCGGGCGTGAGCGGCTGTTGGCGCGTTTGGGGGCAGAGGCCGAAGACGGGATTGACGAATTGATCTCGCAAGCCCTCGCCTTTGAGCGCAGCGAAGTGCCTAGCCTGACCGGGTTTCTAGGCTGGCTTGAGGCCGATGAGGTCGAGGTAAAGCGCCAACTTGAAGGGGCAGGGCGTGCTATTCGGGTGATGACGGTGCATGGATCGAAGGGTCTTGAATCGCCAATAGTGATCTTGCCCGACACGGCAGAGCGCAAACCCAAAAATGACGCGCAAGTCGTCAAGCTGGCGGGGGATGTTGCGGGCTGGAGTGTCACCAAAGACCTCGCGCCCGATGCGCAACGTCAGGCTCAAGAAGAGACTGCGGCGCGACGTGAGGCGGAATCGCTGCGTTTGTTATATGTGGCGATGACGCGGGCCGAAAAGTGGTTGATCGTTGCGGCTGCGGGCAAGACGGGCGAGGGCGAGGATAGCTGGTATTCGCGGATCGCGGAAGGGATGGAAAAGGCCGGAACAGAGACTTTTTCAGGCTATAGCGCGCCGCTTAACGATCTTGGCCAGATCCAACGTCATAGTCACGCTAAGTGGCCTGAAGCCTTAGCGGATACGCCGGCCGAGACTCAGACATCGGCGATGGCGGTCTTGCCAAAATGGGCGCATGAAGCCGCTCCAAAGATTCATGAAGCTGAAATGGCGCTTTCTCCGTCCAATTTAGGCGGCGCAAAGGTGTTGCCGGGCGAAGGGGCAATACTGGACGAGGACGCGGCAAAGCAACGCGGACGCCAGTTACACTTGCTGCTGGAACACCTGCCGCAGCGCGACAAAGCGGAGTGGCCAGAGGTTGCGCGTTCATTGCTGGGATATGGCGAAGATGCGCTGCTTTGGGCCGAAATAGAGCCTGTTTTGGCGGAAGCGAGCCGTGTTCTGGACGCCCCGCACATGGCGGAGTGGTTGGGTGAAGGTGCGCTTGCCGAAGTCGAGATCAGCGCCGAGCTGCCTGAATTGGGCAATCGCCGCATTCACGGCTTCATCGACCGCCTCGTGATCGGGGACGATGAAATCCGCGTGTTGGATTACAAATCCAACGCCGTGGTGCCCGATCACCCCGATCAGGTGCCCGAGGGATTGGTGCGCCAGATGGCGGCCTATCGCGGGGCCTTGCGGCTGATCCATCCCGACAAGCTAGTGCGCTGCGCAATTTTGTGGACGGCCTCGGGCGAGGTGATGCCGCTCGGTGACGCACAGCTTGATGCGTCATTGCGCACACCCCCAGTATCTTGACGCAGGGCGGGTCAAATCCTACGTTCACCTCAACCGAATTAACAGGAGGCTGATATGGCTACCGTTGCTGTTACCGACGCCACGTTCGACGAAGAAGTGCGCAAGTCCGACGTTCCCGTCGTCGTTGATTTCTGGGCTGAATGGTGTGGCCCGTGCCGGATGATCGGCCCGTCGCTTGAGGAGCTGTCCGAAGAAATGTCGGGCAAGATCAAAGTCGTGAAGATCAACGTCGATGAAAACCCCGACAGCCCGGCAACGCTGGGTGTACGCGGTATTCCGGCGCTGTTCCTGTTCAAGGACGGCGAAGTGGTGTCGAACAAAGTTGGCGCTGCACCCAAAGCTGCGCTGCAAAGCTGGATCGAATCGTCGATCTGAACGTTTCGCAAATGATCAAAAAGGGCGCCTTCGGGCGCCTTTTTTTCATATCGGCCAGTCGAAATTTTTGAGATGAGCGCGTAACTGCTCTTCAAATTCGGGGCGGCCGGCGTTCAACGCGTTGCGCTGAAAAAACCAATAGAGATAGCGCGCGACTGGCGGGGTTTGGTTGAGCCTGCGAAACGCGGCATCTAACCCATCGCGCGGAACAGATCCCGCGATATGGTGAAACTCTGACTTCGCAAACAGGATCGCGGGCTTGCGTAAAAAGAACCCTTCCAGCGCGAGGGCGCTGTTTTGCGTTGCGACATAGCGGCAAAGCGGCAGCAGGTCTGGCGATCCGCCCAGTTGAAAGCGAAAGCGGGAGAACTGCGATGCGATACGCTCAAGCGCGGTGATTTCGTCGGGTGTATAGGTTTCCTTAGGGTGCAAGGTGGCCACGACCGGCCCCGCATGACGCGCCAGAACCTCCTCGATCATTTGAATTGGGCTCATGGCCTGAAACGAGCGGTGATCGCGCAGCTTTCCTTGCAGTGCGATCAGGGCCAAATCGTCTTCGTTCGTCGGATTCGCGCCGGAATAGAGCCTGTTTTTCCACATCCCGAAGAAATGCGCGGCCTCCGTTCCGTCAATGTCATCGGCATTGAAATCCGCCTTGGCGACCGGCCATTCCCAACGCTCGGCGCTGTCCTCGATATGCCAAAACGCCCCGACATAGCTGCGCCGGCAAGTCAGCGCGCGCGCATGGGTCGGTGGCTCCATATGATACAGCGCATAGCCCGGTTTCTTGCGCGCGGCGCGCCGTGCGGCGGGGCTGGTTTCATGCAGATCGACGCTCCAGTTCACTGTCCGTAGCGCGCCAATCAGACGGGTAAAGAAATTGTGTTGCCCCTTGCGCACCTGAGACAGGGTCGCCGGATCGAGGTAGATGGAAAGGTGCCGCTCTGTCATGGCCGGACGCTAGCGCGCGCGGGCGAACCGGGCAAGCGGGGTTGCAGGGCGCGGCTTGCGGCCTCATATCTGCGTTAACACGGAGGTAGTTATGGCAGACGACAAGTTCCCGGGTTGGCACGGCACAACGATCATTGGCGTTCGCAAAGGCGGTCGGGTGGTCGTGGCGGGTGACGGGCAAGTGAGCCTTGGCCAGACCGTCATCAAGGGCACCGCGCGCAAGGTGCGCCGCCTCAGCCCAGGCGGACATGATATTGTGGCGGGCTTTGCCGGATCGACCGCCGATGCGTTCACCTTGCTGGAACGGCTTGAGAAAAAACTCGAGGCCTCGCCGGGTCAACTGGCGCGCAGTTGCGTTGATCTGGCAAAAGACTGGCGGATGGACAAATATCTGCGCAATCTCGAAGCGATGCTGATCGTGACCGACGGTAAGGATCTTTTCGTGCTGACAGGTGCGGGCGATGTGCTGGAACCCGAGAACGACATCGCGGCGATTGGCTCGGGCGGGAATTATGCGTTGGCAGCGGCGCGCGGCTTGATGGAAACCGATCTCGATGCCGAGGCTGTGGCGCGCAAGGCGATGGCGATTGCGGCTGATATTTGCGTCTACACCAACGGCAACCTGACGGTGGAGACCATCGGTGAGTGAGATCACGAAGGACGATCTGCGCGCTGCCGTCGCCGCTGGTCATCTAAGCGAGGCACAGGCCGCAAGCGTGATGGCGCTCGCCGCCAACCGCATATCCGGTCGTGCCGCGCTACCAGCCGAGGACGAACCGTTTGAGCTGTTTCGCGGTTTTGCAGAGATATTCGTGACCGTCGGCCTTGCGATCCTGATTGCCGGCACGTTCGGGTTTTTGTTGTTTCTGGGCGGGAATGGTGGCTACGTCTTTCTGATCCCGCTCACAGCGTTATTCGCCGAGTATTTCACCCGCAAGCGCCGCATGGTGCTGCCCTCGATTCTGCTGACGGTGACGCTGGCGGGCGCGGTTCTGGCGAGTTTCCTCGGCATCCCCATCCTTAGCATACGCTTTGTTGCGCAGGATCCGAGTTTGAACCTCGCGCTCGGCGTCACGGCGCTGGCGCTGATTGCGTGGTTTCTGCGCTACCGCGTGCCGTTTTCGATGTTTCTCGTCGGGCTCTGTGTGCTGGCGATCCTGCTTAATCTTGCCAAGGGGCTCGGGCCGGATGTCGAGATGGCGCAGACCATCGATATGTTCGATCTTGCGCAAGGCTCGCCGATTTCACTGGCGATGTTGCTGTTCGGCTTTCTCGCGCTGGCGGGCGGCATCTGGTTTGACATGCGCGACCCGCATCGGCTGGGGCGGCAATCGGCCTCGGGCTTTTGGCTGCATGTGCTGGCCGCGCCTGCGCTGGTGAATACCGTGGCGCTGACCTTTTACAAAATGGGGCCGGGCACCGGGTATGGCTTCCTTTTGCTGGCCCTGATCGTGGCCGCCGCGCTGGCGCTGATCATCGACCGGCGGTCCTTTTTTACCGCTGGCATCGGCTACATGATCTTTCTCAGCTTCTACGCGTTTGGCGATGCTGCCGATCCGCGCAGTTGGTGGGTGGTGCTGATCCTGATCGGGCTGGCGTTGACTGCGCTTGGCTCGTTCTGGACCGAGCTGCGCACCCGCCTGATGCGCCTGCTTCCTCAATTTCCCGGCAAATCTCGCTTGCCGCCTTATGTTACGGAGTGATCCATGACCGACCTGACCCCCCGCGAAATCGTTTCCGAGCTTGACCGTTTTATCATCGGGCAGAAAGAGGCCAAGCGCGCCGTTGCTGTGGCGCTGCGCAATCGCTGGCGTCGTCACAAGCTGGCCGATGATATCCGCGAAGAGGTCTATCCCAAAAATATCCTGATGATCGGCCCGACCGGGGTCGGCAAGACCGAGATCTCGCGTCGTCTGGCAAAGCTGGCTAAAGCGCCGTTTCTGAAGGTCGAGGCGACCAAATTCACCGAGGTCGGCTATGTCGGGCGCGATGTCGAACAGATCATCCGCGATCTGACCGATGTTGCGCTGGTGCAGACTCGCGATCAGATGCGCGAGGACGTTAAGGCGCAGGCTCATAAATCGGCTGAAGACCGCGTGATCGAGGCTTTGGCAGGCAGTGATGCGCGCGAGGCAACGCGCGAGATGTTTCGCAAGAAACTGCGCGACGGCGTGCTGGACGACAAGGTGATTGAGGTGGAAGTGTCGGATACCTCTGGCGGTATGCCGATGGGCATGATGGGTGGCCAGCCGGGCATGGAAACGCAGATGCAGGGTCTGCAAGACCTGTTCAAGGCGTTTGGCGGCAACCGCACGGCCAAGCGCAAGATGACGGTGGCCGAAAGCTATGACGCGCTGATTTCGGATGAGGCCGACAAGCTGCTCGATGATGAAAAGGTCAAAGCCGCAGCACTTGAGGCGGTGCAATATTCCGGCATCGTGTTCATCGACGAGATCGACAAGGTCACGGCGCGATCCGATGCACGCGGAGCCGATGTATCGCGTGAGGGCGTGCAGCGCGATTTGCTGCCGCTGATCGAGGGCACGACGGTTTCGACGAAACACGGCCCCGTAAAAACCGACCACATCCTGTTTATCGCCAGCGGCGCGTTTCACATTGCCAAACCCTCGGATCTACTGCCCGAATTGCAGGGGCGCTTGCCGATCCGGGTAGAGCTGCGCGCTTTGACAGAGCAGGATTTCACGCGGATTCTGTCGGAAACAGATAACGCGCTGACCCGGCAATATATGGCGCTGATGGCGACCGAGGACGTCACGGTCTCATTCACGCAAGACGGCATCGAGGCGCTCGCCCGGATCGCCGCCGAGGTGAACCACTCGGTCGAAAATATCGGTGCGCGCAGGCTTTATACCGTCATCGAACGGGTGTTTGAGGAACTGGCCTTTACCGCGCCGGACCGTGCGGGGGAAAGCGTGACGATCGATGCTGATTTCGTCGAGAAGGAACTGGGTGCCTTGACGCGCGACAGCGATTTGAGCCGATACGTTCTTTGAGACTGGCATCATAGCGCAGCTTTGCTATCGTGCGCTTGTCTGGTCGGAGGCCAACATGCTGCGCGTGATGATTGTCATGGTTCTGGTTGTGCTATCTGGCTGCGCACCGCGCGGTCGGCTGGCCTATCTGGCGCAGCCATCTCCCGAGGCGCGCACGATCTTTGTCGGCTCCACGCGCGCGCCCGATCCGGAAACCCGGCAGCCTTTCGGCACAGCCCGTAGCTTCGATCTGCGTCTGGCGAAGTTTGACGTGGCAACACCGCCCGATCATCAAACTGGCACTATCGACTACCCGAAAAATGGACAACCAGCCGACCCGCAAACGCAGTTCATGGTGTCCAGCGCGCAAATCGACATGCCGCAAAATGCGTTTCGCCGCGACCTAAGGGCGGCGCTGGTGCGGCAGAACGGGCAGGCGGTGGTGTTCGTTCACGGCTTTAACAACGATTTCTCCGAAGGGCTGTATCGCTCCGCGCAGCTTGGTGCTGATTTCGATTTGCCCGGTGTTCTGGTGCATTATTCATGGCCCTCACGTGCGCATGTTCTAGGCTATGCCTATGATCGCGACTCCGTCCTGTTTGCGCGCGATGGTTTGTCGAAATTGCTAACAGACTTGCAGGCAGCAGGTGCGCGCCAGATTCTGCTGATCGGGCATTCTCTGGGGGCGCAACTGTCGATGGAGGTGCTGCGCCAAGAGGCGCTCGCGCATAACAAAGGCTTGTTTGACCGGATCTCAGGAGTCGTCCTGATTTCGCCAGATATTGCCGTTGAAGTCTTTGAATCGCAGGCCGATGCGATTGGTGCGTTGCCCCAGCCGTTTGTCATTTTTACCTCGCAGCGTGATCGCGCCTTGCAACTGTCGGCGCGCTTGTCGGGACAGGAGGACAGGCTGGGCGATCTCAAAGATTTCAAGCGTGTTGCGCGTTATCGCGTCACGGTGGTCGATGTAGGGGCCTTCAGCGTCGGAGACGGGCATTTTGATCTCGCGCAGTCTCCGGCCCTCATCAAGCTGCTGGATCGGGCCGGACAAGTGGCGCAGGTTCTCACCGGAGAGCAGACAGGGCGTACCAGCCTTGCCTCGGCGGTCATCCTGACGGTCGATAATGCGACCCAGATCGTGCTAAATCCGCTGTCGGGGGGTTAGCGCAGTCGGCGCAAATAAACATAATAGGCCCCGCCGCCGCCATGTTTGAGATGCGCCTCATTGACCTGCATCACCGCGGGGGCAAGCGGCATCATGCGCAGCCATTGCGGCACCTGATGGCGCAAAACGCCCACGCGGCGCGGGATCGGCCCGTCATCATCGCCGCGTTTTCCCTTGCCTGTGATCACAAGAACCAACCGCTTCCCGTGGCTTTGCCCGTTGAGGATGAACCGGATCAGTTCGGGATGCGCCTCGGCCAGCGTCATGCCGTGCAAATCCAGCGTGGCCTCGGGTTTCAGCTTGCCGCGCGTCATCGCCTTATGGGCCTTGCGATCCATTGTGACGGGTTGGCGGGCCAATTGTTCGGCGGGGCTGGGAGCAAGGTCAAAGCGTTGCGCGCTAGGCTTGGCGTGCTGGCCAAGATGAAATCCGCGCAATTCCGGTTTAGGCTGTTTGGGGGGCTTGGCAGGAGAGGTTCCGTCCAAAAAAGACTCTAATTCGGCGGAATCGGCTCGTTTCTCGCGAATGCTGCGGGTGCTGGCGGCGACGCGCGACCACAGTTCCCGCTCTTCGGGGGTAAGTTTGCGCCGCTTGCTCATGCGCGCCTCCGCAAGACGACCATCCGTCCCTTGGCGTTAATCGCACCTGCGCGCTGCCCCGCGCCCTGACCCGAGCCTAGAAAGATGTCACCGCGTCCCGCGCCCTTGATTGCAGAACCAACATCTTGCGCGACCATCAAGCGCGCGCCAAAGCCGGGGCAGTCGATCCAGACCGGGCTGCCAAGCGGGATAACATCTGGATCAACGGCGAGGGTGCGCCCCGGCGTGACCGGACGACCCATTGCGCCCGGCGGACCCATATCCTCAGGCAGATCGAGGATGCGGAAGAAAACGAAAGACGGGTTGTGATTGAGCAGGTCTTGCACCTGATCGGGATGCGCGGCGCACCATTCGCGAATGCGATCGGGCGTCATTTGCGCGACGGGGGCCACGCCTTGCGCCACCAGTTGCGCGCCGATGGAGCGATAGGGCTGTCCGTTCTTACCGTCATATCCAAGGCGCAGCGTCTGGCCATCCTCAAGACGAATGCGAACCGAGCCTTGGACCTGCGCCAAGAAGGCCTCGATGGCGCTTTCGACAAAGACGAGTTCATGGCCAGCCAGCAGATTGCCCGCATTAATCTCGGCGCGGGAAAACCAAGGCTGATCAGGCTCTATTGCGCCGGGATTTGCGTAAAGAGGGTATGCGAAGCGCGTTGACTTAACGCGTGCACCCGCAAGTTCAGGCTCATAATATCCGGTGAAATGCGCGCCGTTTTCGCCAGCGATATCGACCGGCTCGAACAAGATCTCAAACGCTGCACGCGGATTGTCAGTATGCGCAGGCGCAAACCCGAACAGATCGGCAGTGACGCAAAACGCCGCCCATGCGGCGGCGTGATCGTCCCGGTCCCAGCCGGAAAGGGTGTTGAACGCTACGGCCACGCGCCTCAGCCGCCCGTGGCGACAAGCTGCCAGTTCGGGTCATTGCTGCCCATCTTGCGCGCAAAGGTCCACGTATCGCGCTGCTTGCGCGGGGCTTTGGGATCGCCCTCCACCACCTCGCCTGCGGCATTTCGCGCGACCGAGATCAATTCACCGCCAAAACGCACTGTGACTTCGGCGTCGTTTGTCGCGTGATCAAAATCGGCATCGCTAAGCACCAGTTCACGCAGGCCCAAGAACTCGGCATGCACGTCAAGCCCCTGTTCCTTGCGCGCGTTCACCGCACTCTCAAACGCCTCATAGACGTCGGGCGACAGAAACGGTTTGATTTTCTCGACATCGCCGGTCTCAAACGCCATCAGGATCATTTCGTAGGCACCGCGCGCGCCTTGCAGGAATTCCGAGACCGAGAATTTCGGCTCAACCCGCTTCATCGCGGCCAAGGCGATGGCCGCGGTAGACCCCTCATCGACGTGGTCAATAATGTCGGGGTCCGGCCCGCCCTCGATCACCTCGAAATCGCGTTTTGCGGTGGGCGTGGGCTGTTGTTCTGGCTCGATCGGCTGTTCGTAGCCGTCGCGTGTCCCGAGGACATTTTTCAGCTTAATAATCAAAAAGATCGCGATCGCCGCGAGAACAATTAGTTGGATGACGGCGCTGGACATCGAAACCCCTGTGAAACGAGCTGCATTTGTGTATCGAGTGTTGGCTACTTATGTAAGGCAGCATCAGGATCAAGTCCACCTGCGCGGCTTCGGACGTGCAGAGCGAAGAAAGAGGATGATATGTGGATCTTTTTGGCCTTTTTGGCCGTGCCGTTGATCGAGATCGGGCTGTTCGTCAAGGTGGGCGGGATGATCGGCTTGTGGCCGACGCTTGCGATTGTGGTGATTACCGCCGTTTTGGGGACCGCGCTTGTGCGTCGCGAAGGGGCGCGCGCGCTTGAGGATTTGCGCCGTTCGCTGAATGAGCTTAGCGATCCCTCGCGGCCTTTGGCGCATGGGGCGATGATCTTGGTGGCGGGTGTGCTGCTGCTGACGCCGGGTTTTTTCACCGACGCGATGGGGCTGCTGCTGTTGATCCCGGGTGTGCGCAACTGGGTGATGACGCGGCTGGCCAGCCGGGTAAAGGTCGCGCGGTTTGAGATGGGCGGGTCGCCATTTCCGCCCGGTGGCGCTGATCCGCGGCGTCCGCGTGATCCATATGTGATTGATGCCGAGGAAATCGATAACATGGCGCCGCGCAGGCCGCCGCGCAACGGGCCATCGGGCTGGACGCGAGATCAAGACCAGTGACAAAACCACATTATTGAGAATTGAGACAAGCGCCGAGCAGTGCTACACCCGGCGCAAACAAGGTTGGAGATATTCATGACTGATCAAGCCAATGGCGCTGATACCGCTGAGCAGCCGCAACTGCGGATGAACATTCTCGCACAGTTCGTGCGCGATCTTTCGTTTGAAAACAATGTTGCCCTGAAGGGACTGCAAGCGGCTGATGTTCAGCCCGAAATGCAGGTTCAGGTTAGCCTTGATGCGAAAAAGCGTGCGCAAGACGACCAGTATGAGGTGATTTCGAAATTCAAGATCACCGCGACGAACCAGACCGACAATTCGACGCTTTATCTGCTCGAAGTCGATTACGGCGGCATTTTCCAAATTGAGGGCGTGCCCGAAGACCAGCTGCACCCCTTCCTGCTGATCGAGTGCCCGCGTCAGTTGTTCCCCTTCGTGCGCCGGATCGTTTCGGACGTGACGCGCGACGGTGGCTTCCCGCCCTTCAACCTCGAAATCGTGGATTTCGTCGCGCTGTATCGCGCCGAACTGGCCCGTCGCCAGCAATCGGAAGCGGGTGAACCCGCTCCGCTGTCCTGATTTTTCAGCCTGCTTGATAGACCCGGGGCGCGGCATGCTGCCTCAGGGACAAGCTGACACCGTGACTTTGAACGCCGCCATACGCATCCTATGGCGGCGTTCTGCGTTTGCAGCGCGCGTTCGCATGGGACGCGATCACGATGACACAAATTCAGGCCTGGGTCGGCGATAAGCTGATGCCAGTCGACAAGACTGAAGCGCATGCACGGGGACTTCGCCATAAGGCAGTCTCCATTTTTGTCATGGATGGTGACAAGCTGCTGATCCAGAAACGGGCGGCGGGGCGCGATCATTCGGCGGGGAAATGGTCAAACACCTGTTGTTCGCACCCCGATTGGGATGAGCGCCCGGAACATTGCGCCGTGCGTCGCTTGCGGGAAGAATTGGGGATCACCGGCCTTTATCCGGCCCATGCGGATCGCATCGAATATCGTGCCGAGGTCGCGGAGGGGTTGATCGAGCATGAGGTGGTCGAGGTGTACCTTGCCCATGTTCGCCCCGGTATGCAGATCACGCCCGATCCCCATGAGGTCAGCGAGACGCGTTGGGTGGGCCTGTATGATCTGGCTGCAGAGGTGCGCCGCCATCCCGAGCGGTTCTCAAAATGGCTGCGGATCTACATGAACGAGCAGATGGGGCGGATTTTTTCGACGCTAATTTGCTAGCACCGACAGCGCGTTGGATGATTTCCGCCGATCCCCTTCACAAACAGCGCGGAACCTTGCGCAAGCTATGGCGTTTCCCTGCGATACTTGCGATTCTGCCCCTGCATATGGGGGCGCGATATGGGAACGGGACAGATTAAGACATTCACACTCAGTTTCGCGATCAGCGTGCTGGCGGCGCTGCCTGCCGCTGCCTATGATCTCAGTTTCACGACACCGGGTGCGTCGGACAGCCTGCGCGATACGATCAAGGGCGTGTCCCTCCTCGAGCAATCCGCCTCGGACAAAAGCAAAGATGCGCAGGATATTTTTTCTGCGGCACGTGCCGATTATAATCGCATCGTCTCGACGCTGTTTTCCGAAGGCTATTATTCCGGGATAGTGTCGATCAAGCTGGACGGGCGCGAGGCGGCTTCGATTTCGCCCCTCGATGCGCCTTCCAGTGTTCGCAATGTCGTGGTCTCCGTAACCCCCGGCCCGAATTTTCGTTTTTCCAAGACAGAGGTCGCACCGCTCGCGCCAGATACGAAACTGCCTGAGGGGTTCGCGATTGGTCAGCCTGCGAAATCGGGCCTGGTCGTTGAGGCGGCGACGGCTGGCGTAGACGCTTGGCGCGACGATGGTCACGCCAAGGCGCAAGTCGCCGGTCAGTCGATCATTGCCAATCACCGCACAAACACGCTGGCGGCCGATGTTCGCCTTGCCCCCGGGCCTTTGGTGCATTTTGGCACGCTTGATGTGTCGGGAAACAAACGCTTGCGGACCAAGCGTCTGCGCCAGATTGCGGGCTTTCCCACTGGGGAGGTCTATGATCCCAAAGATCTGGAGAAAGTGCAGGCACGGCTGCGGCGCACCGGTATCTTTAGCTCGGTCGCTGTGACCGAAGCAAAGACGCTCAACCCCGATGACAGCATGAATGTCGACCTTGCCGTGGTCGAGCAGAAGTCGCGCAAGATCGGCGCGGGGGCCGAGTTGAACAGTGATGACGGGATCGGGCTGACCGCCTATTGGCTGCATCGCAACCTGCTTGGCGGCGGCGAGCGGCTGCGTATTGATGGCGCGATCAGCGGGATTGGCGGCGCTACGGGGGGAACAGATTACTCGCTGGGCACGCGGATTGAACGCCCCGCAACCTTTGGCCCCGACACTTCGGCCTATTTCGAGACCGCGATCAGCCAATCGAATGAAGAAGATTACGATGAGAACGCCTTTGATATCGGCTTCGGTGCCAGCCGCATCTTCAGCGATAAGCTGACCGTCGATACGGCGATCAAATATCGCTGGTCGAAAGTGACCGACAGCTCTGGCGAGACCTACTTCCGCCAGATCTATCTCCCGACCAATGTGATCTATGACAATCGCAACAATGATCTTGATCCGACCAAGGGATATTACATCAAGACCGGCCTGACGCCTTACGTGGGTTTGGGTGGCGACACAGGAACAGGCGGGCAGATCACCGCGGATCTGCGTGGCTACAAAGGGTTTGGCGCGCAGGAGCGTTTCGTGTTGGCGGGGCGGCTGCAACTGGGCCGGGTGTTTGGCTCTGATCTGGCAGAAACGCCGCGCGACTATCTGTTTTACTCTGGCGGTGGTGGCACCGTGCGCGGTCAGCCCTACCAATCGCTGGGCGTCACGATTCTGGACGGTGGCACTTTGACGACCGGTGGCACGGAATTCGTTGGCGTCTCGGGCGAGGCGCGCGTGGGAATCACCGACACGATCGGCGTCGTGGCATTCTATGACTACGGTTATGTGGCTGGCGGCGGCGAAAGCGGCTCGCAGGCCGGTGCCGGTTTGGGTTTGCGCTACAAGACGGGGATCGGCCCGATCCGTCTTGATGTCGGCTTTCCGGTCAGCGGCGACACTGGCAGCGGCGCACAGGTTTATATCGGGATTGGACAGGCATTTTGATGAAACGCGTTCTCCTTTCTCTTGCTCTGGTGATCTGGCCTCTGGGTGGTTTTGCCCAAGACAGCACGCCGGTGGATCAAACTGGCGGCCCTGCGACCGAGGGGCAGACGCAGCGTGATCGGTCTTATCTGACCGGGCTGATCGAGGATTCGCTTTCGGGCGCTGGGCGCACGGTGCGTCTTGACGGGTTTGAGGGCGCGCTGAGTTCGCGTGCGACGTTTACCTCGCTGACGATATCGGACGATCAAGGCAGGTGGTTGACGATCAAGGATGGCGCGATCCAGTGGAACCGCACGGCGTTGTTGACTGGCAAGATCGAGATCGACGAGTTGTCTGCCGCTGAAATCGACCTGCCGCGCCTGCCAAGCGCCTCGTCCACGGAGAAGGCGGCCCCGACGCCCGAGGCCAAACCCTTCGCGCTGCCCGATCTGCCTGTGGCGCTCAATATCGGTAAGATCGACGCGAAAAAAGTCGTCATCGGCAAGCCGGTGATCGGTGAGGCGGCAACGGTGAAAGTTGTCGGTTCGGTGTCGCTGGCTGGCGGTGAGGGCAAGGCCAAACTCGATATCGACCGGATTGACGGGCAAAAGGGAAAATTCTCGCTGACCGCGTCCTATGATAACAGCACGCGCGAGCTGGGTCTGGATCTGCTGGTTGATGAGGGCAAGGGCGGGATCATTTCCAAACTGATCGGACTGCCGGGAGAGCCTGCGATTACATTGGCGGTATCGGGCAGCGGGCCAATCGACAAGTTTTCCGCCGATGTCGTGCTAAGCACCGATGGCCAGCAGCGATTGGCGGGCAAGGTCTCGGTTAACAAAGCCGTGCCTGCGGGCGCCGCGAAGGGAACTGCCCCGGAAACCGGGTTCTCGGCGGCATTTTCGGGCGATGTTTCTCCGCTACTGCCTCCGGAATACCGCGAGTTTTTTGGCAATGACGTGTCTTTCGTAGCGCAAGGAGCGCGCACCGCTACGGGTCAAACGAACCTGAGCGCGCTTGATATCAAGTCCCGTGCGCTCAATCTGCAAGGCTCGGCGACGGTTGGCGCGAATGGCTTGCCGCAGAAATTTGACCTGACCGGGCAGCTGGGACTGGGCGATGGTCAAGAGGTGCTACTGCCGGTCTCGGGTGTGAAAACTTGGGTGCAGTCGGGTGATATCAAGCTGGCCTATGACCAAGCGACTGGCGACGGCTGGTCGCTGGGTGGGCGGCTGAGCGAGCTGCGCCGTGAAGATGGCACGAAACTTCTCAGCGCGCTTTTATCGGGCTCGGGGCGTATTCGCCAAGGCGCGCCTGCCAGCGTGGGCGGTACAGTGGTGCTTAGCGCGAACGGGATCGAACTGGCGGACGAAAAGCTTGCGCAAGCCGTTGGGCCGTTCGTGACGGGCAAAGCCGTGTTCTCGTGGCAGCAAGACCAGCCGCTGCGCCTGTCGCAACTTTCGCTATTGGGTCGGGGCTATCGCGCCGACGCCAATCTGCGGATCGCGGATCTGAAAAAGGGCGCCAAAATCACCGGCACGGCGCAGATTGATGATGGCGATATTTCCCCGCTGTCGGGTTTGGCAGGACGTCCGCTGAGCGGGGCTGTGTTAGGCTCTATTTCGGGGAATTACACGGTGCTGACGGGGGCGTTTGACGCGGATCTGGATGTGACAGGACAAGATGTCACGATCAACCAGCCGCAAGCTGATGCTGCGCTCAAGGGCAGTTCCAAGATTACGCTATCAGCCAGCCGGGACGAAACCGGCCTGACGATCAAGGCGTTCAATGCCACCACACGCGCTGTCGTAGCCTCGGCGCAGGGCACCTTGAACAGTAAAGACGGTGTGCTGAATGCACAAGTCGAGACGAAGGACTTGTCAGTTCTCGGTGGTGGCTATCACGGCCAGCTAAGCGCGGATGCCAAGGTGACGCGCTCGGGTGAGACATTCTCGGCCAAGCTGGATGCGAATGCGCAAAACCTTGGTGTTGGTCAGGCCGAAATTGATCGCGTCTTGGGTGGAAAGACAACCGTCTCGCTGGCGGCCGATTACACCGGCGGACGTGTGAAACTACAGAACCTGAGCGTGAAGAACCCGCAGGTTACGATCTCGGCGAAGGGTGCTGTGACCGATACGAACCGCCAGATCACGCTGGACGCGCGCCTTGCAAATGCGGCCTTGCTGGCCCCCGGATTTCCCGGCCCTCTCAGCCTGAATGGCACGGTGACAGATGACGGCACTGGGTATCAGGTGAATATTTCGGGCAACGGTCCGGGCGGCACCAGTGCGACAGTTGCGGGTCAGGTCGCCTCTGACTTCTCTGACGCCGATCTGTCGATCACGGGCTCGGCGCAGACCGCGCTGGCCAATGCCTTTATCGAGCCGCGCTCGGTGCAAGGCCCGTTGAGTTTTGATCTGCGGCTCAATGGCAAGCCGGGGTTGTCTGCCCTGTCAGGAACGATCACGGCCAATGGCACGCGTATCGTGGCCCCTAACCTTGGGATGGAGTTGGAGCAGGTGAACACTCGCGTGCAACTCTCGGGTGGCAAGGCGCAACTGGGTCTGACCGGACAACTGGGGTCGGGCGGGTCGCTGACGGTGAATGGACCGATTGATCTGACCGCACCCTTTAACGGCAATCTGACGATCCGCTTTGATCGGGCGCGCCTGCGCGATCCAGAGCTGTATGACACGCGCGCCTCTGGCACGATCACGATGGACGGGCCACTGGCGGGTGGTGCCAAGATTGCGGGAAAGATCACGCTTTCGGATACCGAACTGCGCGTGCCCTCATCTGGTGTTAGCGGCACGTCTTCGGTGCCTGAAGGGCTGACACATGTGGGCGAAAGCGCGGCGGTGCGCGCCACGTTGGAACGCGCAGATCTGTTGAATAACGGCTCTACATCCGCTGAAAACAGCTCTACCCCACGACGCGCCTATCCGCTGGATGTCACAATCGCCTCTAGCCGTGGCATTTTCGTGCGCGGGCGTGGGTTGGACGCTGAACTGGGCGGTAGCTTGCGCATTAGCGGCACCACGGCCAATGTCGTGCCGATCGGACAGTTCAACCTTGTCCGTGGGCGGCTTGAAATTCTTGGACAGCGCTTCACGCTGGATAAGGGGCAGATTGCGCTGCAGGGCGCACTGTTGCCCTATATTGATTTCTCGGCAGTCACCACGCAGGGCGATTACACGATTACCATCGCGATCTCTGGTCAGGCGAATGAGCCGCAAGTGACGTTCTCTTCGTCGCCCGATCTCCCCCAAGACGAGGTGATATCGCGCCTGATCTTTGGACGTGGCCTTGAAAACCTGTCGGCCATACAAGCCGCGCAACTGGCGTCGGCGGTGGCGACTTTGGCGGGGAAAGGTGGCGTTGGGATCATCAGCAAGCTGCGCAAAAGCACCGGGCTGGACGACCTTGATATTTCGACGGATGCGTCGGGAAATGCCCAGCTAAAAGCCGGTAAGTATCTGTCGAAAAACCTGTATACGGACGTAACGGTTGCGGGTGACGGCACCTCCGAGATCAACCTCAACCTTGATGTGAACAAAAACGTCACGGCGCGTGGCACGGTTGGGTCGGACGGCAAAAGCGGGATCGGAATTTATTACGAGCGCAACTACTGATCGTCCTGTCGTGCCTTGGTACGATGGGCGTTCAGCTCAGCGTTCAGCGCGGCCCCCAACAGCACGGATAACGCGCTGATGTATAGCCAGAACATCAGCGCAATTACCGCGCCGATAGAACCGTAAACCTTGTTATATGACCCGAAGTTCGCGAGGTAGTAGGTTAGCGCCAGCGAACTGAGACCCCAAACAGCCGTTGCCAGAACCGCGCCCAGCGAGACGATGGGATCGCGCCGCCCCGCCTTTATATTGGGGCCATAGCGGTAGAGGATTCCAAGTGCCGTCAGCATCAGCAGCAACATCGCCGCCCATGGCAGGCCCGATAGTAGAATGCTTGTATATTCATGAAACGGCAGGAAATTGATGGCGATCGGCACGATCACGATGGTCGCCATTGCTAGCAGCATAACGCCCACGAGCGAAACCGTCATGATGTAGCCGAGCACGAAGCTCCAGATGGTATTACGGGGTTTGGTGTCATGAATCACGTTGAGGCCGAGCACGAGCGCCGCCACGCCGGCGCGCGCGGAGAGCAGGGTCACCAGTGCCGAGAGTAGCGTGCCAAATCCGATCGTGGCGCGTGGTCCGATCAACCAGCTTTGGATTTGCTCGTTCAGCAGGCCGTAGGCCTCTTGTGGGATGAACTCTTTTGCGACGGCCAGATATTGGTGAATCACGGCCGGGTCGGAAAATGCGCTCCAGATTGCAATTGTCGCTGAAATGCCGGGAAAGACCGCAAGCATTGCGTAAAACGCCACGCCGGCCGCCACCAAAGTAATATTAGAGGCCATCAGTCTGCCCAGCAGATTGATCCCGAATTTTGTTAAGTCGCGCAATTGTTTCTCCTTTCAGCCACCTTCGCGCATGCTTTCTTTGAGCGCAACTTGCGAAGCGCCCTGCGCTATGTTTCTGTTTCCGCTAACAGGAGGAGACCCAGCATGACTTATCATCCCGCCGAAGATCGCTATTCCAAAATGGTTTATCGCCGTTGCGGTAAGTCCGGCCTGAAATTGCCCGCAGTATCATTGGGGCTGTGGCATAATTTCGGCCACGACACGCCCCATCAGGTGAAGCGCGCGATCTGTCAGACGGCGTTTGATTGCGGCATCACCCATTTCGATTTGGCGAATAATTATGGTCCTCCTCCCGGCTCGGCAGAAGAGGCGTTCGGGGATATCCTGCGCACTGATTTCGCAGGGTTCCGCGACCAACTGATCATCAGTTCCAAGGCTGGCTATGACATGTGGCCGGGGCCTTATGGCGAGTGGGGATCGCGCAAATATCTGATCGCATCGTGTGACCAGTCGCTCAAGCGGATGGGGCTGGATTATGTCGATATTTTCTACTCGCATCGCTTTGACCCCGAGACGCCGCTGGAAGAAACGATGGGCGCGCTGGAACATATCTGGCGGTCCGGGCGCGCGCTATATATCGGGATTTCCAGCTACAATTCGCAGCGCACGCGCGAGGCCGCCGCGATCCTGCGCGAAATGGGGGTGCCGCTGCTGATCCATCAGCCCAGCTACAACATGCTCAACCGCTGGGTCGAGCGCGACGGGCTGACCGATACGCTGGATGAATTGGGCGTGGGGTCCATCGCGTTTACGCCACTGGCGCAGGGGTTGCTGACGAAGAAATATCTGGGCGGTATTCCCGAAGGCTCGCGCGCGGCGCAGGGCAAGTCGCTGAACCGTGATGTGATCACTCCTGAGGCGATCGCAAAGATCCATGCGCTTAACGAAATCGCGCAGGCGCGTGGGCAAACTCTGGCGCAGATGGCGATTGCCTGGGTGCTGCGTGGGGGGCGGATTACCTCGGCACTGATTGGGGCATCCAAACCATCGCAAGTGCTCGATTGTGCTGGTGCAGTGTCTAATCTGGATTTCTCAGACGCGGAACTTGCGGAAATAGATACCCACGCGCAGGACGAGGCGATCAACCTCTGGGCGCGCTCATCCGAGAGTGTATGAGCGATGTATATCGGTCTCGATCTTGGCACGTCTGGTCTGAAAGGTGTTCTGATCAACGACGATCAAACGGTGCTGGCCGAGGCAAGCGCGCCGCTGACCGTCACGCGCCCGGCGGATGGCTGGTCAGAGCAAGCACCGCAAGATTGGATCACGGCAGCTGAGCACGTTATGGGGAAGCTCGCGGCGTATGGGCTGTCCGGGCTACGCGGGATTGGGTTGTCGGGACAAATGCATGGCGCGGTTTTGCTGGATGCAAGTGACGCGGTGTTGCGGCCTTGCATCCTGTGGAACGATACGCGCGCGCACGGCGAGGCTGCGATGCTGGACGCCAATCCGCAGTTTCGCGCGATCTCCGGCAATGTCGTGTTTCCCGGCTTTACCGCGCCTAAACTTCTTTGGGTCGCCAAGCATGAGCCGGAGATATTCGCGAAAACGGCGAAAGTCTTGCTGCCGAAAGACTATCTGCGGCTTTGGCTGACGGGTGAGTATGTGTCCGATATGTCAGATGCAGCGGGCACAAGCTGGCTTGATACCGGTGCGCGGGATTGGTCGGACGTTTTGCTAGTCGCAAGTCGCATGCGCCGCGATCAGATGCCGCGTCTTGTCGAAGGGTCCGGCGTCTCGGGCCAGTTGCGTCCGCAATTGGCGGCGCGGTTTGGTGCTGGGGCGGGTGTGATCGTTGCAGGTGGCGGTGGCGACAACGCCGCTTCGGGAATTGGCGTGGGCGTGGTGAAGACGGGGCAAGCCTTTGTCAGCCTCGGCACGTCGGGCGTGTTGTTTGCGGCCAATGATGGCTATCAGCCCGATGCGGCCTCGGCTGTGCATACGTTTTGCCACGCACTTCCTGATACCTGGCACCAGATGGGTGTGATCTTGGCGGCCAGCGACGCGCTGAATTGGTTCGCGCGCCTGACGGGGGTGCAGGCCAAGGATTTGACGGCTGATCTAGGCACGCTGAAAGCGCCCGGAAAGACCCTATTTCTGCCTTATCTGGGCGGAGAGCGTACTCCGCTAAACGATGCGTCGATCCGCGGGGCGTTTATCGGCTTGGAACATGCTACGGATCGCGCAGCCGCCACGCGCGCGGTTCTTGAGGGCGTGACCTTTGCTATCCGCGATTGCCGTGACGCCTTGGCTGCGACCGGGACGCAGATACAAAGCCTTTTGGCGGTGGGAGGCGGTTCGCGATCCGACTATTGGCTGCAAGCAATTGCAACGGCGCTGGACATGCCCGTGAAGCTGCCTGTTTCAGGGGATTACGGCGGTGCGTTCGGGGCGGCGCGATTGGGGCTGATGGCGGCAACTGGAGCTGGGGCCGAAATTGCAACGCCACCGCAAATCGCGCGTGAAATAGACCCTATTTCTGCCCAAACGGCAGATTTCGACGCGACACATGCGCGTTATCGAGAAGCCGCGTCCCGAATATCCGGCCTGACCTGAAACGCAAAAAGCCCCGGCTAGAAACCGGGGCTTTGAACTTGACGTGATCGGTAATTTAAGCTGCGAGCGTCTCGGTCGACGAGAAGAACATCGCTTGCGAAACCGCCGACTGCACCTGCGCCTCGGTATAAGGCTTGGTGATCAGGAACGCAGGTTCGGGCCGCTCGCCGGTCAGCAAACGCTCGGGGAAGGCGGTGATGAACACCACCGGCAAATCCGCCCCGAATTGGCCCAAGATATCGTTCACCGCGTCAATGCCCGACGAGTTATCGGCAAGCTGGATGTCGGCAAGGATCAGATCGGGTTTCTCCTTGGCGGCCAGCTCCACAGCCTCGGAGCGCGTGCGCGCGATCCCGGTGATGGAGTGCCCCATATCCTCGACGATGGCACGGATATCCATCGCGATGATTGCCTCGTCCTCGATGATCATGATTTTGCCGGCGACAGAGGCTTCCATTTCGCGCAGCGCGATGTCGATCAGGTCCTGCGCCTCATCGGCGTCGATCTGCATGATCGTGCCGATTTCTTCAACGCGGAAGCCTTCGATCGAGTGAAGCAGCAAGGCCTCACGCGTGTTCGGTGTCAGCGACGACATGTGGTCCTGCGCGCTTGCCGAGAGACGGCTGTCAGGCTCTCCCAATGGCGAACCAGCCGAGGCCCAAACGAGATGGAACGCAAGGAACAAAGCAAGCTTGGGATCGTTATCCTCAAAAGGTGTCGTATCTTCGAGAATCGCTTCAAGCGTGGCGGCGGCGTATCGGTCGCCACTGTCTTGGCTGCCGGTAAGGGCGCGCGCGTAACGACGTAGATACGGTAGGTTGGCCCCAATGGTGCCGACGATGTCTTCGGACATAAAAGCCCCCTTTTTCGTTTTCTGGGAACCAAACGCTGTAGCCCTGCGTTTGGTTCCGTGCAAAGTATGTGGGATCGGAAACCGGAATGTATAGTGACATGGCTGACGAAAAGTCCAAGTCCAGTATCAAAGAGCAGATCAACGCCAATCTCAAGCGAGTCTACGAAGAAGCCTTGCAAGAAGAAGTCCCTGATCGGTTCAAAGATCTACTGGCGCAACTTAAGGCGAAGGAGAGTGGCAAATGAAGACGCCCTCCAAAACCGCTCCGGAGACTGAAATCCGCGATCCGCGCGATGAGTTGCCCGAACATCTGGGCGCGTTGCGCGCTTTTGCGCTGTCGTTGACCCGAAACGGGGCTTCGGCCGATGATCTGGTTCAGGACACGATTGTTAAGGCTTGGTCGAATATCGACAAATTCGAGAAGGGCACGAACCTTCGGGCGTGGCTGTTTACGATTTTGCGCAACACGTTTTATTCCGACCGGCGTAAGCGCAAGCGTGAGGTGGCCGACCCTGATGGGGTGCACGCGGCCAGCTTGTTTGAAAAACCGGCCCATGACGGACGTCTTGCGATGAGTGATTTCGTGCGCGCCTTCGATCAACTCAGCCCGGAACACCGTGAGGTTCTGACTTTGGTCGGGGCCTCGGGATTCTCCTATGAGGAAGCCGCCGGCATGATGAGCGTGGCCGTGGGTACGGTGAAGAGCCGTGCCAACCGCGCTCGGGCGCGTCTGGCTGAGATGCTCGAACTGGAAGAGGGCGAGGATATCATGTCGGATTCGGACGGTAATTCGATGGCTGTTATGGGGCGTTCCGGCGTTGCCGCCGCATGACGACAGAGGCCCCCGAAGGGGTGCAACCCGAATCCACGCCTGAAATGGACTGGCCGCGCGCGCGCCCGAGAGGCCTGGGCGCGGCCTTCAACGGGTTGGGCGTGCGGCTGGCTTTGATGCTGGCGGTTGCGCTGTTCCCGCTGTTGATTATCGCGATTCTGCAATCGTCATCCGTGGCGCGCGAGGCGCAGGCGCGCTCGGAAGCGGCCTTGATGGGCGAGACGATGCGCGCGGTGGCGGGGGAAACTCGCGTTATCCAACATGCACAGGACGCAGCCCGCTTGCTGTCGACCACTGTCTTGCCGTTGCTTGATAATCCGCAGGCCTGCTCGGCGCGCATGCGGCAGGTGGCCTCGGCATTTAAGAATTTCTCGCTTGTCGCCTATATTCCCATGAACGGGCAGATGACATGTTCGAATACCGGAGAGCGCTTTAATTTCTCGGGTGAGGATGTTTTCGATAAAATTTCAGCAGCGACCGACACCACGTTCTTCGTCAATCGTACTGCGCCCGTGTCAGGGACATCGGTATTGGGCGTGGCGCATCCGGTTTATGACGACGCGGGGCGCCATATCGGGCTGATCTCGATCTCGATGCCCCATACCGAGCTGTCGCTCGCGAAAGATGGCCCCAAGCTGGACGATAAACGTCCACTGGTGATTATGACGTTCGATGAGGAGGGCACGATTTTGACGTCCTCCGACGGTTTAGGCAAAACGCAAGGCCATCTGCCCGCAGATCGTTCGCTCAAGTTGTTGGCGGGCGCTGGGGCGATGACGTTTTCCGGGGTTTCGAATGTTGGCCACGAGCGCGTCTATTCCGTTGTCGAAGTGGTTCCGGGGCAGCTTTACGCGCTGGGCAGTTGGCCTGCCGAGAAGGTCTCATCCCTTAGCCCGTTTGCCGATATTTCGCCGATCTTGTTTCCCGCATTGATGTGGGCGGCAAGCCTGTTGGTGGCCTATTTCGCGATGCAGAAACTGGTGATTGGCCATGTTCGCAAGCTCGCCTTTGCGATCTCGAATTTCGCAACGGGTAACCGAATTGTCGGAACGCTCAATCTATCGGGCGCGCCGACCGAAATCCGCGATCTCGCCGAGGCCTATGATCGCATGACCGAGACGATTCTGCATGACGAGGCAGAGCTTGAGGACATCGTTCACCACAAAGAGGTGCTGCTGCGCGAAGTGCATCACCGGGTGAAAAACAACCTTCAGCTTATCGCGTCGATCATCAACATGCAGATGCGTCAGGCCCGCACGCCCGAGGCGAAGGGGCTGATGAAAAGCTTGCAGGAACGCGTGATCTCGCTCGCGACGATCCACCGGGGGCTGTATCAGACCTCGGGGTTGACCGACATTCGCGCCCAGGAACTGCTGCCCGATATCGTGCGCCAGATCACGCGTCTGGCTACAGGGCCTGGGCGGCGGATCGCGGTGGATTGTCAAATCGACGATATTCATCTGACGCCAGATCAGGCGGTGCCGCTGTCGCTTTTGCTGACCGAGGCCATGACCAATGCGATGAAATATGCCTCGAATGCGGGAGGTAAGCCGACGCTTGATATCACGCTGCGCAAGCTTGACGGAGCGCGGGCGCGGCTGCGTGTCAGCAACACCGTGGATCCCAACGCCGCCCCCTCTGCAAGCGTCGATGGCACCGGGCTTGGGTCGCAACTGGTGAATGCGTTTGTGCAGCAGCTTTCGGGACAGCTTCAAATCGAGACGGTGGACGAGATTTATATCCTTGTGACCGAGTTTGCACTGCGTCCGCTGGAAGAAAGCGAATTGCGCCATGAAGAACACTTGAAATCTAATACGGATGAAACAGCTAAATCTGATGAGAAATCGTGATTGCATGCCAAATGTTGTCAGCGCCGATCTAATCTGACGGAAGTGAACGGGTTGCATGGACCGTCTACAACAAGCCGGAATTCAAGCTACAAGCAGGACGAAACTGCTTTTGACCGCAGCCGAGGCGTATCCTGCGCTTGAGGGCGCGTTTCTGGATGCGCGCCATGATATCTCTCTCTCTTTCCGCATTTTTGATCTCACGACCAAGCTGCGGTCAAAGCGTGGGCGTGAGGTTGGAAAGACATGGTTTGATCTGATCCTGCACGTGCTGCGCCGGGGGGTGGCGGTGCGCATTGATATCACAGACTTTGACCCCTGCGCCCGCCCGCAACTGCATCGCGGCACTTGGCGCACGATGCGGATGTTGGCCGCCGCGCGCGAATTGGCGGGGGCGCAGGCCCGGCTAAGCACCCGCGCCCTGATGCATCCTGCGCAATCGGGATTCTTCGTCCGTCTGGCGTTTTGGCCGGTGGCGATGCGCAAGATGGGCAGGCACGCGCAATGGCTTAATGATCAACCTGCGGGGCAGCGGGAAAACATCCTGCGCGATATGCCCGGGCTGGTGCCGTATCTGACGGGGACTGCCAGCCAAGGGTTCAAAAAGCGGGTGCTGTCTTTGCCCAAGCTGTTCCCCGCGATTCACCACCAGAAAATCGCGCTTTTCGATGAAAAATGGCTCTATATTGGCGGATTGGACCTGAATGACCGCCGTTACGACACACCCAAACACGCGCGCAAAGGGTCGCAGACTTGGCATGATGTCCAGTTGCTAATGTCGGGTCCGGTCATCCGTGAGGCGCGTCTTCATCTTGATAGCTTTCACGAGGTCGCAGCGGGTCAACAAGACGCGGCACCGCCCCGGCGTTTGTTGCGCACGATTTCCTGCCGCCGCCGCTTTGCGCCCTTCGCGATTGGACCGAGCGAGAAGAACCGTGAAATCGCCACTGCGCATGAGATGCTGACGGCGCGGGCGCAGAAACTGATTTATCTCGAGACCCAGTATTTCCGCTCGCTGTCTCTGGCGAGGCATCTGGCCAAAGCGGCAAAGGAACGCCCGGATCTCAATCTGATCCTGATCGTGCCAGCCGCGCCCGAGGAAATGGCCTTTGACAATGGCATCAGCGCTGATCTGCGCTATGGCGAATATCTTCAGGCGCGCGCGATCGGGATCGTGCAACAGGCCTTTGGCGCACGCGCATTTGTGGGCAATCCCGCGCAGCCCCGGTCGAAAAACACCGCAGGGCCTGATCACGGGCGGGACCACGTCAAAGGGGCTCCGCTGGTCTATCTGCATGCGAAAGTCTCGATTTTCGATGACGAGTCCGCAATTGTGACATCGGCTAATTTGAATGGCCGCTCGCTGGCTTGGGATACCGAGGCTGGCGTTTATTTACGCCGCAGCGATGGGGTTGCGGCGATGCGCGGGCGTGTCATGCGCCATTGGCTGCCCGAGGACGTTGATCCGTGCTGTCTTGAGCTGGACAATGCGGCTGCGCATTGGGCGCAAATTGCCCAGCAAAATGCTGCGCTGCCCCCCGATGACCGCGATGGCTTTCTGATGCCTTATGATTGCGAAGCCGGTCGGCGCATTGGCAAGCGCCTGCCCTTCGTGCCTGAGGAAATGGTTTGATCAGCTTTCGCTGGAGGGTTTTTGTTCGCGCAGGCTGTCGGTCAGCACCAAAGCCCAAAGCAAAAGCGGGATCGCGACGACACCGCCAAGCGGCCCCCATAGCCAGATCCCGAAGGTCAGCGACAAGAAGATCAAAAGCGGATTGATTTGCATGTGCTTGCCAACAAGCGTCGGGGTAACGAACTGCCCCTCTGTGCTGTTCAAGCCGAGATAAACGAGCGCTGGAAGCAACACACGAAGCCCGTCAAACGCCGCAACCCCGGCGAAAATCAGCGCCACGGCCAGCATCGCCGGGCCAAGATAGAGAATATAATTGATCAAAAAGGCGATAACGCCCCACAGGGCCGCGTTCGGCATGCCGATCAATTGCATGGCTGCCGCCACGAACAGGCCAAGCCCGGCATTAATCACCGAGATTGTCAGAAAATAGCGCGAAACGCGGTTCTCGGCGGCGCGCAGACGCAGCGCCGTGTTCCCCCGTTGCGTGGATTGCGCAAGATGCTTGGCAACCCAGTCGTAAATCTCACGCCGGGAGAGTTGGAAAAAGAAGAGTGTCCCGAAATACAGCAGCGCTTGCCCCAAAAGAGCCGGGGCGAGCAAAAGAACGTCGGTCGCGCTTGGCATTGCCGACGAGCCGCTTGCGTCCTTACCGCTATCCGAGGCCGGTGTGATCGCCTTAGAGACTTCGTTGCTGGCGTCTTGAATGCCCTTAAACATCTGACGCAGATCGAGAACGCTCGATTGCATATCGGCCCAGACCTTGGGTGCCTGAACGATCATCTGCGCCACCAATGGCTGGATCACCAGTATCAGCAACGCTGCGACCAACAGCGAGATAACGATCGAGGTCAGCGCCCCCCAGACGGGCGACAAACCTCTGGTTTCCCATGCATCGGAAATGGGTGAGAGAACGATCCCCACCACCAGTGCAAGCACGACGGGGGCAAGCAGGCTCTCCACCTGTTCGAGCGCGGCAACTACGGCAATCACGGCGACAACGATGATTGCGACGCGCGACAGGGTCTCTAGGCGATTCATGGTGTGAGTAAAGCTCCCAATATCGTGAACAACGCGGTTTTCGCGCTGTGGTTCCGTCTATTCGATCAAATAGTTTTTGGAACGTATGGCGCGTGTTTGGCGTTTCTTTTCCAGTAACTGGAGAGAAAGGTAACACCATGAATTGGGATGAAATCAAAGGCAACTGGAAGCAAGTCAAAGGCAAAGCCCGCGAGCAATGGGGCGAGATGACCGATGACGAGCTGGATAAAGCTGAAGGTCGTCGTGAGCAGCTTGTGGGCCTTGTCCAAGAGAAATACGGCAAGACCAAAGAAGCCGCTGAGAAAGAGGTCGATGACTGGTATGATAGGCACTAATTCGACACTATTCCGGCTAAAAGAGGGCGTTTCGCAGGTGCGAAGCGCCCTTTTTCTTGGGCCGCTCTTGGGCCTCTCAGGTATGAAAAAGCCGGGCGCTGGGCCCGGCTTCATCGTTGGTGCTTGTCACGCGATCAGTGCGTGATGCCATCATGTCCACGCGCGCGCAGATGCTCGCCTACATCTTTAATCGCTTTGCTGGCTTCATCCGCCAGTTGTTGAGCCAGGCGTTCGCTCAAATCCTGCCCGGCACTTTTCGCCTGACTCGAAATGTCACGCACTGTTTTGCGCGCTTCCTCCGTCGCCGTATCGGCGACAGCTCGGGCGGTGCGTTTCACCTCTTTGCCTGCCGTATCGGCCAGCGATTTCACGCGCGATTTTTCTTCGTCGTAGATCGACTTGGCTTCGTCGATAAGACGATTGGTGCGCGGACCGAACGAGCGTCGGTTCACTTCGGGCTTAGGCATTGCGTTCACAATCGCCGCGCCAATGGCAATGCCGAGTGCTGCGGTGATCAGCGGATGATCCTTGATCATCTTCTTGCCAGAACGACCGGCATCTTTCGCGCGATCCTGAAGGCTCAGACGCGCCGAATAGGCCGCCTCACGCGCCCGCACGACACGCTCGCGTGCTTCGTCGCTAAGATCGCCCAGGCCGGACTGTAGCGAGTCCCGCAGGTCTGAGGCGAATTCACTGACCATGCGAGCGCGCTCATTCGCGTAGTCCGCGGCTTTTTCGGTGTTGCTCGCCGCGGCGATCTCAAGCTGTTTCATGCGCTCGGACGCCGTGTCCCGCAGCTCGTCGATTTCATCAAGCCAATCGTCTGACAGGCCATCCTGAGCCATAACAGAGCCTTTTTCAGAGCCTTCAGTCTCTGCTGACTCATCATCGCCCTTGCGCGCGCTTACGGCCAACCACGCGAGGCCAGCACCTGCCAAAGCGAATGCCAGCGGGTTGGCGCGCACCGTTTCTTCGGCCTTTTTGGCCATCGGGCGCGCATATTCTTGTACCATTTGCGAAACTTGCTCGGATAGATAATCGGGGGCGATGCGCCCCGTCAGATCGGCGAGCGTTGAGGCCAGATCCGCACGATCATCCCGCAGGCGGTTCTCGAGGTCTTTGATTTTCGCTTTCTTGCTCACTTGAAGGTCTCCTTGATGGTCTGCACATCGGCAGACAGGTTTTCCTTGATCCGTTCCGGAGGACGCCCCGCGCGCCGCATCTGCGCGATAGACATCAACGCGAGAATGATCGCGGTCAGCACAAGAACTGCGCCTGCAATCAGTGTGGCGGGGCCTTTGTCCAACCCAAGCCACTCCAGCGCGTAAACGCCCGATTGCACCAATGGCCCAATCGCGCCAATCCCGAGGATCAACGCGATACCGGCAAAGATAACTGCGTTTCGCACAAGCGACACGCGTTGCATGGCTTCGGCACGCGCAAGAGCAGCCTCGGCGCGCGCGATGTCGCGGGCTTGGTCGACGAAATGCGACAATAGCTCTGAAACACTACGTTCAGAGGTCTTGGTCTTGTGGTCATTGGTTTCGTCGTCAGACATCGTCACTCCTTTGGCGCAGCGCAAAAATACGCTGCGAATGTAGCAAGATAACGCGGCAATATGCGAATGGTTCCTCGCACCGGGAGTGATCGTGGCGGGGCCGCGAAACCTACCTGATGGGGAAAAGTTCCACCCAATTTCAGGATTCTTTTCCGGGAACTTCTAGTTCAAGCTCTCGTTAACTCCCCATGAGACGCAAGAGAACGCGTCAACATCGGTAGAAACAAGTTTGTAAGGAGATTTCCCATGCTAGGTTGGGCCCTGACGTTCCTCATCATCGCGCTGATTGCTGCAGCACTCGGGTTTGGCGGCATAGCAGGCGCATCCGCAGGCATCGCGCAGATCCTGTTCGTGGTGTTCTTGATCCTGTTCGTGGTTGCCATGGTCGCGCGCGCCGTTCGCGGTAAGCCACCGGTATAATCGCGCCGCAACAGAGACTGATACGCTAATGAAAAGGGCCGCTCAAATGGAGCGGCCCTTTTGTAATTTACAGTCCAGATGTAGGGCGGCGCGAAACGCTTCGCGCTCAACTTCCATTTTGTTGGGTTTTCGGACCAGTTGCCGCTCAAAATATTTCGCGGAATTTGCCCAAAGGTTTTCGCTTCCGCCCCATAGATTTTCGCGTGAATTTCACGGTTTCCAAAGGCCGAAAAACATCTATTTGTCAAATTGAGTCAAACCACAAATTTCTGCTTTTGGGAAGTGAAATCAGAACCATGTCTTTCGGTTACGCTCCGGGTAGCTAGGTCACCAAAGCGCTTGAGCCAAGCTATGAAGCCCTCGCGCAGCGGCTCCGGCATGGGCGCTCGCGGAAGCTGTGTCGCGCCCGACAATCGCCGGCGTTTCGCGGATCGGCGACACAGCTCAGCGATGCTGTCTTCGCCACGAAGGCCGTGCAAGACGATCCTGATCTTCTCTTTCGAGGAATACTATTTGCGCGTGGCCCGCTTGATATCGTTGTCTCATGTTCCACTCCTCAGTGGTTCCGATGAGCCAAGAACACACTCTTAACAAATACCGCTATTTGAACCCATAGGCGCTGACGTCAGATCCCCTTGCATCACCGCCAGCGCGCCGCATAATGAAATCAACCAGATGGGCCGGACTCTCTCTCTCAGTTTAGGCCGTCTTCGGTGCCAAAAACCCTGATCAGGGACGCTTCATCAAGGCCCCGCCGCTCCAAAACGCGGTTGGCTGGCGAGATCATGAAGTTGACGGGCGTGTTCGAAGCTTCTATCCACCTCTCATGGAACACGTGATCGCCACCGCAAACTTCTGGTGGCCGGCCAGCTGATAGGCGGCCGGACGCTTCATGCTACCCGGGCCGCCGCGAAGGCGGCCTTTTCTTGTTTTCAGCTTCCTTTGCGGCGTCCCTCCCATTTCGAGAGGACACCATGACCAAACCCATACTCCTGACCGGTGATCGCACGACCGGTCCCCTACATCTCGGCCATTATGCGGGGTCGCTGCGCTCGCGGCTGGACCTGCAAGACAGCCATAAAACCTATCTGCTTCTAGCCGATGCGCAGGCGCTGACGGACAATGCGCATGATCCGGCGAAAGTGCGCCGCAACGTGATCGAAGTCGCGCTCGACTATCTCGCCGTCGGGGTCGACCCGACGAAGAGCACGATTTGCCTGCAGTCGCATCTGCCGGCCCTAGCGGAGTTGTCGATGTGAACCGCCCCGGGTTTACCGGAGG
>NZ_AUNB01000003.1 GCF_000714545.1 Thioclava indica
TTGACCTGCGCGCGGTGATCAAGCTGATCGACGGCCTCTGCGCGCACGAGAATAGCCCGAGAGCCCATTGAATATCAGAGATCGTCTTATGACCAACACGCTAATCCTAGCTGACCTACATCTCGATCTCTGGCATCGGGCGGGGCTGAACCCGCTCGACCAGATTGATTTCGAAGGTGTCGAGTTGTTGATCATCGCCGGCGATCTGACCAACAAACCGCGGGTGCGTTGGAAGCAGGCCTTCGAGTTGATCGGTGAGCGCATCCCACTGGATCGGGTGCATGTGCTCCCGGGCAACCACGATTATTACGACTTTCGGTTGGATGGCGATGACCGGCTTGCCGAGATCGCAAATACAGCGGGTGCCAAGTTTGCGCAGAAATCCGTGATCACCTGCGGCTCAACGCGCTATCTGTGCTGCACGCTTTGGACCGATATGCGCGCGGGCGATGGAACCCTCGAAGAAAATGCCGCCGCGGCGGCGCGCATCATGAACGATTACCGTTATATCCGGGTTGCGCACGCGGGCTTTCGCAAAGCGCGACCGCTCGACACGGTTACCCTGCATCGTGACCATCGCGCCTGGTTGGAAGCGCGGCTATCAGAACCGTTTGCAGGTGAGACCGTCGTCGTGACCCATCATGCGCCCCATCCCTTCGC
>NZ_AUNB01000004.1 GCF_000714545.1 Thioclava indica
GAGGAGCTGATGCTGGCACGTGGCGTAGACGTTTCGTATGAGACGATCCGGCGCTGGAGCGTCAAGTTCGGCCCCCTGATCGCCCAGGTTCTGCGGCGACGGCAGCCGCGCCCCGGCGATGTCTGGCATCTGGACGAAGTCGTCGTGACGATCGCGGGCCGCTCACACTGGCTGTGGCGTGCCGTCGACCAACACGGCGTTGTTCTTGAGGAAATCCTTCAATCGAGGCGAGACAAGTGCGCGGCAAAGCGGCTTTTGGTCAAGCTGATGAAACGTTGGGGCTTCGTTCCCAAAAGGATCATTACGGACAAACTGCGCTCCTATGGTGCCGCCAAACGTGAGGTGGCTCCCGGCCTTGATCATTGGTCCCACAAGGGTCTCAATAACCGGGCAGAGAACAGCCACTTGCCTTTCCGAAAACGAGAGCGAGTAATGCAGGGCTTCCGATCGCCGGGTGGATTGCAGCGCTTCGTCTCCATGCAGTCCGTAACCCGTAATTCCTTCTCCGTGCCGGCCTGCCGTCGTTCCGCTCTCACCATCCGCTACCATCGGCTCGAAGCTTTCGAGGCGTGGAAATCCGCGGCACATGCCGCTTGATCAACGACCGGCATGCCAAATTGCAAACTCGGCGAGTTAAC
>NZ_AUNB01000005.1 GCF_000714545.1 Thioclava indica
AGTTCCGCCGCCGCATCAAGACCCAGACCGTGCTGCCCTCCGCCGAAACCGTGCCGATGCTCCTCTGGGCGCTGATGGCATCGGGTCAGATCCAGATGCGGAAAGTGGATGGTTGGGAAACCTTGGCTCAGCCCATCGCGCCGATCAGCCTTGACCTCGCAGCCTGATCAGGCCCAAATCCACATGCTCGGAGAACGCCGCCAGAGAATTTCAACCAGATTCAAGACACTGAAGTGGTCCGGCGAATTCAGACAGCGTGCTAAGATGTATCCAACATTGACGATAGGATACACCAATGACCAAGAGACGCAGTTTTTCTGACAAGTTCAAAGCTACGGTAGCGCTCGAAGCGCTGCGTGGCGACAAGACGGCTCAAGAGATCGCGGCGAAGCACAAGATCCACCCGACGCAGGTCACAACGTGGAAACGGCAGGCGATTGATGGCCTGACGGGCGTATTTTCTGACAAGGCCAGGAAAGCCGAGGACAATGAAGCCGAAGTGAAAGAGCTGCACGCCAAGATTGGGAAGCTGGCGGTCGAAAACGATTTTTTGTCACAAGGGTTGAAGCGATGAGCCCGAGCGAACGCAAGGCGATGATCAACCGAGACGGTATTGTCAGGTTAATTCCCTCTGCC
>NZ_AUNB01000006.1 GCF_000714545.1 Thioclava indica
GACAAGGTAAACCGCTTGTTCAAAGCAGATCGGCCTAACCAGCTCTGGGTCTCTGACTTCACATACGTCCCGACGTGGTCGGGAACGGTCTATGTCGCTTTCGTCATCGATGTCTTTGCGCGCCGGATCGTTGGCTGGCGCGTATCGACATCAATGGCGACGCAGTTCGTTCTCGACGCTTTGGATCAAGCAATCTGGCAAAGAAAAACACCTGATAACAATGCCTTGGTTCATCACTCAGACCGTGGATCGCAATATCTCTCGATCAAGTATACCGAGCGCCTTGTCGAATTCGGTATTGACCCATCGGTTGGAACGGTCGGCGATTCCTATGACAATGCCCTCGCTGAATGCGTCATTGGCCTGTTCAAAACAGAGGTCATCAACCAGATCGGTCCGTGGAAATCGATACGGGAAGTCGAATGGGAAGCGCTGAAATGGATCGATTGGTATAACAACCGCCGGCTATTCGGTCCCATTGGATACATCACACCCGCAGAAGCAGAGGAGGTATTCTATGCAAATCTAAACACACTCGATAAAGTC
>NZ_AUNB01000007.1 GCF_000714545.1 Thioclava indica
CACGCTATCAGCCGCAACCAGATCCGACGGATACCCGAAGCGTTCGCGCACTTTCCCCATAGCCGGATCCAAGCCCTCCAGCGACTTCCTCCTCCCGAGGTTTCTCGATGCGAGCCGCCACCGCAGGATGGCCACCGGTGCGCCATGGCCCGCATCGAAAAACCTGCAGGGACGGAAGTTCGCGCTCAATGCGAACGAACCGTCCGGTCGACCAGACTTCGGACATTCACTTCGGGCTTCTGAGAGTATGCGGGGCGCCACAATGACTAGTGATTGCTCTGTCTTCGCCAAGAGAGAATGGCATCTTCTGTTCCCGCAGCCGGTTACTGAGAGCATGTTTAATGTCGAACCGTTTAGCGCCGAGAAGTTCGGTGTGACCATTCAGCGGTTTTGTTTGAGCTATGCCAGAATTTGGGTGATGGC
>NZ_AUNB01000008.1 GCF_000714545.1 Thioclava indica
TCTCTATAAACAATGCAACCCAATACAAAAACGGCGCCCAAATCGGGCGCCGCTTTTGCGTTTGGAAACGTTGGCGTTGCATAGTAAGCGTTGCATCTGACCCCGCCTGACGCGCCTATCCTCTCGTGCGCAAGGAGCCTATCTTGGCGCTACGCGCCAAGATGGAACGTTAATAATCTTTCACTTTCGGCCCTGAGGCGACCTCACTAACTTACGCAGCGGGGGGAGCGGGAGTGTGCCCTTCAAGGATTTCAGTGTTCACCCGGATTCAAAGATGAAGGGCGCAACGCGACCTGTCGCCGAGCCAAACTACAGACGATGGCAACGGGGGCGGGAGGACTAAGCCGCTCTGCGGCAGGGGCGCTCTTGGCAGATAGCGCGTGAGGCCCGTAGGCCGGCCACCAGC
>NZ_AUNB01000009.1 GCF_000714545.1 Thioclava indica
TTGCCTCGGCCCCACCTGCCGTGCTTGTGACCCGCGTGACGGGTGCAGGCGATACTTTCATGGCCGCCCATCTGGTGGCTGAACGGCGCGGCAGTGCGCGTGAGAAGGCGCTGGAACACGCGCTGATCGCCGCTGCCCGCTATGTTTCCGGAGAACTTGCCACATGACCCTGCCCCTGATCTTTGCCCCTGACGTGCGTGCCGCACTGGATGCCCGCCAGCCTGTTGTGGCGCTGGAATCCACGATCATCACCCATGGGATGCCATATCCGCAAAACCTGCAAACCGCGCAGGCGGTTGAGGCCGAGGTGCGCGCCGCCGGGGCCACGCCCGCGACCATCGCGCTGCTCGATGGCGCCATTCATATCGGGCTGGAGGCGGACATTCTGGAACGCCTCGCGCAGACCAGCGACGCGATGAAGGTCAGCCGCGCCGATCTGGCTGTGTGTCTCGCCAAGCGCGCCACGGGCGCCACGACGGTCGCTGCAACGATGATCTGCGCCCATCTGGCGGGGATTTCGGTCTTTGCTACGGGCGGGATTGGCGGCGTGCATCGCGGCGCGGAAGACAGCTTTGACATCTCCGCCGATCTGCTGGAACTGGGCGCAACGCCGGTGAGCGTGGTCGCCGCAGGGGCCAAGGCCATTCTGGATATCCCGAAAACGCTGGAAGTTCTTGAAACCCATGGCGTTCCCGTCATCGCCTATGGCCAAGACGATTTCCCCGCCTTTTGGTCGCGCAGCTCGGGCCTGTCAGCCCCCTTGCGCGCCGATAGTGCCGCTGAAATCGCCGCCGCGCATTTGATGCGCGCGCGCCTTGGCCTGCCCGGCGGGCAACTGATCGCCAACCCGATCCCGCCCGAGGCAGAGATCGCGCGCGAAGAGATCGTGCCGGTGATCGAGGCCGCGCTGCGTGAGGCCAGCGCGCAAGGCATCGCGGCGAAATCCGTCACGCCCTTCCTGCTGTCGCGGATCTTTGAGCTGACCGAGGGACGCTCGCTGGACGCCAATATCGCCCTTGTTTTGAACAATGCCCGGCTGGGCGCGCAAATCGCGCGCGAAATCGCGCAATCTAAAGCGGGCTGAGGCGCGCGCCCATTGCTCTGCCCCAGTCGCGCGCATAGATAGCGTGAGACAATTTGGCGCGAGAGGCCGCTTATGAGCAAACCCGAAGAGACCCATCCCCCGCGCCGTCGGTCGCGGTTTGCAGCGCTGCGCGGGTCGTTTTTCACGGGGCTGATCGTGGTCGCGCCGATTGGCCTCACGATCTGGCTGATGTGGACGATGGCGGGCTGGGTCGATGGCTGGGTGCTGCCGCTCGTGCCCCAAGAAATGCGCCCCGAGCATTACATCGGCGTCAATGTGCGCGGCATCGGCGTGCTGATCTTTTTGATTTTTACGGTGATCGTGGGCTGGCTCGCCAAGGGCTTTTTCGGGCGCACCTTCCTGCGCATCGGGGAAAGCGTGGTGGACCGCCTGCCCTTTGTGCGCACGGTTTATAGCGGGCTGAAACAGATCGCGGAAACGGTGCTGAGCCAATCGGAGGCGAAATTCGACCGCGCCTGCGTGATCGAATATCCGCGCCCGGGCATCAAGGCGATTGCCTTTGTGTCTTCCACCGCCAAGGGCGAGATTGCGGCGCTCGGGGCGCCCGATGACCCTCTGGTCTCGGTGTTTTTGCCGACCACGCCGAACCCGACCTCGGGGTTTCTGCTGTTGCTGCCACAATCGGAACTGACCTATCTCGATATGTCGATCGAGGACGCGGCCAAGCTGATCATCTCGGCCGGTCTGGTCTATCCCCAGCCCAAAGAGGCCAAGAAACCCAAGGACAAATCCTAGTCGAACAAGGCCCGAAGATCGGTCGAGGCCGTCACGCCAATCTTGTCGGCATGCGCGTCAAGCCAACTCTCTGCCGCCGCTTGGCCTGCCGCTTTGAGACGCTTGAGCTGGCCCCATTCGGGGATGATCTTGGAGACGGCGGACAGCTCGGTCATGATCGAGTCATCGCCAATCATATGGATCAGAACGTCTTTCATCGCGTCCGCGGGCATCCGCTCCTCGGCCAGCAGGCGCCGCACGAAATCAACCGCGCGCAATTCGCGCAGGAGCGAGCTGTTAAAGCTGATCTCGTTGATGCGCTCTTCGATCTGTGCGGGCGTTTTGGGCACGCCGTCGCGCACCATCGGATTGACATTCACCACCACAATATCGCGCGGATAATCGAGCGAAAATAGCGGGAAAAGCGGCGGATTGCCGGTGAAACCGCCATCCCAATAGGCCTCGCGCTTGCCGGTCTTGGGGTCGTCGATTTCCACCGCGCGAAACACCTCGGGCAGGCAGGCCGAGGCAAGGATCGAATCTACAGTGATGTCATCGCCCTCAAACACGCGCACCTTGCCCGTGCGCACATTGGTGGCCGCCACATAAAGCGCAGGTCCGGCGTTCGCACAGACATGCTTGTATTCGAATTTCTCGACCACAGAGCGCAGCGGATTGACGTAGAACGGCCCGGTATCATAGGGCGAAAACACCCGTGAGACATTGTCGAGGAATGCTGCTGGCGTGAAAGCTTCGAACCAGCGCGACAGCGCATGCGTCCCGGGCAATTGCGCCGGGAAATAACGCTTTATGCGCAAATCGGCAGTCTCGGAAACCTGCCCCCAAAGCTCGTCCAGCGCGGCGCGCGCGCCTGCCCGCCCGTTGCGCACCAGCCCCGCCTTTAACGCCGCCCCGTTCAACGCCCCCGCAGAGGTGCCCGAAATGGCGCGAAATTCCAGCCAGTCCTCGTCCAGAAGACGGTCCAGCACGCCCCAGGTGAACGCGCCATGCGCACCACCGCCCTGCAGTGCGAGGTTGACGGATTTGCTTTTCATCTGAGGCAACTCCCAAGTTGGCGGACATGGCAGGCAAGGGGCGCGCGGCCCCCTGCCCGTTTCGTCTTACAGCGCGGTCCAGCCACCATCGACCGAGATCGTGGTGCCCGTGATCTGCGCCGCCGCATCGGAACACAGAAACACCGCCGTGCCGCCCACCTGCTCGGTCGTGGCGAACTGCTTGGAGGGCTGGCGCGCAAGGATCACCTGCTCGATCACCTGCTCCTCGGTCATGTTGTATTCCTTGGCCGTGTCGGGAATTTGCGCCTCGACCAGCGGAGTTTTCACATAGCCCGGACAGATCGCATTCGCGGTGATGTCTTCCTTGGCCGTTTCCAGCGCGGTGACCTTGGTAAAGCCCACAACGCCGTGCTTGGCCGACACATAGGCCGATTTATAGGGCGAAGCCGTCAGGCCATGCGCCGAGGCGATATTCACCACGCGTCCCCAACCCGCCTTGCGCATCATCGGCAGCGCAACAGCGGTGGTGTGGAACGCCGAGGTCAACATGATCGCAATGATGCGATCCCATGTTTCGACGGGGAACTCCTCAATCGGGGCGACGTGCTGAATGCCGGCGTTGTTGACCAGAATATCGCAGCGACCCGCCTGCTCGATCAAGGCGCGGGCCTGCTCGCCACTCGACAGATCGGCCTGAATGTAGCGCGCTTTAACGCCAAACTCTGCACCCAGATCGGCGGCGAGTTTGTGATCTTCTTCGCGATCGGTGAACGAATTGAGCACGACATCGGCCCCCGCACGCGCCAGTTCGCGCGCAACCCCAAGACCGATTCCCGAATTCGAGCCGGTGATGACAGCGGTTTTTCCCTGAAGCGACATATTCCCTCCTACGTGGTGATTCTCGATTTCGTCGTGATCATGGCGCGCTGCACGTGCGAACACCATGCCGCAGGCGCAAATTGCCGTGAGCCTTAGCGGGATGCCATTGCGCATTTTTAGGGAATGATAAAAAAAACGCCCGCACAAGGCGGGCGTCAAGTCATGAGGCAGGTTTCATACAGGCAAGAAACCTATCGAGCAGTGAGTCTCTTATAAGCAATGCCGCGCCGCTCTCCAAGGGAAAAGTTTGCGCCCTTTCAATCGCCTCGCTAGCTTGGCGGCATAAAATACGGGCAGAAGAGGGATTGTTGCGATGGCGAGATCGGTGTTTTTCCGCGCTTTAAGCGTGCTGGCCTTGGGGTTCAGCCCAATATTTGCGCAAAACGCATCCGCTGAGTCGCAAGATGCGATTGCGATGTATGGCGCCCCTGCCCTTGCGCCGGGATTTGACCATTTACCCTACGCCAACCCCGATGCGCCCAAAGGTGGCGAGTACCGATTCGGGGTCGCGGGCAGTTTTGATTCGCTCAACCCCTGGATTTTGAACGGTCGCCCCGCGCAGGGAATCGCAAACTATGTCGCCGAATCGCTGATGGGGCGCTCGATGGACGAGCCCTTCACGCTTTACGGGGTTCTGGCGCAGTCGATCAAAACCGATGAGGCGCGTTCGTGGGTCGAATTCACCCTGCGCCCCGAGGCGAAATTTTCCGACGGCAATCCGGTCACCATCGCGGATGTGATGTGGAGCTACGAGACGCTCGGGACGCAAGGCCATCCGCGCTATCAAAACGCGTGGTTCAAGATTGCCAAGATGGAGCAAACCGGCCCGCGCTCGGTCAAGTTTACGTTCAAGCAGCCCGATCGCGAATTGGCGCTGCTGATGGGGATGCGTCCGGTGCTGGAGAAAGCGCAATGGGAGGGGCGTGATTTCGCCAACACCACCAATCTCGCGCCGATTGGGTCCGGCCCCTATGTGATCGAAAAGGTCGATCAGGGGAAATACATCACGCTCAAGCGCAATCCCGATTATTGGGGCCGCAATCTGGGGTTCAACAAGGGGCGCAACAATTTCGACACGCTGCGCTATGACTATTTCGGCGACGGCGGGGTGGTATTCGAAGCCTTCAAGGGCGGCGCGACCGACAGCTACACCGAAGACAGCGCCGCTGACTGGGCGCGCAACTATGATTTCCCGGCGGTGACATCGGGTGACGTGGTGAAATCGGAAATCCCCAACGGCCGCCCCTCGGGGATCAAGGGCTTGGTGATGAATACGCGCAACCCGATTTTCGCCGATTGGCGCGTGCGTCAGGCGCTCATTGATGCGTTCAATTTCGAGTTCATCAACAAGACGATCAACGGCGGGGCCGAGCCGCGCATTACCTCCTATTTCTCAAACTCCGAACTGGGGATGAGCCACGATGCGGCCAGCGGCAAGGTTCTCGACCTGCTCACGCCGTTCAAAGCCGATCTGCCTCCCGGCGTGATCGAGGGCTACTCCCTGCCCCAAAGCAATGGCAGCACGCGCAACCGCAAGAACATGCGCGCGGCGGCCAAGCTGCTCAATGAGGCGGGCTGGAAGGTCGATGACAGCGGCGTGTTGCGCAAGGACGGCCAGCCCTTTACCTTTGAAATTGTGCTGCAACAGGGCGCGGCGCAGCAACAAAGCATCGTCGATATCTATACCCAATCGCTCAAACGGCTGGGGATCGACGCCAAGGTTACGGTGATTGATGACGCGCAATATACCCAGCGCACCAACGCCTATGACTTTGATATGGCATGGTATTGGCGCGCGCTGTCGCTGTCGCCGGGCAATGAGCAGATGCTCTATTGGGGCCATCAAGGCGTCACCGAACAAGGCACGCGCAACTGGATGGGGATGAATTCCCCCGCCGCCGAGGCGATGATCGACACCATGCTCAACGCGCGCAGCCACGAGGATTTCGTCGCCGCCACCCGCGCGCTGGATCGTATCTTGACGGCGGGGCGCTATGTCATCCCGATCTGGTATGCCCCCAAAGATCGCATTGCCCATATCAAGGCCCTTCACTACCCCGATAAAACGCCGTTATACGGGGCGTGGCCGGGCTTTGCGCCCGATGTCTGGTGGTATGACGATAAGTCGTGAGAACAGGAGCAGGACGATGAAAAAGCTGATCCTTCTGGCCGCGCTGGCAGCGGCATTGGCAGGGTGCAACACGGTCGCGGGCGTTGGAGATGACATTTCCGGCGGCGCACGTCAGGTGCAGGGCTGGATGTAGTCGCGCGGGGCCTGACATTGCCGTGACGGAACCCCTTCACCACGAGATTCCTTTTGCCTTGAAACTCCGGTCGCGCGATCCTTTTTGATAAAGGAGGCGCGTCGGGCGCTGCGCGAATACGAGGAGAGCAGACTATGAAATGGCATCACATTGAGGAAAACTGGGCGGCCTTCTATGAGGCGATCATCGATCGCTGGCCCGAGGCGGAAGAATCCGAGCTTGATGAGATCGATGGCGACCAACGCGCGTTCCTGCGCTACATTGCCAAGCTGACCGAGCAAGAACCCGTTGAAGCCCGCGAAGAGGTGCTGGAATGGCTGCGCGGCGAATTGCCCTCGGATGTGGTGATGGACCCGGCTCATGACAGCCACTCGATTTCGCTCTCGGGAAAATACATCCCCGAAGGCGAAGATGAATCCGATGATGACAAGCGTTTTGGCGACGATTGAGCGCGGCGCGGCACCATTCCCGTCGCCGCAGGGCTATAGCAGACGGCGGAAAGACGGGCCTAGCTTGACCGCTATTTGCTGAGGTGTTCTAACCATACTGGCATCAGTGGAGTGTCAGTATGAGTGGTTATATTTCAAGGGTTTGTATTGCTATGGCGGCGGTAACGCTGTCAACGTCGCTCGCCAGTGCCGAGATGATGAAGGTGGGCGGGCTGCGCGAGGGCGACACGCTGAATGTGCGCACCGGAGCGGGGGCGAATTTTACCGATATCGGCGATTTGCGATCGGGCGCGATTGTTAATGTGAAGGGCGTCGATAGTTCCGGCAAATGGGGCCAGATCGTTTACCGCGGTCAGGTGGCCTATGTCGCGATGCGCTACCTGCAAGACGTGATGCGTCCCGATGGCAGCGCCGCCAGCACGGGCCAGTTCTGGGTCACAGGTATCAAGGCGGGCGACCCGGATGGCGGGCTTGTCATCCGCGCCGGGGCGGGGTCGAATTTTGCCGCTCTCGGCGTGCTGTCAAATGGCGAGGCGATCCATATCATCCAGCGCTCGCCAGATGGGAAATGGGCGATGATCGCGCTGGCCACTCAGGTTGGATGGGTGAGCACAGCCTATCTGAGCGAGACCAACCCGCATGGCCCCGCGCAGCCGCAACCGAAGCCCGCGCAGAGCGCACAGACGGGACCCGATGGAATGCCAGTGCCTGCCGTCTATTCGGTGACGCATGTCACGGCGGATGACCATCTTTGGGTGCGTGCCGAGCCGAATGCGAATAGCACGCCCGTCAATGCGCTGGCTCCGGATGCGCCGGTTTCGGTGATCGCCATGGCCTCGCCGCGATGGGCGAAAGTGACGGTCGGGCAGACCGTCGGTTACGTGAACGCGGCTTATCTGACGCGCGGCGGGGGCGTAACCACCTCCAGCGGGTTGCAGATGAATCTGATTTGCCGCGGGACCGAGCCGTTCTGGACCTTAGAGATCGGGGCGGATCGCAGCGTGATCTACTCGATGATGGGCGGGAGCGAGCAAACAAGCGCGCTCAATCAGGCATCGCCCTCGGCGATGACGGGGGGCTATCCCTATACGATTGCCGCGCAGCCTGTGTCGGGCATTATCGATCAGCGCATGTGTTCGGACGGGATGTCGGACATTGAATACCCGTGGTCCATGGTTTTGAACGCCCCCAATGAGGCCGGAAATATGATGACAATGCACGGCTGTTGCACATTGCGCTAAGGGGATACGAAAACAGGCTCGCGGGGATTGCGAGCCTGTCTGAGTTATGGACCAAAGCGCTTATTTCGCAGGTTTATAGCAACGCTTCATCAAGTCTTTCGACCCCGCGCCTTTTTCGACAAGCTTGGTAAAGGATTTCAGGTCGCAGGATTGGCGGTATTTCCCGCTGATCGAGGCTTTGGCCAGATCCTCGTAGTTTTTGAACACGCCTTTTGCCTGCAAGTCGCTCACGCGATTGAAGGTTTCTTTATCCAGATCACCGGGTTTGTGATGAATCGTCATTCCGCCCCACTCTTCATAGTCGGGGTTGAATGCGCAGCCGATCGGATCCCAGGTTGCGGCGACGCAATCGCCCCAGCTTGTGGCCGATGCCGTGGTTGCACTAAGCGCAATGCAGATGGTTGCGGTGGCCGCGAAGATGGTATGTTTCATTGTTTTCTCTCTCTCTCTCTGGGTTGGACTTCGGTAAAAATTGTCAGTTCGTGTTTTGCACGTTTGGGACTGCGGTCTTATTGGACAACCGCACCGACGGCGGTCGTCGTTTTCGGAGGTGCTTTCGCCACGCTCGGATCCGGCAGAATGATGTGTTGCTTGGCCTTGCGCTTGCGCATGTTTGCGACGTCTTTTTCAAACACATCCGCGCCAATCGTGTTGCCACTGGCGTGGCTAAGGTCTTTGATCTTGGCCTTGTCGGCGGCACGTGTCTCAAGACACATCATATCGTCGGGTGTCGTGAAACTTCCGCAAGCCCATGTGATATTCATGCAGCCAGTGCCATTCGCGTGACACAGCTGATCGGCCTGCGCCGCGCTTGCGCCCAATGCGCCAAAGGCCAGCGCAAACAGGAGGTGGGTGTGCTTCTGGGACATCTTCTCTCGCTCCTTATTTCGTCGGAAGTTTGGGCAACATCGGGCTGCCATCTTTGGGCGGGGGCGGCGTGATCATCTTGCTCGGGCGCGCGATGTCACCGCCCTTGAACTTGATCTCAAGCAGGTAGGTGGTTTTCCCGTCGGGGAATTTCACCGCAATCTCATTGGCCATTTTGCAGGGGCCACACCAGATATCGCCAAGCTCCTTCATGCCCGATTGCACGAAGCTGTCGCCCGCGCCGATGCGTTTGGCGACGGTTTTCAAAACAAAGGCCGGACGATTTGCACCTTTAAGACCGTTGAGCGTTTTGATCTCGCCACCGTTCAGTGAAAACGGTTTGATCGGCTGACTGCTGGGGTCTTTTTTGATGATAATATCGATGCCTGTAATCGGATCATTGCCGCCACGGGCCAGCGCGGGGGAAAGCCCCGCCATCATGCTCATACCAAGGGCAGCAGCGCCGATCATAAATGTGCGTCTTTTCGTCATGTGTTCATCTTTCGAATTTGGTGAGAAGGCAAGCGAGCGTCAGATTCACAGTGACGCCCGCGTCTTTCGCTAGGTCTCAATGGGCTACCGCCCAATCATTGGCCAGTTTGCCCCGAGAGACTTTCCCGGCTTTCGAAAGCGCAGGGGCCGTGACATCGCGGCTGACCGCTTTGGGAAGTTTTTTGATCGAGAGATTAGAGATCTGCTCTTTCGAGGGGACCAGCGCCTTTTCAAACTTGTCGATATCAACAGCCGCAACGCCGCCATGGCATCCAAGCTGGCCATTTTCATAAACGCCTGTCGTGCCGCCCCTGCTATGACAGTCTTTGACAAATGCGTAATACTCGCTCACCGACATTGAAAATGCGGGGGCCATAGCGCCAACGATGGTGCCAAGCGCGATGGTGCCGGTAAGTGCGATTTTGCGAAAATTCAGGGTCATGCTGTTTCCTTTCAGAGCGTTTGATTGAACCGCCTCAACTGCGGTCTCTGATTGATGACAAATCCGTTTGAGTTAAGCGATATCAGCCCCGTGCTATCCGATAACACAGGGCCAATATGTTGTTATTTAATGCAAATCCCGTTGAGCATGATCCGGCACTTTTCGGTGCCCACGGCATCCACGTCGGGTCTGGAAGGCGTGATTTTGATCGGAAGGCATTTGCCGTTGACCATCGGTAAACCATTGGTGCAGGCGCATTGCGTTTTCGAGATGTTTTTCGCGTTCTTATGATCAATGCAGGCGCAGATATCGCCGCGTTGATAGGTCGAGCGCGGGTCACATTTCAGCGCAGGTTCCGGGGCCGGCGCAGGCTTGGGGGCGGCCTTCTTGACGCATCCTTTGCCATTGACCAGCGTGAACCCTTTGGCGCACCGGCAAGACGTCGCATTTCTGCGCACCATGTTGTCATAGCGACAGGCACAGCTTTCGCCCTGTTTCACCGTGCTGCGCGCATTGCATTGCAGCGGCGGCGCAGGCATCGCAGGAAGGGGCGCATTTACGCAAGACGCCTCTCCCGTTTTTTGCAGCGGCAAGCCAAGGGCAGCAAACAGCGCGTCATCGAAGTCGCGACTGTCGGGCAGGCCAAGATCACGGCGCAACTGGGCAAGTGCGGCGTAGGTTTGCTTGCCAGGCTGGCCATCGACCGGCCCTGCCTTGAGGCCGCGATCATTCATCACCTTCTGGATCAACGCGACACGTTGCGTGCGATCGGGGGTGACGCCAACCGTGGCACAGTTCTGCATCGTGCCGCCTTTGCGCAATCCGTGCAGCTTCATGCGCAGATCGACATAGCTGGATGCGCCGGGGGCAAGGCTGAGTGCCGCGTTGGTGCATGACACCGCATTGCCGACCGCCGCACCACAAGACCACCCCGAACCAGACACCGCCTGCGCCGAAGCAATCCCCGGAGCGCCCGCCGTATCGCTCATTACAAGAGGCCCGAGATAGGGGGCCGTGCCGGTGTTGGTCACGCTCAGACGGAACCCGCAGTCATAGGTTTGACTGTTACGATTGGCGACGCAGGTGCTCGTTTGCTCTTTGGTGATCGCAAAAGAGGCGATTGGCTGCGGGACGATCGGCGCCGCGATATCCTGACTTGCGTTGCTAGCACTTAGGGGGCGCTCCTCTTTGGGGCAGTATGTCGCCGCGATTTGCGCAAACACCGTCGGGGCATCTTGGGCATTCGGGATCATGATCACGTCATTGACCAATGGGTTGACCGAGCCCCCCGCCGAATAGGTCGTGATGTTATTGCCCACCGCAGCCATCAGATGCGCAGGATTGACGTCTGTCCCGATGCCGATCCCGATGACGCGGCTTCCCTGTGCACGCCGCGCCGCAATTCTCGGCACGGCGGCACTTACCGCGTCAGCAACGGGCACCTGCTGGTAAGTAGAGGTATTGGGTACGAGGCTGTAAGTCGGATTTCCGGCCGTAATGAAAATTACCAACGGTGCGGGCGAGCTAAACGGGGTATTTGTAAATGACATGTCCCAACTTGATGGCCCGCCCGCGTGAATTTGCGGCAAGGTTCCCGAGACAATCGACTGGTAGTGAGTGTCAATATCTCTGGCCCCGGAGATCATTCCACCGCCCCCCCAGCGCGCCCTGATCGCGGCGGTGGAGCCGTTGCCACGCAACCCGTCCAAAGCCTGAATGATCGCGGTTTTGGTAATGTCGAGCCGGTTTCCATGGCTGGCGTCCATCCACTTGGATGCATCGACGACAAACAAGGTATCAAGGCTACAACTGGGGCTATCGCCTGCCAGCGGTGTGCTTGGCGTGACGGGATCGACAGGAACGACAACACTTGCCCCTGCGCCCAGCGTAGCGGTGCCAGTTATTGGCCCACTCGGCCCAACCGGTTCACCCGGCAGGTCCGGAACACCACTGACGCTCCCGGTTGATCCCGGCGTTGCCATGACATTCAGCGCAATCGTCACGCAGGCTTTGCCAGTGCCCGTAGCGGGCGCGTGCAGGCCCAGAGCGGGGCTGTCGGCAAAGGCACAGTTCTGGGCAGGATCGTTGCGCAAGCGCCCTGAGCCAACCAAAGTGGCGGTATATGGCAAGGTGATTGAACCACCGTTGCCCGTGATCTGATCGGTGCTCACATCACAAGCTGAACCGGTGCCACCTGCGACAGTAAAGATGCCACAGTTTGACCCCGTGAACGGATTGGGGTCGAACGCCCCGGACGCGATTGTGGTCTGGCCTGTTCCGGTGAGTTCGTCGGTGATGCGGATCGACTGACCGGCGGGCAGATTGGTGCCGCTGATCGTGACCTCGCATTGCGCGCTCCATTGATTGTTGGCACCGCGCACCGCGGGTTCGCAGGTCTTGGTCAGGTCAATCAAGGGATCAGCGGGCGCGGCGATTTCAAAGCAATCACTGGCGACGACGGGCGCCTGCCCGAGTTCGCCACCAAAGCTGAGAGAGACGCAGTTTTCCGCCCCGAAAAGATCCATGTTCGGCCCCATCATCAGATCGACGGTCAGGGTCGAGCTGCCCGAGTTCGGGAACTGGCTGCCCTGAATGCTACAGACCGGTTCATTGCCCTGAGCGGGGGCGGTGTAGGGCGGGCTGGTGCAATCCCACGGATCGCTTGATGTGATATTCTGGATCGAGGTCGCGCCGGGGTTTTGCCCGAAATGCAGATCCTCTGATAGCCAGAGCGGCCCCGTAAACGGCACGCCATTGGTGCTGACGTTGAGGGTGCATTGATAGGGTTGGAACCAGACACTGGAGCCAAAGGTCTGACGCTCCCCTGCGGCCTTGCAGGATTTTTTAACGTCGAATTCGGTCACGGCGGCGGGCTCGTCCAGATCGACACAATCGGCGGATCCAACGACCTGATCGCCGATGCGCACCTGGGCGCAGTTCTGGAAGTCCTCTTTGCCCAGATCGGCCAGAGGAATGGACATGTAGGCGTTGATGCGATGGTTCGTACTGGCGTTGAAATCGGCTGCCGAAATCGTGCAGCTCGCGCTATTTGTCAGGGGCGGTTGCTGACAATCCCAGCCATTAGGCATTGCGGGAGTGCCTTGCAAATTCAGGATATATGGCGCGGCAGAATTGCCCGAGGTGGTCGAGAACAGCTCGTCAAAGACCAGCGGATCGGTTATCGGCGCGCCGCTGCTTTGCTGGATGTAGATCGTGCAGGCGTAATAGGCATTGCCATCCTGAACGCCGCCCAGCCGGCAGCCCTTTTTCAGGGTGAAAACGGGCGGGTCTGTCGGCTTTCCATCCCAATGCGTTTCCACGCAATTGCCTTTGATGTCGCGGGGTTTGCCCCCGTCGGGTTTATACGCACCCGAAACGCAATTGCGCCAGTCGACCGCGTTGCCCTCGTCTGCGGCAAACAGCTCGAAGTTGATCGTTTCAAGGCCCGAGGCTGAAAATGCCACGCCGGACACTCCGCATTCGGTCTGTTGCTGCGGGAAGTTGCCCGAGCAGGCCCAGTTGGGATTGCCTGCGCTATAGCCGATGATATTGGCGTCAGTCGTGCCAGAGACCGCGGTTGCGTCCTCGACAAAGCTGAAGCTGCCGGCAAAGGGGGCTGGGACGGCCTGAACCGCGACCTCACATGACCAACGCTTGCCGGAAACGCCGTTCTCGACAGCCGCCACCGGCGCATCACAGCGTTTCTTGAGACTGATCTTCTTGGGGTCTTCCAGCTTGATCTCGGGCTTGATCGTGCGCCCGGTGCACATCGGAACCGACGCAAAGGTGCCAGCGGCGGTATCGGCGTGTCCTTTGATGCAGTTTTTCCATTCAATGGGCTGGTTGGGATCGCTCAAAGCCGTGAACAGCTGATAGGTTACGACTTGCGGCGCGCCCATCGTCGCCCCGTCAAAGACGCAGGTCAGATGATCGCTTTGCAGTCCGGTGCAATTTGCAGGCTCTGATGTGGACAGGAACTGCGCGGTGCCAATCGAAATAGTGGAGGCGTCATCTTCCAGCGTGAACGTGCCGGCAAAGGGCGTAGGGGTGACGGTGATCTCGGCACGACAATCCCATGTGTAGCCCAAAACGCCGTTCACAGTTGCCTGTTGCGGCCGCTCGCAGGATTTCTTGGCAATAACGTCCTCGATCTTGGGCGGCAGAGTCTCCGTGGGCAGATCAAGAACAACGCAAATGTCTGGAAATCTGCCAGCGGCATTTCTTTGCGGGCTGCGCATCGCAGGTTCGCTGCTGCGCTGGCCCGTTGCTGCGCCAAATGAGCCCGCCAAAATGTCGGTCATCGGACAATTGACTACCTCACCGCTGGCCTGATCGGTTGTGAAAGCAAAGCTGACATTGATCGTCGAGGCGCCCCCTGCGGCCAGCATGTCGGCGGCGGAAAGTTCGCACCAGCCAGCCGATCCAGAGGCTGACTCGAAACAAGACCAAGGCTCGCTTGAGGTCACGTTCATCATCGTTCCCGCGACCGTCACGGTCGCAGGCGGCATCGCACCAAAGAAATCCCCTGCGAAAATGATGCTGTCCGTTGCAAGATTGGTGCCCGTCACGTCAAGCTGGCAGTTCATCGTCATCGGACCAGAGGAGACAGCGACGATGGGATCACAGGTCTTGGTGATGGAATTGCGCGGGATCCATTGTGCCGAAACGCAGTTGCCCGCGACGGGCGCAGCCGTGCCGGAGCCATCGTCGTCATAGCTGCCCTCGACGCAGTTCTGCATCGGGTAGCTATCTTGCAATTCGCTTGCGGTGACAAAGACGGAATAGGACAGCGTCTCGGTGCCGCTTGCGTCGAAATCCGTGCCCGCAATGGTGCATGTGGCACCGGATGCGCAGACGAAATTGCCGGATGCGGAGCTGGAAGCTACCACCTCACCCGTGGCTGTTGTGGTGTCGGTATAGGCATCCGTGATGCTCAGTGTGCCCGCGAAAGGGGCCTCTGGCACCGATACATCAACCGAGCAGGTCCACAACTGACCCACGTCTCCGTTTTGTTCGGTGGAAATGGCGGGGGTGCAGGATTTGGTCAGGGAAATATCGCTTGCGTCCAAAGCTGTAACTGGGGGCGTCCAATCCGGCGCGCATTGTTCCGCGGGCACATATTCGGCATACATGTTATCCATCGCGACGCCTGGAACGGATATGGCGCTGAAGAAATAGGTTTTGTTCGCCTCAACAGTCATCCAAATGGCCTCTGCGTGCCATCTGCCGTCTGCTGTCACCCGTATTTGGTCCCAGTTCAGTGCGGGACCGTAGGCGCTCGAGTAGTTCGGTATGCTGGACTGCAACGTTTCCAAATCGCTAACCGTAAACTCCTGGATCATCATCTGAACCATTGGCGTCTGGTCTAACGAAGGGAACAATTCGGCATTCGCAGTGGTAAGATCTGCCCCGAATTTGATGCAGCCGTCATGCTCCATATGTATCGGCTGACCAAACTGGGGGGTACCGAACCATCGCAGATATTGTCCCTCGGGCGAATTGGAGGCATCCACTTGCGGCAATGCCTGGAGCAGTGGATCGCCACCATAGAGGCCCGCAGCAGCAACGCTTGTGGCACCGCCCGGGCCATCGACGCGGACCAAAGAGGCTGGCATCGCGCCATTGATGTCGGGCGAGGAGAGCCAAGGTGCCGGCAAAACAAGCAGATTATCCCCGAAATTCTGAACGACAGGCGTTTCGAAATCTCCGTTAACGATGAGATTTTGCGCAGATGTCGCAGAGGGAACGGCATTACTCGCACAGAAGGCAATTATGAAAGCGCTGAACGATGCAGTGGGGAAACGAAAGGCCATGAGAGCAGAATCCAATCCAAGATGTCACGAAGCGTCACGCGGGCGCGAGGCGTGGTTCCATCTTGGTTAGGGCGTATTAATTTCAGAGCGAACTACCATATGGTAGTCAGACGTGTAATTTAGGGAATGATTTCCGTAAAAAGCTGCATTTTCCGGCGCTCGCGGGCGCAGGATGCAACCGTAGCGCGATGCAAATATTTCAACAGCGCTGGTAGCTTAGCCCTTTACATGCACCGAGGATCACGCCACCCTCGCTTTTGCGTGAGGGGCGAAGGAACTTGGGGGCGGACTTGAAAGATCTGTTTGATGCGTTGCAAGAAACCTTGGATCTTGCAATCGAAGACGCCCAGTATTGGGATAAGGCCCTTGGCATTGTCGTTAAAATTTTAGGCGGAACGGGGGCCCTTATTCCCGCGACCGACCCTCTTTTTCGCGGCATGTGGATGTCGGGCACCAAAGAGATGAAAGACGCTCTGCCCGCCTATATCGGCGATGGCTGGGTGCACAATGATCCGCGTGAACAAATTCTGACGTTGATGGTAAAACACGGCTATGCCTGTGATAACGATGTTTTCCCGGTGCGCGCCGACAAAGACCAAATCCCGATTTTTCGCGACTATCTTTATCCGCTTAATTTTGGCGTTTGCTACTGTATCCGCATCCTGACGCCGAATGGCTATTGGGCAATGGTGGTACATTTCGACAATGACCATCCGCCAATCAGCGCTAAAGACAAACCTCTGATCGAGCGAATCCAGGCGATGTTTGCTCAGGCAACCGCGCGCGCCGATGAGATGGCGCTCAATCGCATCGCGACATTTGCGCAGTTTTTCAAAGGTACAGAGTCCGAAGTCTTTGTGCTCGACGTTGATGGCAGGGAATGCTTGCGCATAAATTCAAGCGGCAAGATGCAAAATCGATCGCCTACAAGCCAGCTCATTCCCGAAGAGATGGGCTTGGAACTGGGCGCAGAAATCCGCGAGCTATGTTCGAGCGACCCCAATCTGTCGATGAGCCGCGCCTATCAATTCAACGACAGAGGTAAAGTCTCGAACGTTTTGATCATCCAGATCCCACCAAATTTGCGCCATTTCTTCATGCATTTCAAAGTCTGCGCCATCAGAACGGAATGCAGCGACACAACGGCGCTTAAGCATTCGCGGCTGCGCGAAACCTTTGGCCTCTCGGAATCTGAAATCGCCACCATCGAGTTCCTGGTGGAAGGCAATACGCCCAATATGATCGCCAATATCCTCAGCCTGAAAAGTTCGACCATTAGACAACGATTGAAGCAAATCTACGAGAAAACTCAGGTGAATAGCCAGGTCGAATTGATTGGTTTACATGGCCGACTTTAGGCTAAGGCGGCCATGTCCGATAGGCGGCAGACCTTGACATCGCCTGTTTCGGGACAAGCTATATTGTAGCAAGACCGTCGCGTGTTTGACCAGAAAATAGCGGGCGGAGGGGGCGCTGCCCCCACCTGCTGCGCAGGTTCCCCCGGGATATTTGGGCAAGAGCGAAGGGGGCAATTTCGTGCTTGTTTGATCTGCGCGTGCACCCTAGCAAGACCTTATGAAATCTGAAACCTCTTCTCCGGCCCTGCGCCCTCCTCCCGCTGCGTTCAATATGGCAGCGCATATTCTGGCGGCCGGCGCACGGTCACCTGACAAGCTGGCGATGCAGATCGTCGGGCCGGGTGATGCGCAAAGCTGGTCCTATGCGCGTCTGATTGCGGCGGTGCGCGGGGCTGGCTCGATTTTCTTGCAGGCAGGCTTGGTGTCCGGCGATCGGGTGCTGTTGCGTTTGGGAAACGGGCCGGAGTTTCCTGTGGCTTTTCTGGGTGCAATCGCGGCGGGTCTGGTGCCGGTGCCCAGTTCGGCGCAACTGACGGCGCCCGAGATCACCAAACTCGCGCGCGATCTGGACCCGGCGGCGGTGATCGCATCAGACGGCGTGGCGCTGCCCGATCATCGGGCTAAGGTGATTGACGCGCAGGCGCTAAACCATGCGCCCGATGCCCCGCCTTGCGATTATGCAATGGGCGATGCGAACCGCTTGGCCTATATGATTTTCACCTCGGGCACGGGCGGTCAGGCGCGCGCCGTGATGCATGCCCATCGCGCGATTTGGGCGCGCCAGATGATGTATCAGGGCTGGTATGGTTTGGGCGAAACCGACCGGCTGATGCATGCGGGCGCGTTCAACTGGACCTATACGCTGGGAACCGGCTTGATGGACCCTTGGACGGTTGGCGCGACCGCGTTGATCCCGGCTGAGGGCGTGGCGCCGCGCAGCTTACCGCAGTTGATGAAACGCTTTGATGCGACGATTTTTGCCGCCGCGCCGGGGATTTATCGTCAGATCCTGAAACTCCATGATCACCTCGATTTGCCACATCTGCGTCACGGTTTGAGCGCGGGTGAGGCAATGCCCGACGCGCTGCGTGCCGCGTGGAACGCCGCCAGTGGCACCCAGATTTATGAGGCGTTGGGCATGTCGGAATGCTCGACCTTTATCTCGGGCAGCCCCGCGCGCCCGGCCCCGCCCGGCACGACCGGTTATGCCCAAAACGGTCGCCATATCGCGGTGCTCGATAGCGATGGCCAGCCCGTTGCGCGCGGCGTGCCGGGGATGCTGGCGATTCATCAAAGCGATCCGGGGCTTTATCTGGGCTATTGGAATGCGCCCGAAGAAAGCGCTGCGCGGCGCATGGGCGATTGGTTTTTGACGGGCGACACGGTGTCGATGGCGCAGGATGGCGCGATCACCTATCTCGGGCGCGGCTATGATATGCTCAATGCGGGCGGGTTTCGCGTCTCACCCCTTGAGATCGAAGCCGTCATGGCCGAATGCCCCGGCGCAGGCGAGGTCGCCGCCGTCGAGATCGCGGTCAAGCAAGATGTCAGCGTGATAGCCTTGGCCTACACGGGCAGTGCGACGCCCGATCAGTTGATCGCGCATGCCCAAACCAGTTTGGCACGCTATAAGCAGCCCCGGCTCTATCGCCATTTCGAAAGTTTGCCGCGCAACCGCAACGCCAAATTGCTGCGCAAAGAGATCCGCGCCAGTTGGAGCAAGGAGAGACCCCATGATCCCGCTTGATATCTTCGCCGATCCGGTGTGCCCGTGGTGTGTGATTGGCAAGGCGCGGCTGGACAACGCGCTGGCGGCGCGCCCCGCGCATCCCTTTGTGATCAGCTGGCAACCGTTTCAACTCAACCCGAGCATGCCAGCCGAAGGCATGTCGCGCGCCGATTACCTACAGGCGAAGTTCGGTCAGGACGACGCGGTGCGGATGAATATGAAATTACTGGAACTCGCGCAGGCTGAGGGGATCGATTTCCGCCCCGAGCGTGCGATTCATCAGCCCAACACGCGCGACGCGCATCGCCTGCTGTATTGGGCGGGGATCGAGCATGCACAAGGCGCGGTGATGGAGGCGCTGTTGGATGCGCATTGGCGCGAGGGGCGCGACATTTCCGATGCCGCAACGCTGAGCGAGATCGCGCGCAAGGCGGGAATGGACGGCGATTTGACGGCGCGGTTGCTGGCCTCAGATGCCGATCTTGATACCATCGAAGACAAGGAATCGCACGCGCGCCAACGCGGCATCTCGGCGGTGCCGACCTTTATCGTGGCCGAGCGCCATGTCGTGTCGGGCGCGCAGCCCACGGATCTGTGGATCAAGGTCATAGACGAACTCAGCAGCGCCCCGCCCGAGGCCACACAGCATTAACTCACTTCCGCGTGAGCGCACAGACCGTTGCGCGCGCCGCCCTCTGGTGTTTGGCGCGTAAATCTGTATTTTGCGCGCTCCTACCCTTTGCGCAAAGCTCTCATCTCATGACCCAAACCTCCGGTGCGCCAACCGCGCGCTCCTCCTTATCGCTGCCGGAATTAACGGTGATGCTGGCCTCGCTGACCGCGACGGTGGCGTTTTCTATTGATGCGATGATGCCCGCCCTGCCCCAGATCGCCGCCGAGCTTAGCCCCGATGCGATCAACCGTGCGCAGCTTGTGCTGACGGCCTTCGTGCTGGGTATGGGGGTCGGCACGCTGTTTGCCGGGCCGATTTCGGATGCGATCGGGCGCAAGCTTACGATTGCGGGTGGCATTGCGATCTATATCGCGGGGGCGTTGATGGCGGTGCATGCGCAAAGCCTTGAGGCGTTGCTGATCGCGCGTGTGGTGCAAGGGGTTGGGGCCTCGGCCCCCCGGATCACAGTGATGGCGTTGGTGCGCGATTTGTTTGCAGGGCGCGAAATGGCGCGGGTGACCTCGTTCATCATGATGATTTTCATTCTGGTGCCTGCGGTCGCGCCCTCGGTCGGGGCGATGATCATTTCGTTTTCCGGCTGGCGCGGCGTGTTTTGGGCCTTCATCGTGTTCGGGCTGATTGGCGTAAGCTGGCTTTGGCTGCGCCAACCCGAGACGCTCGCCCCTGAAAACCGGCGTCCGCTGAGCGTGTCCAAACTGAGTGCCGCTGCGCGCGAGGTGCTCGCCCATTACGAGGTGCGCATCTATATCGTGACCATCACGCTGGGCTTTGGGCAGATGTTTGCGCTGCTATCCTCGGCGCAACAGCTTTATGCCGCGCATGGGGTGACCGACACCTTCCCGATGTGGTTTGCCGCGGGGGCGCTGCTGGCGGGCACGGGGTCGGTGTTTAATGCGCGCTACGTGATGCGGCTGGGCATGCGCAAAATCGTCAAGGCGAGCTATATCATGCAGATCATCGTCTCGAGTGTGATGCTGGTGCTGGTGCTGACCGGGGTGACGGCGGGTGAATCCGGCCTGCCGTTGATCTTTATCTACACGGTCAGCGTGTTCTGGATGGCGGGCGTGACCTTTGGTAATCTCAACGCGCTGGCACTGGAACATATGGGCCATATTGCGGGCATGGCGGCCTCGGTTGTCACGGCGATTTCAACGGTGGGCGCGGTGCTGATCGCGGCGCCTGTGGGGCAGTTGTTCAATGGTACCGCGCTGCCCATTGTGGTTGCGACGCTGACCTGTTCCAGCCTTGCCTGGTGGTTGATCCGCAAGACGCAAACAAACTGACGGGCGCGCGTCTGGCCCGTGGCGGGATGCCTCCGGCGGGAGTATTTCAGTCTAGATGAAAGGGGTTAGCCCTTTTTCTTCTCGGACTGGATGACCTTTTCGGCCAGATCGCGGGCAATCGCGAAGGCGCCTTTAATCTTGTCCTTATCCGATTTCCAGTCACGCCGGATCACCAGTTTGTTGTCTTTGACCTTGGCCAGATCGCGCTGTGCGGTGAGGTAGTCCACCAGCCCGGCAGGATCGGGGAATTTGTCGTTGTGGAACTGCACCGTCGCGCCTTTGGGGCCCGCATCCAGCTTGGCGATCTGGGCGCGTTTGCACATCGCCTTGATCCGCATCACCAGAAGCAGCGTGTTGACCTCTTTGGGCAGCGTGCCGAAGCGGTCGATCAGCTCGGCGGCGAACCCTTCGAGTTCAACCTTGGTGGTCAGGCCTGAGAGGCGACGATAGAGGCCAAGGCGAATGTCGAGATCGGGGATGTAGCTGTCGGGGATCATCACCGGCACGCCAAGATTGATCTGCGGCGACCAATCGCCATCGCCAGTCTCGGTCAACTCGCCCGATTTCAGCTTGGCAATCGTTTCTTCCAGCATCGCTTGATACAGCTCGTAGCCGACTTCCTTGATATGGCCCGATTGCTCCTCGCCCAGCAAGTTACCCGCACCACGCAGATCAAGGTCTTGCGCCGCCAGATTGAACCCCGCGCCGAGGCTGTCGAGCGAGCCGAGCAATCGCAGCCGCTTTTGCGCTTGCGGGGTCAGCGGGCTGCGCGGCTTTGTCGTGAGATAGCAATAGGCACGTGTCTTGGCGCGGCCCACGCGACCGCGGATCTGGTAAAGCTGGCTCAGGCCAAACATATCGGCGCGGTGCACGATCATCGTGTTGGCGGTCGGAATATCCAGCCCGCTTTCGACGATGGTGGTCGCCAGCAACACGTCATATTGACCGTCGTAAAACGCATTCATCCGGTCGTCCAAATCACCTGCCGCAAGCTGCCCGTGCGCGACCAGATATTTCACCTCCGGCACATGGGTTTTCAGGAAATCCTCAATTTCGGGAAGATCGGAAATTCGGGGAACGACGTAAAAGCTTTGCCCGCCACGATAATGTTCGCGCAAAAGCGCTTCGCGCAGCGTCACCGTGTCAAATTCGGAGACATAGGTGCGGATCGCGAGGCGGTCGACGGGGGGCGTGCCGATGATCGACAGGTCACGCACGCCCGTCAGCGACAGTTGCAAGGTGCGCGGAATCGGCGTGGCGGTCAGCGTCAAAACGTGAATTTCCGAGCGCATATCTTTCAGCCGCTCTTTATGCTGAACGCCGAAATGTTGTTCCTCATCAATGACTAACAGACCAAGGTTGCGGAACTTTACCGATTTTGCCAGCACCGCATGGGTGCCGATCACGATATCAACGCTGCCATCGGCCAAGCCCTGACGCGTGGCTGCCGCCGCCTTTGCGGGCACAAAGCGTGAGAGCGGGCGCACGCTCAGCGCGGTGGCGCGAAAACGCTCGGCAAAGGTCTTGTAGTGCTGACGTGCGAGCAAAGTCGTGGGCGCGATCACCGCTACCTGCATGCCCGATTGCGCCGCGACAAAGGCCGCGCGCATCGCAACCTCGGTTTTGCCAAAACCGACATCGCCCACGATCAGCCGGTCCATCGGGGTGCCAGATTTCAGATCCTCGACCACGTCTTCGATGGCCGACATCTGATCGTCGGTTTCGGTATAGGGGAAACGCGCGGCGAAGGCCTCCCATTCGTGATGGGGGGCCTCAAGGATTGGCGCGGTGCGCAGATGACGCTCGGCGGCGATGCGCATCAGCTTATCCGCGATCAGGCGGATACGTTCCTTGAGTTTAGCCTTTTTCGCCTGCCAAGCGCCGCCGCCAAGACGGTCGAGCAGCCCCTCTTCATGGCCGTAACGGCTGAGCAGTTCGATATTCTCGACGGGTAGATACAGCCGGTCGCCGCCCGCATATTCCAGCAGCACGCAATCATGGGGCGCACCCAATGCGTGCACGGTCTCCAGCCCCTTGTAGCGCCCGACCCCGTGATCGACATGCACCACCAGATCGCCGGGGCTCAGCGTGCCATGTTCTGTCAGGAAATTCTCGGCCTTGCGCTTGCGGCGCGGCTTGCTGACAAGGCGTTCGCCCAGAACGTCTTGCTCGGAAATCACCGTCAAGGAGCGGTCCTCAAAGGGTGCTTCGAACCCTTCGTCCAGCGGCCAGACGGTCAGGTTCACGCCATCGCCAATCGCGCGCGCATCGCTGATCAGCTTGGCTCCGGCGAGACCTTCATCCTCCATCAGCCCCTTAAGGCGCTCGCGCGCGCCTTCGGACCATGACGCAATCACCACAGGACCGCGCGCCATGCGCGCTTGAACATGATCCTTTAGCGCGCTGAAAAGGCTTAGATTTTCGACTTGACGTTCAGGGGCGAAATTGCGCCCGATGCGCCCGCCTGCATCCAGAACTCCGGGACCGGGCGGGGCCGAGATCACCTGCAAACGCAACACGCGGCGCGGAGCAAGCGTGGCCTCCCAAGCGTCGGGATCAAGATAGAGCAGTTGGGGCGGCGCAGGTTTATAGACGGAATCCAACCGGTCGCGGCGCGTCATCGCCTCGCGCCGCGTGTCATATTGATCCGCGATCCCCTCCCAGCGGCTTGTTTGCGCAGGGCCGGTCTGATCGTCGAGCATCACCGCAGCGTCGGGCAGGTAGTCAAACAGGGTTTCCAGCCGATCGTGGAAGAAGCCAAGCCAATGCTCCATCCCCGCCTGTTTGCGCCCGGCCGAGACCGCCTCGTAAAGCGGATCATCCGCCCCGCCTGCGCCAAATTCCACGCGGTAGTTTTGCCGGAACCGCGCGATGGAGGGTTCGTCGAGGATCACCTCGCTTACCGGAGCCAGCTCAATACCGGGCAGCTTTTGCGTGGTGCGCTGGCTTACCGGATCAAAGCCGCGCGCGTCATCCAGCACATCGCCAAACAGATCGAGGCGCACCGGACCGCCCTCACCGGGGGGGAAGATGTCGATGATGCCGCCGCGCAGGGCGTAATCGCCGGGTTCCGAAACTGTCGAAGATTGCGAAAACCCCATACGCACAAGGAAATCGCGCAAAGCGGCCTCGTCGATGCGCTGACCGACACGGGCGGAAAAACTGGCCCCTTGCAGCACGTCGCGCGCAGGCACACGCTGCATCGCCGCCGAAAGCGTGGTGAGCAAAACAAACGGGCCGGGAATGCCCGCGCTGAGTGCCGCCAAAGTCGCCATGCGCGTCGCCGACACGTCAGGATTGGGCGAGACGCGGTCATAGGGCAGACAATCCCACGCCGGGAAATCCAGCACCACCGTGTCGGGCGCAAAAAACGCCAAAGCCGCGCGCATCGCCGCCAGACGGCGATCATCACGTGCGACATGAATGACCGGGCGGCCCTTGCCCAGCTCGCGCGCGATCAGCGCCGCGTCATAGCCCTCAGGGGCGCCCGAAAGTGTAAATTGCTCCATAGCCTAGCGAGGTATCCGCCCTGTGTTGCGTGTCAAGGGCGCTCAGAAGAACAGCGAGGAGAAACGCAGATTCTGAAACATTCCCCAAAACGAGGTGAAGATGATCGACGCAACCCCGATGGCCTGCACCCAGACACGATGCCGCGAGAGCGCGTGGATCACCATCTCAGGCGTTTCTTCGATGTCTGGTTGCGTGCAAAGCCGATGTGATAGCCCGACGCTCAGCGCAAACACCCCACTCAGCGGGAAGGCGAATAAGAACACGGCTTGCGAAATCTCTGCGCCGTAGAAAAACCCGCTAATGGCCAGAAAACTAAGCACAAAAGGAAACATGATCGAAATGGCAACGCCTGCATCCGCCCATATCCCGTGTAACCTGCGGGCGTTGATCAGCGTGATTTCAACCAGATCCGCTGCGGCTGGCCCACCCTTACGCCGGGCACGCCCCACCATGTCCCACGGAACGCCCATCACCCAATGTGAGGCTGAAGACCACACCACGGCCAACGCTATCCAATACCACATATTGGAAAAACTACGCAGATCAATGAGATGGACGATTACCTGGAAGATGTCCACGCGTGCCTCTTTATTACTTATGCGCCCCGTCTGGCCTGTCTAGACCAGCCGCGCGCCAAGAAAAAGATGCAAAGCCACGCAGGCGGGCTTGGTGTTGCGCGCCTGCTTGATTGCGGGCGCGATCCGTGGCAGGCCAGCACACAGAGTTACGGAGCCCAAAAATGACGCCAATCTTGCCGCCTTTCCCCCATTCCCGCCTGCGCCGCATGCGCCGCACCCCCGCTTTGCGCGATCTGGCGCAGGAAAACCGCTTGAGCGTGAAAGACCTGATCTGGCCGATTTTCATCACCGATGTGGCGGGGGCCGATGTCGAAGTGCCCTCAATGCCGGGCGTGTTTCGCCACACGCTTGAGGGTGCCGTGCGCGCCGCGGAAGAGGCCGCGAGCCTTGGAATCCCCGCGATTTGTCTGTTTCCCTACACCGATCCTGCGGTGAAAACCGAAGCCTGCGAAGAGGCATGGAACCCCGAAAACATCACCAACCGTGTGATCCGCGCGATCAAATCGGCGGTGCCCGAGATCGCGATCATGACCGATATCGCGCTTGATCCCTATAATGCGAATGGCCATGACGGGCTGGTGCGCGGTGGCGAGATCATCAATGACGAAACCGTTGATTGCCTTGTGAAAATGGCCGTTGCGCAGGCGGATGCGGGGGCCGATATTCTCGGTCCCTCGGATATGATGGATGGCCGGATCGGCGCAATGCGTACCGCGCTTGAGGCCAGTGGCCACCGCAACGTCACCATCCTGTCTTATGCGGCGAAATATGCCAGCGGGTTTTACGGCCCGTTTCGCGATGCGGTCGGGGCCACTGGTGCGCTGAAGGGGGATAAGAAAACCTATCAGATGAACCCCGCCAATTCCGACGAGGCGATCCGTCTGGTCGCGCGCGATCTGGCAGAGGGCGCGGATATGGTGATGGTCAAGCCGGGCATGCCCTATCTCGACATCTGCCGCCGGGTCAAAGACCAGTTTGGCGTGCCGACCTATGCCTATCAAGTGTCGGGTGAATACGCGATGGCGATGGCGGCGGTGCAAAACGGCTGGCTTGATCATGATCAGGTGATGATGGAAAGCCTGATGTCGTTCCGCCGCGCGGGCTGTGACGGGGTATTGACCTATTTCGCGCCCAAAGCGGCGAAACTCCTGGCGGGGCGCTAGGCAGGGTTTCGCCACAACACCGTGAAATGGCTCAAGAAGAAGTGACAGAGCGGGTTCCATACGCTATACATTGTAGCAATCGGTTAGAATAAGACCGTATCGGCCCGGTCGACCTGGGCACTTGAGCGGAGCAGAACGAACATGACACATCTTTCCAGACGGTCGCTATTGGCGATGGGGGGCGCGGGGCTGACACTTGCCGCCTGCGGTAATGGCATTGGCAACACGGGCGCTGCAGAGTTGGATGCGCGGGTCGATGCGACGCGCAGCTTCCTGTTGAACAAATATCCCGGCACCGCCGAGCTTGAACAAAAGGCGCTTGGCGTCCTTTGGATGCCGCTGATGACCGAGGCGGGCTTTGGCTTTGGTGGCTCCTATGGCCGTGGCGCACTACGGATCAACAATGTGACGGTCGATTATTACTCGGCGGCTTCTGCGAGCTTTGGCCTGCAAATCGGCGCGCAGCAATACGCCCACGCCCTGTTCTTTATGACGCCTGAATCCCTGGCAAGCTTCCGTCGCTCGGATGGCTGGCAGCTTGGGGCAGATGCCCGCTATGCACTGCCCGATGGTGGCGGCGCGATCAATGCCTCGACCCTGACGTCTACCGCGCCGGTGATTGCGCTGGTCTTTGGTCAGTCGGGTTTGATTGCCGGAGCCTCGCTGGCCGGCACGAAATACACCCGGATTATACCCTAAGATCAGCCACTTATGGCGTATTCTTGACCTGCAACATAAAGAAAGCCCCGCAAGACTCTGATCTTGCGGGGCTTTTCTTGGTTGTGGGGTGAAAAATCAGCTACCGAGGATCACGCGCACATAATTCTTCGTCTCGCGATAAGGGGGCACACCGTTATGCTTTGCCACCGCTTCCGGCCCGGCATTATAGGCCGCCAGCGCCAACCGCCAGCTCCCGAAACGGTCATACATCATCCGCAGATAGCGCGCGCCGCCTTCCAGGTTTTGCGCAGGATCATTAGGATCAACGCCCAACTTGGCCGCCGTGCCGGGCATCAGTTGTGCCAACCCGTGCGCCCCCGCATGCGAGCGCGCCCGCGGGTTCCAGCCGCTCTCCTGCTGCACCAGCCGCAGGAACAGGTTTTCAGGGATGCTGTGGCGCGCGGCGGCGGCCTTGGCAATGCTTAGATATTGGCCACGATACTTGCCGCGATAATTGGGCACGGTTTCAGTGCCAGCACTCGCGAGTTTCTTCGCGCCCGGCTGCAGTCGTGTTGAGTGCTGATATTGCTGAGCCCCACGCGTATCGAGAATTTTGGTCTGGTTGCGAAACAGCATCGTGCGCGACTTCGAAGAACTTGCGCTTAACCGCAATCCCTCGGCCTGCGCGAGCATTGGGCTGGCGATTACTGCAACTCCCAAAATTGCCCCGATTAACTTACGCATCGGCCACCTTACCGTTCACTATCCCAATTTTATTGGGTCGGACTATAGCGATAGCGGCGAAAAGTTAAACCTAAACCCGCGTTCGGTCGGCAAAGAATCGCTGATCAGTCGCTCGAGTCGCGGGTTTTTGGCGCCTGTTGCGTCTGGGCATCGCTATGGAGCGGGCCACTAAACAGCTCTTCGACAAACACCGACACAAGCGGCGAGTGCCCGATATGGGAGTCGCGTCGTCCGGTGGGCATGTCGGGCGACTGGTTTAGCGCGCCGGTTATGGGCCGGGAGTGCCCCGGCCCCGTGACAAGGCGATCAGTTGCCATCGCCCTTGCGATCCACCTGCTTGAAGGGCTTGGCGTCGAAATACATCTCCATGCGCTTGCCATCTTTAAGCGCGTAGACCTCGATATAGCCGTCCTCCATGTCAAAGCGGTGCACCTCGTAGCCCTGTGCAACAAGCTGCGTTTGCGGGGTCTTCTCCTTGGCCGGATCGACTTTGCTTTCGGCGAGGACAGGCAGGCTTGCGCTGGCCGTCATCAGTGCGGCGGCAGCGATCAGGATGCGCTTTGTCATCGGCTCATTTCCTCATGTTAGCGCCAGTGCGGGACCGTCCCGAACCGGTGGGCCTGATCTGTGCCCACAGCCCGGCGGGCGCGGGCCCTTATGCAACCAAGGTGCACGCGAAACCCTGCCCAAAATTTGCGCGCGAACGGCGCAATCGCGCCCCTACCCTCTCGCCAGCCGCTGCTTTATACAAACCAGACAAATTTCAGAATCGCTGCGCGCAAGGCTCGCGTAGCTTACATCACGCGGGAGGTGCGCATGGCGGGCAGCGTCAACAAGGTCATTCTAGTGGGCAATTTGGGGCGCGACCCCGAGGTGCGGACCTTTTCCAACGGCGGCAAAGTGTGCAACCTGCGCATCGCCACCTCGGAAACCTGGCGCGACAAGCAAAGCGGTGAGCGCAAAGAGCGCACCGAATGGCATTCCGTCGCGATTTTCCAAGAGGGTCTGGTCAAGGTCGCCGAGCAATATCTGCGCAAGGGCTCCAAGGTTTATATCGAGGGCAAGCTGCAAACCCGCAAATGGCAGGACCAATCCGGTCAGGATCGCTATTCGACCGAAGTCGTGTTGCAAGGCTTTGACGGCAATCTCACCATGCTGGACGGGCCTTCGGGCGGCGGTTCGGGTGGTGGAAGCCGTGATGGAGGCGGCTATGGCGGCCCGTCCTCGGGGGGCGGCGGTCGCGATGATGGCGGCTATGGCGGGCCGTCCTCAGGTGGCTCATCTTCGGGTGGCGGCGGTGGCCGGCCCGATTTCGATGATGAAATTCCGTTCTGATCCAAAGGGGGCCACGTGCCCCCTTTTTCTTTGCATGCCGTTTTTGCGCCGCTTCGATCTTGTGTCTTGACCGATGCACGCGCGGGCGCAATGAGGGGCGTATGACACAGGCAAGCAATCTTTCCCCCGACCAAAGCGCACCCAAACTGCGGCTTATCTTTCCCGATCTGGCACGTGCGATCGCGCTGATCGGGATGGCGATCTTTCATTTCACGTTTGATCTGCAGAATTTCGGCTTTGTCGCGCCCGGCACGATCTTCACGCCGGGATGGGAGGCATTCGGGCGCGCAGTGGCGGGCAGTTTCGTGTTTCTGGCAGGCGTGAGTCTGGTTCTGGCGCATGGGCGTGGGCTGCGGGCGCGCCCGTTTCTGACCCGCCTCGCCAAGCTTATGGCCGCCGCCGCGCTGGTCAGCGTCGCAACCTATCTGATGATGCCCGAGGTCTTCATCTATTACGGCATCCTGCATTCCATCGCGGTAAGTTCGGTGATTGGCGCGCTGCTGCTGCGCCTGCCTTGGGCGGTGCTGGCTGGGCTGGGGATTGGCGTCCTGTGGGTGCATCTGGATAATGCGAACCCGGCGTTCAACCACCCTGCCCTGTGGTGGCTGGGCCTGTCGACGCAATGGCGGCCTTCGATTGATTTTGAGCCGGTACTGCCTTGGCTCGCGCCGTTCCTTTGGGGGATGGCAGCGGCGAAACTGGCTGCCTGTGCGGGCTGGCTAGAGCGCGCGCCGCGCTATCAGATCGGCACGCGCGGGGGCGCGATGAATGTGGCGCTGTTTGCGGGTCGCCACACGCTGCCGATTTATCTGATCCACCAGCCCGTGCTATTCAGCGCGACGTGGGTCGCTTATCAATGGCTTGGGTGAAAAGCGGTGCATAGATCTTCCATTTCAGACAATGGTTTTTCCATTTTTTGAGGATCAAACCCTTCGCGCACCGCGCAGCGAAAAGTTGGTTTGAGCCCATACTTCCCAACCTATAACATTGCGGGGCTCAACTGTTCGCGCTATGTTCTCATAAGCTTAAACTCCCTCAACAAGGCCCAATTCGATATGAGATCCTCTCTAAGAACCAAAGCAGTCGAGGTCTGTAACGAGAAAATTGCTAAGAAGGGCGAGACTGTAGGCCTTTCATTCTACGCGTTTTTTACCAACAAGAATGACGATCCCGAATTACTCATGGAGGCGGCTAAATGGTGGATCAAAACGCATGAGCTTAATCACTTTGAGAAAGCCGTGAAGATCCGAGAACTCATTAGCTCGGGCTCCTAAGCAACGGCAGCAAAGTCCACACTCCCGACATTGATGCGCAGTGAACGTCCACTATTCCGGATGGAAGATCTAAGTGGCCGTTTTCACTGGCTCATCAGCCCAGCTTGCGCAGCCGCGCGATCAGTGAGGACGTGTCCCAACGTGCACCGCCCATTGCCTGCACCTCTTTGTAAAACTGATCGACCAAAGCAGTCACGGGCAGGCTTGCGCCAATCTCGTCACCCGTTTGCAGACAGATTTTGAGATCTTTGCGCATCCAGTCCACGGCAAAACCGTGCTCGAACTCGTCATCCGCCATCGTTTGATAGCGGTTGGACATCTGCCACGAGCCCGCTGCGCCCTGAGAGATCACCTCAACCACATCGGCGATATCGAGCCCGGCCTTTTCCGCAAAGTTCAGGCTTTCCGAAAGCCCCTGCACCAGACCCGCAATCGCGATCTGGTTGCACATCTTGGTGACCTGCCCAGCGCCGCTTTCACCCAGACGGCGGCAGATCTTGGCATAGGCGGCGATCACCGGTTCGGCCTTGTCATAGGCAGCTTGCTCGCCGCCGCACATCACCGAGAGCTGGCCGTTTTCCGCACCCGCCTGCCCGCCCGAGATCGGCGCGTCGACAAATGAAACGCCATGCCCCTTGGCCTCTTTGCATAATTCGCGTGTCACCGCCGCCGACACCGTGGTGTGGTCAACAAACACCGCGCCCGTTTTCATACCTTTGAATGCGCCATCCTTGCCCAGACAGACCGCGCGCAGATCATCGTCATTGCCCACACAAGACATCACGAAATCAGCGCCTTGCGCGGCCTCGCGCGGAGTTGGGGCACTGGCGCCGCCATATTGCGCGACCCAATCCGCCGCCTTGGCCGCCGTGCGATTGTAAACCGTGACCTGATGGCCCGCCTCTTGCAGGTGGCCCGCCATCGGATAGCCCATCACCCCAAGACCCAGAAATGCCAGTTTTGCCATCGTGCTCTCCCGTTGCTGTGAATTGCGCACAAATCCGTGGAATGGCGCTCATACGTTGATTGTGGTGTCGCGCTCATCTAGTAACGCGCGCAACGGGGGCGTCAACCAAAGCGCCCCATCAAGGGAACGTGAGGCGCGATGTATAAGGCATTTCGATGGGGTGTGCGGCTGGTGCTTGCGGCAATCGTGGGCATCTTCCTGATGGGCGCGCTGGTGTGGTTCTTCGCCTCGCGCTCGCTACCCGATTACAACGCCACCTATAAGGTCGAGGGCCTGCAAGCGCCGGTTGAAATTGTGCGCAACACCGAAGACGTGCCCCACATCTTTGGCAAAGACGACCCGGATATGTTCTTCGCGCTTGGGCTGGCACATGCGCAGGATCGGCTGTGGCAGATGTTGCTGCTGCGGCGCACCGTGCAGGGCCGGTTGTCGGAAATGTTTGGCACCAAGACGCTGAAAACAGATGAGCTGATGCGTCGCCTCGGGCTGTATGATGCGGCTGTGTCCTCGGTTTCGGCGCAAGATGATTACACCAAGGCGGCGCTTGAAGCTTATTCACGCGGCATCAACCAGTGGATCGAGATCGTCAATAAAGGCGCGATGGGGCGTGGTGCCCCCGAGTTCTTCCTGTTTGACGCCAAGATCAGCTATTGGACGCCTGCGGATTCGCTGGCGATCATGAAACTGATGGCGGTGCAAATGTCGAGCCAGTTGCAAAACGAGGTGCTGCGCGCGCGCGTGTCGATGCTGGGGCAAGGCTGGGTGAACGATATTATGCCCGATGATCCCCAACAGGCCGTGGCCACCCTGCCCAGCTATGCCAGCCTGTTCCCGACCATGCCGCGCGGCATCCAGACCGCCAGCAACGAAAGCGAAGGCCCGTTCTCGCCCTTCACGGAACGCGGGATGGCAGGGGCGTCAAATGCCTGGGCGGCAGCACCCGATCGCTCGGCGGCGGGGGGCTCGCTTTTGGCCAATGACCCGCATCTGGGGCTGACGGCCCCCACGATCTGGTATCTGGCGCGGTTGCAGTTGCAAGGCGGTGGTGTGATTGGCGGCACGATACCGGGAATGCCGCTTGTACTATCGGGGCGCAACAAGGATCTGGGATGGGGGCTGACCTCGGCCTATGTCGATGATCAGGATCTTCATATCGAACAGCTCGATCCCAAAGATCCCACGCAATATCGCACACCCGACGGGTTCAAGAAGTTCCGCTCCAAGCGCGTGATCATCAACGTCAAAGACGCCAAGCCCGTCACGATCACCCTGCGCTGGACCGACAATGGCCCGGTTCTGCCGGGCAGTCATTTTGATCTGGCCACGGTCACGCCGCCCAATTCGGTGGTCTCGCTGAATTGGACAGCGTTTGATCCGCATGACACCACGATGTCGGGCGCGATGGGTTTGATGCGGTCGCATTCGATCGCAGAGGCGCTCAAGGCGGCGGCCGAGATCGTGGCGCCCGCGCAAAACATCACCATGGCTGACAAGACCGGCGTGGCGCTGGTTACGGCCGGGCGCATTCCGCTGCGCGACCGCGCCAATGTCACGCAAGGTCGGATGCCCAGCCCCGGTTGGGAGGAAAAGAACCGCTGGAAGGGCTATCTGCCCTTCAAGGACAATCCGCAATTCATCGACCCCAAAGGCGGGATTGTGCTGAACACCAATAACAAGACGGTGGATCGCCCTTTCCCCTATAATGTCAGCTTTCACTGGGGCGATACGCAGCGCATCCAACGCCTAAGCAAACTGCTGGGCGAGCGCGAGGTGCATTCGCGCGACAGCTTTATCGCTGCCCAGCTTGATACCGTCAGCCCCGCCGCGCGCGGGTTGCTGCCGCTGGTGGGCGCGAACCTGTGGTTCACCGGCGATCCCGCTCCCGATGGCACGCCCGAACGCCAGCGCCAGCGCGCGTTGGAACTGCTGGCAAGCTGGGATGGCGAGATGTCTGAACACCTCCCCGAACCGCTGATCTATGCCGCCTGGATGCGCGAGTTGCAAACCCGGCTGATCCGCGACGAGCTGGGGCCGCTGGCCAAGCAATTCACTCATCTCGAGCCGGATTTCATCGAACGGGTGTTTCGCAATACCGATGGGGCAAGCCGCTGGTGCGACATCCTCCAATCTGCCCCGAAAGAGACCTGCACCGATATCGCGCGCCAGTCGCTGGACGCCGCGCTGCTGGATCTGAGCAAGAAATACGGGCCCAATGTCGAAAGCTGGCGCTGGGGCGATGTGCATATTGCCGAACAGGATCATCCTGTCTTGGGCAAGGTCCCGGGGCTGAAATGGTTCGTCAATATCAGGCAATCGACCTCGGGGGGGGATTTCACCTTGATGCGTGGTAAAACGCGGGGCGGCGACGGGCCGGATGCCTTCGCCAATGTCCACGCGGCGGGCTATCGTGAAGTGCTCGATTTCGCCGATCCCGATTCTTCGGTGTTTATCATCTCAACCGGACAATCGGGCCATCCGCTGAGCAGCCATTACGACGATCTGTCCGAACTCTGGCGCTCGGGCGATTATATCCCGATGTCACTGGACCCGGCGCTCGCGCGTGCGGCAGCGGTGGGGACCACGCATCTGATCCCGCAGGCGGCTAAGGAATAGGTGGGTTGGGTGTGGTGATGTGGAGGTGGTTTGAATGGGGAGTCTATGAGGTAGTCGGGGCTGGGGAAAGCCGTTCAGCATAGGTTTTTTTGAGAGATCAGCATGCACTAATTTGCCCATTCAAATATTTAGTAGATGGCAGTCCACTCAAGAAGATCTTTTAAAAAAGAAGGTACGAAAGATTATATTAGGGTACATGTTATTCACTTCACTTATGTTGAATTTTTCTAAGTAGGTGTGAGCATCTCTTGGCCCTTGGGATGCGGCAAACCTGTAGCTAAAATAAGCTGGTTGATCGGCATTAAAATTTTGAAACTCTTGTCTTAACGTTTTTTCAACATCTGAGCGGCTTATCTTAAGTGTTTGATCTAGCATCGGATTTTTTGATTGAAAATGAATGGCGCAGACCAACCGAGCGTAGGCACCTTCTGGTCATACTGCACTGTCGTCAGGTAAAACCATCATTTGGGAGCGAATGAAAATTTGTGTGTTGTTCTCACGTTCCAGCGCCTGACGTGAAGAAAGGCCGTACTGTGCGCAAGCAAGTGAACCGGTGGTAGAGTCTTGTGGGTTAAGCTCGAAATTTCCTGTCATCACTCGAAAATATGGATCGTCGATCTCTAACGGAGAGGTCTCTAAAACGAGTTTAGGCTGAAAACCGGGAGCGATTTTTTGAATTTGTTCGATCACGCTATCAGCAGTCGGTCCGCTGTTACGCGCGATGTTGAAAATATCTGAAAATTGAATAGACTTTGATTGCTGTGCCGAAGCAGTGCCGCCTGCGATCGTGGCGGATAACAGTGCCATAACAAGCTTGGACAAAGTGTTTTTTTCTAGCGACAAACATTTTATTATCTCGATTTAGTTAAAGAAGGTGCTACAATATTGCACCTTTACCTTACAGAAATTATGAAAGTTTGCAAAGCCTTCTAGTTCGTCACAAACCCTCATTTTCGGAACATCCCAACACCACCCCGTTTGAGGCTGCCACAAACCCCGTTCAAAACTCAGACTTTTGTTGAAGGTTTCTGGCCCTTTCGAGATAGCCACGGTCCACCCCATCCCATGCAACCCCAACCCTACAACCAAAAGGCCCCGAGAAAATTCGACGGGGCCTTCGTAATACGGTGATCGCGGCACGTTACTGCGACGCAGCTTTCGCCAGTTTCCGGCGGTCTTGCAGTTCTTCGGCCACCAAGAACGCCAGTTCCAGCGATTGCGAGGCGTTGAGGCGCGGGTCGCAGGCGGTGTGATAGCGCGAGGACAGATCCTCGTCGGTCACAGCGCGCACGCCGCCGGTACATTCGGTCACGTCCTTGCCCGTCATTTCGAAATGCACGCCGCCGGGGATCGTGCCTTCGGCCTTGTGGATCGCAAAGAACTCGCGCACTTCGCGCAGCACGGAATCGAAGGGCCGCGTTTTGAAACCGCTCGCCGATTTGATCGTGTTGCCATGCATCGCATCGCAGGACCAAACGACATTGGCGCCCTCGGATTCAACTGTGCGGATAAGACGGGGCAGATGATCGCCCACCTTGCCCGCGCCGAAACGCGCGATCAGGGTCAGGCGGCCTGCCTCGTTTTCCGGGTTCAGTTTTGCCATCAGCACCTTGAGGTCATCCTCGGTCGTGCTGGGGCCGCATTTCAGACCGATCGGGTTTTGCACGCCACGGCAGAACTCGACATGCGCGCCGTCAGGCTGGCGCGTGCGATCACCGATCCACAGCATGTGACCGGTGCCTGCAACCGGCAGGCCGGTGGTGGAATCGATGCGGCAGAGCGCCTCTTCGTATTCCAGCAGCAGCGCCTCGTGGCTGGTGTAGAACTCGACCGCACCCAGCTCGTGCGCGGTTTCCGAGGTCACGCCAGCGGCACGCATAAATTCCATCGCCTCAGAGATCTGATCGGCGACCTTGCGGTATTTCTCGGCCTCTTCGGCATCAGCGAAGCCCGCGATCCAGCTTTGCACGCGGTGGATATCGGCAAAGCCCCCGGTCGAGAACGCACGCAGCAGGTTTAGCGAGGCCGCCGCCTGCGTGTAGGCCTGCAACATCCGGTTCGGGTCGGGCTGGCGCGAGTCCATCGTGGCCTCGAAGCCGTTGATGATGTCGCCGCGATAGCTCGGGTATTCGACGCCGCCGATCATCTCGGTCGGGGCCGAGCGCGGCTTGGCAAACTGCCCCGCCATCCGGCCCACCTTGATCACCGGCACTTTCGCGCCCCAGGTCAGCACAACCGCCATTTGCAGCATGACCTTGAACGTGTCGCGGATATTGTCGGCGGAGAACTCGCCAAAACTTTCGGCGCAATCCCCGCCTTGCAACAAGAATGCCTCGCCACGCGCGGCTTGCGCCAGATCCGCCCTGAGACGACGCGCCTCGCCGGCAAACACCAGCGGAGGCATGCGCGACAGGGTGCCCTCAACCGCGCTCAGAGCAGCGGCATCGGGATAGTCGGGCATCTGAACCCGCGGTTTTGCGCGCCAGTCCGATTTGCTCCAACCCTTGACCATCTGATCCTCCAAAGCGTGTGTTTTTCTGTTCAAAGGCGCTTATAGCCGCGCGGTGCCACAAGGACAAACCCGAAAATGCGCGCGGGTAAACGCGCCCGGCAGATCAGACTCGCTCTTGCGGGCGGGCGAAGTTCCGGTGCACGCTGCAGACCAGACCCAAGATCCGAGACATCACCATGCCCCAAGCCCCCTCTCGCCCGCATCGCCGCCCCGCTCCTTCGCAGGGCTCGATCCGGCTAGAGACGGACCGCAACAAGCGCAGCTTTGCGTTTCTGTTGCTGGATCGGTTCACGATGATGGCATTCGCCAGCGCGATCGAGCCGCTGCGGCTGGCCAATCAGGTGTCGGGGCGCGACCTGTATGACTGGCAACTCGTCAGCGAAGGTCAACGCGATGTAACCTGTTCAAACGGCACGGTGTTTCGCACCGATATCGGGCTGGAGGAACTGGCGCGCGATTCCACGGTGCTGGTCTGTGGCGGCATTGATGTGGCCGAGGCGATCACCAAGCCGGTGCTGAACTGGTTGCGCCGCGAGGCAAGGCGCGGGGCGGCGATGGGCGGGCTTTGCACTGGGGCTTGGGCGCTGGCCGAGGCTGGGCTGCTGGACGGGCGGCGCACCACGATCCACTGGGAAAACACCGATGCGTTCGGCGAGGATTTCCCCGATGTCGAATTAACGCGCAGCGTGTTTGTCATTGATGGCAACCGGCTAAGCACGGCGGGCGGCACGGCCTCGATTGATCTGATGTTGCGCTTGATCGCGATAGATCACGGCGAGCAACTGGCCAATACCGTGGCCGATCAGATGATTCACTCCTCAATCCGCACGGATCGTGATTCTCAACGTCTCTCGATTCCCACCCGCATCGGCGTGCGTCACCCCAAGCTTGCCCAGGTGATCGGACAGATGGAGAGCAATATCGAAGAGCCGATCAGCCCCGCCACGCTGGCCACCGAGGTCGGCATGTCGGCGCGCCAGTTGGAACGGCTGTTTCGCCGCTACCTCAACCGCTCTCCCAAGCGCTATTACATGGAGCTACGGCTGCAAAAAGCGCGCAATCTGCTGATGCAGACCGAGATGAGCGTGATCAACGTGGCAATGGCATGCGGTTTTGCCTCGCCCTCGCATTTCTCCAAATGCTACCGCGCGCATTACCAGACCACGCCCTACCGTGAACGCGGCACCTCGGGCGGTGGCGATCTGGGCGGTGGCGATCTGGGCACCGCGCCAGAGGCTGATCATTAGCGCACAGCGCAACGCGATCCCTGCGCTGACACCTCACAAAAATGCACAAATCCCCAAGTTGGCGTTACGACAGTGCGATTGGTGCTTGACCTTTTGGTCCGAATTTCCATGACTTCACGCCATCCGTGGTGTTTCCTTTTACAAAACCGCGCACTAATCTCGCGCTAGAACGCGAGTTCAACATGGGAGTGAATAAATGAAAAAAATTCTTCTGGCCTCTGCCGCCATCGCTTTTGGCGCAACGGGCGCTTATGCCGATGACGTGAAAATGGGTGTTCTGCTGGGCTTCACCGGCCCGCTGGAATCACTTGCACCGGGCATGGCAAAAGGCGCCGAAATGGCGATCAAGGAAGTTTCGGAGTCCGGCAAGCTGCTGGGCGGAGATACCGTGACCCCGATTGAGGCCGACTCGACCTGCGTGGACGCAGCGGCCGCAACGGCTGCGGGCGAGACGCTTGTGACCTCGGATAAGGTGTCGGGTATCGTTGGCGCGATGTGTTCGGGTGCGACCACGGCTGTGTTGCAAAACGTCGCGATGGCCAATGGCATGGTGATGATCTCGCCCTCGGCGACCTCGCCTGCGCTGACCACCCTGCCCGATGACGGGTTGTTCTTCCGCACCGCGCCCTCGGATGCACGTCAGGGCGACGTGATGGCGGACGAGATCCTTGAAAAAGGCATCAAATCGGTCGCCGTGACCTACACCAACAATGACTACGGCAAAGGTCTCGCCGATAGTTTTGAGAAAGCCTACGAAGCCAAAGGCGGCAAGGTCACGATTTCGGCAGCCCACGAAGATGGCAAGGGCGATTACTCGGCTGAAGTCGGCTCGCTGGCCTCGGCTGGTGGCGATGCGCTGGTGATTGCGGGCTATGTCGATCAGGGCGGCTCGGGCATTCTGCGCGGCGCACTTGATACTGGTGCGTTTAGCAAGTTCGTCTTCCCCGACGGGATGGTCAGTCAAACGCTGCAAGACAATTTCGGTTCTGAGATCAACGGCTCGTTCGGCCAGCTTCCCGATTCTGCGGGTCAGGGCATGCAAACCTATCTTGGCATGGCAAAAGCGGCTGGCTATGACGGGTCTTCGGCCTATTCGGGTGGCTCGTATGACGCGGCTGCGTTGATCATGCTGGCGATGGAAGCGGCCAATTCCACCGATCCCAAAGTCTATAAAGACAAGATCATGGACATCGCCAACGGTCCGGGTGAGAAAATCTATCCCGGCGAGCTGGCCAAAGGTCTTGAGCTGATCAAAGAAGGCAAGCCGATCGATTACGAAGGCGCAACCGCCATCAAGCTGATCGGCAACGGCGAAGCTGCCGGCACCTTCCGCGAAATTGAGATCAAGGATGGTAAGATCGAAACGGTGAAATACCGCTGATCGCCCACTCACACTAAAGCAGCCCGGAGCGATCCGGGCTGTTTTCAATTATAACAATATCTTGCGGCACAATCTTAAGGTGACCGCACGACTTCAGGGGACCCCATGATCCGGGTTGAAAATCTCGTCAAATCCTTCGGCGGCTTTCGTGCCGTCGACGATGCTAGCCTATGTATCGAGACTGGCTCGATCACCGGCTTGATCGGCCCGAATGGTGCCGGAAAATCTACCCTTTTCAATGTGATAGCCGGGGTTCATGAACCTACCGCTGGCCGCGTCACGATGGATGGCGAGGATATTACCGGCCTCAAACCTCATGAGCTGTTTCACAAAGGGCTGCTGCGCACCTTTCAGATTGCGCATGAGTTCCCCTCGCTCACGGTGCGCGAGAACCTGATGATGGTGCCCCCCGATCAGCCTGGAGAGACGCTGTGGAACACTTGGTTCGGCCGGCGCAAGATCCGCGACTCTGAAGCAGAGCTTCTGAAGAAAGCCGACGAAGTGCTTGATTTTCTGACGATTTCGCATCTGCGCGATGAAAAGGCGGGCAACCTGTCTGGCGGTCAGAAAAAGCTGCTCGAACTGGGACGCACGATGATGGTCGAGGCCAAGATCGTCTTTCTCGATGAGGTCGGCGCGGGTGTGAACCGCACGCTGCTGAATACGATTGGCGATGCGATTGTGCGCCTGAATAAGGAACGCGGCTATACGTTCTGCGTCATCGAACACGACATGGATTTCATCGGCCGCCTGTGTGACCCGGTGATCGTGATGGCCGAGGGGCGCGTTCTCGCGCAAGGCTCTGCCGATCACATCATGGAAAACGAGGCAGTGATCGAGGCCTATCTAGGCACCGGCCTCAAGAACAAGGTCAAGGCCGAGGAAGTCACCGAAGACGCCTTGCATGAAGATCACGGCGCCCAGCCCGGACTTGGCGATGAAGCAGGCAAAGGAACCGCGCAATGAGCTATCTGGACGCGCGCGACATGACCGGCGGCTATGGCAAGGCCGATATCCTGAACAGCTGCACCCTGACCGTCGATAAAGGCGAAATCGCGGTGATCGTCGGCCCCAATGGCGCGGGCAAATCCACCGCGATGAAGGCCGTGTTCGGCATGCTGAACCTGCGCGAAGGCCGGGTCACGCTGGACGGGGTCGATATCACCGCGCTGAGCCCGCAGGACCGGGTGAAAAAGGGCATGGGGTTCGTGCCTCAGGTCAACAACGTGTTCCCGACGATGAGCGTTGAGGAAAACCTCGAAATGGGCGCGTTCATCCGCGACGATGATTTCAAGGTCGCGATGGAGCAGGTGTTTACCCTGTTCCCGATCCTCAAGGACAAGCGCCGCCAGAACGCGGGCGAGTTATCGGGCGGGCAGCGCCAGCAAGTCGCCGTCGGGCGCGCGCTGATGACGCAGCCGAAACTGTTGATGCTTGATGAGCCGACCGCTGGCGTCAGCCCTATCGTGATGGACGAGCTGTTTGACCGCATCATCGAGGTTGCGCGCACCGGCATCTCGATCTTGATGGTGGAGCAGAACGCCAGACAAGCCCTTGAGATTGCAGACAAAGGATATGTCCTCGTGCAAGGCGAAAACAAATATACCGACACTGGCAAGGCCCTGATGGCCGACCCGGAAGTCCGGCGCACATTCTTGGGGGGCTGACTGATGGATTTCCTTAACGCGCTGGTCGCGATTACCAATTACGTCATCATTCCCGCCACGGCTTATGGCGCGCAGCTTGCGCTGGGGGCGCTTGGGGTCACGCTGGTTTACTCGATCCTGCGGTTTTCCAACTTTGCCCATGGCGACACGATGGCCTTTGGCACGGGCGTGGTCATTCTGATCACTTGGGGCTTTCAGGCGATGGGGATCAGCTTTGGCCCGCTGCCCACGGCGCTGCTGGCCCTGCCCTTTGGCATTGTCATTACCTCGGCGCTGATGCTGGGCACCGATAAGGTCGTTTACCAATATTACCGCAAGGTGAAGGCCGCACCGGTGGTGATGGTCATGGTCTCGGTCGGGGTGATGTTCATCATGAACGCGCTGACGCGGTTCCTGATCGGCGTGGATCAGATCAACTTCGCCGATGGTGCGCGCTTTGTAATTAACGCGCGGCAATGGCGTGAGATGACGGGCATGTCCGAGCCGCTGACGCTGCGCTCAACGCAAGTCATCACCGTCGTCACCGCGATTTTGGTGGTCTGGGCGCTGTTCTGGTTTTTGGGGCGCACGCGCACGGGCAAATCCATGCGTGCGTTTTCCGATAACGAGGATCTAGCGCTGCTCTCGGGCATCGACCCCAATCGCGTCGTTGCCGTGACCTGGATCATCACCGGAGCGCTCGCAACCATCGCAGGCACGCTGTATGGCTTGGATAAATCCTTCAAGGCGTTCACCTATTTCCAACTTCTGCTGCCGATCTTTGCCTCGGCTATCGTGGGCGGCATCGGCAATCCGGTGGGCGCAATCGCGGGTGGTTTCGTGATCTCGTTCTCCGAGGTCGGCCTGACCTATGCGTGGAAAAAGGTCGTCACCTATCTGATCCCGAACTGGGAGCCGGACGGTTTGGTTCAGCTTCTCTCTACCGATTACAAATACGCCGTCAGCTTTACCATCCTGATCCTCGTGCTGATCTTTAAACCGACCGGCCTGTTTAAGGGGAAAATCGTATGAGCACCGCACGTCAAGCAGATGCAGCAGCGGGCGGTCGTCTGCGCGCGCCCTTGTTCTTTGCCCTGATGGCCGGGCTGATCGTGCTGGAGGGGATGACCTCGGGCTGGAACTCGGCGCTGGGTATTCTCAACATGGGATTGCTGAGCGCGATCATGGCCTTGGGCGTGAATATGCAATGGGGCTATGCAGGGCTGTTTAACGCAGGTGCGATGGGGTTCGTCGCACTTGGCGGGCTGGCACCGGTGCTGATTTCGATGCCCCCCACGCCGGGCGCGTTCAAGGCGGGCGGCTTTGGCATTCTCGCGGCGTTTGCGGTGGCTGCAATCGCTGTGATCGGCGCGGTTTGGCTCTATCGCACCCTGCGCGGCAAGCTGCGTGGGCTTGCGGTGGCGGCGGTACTGATCGTGGGCTTTTTCACCTTTCGCTGGCTGTTTGATCCGGCAGTCGATGCCATCGAGGCGATCAACCCTTCGGCTGCGGGCAATCTTGGCGGCTTGGGCCTGCCGACACTGGTCAGCTGGCCGGTCGGTGCGCTGCTGGCGGCAGGTGCGGCGTGGCTGGTGGGCAAGATCGCACTGGGGCTGCGCTCGGATTATCTGGCGATTGCGACGCTGGGCATTGCGGAAATCGTAGTCGCTGTGCTGAAGAACGAGCAATGGCTGGATCGTGGTGTGCTCAACGTCAACGGCATCCCGCGCCCTTGGCCCGTACCTTATGAGATTGATCTGCAAAACAGCCACGCATTCGTGACCAAGATGCAGGCGTGGGGGATCGACCCGACGCTTGGCTCGACGATTACCGTGAAGCTGGCCTTCCTGTTGCTGTTCGTGATCGTCATTTTCGCGCTGATCTGGCTGACGGAGATGTCGCTGCGCTCCCCTTGGGGGCGGATGATGCGCGCGATCCGCGACAATGAGGTCTCGGCCGCCGCGATGGGCAAAAACGTGACCCGTCGGCATTTGCAGATCTTCGTGCTTGGTTCGGCGGTGATCGGTTTGGCGGGGGCGATGATGATCTCGCTTGATGGTCAGATGACGCCCTCAAGCTACAATCCGCTGCGCTATACGTTCATCGTGCTTGTGATGGTGATTGTCGGTGGGTCGGGCTCTAACTGGGGCTCGATCCTGGGCGGTGTATTGATCTGGTATGTCTGGGTGAAGGCAGGCGATTGGGGCCCTGATATGATGGCGATCCTGGCGAGCCCCTTCCCCGCAGGTCCGTTCAAAGAGCATATGATCGACTCGGCGGCCCATATGCGGATGCTGGTGATGGGGATTATCTTGCTGGGCGTGCTGCGCTTTAGTCCGCGCGGGTTGTTGCCCGAGAAGTAACGCGAGAAAAAAGAGGGGGCGCTGCCCCCCCCGTCGCCGGAGGGCGACAATTAACAGTCAAAGAGGGGGCGCTGCCCCCTCTGGCCTTGCGGCCATTCACCCCCGGGATATTTTTCAAGAGCGAAGCAGGGGCGCGCCCTGCCCGCGTATTAGCGCAATTGCAGATAGACCCGGCGGTTCTGGCGGCCCTTTTTCTCGATCTTGCCGATCTTGACGCCGCCGATTTCGCGCAAACTCGCCACATGCGTGCCGCCACAGGGTTGCAGATCAATCTGCGCGCTCTCGGCCCCGATCGCGATCAGGCGCACCCAGCCTTGGCCCACAGGCGGCGCGACCGACATGGTTTTCACCAGTTCGGGCTGTGCGGCGAGTTGCGCATCGGTGATCCAGCTTTCGCGGACGGGTAAATCCTGTTCGATCCAGCCGTTCAGCAGCGCATCGAGCGCCTCGATATTGTCGGGTTTCTCGGCCATGTCGAAATCGAGCCGCCCGCGTTCAACGCCGATCTGCCCACCGGTCACAGGATAAGGGATCGCGACCGAGAGCAAATGCAGCGCGGTGTGCACGCGCATATGGCGGTGGCGACGCTCCCAATCGAGTTCCTGCTGCACGCGCGTGCCCACGGGGGGCAGTGGCGCGGGCTCGGCAGGCACCAGAACCACCGCGCCGGGAGCGTTGGGTTCGCCTTTGACCGCAGTAGCAATTTCCAGCGCGCCGCCGTCCCAAACCAGCCGCCCACTATCGCCGGGTTGCCCGCCACCCGTTGGGTAAAAGATCGAATTCGCGCAGTAGATGCCGCCCTCGGATGTGTGGCCCGTCACGCGCGTCTCAAGATCACGCGCATAGGGATGGATGCGGTAGCTTTGCTGATGCGGCATTAACGGGCTCCTCCACCGCCATCGCCATCGCCATCGCCGTCAAAGTCCTCAATACCTTCGCCGGGCGTCGGTTTGCCCATATCGGCGCGCGTGACGGTTTGCGTCGGTGCAGCGGGCGCGGCTTGCAACTCTGCTTTGTCTGCGGGGGCTGCGGGCGGCTCCCCACGCCCGACATCGCGCAGCACTTCGGGATTGCGCAGCCACAGATCGCTTTGGGGAAACGGCACTTCGATTCCAGCCTCGGCAAAGCGCGCGTTAATCTCGTGGTTCATTTCGCTCATCACGCGCAGCGAGAAATTCACATCCGACAGGATCACGCGCAGCTCAAAATCCAGACTCGAGGCCCCGAACCCCGTGAAAAGCACATAGGGTTCAGGGTTCATCATGATCAACGCCTGATTTTCCGCCACCTCAAGCAAGATTTTCTCAACCTTGCGCGTATCGCTGCCATAGGCCACGCCGACTGGCACGATCAACCGCCCCGTAACATTGCCGCGCGTCCAGTTTGTTACCTGCCCAGAGATCAGATCGGCATTAGGCACGATGACTTCGGAACGATCAAAGGTCACGATCCGGGTGGAGCGAACGGTGATCGCCTTGACGATCCCTTGCTGGCTGCCGACCTCAATCCAGTCGCCCTCGGATATCGGGCGCTCGATCAGCAAGATGATGCCCGACACGAAGTTCTGCACGATGGTTTGAAGACCAAACCCAACACCCACTGACAGCGCACCGGCGACGATGGCCAGCGAGCTAAGGTCAATCCCGGCCGAGGAAATCGCAATCACCGCAGCCAGAAAGATTCCGATATAGCCAAGGCCCGAAATGATCGCGCTTTGCCCGCCTTTGTCGATATTGGTTTTGGGCAACAGCGAGGTGCGTAGCGCGCCTTGCACCAGCCGCGTCACCGACAGGCCGATCAGGAAAATGACGAGGAACGTTACAAAAACGCCGGGTGAAATCGTGACGCCACCCAGCGTAGCGCCCGATTGAAACTTGCCCCATAGCTCTTTGAGGTCATCGACACGCGCGCCCCAGATCAGCGCCGCAACGGGCAGCGCCAGCGCCCCCAGCACGAAGCCAAACAATACCGGGATCAGAGATTCGCGCGCATCATCTTCGCGCCGCATCACGAACACATAGAGATCGGCGCTGAATTGCTGGATCACCAGCACCAGTGCGATCAGCCCCAGCGTCAGGGTCAACGGCCAGATCAGCGCATTGGCCGCATTCACATAGCCAATCGCGCCCAGCACCGGGCCAATCATCGCGACGGCGATCACCAGATTGCCAATCGCCCCGACGATGCGATCGCGAAAGGCTTTTTCCTCGGTATCGGATTTTTCATTTCGCAGATGGCGGCGCAGCAGCCGGCCAAGGCGATACAGCAAAATCCCCGCCAGCACCTGAAGCGGAAAGGCCATAACGCCAAAACCCGCATCCAGCGTGCGCGCCAACGCCTCGGTTTGATCGCTGGTCTTGGCGGCCCCGGTGAGCACCCGCTCGCCCTGCGTCACGATCCAGTCGCCAAGCGGGCCTTGCAAGCCCACAAGCAGCCCGAACAGGATGGTCAAAACCCGCCCCTCGCGGCGCCGCTCGGTCGTCAGATTGAACGGAGACTCTTGCTGCTCGCTTTTGGGAAAGACACGGCCCGCCAACCAGACCGCGGTGATGATCACACTCGCCGTGGCACCAAGCACGTTGACCAGTTCAAGCCAAAGCGGCCCAAGCAATGCGGTCTGGCGCAAGGCAAGGATCAAGAGTGCGAGGCCTGCGAGAGGCAGGAAAAGCTGGCCCAACGATACCAGCGCATCGATGACGCGGCGCGCGCGCAGGGCGAGACGTTTTTCTAGAAAACCCGCCAGCCGCTCGATCCAGTGTCGCCCCCGGACCAACAACAGCAATGCGACAAACAGCAGGCCCACGATCACCGGCGCATTGTCACGCATCGTAGCATAGGGGGTATTGGTGCTGAGCGTGTCATACATCTCACCGCTGAGCGCCCCGGTCAGCGATCCGGTAATCGCAAGCGCTTCGGGCCAGTTGACCGGGTTCAGCGGCGAAGGAGTCAGACGCAGCAGCTTGTCCGTCTGGCGCGCGCGCACCAACTTGTCGATATTGGCAACGATGACATCGGCCCGGCTGGCGGCCTCGCTGGCGCGCAGACCGGGCGCTTGCAGTTGCGACAGTTGATCTTGCAGCGTCTTGCGACGGCTTGTGATCGCCTGATCCTCGGTCTCGCCTTCTTTCGGAGCAGGCCCAAGCGCCTCAATCTGTGCCTTGAGCGTCGCGATCTGGCTGGCATTGATGTCTTCGGCAGCGGTCAGCGTCTTGCGCCAACCATCAACCTTGGTGCGCAAAGCATCCAGGCTCGCACTATCGGCGGTGCCGTCTTGCACGGTATTTTCCGCCGCAGCCGCGACCTTGTCCCACGCTGCATAATCGGGCGCGTCTGTGGTTTGAGCCAACGCCAAGCCTGGCAAGGCCAGCGCGAGCATGAGTACCCAAAGACGCGCCAGCCGCCAGATCATTGCGCGAAGACCTCGGGGATCGTGCGACCGGGGCCATCCAGCCAATCGGGAACGGGCAAGCCCTTTTCGTGCAGAAAGGCGGGGTTGAACAGCTTGGATTGATAGCGCGTGCCGTAATCGCACAGGATCGTCACAATCGTGTGGCCCGGCCCCATCTCACGCGCCATGCGGATTGCGCCGGCCACATTGATGCCAGACGAGCCACCAAGGCACAGGCCCTCTTCACTCAGCAGATCAAAGACAATCGGCAGCGCCTCGGCATCGGGGATATTGTAGCTCATATCCGGGGTGAAGCCCTCTAGATTGGCGGTGATGCGGCCCTGCCCGATCCCTTCGGCGATTGAGGAGCCTTCGGATTTCAGCTCGCCCGTCGTGTAAAAACTGTGCAGCGCTGCGCCATCAGGATCGGCCAGCGCGACCTTCACGCCCTTGGGCTGAAGCGCCATGCCGATGCCCGCCAGCGTCCCCCCTGATCCGACCGCGCAGACAAAACCATGCACATGCCCGCCGGTCTGTTCCCAAATCTCGGGGCCGGTGGTTTCGATATGGGCCTGACGATTGGCCGTGTTGTCAAACTGATTGGCCCAGACCGCACCGTTGGGGTCGGATTTTGCCAGCTCATTGGCTAAGCGTTCTGAGTAGCGCACGAAGTTGTTGGGATTTTTGTAAGGCGCGGCAGGCACTTCGACCAATTGTGCGCCCGCCAGACGCAGCATGTCTTTCTTTTCCTGACTTTGCGTCTCGGGGATCACGATGACCGAGCGAAACCCCATCGAGGCCCCGACCAACGCCAGCCCGATGCCGGTATTGCCCGCCGTGCCCTCGACAATCGTGCCACCGGGTTGCAGCGCGCCGCGCTGGATCGCATCGCGAATGATATAAAGCGCCGCGCGATCCTTGACCGACTGGCCGGGATTGAGAAACTCGGCCTTGCCCAAAATCGTGCAGCCCGTCATCTCGGACGCTTTTCTCAGCTTGATAAGCGGGGTGTGCCCCACCGCTGCCGCCAGATCGCCGCAAATGCGCATGAAATCCTCCAGTGTCGCGCGCCCCGTCAGGGCATTGTCCCCAGACTTAGGCCGCCGCGCGCGCCACCTCAAGCCTTGGCGCGCAAACTCTCACGCATCCGATCCAGCCACAGCGACAGCACGACAAGGGGTGCATTGCCCGCCTCGCCGGTTTGCACCATCTCCATAAGCTGATCGAAGGGCACCAGATGGGGGCGGATATCCTCGCCCTCATCCTCAACACCGCCCGGTCGCCCGGCGTCATCGGGCAGATCGGTCAGGCCGATATAGCAATGAATGAACTCGGATTTTGCCCCCGGCGTGGGGTAAAAACGCGGCGCTTCGATCAGGTGATCAAGGGTGATGCCCGCCTCTTCCATTGCTTCGCGATGTGCGGTTTGCTCGGGGCTTTCGCCGGGATCAATGCGCCCGGCAATGGCCTCAATCATCCAGGGGTTTGGCTCTCCGCGCGCAAAAGGGCCTGCGCGAAACTGCTCGATCAACAAAACGCGGTCGCGGCGCGCGTCATAGGGCAGAACAACCGCCGCATCGCCCGAGATGAAGGCCGCCCGACTTAGCGTATCCGAGTAACCACCCGCGAACAGGCGATGGCGCAGGTCGTAATCTTCTATGAGGAAAAATCCATGATAGCCAATAGATTGCGACTCGATCTTAACGTCCTCCTCTTGCACAGCACGGCGCAAGGTTTGCGGCATCGGTTTCGCTTGGGCTGATAGCTTCGACGCGGCACACACCAAAATCGAGTGATAGCGCGCATTTGCCGCCTCTGGTCCGATTTGTTCAGCCTCGTGGATAAACTGCGCTGCCGCCTCGGTTTTAAGCGCGCCCCATTGCGCGCGCCACTGTGCAAGCGTCCAGTCCGCGCCCGGATCCCAGTGGCCAGCGCCGGGCAGCCAAACCCGCGCCGCAACCTTTTCACCGTCTTGGGATAGCTGCAAATCGCAAGGCGTATAGCCCGCCTCATACCACGCGATGCGCTCGGCCTCATGTGTGCTCAGCGTGCAAATAATGCCTGTCGTGGTCGCGCCCGCCTGCGCCTCGAGCACGGGAAAGCCAAGCGGCACGCCATCGCGGCACGCCTCCCGCGCGCGATAGCCCTCTAACTCCGCCGGATGCAAGTCGGGAATACGCCCGATCACCGCGCGCAAAAGCGGCGGATGACAGAGCGTTCCGTAGAAGAAATGTTGCATACTCAAGAGGCTGCCCAACGACCTGATTTCAACAGCCACCCTGCGCGCGTGGCCCCTGATGTCAAGCGCTTAGCGGCCGTATTTGCGATAGGCCCATTCTGACGCGCCCCCCGCAAGAACAGCCCCGCAGATCAGAACGATCAAAACATCAACGCTAAACGAGGCCTGCGCAATCGCGGCACCCTGACCGATAATATCGACCAATGCCTCAACCGCATCATCATAGCGCATCCGCAACGCCAGTTTCAGCATCTGCGCCGCGCCAAGAAACGCATAGCTCCATGCCATCATGTAAAGCGCGCCGCGAAGGCCATCGCTAATCGCGCTCATCCACGGCCGCCCGGGGTGTAAACCGACAACCCGCCAGCCCAGCAAAAGCCCGAAGGACGACGCCACCAGCGGCAAAATACTTGCCCCTTCAACGCCTTGGGGCAAAGCGGGAATAATCTCGTTAGCAGTAAAAAAACCCGTTCCCGCAAGTGAAATCGCGGCAAAAAATTTTGCCATTGTCGGGATCTGCATCTTTGTATTTCGAACGGCCAAGCGTTGCATAACATACTCCTCACCCGGCGAAAAAAGGCCGGGGCATACCATAGGCTTACGGATTTAAAGAAGAATTACGGCAAAATTACGGTACTTTCCGCTAGGGGAAGCCTTTTTTCTTTCAAGAAGAGCGCAGACTGCCCCTCAATCCGTGTCGCGATGCGCGTGATAGGCGGCCAGCGCACACTCTCGTCCGCCCTTGAGATCGGCGATTTGCGCGGGATAGCTCTGATCCGGCGTTAACCCCCAACTGCGCGGGATTGCGTCAAAGAAATCGCGCGCGGTTTGCGGTGGGTTGGACTGCCCCTCTAGAATGAACTTATCGCGATAGTCTTTTGTTTTGTCGAATTTTTTAAGCTGCGTTTCAGGATTGAAAACGCGGAAATATGGCGCGGCATCCGGCCCTGATCCGGCCACCCATTGCCAGCCCATCGCATTGCTTGCCGGATCCCAGTCGATCAGGCAATCTTCAAACCAACGCCGCCCGACACGCCAATCCGTCATCAGATGTTTCGTCAGATAAGACGCGACAATCATGCGCGCGCGATTGTGCATCGTGCCGGTGACATACATCTCACGCATCGCCGCATCGACAAAGGGCTCGCCCGTCATGCCACGGCGCCACGCCTTGGCGTCATTGTTGTCGGGGCGCCATGGGAAGCCGTTCCACTCTTTGCGCCAGTTTGCCTCGGCCAGATCGGGGAAATGATAAAGCAGATGCCAAGCAAATTCGCGCCAGACCAATTCCTTGAGGAAATGCTCGGCCCCCGCCGCGCCCTCTTGAACATGACGCCATCCCGCATGCCAGACCGCGCGGGGGGAAATCTCGCCATAGGTCAGGTTTTCCGACAGGCCCGAGGTCGCGCCCGACGCGGGAAAATCGCGTTCGGTTTTGTAGTGCTCGATATGATCGCGCAGAAAGGTCGACAAGCGACCTTGCGCCCGTGCCTCACCGATATGGGCGTATTTCGCCACGACCTCTGCGCCGCGGTTCATCGCATCCCCCATTTGCCAGTCCGACAGGGTTTCACTGTCAGGCCAGTTACTTGGAGCACGAAGTTCAGACACGGTTTTGAGCGGCGCGGCAATATCGCGGCCCTTCACCGCGCGCCAGTATGGCGAATAGACCTTGTAAGGTTCGCCCTTGCCGGTTTGCACGCTCCACGGCTCAAACAGCAGATGGCCCGCCTGGCTTTCGGCCGTGATCCCGTCCTCTTTTAACGCCGCCTTGACGGCCTTGTCGCGCGCAACTGAGGCCGGATCATAAGCGCGTGACCAATGCACCGCGCGCGCTCCGGTTTGGGCGATCAACGCGCGCAACACCTCAAGCGGGTCACCCTTGCGCAAAATCAGGCGCGATCCTTTTTCCGCGAGTGCGTCGGCAAAATGATCGACGGCCTCACCAAGACGCCATTTTGGCGCCGCCCCCAGTGCCGCGACCTGATCGTCGTAAATAAACACCGGGATCACCGCCGCCCCATTCGCAGCCGCCGCCACCATTGCAGGATGATCATAAAAGCGGAAATCCCGCCGAAGCCAAAGCAGTGTCACATCCGCGCTCATCAATCCCTCACATCTATAGCCGCTCAAATACTACGCAGATCTACGCGAAAGGTTCACTTTCCGCTTCTTGCGGGCCGTTTGAACGAATCTTAACTTGCACCCGCCTACTATATTGGGAACCAAGCAAGCCATGCAGCCTTTCGATCAAGGCACGCGTGTCGCTCCATCATTGCTGCAAGGCCAGAGGCTATATGATTCTCAACTTTTCGATCCTGTTGCTTGCCTTGCTCATTCTAGGCGGAATGTTCGTACCCGCTCTGCGCGCCCGCCCAAGGTGGCGCGCGATGGTCACGCCGCTGGCCTCGATCATCGGCTCGGGGTTTCTGGTGCTCGGGCCGATCCTTGAGGTGCGCTTTGGTGCGTGGGCGCCCTTGGCGATGGCGGGACTGTGCCTTGTGGGCTGGCTGTTTGGCGCGGCGGTGCGCAATAATATCGCCGCCGAGGAGCGGCCCGACACCGCCTTGATTTCGCGCGTCGAGCAGCTTGCCCAGATTGCGCTGTCTTTCGCCTATGTGATCTCGGTCGCCTATTATCTCAATCTGTTTGGGGCGTTTGCAGTGTCGCTGACACCGTGGAACAGCCATTTCATGGCAAATGTCGTGACGACAGCCGCGTTGGGCGTGGTTGCCGTGGCAGGCTTTGGGGGTGGATTTCACACGCTTGAGAAGATGGAATATGCCACGGTCGCGCTGAAACTGGCGATCATCGGGGGGTTGTTGCTGGGTTTGGCTGTATATTTTGGCAAGACGGCAACACAGGGCAAACTGATTTTTGATCCTGGTCAGCTGGGGCCGTGGGATTCGCTGCGTTTGATCTTTGGTCTGATCGTCACGGTGCAAGGGTTTGAAACCGCGCGCTATCTGGGCAAAAGCTATGATGCCCCCACGCGTATCGACGCGATGCGATGGGCGCAGATGCTCTCCACGGCGATCTACATGGTCTACATCGTGCTGCTCGCTTACATTTTTGTGCCCGACGCCCTTCACCTGACCGAAACGTCAATCATCGAGATGATGCGCGTGGTCGCCCCGATCTTACCTGCGATGCTGGTGGCGGCGGCTTTGGCGGCGCAGTTTTCGGCCGCTGTCGCCGACACCGGCGGCGCAGGCGGGTTGCTGTCGGAGTTCACGCGCGGACGGCTGGAACCCAGACACGCCTATCCCGTGCTGATCGCTGCGGGTATCGCCCTGACTTGGAGCGCGGATATCTTTGTCATCATCTCCTACGCCTCGCGCGCCTTTGCAGGCTACTACACCTTGCAAGCGGTGCTGGCGGCGCTGCAAAGCAAGGGGCTGAAAAGCAAGGCGTTCTGGGTGCTTGCGGCATTTGGTGTAGCGATGACGGTGCTCGGCATCCCGGCCGAGGGCAGCTAAAGTCGCGCTGCGCACGCCCCTTGATCACGCGCCCGGCCCCACCTATATATGATGTGTTCCCTTTCGGGGGGACTATGGACATAAACGCGCTCGTAATAAGCGGATCGGACCCGGGGGCGGTACCCGGCGGCTCCACCAAGCCACCCTCATTGGGGGAGAATGGGGCCGAAATAGGATCGACGAACGTCTAAAGGGGTTTTGCTTTGTCTCGGTGAGCCACCACCGTTATCGGTGCGATTTGTACAGTTGCCAATGACAACCGTGCTCCGGTCGCTCTTGCTGCGTAAGCAGTTCGAGAGATCGAAACCTAACTCCTTGCGCCTAGCAGCGTAAGGCGGGGCCCGCAGGAGCCTTGCAACAGAATCCTGCACCTTTTCCCCCTTTCAGCATACGATCAATCGCTTGATCCAAGCGGCGTTAACCCCGTCGTAAACTGTTCATGCGCAATATGGCGGTGACCACGAGCCTGAGAGGATTGCAATGTCACGTCTGCGCAATATTGAGATATGGCTGAACGCCGTTTGGGGCGATGGCCACCTCGATTTGATCGAGCCGCTCTTTACCCAACGTGCGCAAGCCGCGGGAATCATGGACGGGCTCAATCTTGGCCCGAAAGAGTTTCTCGAATTTGTTCCGGCGTTTCGCGCGCATCTGCATAAGATGACCATCTCGATCCTGCGCAGCTTTGAGAGCGAGGATTGGGTTTGGACCCTGCTCAAGATTGATGGAATCGGGGTGGCCAATTGCGCCCCCGTCAGTGCGACGGGTCAACTCGCCATGCGCTTTGAGGGAGATCAGGTTGCTGAGGCTTATAACAGCTTTGATGCGATCTCTATTTTCGAACAGCTCGGCCTGCTCCCCCCTGAGACAATTGCGCTGTGCCTGTCGGGCGAAACACTGGGCTGATCGTGGGCTTAGAAGGCGGTCTGCAACCCGGCCCTTGCCCTGCCTTTTTGCTCCCGTGGCTGTGTGATCGCACCCCCTTCCCTCTGACGACGAATCCCTTATGCTATCTGCAGGATAAAGAAGGGAACGGCATGACGCGTTCGATCGATTACGGCAATCTGATGCATGATGCGATGCGCGGGCTGATCCAGACCGTGCTTGAAGATATTGCCGCGAACGGTTTGCCGGGTGAACATCATTTTTTCATCACCTTCGATACCCGCCACCCCGATGCCGAACTCGCCGATTGGCTGCGCGAACGCTATCCCGAAGAGATGACGGTCGTCATCCAGCATTGGTATGAGGGGCTTGAGGTCACCGATGACGGGTTTTCGATCACGCTGAATTTCGGCAATGCGCCCGAGCCGCTTTATGTGCCCTTTGACGCGGTCTCGACTTTTGTCGACCCGTCCGTCGAATTCGGCCTGCGCTTTGAAACGCAAGCCTATGACGAAGACGAGGTGGAAGCCGACGACGAGGAAGAAGCTGCCCCCGCACCGCGCGGCGATGCCGAAGTCGTCAGTCTCGATCAATTCCGTAAATAGCGCGAACCTGCCCTGACGGCAGTATACATCCGCATACCGATTGCAAATCGTCCCCGCTCGGCCTAAAACGCGCAAGAGTTTTGCGCAGTTCATGGAGGCCCTGATGACCGCGACACGCACCGAAACCGACAGCTTCGGCCCGCTTGAAGTTCCCGCCGACAAATATTGGGGCGCGCAAACGCAGCGCTCGATCATCAACTTCCCTATCGGATGGGAGCGCCAGCCAGTGCCGATCATCCGCGCGCTGGGCGTAATTAAGAAAGCCTGCGCTCAGGCCAACAAGGCGCAAGGCGCGATGGATGCGAAAGTCGCGGATGCGATCATCGCTGCCGCCTCTGAGGTGATCGAGGGCAAGTTCGACGATAACTTCCCGCTCGTCGTGTGGCAAACTGGCTCGGGCACGCAATCGAACATGAACGCCAATGAGGTGATCTCGAACCGCGCCATCGAAATGCTGGGCGGCAAGATGGGGTCCAAAGATCCGGTCCATCCCAACGATCACTGCAATATGGGCCAGTCCAGCAACGACACCTTCCCCACCGCAATGCATGTCGGGATCGCGATGCAGGCGCGCGACGTGTTGCTGCCGGGCTTGCGCAAACTGCACGCAGCACTTGAGGCAAAATCATTTGCTTTCAAAGACATCATCAAGATCGGGCGCACCCATACGCAGGACGCCACGCCCCTCACGCTGGGTCAGGAATTCTCCGGCTACGCGCATCAGGTGAAAAAGGGGATCGAGCGGGTCGAAGCTTGCTTGGGCGATATTTACGAACTCGCGCAGGGCGGCACCGCCGTTGGCACCGGGCTGAACACCCGCAAAGGCTGGGCGGAAACAGTGGCTGCAAATATGGCCGAGATCACCGGCCTGCCCTTTATCACCGCCCCCAATAAATTTGAGGCCTTGGCCGCGCATGACGCGATGGTGATGTTCTCGGGCGCGCTGAAAACCGTGGCGGCCTCGCTGTTCAAGATCGCCAATGACATCCGCCTTCTGGGTTCTGGCCCGCGCTCGGGTCTGGGGGAGCTGATCTTGCCGGAAAACGAACCTGGCAGCTCGATCATGCCGGGCAAAGTGAACCCGACGCAGGCCGAAGCGCTGACGATGGTGTGCGCACATGTCATGGGCAATGATGCGGCGGTGGGCTTTGCCGGCTCGCAAGGCCACTTCGAGCTGAACGTCTATAACCCGATGATGAGCTATAACGTCTTGCAAAGCATGCAGCTTTTGGGCGACTCGGCCTCGGCCTTCACCGATAACATGGTGGTCGGCATCGAGGCTAACCTGCCACGTATCGACAAGCTGATGAAGGAATCGCTGATGCTGGTCACAGCCCTTGCGCCCACCATCGGCTATGACAACGCGACCAAAGTGGCGAAGACTGCGCATAAAAACGGCACTACGTTGAAGGAAGAGGCAATCGCACTCGGCTTCGTCGATGAGGCCACGTTCGACGCAGTGGTGCGCCCTGAACAGATGATCGGCCCAAAAGACTGATCTTTTGCGCCGCGTAAAAACGCAAAGGGGTGGCCGCGATTGGCCACCCCTTTTTTGTCCAGTAAAGCTGTGGCAAACTCGCGCCTATGAGCAACGTCACCAATCTCAACCAATTCCGCAAACAGCAGGCCCGCGTGAAAAAGCGCGCGCAGGGCAATGAAAACGCTGTTAAATTCGGCCGTAGCAAAGCCCAATTTTCACTCGAGGATCGCCAAAGGGACAAGGCGCGTCGGGATTTGGACGGGCATGCGCATGAGGACAAAGAATGAGCCGCCCGAAAAAGCGCTCTCTGACCTTGGGCGGGCATCGGACGTCAGTGACTTTGGAAGATGAATTCTGGCAAGCCTTTCGCGATATCGCGGACGAAAAAGAAAAAGGCATCAACGAGTTAGCAGCTGAAATTGATGTGGATCGCGGTGTCGATGCCGGGCTTGCCACAGCGATCCGGCTATACGTCTTGGCCCATTACCGCTCGCGCGAATCCTCGTAGGGTAGCCCCGCACGCACGGCGTGCTCGGCACGCAACGCCAGCTCTTTGCGCGAGGCGAAATCGGCGACGTCAAGCGGGTCGTGAAACACGATATCCACCGCCCCTTGGCGTCGCTGCGCAAGCACCTTGAGGAGATGCGGGCCAAAGCTCATCTCACCCCACCAACCGTAAAACCGCGCATCTTCCTCATCGGGCGGATGATAGATCACCGTGACCGGTTGGATCTGCATGATCCGGTCCAGTCCATGACTGAAGAACGCCTCGAAAAGCGTTGGTTTAAAAGGTAAAACACGGCGCGCGTCGGTCGAGGTGCCTTCCGGAAAAAACAACAAATGATGCCCCGCGCGGATGCGCTGCTCAAAGACTTGCTGCTGGATCTTCGCCTCGCGCCGATCCCGACGAATGAACACCGTTCCCGTCGCGCGCGCGAGCCAACCGATCATCGGCCAGCGCGCGACCTCGGCCTTGGAGACGAAATAAATGTTTTGGCAGGCATTGAGCGCGAAAATATCCAGCCATGAGCCATGATTAGCCACCACAGCGCCGATATGATGCATCGGGCGTCCGCGCACGCGATAGCGCATACCGAGGATCGGAAAGGACATGCGGCAGACCGTTCGGGTGATACGAGGCGTCCACGGGCGGTTGAGACCGTGAAGCGGGCGCTCAATCAGGCGCAAGAGCAACAGCAAAACCAAGCCGCCATAACACAACGCTGCCAGCGCAACCCCGCGCAGCAACGCACGCAACCAGCCAAGCGCGGATATGCGTGTTTGTGGCGGTTCTTGCGCGTCCCAGCTCATGCGCGGCCTTCGAAACGACGGGTGTAAAATGCGCGATGTTTGTCGCTCATCGCCTTGGTATCCATCAATAAAAGCACATCGGTGGTGTTGAACGGCTTATCAATATAGGCACCCTCGCCGACAAAGCCGCCGAGACGCAGGTAGGCCTTGATCAGGTTGGGCATCGCCGCCATCGCGGCGCGCCGATCAAGGTCATGCGCACTCACAAGATCCATCGGCTGGAACGCCTCGGGCAGCGCGCGCGGACGCAGGTTTTCAGGCGCGAGGTGGTGGTGATGCAACCACGACAGCGGCTGCGCCAATGCGCCGGAATCTGTGCCATGAAACGAGGCCACACCGAACAGGATTTCGACCTCATGGGCCAGCACATAATCGGCCAGCGCGTTCCACAACAGCAGCATCGCAGCCCCGCCGCGATAGTCGGGGTGCACGCAAGAGCGCCCTAATTCCAACAGCTTACGACCCGATCTTTTGAGCCGGTCCAGATCATATTCGCCATCGCAATAAAACCGCCCCGCCGCGCGCGCCTGATCAGAGCGCAGCAAGCGATAGGCCCCCACCACGTGCACTCCCTCGGGCAGATTTCGATTAATCAGCAGCAGATGATCGTAAAGCGGATCGAGCGCGTCCTGCTCAATTTGCGCTGCGTGATCAACGGTTTCGCCCCCGCCACCCAGCTCTTGCACGAACACACGGTAGCGCAGCCGCTGTGAGGCGACCAGATCGGCCTCGCTTTGTGCAAGCCGGATTTCGAATGACGCCGTGTCGATCACGCGCAGCAGTTCCCCTTAACGTGTTACACTGGTGTAAAAACCTGCGCGCCGCTTGGCAATATTTCCTTGCGCTCGGCGACGGCGTAGCGCAACCTAGGGATGTATTTTTCCGCCGCCTCGCAGGTTTGTTAACCTTTTGTCAACTCTGATCGCGCACAACAAGTTCTAGCGCCACATTGCGCCCATCAATCACCTTCTTACCTGCATGCTCGAAATTGACCGTGACCCTCTGCGCGATCCGCGATTGCACCTGACCGATCCCCCATTCGGGCATTTTCGGATTTCTGACCAGCATACCAGGTTCAAGAATTTCGTACATGTCGCCCTCACTTTCGGAGATATAGATGCCTTTTGAGACCGCAGATACAAGCCTGAGTGATGCGGATTTGTCCGCCCTTTTGGGATCGCGCCTGTGCCATGACTTGATCAGCCCTCTGGGCGCGATTGGCAATGGGGTGGAGCTGCTGGCGATGTCGGGTCAGCAAAGTGGCCCTGAGATGGATTTGATCGCGCAAAGTGTGACGGCGGCCAATGCGCGCATTAAGTTCTTTCGCGTCGCCTTCGGGCAAACCAGTGCCGAGCAGCGGATCGGTCGTTCGGAAATTGCCAAGCTGCTAGGCGATCTCTCCAGTCTGGGGCGGATTACCCATGACTGGCAGATTGACGGGGATCAGGCGCGCTCTGAGGTGAAACTGGCGTTTCTGGCGGTGCTATGCCTGGAAACGCTGCTGCCTTTTGGGGGCGAGATCATCGCGCAGGCCACGCCCGAGGGCTGGGAAATCAGCGCGCAATCGGACAAAAGCCGCGCCGATCTCACCCTTTGGGAGCGGCTGAATGACGGTGCTAATGCCGGAACCGAGATCACGCCTGCGCAGGTGCAATTTGCGCTATTGCCCCGCGAGATGGCCCGTCAGGGGCGGCAGGCCAAATGGGAAATTTTTGAAGATGGCGGGATGATCCGGCTTTAGGCGCGGGTTAAGGGCGCACGGCGCCCTTGCCCGTCACCTGATACTTGAACGAGGTCAGTTGTTCTGCCCCGACCGGCCCGCGCGCGTGCAGCTTGCCCGTGGCGATCCCGATTTCGGCGCCCATCCCGAACTCGCCGCCATCGGCAAATTGCGTTGAGGCATTGTGCATCAAGATTGCACTGTCCAGACGCTCGAAAAAGCGCGCGGCCACGGTCAAATCCTCGGTCACGATCGATTCGGTGTGCTGGCTGCCATAGCGGCGGATATGCGCAATCGCGCCTTCGACGCCATCCACCAGTTTCGCCGCGCAGATCATATCCAGGAACTCGCGCCCGAAATCATCCTCGGTTGCGGCAACCGTGCCTTCAATTTCGGCCAAAGGCCCGTCTGCGCGCACCTCAACACCGGCTGCGATCAAATCATCGATCAGCACGCTGCCATGGGTCTCATAGAACGCCCGATCAATCAGCAGACATTCCATCGCGCCGCAAATCCCGGTGCGCCGGGTTTTGGCGTTGAGCGCAATCGCGCGCGCCATTTCCAGATCCGCGGCGCCATCGGCATAGACGTGACAGATTCCTTCAAGATGGGCAAAGACCGGCACGCGGGCCTCGGCCTGAACCAAGCCCACCAGCCCTTTGCCCCCGCGCGGCACAATCACGTCGATAAACTCGGTTGCGCGCAGCATCTGCGTCACAGCGGCGCGGTCGCGCGTCGGCACAAGCTGGATCGCGGCCTCGGGCAAGCCCGCAGCGCGCAGCCCATCCAACAGACAGGCATGGATCGCGCGGCTCGAATGATAGCTTTCCGAGCCGCCACGCAAGATCACCGCATTGCCCGATTTCAGGCACAGCGCCCCGGCATCCGCCGTCACATTGGGGCGCGATTCATAGATCACGCCGATGACGCCCAAAGGCGTGCGCACGCGCTCGATATGCAGCCCCGAGGGCATGTCCCACTGCGCAATCACATCGCCCACCGGATCGCGCTGTTCGGCCACGGTGCGCAGCCCTTCGGCGATCGCGCCAATGCGCCCCTCATCCAGCATCAGCCGGTCCATCATCGCCGGGCTGAGCCCCTTATTGGCGCCGTAAGCCATATCCTCGCCATTGGCGGTCAGGATTTCAGCGCGGCGCGCCCAAACGGCATCAGCCGCCGCGATCAAAGCCGCGCGCTTGCTCTCGCTGCTCGCAAAGGCCAGCTCCGCAGCCGCGGTCCGTGCCGCCTGCCCCATCGTGTCGATCAGCGCTTTGGCATCCAGATCGTCTTTCATTTCGTATCCTCCGCAGCCCGCCCGGCCTTGCCCGTTTTCACCCATTGCGCCAGCTTGACGGCCAGAATAATCCACGGCAGCCCATGCAGGCACAGATCAAACCAATCCACAGGGCGCACCAGCGTGCCTGCCGCCAACATCTTGAGTTTTTCCCAGATATGCGGCTCTGGCGTGAACGGAGCCAATCCCAGAAATCCGGCCAAAATCGCCGCTTGCAACAGCGTGATATGGTCAAATAGGCGTTTGATCAGGGACATCGGCGTTCCTCCGTGCGTTCAACCCAGCGATATAGAGATTGGCGCGCGAAAGCTCAACGTATCTTTGGGGGCGCGCTTAGCCTGGAAAGGCCAGAAACAGCAGCTTGCCGATCAGCAAAATAAAGGGTGCGGCATGCAGTACGAGATCAAAAATATCGATCGGTTTGCGCAGCGTGCCAGCTGCCAGCATCTTGAGCTTTTCCCAGATATGAGGCTCGGGGACGAACGGCGCGAGACCCAATGTCAGCGAGGCAATCACCGCCAGCCCCAGCGGAATATCGTCAAAAAATGCGCGGATCTGATCCATGAAAACCAACTTTAAGGGGAAAAGTGGCGCGGTTGACGGGACTCGAACCCGCGACCCCCGGCGTGACAGGCCGGTACTCTAACCAACTGAGCTACAACCGCGCATTTACGCTCGGGCGATCCGGATGATGATGGCGCGGTTGACGGGGCTCGAACCCGCGACCCCCGGCGTGACAGGCCGGTACTCTAACCAACTGAGCTACAACCGCTTACACCATCCGCCCGGATCGCCACCCGAGCGTTGGGGGGTATTACGCGCCCCCCCGCGCCTCGTCAAGCGGGCCATTGCGAAAAAGTTGCGACTATTTTTGCAGCGTTGCTGCAGACATTCGCCAGGCACCACTGGCGGGCCGATCGTTTCACGAACGAAGACGCAGGCTGCGCGCCCAGATCGCGTCTTTGAGCAAACGGATGTCACGCGATTCTAGTCGCAACAGTAGCCGCTGTCGCCGCGCGCCAGTAACGCAAGTATATCCGTTAGTGATCTTTCAGCTTATATCGTCGTAAGCATTTAGTCGCGCATTTCGCACATTTCGGATCATTTAGGCTCATGGCGATGCGCCGGTCATCACAGCGAGCACCATGAACAAACTACGCTTATCCAATGCGGGCTAAGGATCTCTTTTCTGTGCTTGCCTACCGCACTCCGGTGCGCGAAACTGGGGCCCTCACTAAAGGACATCCCTTAACGCTCATGGGATCCAGCACTAAGCGGAAATGTCGCAGAGGAAGTTGCGGGAAAATTTTGTTCCACCCCTGCAATCTTAAGATTGAAATGGGCGAGAGAACGGAAAATGGCAATTCAGACGATTAAGGTCACCGCAGAAATCGCAGAAATTCTAGCGGAGAACCTTGTAGAGTATAATCAGGCGCAAAAGAAGTCCCCCATCAAAGCCGGCACCGAAATTACGGTAGACGATGGAGCACCATTTGAGGCATTCACGCGCCATCCTAACAAACGGATAATATCGGCAGGGGCTTTCACACATATCGTTGATGCAGAAAATAATTTTTTTATGTTCAAAACCGGTCGATACTGCTCCATTGCCAGAGGAACGAGAATCGTCAACGGTCATCATCCAATACATTCGGTGACGACAAATCCTTTTCACTACGGCGAGTATTACAAAGAGAATTTGCCACCGGAACTGCGCTATACTGGCCCGGTCGAGACATTCACAAGAAGTTATGGACGCGGGAAGATCGGCAACGATGTTTGGTTGGGAGCTTACTGTATAATACGCAGCGGTGTTTCAATTGGTGACGGTGCTGTCGTAGCCAGTGGGAGCGTCATCATGAAGGATGTTCCTCCATATACGATCGTTGGAGGGAACCCAGCAAAGAAAATTCGTCCACGCTTCCCACAAGAGATTACAGATCGCCTTATAGACCTAAAATGGTGGCAATACTGCCCTTCTGGGTTTCGGGATTTGGACATGTTCGATGTTTGTGGATTTCTAGATAGCATGGACCAACGAAAGGCTGCAAACGAACTAAAGGCGTTCACTCCAACGACGATGAAATTCATGAACGGCAGTCTGGTTGTGGTATAAATATCTCTCAATTTTGGACCGAGACGCGTTGAGCGATAGGTGCTTGGCTCAACTTAAAACCGCTTGTAGCTTGTCGCAACCTATAGGTTCATTTCACGCGCCCATATCAATGTTACTGAGAAACTCCTTTAAGCGCTCCTTGGAGAAATCCTCTAATAAGTCATCCATTAGGTCTGAATTTTAGTTCAGGGACTCATAAGGACAGTGGGTGCGCGCACCGCATCCTTCTTCCTAGCGCAAGCACGAGACGGAGGTAGCCTCTCCCACTTCCAGTGCCGATGTGCGAGATCTTGCCCGTCCTAATGGGACCTATTTTGCAACCATCAAACGGCCAAAGCCCTTTGTTTGCGAGGGCTTTTAATGATTTCAAAGGGGTATCTGGTGGGCGGTGAGGGGCTCGAACCCCCGACATCTTCGGTGTAAACGAAGCGCTCTACCAACTGAGCTAACCGCCCCCTGCCCGCTCTTTAATCGGGTCGCGCCCTGCAAGCAAGAGCGGTTTTAGCTTTCCTGCGCAAAGCCCTGAAACGACCAAGGCGCGCCCGGATCAGGGGCGCGCCTTAGGGGGTAATGGTGGGCGATGAGGGATTTGAACCCCCGACATCATCGATGTGAACGATGCGCTCTACCACTGAGCTAATCGCCCCCGTGGCGCGCCTTTTAGCCTCAGTCCTCATCCTCTGCAAGAGGGGACTGAGTTGTTTTTTCATCCCCGCTTGCATCAGCCAGCATGGCCGAAGGGCGGCGCAGCTTAACCACCAGAATTTCATCACCATTCTTTTCAAACTGGCGGTTGATCTTGAGCTTGCCCAGCGGCGGAACGCTTAGTTCTTCCCCGTCCGAGAGAGCCTCGCCCAGAACCTTCAGAACCGCTTCCGACATCTGACGCGCTTGCCCCTTGTTCACACCTGCCGAGATCATCACCCGATCCACAAAGGTCTTTCTGTTCACAACAACCTTGGTTTGCGGCATCTCAACGGGATCGGAGGCCACGGACAGCGTCGCCGCAGAGGCGGGCGCAGATTTGGCGACGCGCGGCTTGCTGGGGGCTTTGGTTGTGGATTTCGTGGAGGCTTTGGGTTTAGCGGCTTTGGCCATGATAGGTCCTTTTTCCCTGATTTCGGGAGGGGTTAGCGGGGTGTTGCGCGTAAAGCAAAGCGCCCGCCGCGAAGGATGCGGCGGGCGGGTATTTCAATGTGCCGTGGTTGCGGCCCCTGCCCCGTCCGACCCACTTTTGGCGGCGGCAGCAGCGGCAGCTTCCTCGGCCTCTTCATCCCATTCCACGGGCTCGGGCATGCGCACCAAAGCGCGTTTGAGCACCTCGGTCACATGGGTCACTGGCACAATTTCCAGCCCCTCTTTGACGTTATCAGGGATCTCGGCCAGGTCTTTTTCGTTTTCTTCGGGAATGAACACCGTCTTGATCCCGCCACGCAATGCTGCCAGCAGCTTTTCTTTCAACCCGCCGATGGGCATCGCATTGCCGCGCAGGCTAACTTCACCCGTCATCGCGATATCAGAGCGCACCGGAATGCCCGTCAGAACCGAAACAATCGAGGTCACCATCGCCAGACCCGCCGAGGGGCCGTCTTTGGGCGTCGCACCGTCGGGGACGTGCACGTGGATGTCCCATTTTTCGAACTTCGGCGGCTTGATGCCCATTTGCGGGGCGACCGAGCGCACATAGCTCGACGCTGCCTCAATCGATTCCTTCATCACATCGCCAAGCTTGCCTGTGGTCTTCATCCGCCCCTTACCGGGCAGACGCAGCGCCTCAATCTGCAACAAATCGCCGCCGACCGAGGTCCAGGCAAGCCCGGTCACGACGCCAACTTGATCTTCTTTTTCGGCCAGACCGTAACGATGGCGCTTCACGCCCAGATATTGCGCGACCTTGGCCTCATCGATCTCGATCGATTTGATCGCACCTTTCGACTTGATTAATTCGGTCACGGCCTTGCGCGAAAGTTTGGCGATCTCGCGTTCAAGGCTGCGCACTCCCGCCTCGCGGGTGTAATAGCGGATTACATCGGACAGCGCGCCGTCAGTGATGGAAACCTCACCCTTTTTCAGCCCATGCGCCTTGATCTGTTTCGGGATCAGGTGCTGACGCGCGATCTCGGCTTTCTCGTCCTCGGTATAGCCTGCCAGCGGGATGATCTCCATCCGGTCCAGCAGCGGGCCGGGCATGTTGTAGCTGTTCGCGGTGGTCAGGAACATCACGTTGCTCAGGTCATATTCGACCTCAAGATAGTGATCGACAAACGTCGAGTTTTGTTCCGGATCAAGCACTTCAAGCATCGCCGAGGCCGGATCGCCACGGAAATCCTGTCCCATCTTGTCGATCTCATCAAGCAGGATCAGCGGGTTCGTGGTCTTGGCCTTTTTCAGCGCCTGAATGATCTTACCCGGCATTGAGCCGATATAGGTCCGACGGTGGCCGCGGATCTCGGATTCATCGCGCACGCCACCAAGGCTGATGCGGATGAACTCACGCCCCGTCGCGCGCGCAACAGACCGCCCAAGCGAGGTTTTGCCCACACCCGGAGGTCCGACGAGGCACATGATCGGCCCCTTCAGCTTGGCCGAACGCGCCTGCACGGCGAGATATTCGACGATGCGTTCCTTGACCTTCTCCAGACCGTAGTGATCGGCATCGAGCACTTTTTCCGCCGCGATCAGATCTTTCTTCACGCGGCTTTTGGTGCCCCACGGGATCGCGAGCATCCAGTCCAGATAGTTGCGCACCACCGTGGCCTCAGCCGACATCGGCGACATGGATTTAAGCTTTTTCAGCTCGGCCTCGGCCTTGTCTTTGGCCTCTTTAGAGAACTTCGTTTTAGCGATGCGCTCTTCCAGCTCGGCGATCTCGTTCTGGCCTTCCTCGCCATCGCCCAACTCTTTCTGAATGGCCTTCATTTGCTCATTCAAATAGTATTCGCGCTGGGTTTTCTCCATCTGCGTTTTGACACGCGATTTGATCTTTTTCTCAACCTGAAGGACGGAAACCTCGCCCTGCATCAGGCCGTAAACTTTTTCCAGCCGCTCCGCGACATCCAGCGTTTCCAGCAAATCCTGCTTTTGCGCGACCTCAAGACCCAGATGACCCGAGACGAGATCCGCCAGCTTGTCGGCATCGCCCGCATCGCCAACGGCGACCAGCGCCTCTTCGGGGATGTTCTTCTTGATCTTGGCGTAGCGCGCGAACTCATCCCCCACGGTATTGAGCAAAGCGCGCACCGAGGGCTGATCGCCAGGCAGTTCGAACAGCGGCTCGGCCTCGGCCTCAAAATACGACTCGTTGACGATGAAATCGGTTATCTTCACGCGGCTCTTGCCCTCGACCAGAACCTTGACGGTACCGTCGGGAAGTTTGAGCAATTGCAACACGTTGGCCAGCACGCCGATGCGGTAAATCCCATCGGTATCGGGGTCATCCTCGGATGGATCGATCTGGCTGGCCAGAAGGATCTGGCGATCCTCTGCCATCACCTCTTCAAGTGCGCGCACCGATTTCTCGCGCCCCACGAAAAGCGGCACGATCATATGCGGAAACACCACGATGTCCCTAAGCGGCAATACCGGATGGGTGACGGGGCTTATTTCGGTCATAAGTATTCCTCTGTGGCAAAAGGGCTTGGCCCCGTTCATCGGCGGCCATGTCCCTTCCCTGTTCACCCCAATATCTAGGAGGTCCGCCGGGTCGGTTCAACACGTCCTTGTCACTCAAACGCCACAATGCGCGTCCCGTCGCTTTTGGGCAAGAGGCAGCACGCAGCTTTGATGGTCACCTACCACATCCGGGTTACCCAACCCTTAGCGTGGCAAGATCATCTCCGCACGCAATCCGCCGAGTTTTTCGCTATCCCCCAGCTTGAGCGATCCGCCGTGACTGCGCAAAATATCAACTGCAATCGACAGCCCCAAACCTACCCCCGGTCCGCGATCCTGATTGCGTGCGGGGTCCAGCCGGGTGAAGGGGCGTTGCGCCTCTTCGCGCCGCTCGGGCGGAATGCCCGGTCCGTCATCTTCGATCCCGATGCGCCAGCCTTTTTGCGAAATCGACACCGAGACCTCACAGCGATTGCCATAGCGCACAGCATTGCCAATCAGGTTTTCCAACGCGCGCCGCAGCGCATCAGGGCGGAACGTCGCCTCCCCCTGCCCGTCGCATGCGCGCAGCGTCACATCCTGACCCGCGCGCGCGCAATCCGCGACAACGCCGTGCACGAAGGGGCAGATTTCCATCAACTCCGGCTCCCCCTGCGTCGCGCCCTCGCGGGCGAAATCAAGAAACGCATCGACAAGACGGTTCATCTCATCAACATCGCGCTCCATCGCCTCGACCTCGGGGCCGGGCTCCAGCATCGACAGTCCCAGCCGCAACCGGGTCAGCGGCGTGCGCAGATCATGGCTCACCCCCGACAGCATCAAGGTGCGCTGCTCGATCTGGCGTTCGATCCGGTTGCGCATGTCCAAAAAGGCCGATCCCGCCGAGCGCACCTCGCTTGCCCCGCCGACGCGATAGGGCATATTGCGCCCCTTGCCAAAGGCCTCGGCCGCAGCCGCCAAGCGCCGGATCGGGCGCAATTGATTGCGCAGGAACAGATAGGCCACCAGCGTCATCAAAATCGAGACGAACAGCATCAGCACCAACAATTGATGTGGGTTGGACGCCGACACACGATCACGCGGAAAGCTCAGCGCAAGCGCCCCATGTGACGTTTCCAACACCACTGTCACCTGATCATCGGCATTATTGAGATCGATGTAACGCACGTTTTCCAGCGTCGCGCGCAGCGTCGAGATCACCACGATTCCGGTGAGATCCAGAAAACTACGCTGATCGCCACGCGCATTGGCCAGCGCAGGCAGGGCCGGATAGCTTACCGTGAACCCCAGCACCGAATCGAGATCTGCCAGCCGCGCCCGCGCCGCCGCCAAATCAGGCGCCGTGCGCGCCGCGCGATCAAGCAGGTCGATCTCATGCACCATGGATTGCGTCATCTGCCGCGTGACGCGTTCGAAATGGCGCTGGATAAACACCACCGACACCACCAACTGGATCGTAACGACCGGCAAAACGAGGATCAGCGCGGCCCGCCCATAAAGCCCACGCGGCATCAACTGTTTTAGCCAGAGAAAATTCATGGCAGAACCCTAGCCGGGCCAGACAGCGAGGGAAAGATGGAACAGTTGCAACAGGGTGTGCGCCGGATCGTGGCGCCTAACCCCTCGCCGATGACCTTTCAGGGCACCTGCAGCTATGTGATTGGCACGGGCGATGTGGCGGTGATCGACCCCGGCCCCGATGATCCCGCTCATCTGCGCGCGATTGTGGAGGGGCTCGGGCGCGAACGCATCAGCCATATTCTTGTCACCCATGCGCATCTGGATCACTCGCCGGGTGCGCGCGCATTGTCAGAGGCAACCGGCGCCCCGGTTTACGCCTTTGGTCCCCCGGATGCCGGACGCTCGGCGATCATGACCGAACTGGCCGCGCGCGGCATTGCGGGCAGTGGCGAGGGCGTTGATCACGGCTTTGTACCCGATCACCTGCTGGGGGATGGCGAGGTGCTGACCCATGGCGATTGGGCACTCACCGCGCTGCATACGCCAGGCCATTTCTGCAATCATCTTAGCTTTGCGTTTGAAGATACGGTGCTCAGCGGCGACGTGATAATGGGCTGGTCGTCCACGCTCATTTCGCCCCCCGACGGTGATCTGCATGACTATTACCAGTCCCTCGCCCGCATCGAGTCCCTCGCCCCGCGCATCCTGTATCCCGGCCACGGCGCGCCAGTGCATGATCCGCGCGCCCTGATCGCCGAGCAACGCGCCCACCGAGAAACCCGCAGCGCCCAGATCCTCGCTGCGCTGCACGCTGCCCCCGCAACACCCGAAGCGCTGAGGGCGCACATCTACCGCGATCTCCCCCCCACTTTACACGGCGCCGCCCAACGCAACGTCTTCGCCCATCTCATTGAACTTACGCAACAAAACAAAATTCAGCCAACGTTCCCCCTCGCCCCGACCTCTGAATTTTCACTTCGCTGAAATTTAGCCCGCTTTTTGTAAGAAACCCTCTGGACAACCCGTTTGCAGATTCATATACACCCCACGTGTTCCGGCGTAGCTCAGCGGTAGAGCAGTTGACTGTTAATCAATTGGTCGTAGGTTCGATCCCTACCGCCGGAGCCATTTTCAACGCAAGTTGTTGAAATACCTACCAAAGTCACGGCGTGGCTTCGTAGGTGTGGCATCAGGGTGTTACATCCCCCTGCAGCCAGATGGCATGACCGTTTCGTATCCGTCCCAATCGGATCTGAAACGAATGTTGAACCAACCCCACCTCTCAAAACGCGGCAACGTGTATCAATGGCGGCGTCGTTTGCGCCGACAATCCACAGGAATCGTCGATATCAAGCTCTCGCTGGGGACGACAGACCTGCGTTGCGCACATATCTTATCCCGCAGGATCAGTGCGGAAAGCGATATCGTCATGGAACAACTCACCAACCAACAGATCACGCCGGATATGGCGCGGCGCTGGCTTGCCAGTGTCATCACCAAAGAGCGGGCGAAGATCGAGAAGCTCAAACTGCTGCACCGTTTTGATTCCCGCGATCCCGCCGATGAACAGCGCCACGATCAGGCAACTGCAGACGCTTGGGCGCAGGTGAATGCGGAGGGCCTGCACGGCGCGGCGTCGGATCATCCCTTGGTATCCTTGAATTTGGGCATCATCCGCGATGACCTCACCAGCGAAGCCCGCCAGAACATCATTCAACGCGATTTCAAGGCGTTAACGGGTCATCCACGGCTTTCGGCCTTTGACCGTGCAAAGCTGATCTCCTTGCTGATCGCAGGAAAATCCGCAGCCTGGAACCGGCACGAAGATGCGTTGGCTGATATCGACACGGCGGCAGATGACCTTTGGGACGGTGCCTCTCAATTGCTTGCACCAGAGCTAGGGCCGCCAGCCGTTCCCCCGCTGCCGTGTCCTGAGGTGGACGCGGGCACCCTCGATCCCGACATCCAGGCGGTTGTGTCGCGCATGAACGAGATGAAGCGCAGCGAAGGCGTCGAGGAAAAGACCCTACGGCAGTATGAGAGCTTTGTGGGCCTGTTTACCACGCTGACAGGCATCGGCGACGTGCGCCAGATCCGCCAAACGGATGCCACGGGGTTTCGCGCAGCGCTTTACAAGCTGCCGAAAAGCTGGGGGAAAAGCCCTGCTGACCGCAATGCATCCCGTGAAGAAATCATGGCCCGCGCCGCTAAACTACCGCCCGAGAAGGTTGGTTTGTCCATCGGCACGATCAACCGCCACCTTGAGCATATGGGCCAGATCGTTGAGTGGGCCTCGGATGAGGGCATTGCAGTCAATCCCAAGCTGAAACCCGGCAAACTGCGCCGCAAGGACACTGTGCGTGACTGCGATAAGAAACAAGCGTTCACCGAGGCAGAGCTGCGCCGCCTGTTCAAATCTCCGGTTTGGTCCGGATCAAAGTCTGAGTATCACCAATCCGATCCGGGCACGGACATTTACCGCAACGGCACCTACTGGACACCTTTGCTGGGTGCTCTCACAGGCGCACGCCGCGAAGAGGTCGCAGGCTTGGCCCCTGCCGATATTGTCGAGCGCGATGGCATCCCTTGCCTCAGCATTGAGGATTCCGAGTTGCGGCGGATCAAAAACATCTCGTCAAAACGGATCGTGCCGATCCACAGCCGTTTGATCGAGCTGGGGTTTCTTGATTTCGTGGAAGCCGCCCGCGCCAAAGGACAAGCCGACCTGTTCCCTGACCTGCGTGAACCTGCAACAGGCAAACACGGCCGCAAACTGGGCCGCCGGATGCGCCAAATCGTCGACAAGACCTTTGGCGCAGAGGGTGCAGGCCTGTCGTTTCACAGCCTGCGTCACTACGTTCAAGGCACGTTGGAGCATGTGCCTGAAGTCACGGACAAGGTGCTGCGCGACATCGTCGGCCATGAGGGCAAAGACACCCATGAGCGCACATACAGCAAGCCCGCGCCGCCCGCTGTTTTGCAAGCGGCCATTGAACGCCTGCCGACTGTGATCTGATCATCTCGCCGGCCCGTCAGACGTCGGGTCGGTGAGCGTATTTGCGTCCAGGATGCGGGTCAACTCCGCCCGCTGATCTGCCTCCATGTTCTCACGCTGTTCGAGAACATAGGCGGCATCTGCTGCGATCTCTTCGCGTTCCTCCGCCAAAATACAGTCAATTGTGCGGCTGATCGATTGAGCCAGCGGGTCTAACTTCGGCATTACGGGTCGCATGCGCTCCACAATCCGCCTACGCTCTTCTTTGGGTTTTGGCGCATTCGGTCCCCAACCGAACTTTCCATCGCTTGCTTCGGGTGCTGATATCCAGCGCAAAACGGCACCGCCAAGCAAATCGATACCTTCAACCAGCCTCTTTATCAAAGACACCGCCTTTGAAAGCTTCGCCTCTGCGGTCACAACGTTGGCCTCGACTTCCGCCAGCTCAACCTTTACCGCCGCCACCTCATCCTTTACATGATCTCTTTTCGCAGAAAGGCCTTCGACCTCTGCCTGCACAGAATATCGCTGCTTCTGTGCCTTTTCTGTCTCCGCCTTCACCGCCTGTAATTTTCCGGCCTCAACACCCGTCTCTGCCTTCACCTTCTGGAGCTTTTCCTTCGCCACCTGCGCTGCCTCAACACTTTTTGCTGACTCTTCTTCTATGGTGACGAGCGCAGTCTCGGCATCAGCCGTCTCCTTGCAGGCAGCAATCGCTGCCCGTTCCTCTTTTTTGCGGTGGCGCTCTGCCGCCGCTATTTCGCGTGTCGCTGCCGCATTCCTACGACGTGCCTCCTTTACCGCGCGCTTGCGCGATTTCCGGATCGTGGCCTTGCCCGTGGTCCGTCCATCTTCGATCATCTCTTTGGCTTCAACATGCGCTGCATCAACAATCTCATTGGCCACCTCATAGCCCGCTGCCTGCTGATCCGCCCGCCATTCCGAAGGCGGGATATGTCGGCGCTTTTTCGGGATATCCTCGCCAGCCTCTTTTGCAACCCGCCGCGCCTCAGCCCTACGCTCCCCGCGTGCGATACCAAGCGCCGCAAATGCCTTTCCAGCCAAATCCTGCGCATGCTCATAGTTTTTCAAAAGCGGGTTCACCGAGGCCTGCAACACCTTCTGCCGCCCGCGATTGGCAGTGACTTTCTCTGTCCAAACCGCTGTAACGAAATGGATGTGAAAAGCCTCCTCGTCATGGTGCGCATTAGCATAGCGCAACTGATCATCGGGGAAGTGTTTCAGCAGAAAGTCCATCGCCGTTTTCTTGAATGCCGCGACCTTTTCCGCGTCCCATTCGGCTTGGCCAGTCCCTCCAAACCATTCCTTGTTGACCGTAAGGATGCCCTCTCGCAAGGGACCGCCAGAACACCGCCGCCAAGGGTCGCTTTCCCCTTGGGCGATAAGAGCTGTGCGTTCAGCTTTACGGCCCTTCTTGCGCAAAGCCTCCATACGCTCACGGAAGTTGTCGCGTTTTGCCCCGGCGACCTCTGCTTTGATAGCTTCCTGCCATCTCGGCTCGCAATGCAGAACCTCATTCAGACCCGACGCATCCAGATCAACATGGGACAGGTCGCCACCGTTGCGATGATCATGCATATCAAAGCGGCCAAGGTTATCCGGATGCAGCCCTTGGAACCGCAGAACAATCGGCGGCTTTGGAGCGTTGACGGGTTGGGGATTGTCAAATTTGGAATGCACGGACATAGTCGACCTCGGGATACCTGCTTTCCCCAAGGATACCCGACGCCCCCGAAAATCCCGGCACAGGTCGCCGAGGTTTTCTGTGGATTGCGCATCACGAACCCGTGAAAATCGCCTCTTCGCTAATCACTAGACATGTTGCGATCCGGGCAAGCCCTCCCCACAACATGACGTTCGCTCAGGGGATACCCCCGAGACCCCTTCTCGTCAGATCCGTCCGGGCCAAGCCCTTCCTGATCCTCCTGCGACCAGCAGCCTGCTGGACCCGTGGCGTTATGCGAAATTGTTTTTCTTACAACGCGATGACGACGGGTTCATGCTATTCGCATTGAGCCGTCGCTTATCACGTCACGAACGGCCCTCAGCCGCCATCGATCGATTGCACCAGATGTTGCAACAGCATCCCGCTTTGCGGACATCGGCTTCCGTCATCAGTGCTTCTACCGTCAGCGGAAGATCCAAGAGGTATTTAGATGGAACGCGAACCCAAACTTGTCATTTCCAGCGCGTTGTTAAGGATGGCGTACCTTTCAAGGTGGATGCGGCCCTGCATCCTAACCAAATGTTCACAGAACGAACGGCAGGCCAGCTTCCGCTCGATGGGCACATTCAAAATAAGCCACCGATCACTTTATGGGCGACCCCAAGGGTAAGTGTCAAAACTTATGCCAGCCCATCCAGATCGAAATTCCATTCAGCCCACGAAAGTGGCCGACATTAATATTTATTTGACAGTCAATTGAAGATCTGGCGCATGTTTGATTCGAAAAGTTTTCAGATCGAGCCAGCAAAGGCTAAAGGAGATACACCCAAGGATGCTTATGAGAGGGCAACGTGGCTTCAGCTAAAGCTCAAGACATCCTTGTGCATATCTTTTTCAAGATCTTTAGGAAGCCTGCATGCCTCAACAAAATAGGATATTGCGGATGTTGTAAACTGCGCCAGCCGATCGTTACGCTTTAAGCGAGCCTTGAGAGGCTTATCAAAATCCGAGTTGTGCGCAACAAGTTGACGAATTGATAGCTCCCTACACATGTGCGAACACTCGAATATATCGTTCGGCGAGGAGATTATTAGGCCCGCGAAATTCACGAAGCGGCTCCACCCAGGAAACTCCTGAAGATCCACAGATGTTTCTCCAGACATCCCTGCACGCTGCGAGCTCTCAAGAATAGCTTGTCTGATAACGTATGACTCATGCCCTCCCCAGACGTATAGCCGCAGCGCGTCTTCGAAGTTTTCGCGCCGCATGCTTGGACTGTAGATTCTTCTGAAATCCCGTCCCATGCGAGACCAAAGTACAAACATGTAAGAGAGAGCGTCGAACGCAATCGCTCTATGGGCGGGCTTTCCAGGATCGAAATACCCCTTATTCTTTCTTACCTCGCTCAAAATTTTGCGGAAAGATTGTTCAGGGCTGTGTGAAAGGGGTACTACATCTCGACAAAGGCTAAACAGCGTTTTTGACCAAGCGTTTTTATCAAACGCATCGTAAACCTGATCCCAGCGATCAAGTGAGGATTGGTAGCAGGTGTCCGTGTTGAAATCTTGCGCAACGGTTTGGCCGAGATCTACGAAGGATTTTTCATCGTGAAGATCAACATCCACTTTTAATGCAGATATTCTATGGTTGAAAACTGCTGGCTTTCCGGTGATAACGAACGCCGCATCGACTCCAGTGTACTTCATTAATCCAGACGCCCAAAATGCCCGAGCGATTGCGCTAAGCCTGCTGCTACTTTTGCAGTCAAATATTATTCTTCTTAAACTTCCATCTGAGACATTTTCAATTCCCAATACGTCAATATCTGTGAGAACTTCAGGTTTGTTCGTGAGGTCTGACGCTGTATTCACCACAACCTCTAAACACGGAAAATACCCCTGCGCGAGGCAATACCTAAGCGCCAGCTGCTTTTGGTGCCTGTCCTTGTCATACTTTCCCATCAGTCGAACTTCAGCATCAGTTGAGTATACTCTTCAATAGCTTGGGGGTCTGTTATATCTTTTTGACGCCGCTTCAAATCTGCCGAAGCTACTATAGATTGAATGTAGGTCTCATCTTTCGAAAGGGCAATTCTTGCATCTTGATTGATTTCCATATTTGACACCTCCCCGCTTCGAAGGACGTCTATTGCAAGGTTTAGAGCTGCTTCATTTTCCGGCGTTCGGTTTAGTCGAAGCTGCCACATACCACTGGATACTTCATGCAAGAAAGCCACTCGCATAGCTACCAGATTTTGATATTGTGATGATGCTTCCGAATTAGACCTAAGAAACCCCTTGTCTCGCAGCGATCTGAGTATAGCGAGCGGATATTTAATTTTATAAGCATCCGCGAGAAGCTGTCCTTTTCGGACTGCCGAAACCAATGCCATGGCTCGCTCGTAGATTTCTCTATTGGCTGCGTTTAGCCGAGCAGCGCCTGGCTTTGGGGTGAATACAAATGATTCTCGCCTGCCCCCAAAGGAGATCGTCGGCGGCTTAATCATACCCTCGCTCGTGAGTTTGGTCAGAAGTTGTGACTCGGTCTGAGAAAGAGGAGAACCCCCAATTCCTCCAGTGCCAAGAGCTAAGGAAAGAGGCCAGCCTTGGTTCGCTTTCACTTTGTCGAGGACCGAAGTTAAAGCCGGTGCTCCAACAGCAGCAACCGTATCCACTAATCCATCAAGGTTATCGGCGTAATAGAATGGACTAATCAGAATACTTTTTCCGCGCGCTGTTTGTTCCGATAGCATGCCGGCGGCTGAGCCAAAGTCAAGGCATCTACTGAAGACTTGAGCGTCAATTCCACTTTTCGCCTGAAAAGAATGCTTGTTCTGCGGTGCGTCGCGCAAAGACTTCAGAATTGAAAGGGTGGCTTGTTCATGCTCATTCAGAGAAAGCTCGCTTTTCGAAAAGTCTCCCAGGCCAGAATATACATCGTCAAATAGAGGTATGTTTGGAATAACTTTCTCAATTGTGCGTCCCGAGGTGACCAATCGGATGAATTCCACCTCCTCAAGAATTTCCAAGGTTGGTCTTAGGGAGTATGACGGTATGCTCATGAAGTGATCGGAAACTTTCCGCAATACCTCATAGTCGATGACCCCCAATCCTTTTATATGGACAGCGAGAGTTGCTGCCATTCCAAGAATGGGGAGTTGATCGTACTCAGTGATATTTATTGCCCCGAGGCCTGAATGTAGGTCATAGGCAAACTCGGCCACTTCTTTCGTCATGCTGCAACCCTCGACTGCTAATGCAGATAGCTAACCGGCGCATGGGTTGAGTGTCAAACGGCTTCATGGCTTAAAAATCGGTTCGGTCCGCTTGACCGTATAGTGCGGCCTACGGCGCACCAAATACCAATGAAAGAGTTCAATTTTCTGGCCGCGGAGCCGATCGTACCAGATCCTCGGTCTTAAACCTCCTGAATTGAATTTTTTGCGTTGTAAAATGGGTTCGTTCGTGTTCGCGGTGAACGCCCGCAAGCCAACCTCAATGCCGAGCACCTCTATCCTTGCGAGGCAAGCTTGACGGTATGTCCGCTTCCGTAGTGGATCTCAGGTGGGTTCGCGCTTGCAGCCAACTTCCGCTTCCTGCCCACCTTGCCCGCCTCAGTTGCGTGAGAAACGGATATACGCTATAAAGTGCTACATCATACTGCGGCATCATCCACGGCTACGTTGCGGTCATATCTATATTTTTCAATGACTTACAAAGGCATTGAAGATGGCTCCGATCCCTACCGCCGGAGCCAAATTATCCCGCAAGCCTTTGAAAAGGTAGAGAAACGGTGTTTTTGGCGCTCACAGTGTAGCACAGCACTGTAGCACAAGACTCTACCTCATATCTTGGTCGTCTCCGAACACGGAGCCTGACTTCATGGCGACTTCTCAATATTTCCTCCGGCGCGGAGGCATCTGGACCTGGCGCCGTCGCTGGCCGGGGTTTTCCACAAAAATCGGCCACTTACAGCTCTCTTTACGGACCACAGACTGCTCTATTGCGCGTATGATTGCCAGTAGGCTGACCTATGAGAGCAACAGAATATTCGATGCCATCAAACTTGGGGAACTGCCCCCCGACCAAGCGAAGACCTGGTTGGAAAGCGTGGTTCGCACCAAATTGGTGCGGATCGAGCGGCAGCGCCGGATCGCCCAACTTGATCCGGTTGGCGCAAGCGAAGAGGATCGTTGTCTCGACTGGGGCACCGCACATGCTTGGCACCTGATGGCGCGTCGGGGCTTGAGTCGCACGGTCTCTGGCCGTGAGGCGGAGAGCTTCAAGGCTGAGGGTGCAAGTTCGGGCGAGCTTGCCGGGCTTGCAACAATGCTTGATCTGCTCAGCCGGGATCTCGGCTCCGACAGCGGCGTTCGCAAAATGATCGCACAGGCCCGCGATGCCATCCCCGGCGCTATTGCGACCGGCCACGCTCCATCGGCCGAGACCATCCTGCAGCTGCGACAGCTCTTGCTTGCGGGTAAGGCCGCCGCCTGGCAGGCCGCCGAGACCATGCTCGATCCGCATCGGGACTGGGCCGTCCGGTTTGCGAAACACCTTGCCGAGGGGCCGCGCCTGCCCGCGCCATTTGGCGCCCCTTCCCCGCATGATCAAGGAAATCGGCCCCCGGCCGACTCCCCGCCCCTGCCCGCGCCGTGACCCGCATCGAGAGGATCACCGAGATTGACCAGCGCCACCTGAAATACTACAAATCCATCCTGCAGCGTTTGCCGAAATCCTATGGTAAGAGCGCGAAAGATGCCGAGCGGACGATCAATAGTGCTTGCCCGCGCGGCGCAGCTTCCGCTTGGGAAGATCGGCCTGTCGCCGATCACGATCAATGGACATCTCGACCGGTTTTCCCTGATGCTGCGCTATGCGCGCTCGGAACAGCTTGCGATCGCGCCCGATATCCAGCTGGACCTGCTCCGCGTGCCCGAGACCAAGCGCGCGCGACAAACGTGACGCCTTTGCACCCTCCGAGCTGACGCGGGTGTTCGCGCATCCGATCTGGACCGGCTGCAACAATTCGAAACGGCGCCACCAAGCCGGTAAGCTGATCCTGAAAGACGGACTCTATTGGATCCCGCTCATGGCGGCCTATTCCGGTGCCAGACGCGAAGAAGTCGCGGCACTCATACCAGAGGATTTCGAAATCATCGACGGCGTCGCCTGCTACCAACTGCGCGACAACGCCTTTCGCTCGGTCAAGACCTTCTCGTCGGAGCGAACCGTGCCGATTCACGATCACTTGGTCGAACTCGGCCTGCTCGATCACGTTGCTCGGATGCGCAAGCGCAAGGAACGCGCGATCTTTCCCGAACTGGTTCCGGCAAATGACAGCAACTCCTTCGGCGACCGCATTTTCTACAACTGGTCGAAGGCGCTTAAGATCCAGCTGGACGGCAACCCTGCCAAGTTGTGCTTTCACTCGTTCAGGCACTTCGTCATCACTAAGCTCAAGAGCGAGAAGGACATCTCGGCAAAGGAGCGCCGCGATCTCGTGGGGCATGTCGGCTTGGATGCCCATGACGAGGTCTATGATAAGGCGACCCCAATGCCGGACATGAAGAAGGTCGTGGATCGGCTGCCACGGCTGTTTTGAGCACAAAAGGGGTGCCCTTGCGGCCGAAGGGGCGTGGATGACATGAGCAGAGACGATCCTGGCCGGGCGGCGCGTCATGACCAGCTTACTTCGGGACGAATGATTGAGGGGTTGCAGTATCATGAAATAGCAGCGGCTGATCGGTTTGGGCCTATCGTGTCGATCGATATTAAGGGCGTAGAGCAGTCATTCGCTGCATGTGCGCGATCATTGATTCCCATAGTGAAAAGCCGACATTCACCTCCCTGCCTGGCCGTAGCTTTTGCCGCGCCATGCACCAAGGGCAGCAATGCGCAGATAGTGACCTTTGCAGAGTCTGGAACCTTCGTGTTTATCGCTTCGAACGGCCCTAAGCATGCGTAATTTGCAAGAACCGGACGTCTCCAGAACCGAGAGGTCGGAGAACGGGGGGCACATGTAAATCCCATATATGCGCATTGAACGTGCGTTTGTCGCCGAGCAGCTGGTAGGTCCGATTCACTTCATTCTAGAAGCGGCTCATTGCAACCATAGCGCCCTCCTTAGTGCCATTTGCCCTGAATTATCTGACGTAGACGTCCGGGTTCACGAGGTTCAGCATCACCTTTGTCTGGGTCTCGGGCAGAGTGATCAGGTCAAGGTCTTTGACCTGCACTTTGGCCGGCCCTTCGTAGACACATCATTGATCACCTTGCGCGCAATCAACCGTCACCTCTTGTTGGTCGTGTAGAACATCGGTGGCGATCCCGCAGCCCACGATCGCCGGAAACCCCAGTTCGCGGCTGACAATCGCGGCGTGGCTCGTGCGGCCTGCGTGATCCATCACGACGCCCGTTTCATAATCGGGATCCAGACGGGGGCCGTATTGGCCGTGACAAGCCAAACCGCAAAGAGTTGCACCACAGCTTGATCTTCTTTCACAACCCATTATCCTCATCCCTATGCCGCACACCATATCGGATCATCAATGAAATACATCTCAATCTTAATAATGGGGATCGCCTTGGCCGCTTGTGACGATGACAGCGCCACTCCGCCAATTATCGGAATGGCCAACCCGGCTTCGGAATACTGTGGCAGCGTTGGCGGGCGTCTCGAAATTCGTGAGGAGCCTGACGGACAGACCGGCTATTGTCACCTTCCTGATGGGCGTGTCGTTGAGGAATGGGAACTCTTCAGCGCGAAAGAGGTATAACGCCGCTGCAATTGCCTATCCAAATGTTGAGGCATCCATCTGGCCGCCCCTGGAACAAAGGGCGGCCCGCTGCTAACCTGCTTGTGCAACAAGGCCAACATGTATGGTTGCTGCCTACGCTTGCCAGTATGCGGATGATCACCACTTCAGATAAACCACAGTCATAAGGCCGACAATTTCATCTGCCTCATCAAAGAAGGCCTTGGTTTCACCATTGATTGGTTAGCTTAGATTAGAGGTGGCCCTGCTTTTTTGACCATCTTGCAGCTCATTTAAGGTGGATCAGAGTTTCACATCATCCCTAGACAACGCTTTGGTCCATTCAAAGCCAGCGACCTGACTGCCCTGATCACTATTCATTATCTCAGGTTTGCCATATCTGGCGATGGCGTCTTGAAGGACTTCAACGCAAAACTCCGCTTCCATGCTGTTCGAGAGCCGCCCAGCCAGAACCTTTCGGCTGAACCAATCTTCGACAGCTCTGCAACGTCATTTCGTCGCGGATCGCCTCTAGTGCAACCTTGGCCTTGAAGTCAGGTGAATAGTTCTTTCTTTTGCTGATTATGGATCGTCTCGTTCGTTATGCGATCCACCTTAAACAATGGTCCGAATTTACGCGACCACCTCTGCGGCCTAGAACCAGATCAAGTCACCCCAAAACCGATCCACCAGATGCCGGACCTGAGCACCTAGCGCGGCCTCAATGCAGCTGGACAGAGACGCGATCTGAACGGCCCTTGGCGTCGATCACCGACAAGGTGACAAATCCCGCGCCCGGCAATTTCAGGATGTCTTGACGCTCGCGCGTGGCAATCGCGATAGGGGTTCCGTCAGCAAGCCAAGTGAACGGCGGCGTGCCATTGCGCACTTTCACCAGCAGATCCCCGTCGGTTAGCTCAACCTCTGCCCCGTCCGGCGGAAACGCGACTGACGGAGTGTCCGGCGCGGGTTCGAACGCCGCGTTGCGGGTGCGAAAGCGCTGCAGGGGTTTCGGCAGTTCACCATTCGAGACCATTAACGTTGCAGCGGGCGGCGGGCCGAGGCGATCAAGTTTCCCCTTCAGGCGCGCAAATGCCTGAAACAGAACGGGCGCTGCCAGTTCGCCCCCGAACGCTCCCGGCACCGGCGTGCCGTCAGCATGTCCCATCCAGACGCCGATCACATGCACGCCGTCAAAGCCGATGGCCCAGGCGTCACGATGCCCATAGCTGGTGCCCGTTTTATAGGCGAGCCGGTTGGACGGGGAACCGGGGGGCGGGGGCATCCCGGCCAGAATATCGCCGACCTCCCATGCCGCAACGGCTGACATGACCCGTTGGCCCTCGGGTTTTGGCGCGCCCGCCTCGACGGTCAGGGGACGTGACACGCCGCCCCGCGCGAGGGTCGCATAAAGCTGCACCAAATCCTGTAGCGTCACGCCCACGCCGCCAAGCGCAACCGCCAGCCCCGGCTGCTGGCCCGGCACGACAGCATGAACGCCAGAGCGTTCCATCCCGTTCATCAGGTTCGAGGGACCAATCGCATCGGTCAACAGCACTGCCGGAATATTAAGCGATAGCTGCAACGCTTCGCGCAGGCGGATCGTCCCGCGAAACTGGTTGTCGAAATTCTGTGGCGCATAGCCGTTGAAATCGACCGGCTTGTCGTCAATCAGCGTTTCGGGATGCGCGAGCCCTTCGTCGAATGCCAATCCGTAAATCAGCGGCTTTAACGTCGAGCCGGGCGAGCGCAGGGCCTGTGTCATATCAACGAACCCGCGCCGCGGGCCGTCCTTGTAGACCGACGACCCGACCGTGGCCAGAATGTCGCCCGAGCGGTGCTGAGCTACCACAATCGCGACTTGCAGACGATCGCCCTGCCCCGCCACGGCATCGGCGGCCAGCGATTCAAGGCGCGCCTGGAGATCGGCGTCGAGTGTGGTGGTGATGGTTCCCACACCCGGACGCGACGCGTGCAGCCGGTCGGTCAGATGCGGTGCAAGCATCGCAACGGGACGACGCGCCGAGGGAACAGCCTCGGTGTTGGCGGCCAGCACCGCGCCGGCCGACATCGCGCCCTGCGCTTGCAGCCGGTTCAGCACACGCGTACGCGCGCGTTTTGCAGCGGTAAGTTCGCGATCAGGACGCCGTGTTTCCGGCGATTGCGGCAGCGCGACCAACAGCGCCGCCTCGGCCAAAGTCAGCCGTCGCGGCTCTTTGCCGAAATAGGCAAGTGTCGCGGCGCGCACACCCTCAAGGTTGCCGCCAAACGGCGCAATGTGTAGATACAACCCAAGGATCTGCGCCTTGCTCAGATGCCGCTCCAACGCCAGCGCAAGCCGGATCTGGCGGATCTTTCCCGCAACCCGCCCCGTGCCGCTATCTTCAAGCAGTCGCGCAACCTGCATCGTCAGCGTTGATCCGCCCGAGACGATGCGCCCTGCCCTCACGTCCTGAACCGCCGCGCGCGCGAAGGCCCGCAGATCGACGCCATCATGGCTGTAAAAACGCTGATCTTCATAGGCGATTAACAGCTTGAGATAGCGCGGATCAACCGTCGCCGGATCAACGGCCAACCGCCAGATCCCGCCATCAACCGTGAATGCACGCAGCAGACGCCCGTCGCGCGCCAACACCTCGACCGAGGTAGCAGGCGATAACGGCGGCAGCACAGTTGCATCGACCCAAGCGTCGAACCGGTCCCGCCCCAACGCGCCAAGGAAAAGAAACGCCGCCAATGCAAAGGCAAAGCGCGCGGTCTTCATGGCGTGATCGTCACGGTCCCGGTATCGCCATGGGCGCGAATATCGGGGCGATACATATCCTCGACGCTTGCGGCGGGATGATGGAACGTTCCGGGCGAAATTGCGCGCACGTTATAGGCCAGCTTGAACGGCTTGTTGTTGTAGCGGTCAATCGCCGTCAGAAGACGATCTTGCCGGAACTCGGAATGGGCAACCTCCATGGCAGAGACACTATCGAGCCAGTCAAAGCCACCGATATCACCCGCGGCCATGAGGTTGGGGTTATCAATCTCGAACCCGGCGGGCAGCGGGTCACTTACCATCAGCCGCGCCTCGCCTTTCCCAAAGGGCGTCACCTCCAGGACCGTCACCAGCCGCGTTCCGGTCTTCACTGTGTCGATGTTGGCCGGTTCGCCCTCCATCGTGAAATAGCTTCGCTTGATTGCATAGCCCGTGCCACCTGCCGGTTCCGGCACGATCGGGACACCGTAGGTTGTCACCGTCAGCGCGGCCGATTTGTCAGACCCGTTGTGAATATCAAGCGCGGCATTGCCTGCCGTCTGATCCTGCACCATCCGCACCATCGGCCCGGTCACCGCTGCGCCGTTGATGGTGAAGCCTTGCGCGCCCACGCGGTCGATCAGCGCATGCGTGGCCAGCAGCATCCACATTGCCTCTTGCGTTGAAACCGCATCAGCGCCGCTTTGCTGCGCGATCCGATCCGTCAACTGGGTTTGGTTGATCGCCTTGCTGCCCGCCTCGGTTCCTAGCGCCAACACCGCTGCAGCATCACGGCGGTTCGTGCCATAATCGGCGCGCAGGATCTGTGCGCCATCCTTTGTGGGAAGCGCCGCCATCTGCCGCGCCGCTTGACGAAACATCGCATCAGCCCGCGTTTGATCGCCATAAGCCGCTAGCGCCGCCCCGAGTTGAGCCGAGGCGATAGGCGTATCAAACGCGCCTGCCTTTACATCCGCGTAATAGCGCAGATCCCCGATCGCCGCCGCGCCTTCGCGTGCAAGCACCATCAGCGCATAGGCATAAGGCCCGCCGCCCGTGTCGAAGTCCTGCGCGGTGTTGATCTGGTTGCGCAGATTATCAAGGGCTGCGCGAAATGCCTGATCGGGCACGGCAAAGCCCTGCGCACGCGCCCGGCTCAGGAAATCCGTGACATAGGCATCCAGCCAGAGATCGCCCGACGACGGTCCCCACAGCCCGAACGCGCCAGACGCGGATTGGTTGGTAAGAACTTCCGTGATCGACTCTGCCACCCGGTTGTGCAGATCGCCGCGGGTGCCAAGGTCCATCGCGCTGGCCACATCTTGCAAATACAGTAGCGGCATCGCTTTCGACGTGAGCTGCTCGGTGCAGCCATAGGGATAGCGATCAAGCGCCTCAAGCAGACCGGGGGCATCAAAGCGCGCAATCGGCCCCACCGCGATACTCGCCGTGCCGGTCCCTTTTTGCAGCCCGTCAAAGACGTTGGCGTCAAAGATAAAGCTTTGGCCTGCCGCCAGATCAAAGCGTGTCGTGCGCGAAATCGCCGGATCGTTCCTCTGCACCGGCAGCGAAAGCTGTTTGCTTAAGCGCTTGCCATCGGGCGTGCTGAGCACGACATCAATCGTTTGCAGCCCGGCGTCGAGCGCCGTGATCGGGATCGAGAGCGTCTTCTTGCCGCCCTCCGCCAGATCAAAGCCCTCAGGCACTGCGCCCAGCGTCAAGCCTGCCGAGGTCACCGCCAGCCCCATGTGTCCGGCGGGGCCCTTGGCGTGGATGATCTCCAGCAGCAGACGGCTTTGATCGCCGGGTGCCATAAAGCGCGGGACGCTGGCATTTACGACCACCGGATCGCGCACCAACACATCCGTGCTCGCCTGCCCGACGCCGGTTTTGGACCAGACCACCGCCATCACCCGAACCGTTCCGTTAAACGAGGGCAGCGAGAACTGCGCATGCGCCAGACCGTCTTCGCCCACCGTCACCACGCCGGAAAAGAACGCCACCAGCTTTTCGGTCGGCGGCGGTGATTTCATCGCGATATTGGCCGCCGCATCGCCGCCAGAGCGCACAGCCCCCATATTCCCATTCAGCCCGTCGATCAGTCGGCCATAGACGTCACGAATTGCGACGCCCAATTTCCGTTGGCCAAAGTAGTGCCCGTCCGGGTCGGGTGGGGTGAACGCCGTGAGGTTCAAAATACCAACATCCACTGCGGCGATGGTCGCATAAACTGTCTCTCCGGCTTTCGCGCCATCCACCTTGACCGCGACATCCATCGGCCCGCGCGGCGCGGCCTCGGGGGCGGTGACGATGCTTGCCGACAGTTTCTTGTCGCCCGGATCAACGCTGGCATAGGTCAGGCCTAGCGCACGCGCCGGAACCCTGCCTGCCGCTTCGTCCATCGGGCGCAGAACTGAAACCGTCACATAGGCCCCCGCTCCCCAATCCGTGCCAACCTTGATCGGTATCAAATTCTCGCCCGCCTTCACCTCGACCGCCTGGCGCGAGATCACCTTGTTCGAGAGCACCGAAATCAGCGCCGTGCCCGCAGCGCGCGGCGCGATCCGCAACATCGCCGTGTCGCCCGGCGCATAAGCCTTTTTGTCCAACGACATCACCAGCGTATCGGGTGTTAGCGACGCATCTGCAGGCGCATACCAACCCGCGTAGAAATCTGTGGAGGCCGCCGCATAGGGACCATCGCTGCGCTCTGCCACGATCTCGTATTGCCCCCAAGTGACAGGGGCCGACACCGCAACCGGATCTGTGGCATCAAGGCTGACGTCGCCCTCGGCGACGCGGGTGCGCGTGGTCATTGGCGTCCAGTTCCAGTCGCCCGAGGTCTGGAACCACTGATAGCGCGTTTCAACCCGGTTTATCACCCAATGCACGTTCATCGCGACCATCTTGTTGTCCGGCCCCACCGCGATCAGGTCAAACTTCGCCTCCGAGTTTTCGCCCACAACGTCGCTAAACAGCGGCTTGATCCCGATGATCGGCGCGCTTGGCGTCAGCGCGCGCGTCAGATCCCGCTCAACCGGGCGGCCCGAGCCTTCGGCGACACGCACCGTTGCCGTCATTTGCAGCGGGCGCGACGGGTCGCTCACCTCTGGCAAGGCGGCCCGCAGCGTTACGTTGCCGCTTGCATCCGTCTTTTGTCCATCGGGCAAGGGCTGCACAACGGGAGAAAACGGTGCGTCATATTTCCCGAAACGATAGCCGGGAAAACCGTCAAGACGATCCACCGCGCTGAGTTTTACGCTTCCTTCCACCGAAAGATCCGCCCCGACCGCCCCGAACAGATATTTGGCCGCAATGGTCAGATTGGGGGCATTGCCCAAGTGGATCGGGGTCTCTGGCAGGGCCAAGGTGAAATCAATCCGCTCGGGCAGGAAATCTTCAACAAGGAAGGTTTGCGAGGCAAGCGGGGCCGCCTTTACATCAGCATAAACGTCAAGACGCCACGGCCCACGCGGCGCGGATCCCGCGATTGGCAGGGCAAACACATGCCCGCCGCTGCCAGCGTCATCTGCGACCACGCGCGTGTATTCCACGCCGTCGGGGCGGGTCAGCTTGGCGGTCAGTGGCAAGCCTGCGATTGCTGTGGTCTCGGCATCGCGCGTCAGCGCCGTGGCATGCACTGTTTCGCCCGCGCGATAGGCCCCGCGGTCGGTGGTCAGGAATACGTCGATCGGCGGGCTTGCCTCGTTTCCGGTCACACCGCGATCTGACAGGTCAAACTCGGGATCGCTTAGCGAGATGAACCCCAGATCGGTGCTGCCATCCTGCGCCATCACCAGCGCAGGCGCTGCGCCCTCGGTGCCCCGCGTCAGACCTGCGGCAAAATCCGCGTTGCCATTCGCATCCGTCACCGCCGTTCCCAGTATCCGGTTGGCCGAGGCAAGCAGCGTCACCTTTAGACCTGCCTTTGCCACCGTCGTGCCCAAGCTGCGCACGCTTACATGCAGGCCGTCAACGCCGCTATAGGTTGACAGCCCGAGGTCAGAGATCACGAACCACTGCGAGGCGGCGGGCGTTTCATAAGGGTCCGCCCCCGGAACGGCGGCTTTCAGAACATAAATACCGGTCGGCAGCCCGCTCAGCACGGTGTCCAGCGGCAGGCGCGTGGTCATGTCCTTGTTGACCTCCATCCCGACATCGGCTTTGCCCGTCCAGACCGTCTCGGCGACATCGGTGGAGAAGTTATATTCCTGATAGCGCGACAGCGGCTGCCCGAAATAGTCGCTTTGTATGGCGCGCAGAATATTGCGGTCGCTGACCTGCATAAGTGTCAGATCAAGCGCCTTTGCGTTCACCGTCGTCACCGGAATTGCGGCGACACTGGCGCGCGGCAAAACATAGGCGCGCCCCGGGAAGCTGACCGAGGGGCTGCGGTCACGCACATACAGCGTCAGCGTCGCCGGTTTCACGAGTGCTTCACCAGAGGCCGCAGGCAGGCCCGCGCGAAAGGTGATCGCATAGCGGCTGCCGTGTTGCAGGCCACCCACGCAGATCTGATTATCCTGCGCGGAAACCGAAAGACCGGGCTGGGGCAATTGCACGAAGGTCGCATAATCGACCCCAGCCTTTGCGAGAGGGTCGGAAAACGTGGCGCATATGCGTGGATTGGCGCTTTCGCTTTCGACCCTCTGATCCGCGATGTGAAACCCGAATTTCGCAATCGCCTTGTCCAGCGCCGCTGCGGTGTCGTCGCGCGACTGGATTTGCTGCGCCAGCCGTAGCGCGGGAATCGAGGTTTTCCCGCGGCCCGATTGCTGTAAAACATCGGCCATCATCACTAGGGCAGATACGCGAGCCGGCGCGGTTTCGGCGCGAAGATACCCGTTGATCGACGCCGCCAACGCCTGCGCCAAATGATTTTGCACAGAGCTATGGCGGCTATTATGCCCCGCCAGACGCAAGCGCGCGTAGTCCACCCATTGATCGGCAGCATCCGTCTGATTGACGGCAGCACCGATGAAATTACTGGCACTTTCGTAGTTTTTTGACGTCTCGGCATTGCGCGCCGCTGCCACCAGATCCGCCACACTCCAGTTGCCCGCGATATGCGCCAGTGACATGCTTGAGGGTTGCTCAAACGCTGCAGAAAGGTCGCCGGATGTCAGAAACGAAAGATCGGATTTCCGCGTCGCGGCCAAGCCAAGCGCGCTCGCTGTCTGGTTCACCACGACTGCCGAATACGCCCCCCTATAGCTTACGATTGAGCCAACCGTAGACTTTGGAAAACACGACCCAGCCCGCGCGTTGAAGGTGAACGCCTTGCACGCGCCATTGCTTAGGCAGGCGCGCTGGCAGGCCTCGATTGTGGTGTCAAAGATCGACTGGATATCGCCACCCGGCATATCCATGTCTTGGGTCAGCACCGCGCGTCGGGCCGGAATTGCTGTGTCCTGCGAAAACGCGGGGCTCGCTATCAAAACCGCCGCGACAAGTGCCGCAAATCCAAACCTACGCATGACAATCCCCTAATGATCAATTGCAACATTTCTCGCATGGCTGTGATCGTTTTGGCAATGCTTCTGGCTCTGCCACATGATGCTCTGACAAGGCAGTGGAAAGTTTGGGGGGACAATTGGCTTCAAGGTTCACCGCTTCCGGGCCGTCTTCTGTCCAAACGATCCAACTTTTCCGATCACAAAAAACGTTACTTTTTCGGCGCTTACGACTTTGTTGATGGCGTGAACGCTCCGTTCCGACGCTAAAATACTTGCCATCCCGCACCCTATCGTTCTCGTTTCGTGAATGTGTGTGATTTTGCTCGAATTGAACGTGTCTGACGTCAGCCCCAATGGGACAGATTTGAGGATTCGAACAACGGGGATAGCCACGTGGAGAAGGCTTTTGCGTCTGCCAGCTTGGTCAGATCAGGAACTATCCTGAATTTTGTGCGCTGGCGTGGTAACTGCTCGAAGAGGAGACCAACATATGAGCATCGATAAAGATGTCTTGGAACGATTAATCGAAGGCCGCGCGGCTGGTGATTTATTTGGCCAGGACGGCATTCTGTGCAAGCTGACAAAGGCGCTGGCCGAACGCGCGTTGAGCACGCAGATGGATATCCAACTCGACGAAGAGCGCATCGTGCAGTCGCCTGAGGGCCGCAACCAGCCCCCCAACCGACGCAACGGCAGCAACCAGACGACCGTGACCACCGACAGCGGCAAGGTCGTTCTGAACATCCTCCGCGACCGGAACGCCACCTTCGATCCGATGCTGATCGCCAAGTATCAGCGCCGCTTTCCCGAGTTCGATCGCAAGATCATCAGCATGCATGCCCGAGGCATGACGACCCGCGAGAGTGAGCCATTGGCGCGCCATCCGAACCCGCGGTGACTTCCCAATCGAAGAGGCAGCAGAGAAATTGATCTATCTGGCGCTCAATGCGACATCCACCGAATGGAAGCGTTCGGTGCGCGAATGGCATGCGCTCAGAAGTCAGCCCGCCATCATGTTCAAAGACCGCTTCCCGATCGCGGAAGAAAACGCGTCAGGCACAAAATTCAGGATAGTCTTTGCCTTAGATATGCCAATCCGGACGAAATCGGGCAACTTGACGGTCTCCGTGTCGAAGGCCTCAATAGGGCTTTAGAGCCACGCCGCCAGCAGCGGACGCTTGCTGCGGGTCGGGATCCGAACAGCCTTCATTCCCTCCCGCGCCGCCGGGCCGATAAAGATGGCTAAACCACCACCGTCGTTCCTTAACATGTCCGAGCGATCGCAGGAGGAGCACGTGAAACGTCAAAGCTTGGCTTGGATGCACGATTTTATGGCGCAGGTCTGGACCGTCAACGCGTGCAAGGACTGCGCCGGCATCTCGCGGGCACGTCCAGACGGTGGCTCATACTCAGTTCCAGCAGCGCACTGGCACTGTCGCGCAGCGCAACGTTGTCGTGCATTGTCGGCGCGGAAAAACACTCCTTGCGCATGTGAGCGACAGTGTCTCCGGCGACAGTTAAAATAGACTTAGCGCTTGAAAGAGAATACACATATTTCAAATACCAAGCCCATCCCCTTCACCTGAGATACGCCGAAAGAGACGGATTATGCGAAAGCTTAGAACATTTTTCTTCTGCATTGCTGCCGCAATGGCAACGGCGGCTCCCGCGCAGGAGGCGCCCCGCGCGATCCTGGTTCTTGACGGGTCGGGGTCGATGTGGGGGCAGATCGACGGCAAAGCCAAGATCACCATCGCACAGGAGGTCGTCGGCGAGCTGCTGGACAGCCTGCCCGAGACGCAAGCCCTCGGCCTCACCGTGTATGGCCATCGCCGCAAGGGGGACTGCAGCGATATCGAAACACTGGTTGCACCGGCTGCGGGCACTCACGACGCCATTATCGCGGCCGTGAACGGGATCAAGCCCAAGGGCAAGACACCGATGACCGATGCGGTTCGTCAGGCCGCCGAGGCGCTGCGCTACACCGAGGAAAAGGCGACCGTGATTCTCGTCTCGGACGGAATCGAAACCTGCAACCCCGATCCCTGCGCTGCTGCACGGGTTCTGGAGGAAACCGGCGTCGATTTCACCGCCCATGTCATCGGGTTCGACACTACGGATCCCGAAGCACTCAAACAGATGAAATGTCTCGCTGAAGAGACCGGCGGCAGCTTTCGCTCGGCCTCCAATGCCGCCGAGCTTGGCGCGGCGCTGGCGATCGTGGCAGAGCCTGTGCTCGAACCAGACCCTGTCACCGTCTCGTTTCTTGCCACCGATGGCAAGAACGGCCCGCGGATTGCCGACGGTCTGATATGGTCCCTGTTCGAGGGCGACAGCACATTGCTCGAGGGGGAGGCCGTTGGAAGCCTGAGCAGAGACCTGCCGCGCGGCGAGTACCGCGTGTCGGTTCTGCGGTTGGTCGACGAAGCCACTGAGGAGGCTGTGTTCGGCGTCGGTGAGGTGAACAAGCAAGTGGTGCTGGAGCTGCCCGAGTTCCGTCCGGGAGCGACAATCGACGCACCGGGCACGGCCATTGCCGGCGACATGTTGCCAGTTCGCTGGACCGGGCCGAACGCTGAAGGCGATTATATTTCCATCTCCAAAACGGGCAACGGCTATCTTTTCCATACCTATACCCGCGAAGGCCCGCTGCTGGACCTGCAAATGCCGCCGCAGCCCGGCATCTACGAGATCCGCTATGTTCTAAAAGATGGCAGCAAGGTTCTGGCCCGTGCGCCGATCGAGGTGACCCCCGTCACGGCCAGCGTAACGGCCCCTGAGATCGCGGCCGCCGGATCCATTGTCGAGGTGCCTTGGACAGGTCCGGATTACGAGGGCGACTACGTGGCCGTCTCTATCCCAAAGGACAAGGGCTACGAGTTCTATACCCAGACCCGCCACGGCAGCCCGGCGCAGGTGACCCTGCCCGCAGAGCCAGGCACCTACGAACTGCGCTACGTGATGAAGAACGGTCCCACCATTGTCGCGCGAACCCCGCTGACCGTGACCGCTGTCACCGCCGGCGTTATAGCGCCTGCGGATCTTACAGCCGGTGCGACGGTGGATATCGACTGGAGCGGGCCGAACAACCGCAATGACCGTGTCGCTGTCGTGCCGCGCGGCGAAGACAAGCAAATGGACTATGCCTACACCCGCGACGGCACCCCGGTGGAAGTCGATCTGCCCGCCAAGCCGGGAGAGTACGATCTGGTCTATATTGTGGGGCAGGACAGATCCATTCTTGCCCGGGTGCCGATCACAGTGACTGCGGTGACGGCGAGCATCACCGCACCGGCGGATTTGGCTGCTGGTGCGACGGTGGATGTCGACTGGAGCGGGCCGAACAACCGCAATGACCGTGTCGCTATCGTGCCGCGCGGCGAAGACAAGCAAATGGACTATGCCTACACCCGCGACGGCACCCCGGTGGAAGTCGATCTGCCCGCCAAGCCGGGAGAGTACGATCTGGTCTATATTGTGGGGCAGGACAGATCCATTCTTGCCCGGGTGCCGATCACAGTGACTGCGGTCAAGATCAGCCTGTCCGTTCCCGACGAGCTGTCCATCGGAGCAACCGTGCCGGTCGACTGGGACGGTCCGGACTATCCCAGTGACCGTATTGCCGTCATGGAGCGCGGCAAAAACAAGCGACTGACATATGTCTACACGCGCAACGGTAATCCGGCGATGCTCGCTTTGCCCGAAACGGCTGGCGACTACGATCTGGTCTATGTGATGCGCGTCGGAAATACGGTGGTGCACCGCGTTCCAATCACCATTCGCTGACACACACGATCGGGAGGTTTTCATGTGCGATACCTCCCGGCGATGGCCTTCCGGGGGGCAATTCCTGCAAGAGGCAGGATCATGCGTTTGTGTCCGCCCTCCCCCTCAGGTGTTGTCGCCTGCACGTGCCAAAGGCGCCCCCCCGGTGGGGGGCTTGCGCCATCCCGCTACCGATTGGCGACCCTTATCTTGAGCCTCTCGTTGGCATGCCAGAACCGGTTTGCCAACGGGAACATGACGGCGGCGATCGCAAGCCCAACCGAGCGCGACCAGCGCCGATCTCGGCACCTCCTGCGGCACCGCCGCGCCCGAAACCGATTAAGCTCAGCGCGCCGTCAAGGATCGGGAGCGCACCGACATGTTGCAACACTAACGAGATACTTCAAGCCGGCCAGAACAGGGCTGCGATCCCGACGCCTCCGGCCATCTGACCTAAGAAAATGCTGCACGATGCACGAACAACCGATTCGACGGCCTGCAACGCAGCATTGGGTCATTGACTGCATGACCGGTCTGGGCCGTTTGCGATACGGTCATGCAGCAAAAGTGATTTCCATGCCGCGCGTTTCTCTGAAGATGCCAAATTTTGGGCGCATTTCTTCGACAACATCCCAATAAACAATTCGTTTGGAGATTTTGATGACGCAGTCAGTGTCCGTGCTTGTTGATGGAGATAACATTAGCGGCAAGCACGCTGAACAAATTCTTTCCGTCGCAGCCAAACTTGGAGAGCCTGCCGTAGTTCGGGTCTATGCAGATGCACAGCGTCCCTCTGACTGGCATGGCGCTCTTGGCTACCGAATGCTGCATGCGGGAACGGGTAAGAACGCCTCAGATATTTTGCTGGCACTGGACGCGATGGAATTGCTCCTATCCAAGCATACGCGCTGTTTTATCATCGCGAGTTCCGACGGTGATTTTACCCACCTTGCCACCAGATTGCGCGAACATGGGGCAAAGGTCATCGGAATTGGCGAAGCAAAAGCCCCGAGCGCCTTCCGAGCCAGTTGCAGTGAGTTTGTGGAAATCGGCACCGCGCGGCCTGTGCGTCTTGTGCCAAAACCTGCTGCGATTGCCACGGCGCTTGATCTGCAGATCCGTGCCATGATTGCGACGCACAGCAAGAATGGTTCCGGAATGCGCATCGCTGAACTCGCCCCGAAACTGCATGCTCAGCATGGCATTCGGATCAGCACATACCCCGAGCGAAGTTGGCGCGCCTATCTGGTCGCGCGACCATCGCTTTACGATCTGGACCCACGCGGCCCTGACGCCAAGGTTCGTTTCCGTCCTGAAGGCTTTTCCAAGGCAGCTTGAGCACGCAAACGACTTCAAGCGTGCGACTACCCTCGGTCACGCTATGGCAGAACGCATGAAAAGATAGATTTAGGGAGGCTGCCCTGCGCCACGTTCGTTGGGACGAACGGCGCTCCGGATCGCTTGCGACAGTCCGGCAGACAGGGCGGATACCAGTCATTCGCGGGGTCGAGCACAAACGCCAGCAAAGCGCAGGAAAGTAATAATCCCAACGCCGGATGGCCGCATGTCTGCTTTGAGGTCACCCCCGCAAAGCTGACCGCTGCTGCATTGAAAAAGACGCTGGGACTTAGCTCTTTCCTGTTGTGTCAGGCGTTGGCACCAATTGACGCGCTCGGACTTGGCGCTTCCCAGTATGCCAAAGATAGAGCGCGAGACTGACAACTACGATCGCGCCGCCTCCCAGCATGGAGGGGGTCGGTGCCACGTCGGTTCCGGCCCAAATCCAGATGGGGCCGAGGACGGTTTCGAGAAGCATCAGCAGACTGACGTTCGACGGGTGCGTGTAGCGCGATGCAAGCGATAGCGAGAAGAACGACACTGGCAGCACAAGAGCGCCCGCAAGCGCAATCGCCCAGACGTGACCTGCCATCATCGCGCCTGGTCCCGTCCAGGCAAGACCTGCAAGGCCCGCCAGCGTTGCCCCGACCCCTACGGCTAGTAGGATCGGCAATTGCGCATTGGCTCGGATGATAACGAAACTGAGCGCGAGGAACATCGCAACGCCCAGCCCTATTGCAGCGCCAAGCAGCGGGCTGCCGGTGGTCTGCGCGGGAGCTGTCCCGAAAACAGCGACGCCGATGCCAGCCAGCACGGACGCTGTCGCAACCCACGTTGTCCAATGCGCGGTCTCTCCCAGAATCATCCGCGACAGCAACGCGGCAAAGATCGGCACGGTAGCAACGCTGAATAGCACGACCGAGACCGGCGCCACCGCGATGCCGATAGCAAAGAGCGAGGCGTTGCAGGTTTGGCAAAGCACGACCAGAAGCCCCGCCCCGCAGGCGATTGAACGCAGATCGCCTTGAAGGTGACGCCACCGGAAGATCAGCCAAGCCAGCAGCATTGCCGTGCCCATCAAGAGCCCGCGCCACGCGACCATCTGGGAGCCATTCATCTCGGACCAACGCATGAGCAATGTGTCCGGCGTAATCGCCAGCGCCCCGAAAAGGGCGAGGAAAATACCGAACGTAGGACTCCGTGTCATTTGCGATTCCAGAAGCGTGGGCGGAAAATCAAGCCTTACCGGTCCGGCGACATCATTCCAAGATCTTGCGAAATATCATAGTCACTTAGGCTGCAGGCTCGTTAAACGTCAAAGCCAGCTATCCTGCCTACGAACACGCTGCGCTCACCGCTCAATGTCCGTAATGGCGGGCTGCATTGCGGCGTATCCTGCACTCTGCGAATGTCCGTTTTTCTGATTGCACGTTTGGGTCAAGCTCGTTTTCCTTCTTTCTTCTGGGACATTGTCACTCATCCGGGTCACGCTTCTCTTCGCAGTCTGGGTGATGCCGTGGTGGCATCGCTGCACGCATATGTCGGATTGGCAGTGGAGAGCCTTGCTTTAGGACGCGCCTCCCGGTGCCATCTGCCCACATACGGTGCAGCAGAGCAGCCAATTGTCCGGCCACGACGACAACGGCGCGGCGGCGCCCTTTGGTTTTCATCAGTCGCATGCCCCAGGATTTGATCTGAGAGCGGGCCATCGTGCGCATCAGCAGGGCGTTCGCGGCCGCGTAATGTTTTGATCGGACACCCGGTCTCCGGCTTTTGAAATCCGGCCAGGATTGTCAACGGCAACCTTGAAGGTCAGCGCCGCAATAGGTCCGACACCGGGAACGGTCATCATCCGCAGGCATGTCTCATCCCGGGAGGCGGCGCGTTTGACCCGGCGATCCAGTTCCAGAAAGTGCTGATACAAGACCCAGACGCGCATCGAGCAGCGGGATCAAAGCATGCGCCAGAACCTCATCCACTTTAATCATCGGACGACCGAGGCCGCCAAAGCTGCCATGCTGCACTGTCTTGGGCAGACGAAGGCCGAAGATCTTCAACAGCCCGCGCCCTTCGTTGACCAGATCGATTGTCTTGTTGAGCAATACTCTGCGGGTGCTGAGTAAAGCACGATCGCTGAATCGCCCCGGTTTTACCGGAGACCATCAACTTAACTAAGGGTGGCGGTTATGACAAAAAGCAAAATGGCAAATCGCGCCTCACCTGAAGTCCGCGCGCGCGGTCCGGATGATCTTTGAGCATCAAGGTTCCTGCGAAACGCAGGCGGGCGCGATTGCGGCCATTGCATCGCGCTGCCCGGCAGTCGCTGCTTGCAGCGATGAGAACGAAAGATCGGCTGTATTCTCCTGACCTTGAGCGGATGGGGCAAACAGGCTGAAAAAGACAGTGGCATGCGCGACGGCGTGACGACCGGGGAACGGGATCGGATCAAAGCGTTTGAACGTGAGGTTCGCGAGCTGCGCCAAACTAACGAGATACTGCGCAAGGCGGCTTCGTTGCGCAAATCAGGTGAAGGGATTCATCCCGTGAATCCAGCGTGACAGCTGGAAGGGATGAGCCGCTGGACCCCAACGAAGTCTAAGACCACGAACTGGCCCTCGTACAACATCGCGCTGAAGCAACGCGGATCGCTTTCGAACCGTTGGCCGGTAGGCGATTGCCTGCAACCGCCGTAAGGCTGGTTTGATCCCGGGATGATCTGGATGGCGCCGCCAAACGGTAAGCATGCTCGACAGCAGCATTTCAGTGACGCGGCCATCCAGACTTGCCTGACGATGACAGTCCTTTTCGGGATGGTCGTCATTGAAAGCGCCATTGGTCCGAGCGACAATGACGACCCGGCAGACCACAGGTTTCGTGGAAAGTCTCCTGCGGCTGGCTGGCCCGAACTGGGCCGCACCAGATTTCAGCACCCTGTGTCGGCGCCAGAGAACTCTGGATGTGCGTCTGCCCTATCTCGGTGGCACCGCTCCACTGAACCTCCTCATCCCGTCTCGGGCATTGCCCTGCAATCCCCTGCCGGGCAGCGGACAGCACCGGCATCAAGGCTGAGGGTGAAGGCGCGTGGAACGCCCGCAAGCACGGCGGCTCAAAGCGCCGCATCTGGCGCAAGATACACATCCACTGCCCGGCAGGGTCATGCGCAGCATGATCCCGAGAGGGGGTATCGACGAGGAAACGTCGGAGGTTCGGGCGGTAGAGGTCACCAGCAGCTTGGCTTTGTTAAATAAGGGTGGAAAACTCTGCGTTGGAAATATCGCTGATGCTAAATGTACAAAAATTTCGCGATTAGACGCGAGCAATGAACGGGTAGTTGAACTGATTATTGACGCATGGCAGAAGTCTTCCATTGTCCCCGATTGGTATGAACTTTGGTTTGACCTCCCTGAAAAGCTTTCATGAGTTTACGGCGTCACTCCCTCTTAGCGGGCCTGCTGGTCCTGCTCACAGCGGCGCTTTTGGCGCTTGCGCTTGCGCCCGCGCAGGCAAGCGCCGCGTCGGGAGGATATCAGCCATTTAAACCGGCGGCGCTCGCCGAAAAGTTGGATGTCACGCAAACCAAGGCCCGCGACCTCCTTGCCGCCGAACTCTTGCGCCGGGTCTCGGATGATTTCTCGGGCCGTATTGCGGAAAACCCGGAGGTCTCGCGCTATATCGACGCGCATGCCCCCGCCGATCTGGTCAAAGACGGCCAGCACCTGTTTGCCCTGCTCGACCGAGACAGCGCCGAGTATCTGAATTCGACCATCAACATGGCGAATTTCAATGAAGGATTTGACGGACGCTCGACACTGGATCTTTATCAGTTCGGTGTTGCCGCCTCGGGCGGCTCACCTGCGGCGCTGACCGCCTTTAGCGGGGTCCGGGAGGATCTAACGAATTACCGCCAAACCTACACGCGCGAGGCGGAAGGCAACGCGCTGATGGCGGGTTTCTTGCTATCGTCGATCTGGGCGGAACAGGGTAGCGAGACGACAGCACAAGGCAAAGCCCTTCAAGCCGAAGACCCGGTTAAGTGGCAGGAAACGCAGAATTGGGCGACTGCACTGTCGAATACGATGTCGGGCAGCTACGTGAATGGCGCGTTCAAGGGGAAACCGCTGGCGCCATTCAGCTCGGTGGACCCGACCGTGTCGACGTTTGATATCTTCGATTACTACGCCATGCGAAACCTTGCGAACGGAGCTGTCGCCGTTACCGGCGTCTCAGCCGGCGCGATGGCTTCGCGCTTTGCTAAGCTGCGCGCAGAGATGAAGGCCAGCGCTGGCGCAAGGCTTGAGAAGAGCGGTCTCGCTACAAATAGTAGACCCACTCATCTGACTTCCGAGCTATGGTTGAATCTGGGTGACGC
>NZ_AUNB01000010.1 GCF_000714545.1 Thioclava indica
AGTGTGGGAGCGGCGCACCGCTTACGCTACAAAGCTACTATGCAACAGGATTTTGCAACTACCTAAATGGCCCATAGGTCCACGTTGCGCAAAGGACCGTTTGCGAAGCAGCTATGGTTGGGCAAGGAGCGAGATCCAATAAGTGTTCTTGCGGTCAGACCGATCCGCTGACTATTCAGACCGCGGGGATGATCAGTCGAACATCGCTGTCTCTCTCAGCCAAATCCGATCTGACGGTGGTAACCAGCTAAGAAATTCTGACACCAGTCGCGAATGGCCAAAGAAGTGAAGGCGTGACAAGGCGGTTCCGCCGCGCGCATCGCGCGAACGAATTTCAGCACCATGATCGATGAGCGATTTTAAGAGCCAAGGGTTTCCCACTTCGGCAGCATACAAGAATGGCGTCAACTTCCCCTCTCCGATCGGTGCATTTACATCGGCGCCAGCATCCAGAAGAAGTCGGATGATTTCACGGATTGCTGAGCTGTCTCCTCTGACAAATTGCTTTGCGATCTCTGGCAGAATGGCCAATTCCTCAGGGGTGTATTGAGAAGTTGATTGCGCCTTGACTTCCTCATCTACGAACGGTGAGCTTGTCTTACGCAAGGCCGCAGGGATGTCGGCGCCAGCCATTCCGTTCTGCATCGCCGCTTGGACAAAAGCGTTTGGGTCTGCAAAGTGTCCGACCACTTCGAACAGAGCCGTTTGTTGCTTCGGCCCCTTCATTTCAACATCTGCACCTTGGTCCAGAAGGGCTTGAAGAATGTCCGCCCGCCCGTTGGCAATCGCTTCAAAGAGCAGGGATTTACCGCCCTTTGTTCTGCTGTTGATCAGCTCTCTGCGCGTCATTGGCATCAAGGCCCAAAAGCACGTGTCATGACCACCCTGAAGCGCGTTCAAAAGCGCCGAGCCGCCACTTTGATCCAGGATATTTGGATCAGCTCCAGCCGCTAACAGTTGCTTAACTTTGTCGAGCTGTCCGAGATGCGCAAAAATTGCGAGCTGAGGAGACGGGGTCGGGCCGTATCCTTTGATAGTTCGGTTCGGGTTGCGAAGGTCGACAAGGCGGTTTTCCCATTTTGAAAGATCGAGGACATAGTTTTCGACTGGATGCGACTTGAAAACAGGATCCGCTTCGGGAAACAAATTGGGAAAATCCCTCGCGACCGCGAGATTTGCATCTGGGATGTCGAGTCTCAGACCTAGGCCTTCACAAAACCCTTTCCACTTCCCATAGATCCGTTGCTTCCCAAGCATCTGCGAAATGTTAAGAACATAATGAAGGCACCTCTTGAGCTGAACTGCACTGCGAAACTGGAACCAATCGGCTGCATTATCAAAAGCCTTAAGTGCGCTTTCGAGCTCGCCCATTTGCGCAAAATAATGCCCCCGGTAGAAGCCCAGACCTGCCAAACGAGGTTGCCCGCGCAAAGAGCTCTCCAAACTTTCGAAAAGAGTTTCGGCAGTGGCAGCATCGCCATGCATCTTTTCTCGGCGTGGGTCCGTAAGCCGCGCAATTTCATTGACAGCGCTCTGTTGTGCATCTGTCAGCTCGCAGCTGCGCCGAAGATCTGGCAACTGCATTAGCTTTCCAATCGCTGACTGAATTACATCGAGATTGAAGGGTATTTCGTAGTCTAGAACATGCTTCTGGCAATCGACCAAACTCAAGTCGCAGTAGCGTTGGTATAGCCTCGCTCCCAATAGAGCTCGCGCGAATTTCCGATCCCAGTTCTTCAACAGCGCCAGTATAGTGTTGATCTGAATGTCGTGTTCGCCTTTCGACCACCGCTTGATCGAAGCTTCCCAGTTCTCCACTCCACGGCGCAAACCGGGCTTGGTCTCGATTTCTAGTGCAAGCCGTGTTGCCCCCTGGTCTTTCACGCGGGATTGCGGAAGATGTCTTGGAAGACGCCGAATACTACCCTATCGAAAACTCCGCGCACGACCTGGAAGGGCAAAGCGGCACAATCAAGACGAAGGCACAATTGTGTGTATTCCTCAAGCATTGGCAAGAAATCGGTTGCCGCCCAATATTCATTGCCATTTGCATCATGAAAATCGCGCAGGTGCTTTCTCAGAAGGTCATTTGCTGCGTCGGGAGACAACGGTTTGCCTTTACGAAGGCGTTGCAGCTCCTTCTTAAGGCCTGCCTCATTGGCGTCGTCTACATGAGACATCGCACGGATCAGGAATGCGACGATTTCTGACGGTTGAGGGATAGGTGTAATATCGTGGCGCATTATGCTTGAGCCTGCTGTCGATGCAATCTGGCCAGGTCTGCCTTCACATTCCGAATTGCCCTGCGGTCACTCGGCGTACGCGAAAATACAAGTAGGCCGCCACCTGCGAAGAACAGCTTTGCATGTTTCTTTCCTCGGACGAAATGCGCTCCAGAATTTACTTCGCCTGAAATCAACTTGTTCAACGCTTTGTCTTTTGTGTAGTACATCTTGCACCTCGATAACGGGATGGTGGATTGACCACCATCCCGAACCCTTCACTTCTTGCTACTGGACCGGTTAGCGCTTTTTGCAGCGGCACTTTGCGCACGCGCGGCGAAACTTCCCTTGGCCGTTTGCCCCCCCGTCTTGGCCGCGCCTGCGGACTGAATGCGGGCGGCGGCCTTCTGGCTCATATTTTGTGCTTTTGACATCCTTGCTTCCTTTCGTTTTTAGGATGCCTGAAATGTGTGAAACGTGGTGGCGATTATCAAAGGACAAGCTGGGGACAGCATTTGGAGATTTTACTGGCGCAAGCTGTGCCTCAGCACCGTTGATGCCAATGGCAGAGTTTGTCCAACTCGGCTCTTTCGATGTATTCAACCCAACTTCGACGAAAGGCCAAAATACGTACTAGGTCAGAAATGCTCGACGTTTGAGTCAGAATTGAATGATGAGATTTACTCATTTACTGAGGTAACGGTAATCCAAAGAGTCAAAGGTCCGTGACGTTCCACACCTCTTGTTGAACGGCGCAGGTGTTCACCCATAGATCATCATGTCGCAATCCCCTCTGGCGATGATCCCGCAATTTCATGCATCCATCCCTTTAGCGCACCCAATGCGATGCTGCTGATGCAAGTCGACTGGTTCTGCCTCATCATGATCAACCCGAGCGATCAGCGCCAAATGATGCGTGACACGCGTGCGACCGATCTGATATTATATGCTCATGAAACATGTCCCCAAAGAAACCACGGATGATGCGCTTATTCAGGAATTCCTGAACAAAGGCGGCACGGTCAGCGTCGGGAAAACCAAACCCCTTCCAAGCGAATTGGGTTTGAGTAACAATTCATGGAACAACAAACTAACCAAAGAAGAAAAAGCGGCACGCGAGAAGAAGTGATCGTGTCGGCGGATATTGATTGTCCGCGCGTGATACGAGCCGAACCTGGCCCTTACCCGACTTTCATAGCCTCTCGATACACTCTAACCTTAGCGGTCATTCATTCACCTTTGCAGCACTCACGAGCACTGGAGGCCATGAACCGCCCCATTGGCAATGACGTGCGATCGCCGTAGTTTCGGTGTTATGCAAGCTGATCGTCTTTCCCAGTTTCCTTTGCGCTGCGGGCGGGTGCATGAGGTTTACGGCCCCGCCAGCGTCGCGTTTGCGGCCATTGCGGGGGCGAAGGGGGCTGTGCTGTGGATCGGGCAGGCGTGGCAGGGCGCGCAGTTGAACCCCATCGGGTTTGAAACCTTCCTTGATCCCGCACAGCTTTTGCTGGCGCGCACGCAAAACCAGACCGACAGTCTCGCGATTGCCGAAGAGGCGCTCAAGGATGGCGCGCTGCCTTTTGTGGTGATCGAAACCACCCGCACGCTTGATCTGCGCGAGGGGCGGCGGCTGCAACTGGCGGCCAAAGCGGGGGGCACGACGGGGCTGTGTCTGATTCCCGAAGGCATGGGGTCGAACGCGGCCGAGACCCGGTGGCATGCCGCGCCGGTCTTTGATCCTGCAAGGGATGACTCGACTCTGATGCGCTGGGAAATTATTAAGAACAAAGCAGGAACGATTGGGGCCTGGAATGTTCGATGGGAGCGCGAAACGCGTCGTGTGCATGTGGTTTCCCCGGCTGGCGAGCGACCGGGTTTTACGCGCACGCCCGATTGAGGGCCCCTTTGCGCTGACGTTGAAGCAGCAAAACACCGACCGAATCTATTGTCTGAACATGGCGGCCGAGCGGCTGGGCCTGCATCGCGCCATGAGCTGTGCCGATGCCCGCGCGTTTTGCCCCGATCTGATCAGCCAGCCCGCGCGCCCCGATCTGGATCAGCGCTTTCTGGGCGCGCTGCGGCGCTGGGCCACGCGCTATTGCCCTTGGGTGGGATATGAAGGCGCGGACGGGTTGGTGCTGGATGTCACCGGGGCCGCGCATCTGTTTGGCGGTGCGGGAACGATGCTGCGGGATATGCGCGCGCGAATGGCGCGGGCGGGGCTGACGCTGCGGCTTGGGATGGGGGCCACGCGCGGCGCGGCTTGGGCGTTTGCGCATTTCGATGAACACGGCACGGACCTGAACGCCTTGCCCGTGGCGGCACTACGGCTGGATGCGGGCACGGTAACCGCCTTGCAGCGGCTTGGTCTGCGCAGCATCGGTGATCTGTCCGCTGCGGCCCGCGCGCCTTTGGCCCGTCGGTTTGGGCCGGAACTGCTGTTGCGGCTGGATCAGGCGTTGGGTCAGGTTGGCGAGGCGATCTCTCCCGAGGTCGAGCCGCCCCATTACGGCATCGCGCTAAGTTTTCCAGACCCCATCGGCCTGTTTGAAGATGTGATGGCGGCCACGGCCCGGCTGCTAGACCCGCTTTGTGACAAGCTCAAAGCTTACGAAACGGGGGCGCGTGAACTGACGCTGACGCTGCGCCGCGTCGATCAGGGCAGCCAGCAGGTTACGTTGCGACTGGCCGCTGCGATGCGCGATCCGGCGCGGATTTTGCCGCTGTTTGCGCGCGGCTTGGGCGAGGTGGATGCAGGCTTCGGGATTGACCGGATGCGGCTTGAGGCGACGGTGGTCGAGCGCCTGCCGGTGCAACAAACCGGCGCTATGGCCACGCCAGCCAGCCCCGACCGGCTGAACGATCTGATCACCCGTATCGGCACGCGGATCGGGCTGGAGAATATCCAGCGGTTTCTGCCCGCCGACAGCCATATCCCCGAGCGCAGCTTTCTGATCGCGCCCGCGGCCTATTCCACCCCCGAAAGCGGTTGGTCCTCCCCGCGCCCGCGCCCACTGCGTCTATTTGCGCCCGAACCGATCACAGGGACGGGGCCGCAGCCGCCAAAGCAGTTTCGCTGGCGGCGCATGGCCTTCACGCTTGCGCGCGCCACGGGACCGGAACGCATCACGCCGGAATGGTGGTTGGAGGATGACGCGTGGCGCTCTGGTCTGCGCGATTACTGGAAGGTGGACACCCGCGAGGGCCGCCGCCTTTGGCTGTTTTACACGCCGCAAAATCCGGGCTGGTTTGTGCAGGGGGCGTTTGCATGAGCTATGCTGAACTGTGCGTCACCTCGAATTTCACCTTTCTGACGGGGGCCTCGCATCCCGAAGAACTGGTGCTGCGCGCCGCCGAATTGGGGCTGGAGGCGATTGCGATCACCGACCGTAATTCGCTGGCGGGCGTGGTGCGGGCCTATAGCGCGCTGAAAACCTTGCGCAAAGAGACGGACGCGGCGCTGCGTGTCAGATCGAGCCAGCAGTTTGATAGCTGTTCGCGCCAGGAGGTGGGCCATCCGATTGATCTGCCCCATGCCCCTGCTTTGACATTGCCCAAGCTGATTGTTGGCACGCGGTTGGTATTGCGTGATTGCGCGGTGGAGTGGCTTGCTTTGCCCACCGACCGCGCCGCCTATGAACGGCTTTCGCAGCTTTTGACGCGGGGCAAACGGCGCGCGGAAAAAGCGCAGTGTTACCTTGATCTGGCCGATCTTGAAACGGGCTGTCAGGGGATGATCCTGATTGCGCTGCCGCCCCCCGATCTGACCTGCTCGCGCGCGCCGATCCAAAGCCTCGCACGGCGCTATCCGGGGCATGTCTTTCTGGGCGCCGCGCCGCGCTATGACGGCTCGGATCAGGCGTGGTTCTCGGCCTGTGCCGCGCTGGCCCTGCGCACGGCTGCGCCGATGGTGGCAGTGGGCGATGTGATGATGCATCACGGCGCACGCAAGCAACTGGCCGATGTGCTGACCTGTCTGCGCGAGGGGATCACGATTGACGCCATCGGCACCCGCGCCTTGCCCAATGGCGAACGCCGCCTGAAGGGGGCGTCTGACATGGCGCGGCTTTATCGCAATCACCCCGCCGCCCTGCGCCGCACGCTGGAAATCGCGGCGCGGTGCAGCTTTGATCTGAGCGAACTCAGCTATGAATATCCCGACGAGATTGCGGATGACGAAACCCCGCAGGGCCGTCTGGAACGCCTTGCACGCGAAGGGATCAAGCGGCGCTATCCGCATGGGGCCAGCACGCGGGTGCATGATCTGATCACCAAAGAGCTGACCCTCGTGGCCGAGCTGGGCTATGCCGCCTATTTCCTGACCGTGCATGACATTGTGTCCGAGGCGAAATCGCGCGGTATTTTATGTCAAGGGCGCGGCTCTGCGGCCAATTCGATCATCTGCTATCTGCTTGGGATCACGGATGTTTCGCCCGATATGATCGGGATGGTGTTTGAGCGGTTTATCTCGCGCCATCGCGGCGAGCCGCCCGATATCGACGTGGATTTCGAACATGAGCGGCGCGAGGAAATGATCCAGTGGATCTATGCCCGTTATGGCCGCCACCGCGCCGGGCTTTGCGCCACGGTGATCCATTTTCGCACCCGTGCCGCGATCCGCGAGGTGGGCCGCGTGATGGGGCTAAGTCAGGACGTGACCGCCAGTCTTTCGGGGCAGATTTGGGGCCAATCGAACGGCGGCGCTGATCCCGCACGGATCCGCGAATTGGGCCTCAACCCCGACGACCGCCGCCTTGCGCAAACCATCCGTTTGATCGGGGACATCATCGGCTTTCCGCGCCATCTTAGCCAGCATGTCGGCGGGTTCATCATCACGCGCGGACGCCTTGATGCGCTTTGCCCGATTGAAAACGCCGCGATGGAAAATCGCACAGTCATCGAATGGGACAAGGATGATATCGACGCTTTGGGCATTCTCAAAGTCGATATCCTTTCACTGGGGATGCTGACCTGTCTGCGCAAAAGTTTCGATCTTCTGGAGGCACACGAGAAGACCCGCCTCACTCTGGAGAGCGTTCCCCAAGAAGACGCCACGACCTACGAGATGCTGCAACGCGCCGATGCGGTGGGGGTGTTTCAGGTGGAAAGCCGGGCGCAGATGAACTTTTTGCCCCGGATGAAGCCAAAGACGTTTTACGATCTGGTGATCGAGGTCGCCATCGTGCGCCCCGGTCCGATCCAGGGCGGCATGGTGCAGCCCTATATCCGGCGACGGCAAGGGGTGGAGGCCCCCGAACCCTTCGGCCCTGCCTTGGCCGAGGTCACGCGCAAAACGCTTGGCGTGCCGCTTTTTCAGGAACAAGCGATGCAGATCGCCGTGGTCGGCGCGGGCTACACGGCGGAAGAGGCCGATCAGCTGCGCCGCTCGCTGGCCTCGTTCCGGCGTATGGGCACGATTGGCGCGCATCGCGACCGCTTCGTCGATGGCATGTTGAAAAACGGCTACTCAACTGAAATCGCACAGCAATGCTTTTCCCAAATCGAGGGCTTTGCCGATTATGGTTTCCCCGAAAGCCACGCGGCCGCCTTTGCGATGCTGACCTACGTGTCGTCCTGGCTGAAATGCCACCACCCGGCAATCTTCGCCTGCGCGCTGCTCAATTCCCAGCCGATGGGGTTTTATGCCCCCGCGCAGATCGTGCGCGATGCGCGCGAACACGGAGTAGAGCTGCGCCCCGTTTGCGTCAATCACAGCACGTGGGACAATGCGCTGGAACGGCGCGGCGATGGTGCCTTGGCGCTGCGTCTCGGGTTTCGCCAGATCAAAGGCTTTCGCGCAGAGGACGCGGGTTGGATCGTAGCCGCGCGCGGCAATGGCTATCGCGATCCCGAAAGCCTGTGGCTGCGCGCGGGGCTTGCGCCGGGCGTGTTGGAACGTCTGGCCGAGGCGGATGCGTTCTCGGGGGTGGGGCTGACGCGGCGCGACGCACTTTGGGCGGTGCGCGCGATCCGCGCCCCCAAACCGCTGCCGCTATTTGCCAATCCGCTGGATGGCGAGGGGCTGTCTGAGCCGCAAGTCACGCTGCCGGCGATGCACTTGGGCGAAGAGGTGGTCGAAGATTACGTCGCCCTACGCCTGTCCCTGCGCGCCCATCCGATGGAGCTTTTGCGCCCTACAATCGCGGGGCTTACGCCGCATGATCAACTCGCCACCGCACCGATCAAACGCACAACCGTGTGCGGCCTTGTCATCACCCGCCAGCGCCCCGGCACGGCCTCGGGCGTGATTTTCCTGACATTAGAGGACGAAACCGGCGTCTCGAATATCGTAGTTTGGCCAAAGGTTTACGAGCGTTTTCGCCGCATCGTCATGGGCGGGCGCTTGCTGCGCGTCACAGGGCAGCTGCAACGCGAAGGCATCGTCGTGCATCTGATCGCCGAACAGATCGAAGACCTCTCCGCCCGGATTTCCTCTCTCGGCCACCCGATGCAAGAGGTCATCGGCATCACCCAGCCCCAAGCCGACGACGCCCCCCGCCCACAACGCTACCCGCCCCGCGCCTACCACCCGCGCGATCAAGCCAAACGCCTATTCCCCAGCCGCGATTTCCATTGAGCTACCGGCTGTACAGGCCCGTCCAGTCGGGACTGGCGTTTCATCAATTTTGGATGTCGGCTTCGAAGAGATGGGGCTCAAGCTTTGCATCATGAAGTAAACTGTCGCGCAGAAACAGACATCGCCGCGTCAGTCCTGCTGCGTCGCCTCGGTCTCTTGCTCGCCAGCCAACTCTTCCTTTGAGGTATCGGCATCGGACTGATGCACCGCCCATTCGCCCTCGCCTGCCGGGCGGGGCAGCTTATCGGCAGGCCAGTCGCGAAAGATATTTGCCTTGGAGATGAAATGCGCTGTGACCGGAGCGGTGAGAAAGATGAACACCGTCACTATCAGCTCATGCAGGCTGAGGTGATCTTGCTTGACCGCGAACCAGATCATCGAGGCGATCAGGACCGAACCCACGCCCACGGTCGCGGCCTTGGTCGGGGCATGCAGCCGTGTCATCGGATCGGGCAGCTTCACAAGGCCAAGCGAGCCAACAAAGCCAAATATCCCACCGATTACGAGGAAGGCCGAAATCACGATATCCCAGATCAATTCCATGATGCCCTCACTCGATGATATCGCCGCGTAGGATGAATTTGGCAAACGCCACGGTCGCCACGAACCCCGTCATCGCATAAAGGATCGAGGCTTCGAAAAACAGCGCCGTGCCCTCATAGATGCCAAACAGCACGATCAATGCGATTGCGTTGATCGCCATCGTATCGAGCGCCAGCACGCGGTCGGTCACGCCGGGCGCCTTGACCACGCGGTAGAGGTTGAACAACAGCGCCGCGCAATAGCAGGCGAAAGCGAAGATCAGTGCGTAAGCGATCATTCGAAGATCTCCTTCAGTCGTGCCTCGTAACGGGTCTTGATCTCATCGCGCACCGCATCAACATCGGGCGCATGCAGGCAATGCACCAACAGCGAATGACCATCAGCGGCCAATTCCGCCGTCAGCGTGCCCGGCGTCATCGTGATCGTGCCGGCAAGCACCGTGATCGCCTCTGGTTCGATCAGATCAAGCGGCACGGTGACCCAAGCCGGTTGCAGCTTCGCATTGGGCATGAACAGCACGATTTTCGCGACCGTGATATTGGCTATGATAATATCCCAAATCACGACGAACATGTATTCGATGATCTTGATCGGATGACCGATATGGGGGCGCGCGGGCCAATAGGGAGAGGTCATCCACGGGATCACCAACCCAACCAGCAGCCCGAAGACGAGCGAGTTCAGCGTGTAGCTATTGGCCAGCAGCAGCCAGATGCCAGTCAGCGTCAGCGTCAGATACGGGTGGGGCAGTAGCTTGCGGATCATGATGCGCCCTCCCTCAATGCGCGGCCGGGGCGTCATGCCCGGTCTGCGGAGTTTCGGTTTGCGGTGAGGTGGCGTGCGGATCGCTGCCAGCGTCCTCTTGGCGCATCTCGTCGATCACCTCCATATGGCCATGCGCGTGCTGACCGATCCGGGCGGCCTCCTGGGCACGTTCCTCAGCGCCTCCCATCACCGCGTCGATGTAGATTGCGGGCGTAAAGAGCTGCGATGCCGTACCCTGCATCCAGCCACTCACCGGACCAGCCAGCGCCGTCAGGGCCACAAGCCCTGCGATCAACGCCCCCGTTGCGGTGAACGCCAACGCGGGTGAGGTCATATCCTTGGGCAGCTCGGGGGGCTCTTCCTCGGCAAACCCGTAGGGACGCCAGAACACCTGCGAACCCACACGGGCAAAGCCGACAATCGCGATCAGCGAGGTAATCAGCACCGTCGCCCACAGCCCCCATTGCCCGCGCGTGGCGTCCAGAATCATCAGCTTGCCAAGGAAGCCCGAAAGCGGCGGCATCCCCGCCATCGCCAGCGCGCCGATAAAGAAGAACGCCGCCAGCATCCCGTGATTGCGCATCAGCGGTGCATCGACCAGCGACAGGCCCCAACGCCCGCGCCGCTCACGCACGAGATCGGCGATCAGGAACAGCGCTGCGGCCACCAGCGTTGAGTGGACCAAGTAATACAACCCCGCCGCCGTCGCCCCTTGGGTGAATTGCGCAAAAGCCAGCATCATCGTGCCGACCGAGCCGATCACCGAATAGGTCACCGCACGCCCCAGATCACGCGCGCCCAAAATACCCACCATGCCGATCACCAGCGTCACCAAAGCGGCAGGTAACAACAGATCATGCGCCAGCGTGCCCGTCGTGCCGGTGATCGGGAAGATCAGCGTGTAAACCCGCACGATGGCATAGACGCCCACCTTGGTCATGATCGCAAACAGCGCCGCCACAGGGCCGGGCGCGTTGGTATAGGTCGCAGGCAACCAGAACTGGAACGGCACCAGCGCTGCCTTGACGGCAAAGACCAGCATCAACAGCGCTGCGCCCACCGCGATCAGCGCGGTATCATCGGCAGGCATCTTGGCGACTTTTTGCGCCAGATCGGCCATGTTCAGCGTGCCCGCCACCGCATAGATCGTGCCCAGCGCGAACAGGAACAGCGTCGATCCCGCAAGGTTATAAACGACATATTGCACGCCCGATTTCAGCCGCGCCTTGCCACCGCCGTGAATCATCAGACCATACGAGGCGATCAGCAGAACCTCGAAGAACACAAACAAGTTGAACGCATCGCCCGTCAGAAACGCGCCATTGATCCCCATCATCTGGAACTGCATCAGCGAGTGGAAATGCCAGCCGCGCCGGTCCCAGCCCGACCCGATGGCATACAGCACCACGACCAGACCCAATATCGCATTCAGCACCAGCATCAGCGCCGACAGCCGGTCGAGCACCAGCACGATGCCATAGGGCGGCTCCCAATCGCCAAGGCGGTAGACCTCAGGCGGGCCATTAGAGGCCGAGACCATCAGCACAATCGCCAAAATCAGCAGCGCCGACATGCCTAGAACCGAGGCCACACGCTGCGTCACCAGATCGTAGCGCATCCACAAAACGATCAGCGGTGCCAGCATCGCAGGCAGCACGACCGGGGCAACAATCCAATGCTCCATCATTGATCGCCCTCGCTCTCGTCAAGGTCGATCCGGTCATCGCCCGCCTCGATAAAGGCCCCGAGCGCGAGCATCACCACCACCGCCGTCATCCCGAACGAGATCACGATTGCCGTCAGCACAAGGGCCTGCGGGATCGGGTCGGTGTAGCTCGTGACGCCCTCGCGCAGGATCGGCGGTTGGTTCACCACCAGACGCCCGGTGGCGAACAGGAACACATTTACGGCGTAGGATAGCAGCGACATCCCGATCACGACCGGAAAGCTGCGCAGCCGCAAGATCATGTAGATACCGGCAGCGGTCAGAACGCCGATGGCTGAGGAGACAAGCACTTCCATTAGTGATCCTCCTCCTTGTTTTTTACTTTGTTTTCATGGACCTGATCGCGTTCGGACTTGGTGGCCTCTTGTGCGGCGCGCGCCGTGCTCCACCAGCGGCGCGGCACTTTGGCCTCGGGCGGATAAGGCCCGGCGGCAAGCGGGGCCAGCACGCGGGCCTCGGGCTTTTCAGCCGCGATATGCGCGCCTTCTTCGCCGTCTTGTTCACCCATCGCGGCGCGCCGTGCCAAGCGGCTAAGCCCGCCCAGTGCCAGCATGACCGACCCGACCACGCCAAGGAACACGCCAAGGTCAAACCCGGCCGCCGTGGCCAGTTCGAACTTCTCCAAGCCCGGCAGTTTGAAATAGCCGAAATCCGAGGTCAGGAAGGGCATGTCATTAAAGAACGCCCCTGCGCCCGTGATGCCCGCCACCAACACGCCCGAGGCGATCAGCACATGGTAATAAACCTTCTGGCGCGCCTGCGTCCAAGCAAAACCGCTGGCCATATATTGCGTCACGAGCGCAATCGCAACGACCAGACCGGCGATAAACCCACCGCCCGGCTCGTTATGGCCGCGCAGGAAGATATACAGCCCGACCACCAGCGCAATGGGCATCATCACCCGCGTCACGATCAGCAAGATCAGCGGGTGCTTGTCCCCTCCGCGCGCCACATCCGGCCGCCACGCGATCAGCTTGCGCGAGGAGGCCCCCTGCAACAGCGTCTCGGTCAACGCAAAGATCACCAGCGCGGCAATGCCCAGCACGGTGATCTCGCCATAGGTATCATAGCCGCGGAAATCCACGAGGATCACGTTCACCACGTTATCCCCGCCTGCCAGATTATAGCTGTTGTCCAGCATATATCCCGACATCGGCGCAAAGGCGAAATCACGCATCAGCAACGCGTAAATCAGCCCCGACACCGCCACGCCCGCAAAGACCGACAGCATCACGTCGAAACTGATCTTGAAGCGGCTGGATTCGATGCGGGTGACCTTGGGCAGGAAGTTCAGCGCGAGCAACATCAGCACCGCCGTGACCACTTCGACCGAGATTTGCGTCAGTGCCAGATCAGGGGCCGAGAGATAGATGAACGACATCGACACCGTCAGCCCGACGATCCCGATCAGCACCAACGCCAGAATACGGTTGTGATGCAAAGCCACGATGCAGACCGCCGCCGTCAGCAGCAGCAGCCAAGCCGTGATCGCCGCCCCGTTCACAGGCGTCAGGGCGCGCGTCTGCGCTCCCAGCGTTCCGGTCGTGAAGGCGTAAAGCCCCGCCCCGACCGAAGCCAGCGTGAACAGCATCAGATAGCGCGCCATCGCGCCGTTATGCAGCCCTTGCGTGATCCAATCCGACGCGCTTTGCACCTGCGCAACGATCCAATCGAAGATCACCTTGGCATCGGGGCGCGGCGTGGCATCCCACAACCGTTGCAGCGGCGCATGTGCGGCGAGAAACAGCAAACCGCCCGTCACCGCGATCACCGACATGATAAGCGCTGGCGTCAGCCCGTGCCAGATCTTGAGCGTGTGCATGTGATAGCCCCCGCCCACCACAGCATTGGTCGCCATCTGCACATAGGGACCGGCCACGGCCATAGGGAACACCCCGATCGCCACCACCAGCACGGTCAGGAAGGCCGGGCTAAACCACATACCGAAAACCGGATCATGGGGCGTTTGGGGCATATCCTTGCTGACCGGGCCGAAAAACGCGTGACTGATAAAGCGAAACGCGTAAGTGGCCGAGAACAGCGCGGCCAAGGTCGCCAGCGCGGGAACGATCCAATCATTGCCCAGAAACGCGGTATGGGCGGCGGCCTCTAGCATCATCTCTTTGGACAGGAAGCCGTTGAAATAGGGAATCCCCGCCATAGACAGCGCGGCAATCGTCGCGATCACAAAGGTAATCGGCATCAGCTTGCGCAAGCCACTGACGCGGGTCAGATCACGCGTGCCTGCCTCGTGATCGACAATGCCCGCCGACATGAACAAGGCCGCCTTAAAGGTCGCGTGGTTGATGATGTGAAACACCGCCGCCAGCGCGCCGGCCTGCGTGCCAAGCCCCAGCATGAAGGTGATCAGACCCAAGTGCGAGACGGTGGAATAAGCCAGCAGCGCCTTCATATCATGTTTGAAAATAGCGATCTTGGCGGCGATCAGCATGGTGATCAGCCCGACCCCCGCGACGATATAAAACCACTCGGGCGTGCCAGACAGCACCGGCCACATACGCGCCATCAGGAACAAGCCCGCCTTCACCATCGTTGCCGAATGTAGATAGGCCGAGACCGGCGTGGGGGCGGCCATCGCGCGGGGCAGCCAGAAATGGAACGGGAACTGCGCCGATTTGGTAAACGCGCCGCCAAGGATCAGCAGCAGCGCGGGCAGATACATTGGGCTGGCTTGAATCGCATCCTTATGTTTCAGGATTTCCGAGATGTCATAGCTGCCCACGATATTGCCAAGGATCAGCATCCCCGCGATCATCGACAGCCCGCCCAAACCTGTCACCGTCAGCGCCATGCGCGCACCTTGGCGACCTGCGGGCAGGTGCTTCCAATAGCCAATCAGCAGGAAGGACGACAGCGAGGTCAGCTCCCAGAAGATCAGCAAAAGCAGAATGTTGTCGGAAAGAACGATCCCCACCATCGCACCTTGGAACAGCAGCAGATAGGTGTAGAACTGCCCCACCGGATCCTTGTTGGACAGGTAGTAGCGCGCATACAGAATAATCAGCAAACCGATCCCAAGGATCAGCGTTGCAAACAACATCCCAAGACCGTCAATCCAGAAGTTGATATTCAGGCCAAGCCACGGCAGCCAGTCGATCCGGCTTTCCACGACACCCCCCGCCAACACGGTCGGCAGATGCAACAGCAGCCCCAACAACGCGAGCCCGGTGATCACGGCAGAAACGGACGCAGCATTGTTGCGCCCGGTGCGGATCAAAAGGGCGGGCAGGGCTGCACCCAGAAACGGTAAGGCGGCGATCAGGGCTGGCGACATTCTCTCTCCGGTCCGTTCTTTGGCGGGCCTTAGGCGGAGGATCCGCGTTTTGTCAGCCCCCGCAAAAGCTATCCTTTACCTGCGCAAGCGGGTCTCGCCTGTCAAGCGTAACGGGCGGAATCATACCGAGAATCGCTCTGGGCTGCGGCATTTAGCGTCACTCACAAACTGCTTCACAGTTTTGCAAATGCAGCATTTGTGATCGAGCCACAGCAAAAATCGGCGGGAAACCGCGCTTTAGGTGGCAAATATGGGCGAGGTTGTGCAAATTTTGCATAGCTCGCCCCGTGGGGCTTGGCTTGGCCACTATACTCTCTTGAAAGTTTTACGATGCTGTGACTATGCAATCACCGACCCGTGCTTATGTATGAGCGCGAACCTTCTGTTTATGCAGGGAAACCAATGAACTCTTCCCAGCCTGTCTCGATGTCTCGTCCGACCCGCCGCGCCCTGCTTGGTGCGGGCTCTGCGTTTGGCCTTTTGGCTTTGGCGGGCCTGCCTGCACGTCCGGCTTTGGCCCAGGATGCCGCAGCACCAGCGCCTGCTGCCCCCGCTACGCCGGAACCGGCCCCCGCGCCTGCTGCGCCGCAGCAAGTGCCGTTTTCCTTTGATACGCTCTCAAGCGAAATGCAAAGCGAAGCCAAAGGCGAGCCGGTTGCGCCCGCGACGGCCAGCGAAGCATTCCTCAGCAAGCTGACCTATGACACCTATCGCCTGATCCGGTTTGACCCAAAGAAAGCGGTCTTTGCCGATATCAAGGACACGCAATTCGAGTTGCAGGCCTTCCATCTGGGCTGGCTGTTCAAAGAGCCGGTGCAAATGTTCTCGGTTGCTGACGGGCAATCCAGCCCGATGAACTTCTCGACCGATGATTTCATCTACGAGCGCGAGGCGCGCAAAATCGTCCCCGAGCATGTGCCACTTCCCGGTGTCGCAGGCTTCCGGCTGCACAGCCCGATCAACCGTCCCGATGTGATGGATGAGTTGGTCGCCTTCCAAGGCGCGTCCTATTTCCGCGCGCTTGGGCGTGGCTCAGCCTATGGGCTGTCGGCGCGTGGTCTGGCGCTCAATACCGGTCTATCCGTGGCCGAGGAATTCCCGCGTTTCACCCGCTTCTGGATCGAGACGCCGCAGCCCAGTGCCCAGACGATCACGGTTTATGCCGCGATGAACTCGAAATCGCTGACTGGGGCGTATCGCTTTGTCATTACGCCGGGCGAGGCGACCGCGATGGAGGTCACGGCCCGACTATTCATCCGCGCTGACATTCCACAACTCGGGGTCGCGCCGCTGACCTCGATGTTCCTGTATGGTCCGCGCAACCGTGCCGATTTCGACGATTATCGTCCCAAGGTCCATGACAGTGACGGGCTGGGGATTGAACAATCCGATGGTGATCTGATCTGGCGGCCGTTGCAGAACCCCGGCACGCTTGCGTCGTCCTATTTCGCCGAGACCGCGCCGCGCAGCTTTGGGCTGTATCAGCGCGATCGCGATTTCGATCACTACCAAGATGCTTCGGCCCATTACGAACGCCGCCCCTCGGCCCGCGTCACCCCGATGGGCGATTGGGGCAAAGGCATGATCCGGCTTGTCGAGATCCCCTCGAAGCTGGAAGTGAACGACAATATCGTCGCCTTCTGGGTCCCCGAGGCCCCCGCCAAGGCTGGCGATGCGCTGGAATTCGCCTATCGGTTGGATTGGGGCGATCTGCCCCCTGATAGTGGCGATGCCCGTGCCCATATAGACGAGACACGCGCCGGAACCGGTGGCGTCTCGGGCGTTGAGAATACCAAAGGAACCCGGAAATTTGTTATAGATTTCAAGGGTGGAGAGATCGCGAACCTTCCCGCAGGAGCCGCTGACACGATTGAGGTCGTCACGCATGCGGGCAAAGGGGAAATCGTGACACAGACACTTTCTAAGGTCGAGCAGGACGGCGTGTGGCGGCTTGTGTTGGATGTTTCCGCCGATGGCGATGCGCCAGTGGAACTTTCTGCACACCTTTCGGGTTTTGGACGCAAGTTGTCTGAAACCTGGCTTTACCAGTGGAACCGATCATGAACCCATCTCTTACGCTGCCGACCGTCCCCGCAATGGCGGACCCTTTTGTTGCGATGCGCCCCTCCCCCGAGGCGCTGATTTCCGGCCCTTGCGCGCTGCCAACTGCGCCGCTTGCGATGCCGCAACAGAAAATCGAACCTGATTTGCGCCTAAGCACCCGCTTGGCCCGTTGGCTTGGCCTTGGCGGTGACGACTCCCTGCGAGGCACCACCTGACATGGGCTGGCTGGCGCACCCTCGCGGTGCCGTGCTGATCGCCCTGCGCATTCTTGCGGTGGGGCTATCGGCGATGGCGGGCTTTGGGGCTTTTGTTCTGTTCTTGCAATTCGGTCAGGCCGATGGCTTGCAGACCCTTGATGTCGTGCGCGCCGTTCTGATCCTGATTTCGACGCTCTGGCTTGCCTGGGGCGCGGTGCAGGCGTTGATCGGCCTGACAACGCTCCCGCGTGCGCCGCGTTTCGACGCAAGCGCGCCGATCAAAGGTGCAACCGTGGTGTTGGTGCCGGTCTATAACGAAGACCCGGTGTCGACGTTTTCGCGTGTGGCGGCAATGGATGCCTCGCTGGCGGCCACGGGCGAGAAGGCCAACATCCACTTCGCGATCCTGTCAGACACGCGCAATGAAGACATCGCCGCGCGCGAGGCGTTGGTTTTCGCGCATCTCATCGAAGAGCGCGACGGGATCGGGCGGTTCTTTTATCGCCGCCGGGTCAATAATATCGGCAAAAAGGCCGGCAATATCGAGGATTTCATGACGCGCTCAGGCGCGGCTTATGATTACGCGCTGATATTGGACGCCGACAGTCTGATGGAAGGCGAGACGATCTTGCAGATGATCCGCCGGATTGAGGCCGAACCGACCCTTGGCCTGCTGCAAACCCTGCCCCGCGTGATCCGTGCGCGCTCGCGCTTTGCCCGCGCGATGCAGTTCTCGGCCAGTTTCTTCTCGCCGGTTTTCGCACGTGGTCTGGCGATGCTTCAGGGTCGCACCGGGCCGTTCTGGGGCCATAATGCCATCGTGCGCACCCACGCGTTCGCAGAATCCTGCGGCCTGCCCGCGCTGCGTGGCACCCCGCCTTTTGGTGGCCATGTCATGAGCCACGATTACGTTGAGGCGGCTTTGCTGGCGCGCAAGGGGTGGCTGGTGCGGCTGGATGATGACCTTGAGGGCTCGTTCGAGGAAGGCCCGGAAAACATCGTAGATCATGCCAAACGCGACCGTCGCTGGTGTCAGGGCAACCTGCAACATGCCCGTATCATCGGCGCGCCGGGGCTGCGTGGTTGGTCGCGGTTTGTCTTTGCGCAAGGTATCATGGCCTATATCGCGCCGCTGTTCTGGCTGGGCTTTCTCGCGGCTTCGATTGCGGCGCCGCTGTTCGTGCCGCCACCGGATTACTTCCCCGAACCCTATTGGCCCTTCCCCTATTTCCCGCCCTCCGAGGCGTCCAAGGCGATCGGTCTGGCGATTGGCGTGTTCGGCCTGCTGCTGGTGCCCAAACTGTTGATCGCTGCGCGCGCGGCGCTGCTGGGTCATGCCCGCGATTTCGGAGGGTCTGCGGTAGCGTTTTCCTCGACGGTTGCCGAGCTGGCGTTTTCCTCGCTGACCGCGCCGGTGCTGCTGGCCTATGCGACGCGCTCGGTGTTTCAGGTGGTGTTGGGGCGCGATGGCGGCTGGCCGACGAACAATCGCGGCGATGGCCGTCTTAGCCTGATCGAGGGTTTTATTGCCTCGTGGTGGATCGTCTTTATCGGCGCGGGCGGACTTGTGCTGACCTATTTCCTCGCGCCGGGTCTGCTGTTCTGGTTGCTGCCCGTGGGGCTGCCGATGCTGGCCGCGCCGTGGCTGATTTCATGGTCGTCAAAGCCTGCGCATTCCAACCTGATGCGCGTGCCGTCCGAGACCACCCTACCCCCCGTCGTGGCGCTGCACGACCGTATCCTGACCCGCTGGGACAACGCCTTCCCGGCCCCCGATGACGCCCGCGTCGAGCTCTCCTCGGCCTCGGGCCGGAGCCCCGCCCATGCGTGATATCGTAGCCCCTCAACCCGGTGCCGTGAAATCAGTGCGCGATCTGCGGATCGACCTGTTTCGCGGGCTGGCCTTGGTGATGATCTTTGCCGATCATATTCCGGGCAACTTTTATGAGCATCTGACCACCCGCAATCTGGGCTTTTCCGATGCGGCGGAGGGGTTTGTCTTTATGTCAGGCATCGCCGCCGCGCTGGCCTATGGTCCGGCGCTGGCGCGCGGGCTGAACTGGGAGGGCACCTCGCGGCTGTGGGGACGCGCATGGCTGCTGTATCTGGTGCATATGATGACCGCGATCTGGGCGATTGCGATTGTCTCGGCGGCGGTGCAGTTCTGGGGCGCAGATGCGATGCTAACCAAGAACGCGTTCAAGACCTTTACCACCGATCCGTTCGGATTTCTGATTGGCATTGCAAGCCTTGGGCATCAGCTTGGCTATGTGAACATTCTGCCGATGTATATGGTGCTGTTGCTGATGGCGCCGGGATTGATCCGGCTGGGTCAGCGCGCGCCGTTGGGTCTGCTTGCGACCTCGGTCGGGCTTTGGGCTGTGGCGGGGTTGTTCCGTATCAACCTGCCGAATTATCCGATGCCCGGCGGGTGGTTCTTCAACCCCTTCGCGTGGCAATTGGTGTTTACCTTCGGGTTGCTGACCGGGCTGGCGCTGCGCCAAGGACGGCGGCTGGTGCCTGTGCGTGGCTGGCTGGTCGTGCTGGCGGCAGGCTGGTTGGTGCTGACCGCTATTTGGGTCAATTCCGACTGGATGCTGAAGAATTTCGGGCATGGCACTTGGCAGTTGCGTCAATGGGGCGTGCCGTTCTTTGTCGCCGGATTTGACAAGACATTTGAATCGCTGCCGCGCCTTTTGCACCTGTTGTCGCTGGCCTATATCTTGTCGCTCCCCGGCCTCATCCCGCGTATCGCCGCGACGCGTGCGCTGGAACCGCTGCGGATGCTAGGTCGCCATTCGCTGCCGGTGTTTGCAACCGGCACCGTGCTGGCGATTGCCGGACAGGCGGTGAAAACGATCCATCCCGGTGGCTTCGCGCAAGACAGCGCGCTGATCTTTGGCGGGCTGGCTATACAATTCGCGCTGGCCTATCTGCGCGACCGCTATGGTCCCAAGGCGCTGCGGGCGGCGAAACATAAGGCCGAGGCATCCCACGCCAATGCCACGCCCGCCCCCGCAGCATCGCCGCAAATGCTAATCCGCGCCGCCGAATAGGCGCGGTTCAATCCGAGATCAAACCCTCGGATTTCAGCGCCTGTTCCTTGATCGCCTTGACGGCGGCCTGAACCTTGGGCGTGCGGTGCAAATCGACATGGGTGACGAGCCAGATGTTGGAATCCCATGTGTCATAGGGCTTCACGACCTCTTCCAGTTTGGGGTCGGCGCGTCCCATCGGCACGGTCAAAAAGCCCATACCCAAGCCCTGCTTGATCGCATCGACCTGCGCCTCGTGCTCATTGGCGCGAAACACGACATTCGCGTCGGGCACGTTTTCCGAGATCCAGCGGAAAAACGGGGCGCGGCTGTCGCGATTGTCGGTCGAGACAAAGCGGTGCTTGGCCATGTCTTCCTTGGAGCGTGGAATCCCATAGCGTTCGATATAGGCATGGCTCGCGAACAGCGTGCTCTGCATCCGCCCCAGTGATTGCACCACATTGTCAGGCTCGGTCGGGCGATTGCCCGCGCGGATCGCGACATGGGCCTCGCCATATTCCAGCCGGAACACGCGCAGATCGGTCAGATAGCGCAGCCGCAATTCAGGGTAATCCGTCAGCAACTTGTCCATCGCAGGCAGCACCAGAACCGAAGCCGGAGTAATCGAGGTCACGATCAATTCGCCCGACACCTCTTCGCCCGCACCGGCAAGACGCGCCGCGAGTTGGCTGAACTGATCTTCGGTCGCCTGCCCCACCGACAACAGTTGCTGCCCCGCCTCGGTCGGGGTGTAGCCGCGCGGGTGGCGTTGGAACAGCTTGGTGCCCAGCTTGTCCTCCAGCGCATCGACATGGCGGATCACCGTCGCATGATGCACGCCCAGCACCTCGGCCGCGCCCGAAACGGTGCCCACGCGGGCCACCTGAAACGCGGTGCGAATTTCGTCCCAGCTATCTAAACCCATCTTGCGCGCCCACCTGTGCATCCACGAACGTATCCCGGACAGTCATGCAAGTTGCGTTCTTTTGTGCAAGAGCGATTCCGCCCCGACAGCATCAAATTCCGCAACCTTCTTGTGAAATAGAGCCATAGCCCGCTGCTGTGGGAAAACCTGCTTGCGTGCTTCACGTCTCGCCCCGTAGTTGACTCTGCGTGGCCTTTGTCCTATCCACGCCCAGATTCCCCGGAGGACTATTCCCTCCGGTCCCGGCATTCGGTCGGGATCGCCACCAGTCAGCGCGTTGCGCCCACTGGTGTGATTGTCGTTTGTCTGGCCCTGTTTATGGAGGTGCCCATGTTTGAAAGTCTATCAGAACGCCTTGGTGGCGTATTCGACCGGCTCACCAAACAAGGTGCGCTGTCCGCAGATGACGTGAAAACCGCGCTGCGCGAAGTGCGCACGGCATTGCTTGAGGCTGACGTCTCGCTGCCCGTTGCGCGCCAGTTTGTGAAATCGGTTGAAGGCAAGGCGACCGGCGCGTCGGTCACCAAATCGGTGACGCCCGGCCAGCAGGTCGTCAAGATCGTGCATGACGAGCTGATCGCAATGCTCTCGGGCGACGGCCCCGCTGATGCGCTGAAGATCGACAACCCGCCTGCGCCGATCCTGATGGTCGGCCTGCAAGGCTCGGGGAAAACCACGACCACCGCGAAACTCGCCAAACGGCTGAAGGATCGTGAAGGCAAGCGGGTGCTGATGGCCTCGCTCGACACCAACCGCCCCGCCGCAATGGAGCAGCTCGCGATCCTTGGCACGCAGATCGGCGTGGATACGCTGCCGATCATCAAGGGCGAGACCGCCGTGCAAATCGCCAAGCGCGCCAAGCAACAGGCGATGCTGGGTGGGTATGACGTTTACATGCTCGACACCGCCGGGCGCCTGCATATCGACGAAGTCCTGATGGACGAGGTGCAGGCGGTTCGTGACGTGGCGAACCCGCGCGAAACCCTGCTGGTCGTCGATGGTCTGACCGGTCAGGACGCGGTGAATGTCGCGACCGAGTTTGACGAGAAAGTCGGCGTTTCGGGCGTCGTGCTGACGCGGATGGATGGCGACGGACGCGGCGGTGCGGCGCTGTCGATGCGCGCCGTCACGGGCAAACCGATCCGCTTTGTCGGTCTTGGCGAAAAGATGGACGCGCTTGAGACCTTTGAGGCCGAGCGTGTCGCGGGCCGCATCCTTGGTATGGGCGATATCGTCGCGCTGGTCGAGCGCGCGCAGGAAACGCTGGAACAGGAACAAGCCGAGCGCATGGCCAAGCGCTTTCAAAAGGGCCTGTTCAACATGAACGACATGAAGGGCCAACTGGATCAGATGCTCAAGATGGGCGGGATGCAGGGCGTGATGGGCATGATGCCGGGCATGGCGAAATACGCCAAACAAGCCGAGGACGCGGGGCTAAACGACAAGACGATCACCCACCAGATCGCGCTGATCAACTCGATGACCAAGAAAGAGCGCGCCAATCCGCAAATCCTGCAAGCGAGCCGCAAAAAGCGGATTGCGGCAGGCTCGGGCTTGGAAGTGTCTGACCTGAACAAGCTGCTCAAGATGCACCGCCAGATGTCGGACCAGATGAAAAAGCTGTCCAAGATGGGCAAGGGCGGGATGCTCAAGCAGGCGATGAAGATGATGGGCGGCAAGGGCGGCACGCCCGATCTGGCCAATATGGACCCCGCCGAACTGGAAGCCGCAGCCAAAGCGATGGGTGGCAAACTGCCCAAAGGCGGGCTTGGCGGTTTGGGCGGCGCGTTGCCGCCGGGCCTGTCGGGCTTTGGAAAGAAGAACTGAGCCGATGAGCGATCCCACCACCCGCGCCGCCGATCTGCTGGCCGAACATCGCGACAGCATCGACCGGCTGGATGCCGTGCTGATCTACACTTTGGCCGAGCGGTTCGCGCAGACCAAAGCTGTGGGCAAACTCAAGGCCGAACATGCGCTGCCCCCGTCCGATCCCGCGCGCGAAGCCACGCAAATCGCGCGACTTGAAACGCTGGCGCTTGAGTCCGGGCTTGACCCGGAGTTCGCCAAGAAATTCCTGAATTTCGTGATCTCGGAAGTGATCCGGCACCACGAGAAACTACAGAAATAACACCAGAAATGACGGGCCAATTGAGCCCATCACCAGCCATCTAAAGGAGATAACGCAATGGCTATGAAGATCCGTCTCGCCCGTGGGGGCTCCAAGAAGCGCCCGTTCTATTCGATCGTCGCTACCGACTCGCGCATGCCGCGCGACGGTCGCTTCCTGGAAAAGCTGGGCACCTATAATCCGCTGCTCGCCAAGGACAGCGAAGAGCGCGTGAAAATGGACATGGAACGCGTGAAATACTGGCTCGAAAAAGGCGCTCAGCCCACCGACCGTATCACGCGTTTCCTTGAAGCGGCTGGTGTCGTTGCCAAGACCGAGCGCAAGAACATGAAAAAAGCGGTTCCCGGCAAAAAAGCCACCGAGCGTGCCGAGCAGAAAGCTGCAAAAGAAGCCGAAGCCAATGCTCCGGCCGAAGAAGCCTCGGCAGAATAAGTCGCGATTTGCGATGGCTGGCGGGCCGGGCATAACGCCCGGCCCCTACCCGTTTTTCGGCAGTTAGGAGCGCGTCATGTCCAATTCCGAGCGTATCTGTGTGGGCGCCATCGCCGGCGCGTTCGGCGTGCAGGGCGAGGTTCGTATCAAAAGCTTTTGTGCCGAACCCGAAGATATCGCCGATTATGCCCCGCTTTATAGCGAAGACGGCACACAGACCTATGAGATAAAGCTCACCCGTCCGCTCAAGAACGGGCTGGGCGCGCGCATCGAAAACGTCGCGACCAAGGAACAAGCCGATGCGCTGCGCGGCACCACGCTTTGGACCGATCGCGCGCAACTGCCTTCGCTGCCTGATGACGAGTTCTACCACGCTGATCTGATCGGGCTTGAGGTCGTTGATACGGGCGGTGCGAAAGTCGGCAAGGTGCATGCGGTGCACAATCATGGCGCGGGCGATATTCTGGAAATCAACGCGCCGGGACGCAAAACCGCGCTGCTGCTGCCGTTCACCAAAGCCCATGTGCCCACAGTCGACCTGGCCGCCGCGCGCATCGTGATCGACCCGCCCGAGGATCTGTAACCGATGCGCGTGATCGTTCATGCCGGTTTTCACAAGACCGGCAGTTCGACCATTCAAGCGATCTTGCGCGAGGCGCGCGACAGGCTTCCCGATTGGGTTTTCGGGCTGCGCTATGACATTGCGGGGATTTCGCGCGCGGCGCGCCATGTCTCGATCAATGGTGATCCGCTGGAGCTAGGCCTGTTCAAGGCGGCTCTGGCCGATTGGCTGGACGAGCAACGCCGTGACGCGCGTGGCATCGTCATCTCGAACGAGCGGATCATGGGCGCGATGCCCGGCGATCCGAACGTCACCAGTTACGCGGTCGCACCGATCCTGCTGGGGGCGATGCGCGAGGTAATCCAGAAACAACTGGGGAAATCTGTCGACCTGCAGTTTTACCTAGCCACCCGCGATACCGCAGCGTGGATCGACAGTCTGCATTGGCAACAGGTACGCACCAGCTCGCTGACTGAAACGCAAGCCGCCTTTCGTGCGCGCATTACACCACATTTCGATATTGATAGGGTGCTGGCCGAGACCCGCGCTGCGCTGGGGGACACGCCACTAACCGTGCGCGCCCTTGAAGACACGCGCAGATTGCCCGAAGGTCCGATTGCGCCGCTGCTGGATCTGATGGGCCTTGGCTCAGCAGATCGCGCGCAGATCAAGCCGGCTCAGCCGCAGAATGCGCGCCCCCGCGGGGTTGATTTGACCACTTTGGCCGATGCCTTGGCAGCGATCAATGCGCAGGGTTTGTCGAGCGAAGCAACCGAGCAGGCCAAGCGCGAGCTGATGCGCGTAGCATGGCGTGAAGACGCAAAATTGAGGGCTAAGAATGACTGACACTCCCCCGATGGGTCGCAAATCGCATGGCCGTCTCAGCATCTCTGCCAGCCGTCAGCCGCGCTCGTTGATGGATGAGCCGCCGCACATCAAGGGCGCGTGGACCGCGAAGATCGTGACGCTGTTCCCCGATGCGTTTCCCGGCACGCTGGGGCTTAGCCTGCTTGGCAAGGCGCGGGAATTGGGGCTTTGGGCGCTGGAAACGATTGACCTGCGCCCGTTCGGGATCGGCAAGCATCACAATGTCGACGACACCCCTGCAGGGGGCGGCGCGGGCATGGTGCTACGCGCCGATGTGGTCGGTGCGGCGCTGGCTCAGGCGCGCATCGGAACGCCACAGGACCGCACGCTTTGGCCGGTGGTGTACCTGTCGCCGCGCGGTGCGCCGCTGACACAAGCGATGGCGCAACGCTATGCGCAGGCCGAGGGAATGACCTTGTTATGCGGGCGATTCGAGGGGGTGGACGAGCGCGTGCTCGAACAGTTCGGCATCGAAGAGGTCAGCATCGGGGATTTCGTGCTGACTGGCGGCGAGGTGGCCGCGCAAGTGCTGATCGACGCGACCGTGCGGCTGATCCCCGGCGTCTTGGGCAATGCCGAGTCTGCGGTAGAAGAGAGCCATTCCAATGGCTTGCTGGAACATCCACAATATACCAAACCCGCCGAGTGGGAGGGGTGCGCGATTCCCGAGGTGTTGATGTCGGGCCATCATGGACGCATCGAAAAATGGCGTCACGAGATGTCAGAGGCGCTGACGCGCACCCGCCGCCCCGATCTTTGGGCGCAATACCTGCAAAAACAGGGAAAATCGGGTGATGGCGAGGCTTGATTTCATCGCGATTTGACCGTATCAGGCGCAGGTCTGAGCCGGAATCGGTCTTCGGACCTTTGGTCTATGGCGTGCGGACGCTTTCTTCCTCCGCGCAACCGTCGCAGATCAAAGCCTAAAGCGAAAGACGACCTGAACCCTCCCGGCGGGCATGACCCTTGCGATCAAGGCACGCACCCGACGAAGACCCGGAGCTCTGAGGCGGCGACAAACCTTCACGGAAAAAACCGTGAGCATATGAAAGGACTTGCGATGAACCTGATCGCGCAGATCGAGGCGGAACAAATCGCCGCACTCGAAAAGACTATCCCCGATTTCAAAGCCGGCGACACCGTTCGCGTGGGCTACAAAGTAACCGAGGGCACCCGCTCGCGCGTTCAGATGTATGAAGGCGTCTGCATCGCGCGCAAAGGCGGCGCAACGCTGGCCGCTTCGTTCACCGTGCGCAAGATCTCGTTCGGCGAAGGCGTGGAGCGTGTGTTCCCGCTGTATTCGACCAACATCGATTCGATCGAAGTTGTCCGCCGTGGTCGCGTGCGTCGCGCCAAGCTGTATTATCTGCGCACCCGTCGCGGTAAATCGGCTCGTATCGCCGAAGACACCAACTACAAAGCCAAAGCGTAAGGAGCGGGACTATGAAAGCCGAAACCCATCCCGACTACCACATGATCACCGTCAAAATGACCGACGGGACCGAGTACCAGACGCGCACCACTTGGGGCGACGAAGGTGCGACCATGACGCTCGACATCGACCCGACCTCGCATCCGGCGTGGAACGGCGGCAGCTCGCGCCTGATGGATACCGGCGGTCGTGTGTCGAAGTTCAAAAACAAATATGCTGGCCTCGGCTTCTGAGCCTGAGCGCATGTTTCGCAGATCAAGGGCGTCCTTCGGGGCGCCCTTTTTCGTTACTGGATGGGGGAGAGTTGAGCCTCAGCCCGCCACGTAGCACGCATGTAGTCGCGCCCAGAACCCGGGAGATACTGCCAGAAACGAGCAACCGATAATCCTAGTCTCAAAAGGTCATTCTCTTCGGGGGCGGCTCTAAGACAGCGCCATGCAATCATAGGTTGACTATTCTTCATCGATTTCATCTTATTGGCCGACGCCCCTAGGATAAGATGAATTCATGAATAACTTGCTAACCGGAGCCGATGCGCAGGCTCGATTCCTTCTTCAATCCCTGAAAGCACATGAGGGTCGAGGCAAGCTTTTAGCTGCGGAGACGCCAATCATTGAGGGTATTCGGCTTTCGAATGATCCTATCAGCAAGGTGAAGGGGCATTATGAATCTACGAGCGGAGAAATGCTGTCGCTGTCGATGCAACATGGCGGATCAAAAACACCGAAATGGCAGGCGCTGCATATTTCTCTGGGTGAAATGAACCTAAGCGGCTCGTTGCTGCTTGGCGTGCTTATCAAAAGCAGATCTCCGTCATCAATGACCACGAAAATTTGTCTGCGCTCGGGGAAAGATGGAGATTTCCAAGATATATTCTTTTCGAAAACGATGGTCTCATTTGCACAAGCAAGCGTTCATCTAGACGTGATTGAATTCGATAAAAATCCAAATTTGCCACGTCAGGTTCAGTGGCGGGATTTAATTTTATTCTTTCGTCCGGGTGAGTTTGACATAAGTCTTCTCGACATTCGCCTATTTGTCGTTTGATAGTCACTTGAGCGAGCAAGACACAATGGGCCAGCCGGAAGACTTGGCAATCGTAATTCCAGTATGGAATATACCGCAAGACTTAGTTTTCTTGCTAACCCAAATCTCACGCATGAATATATTCTCAGAAGTTATCGTATGCGACGATGCGTCTGATGTAGATTGCAATCCCGAACATCTCGGCTTCACTTCAGAAACTCTTGGTGCTCGGCTTACTTATATCCGATCTCCCGAACAACGTGGTGCCGGGGCTGCGAGAAATATAGGACTCGCGGCCGTAAATGCGAAGAACGTATTGTTTTTTGACGCTGATGACCACCTATCCGAAAAGCTGCCTCTGATTTGGCGACGCCACATTCGAGATGAAATACCAGATTTTACGATCTTCCGGCACACCGATTCACGCGTCTTAAATTCCGAGGGTCGCGAGGCCTCATTCGCCACAGATGAACGACAATGGGACGTCGCGTTGGGCAAGACCAACGAGAAGCTGCTAACCCGAGAGCAGAGCGCTCATTTATGCACGATCAGTGCTTATCCCTGGAATAAGATATATCGCACCGGTTTTCTACGGTCGCAGAAAATAAACTGCTCGGAAACGCCAGTGCACAACGATATTCGCCTGCATTGGCTTAGCTTCCTAAAAGCTCGCTCTATTCTGGCCGTGCGTGAAATTGGAGCAATCCATATCGTCGGCGAGAGGGATCATCATCTGACGACTCGACGCGGAGAAGAACGTCTTTGTATAAACGAAATCTTGGAAGACTTAACAAATTCCATTCGAGAAAGTCACCGCAACACTATATTCATGCGTCATTTTATACATTTTGTCGATACGATTTGCCGTTGGAACCTCAATCAAGTGGACCATGATATACGAGCCAAATTCTCTGAACTGACCTTAACAGCCTACCTGCGCTTTCATCCAGACGAGTTTCGCGTTTTTGCTTTATGGCAACCGGAAAAGGCAGAAAGTATCGTAAAATTTCTCTTGCGAGAGGGCGCGTGATTTCATGTCCAAAATCAGCTTTATCATAACGACATATAACATCGAAAATTATATCCTTAAATGCCTAAAGAGCGTATCAATGATCGTTCGTCCCGGAGATCAAATAATTCTTGTCGATGATGGATCGACCGACGCTACAGAAGCTATAATTCGCGAATTTTCAGAAGGCACAGGCTTCATCGATGATGTTGAAGTTAACCATATTTTCCTGGGAACAAATACTTATGGCGGCGTAGGCATAGGCGGAAATATCGGCTTAAGAGAGGCATCGCGCGATACGGTCTTTTTTGTTGATGGCGACGATTGGCTTGATGTCAATGCCTTTCGTGAAGCTCGGAGCTATTGGTCTCTCCATGAGCTCGATATTATGATTGCAAATTATAAGGAGTACGATCAGAAAAACGATATATTCAAGAAACCCTCCGATTCGCAGCGCTGGAATAACATTAATCATAGCGCGAACTTGGAAGAGCTTCGCCAAGTCGCTGTTTCCTTTATAGCCGTTCCTTGGAGAAAATTCTACCGACGGGAGTTTCTTTTAGAAAATGAAATCCTCTTTCCCGAGGGTGACTTTTTCTTTGAGGACAATCCTTTTCACTGGGATGTTTGCCTTTACGCAAATAGCATCGGATTTTTTGACAAAGCGATCTGCTACCATCGCATCAATCGCCCCGGCCAAACTATGACGTCAACCGGTGTGGAGCTTGCAGCATTTTTTATCCATTTTGATACAATTATGAACAAAATCGATAAAAATCGCAGAGATTTAAAAATGAGCCTATCGCGCTGGCTTTTAGGAAACATGACATGGCAGCTGGACCGAATATCGGAATCGGCCCTTTATATCTACTTCTCTCAAGCCTCCAGAGCTTTGCAACAAATTGAGTCGAGCATTTGGAAAGAGGAACTTGCTACTACTGAAAGTTCAAAGAGAATTTGGACGACAGCCAATAGACTTAGAGATGGGGATATTTGGGGACTGATTGATCAGTGGAAGCTTGATAAAATGCGAATCGCTATGACTGAAGCCCGAGGGGTTTTCTCGGACGCCTTGAGAACAGCTCGAGAAAATAAGAAAATGCTTCAGGGCGCCAATGCCGCTTTGCTATTTGAAGCCATAGCGAGCCGAAAAGAAATTTAGTTACCTTTGATCCGCATGGCATTTAGAGAGCCTTGAATCTATGGATTGTTGGAATCTCATAACCTCGACCCAAAAAAAGCCATAACTATCTGAATTTGTGAACCAACCCACTGAAAATGTTTGCGCGAAACCGATCATTCCGACCGATTTAGAGACCTTCATTCTCGCTGCATTCTGCGCTGCCATTATGTCGACAGAGAGTGAAAAGGCGGAATACCATCAACGAATCGCGCTTGTTAAATCGAGCTTTAACGTCCACTGGAAGTTGAATACTGCAGGTAATATTTTTTAAAGAACACCTGAGGCAAACTATCCCGCCTCTCCGCAAACATGCGATGCGACCGCCTCACCAAAACAAAACACGCAGAAGATAATCTGGTTCGCAAGCGCCCCGTTGATACCGCAGCTTACGCAGCTTGACTGCCCGTTGCTGATGCCCGCGTCGCCCAATTCCAGGGCAACAATTCATCCAGCCGATTGATCTTGTGATCGTGGATACGGTCGAGGATGTCAGCGAGATAGGCCTGCGGATCAAGGTCGTTGAGTTTGGCTGTCTCAATGATGGTCATGGCGCGCGCAAGGCTTTCTGCGCCGGTATCCGCGCCCGCGAAGAGCCAGTTTTTTCCTCCTATCCCGATTGGGCGTAGGGCACGCTCGGCTGGACTGTTATCGATCGCCACACGGCCATCGGCCAGAAACAAGCTAAAGGCTGCCTGCCGATTGAGGCCATAGCGGAAGGCCTTGGCCAGATCGCTTTTGCCCGGAATGCGCAGGAGCTGCTGTTCGGGCCATGCAAAGATGTCTTCGACATGCGGGCGGCTCAACTTTTGCCGTGCCGCATGGCGGACGTCAGCGGGCTGGCCGTTCCTGTCGCGCTCGACATCGTAGAACTTGCCGATCCGATCAAGCGCCTCGCGGGCGATCTCGGCTTTCGTCGAGGCCCAAAAGTCATGGAAGTCACGTCGGAGATGCGCCCAACAGGCCGCTTCGCGCAAACGGGGCGGGCCATCGGGTTCTGGCTCGTAGAGCTTGGCATAGCCCTTGTAACCATCCGCTTGGAGGATACCACGGGCATTGGCCAAATGGCTCAGGACGTGCTCTTCCTTCCAGTCCGGGGCAAAGCGATATACAGCACCGGGTGGCGCAGCGCCCGCCCAAGCTCTTTGATCGCGCACATAGGCCCAGATCCGGCCTTGTTTGCCCCCTTTGCCAAGGCCTTTGTCGCGTAAAGAGCGATCCAGCACCCGGATCGGCGAGTCATCTGTTACCCGGCAGGCGATTGCGAAGCAATCGGCCGAGAGGGCGCGTGCAGCAGATCGCTGGTCATGATGTCCGCCTCGATGCGTTCGATCAACGGCGACAGGGTATTCATGGCGCGGCCACCCTGGGCTTCGCCCGTTCACACCTCGGTGCGTCCACTGGACGCCCCGCCACTTCGTGGACCGGCGTTCACCCAGCCGACCAGAGTGCTTTCGGGGATATCAGCCCCCATGCGCGCGAAGATCTCGTGCTGGCGATAAAGGGGAAGGTGGTCGTCGAACTTCGAGACCAGAACATGGGCCAGCAGGTTTGGCCCCCGTTGCCCGGCAGGCGATTGTCTGCAATCGCCGAGAGGGGCCATGCTGCCCGGGATCGGACGGCTGGGGGCCGGCTCCTGCACCATCCGCTCGCAGCGACGACAGGATTTCTTGATCCGGGCGATCTGCCCTCTTGTCTTATTAATTGAGCAGTTCCTGTGTGAAGCTGGAATAGCTGCCCGGCACGGCAGTCGCTTGCGGGGCCGGGCAGCGGCGGAGGTCGGACCGTTCCCCTCTTGGTCGTCGTGGACCGCGCACGAGTATGGTCACCTCCGTCTTTTCTACTGACCTGGACGGATACTTGGGCTGTGGGCCCGCATGACAAGACAAGGTGAGGAAAAGACGCATGAAAGATACCATTGGGATCGATATTTCGAAAGATAAATTGGATGCGTATTGGCTTGCCAAGGAGGAGCACAAGCAGTTCAGCAACGACAAAAAGGGGGTTAAGGCCCTCGCACTTTGGGCGGCTACAACAGGGGTTTCGCGCGTCATTTTTGAATCGACCGGCATCTATCATCGATGTGTAGAAACAGGCTTGGCGCAACACGCGATTGGCTTTTCGCGTGTGAACCCACGCCAGGCACGGCGCTTTGGCGAAGGGGCGGGCCAGTTGGCAAAAACAGACCGCGTAGACGCTGTAATGCTGGCCAAATGGGGTCGCTATTACAGTTGAAGGCAGATCAACCAAAGAGCGAAACGCTGCATGATCTCAAGCAGTTGGCAACTGCGCGGCAAGCTCTGATCAAGGATCGCACTGCGGCCAAAGCACGCCTTGCGGCCACAACTCACCGCTTGCTGTCCCAGCAGATCAAACGCCGATTGGGTCAGATCGATCGCGACCTTTTGCAGATTGCAGATCTGCTCGACACGATCATTGCCGCAGATCAGGAACTGCGCGCAAAGGCTGACATTCTGGTAAGCATTCCTGGCATAGCCAAGGTCACGGCCTGTGCGATCCTGACGGACATGCCTGAACTAGGGCATTTGAGCGGTAAGCAAGCCGCAAAACTGGCCGGTCTCGCTCCAATCTCCAAGCAATCTGGAAAGTGGCAGGGCAGAGAACATATTCAGGGCGGTCGTGCCAGCGTCAGACACGCAGTCTATTTACCCGCGGTTGTAGCAACACGTTTTAATCCTGACATGAAAGCAAAATACGAGCAGTTGGTATCGACCGGGAAGTGCAAGAAGCTGGCCATCACAGCCGTCATGCGCAAGCTGATTGTCATGGCAAACGCATTGCTGCGAGATGGGCGAAAATGGAATGAATATCCCGCTTGATCAATACGGATACTCGGGCTTTTGCTGCGCAAAACCCTGCCGGGTAACAGATCACCTTCATCTGAGCGGCGATCATGTCGAGAAGTTCGCTGACATCCTCGCCCACCACGTACAGATCTCCGCCACAGTCGGAGCAACAGGCACCAGGATCAAGCTCATGGCGTTCACGCGGTGTCGCATCCGAGACACGCGGGGGCGGCGCGGCGCGGATGCAGAGGACGCATCACTGGCCGGTTCGTCCTGCCCTTCGTCGATGGGCGCGTCATCCTCCTCGGCCACCGCAACCAGCAGATCTTCCAGTGCCAATTCCAGTTGTTCCGCTGCACGGCAGGGCATTGCGAAGCCAATGGCCCGAGAGGGAATCTCGCGCTCGATCCTTTCGGAGGACTTGCCGAAGGCCATTTTCTGGAGCTTGGCGATCCGCAAGCGAAGAGCCTGAACCAGCTGGTCATGAACCCGCAACGTCGCCGACATCTTGGCATTCTCTGCCTCGATCCGGGCGTTTTCCGCCTGCAAAGCTGCGATCATCGCCCTCAATTCGGCGGGATCGTCAGGCAGATTTTCAGCAGGTTTCGACATGGGCCTGACTACCAAAAATCAGGGGAAAGCACCATATAAATAACGTGAATGAGGGCGCAAAACTACCCGACACGCGCAGGAGGAGCGCCCCAATCCGGGCGTCGCCAATCGATCCCCCCCTGCCCGGCAGCGCATGCCCGCATGCGCGAGAGGGGCCCAGAGCATCGCGAGCTGCGCAGAAGTCAGCCGCACCGCGCCATCCTTGGCGCCCGGCCAAGGGAAATGGCCACGCTCCAGCACCTTGTAATAGAGACAAAAGCCTTGGCCATCCCAGTAAAGCAACTTCAGACGGTCACCACGGCGCCCCCGGAATGCAAACACGGCCCCACTGGCGGGTTTTTGACGCAGCACGTCTTGGGAAAGTGCCGCCAGCCCCGCGATCCCCTTTCGCATATCTGTTACACCGCAGGCCAGATACACCCGAACACCAGTCCCAGGCCCGATCAAGCGGCTTCGACCGCTCGGATTAGGGACGTCAGTGCGGCTGGGTCCATAGCGCTGTCAAAGTGCAAACTGCGGCCATCCCGCAAGCGTAACTCAACCACGCTCGATGGCGGCGTTTCGGCAGTTAATGGCTCCATCACAGGAACTCTGGCCGCCACTGGAATACCCAACGGAAAGAAGACCGCCCCGGCCGTAGGCGACCACAGGCCTTTCTTCTTGAGCTCATGCCGCCATTTGTAAATCTGCTGCCTGGTCACCTCATGACGCTGCGCCACCTGCGTCACCGTTGCTCCGCCAATCCCCACCGATGTGACGATCTCGAGCTTGTCCTCATCTCACCAAAACCGTCGCCGCTCCACTCCAAGAATTTCGCCACGCATCGCAGACCCCGCATAAGACACGTCGTTAACGACGTAGTTAAGCACGTGTCTTAGATCATCGCCCCAGCGTCAGGCAGGCGGTGCCAATGGCGCGCTTACGAATGTTCGGCACTTTTCTCATCTTTGATAACTATCACGGAGACCGGCACCAAAGCGCAACAGGTCAAACCTATTTCACTCTCACCTTGGCGCTTAAACGCCGATCAAATTCACGTCTGTTATTTTGCCCTGTTAGAAATTCTTCTGGATCTCGCTCGCGCGCGATGTCCAGAATTTCAGAACCACTGAGGGAATAACCCAAATGGCCCACAACGTCGCGTTCAGTGGCAAGAATATTACTGATGGAAATCACTTCTTCTGAGGTGAAAAATCCTATTGATCTGCAATATGCAGACTTGATCCCGGAGATACCGGATCTCTTTTTTCCGGGTAGATCCGAGTCTTTGATGCGAACTCCAAAGATGTCATTCACGACACTTGGCCGCTCTACAAAGTCTTCGTAACGAACAAACGGAAAAAACGGATACTCCTGTCGAAGCTTCATGATTTGGCGCGCCTTACGCAACCAATTTCGAGCAACCAATTTGGGATCTTTGTGATAGCGTCGATAAGCCGATGATATATGTTGATACGGATTACAGATACTTATCAAGCCTGAACTATCTTGTCCGAAAACGGCCTTAATATCGTCCACTCTGATCAAGTTTGGTGGCGATGCCTCTACGAACATATCGCCCGCCGCAAGAGCTTCCCACTCCTTCCGTATAAATGCCCAATCAAACTTTTGATCTTGATCCCACGGCCGAGTGCGCATCATTTCCGTCACGGCGGGAGCCATCTGCCCCTCATTATTCCCGAAAGGCGGCAGATAGCCACTAGTTTGACTGGCGAAATATTGCGACAGTATTGTCGTGCCAGAATTGTTAGGGCAGAAAATAAAGAAGAATTTCAGCTCAGTTAGAGAAGTTTCTTCCCCAAAAAAGTTCCGAACGATAGCGGCATGTCCCAATTCGGCTACCCTCTGCATAAATTCTAACTGATGCGCCCCCTCTTCTATCCCCTACTCAGCGACCCAAGCAAATCTTTCTCTATGCGCAGCAGCGATCAAATGGAGCGCCCGTAGGTTAAACTCGACAGTGTAGAAACCAACGAGGGATCGGCATGAGCATGGAGGACAGGCGTCCAGGAAACGCGAAGCCCTCATCCCGTCCTGGCGTTTTGCGCAACACCGTCGGGGATGCCATCACGGTTGGCTTCATGAAAGCCTGATGGATGAGACAGTTAGCCGCCGCCCATAACGGCAATCAAATCGCTTCGCGTTAAGTCGGTGGCGCTACCGTGCCACCCCTAGCCCTCGCTCGCAAACCCCTGTAAACCCGCGCCAAACGCATCTGTTCAAGAGGCCTCTCATGGCGCGTCATCTCATCACCTCGGCCATTCCCTACATCAACGGGATCAAGCATCTGGGCAATCTCGTGGGCAGCCAATTGCCCGCCGATCTGTTTGCCCGCTACCAGCGCGCGCGCGGCCACGAGGTGATGTTCATCTGCGCGACGGACGAACACGGCACGCCCGCCGAATTGGCCGCCGCCAAAGCGGGTAAGCCAGTGGACGAGTATTGCACCGAGATGCACGAGGTTCAGGCCGGGATCGCGCGCGGCTTCAAGCTGAGTTTCGATCATTTCGGGCGCTCGTCCAGCGTGCAGAACCGCAAGCTGACGCAGCATTTTGCCGTGCAACTGGCCAAGGCTGGGTTGCTGCGCGAAGTGACTGAAAAGCAGATGTATTCCAACGCTGATGGCCGCTTTTTGCCCGACCGCTATATTGAGGGCACCTGCCCCAATTGCGGTTTCGAAAGCGCGCGCGGCGATCAATGCGACAATTGCACCAAGCAGCTTGATCCGGTCGATCTGATCAATCCGCATTCGGTGATTTCCGGCTCGACCGATCTGGAATTGCGCGAGACCAAGCACTTGTTCTTGCGTCAATCGGCGATGAAGGATCAGTTGGATGCGTGGATCGACAGCAAGACCGACTGGCCGCTGCTGACCACCTCGATTGCCAAGAAATGGCTGCATGATGGCGACGGTTTGCAAGATCGCGGCATTACGCGCGATCTGTCTTGGGGGGTGCCTGCGCAGTTTGAGGGCGCGCCGTGGTCGGGCATGGAGGGCAAGGTTTTCTACGTCTGGTTCGACGCTCCAATCGAATATCTTGCAGCGACGCAGGAATGGGCCGACAAGACCGGCGGCGATTGGGAGCGCTGGTGGCGCACCGACAAGGGCGCCGATGACGTGACCTACACCGAGTTCATGGGCAAGGATAACGTGCCCTTCCACACGCTGTCTTTCCCGGCGACGATTTTGGGCAGCAATGAGCCGTGGAAGCTGGTCGATTACATCAAATCGTTCAACTACCTGAACTATGATGGCGGCCAGTTCAGCACCTCGCGCGGGCGCGGCGTGTTCATGGATCAGGCGCTGGAAATCCTGCCCGCCGATTACTGGCGCTGGTGGCTGCTGTCCCATGCGCCCGAAAGCGCCGATAGCGAGTTCACTTGGGAGAATTTCCAGACTTCGGTGAACAAGGATCTGGCGGATGTGCTGGGCAACTTCGTCTCGCGCATCACCAAATTCACCCGCTCGAAATTCGGCGAGGCACTGCCCGAGGGTGGGGAATGGGGCGATCAGGAAGCCGCGTTGATTGACGAGCTGACCACCCGCATCCGCGCCTATGAAACCCATATGGAAGCGATGGACATTCGCAAATCCGCTGCGGAATTGCGCGCGATCTGGGTGGCGGGGAACGAGTATTTGCAAGGTGCGGCCCCGTGGTCGGTGTTCAAAACCGATCCCGACCAAGCGGCAGCAATTGCGCGCCTCGCGCTGAACCTGATCCCGCTTTATGCAGTATTGTCTGCGCCATTCATCCCCGATGCAGCCGAAACGATGCTGGGCGCGATGCAGACCGAGGATCGTAGCTGGCCGCAAGATGTGAAAGCCGCGCTGACCGCCCTACCTGCTGGTCATGCGTTCACCACGCCAGAAGTTCTGTTTCGCAAGATCGCAGATGAAGAGCGCGAAGAGTGGCAAAATCGTTTTGCCGGAACACGCGACTGACGGCGCGATCTGCCTGCGGCGTTAACACTTTCCAAAACGCACCTTTTGCGGCACTCTGGGGCAAAAGGCAGGAGCAGGCCATGACAGTTTTACACAACGAAAGCCCGCGCTGATGGGGGCGGTTTTGGGTGTGCTTGGCATGGCAGGCTCACGCCTGGTCCTTGCCAGTGTTGCCGTCGCGATCTGGCTGCTTTCGCGCCCCGGCGGCTGGGCCGTTCTGGTGGTGTTGGTGTTGCTCGGCCTCAGAGTTTTCCCCAATGCGCCACAATAAGGCTATACTCACGGTCAAACTGCAAAGCAGCATGTAATCAATAGGACAAGTATGAACATTATCGATCTACTGGGCGGCGGCGACATCGTGATGATCGCTATTGCGGGTTTCCTGATCATCTGCGTCTTTCTGGGCGTGCGGATCGTGCCGCAATCTGAAAAATATGTCGTTGAACGCTTTGGACGGTTGCGCTGCGTACTGGGGCCGGGGCTGAACTTTATCGTGCCGTTTCTGGACCGCGTGCCGCATAAAATCTCGATCCTAGAACGTCAGTTGCCCAATGCGCTGCAAGACGGGATCACCGCCGATAACGTGCTGGTTAAGGTCGAAACCTCGGTCTTTTATCGCATCATCGAGCCGGAAAAAACGGTCTATCGTATCCGCGATGTCGATGCCGCGATTGCTACCACGGTCGCAGGGATTGTGCGCTCGGAAATCGGTGTGCTGGAACTTGATGAGGTGCAATCGAACCGCGCCCAGCTGATTTCCAAGGTCCGCGAACAGGTCGCTGCGATGGTCGATGACTGGGGGATCGAGGTGACGCGCGCCGAAGTGCTGGACGTGAACCTTGATGAGGCCACACGCGCCGCGATGATGCAGCAGCTCAACGCCGAGCGCGCGCGCCGCGCCACCGTGACCGAGGCCGAGGGGCGCAAACGCGCAATCGAGCTGAATGCCGAAGCGCAGTTGTTTCAGGCGCAAAAAGAGGCAGAGGCCCGTCGCGTCACCGCCGATGCCGAAGCCTACGCGACCGAGGTCGTGGCCGTCGCGATTTCTAAAAACGGGCTTGAGGCGGCGCAATATCAAGTCGCGCTGAAACAGGTCGATGCGATCGCCCAAATTGCCAAGGGCGAAGGAAAGCAGACGGTTATCCTGCCCGCCGCCGCGCTGGAGGCCTTTACCGACGCCTTCTATCTACTCGGGAAAAAGTGATGGAATACTGGCAACAAGGTTGGGTTTGGGTCGTCGCGGGCGTCGTACTGGGCGTGTTGGAAATGCTTATCCCCGGCTTCGTATTCTTGGGCTTCGCAATCGGTGCGGTGATAGTCGGGGCGCTGATCTGGATTGGCGTTCTCGGACACGCCTTGCCGCTGACGCTTTTGATTTTCGCGGTGGTTTCGGTGGTGACATGGCTGGTGCTGCGCCGCGTGCTGGGCGTGCGGCACGGCCAAACCAAACATTGGGATCGCGACATCAATGAAAACTGAGGTGATGTGATGGAACGCACGCGCGGGGTGTGCCGTTTTCCATTCGATTATACGGTTAAAATTGTTGCAGTCTCATAGGCAAAGCAAACCCCGCACGGCAAGCTTTGCAAAATAAACACGGCGCCTTTCGGGGCGCCGTTTTTCGACAAGCCGGTCATCGCCGATCTTGACGATCAAGGGAACGTGTCGCCCGTCTCTGCGTTTCTCGTGTGTAAGGAAAGGAACAAGCATGACGCTTAGATCTTCACGACAAACCAATCTTGGTGGGTTGATCATGACCTTCGTGGCGCTTGCTGTCGCTCTGGGTGTGGTGATCTGGCTTGTCGCTGACACCCCGTTGGATGGCGGCGATCAGGTGGCCACCGACCCACCACCCTATAGACAGATATCCGATCCGAATGCGGCAAGCGTGACCGTGGACCCCACACCGAAAGGCGGAGTGACTGCGGATCCGACCAAGACGCAATGAGGTTGCGATCAGACGCCGCGTAGCTCGGCGATGATCGCCTCGGCAGCGGCGCGCGGATCGCTGGCGCGATGGATGGGGCGGCCTACGACGATATGATCAGCGCCTGCTGCGATGGCCGAAGCTGGAGTTGCGATACGTTTTTGATCGCCCAGATCGGCCCCTGCGGGGCGCACGCCGGGTGTCACAATCAGCTTTCCCTCGGCTTCGGGCAAGGCGCGAATCAGCGCGGCCTCTTGCGGGCTGGCGATCACCCCATCTGCGCCCGCATCAAATGCACGGCCTGCCCGTTCGAGCACCAGATCGGCGATGTCACCGGGCTTGATCAGCGCACCATCCAGATCGGCGCGATCCAGCGAGGTCAGGATTGTCACCGCGAGGATTTTCATATCCTTGCCGGCAGCGCCCTGCTTGGCCGCGTTTACGACATGGGGGTCGCCATGCACCGTCAGGAAATCCAGCTCGAACTGGGCCAGCCCCTTCACCGCAGCCTCAACCGTCGCGCCGATATCAAACAGCTTCATATCCAGAAAAATACGCTTGCCCTGATCGAGCTTGAGTTCGGTCGCAAGCGCGAGTCCGCCCCCCGTCAACATCCCCAGCCCGATCTTGTAAAACGACACGGCATCACCCAGCCGATTGGCCAGCAAAAGCCCCTCATGGGCGTTGGGCACATCTAGCGCGACGATCAGGCGGTCATCTGCGGGCAAGGTGAGGTCAGTCATCAGGGCGCTCCTTTCGCGGGTCACTTCCTGATGAGGGGCAATTGCGCCTAGGTCAAGCGCGGCTGCGGCGTTTAGAGCCCGCCGATGCCGCGACGCTGCGCCTCGCGCGTCAGCGCGCGGGTGAGTTGGCTATGGCAGATCCGCTCATTGGCCTCGACACGCACGGGAACGCGCAGCGGCATCGCAAGGCCGGGCGTGAAGAATTCCACGACTGCCTCAAAGCGGCGTTGCGCGGCGTTATAGATCAAAAGCGCGATCCGGGTGGCGATAGCGTGATGCATTTTACAGGCCTCCACGATCAAAACGAAGTTATCTGATAATCAACGCAGAAGGTTACCATTTGGTTTCCCGGCGCGACAAAATATCATCGCAAGCCCCGTAAATTGCTCTTGAAGCTTCACGGCAATGCGCCCATTTCTTAACCGAGACCCGGCCAGTGGGCGCCTTTTCAGGGCCCGAAATTTTCCGGGGGCTTTATCAAAAAGGAGAGACCGATGGACATGGAAAAGTTCACGGAACGGTCGCGCGGATTCCTTCAGGCCGCACAGACCATCGCGATGCGTGAGGGCCATCAACGCGTGGTGCCCGAGCATCTTTTGAAGGCATTGATGGATGACGACCAAGGCCTGTCGGCCAATTTGATCGCCCGTGCAGGTGGCGAACCCAAGCGCGTGCAAGAAGCTGTTGATATTGCGGTGAACAAGCTGCCCAAAGTTTCGGGCGGCGACGGTCAGGTTTATGTCGAGCAAAGCCTTGTACGTGTTCTGGACGAGGCCGAGAAGATCGCCAAGAAAGCCGGTGACAGCTTTGTGCCCGTTGAGCGCGTGCTGATGGCGCTGGCTTTGGTGAACACACGCGCGAAAGACGCGCTTGAGGCCGGGGCGGTCACGGCGCAATCACTGAATACGGCGATCAATGATCTGCGCAAGGGGCGCACGGCCGATAGTGCTTCGGCCGAGGAAGGCTATGACGCGCTCAAGAAATATGCGCGCGATCTGACCGAAGCCGCCGAGCAGGGCAAGATTGACCCGATCATCGGGCGCGATGATGAGATCCGGCGCACCATGCAGGTGCTGTCGCGGCGCACCAAGAACAACCCCGTGCTGATCGGGGAACCGGGCGTGGGTAAAACCGCGATTGCCGAGGGTCTTGCGCTGCGCATCATCGACGGTGACGTGCCTGAAAGCCTGCAGAACAAAAAGCTGCTCGCGCTGGATATGGGTGCGTTGATCGCCGGTGCAAAGTATCGTGGCGAGTTTGAGGAACGTCTGAAATCCGTGCTCAAGGAAATTGAGGCGGCTGCGGGTGAAATCATCTTGTTCATCGACGAAATGCACACGCTTGTCGGCGCAGGGAAATCCGATGGTGCGATGGATGCGGCCAACCTGATCAAGCCCGCTTTGGCGCGCGGTGAGTTGCATTGCGTGGGCGCCACGACGCTGGATGAATATCGCAAATATGTCGAGAAAGACGCGGCTTTGGCACGGCGTTTCCAACCTGTGATGGTCGAAGAGCCGACGGTCGAAGACACGATTTCTATCCTGCGCGGCATCAAAGACAAATACGAGATGCACCACGGCGTGCGGATTTCGGATAGCGCGCTGGTTGCTGCGGCACAGCTCAGCCATCGCTACATCACCGACCGCTTCCTGCCCGACAAGGCGATTGACCTTGTCGATGAGGCCGCGTCGCGTCTGCGCATGGAAGTCGACAGCAAGCCCGAGGAACTTGACGCGTTGGATCGCCAAATCCTGCAAATGCAGATCGAGGCCGAGGCGCTTAAGAAAGAGGATGACGCAGCGTCCAAGGACCGGCTCGAAAAGATCGAGAAGGAACTGGCCGAAGTGCAGGAACGTGCCTCGGAGATGACTGCCAAATGGCAGGCAGAGCGCGACAAGCTGGAATCGGGTCGCAATCTGAAAGAGCAACTCGACAAGGCGCGCGCCGAGCTGGATCAGGCCAAGCGCGAAGGCAATCTGGCCCGCGCAGGTGAGCTGTCTTACGGCATCATCCCGTCGCTGGAAAAGCAGCTATCGGAAGCTGACTCCGCCGATGGTGACGATCTTTTGGTCGAGGAATCGGTGCGCCCCGAGCAGATCGCGGAAGTGGTCGAGCGTTGGACGGGTATCCCGACCAGCAAAATGCTGGAAGGTGAGCGCGAGAAACTGCTTAAGATGGAAGAAGAGCTGCACAAGCGCGTCATCGGTCAGGATACCGCGATCACGGCTGTGGCCAACGCTGTGCGCCGTGCGCGGGCGGGTTTGAACGACGAGAACCGCCCGCTTGGCAGCTTCCTGTTCCTCGGCCCGACAGGTGTGGGGAAAACCGAGCTGACCAAGGCCGTCGCGAACTATCTGTTTGATGATGATCAGGCGATGGTGCGCATCGACATGTCCGAGTTCATGGAGAAGCATTCGGTCTCGCGGCTGATTGGTGCCCCTCCGGGCTATGTCGGCTATGACGAGGGTGGCGTGCTGACCGAAGCGGTGCGTCGGCGTCCCTATCAGGTCGTGCTGTTCGATGAGGTCGAAAAGGCGCACCCCGACGTGTTCAACGTGCTGTTGCAGGTGCTTGATGATGGTGTGCTGACCGATGGTCAGGGCCGCACGGTCGACTTCAAGCAAACGCTGATCGTCTTGACGTCGAATCTGGGATCGCAAGCGCTAAGCCGGTTGCCCGAAGGCACCGACACAAGCGAGGCCAAGGAGCAGGTCATGGAGGCCGTTCGGGCACATTTCCGCCCCGAATTCCTCAACCGTCTTGATGAGATGGTGATCTTTGACAGGCTCAACCGCGCGGATATGACGGGCATCGTGACCATTCAGCTCAAGCTGCTGGAGAAACGTCTGGCGCAGCGCAAGATCTCGCTGGATCTGGATGAGGCAGCGCGCAAATGGCTGGCGGATGCGGGCTATGATCCGGTCTATGGGGCGCGCCCCTTGAAACGGGTGATCCAGCGGTCGCTGCAAGACCCGCTCGCCGAGGCGATATTGGGCGGCAAGGTGATGGATGGTGCAACTGTGACGGTCACGGCTGGTCCCGATGGGCTGGTGATTGATGGTCATGCAGCCGCGCCCAAGGGCCAACCGAACGGCGAAGGCGTGCCCTTGCACTAAAGAAAACCGGCCGGGGGGCTCTGCCCCCCGGCCCCCCCGGGATATTTCCGTCAAGAGGAAGATGGCGTACAAGATGGGTCTGGAGACAATCTGACCATGCCCGCCTTATGCCGCGACTGCCTTGAAAGCTTCGAAGACGCGCCCAAACGCTGCCCGCGGTGTGGGCGCAGTCGTATTTTGTCCCACCCCGAACTGTTTGAATTGTCAGTCGCGCATATTGATTGCGACAGTTTTTACGCGTCGGTGGAGAAGCGCGACGATCCCTCGCTGAGTTCAAAACCCGTGATTGTCGGGGGCGGCACGCGCGGTGTTGTCACCACCTGTTGTTATATCGCGCGGATTTCGGGTGTGCGCTCGGCGATGCCGATGTTTCAGGCGCGCAAGCTGTGCCCCGATGCCGTGATTATCAAGCCGCGCATGGATCATTACGTTGCCGTTTCGCGCCAAATTCGCGCGCGGATGGCGGCGCTGACGCCGCTGATAGAGCCGCTTTCGCTGGATGAGGCGTTTCTGGATCTGACTGGCACGGCCAGGCTGCATAGCGCCCCTCCGGCGCTGCAAATGGCCCGGTTGGCACGCGCGATTGAAACCGAGATCGGGGTTAGCGCCTCGGTCGGGCTCTCGCATAACAAGTTTCTCGCCAAGATCGCTTCGGATCTGGATAAGCCGCGCGGGTTTTCGGTGATCGGGCGCGCGGATACCGAGGCGTTTCTGCGGGACCAGCCGGTTGGCGTTTTGTGGGGTGTCGGGGCGGCGACGCGCGCCGCTTTGGGACGCGCTGGTATCCGCACGCTGGCCGATATTCGCCGCGCGGGCCATGATCGGCTGGTTGCGCGGTTTGGGGTGACTGGCGCGCGTCTGTTTGAGTTGGCGCATGGGCGAGATACTCGCAAAATCACCCCTGGCGCGCCGATCAAATCGATCTCGAACGAGACCACGTTCGGCGTGGATATCAGCGGGCGGGATGCGCTATTGGCGCAGCTTTGGCACCTGGCCGAAAAGGTGTCGGCGCGGATGAAGGCGCGTGAGATTGCCGGGCGCACGGTGACGCTCAAGCTCAAGCGCGCCGATTTTTCCACGCTGACGCGGCAAACCCAACTTGAGGAACCGAGCCAGCTCGCCGACACGTTGTATCGTGCGGGCGAGCGGCTGTTTGATGCGCTGCCCCCCGATACCGCCTATCGTTTGATTGGGATCGGGTTCACAGACCTTGGTGCCGCTGACGCGCGCGATCCGGTGGGCGATCTGCTGGACCCGCAAGCCAGTAAGCGCGCCGGGGCGGAGCGGGCAGCCGATGCGATCCGCGCGCGCTTTGGTCACGAGGCGATCAGGACCGGGCGCGGGTTGGGCGTGAAGGACAAAAACACGCCCTAAGCCAAAAATTTACCCGATCTTCACTCCTGAACGCGCATGTTTCGCGGGACGACATGCGAAGGACGGATGGATGAACAAATCTCTAGATGATGCGCTGCGGACCGCAATTGGTGCGCATGCCTCTTGGAAAATCAAGCTTAAGGCGACGGTGGCTTCGGGGATTTCGACGGTCACGAGTGAGGACGCGAAATGCGACACTTGCTGTTCATTTGGAAAATGGATGCATGCGCCCGAGCAAGAGTATCTGCATACTGACGCGCAGTTTTGCGAAATCAATCGTTTGCATCACGCATTTCACCAAACCGCTGGTGAGGTGATCGGTGCGATTGAGCAGCGCAATGAAACTTTGGCCGTGCAACTTCTTGAAGCGGAATTCATGCCGCAATCGGATCACCTGATGACCGAGTTGAAAAACTGGCTGCGTGAGATCAAGGCACAGCAAGCTGCCTGACCTGCTATTCGGCGGCCAGTCGCATAGGCTGCGCACCGATGGCACAGATGCGGGCGATGGTGCGTTCCATCAACGCCCGAAATGCCTCGAACTCCTCGCTGGGCTCGATCAAGGTCTCATCCATGTAAAGCGCGCGGTCAATCTCGATTTGCACGACATGAACGTTGTCACGCGGTCGGCCATAGCGTTGCGTGATGTAGGCCCCGGCGAAGGGATTGTTGCGCGACACGGCAAGACCCTCATCGGCGAAGACTGATTCGATCTGCGCCACAAGACTGCGCACCGCCGAGGCACCGTAGCGATCCCCCAAAACGATTCTTGGCCGCCGTGCGCCCAAACTGTCGAGCGCCTCGGACGGCATTGAATGCACATCAATCAAAATGGCCTGGCCATGGCGGCGATGGGCCTGACGCAACAGATCGTCCAAAGCGGCGTGATAAGGACGCCAGACATGGTTTAAGCGGGTCTCTGCCTCGATCTGGGCGATCTTGCCGCGGTATATTGCGCGGCCCCCTGACACGACACGGGGAATCACCCCAAGCCCAGCCGCTACACGCGGGCCGGGATGCGACCGCTCTAGCCCTGCGATCAAGGCCGAATCAAGCTCGTCGTCAGAACGGTTCAAATCGACCCAAGCCCGCGGGTATTGCGCCGCGATGAAACTGGCGCCATATCGGGGCGCACAGGTCAGCAACCGATCCACAAACGCATCCTCGGATGAGCGCAACTGCCTTATATTCAGCACAGAGCGCTGTTTCAGGCTGTCCGGGTAGTACGCACCCGAATGCGGTGACGCAAAAATCACCGCCGTTTCCTCGGTTTCGGGGCGCAGCAGGGTAAACGCCGCCGGGGGATGTGGTTTTTCGGTCATGGAGCCTCGCGATAATGCGCGCCAGCTTACACCGGAACGCTTTGTAGCCAAATCCCCCTTGAAAGCCCTTTCGACTCCTTTTATAGACCCCCAGACCGACGCGATCCCGCGTCTTTCGGTTTGTTCATCTGCTCTTAGGGTATTTGACGTAATCGATGCGATGAAACGGGGTCAGGCGGCTGTGGGCGGTTAGCTCAGCGGTAGAGCACTACGTTGACATCGTAGTGGCCACTGGTTCGATCCCAGTACCGCCCACCATGATTCACCGCCCCCGGTGTTCGGGGGCATTCGTTTTTCAAGGCGCACGCGCGCCGCGAATAGGAGAAGGCCAATGAAGGTCCGTAACTCGCTCCGCTCGCTCAAGCAGCGTCATCGCGATTGTCAGGTCGTGCGCCGCAAGGGCCGCGTCTATGTGATCAACAAGACGCAGCGTCGCTTCAAAGCCCGTCAGGGCTGAAGCAGACCGAGCCTAACGTATAAAGCCGCGCCGTGTATTCCACCGGCGCGGCTTATTCATGTCTGCTTTGCTTGGACCTATTTTTCCCCACCTTCGCGCCACGCCGAAAGAGCGGCATTGTGCTCGGGTTCTTCGGGCGGGTTTAGTGCGGCGGGCGGTGTGACCGTTTTCTTCATACGAAAATAATAAGCCTCGCGCGCCCCGAAATAAAAGCTCACCACCGCGCCCAGCAGCCACCAAAGCGGTTCAGGGACATAGTTCAGCCCAACCATGCGCTGCGCAAATCCCACCGGGTCAATCATCGCGTAGACGAACAACCCGACAATCCCAAAGGCCAGAACCGGGCGCGGCAAACGATTGATTCCATTTACGATTCGATCAAACACACCCGGACGGACATATTCAAACTCTGCCCCGTGTTCCTGCAGCGCAGCAACATAGGCAGCCTGCGCGGCTTCGATTTTTTTGGTGGCGTTGGGCACGAACACTTCGGCCAACGAGGTCGCGGCTTCCCCCACCGCCTTAGCCGCCCCTGCGCCGCCAATCAGCTTTTCGATCACGCCCATTTCGAGACCCGCTTGCGATGCTCGCCCTCAGTCAGTCGAAAGCGCGGCGAGATGAATTCCTCGGCGCGCAGAATCCAGCCGCCCTTGGTGCCAGCGCGCGTGTTGGCGTATTTACGGCTGGCGGGGCGCGCATCGGCAACGCGGTAGTAATAGTTGCGCCGCGCAATTCCATAGGCATCGACGAAATAGCCCGGTGCCGCCGCTTGCGCCAACTCTGCCGCCGCGATGGTTTGCGGCCCGATCGCACCGTCGACCACGACACGCTGGCCCATATCGTTCAAAAGCCGCTGCAAAATCACAACCGCGTTGCCGCCCGCATTGACATACATATCGAACACCGAGGGCTGGAGCGCGCCGGGCAGTTTCTTGATCAGCGGCTCTTCAAAGTAGTGCTTGATGAAAATGTCGACGGCCTGCTCGCGGCTGAGCGCGCGCACATCCATCTCATCGACGCGGCCATCGCCGGTCTGATCAAGGTCAAGCCGCTGCAACGTCCCCAGCGTCACCCCGTATTTCGTCGCCCCGCCCGGATCATCCGGATCATCGACGTAACCGCCTTCACGCGCAACGATCTCTTGCGCAATCTGCGTGACAGATTTCATGGCCTATCCCCGTTTTGACAACGGCGACAGGCTTGCAATTATGGGTTAAAAGGCGCGCAAGGCAGCGTTCGCTGGCGAAGCAATCAGCGGCGTTACGAGGTCGGCTGCTCGTACATGCCTTGCTCTTTAAGCGCGTCGATCACTTCCTTGGGCATGTAATTTTCGTCATGTTTGGCCAGAATTTCAGAGGCAACGAACGTCCCCCCTTCCATCTGCCCGGTGCCGATCATGCCCTGACCCTCTTTGAACAGATCCGGCAGAACGCCCGCGAATTTCACAGGAACCGTCGCGCCGCCATCGGTGACGGAGAAGGTGATAACCTCTCCCTGACCACGTTTGAGAGTACCGGCTTCGACCAGCCCGCCCAAACGAAAGACTTCGCCGGGCTTGGGCGGCTCGGTGGCAAGTTGCGAGGGGGCACGGAAGAAATTGATGCCATCGCGCATCGAATAACCGATCATCCCGGTCGCCATCACAAGGGCAACTGCGGCCACGGCAAGCACCTGAATACGGCGTTTCTTCTTAAGGCTTTTCATCGTCTCTCCTCCTCGCACCCGATCTTACGGGAAAACCGGCGCCAGCATAAGCCCCTCGGCCTCATCCATCCCCAGCATCAGATTGGCATTCTGCATCGCTTGGCCCGAAGACCCTTTGCACAGATTGTCCAACGCGACCACGACGGTTGCGCGACCGGGGATACGATCCCCTGATACACCAATATGGACAAAATTGGACCCCGTAACCGACCGAGTTGAGGGGAGTGCGCCGAAAGGTAGCACCTCTAAGAACCGCTCAGAATCGTAGCGATCCCGCAAAGCCTGATAGATCGCCTCTACATTTCCGCGCACATAGGCGGTCGCGAGAATTCCGCGATTGAACGGCGCAAGATGCGGGGTGAATTGGACCATCACGGAACGGCCAGCCAACGCGCTGAATTCCTGATCGAATTCTCCGATATGACGGTGCGTTCCGCCTGCGGAATAGGGACGCGTCCCGCCCGACAATTCAGCATGAAGCAGGTTTTCCTTGAGCGCGCGACCCGCGCCAGACACCCCGTTTTTCAGATCGAGAATGATCTCGTCAACGTCAATCACGCCCGCCTCAATCAGCGGACGGATGGCATACTGCCCGGCGGCCGCATTACAGCCCGTGCCCGCCACAAGCCGCGCCGCGCGAATCGCCTCGCGGTAGAATTCGGTCAGCCCGTAGACCGCCTCTTTCTGCATCTCGATCGCAGCATGGGGTTTGCCGTACCATTTCTCATAGGCCGCCGGATCGCGCAGCCGGAAATCGGCGCTCAGATCGACGACTTTCAGATCGCGCGGCAAGTCTTTGATTACCGCTTGTGAGGTCGCATGGGGCAGCGCACAAAACGCCAGATCCACATCCGAGAAATCAATCTCCTCGATCTTGACCAAGTCGGGCAGGTCCAAATGGCGCAGATGGGGGAACACGTCGCCCATGCTCATGCCCGCTTTTCGTTCGCCCGACAGCGCCACGATGTCCATACCTGGATGGGTGGCGATCAGGCGAACAAGCTCGGCACCGGTGTAGCCGGATGCTCCGAGGATGGCGATTTTGTGGGGCATGGATAAACCTTCGCATCATGGACGGGCGGTCAACGCCGCTTTGCGCTCTATTTCGGCGCTCCACCCTGCTGCGTCAAGATTTATCCCGCGCGAGGCTGACGCCGACGCATCAGCAAAAGCCCCGCCAGAGCGGTCAGCAAAAGGGGCGCTGTCGCGGGAAGCGGCACCGCCGAGGGGCTCTCGACAAGCGGATCCCCCGGCAAAAGCGCCGATGACAGGTCAATGCCATAGCTGAGCGGCGCGTTGCCGTAGGTAAAGATCATCGCCAGATACAGCGTGCCGCCAAAGCTGCTATCGAGCGTGATGCTGCGGCTGGCGGTCAGGTTGTTGGAGACGCTGACCGCCTGAAACGGATCGTATGAGATGCCGAAGTCGCCGGGGTTCAGGCCGTCCCAGTTATGGGCAAAGGGCGTGGAACTGTAGCGAATTGACCCGCCACCGTTCAGATAGCTGTCAGTGAACGCATCCGCACCCGACAGAGACAACGTCAGAACCTGCGCGCCGCTGGCCAGACCACCAACCGCAAAGATATCCGTGTCGCCTGCGGTCCCGGTGCCGCTGATCGCCGAGGTGCCATTCGCGATCAGCGTCGGGCTGCTCCAGTCCGAGGAATACTCTCCAGCATCCAGTTCGGACACGGTCAAAGCCGATGCCGGGCCGGCTGAAAGGGCCAGCAGACTGACAAGAATACGCAGGGTCGCCATCATCGGCCTCGATTCGGGTTTCGTTAACGAAAGAGTTAACGCCAGATTAAGGCCGAATTAGGCGCCCTATGCGGCAACAAAACGGATCGGATGACGCAGGAACTGCGTGGCGTGACTGGAAACCGAAGACGGATCGCCGGTCGTCAGAAACTTCACCGCATCGCCCGGACCTTTGAATTCTGGGTGGCGCGTCAGGTAATCGGCAAGGCTCTCGGCCACCAGACTCGCTTGGCTGTAGACCGACACATCCGCGCCCAGCGCCTGCTGGAACACCTCTTGCATCAACGGGTAATGGGTGCAGCCAAGGATCGCGGCCTCGGGCTTGGGCATGCGCCGCTTGAGAGCCTCGACATGCGATTTCACCAAGGCTTCGGCGAGGATTTCATCACCCACCTCAATAGCATCGACCAAGCCGCCACAGGGCTGCGCCTCGACATCCACGCCAATCGCGCGAAACGCCAGTTCGCGTTGAAACGCACGGCTGGCCACCGTTGCGGGCGTGGCAAACAGCGCGACATGCTGCACCGCCACTTCGCGCGGCGCGGAATTGTCGCCCCATTTGCGCTCGGTCAGCGCCTCGATCATCGGCACGAACACGCCCAGCACGCGCTTGCCCTCAGGGATCCAGCTTTCCTGCATCCGGCGCAGCGCCGCAGCCGAGGCCGTATTGCACGCCAAAATGACCAGATCGCAGCCCTCGTCCCAAAGGCGCTCAACCCCCGCGCAAGTCAGATTGAAGATGTCATCGCTATCGCGCACCCCGTAAGGCGCATGGGCATTGTCGCCAAAATAGCAAAACGGAACATCGGGCAGGCGCTTGGCGCAGGCGTCATAAACCGTCAGCCCACCCAGACCTGAATCAAATACCCCAACGGCCATGGCACTCTCCCGCGCGAAACCCCGGCGCGGAACTTGCGCCGGGTGAGCCTCATTTAAGCCCAAGTCTTCGCGAAAGAAACGCCTTTATGTTCACTCCGCCGCCATCGGTTGCGGGTGACCGCCCGCACGAAACGCCGCCAGCAGCGCTTCGCGACGTTTCGCGGCCATCACCTCGCCTTGCGCCTTAACCGGACCGTAGCCACGGATGCTAAGGGGCAGTTCGGCCAGTTCGCGCGCGATTTCCATCGTCTCGGGCGTGATTTTGGGCAGGATCTCGGCCATGTCGGCCTCATATTGCGCGATCAGGGCACGTTCCATCTTGCGCTCGGCGGCGCGGCCAAACGGGTCCAGCGGCGTACCACGCAACCCCTTGAGCTTGGCGAGTACCTTGAAACCGCGTGCGATCCACGGGCCGAATTCGCGCTTGATCGGTCGCCCGTTCGCGCCCTCTTTCGCCATGATCGGCGGGGCGAGATGGAAGTGCATCTCGAAATCGCCATCAAACTCTGCGCGCGCCTTGGCCGCCGTGTCCAGATGCAACCGCGCGACCTCGTATTCGTCCTTGTAGGCCAGCAGCTTGTGATACCCCTTGGCGACCGACACCCGCAGATCGTCCGGCGCGCTATCCACCAGTTTACGGAAGCGCTTTGCCAGCCGCTTGTTCTGATAGGCCACCAGTTGATCGGCGCGGAAATCGACGGGATCAACCGGGGCTTTCACAACCTCGGACACCATCGCCCGCGCCGCCTGTTCGGGATGCACCATCGCCCAGCGCCCCAGATCAAAGGCGCGCTTGTTTTCTTCGGGCTTGGCCCCGTTCAGATCAATCGCGCGGGTGATCGCCTCAAGGCTGAGCGGTATATAGCCCTGCTGCCACGCGGCCCCCAACACGACCATGTTAGAATAGATCGAATCCCCCAGCATGTGGCGCGCCAGTTCGGATGTATCGACAAAGGAAACGCGATCTTTGAGCCGCGCCTCAAGGCTAAGACGCAGCTGATCGCCGGGCAGGTGGAAATCGCGGTTGCGGGTGAATTCGCCCGTCACGATTTCATGGCTATTAACCACGGCCCCGGTGCGCCCCGTCGTCATCAGACCCAGCGTTTTCGAACCCGCCGAGACCACCAGATCGCCGCCGATTACACAGTCAGCCTCACCGACGGCCACACGGATCGCGCTGATATCTTCAGGTTTTTCCGCGATGCGCAGATGGATATGCACCGCGCCGCCTTTTTGCGCGAGGCCCGCCATCTCCATCATGCCCGCGCCCTTGTCATCCAGATGCGCCGCCATCGCGAGCACCGCGCCGATGGTCACAACACCCGTGCCCCCGACCCCGGTGATCACCACGTTATGCGTGCCGTTGATCGCGGGCAGCGTCGGCATCGGCAGATCGGGCAGGTCCAGATCCTTGGCCTGCGCCTTTTTGATTTTCGCGCCCTTGAGCGTGACAAAGCTGGGGCAGAACCCGTCGAGACAGCGGAAATCCTTGTTGCACGACGATTGGTCAATCGCGCGTTTGGTGCCGAGTTCGGTTTCCACCGGCACGATCGAGACGCAGTTGGACTGCACGCCGCAATCGCCGCAGCCCTCGCAGACATCGGTATTGATGAACACGCGCTTGTCGGGATCGGGGAATTTGCCGCGCTTGCGACGGCGACGTTTTTCCGCGGCGCAGGTCTGCACATAGATCAGCGCCGAGACGCCCCTTTCCTTGGCCAGCCGCTTTTGCACAGCCATCAGCTCGGCGCGCTCGAATTTCTCGACTGTTGACGGAAAGGCGCTGAGATCGACCTCTTCCTTCTCGTCATAGACCACCACAACCGGTTTCACGCCCATCGCAGTAATTTCCGCCGCAATCTGTTGCGCGCTTAGATCGCCCTCGTTTTCCTGCCCGCCGGTCATCGCGACCGCATCGTTGAACAGGATCTTGTAGGTGATGTTGGTGCCAGCAGCCAAAGCTGCGCGGATCGCCTGAACGCCTGAGTGGTTATAGGTGCCATCGCCGAGGTTCTGGAACATATGTTCGCGGTTCGAGAACGGAGCCTCACCGACCCAGTTCACGCCCTCACCGCCCATATGGGTGAAGCCCTCGGTATCGCGGCCCATCCATTGCACCATGTAGTGACAGCCGATTCCGGCATAACCGCGCGTGCCCTCTGGCAGCTTGGTCGAGGTGTTATGCGGACAGCCCGAGCAATACCACGGCGTGCGCGCAGCGATTTCGGGCGCATTGTCCGCACGCTGGGCGGCCTCGATCTTGGCGATTCCGGCCTTGATGGCATCGGTGCCGCGCCCTTCTTCGATGAAAATCTCGCCCAGCTTTTGCGCGATCATCACCGGATCAAGCGCATAGCGCGTGGGGAATAGTTCCACCCGACGGCCATTTTCCCAGTTATCGCCCTTGTGCCAGCCATAAACGCGCCGCCCGCGACGGTCATCAAACAGCGTTTCTTTGACCTGCACCTCAATCAGCTTGCGCTTTTCCTCCACCACAATCACCAGATCGAGCCCCTCGGCCCATTCGTGAAAGCTGTCCATATCCAGCGGGAAGGTTTGCGCGACCTTGTAGGTGGTGATGCCAAGACGCTCGGCCTCGGTTGCGTCGATGCCCAGCAGCGACAGCGCGTGGCTTAGATCCAGCCAGTTCTTGCCCGCAGCGACCAGACCGATCTTGGCCCCCGCCTTGCCCCAGACGCGCTTGTCGATGCGGTTGGCGCGCGCGAACGCCTCGGCGGCGAAACGCTTGAAGTCGATCATCCGGGCTTCTTGCGCCACCGGCGTATCGTTCAGGCGAATGTTCAAGCCGCCCTCGGGCATTTTGAAATCGGGCGTGACGAATTGCATCCGCTGAGGGTCGCCGTCGACCACAGCCGTTGCCTCGACCGTGTCCTTCATCGTCTTGAGGCCGACCCAAACGCCCGCAAAACGGCTAAGCGCATAGCCGTAATGGCCCAAATCCAGGATTTCCTGCACGCCGGCAGGCGAGAGCACGGGCATATAGGCATCCACCATCGCCCAGTCCGATTGATGCAAAACGGTCGAGGATTCGCCGGTGTGGTCATCGCCCATCGCCATGATCACGCCGCCATGGGGCGAGCTGCCCGCCATATTGGCATGACGCATCACGTCGCCAGAGCGATCCACCCCCGGCCCCTTGCCATACCAAAGGCCAAAGACGCCGTCATATTTACCATCGCCACGCAGCTCGGCCTGCTGACTGCCCCAAAGGGCGGTCGCGGCGAGATCTTCGTTCAACCCCGGTTCAAAGCGCACATCGGACGCCTCAAGCACGGTTTTCGCGCGCGCCATCTGCAAATCGACCGCGCCCAGCGGGCTGCCGCGATATCCGGTGACATAGCCTGCCGTATGCAGCCCCGCCGCCGCGTCGCGTGCCGCTTGCGCCAGAACAAGACGCACCAGCGCCTGCGTGCCATTCAGCAACACCGGCGATTTCGTCAGGTCAAACCGATCCGAAAGAGTAATTTCTTGCCGTCCCATTAAGCACCTCCCCTTGCTGTGTGGGCATTTGCCTTATGGTAGGTCATAATTTCTGACCTAGAAAGGGAAAATATGTAACAAAGCGGTTTCGTAATAAAGCGAGAGTAAGGTAAAGGAACTTGCGCATCCAAGCGCGAAGCCGAACCGAAAGTGACCGGAATGGATTGGGACAAGCTTAGAATATTTCACGCAGTGGCCGATGCGGGGTCTTTGACCCATGCAGGCGATGCATTGCATCTTTCTCAATCTGCCGTGAGCAGACAGATCCGCGCGCTTGAAGACGTGCTTGGAACGACTCTGTTTCACCGTCATGCGCGGGGACTGATTCTCACCGAGCAGGGCGAATTGCTGTTTGATGCGACCTCGTCGATGGCGAAAAAGCTGGATAGCGCCTCGGCACGCATCCGCGATTCCGAAGAAGAGGTGCTGGGCGAGTTGCGCGTGACCACGCCAACGGGCTTTGGCACGCTGTGGCTGGCGCCGCGGCTGATCAAGCTTTACGAAAAATATCCCGACCTCAAGATCAACCTGATGCTGGAAGAGCGCGTACTGGATTTGCCGATGCGCGAGGCCGATGTCGCGATCCGCATGAAGGAACCCGCTCAGGCCGATCTGATCCGCAAGCGTTTGCTCAATATTCGGATGCGCCTATATGCGACGCCGCAATATCTGGAGCAGGCCGGGATGCCTCAAAAGATTGAGGATTTGGCGCATCACCGGATGATCTGCCAGACACCCTCGACGCCCCAAGTGCAGGCAGGTGCGCAACTGGGTCAGCAGGTGCTGACCTATGATCAGGCATCAACCCTGATGGTGAACAACTATTTCGGGGTGCTGCAAGGTGTGCTCAATCACATCGGGATTGGCGTGCTGCCCGATTACCTGACCGCTGACTTCCCGAATCTCCAACTGGTGCTCCCCGAGCTTGAGTCGGTCGAGGTACCTGTCTTCCTCGCATATCCCGAAGAACTGCGCTCATCGCGCCGCGTCACGGTGTTTCGCGATTTCATTCAGGAAGAAATTCTCGCCTATCGGCGCCAGAAAAGCACTGAAACAACCGAGGGTTGAGCCGAGCCATAACCGCAACGCATAGCAGGCATGACGTAGAAGTGTTCTGTTTATCCTTGATGCGTTCACATCCTGCCCATAAATGAGGCTTAGAGGGCGAAACGTGTTTACGCACGCATCACCTTCTACCTCCCTGTTGGACTTCGGCCGAGCTTTGTCTCGGCCTTTTTTTTGCGCAGCGCATTTTCGTAGGCTGCGATGGCGCAATTCAGCCAGCCGCGCGACAATACCAAGATCGCCCTAAACGGCACTTATCGCCGCTTTTGATCACGCTGAAAAAGCCTGTCGACATGCGCGGCCCATCGGCTGACATCGACCGACCCAAGACGCAGAGCCTTCCGCATCTGCGGGTTTTGTGCCTGCCTAGGCGCGTTTGGGCCTGCCAACCCCTTCCCCCCTTGGCCCGATTGCCTTATGAAATCGGCAACGCGCATAGCCCCGGAGAATGTAGATGGACGAGCCGCAGATCACGCAGCAACTCATCGAGGCCCATGGTCTGAAGTCCGACGAATACGACAGCATTCTCGAAATCATCGGGCGCGCGCCGAATTTCACCGAGCTCGGCATCTTTTCCGCGATGTGGAATGAACATTGCTCGTATAAGTCGTCCAAGAAATGGCTGCGCACGCTGTATACTGAGGGTGCGCAAGTGATCTGTGGCCCCGGCGAGAACGCGGGCATCGTCGATATCGGCGACAATCAGGCTGTGGTGTTCAAGATGGAAAGCCACAACCACCCTTCGTATATCGAGCCTCATCAGGGCGCGGCGACTGGCGTCGGCGGCATTCTGCGCGATGTGTTCACCATGGGCGCGCGCCCGATTGCCGCGATGGACAGCCTGTCTTTCGGCATGCCCGATCATCCCAAAACCGCCCATGTCGTCAAAGGCGTGGTTGAAGGCGTGGGATCTTATGGCAACTGCTTTGGCGTGCCGAATGTCGGGGGCGAGGTGCGCTTTCACCCCTCCTATAACGGTAACTGTCTGGTTAACGCCTTCGCCGCCGGGCTGATCGACAGCGACAAGATCTTTTACTCTGCCGCTTCGGGCATTGGCATGCCGGTGGTGTATCTGGGCGCGAAAACCGGGCGCGATGGCGTGGGCGGGGCCACGATGGCCAGCGCCGAGTTCGACGACACGATCGAAGAAAAGCGCCCCACCGTGCAAGTCGGCGACCCCTTCACCGAGAAATGCTTGCTTGAGGCCTGTCTGGAACTGATGGCCTCGGATTCGGTGATCTCGATTCAGGATATGGGCGCGGCGGGTCTGACCTGTTCGGCCGTTGAGATGGGCGACAAGGGCGGCTTGGGCATCAAGCTGCATCTTGATCAGGTGCCCCAGCGCGAAACCAATATGACCGCCTATGAGATGATGCTCAGTGAATCTCAGGAACGCATGCTGATGGTGCTCAAGCCCGAGAAAGAGGCCGAAGCCCGCGCAATCTTCGAAAAATGGGATCTCGATTTCGCCATCGTGGGTGAGACCATCGCCGAGGATCGCTTTCTCATCCTGCACCACAATGAGGTGAAGGCCGATCTGCCGCTGTCGAAACTGGCCTCCAGCGCGCCGGAATATGACCGCCCTTGGGTGGAAACGCCCGCCGCAAGCGCCGCCGAGGCGCTGCCCGCGATTGGCCCGATTGCCGCCCTTGAGGCGCTGATCGGCTCGCCCAACTACGCGGCGAAGAACTGGGTGTTTGAGCAATATGACACGCAGGTCATGGGCGACACCGTGCGCCGCCCCGGCATGGGCGCAGGCGTGGTGCGGGTGCATGGCACGCCCAAGGCGCTCGCTTTCACCGCCGATGTGACCCCGCGCTACGTCAAAGCCAACCCGTTCGAGGGCGGCAAACAAGCCGTGGCCGAAGCCTATCGCAACCTCTGTGCGGTGGGCGCGAAACCGCTGGCGACGACCGACAACCTCAATTTCGGCAACCCCGAAAAGCCCGAGATCATGGGTCAGTTCGTCGGCGCGATCAAAGGCATCGACGCCGCTGTGCGCGCGCTGGATGTGCCGATCGTGTCGGGCAATGTCTCGCTGTATAACGAAACCGACGGCACGGGCATTCTGCCCACGCCAACGATTGGCGCGGTCGGGCTGCTCGATAGTCTTGACGATCTGATCGCGGGTCTGCCCTCTGCCGGCGATGTGGCGATGGTGATCGGTGAAACCAAGGGCCATCTGGGCCAATCCGCGCTGGCGTTTGAGGCGTTCGGGATGGAAAGCGGCGACTCGCCGCCCGTCGATCTGGACGCCGAGCGCCGCCATGGCGAATTCCTGCGCGAGAACCGCGCCCTTGTGAAATCGGCCAGCGATTTGTCCGATGGCGGGCTGGCGTTGGCCCTGTTCGAAATGACTGAAGCTGCGGGTATCGGCGCGACCGTCGAAACCGACGACATCGCCCAGCTTTTCGGCGAAGATCAGGCACGCTATTTAATCGCCTGTTCCTTCGATCAGGCCGAGGCGTTGATGGCCGCCGCGCGTCGTGCCGAGGTGCCCTTGGCGACCGTCGGGCGCTTTGGCGGCGAAAGCATCAGCTTTGGTGCGGAAACCGCCCCGATGGCCGAATTGTCGACCCTCTATCGCAGCGCGTTCAAAGCCGCGATTGAGCGCTAAGGCACCTTTCGCCGCGCGACCCCAAGTTACGTTCGCGCGGCAGCGCCCCCTTGCGGCGGCCTGTTCACGCGCATAGATTTGCCTCAAAGGACGAGGAGCCCTATTTATGGCGATGCAAGCGCATGACATCGAAGCCCTGATCCGGGTGGATTTCCCTGATGCCAAGATCACGATTACCGATCTGGCTGGCGACGGAAACCACTGGGCAGCCGAAGTCATCGACGAAAAATTTCGCGGGATGAACCGGGTGCAACAGCAACGCGCCGTTTATGCCGCGCTCAAAGGGGCGATGGATGGCCCGAACGGGGCGCTACATGCGCTGGCCCTGACGACGAAGGCGCCGGACTGAAGATGGGTGAGGTGCGCAGCGCCTCGGATTTGGATCGGGGGCTCCCCCGACTTTTGACACCAGGGCTTCGCGGGCTGCGCGAAGACAACGCAAAGGATCACAGCGATGGACGCGAAAGATCAGATCAAGAAAACAGTGACCGAAAATGAGGTCGTGCTGTTCATGAAGGGCACCAAGGACATGCCGCAATGCGGGTTTTCTTCGCGCGTGGCGGGTGTGCTGAACTTCATGGGCATCGACTATGCCGACGTGAATGTGCTGGCAGATGCCGACATTCGCCAAGGCATCAAGGATTATTCCGACTGGCCGACGATCCCGCAGCTTTACGTGAAAGGCGAGTTCGTGGGCGGCTGTGATATCATCACCGAGATGACGCTGTCGGGCGAGTTGGATCAGCTGTTTGAGAGCAAAGGCGTGAGCTACAATAAAGAAGCCGCCGATCAGATCCGCGCCGCCAACGCTTGATCTGGCGCGACACGACCTGAAACGCCCCGCCCCAACCGGCGGGGCTTTTTCATGCGCTCAAAACCGCGCGAAAAACGGATCGATCTTCCAATAGGCCTGAAAATCGCGCGCCGTGTTGCGCGCCATTCCGGCCAATTCCATCGCGTAAATATCCATGCTCAGCAGCGCCGCCAACTTATAGCCGCGCTCTGCAGCCTCGGCAGCCGCGCCCCTGCCGCCAAAGTTCTCCTCAATCGCTGAGGCCGCCGCGACCAGCGCGTAGGGCAGTTCAAAAATCGCGACATCAGGCCAGCGCGTCACAAGATCGCGCACCAAAGCACGCCACTCGTCACCCGGACTCATTAATTGCTCGATGGCGAAAGCCACCAGCACATCCTCGTTACTATACGTCATAACCCCAGCCGGATCGGCATCCCCCAGCCGACTTTCCTTGAAATATGTTTTTTTGCAATAGGATAGATCGAATTGTTCGTTAGCTCTGTTTGCTTAACCGATCTCTTCGGTTTGACCAAATGGTTGAATGCATTGCGCGCCTTCGCTAGCGTTTGCTTCTGAGTTTTATGTGGACAGCCCCATGCCCCCCATCGACACGCCCCACCTGCATCCGCGCAATCCCGGCACGCCGCTTGATCTGGCGTGGTTTGACAAGATCGCGGTGAACACTCCGGCTGCGACAGCGCGCGCCGCGACGCTGGCCACGCGCCGGTCCGTGAAAAAGGAATGGCAGGCGGCATGGCTTGTGAACGCGATCCAATGCATTGATCTGACAACATTGGCGGGTGATGATACCGAAGCGCGCGTCGCCCGACTGTGCGCCAAGGCGCGCCGCCCGCTGGCCGATCATATCCTTGAGGGGCTGGGGTTGGACGCCGTAAAAACCGGGGCCGTCTGCGTCTATCCCACAATGGTCGGCGCAGCCGTGCGCGCCCTTGATGGCTCGGGGATTCCCGTAGCCTCGGTTGCAACCGGGTTTCCCGCCGGGCTGATGCCGCTAAATCTGCGGCTGGCCGAGATCCTGTATGCCGTCGAGCAGGGGGCCGCCGAGATCGACATCGTGATCAACCGCGCCCATGTGCTGCAAGGCGATTGGGCCGCGCTATACGATGAAATCGCGGCGATGCGCGAAGCCTGTGGCGACGCCCATATCAAGGCGATCCTGGCCACAGGAGAGCTGGGAAGTCTGCGCAATGTCTATAAGGCCTCGATGGTCGCGATGCAGGCGGGGGCCGATTTCATCAAGACATCGACCGGCAAGGAAACCGTGAACGCGACGCTGCCCGTCAGCCTGACAATGGTGCGGGCGCTGCGCGATTATGGCGCACGCACCGGATATAAGATCGGGTTCAAACCGGCAGGGGGCTTGAAAACCGCCAAAGACGCCATCGCTTGGCAGGTGCTGATGAAAGAAGAGCTGGGCCGCGACTGGCTGCGCTCTGATCTTTTCCGCATCGGGGCCTCATCGCTTTTGGGCGATATCGAGCGTCAGTTGGAACATTATGTCACCGGGCGCTACGCGTCTGGCAGCCGCCACGCATTGGCCTGAGGGAAAGATGCCGACAGTGAACGATATCCTCGACAGCATGGACTATGGCCCCGCCCCCGAAGCGGCAGGCGAGGTCACCGCATGGCTCACCGAGCGCGCGCCCTTTGGCCATTTCATCGACGGCAGCTTCACCGCGCCTGCTGACACTTTCGCGACTGACAATCCCGCCACGGGCGAAGCGTTGGCCCAAGTCAGCCAAGGCTCGGCGCAAGATGTTGCAATGGCCGTGAAAGCAGCGCGTAAAGCCGCACCAAAATGGGCCGGGCTGGTAGGCCATGAGCGGGCGAAATACCTCTATGCCATCGCGCGCCACATGCAAAAACGCGCGCGCTTTCTGGCGGTGCTGGAGGTGCTTGATAACGGCAAGCCGATCCGCGAGACACGCGATATCGACGTGCCGCTCGCGATCCGCCATTTCTATCATCATGCGGGCTGGGCCGAGCTGCTGGCCGATGAGGTTCCCGACCACACCCCGCATGGCGTATGTGGCCAGATCATCCCGTGGAACTTCCCGCTGCTGATGCTGGCGTGGAAGATCGCGCCTGCTTTGGCGGCGGGCAATACGGTGGTGCTCAAGCCCGCCGAATACACACCGCTCACCGCGCTGGCTTTTGCCGAGATCTGCGCCGAGGTCGGTCTGCCCAAAGGCGTCGTCAATATCGTGACGGGTGATGGCGCGACCGGTGCGGCGCTGGTTGACTCAGATGTCGACAAGATCGCCTTCACCGGCTCCACCGATGTCGGGCGCACCATCCGACGCGCCACCGCAGGCACACCCAAGGCGCTGACGCTGGAACTCGGGGGCAAATCGCCCTTCATCGTCTTCCCCGATGCCGATCTTGATGCGGCGGTTGAGGGCGTGGTCGATGCGATCTGGTTCAATCAGGGTGAGGTCTGCTGTGCCGGCTCGCGCATTCTGGTGTCCGAGGCCATCGCGCGCGATTTCACCGACCGTCTTGTCACGCGAATGGGCAAGCTGCGCGTTGGCGATCCGCTGGACAAATGCACCGATCTGGGCGCGATCGTGCACCCAACGCAGCTGGCCCGCATCCGAGAACTGGTCTCGGCGGGCGAGGCCGCAGGCGCAACTCTGCTCCAGCCCGAGACGCAACTGCCCGCGAAGGGCTGCTATTTCGCGCCCGGCCTGCTGGTCGGGGCAGAGCCTGCCAACCCCGCCAGCACCGAGGAAATTTTTGGCCCTGTGGCGACACTCACGACTTTCCGCACCCCCGCTGAGGCGGTGCAACTGGCCAATAACACGCGTTATGGGCTATCGGCCTCGATCTGGTCGGAAAACATCACGCTTGCGCTGGATATCGCGGCGCAGGTCAGGGCGGGCGTGGCTTGGGTCAACTGCACCAACCAGTTCGACGCCGCTGCAGGCTTTGGCGGGATGCGCGAAAGCGGGTTTGGCCGCGAAGGCGGGCGCGAGGGCATGGCGGCCTATCTGCGCGCACCCGAGGTTAAATCCAAGCCCGAGGCCAGCGCACCAGATTTCAAGGCAATGCCCAGCCCCAAGGCCCCCGCGCCAAGCGGTATCGACCGCACGCCCAAGCTGTATATCGGCGGCAAGCAAACCCGCCCCGATAGCGCCATTCCTACACGATCACGGCCAAGGGCCGCGAGCTGGGTCTTGCGCCGCTGGGCAACCGCAAGGATATCCGCAACGCGGTGGAAGCGGCCCATAAGGCAGGCGCTTGGGGCAAGCAAACCGGTCACAACCGTGCGCAGGTGCTGTATTACATCGCCGAAAACCTCGCCGCGCGTCAGGCAGAGTTTGAGGCACGTCTGAAAGAGGCAGGGCACGACGCGTCCGAGGCCGCCTCCACCGTCGCGCGCGCTTTCTACTACGCCGCTTGGACGGACAAATTTGACGGTGCGGTGAAACCCACCCAATCGGCGAAAGTCACGTTGGCGATGCATGAGCCTTGGGGCGTGATGGGTGTGGCTTGCCCTGATGCCAGCCCGCTGCTGGGCTTTGCCTCAATGGTGCTGCCTGCCATCGCGATGGGCAACCGCGTGGTCGCGATTCCGTCGCAATCCATGCCGCTGCTGGCCACCGATCTATATCAGGTATTTGACACCTCTGACCTGCCCAGCGGCGTGGTCAATATCGTCACCGGGCCCCGCAATGAACTGGCCAAAACGCTTGCGCAGCATGATGATGTGGCCGCGATGTGGTATTGCGGCGATGCACGGGGCCACGAGATGGTGAAGGCCGAGAGCGCGGGCAATCTCAAAGCCACTTGGACATTTGAGAACCGCGACTGGAGCAAGGCGCAAGGTCGTGACTTCCTAGACCGCGCCACGCAGATCAAGACGATCTGGGTGCCTTACGGAGAGTAGGCTGCACGTGACTTGAGAGGTGGATTTCGACCGCCTAACGCAGCTTGGGCACGCCGCCTGCGAGCGTTTCACGATCAACCACGCCTTGGCGCAGGCTGACGCCGATCTTATGCGCCAGTGCCGACCAGCGCGCGGCTTGATCTGCGTCCAGCTCCTCGCGTAGCACCTCGTCAAACAGGGCAAGCCAGCCCGAAAACATGCCCGGACGCACATTGCTGGCCTTGCGATGGGCCATCATCGGCGATCCGTCATACCCCGGCTCACGCAGGATCGCACCTTTCCAGAACGCGGCGACTTTGGCCTCATGCGCGGGCCAATCGGTGACGTGAACGGCAAAGATCGGACCCAGCATGGCATGACCACGCACGCGTTTATAAAAATGCGTGACGACGCGGTCGATGTCATCGGCGGAAATATCGAAACGGGCGAGCGGCTGGGTCATGACATGCAGATAGGCCTGCGGGCCATGGCGATCAAGCGGTCAGATCGTCTCAGCCATCGCCAAACAGATCGGGTTTCGGGGGCGCGGGGCGCGGAGCCTCTAGACCAAGATGCCGCCACGCCCGCGCGCCCAGCATCCGCCCGCGCGGCGTGCGCTGGATAAGCCCCTGTTGCAGCAGATAGGGCTCAATCACCTCTTCAATCGCATCGCGCGCCTCTGAGAGCGCCGCCGAAAGCGTTTCGACCCCGACCGGGCCACCGCCGTAATGCTCGGCCATCAGCATCATGTAGCGGCGATCCGCGCCATCAAGACCAAGCTTATCGACGCCAAGCCGGGTCAGCGCGCGATCAGCAATGGCGCGAGAAAGTCGCCCGTCGCCCTCGATCAGCGCGAAATCAACAACACGGCGCAGCAGCCGCCCGGCGATGCGCGGCGTGCCACGCGCGCGCTTGGCGATCTCGCGGGTGCCCTCGGGATCGGCGGGGATATTGAGCAGGCGCGCGCCACGGGTAACGATCTGATCCAACTCGTCCTCGGTGTAAAATTCGAGCCGCGTGGGAATGCCAAAGCGGTCGCGCAGTGGCGTGGTCAGCAACCCCAAGCGCGTCGTTGCGCCGACCAGCGTGAAAGGTTGCAACTCAATGCGCACGGTGCGCGCCGCAGGGCCTTCGCCAATCACCAGATCCAGTTCGAAATCTTCAAGCGCAGGATAAAGCACCTCTTCGACCGCCGGATTGAGACGGTGAATTTCGTCGATGAACAGCACATCGCGCGCCTCAAGATTGGTCAGGATCGCCGCCAGATCGCCCGCCTTGGCCAGCACCGGCCCCGAGGTCATCTTGAAATTCACGCCCAATTCGCGCGCCATGATCTGCGCCAGCGTGGTCTTGCCCAGACCGGGGGGGCCGTGAAACAGCGTGTGATCCATTGCCTGCCCGCGCAGCTTGGCGCTTTCGATGAAGACGCGCAGATTGGCGCGCGCCTCTGCTTGGCCGACGAATTCCTCAAGCGCCTGCGGACGCAGGGCACGGTCGGCGTCATCGGGCAGGCGCTCGGGGCGCAGTGTTGGATCGGGATCGCTCATTGTCATTCAGTGTTGCGCCTGTTGCGGGCCGAGGCAAGCGGGGCTCTGCCCCGGACCCCGGGATATTTTCGTCAAGAGGAAGACCTTAATCCTTGGGGGCCAGCAGCCGAAGCGCTGCGCGGATGAGTTTTGCCGTGTCCGTGGTTTCGGGATCATCGCTGGCCTGTGCAACCGCAGAGGCCGCATCCGAGGGCGCATAGCCCAGATTGGTGAGGGCCGAGATCGCCTCGGCGGTGAAGTTGGTTTTCGGCGTCGCGGCGGGAGCTGGTTTCTTGGTGCGCGGCGCGGGGGCATCTTCGATAACGTCGAGTGCGGCAGTGTCGACCGTCAACTCGGCCCCCATCGCCATCACGGAAGGGGCCTTTTCCTTAAGTTCCAGCACCACACGTTGCGCGAGTTTCGGGCCAACGCCAGGGGCGGCTTTGACCGCTGCCCAATCGCCCAGCGCAATTGCGCGGCCCAGCCCCTCGGCACCGAGTGTGCCCAGAACCGCAAGCGAGGCTTTGGCACCGATGCCCTGCACCGACGTCAGTAACTTGTGCCATTCTTTCTCCAGCAGGGTCGGAAAGCCGAAGAGTTGCAGCAAATCCTCACGCACCAGAAGATCGGTATAGAGCGCGCAGGCTTGCCCCACCGGGGGCAGCGATTGCGCGGTGCGCGTGCTGACATAGACAATATAGCCGACGCCACGCACGTCGATCAGCACGTGATCCATCGCGCGATGCACGATGATGCCTGCGATGCGGCCAATCATGCGCGCCTCCGTTTTTGGGTATGGCCAAGGGCAGAGCGCGAGAGTTGCGCCGCCCCCAACCGGGCGGCCGATTGCAGGTGGAACGCGTGACAGATCGCGATGGCCAGCGCATCCGCCGCATCGGCGCTGTCAAATTGCACGCCGGGCAGTTGGTGGCGCACCATATGCTGCACCTGCACCTTATCGGCATGACCGACACCGACGACCGTTTTCTTAACCGCATTGGGCGCATATTCGCCCACTTCTAGCCCAGCCTGAGCGGGGGCCAGCAAGGCTATACCGCGCGCTTGGCCCAGTTTGAGCGTGGCAACGGCGTCTTTGTTGACGAAGGTTTGCTCGACTGCAGCCGCCTCGGGCGTGAACTGAGCGATTACCGCACAGAGGCCGCGATGCAGTTCCAACAGGCGCGGTGCCAAATCAGTGCCAGCAGAATGCAAGGTTCCGTTGCCCAAATGGCGCAGACGCGATCCTTCCATCTCGATCACGCCCCAGCCCATGTTGCGCAGCCCTGGATCGATTCCGATCACCCGCATCGCATTTGCCCCTGTTTGTTATCATTAATCTTCGATTAGCACGAAAAGAGAACATCGCCTAGCCCCGGCATTTCAGAGCATGGTTTTTCAGGCTTGCAAAAACTGCATGACGGACCTGCGATCTGCGATGTTGTTTTTACATTTCGCCCAGCCTATGTGCGCCCTGTAACTATTGATGCCCGAAACTTGAGCAGTCTGTGAACCAAGGAGCCTCCCAATGTCCGTCGTGGAAATGACATCCCGCCTGAACCGTAGCCGCCATTCCGGCTTGATCGTTTCGCTCATTGCGAGCGTTCTGGAATGGAATGACTTGCGCGTGACCCGCAAGGCGCTCGCAAAACTGTCTGATCGTGAACTTGACGATATCGGCCTGACCCGTTTTGACTTGAACCGCCTGCGCTAAAACTCGCGCCAGGACTGGAAAAAGGGCTGTCCCGCTGGGGCAGCCCTTTTGCATTCGGCGATAAAGGCGCGAAAAATTAGTGGATGAGTGGGCTCAATACGCTGGCGATATAGCGCGTCGCCGGGTCTGCATGCAGCACCCAAGCCCCGACCTGTTCGGCCATATTACCATCGGCAAGGTTGGTAACGCGCTTGCTGTATTCCTCGGCCCCGATCTGGGCGAGCATCATACCTTTGACCAGCAATATCCCCGCGGCAAGCAGCGCAAGCCCACGCAAGGGCAGACCACGGCGCGACTTCGGGCGCATCGTATCGAAATAGCTACGGCCAAGCGAGCCAGTCGCCTCGAACGCGCCACCTGCCTCGTGAATCTTGTCGATCCGGGACAGGCGCTTTTCGAATTCATTCATATCAGTCTTAGCCATTGCCGTTCTCTCGGATAAACTGCACGGAATCCCGTAAAGACAATTTATACCAAGACGTGGCTGAACCTGAGCGAAATTATGGCCGATTATGCACGGCTCATCACCAATGTCGTCCACTCGCCAAATTCATTGCGTGCAGCGGAAACAAAGCCTTGGGCCTGATAGGCCTCGATCACGTCCTCGGCCTGTTCGTTTAGTAATCCGCTAAGGATAACGACGCCCGATTCGGCACAATAGCGCGCCATATCCGGGGCCAATGCGATTAGCGGAGCCTTGAGAATATTGGCAAAAATCAGGTCATAGGGGGCGGCTGCTTGCAGCTTTTGATCCCCGAAACCAGCCGCCTCAAGGCAGATCACGCGCCCCTCAAGATCGTTCAGCGCAACATTGGCGCGCGCGGTTTCCACAGCGACCGGATCGATATCCGAGGCCAGCACCGTTTCGGGCCACAGCTTGGCCGCAGCCATCGCCAGAACCGCCGTTCCGCAGCCGATATCGGCGACATTGTGAAAACTACGCCCTTCGCGCGCCAGATCATCCAGCGCGCTGAGACAACCCGACGTCGTGCCGTGATGGCCCGTGCCAAAGGCCATCGCCGCGTCGATGCGCAGCGCGACGGAGCCCTCGGGCACCTTATCTGCGTCATGGCTGCCATAAAGAAAGAACCGCCCCGCCTGCACTGGGGCGAGTTCGCGGCGCACATGCGCGACCCAATCGGTTTCGGGCAGCTCTGAAATCACGAAAGGCTGTGCGCCATAAGCGATGGCCAGCAAATCAAGCGCCACATCATCGGGCTGCTCAAGGAAATAGGCCGACACCTCATAGCGCCCATTGCCATCTTCGATCTCAAAGACGCCCGTGCCGTAGGGCGCGGGGTCAAGCTCATCCAACCGCTCTTCGAGCGCCTCGGCGGAGTCGCGATCAGCCAGCGTGGTAAAGGCGGTAAAGGTGGTCATGGCGGCTCCTTTTGCACATGTTGCGCCGGGCTTAGGCCGGGGCGCAAGTTACGTCAAGCCGCACCCCGATCACGCCGAAAGCCCGATCGGGCAACTCACGCCAGTGCCGCCAATTCCACAATAGCCTGCCGGGTTCTTGGCGAGGTATTGCTGATGATCGTCCTCGGCGAAATAAAATGGCGGGGCGTCGGTGATTTCGGTGGTAACCGCGCCGTAGCCAGCCTCTGACAGCCGCTTGGCATAGGTCGCACGAGAAGCCTCGGCTGCGGCTTTCTGCGCAGGATCGTAAGCATAGATCCCCGAGCGGTATTGCGTGCCGCGATCATTGCCTTGGCGCATGCCTTGGGTTGGGTCGTGACCTTCCCAGAACACCCGCAGCAAATCGTCATAGCTGATCACTTCGGGGTCGAAAATCACACGCACGACCTCGTTATGGCCGGTCATGCCGGTGCAAACCTCGCGATAGGTCGGGTTCGGGGTCGGCCCGCCCGCATAGCCTACCATGGTCAGCCAGACGCCCGGTGTGTTCCAGAAAATCCGCTCGACGCCCCAGAAACAGCCCATGCCGAACATCGCCTGTTCCATCCCCTCGGGAACAGGGCTACGCAGATCGCGCCCGCTGAGGAAATGCGGCTGGGTGATGGGCATTTCGGTGTCGCGTCCGGGCAAGGCCTCGGATTTCGTGGGAATGGTGGCAGGTTTTCCAAACAGCATGATCTATCTCCCTATCGCAGCCTCTTAGATAGGCGCGCGCGGACGGATTTCCAGATCAGGCAGGTGTCGGGGCAAGACCACACAGCACCGTCTCATACCCTTTGGAGGGATGACGCGGCACCAAGAATGCAAGCCCCAGTGAGACAAGCGCCATCGCAGCCGCCAGCCCGAACACGGCACCAGGCGAGACCATCCAGAGATAGCCAAGCCCCGCTGGCAGGAACACGGCGGCGATGTGGTTGATTGTGAAGGACACAGCCGCCGTGGGCGCGATATCTGCCGGATCGCAGATTTTCTGGAAATAGGTCTTTTGCGCGAAGGCCAACGAGAACAGCAGGTGATCTACCACATATAGCGCGCAGGCAATCCACAGCCCCCAGCCGAACCAGTAGATCCCGCCATAGCTCAGGAATAACAGCGTCAGCCCGATATATTCCACGATCAAAGCGCGCCGCTCGCCGAACTTACCCACGAACCGGCCCATCGCGGGGGCGGCTGCCATGTTGACTGCGTAGTTGATGAGAAACAGCGCCGAGATTTCATCGACCCGCAGCCCGAAACGCTGCACCATCATGAAAGCAGCAAAGACGACAAAAATCTGACGCCGCGCGCCCGCCATGAAGGTGATCGCGTAAAACAGCCAATAGCGGCGGCGCAGCACGAAACGTTTGGATTGCGGATCGCGGGTGTGAAACTGCGGATAAAGAAGCGCCGCCGCGCCCACCATCACCATCGTCGTAATCCCGGCGCTCGCGTAGACGAACTCATAGCTCAGATCGAAGGCCTTCCACGTCAGCACCAACAGCGCATAGGCCGCCAGCGAGGCGCCCGATCCCACCGCAACGATCCGGCCCAACGTTTGCGGAGCTTGCGCGCGGTCGATCCATTGCAATTGCAGCGATTGGTTGACCGCCTGAAAATAGTGAAACCCGATCGAGGACAGCAGCGTGACCATGATCAGCCCGCCAAAGCTGGGAAACAGCGCCGTGACCGCCGTTGCTGCGCCCAATAGCAGCAGCGCCAAGATCGCCAGCACCTGCTCGCGCATCACCCAAAGCACGATGATCACGCCAATCGCCAGAAAGCCCGGCACTTCGCGAAACGATTGCAGCCAGCCAATATCGACCCCGTCAAAATTCACCACATCAATTACGAAGTTGTTCAGCAGCGCAGACCATGTCGCAAACGAGATCGGCATCGCGGCGGCAAACACATACAGCAGCGCCTCGGGCCTACGCCAGCGCGGCAGGGTGTGGGCCTCGTCAAGCTGAACTTCGCGAAGTTTGAACATGAAAACCTTAGACGTGAAGGGAACCTTAGGAGCAAGACCACAAAGCGTGTATTCTGACTCAGATCAATGTGCATTGATGCAGAATCTGGCATCACGCTTTCGCGAACGGGAGATTTGCCATGGATATCATCGCGATCATCGAGCGGATCGGTGAGGGTCCGACTGCGGCTCTTTTTGGTCTGATCACGGGCCTTATTTTCGGCGTCGCGGCGCAGAGGTCAAATTTCTGTCTGCGCGCGGCGGCCATCGAATTTGCCCGTGGCAAGCTGGGCGGCAAGGTGGCCGTCTGGTTCTTGACCTTCTCGACCGCGCTTATCTGGGTTCAAGGCGCGCAGCTTCTGGGGCTGTTTCGCCAAGCGGACAGCCGGATGATGTCAGTGCCGGGCAGTTGGTCTGGCGCAATCATCGGCGGGCTGGTTTTTGGCGTTGGCATGGTGTTATCGCGCGGCTGCTCGGGGCGGCTTTTGGTGCTGGCCTCGACGGGCAATTTGCGGTCGGTCGTGGCGGGGCTGATCTTTGCTGTAACCGCGCAGATGAGCCTCAAGGGCATTTTGGCGCCTTATCGCGATAAGTTGGCAAGCCTTTGGATCACGCCCGACGGTGCGAATGTCAGTCTTCTCAACGCGTTGCATCTGCCAGATTGGGCGGGTCTAGCGACCGGGATCGTCTTTGCAATCGCAGGTATCTATCTGGCCAAACGTAATGAAATTGGCGTGAAAACGTGGATCTTTGCGTCGGGCGTCGGCTTTGCCGTGGCGGTGGGCTGGGTGCTGACATTCAGCCTCTCGCAAGTCGCCTTTGATCCGGTGCCAGTCAATTCGGTCACCTTCTCGGGGCCGTCGGCCAATACGCTGATGTTTTTCCTTGATCGCAACGCAGTGCTTGAATTCGACGTGGGTCTGGTGCCCGGCGTGGTGATCGGGGCGTTCCTGTCCTCGCTCGTGGCAGGGCAATTCGCCTGGCAGGCGTTTGACAGCGTGCCGGTGATGCGGCGTTCGATGATTGGCGCGGTGATGATGGGCTTTGGCGCGATGCTTGCGGGGGGCTGTGCCATCGGCAATGGCGTGACGGGCACCTCGGTGCTGGCAGGCACGGCATGGCTGGCGCTGTTTTGCATGTGGATCGGCGCGATGGTCACCGATTTCCTGCTGGACCAGCGCAGCCTTACCCCGGCGCAGGCCTGTTAAAGGAAACTTTGCGGGTCGATATCAACGGCGATTCGCGCGTTATTGGGCAAGCGCAGCCCTTTGAGCCACCCTTTCAGCGCCAGTTGCAACGGCGCGCCTTTCTCGGCCTTGATCAGCATGCGCACCCGATGCCGCCCGCGCACCCGCGCAATCGGCGCTGGCGCAGGGCCAAAGACCTGCGCCCCCACGCGGCGCAGCGCCCCATCATTGCGCGCAAGCTGGCTGCCGATATCAAACAGCGGCTGCAAGTCCGGCCCCGACAGAATAATCCCCGCCATCCGCCCATAGGGCGGCACGCCTTGCGCTTGCCTTGCAGCGGCCTCTTGCGCCCAGAACGCTTCTTCATCGCCGCCTAGAATGGCGCGAATGACCGGATGTTCGGGCTGAAAGGTCTGCAGCAATGCCACGCCCTTATCCTCGGCACGCCCAGCGCGCCCCGCAACCTGTCGCATCAGTTGAAAGGTCTTTTCCGCCGCGCGCAGATCAGACCCTTGCAGACCCAGATCAGAGTCAATCACCCCCACCAAGGTCAGCTTGGGAAAGTTATGCCCCTTGGCGACAATCTGCGTGCCGATGATGATATCGGCCCCGCCATTCGCAATCTCGACGATGGTTTCCTTCAGCGCCCGCGCCGAGCCGAACAGATCGGAACTCAGCACCGACAGCCGGGCATCGGGAAAGCGGCGCGCGACCTCTTCGGCCAGCCGCTCGACGCCGGGGCCAACGGGGGCCAGCTTGCCCTCAACCTCGCAGCTTGGGCATTTCGTCGGGATCGGTTTGGTCTCGCCGCATTGATGGCACACGAGCCGCTTGAGAAAGCGGTGCTCGACCATACGCGCATCGCAATGATCGCAGGCGATCTGATGCCCGCAAGCACGGCAAATCGTAACCGGCGCATAGCCGCGCCGATTGAGAAACAGCATCGACTGCTGGCCCTCGGCAATCCGTCGCGTGACCTCGGAAACCAGCGTCGGGCCGATCCAGCTACCTGCCTCCAGCGCCTCTTCGCGCATGTCGATCGCGCCCATATCGGGCATCTCGGCGGTGCCAAACCGCGCGCCAAGATCAAGCCGGTTATACTTGCCCGCTTGCGCATTCGCCCAGCTTTCCAGTGACGGCGTGGCCGAGGCCAGCACCACCTGCGCACTCGCCAACGAGGCCCGCAGCACCGCCATGTCGCGCGCGTTATACAACACGCCCTCTTCCTGCTTATACGAGCCGTCATGCTCTTCATCGACCACGATCAACCCGAGATCGCGGAACGGCAAGAACAGCGCGGAACGCGCCCCAACCACCAACTGCACCTCGCCCGCCCCACATGCCTTCCACAACCGCCGCCGCTCTGACTGGGTCACACCCGAATGCCACTCGCCGGGACGCGCCCCGAACCGCGCCTCCACGCGAGACAAAAATTCCGATGACAGCGCGATTTCAGGCAAAAGGACCAAGGCCTGCCGCCCCTGCGCGAGACACTGCGCCACGGCCTCAAGATAGACCTCGGTCTTGCCCGAGCCTGTCACCCCCTTGAGCAATGTCGTCGAATAGCCCCCCGCACTGGCGCGCAACGCATCCGCCGCTTGCGCCTGCGCGTCGGACAGCGCCTTACCGGGCAGGTTGGGATCGAGCCGCGGAAACGGCAGATCGCGCGGCACCTCGGCCTCGATCACCGCCCCGCTTTTGACCAGCCCCTTCACAACCTGCGTAGTGACGCCCGCGAGATGCGCCAGCTCGCCCAAATGAAACCCCGCCCCGCCATGGTCGCGCAGCACATCCAGCACGGCCTTGCGCGCATCGGTCATCCGCGCGGGTTCATCCTCGCCCAACCGATAGATTTTGCGTAAGCCCGGCGGATCACCCAGCCCCGGCGCGCGGGTGGCCAGCCGCAACACCTGCGGCAAAGCGGTCATCGTGTAATCCGCCATACGCACCAGAAAATCACGCAGCTCCTCGCGCATCGGTGCCACATCAAACACCCGGATCACCGAGCGCAATTTCGCCATGTCGAAATCGCCCGATCCCTTCCCCCAGACCACACCCAAAACCTTACGCGGCCCCAACGGCACTTCGACAAACGCACCGGGAAAACATCCGCCCTCGGGCGCACGATAATCCAGCGGCTTGCCGATCGGCTCTGCGGTCAACACCGCGATGCGCGCACCCTCTTCAAACCAGCCGGGATCAGACATCGCGCAGCGCCCCCTCTTTCATCTGGCCAGAAATACTCCGGGGTGAGGCGCCTCTGCGCCGAGGGGCAGCGCCCCTCCCCTCGCGCGCTTTCCACCCTTTCGCGCGAGCCGCTTTTGCGCTACCACGCGCGCAACTGCCGCCAAGGAGAAACCCCATGAAATTTTTCGTCGATACCGCCGATACCGCCGCGATTCGTGAGCTTAACGATCTGGGCATGGTCGATGGCGTGACCACCAACCCGTCGCTGATCCTCAAATCGGGCCGCGACATTCTCGAAGTCACCAAAGAGATCTGCGATATGGTTTCAGGCCCGGTCTCGGCCGAGGTCGTCGCCACCGAGGCGAAACAGATGATCGAAGAAGGGAATAAGCTCGCCAAAATCGCCCCCAATATCGCGATCAAGGTTCCGCTGACCTGGGACGGCCTGACCGCCTGTAAGGCTTTCGCATCCGAAGGCCATATGGTCAATGTCACGTTGTGCTTCTCAGCGGCTCAGGCGATCATCGCGGCAAAAGCAGGCGCGACCTTTATCTCGCCCTTCATCGGTCGTCTCGATGATATCAACCTCGACGGTATGCAGCTGATCGAAGATATCCGCACGATCTATGACAACTATGATTTCAAAACCGAGATCCTTGCCGCCTCGATCCGCTCGGTGAACCATATCACCGACGCAGCCCGCATCGGTGCTGACGTGATCACCGCGCCGCCCAATGTCATCAAGGCGATGGCAAGCCATCCGCTGACCGACAAAGGTCTGGCGCAGTTCCTCAAAGACTGGGATGCGACGGGCCAGAAAATCGTCTGATCGTCAAACGCATTGCTACGCAGGCCCGCCACACCGGCGGGCCTTTTGCATTAACTTAGGGATTTTTGCGCTGCATTTCGCGCCGCGTCGTGTATGCTGACGAAAATAACAACGACCCGAGCAGTGAGACAGGCATGACCGAAACGGCCCTCGTGGAGCATCTCCGCGACCAAATCATTTCCGATCCCGATGTAATTTTGGAAGACCGCGATCTGATGCGCGCGCTCGTGGCTGCCAACGAGGCGGCGATGGGGGGCAATATCGTCGATCTGCGCGGCATGGCGATGGCGCGTCTTGAGGCCCGCCTTGATCGGCTGGAAGACACCCATCGTTCCGTAATCGCGGCGGCGTATGAAAATCTCGCAGGCACCAATCAAGTGCATCGCGCGGTGCTGCGCCTGCTTGACCCGATTGATTTCCCGTCCTTCCTGGCAAATCTGCGCACCGACGTGGCCGAGATTCTGCGCGTCGATTCCGTGCGTCTTGTGCTGGAAAGCAAGCAAAGCGAGGATGATCCCGCGCTGCAAACCTTGGGTGAGGTGCTGTGCGTGGCCGAACCCGGTTTCGTGCAGGAATACCTGCGCGCCGGACGTGGCGGCACTCCGCGTGGCGTGGTGCTGCGCCAGACCGTGCCGGGATCAGAGGCGATCTATGGCGAGGCCGCTGACTGGATCCGCTCCGAGGCGCTGATGCGTCTTGATCTGGGTGAGGGGCGTCTGCCCGGCATGCTGGTGATGGGCGCCGAAGACCCGCATCAGTTCAAGCCCTCGCAGGGAACCGATCTGCTGGCGTTTTTCGCAGGCGTGTTTGAGCGCGCGATGCGCCGCTGGCTGGAATAATGCTGACGCCGGGTTTGGGCGCGGCGTTGGCCGAGTGGCTGTCGCATTTGCGCGCTCTCGGCGGCGCTTCTGAAAACACGATTGAGGCCTATCGCGCCGATGTGTCCAGCTTTCTAGGCTTCATGCAAACCCATCACGGCGAGGGCTTTGGCATCGCGCGACTGGCAACATTAGGCCAAAGCGACATGCGCGCGTGGATGGCGCATGAGCGTGGGCGCGGCCTGTCGGCGCGGTCCTTGGCGCGCGCGCTGTCTTCGGTCAAAAGCTTCAGCCGCTGGATGGCTGATCGCGAGGGCTTTGATGCCAGCCACGTCCTGATGGCCCGCGCCCCGAAATATCAACGCAAACTGCCCCGCCCGCTATCCGAGGACGGCGCGCGCGCGATGATTGATCAGGTCGATACGCAAGCCGCCGAGCCCTGGGTCGCGGCGCGCGATGCGGCGGTTTTGACCCTGCTTTATGGCGGCGGACTACGGATCTCCGAGGCGCTTGGGCTAACCGGTGATCTGCACCCCCTACCCGACGTGCTGCGCATTCGCGGCAAGGGCGACAAGGAGCGATTGGTTCCGGTGCTGCCCGTCACGCGCGATGCTGTGGCCGAATATGTGCGCCTGTGTCCCTACCCCGCCGAACCGGGCCAACCGCTGTTTCGCGGCAAACGTGGCGGGGCGCTGAACCCGCGGCTGGTGTCGCGCGCGATGGAGCAGGCCCGGACGGCTTTGGGACTGCCCGCCACCGCAACGCCGCACGCGATGCGCCACAGCTTTGCCACGCATCTTCTGGCGGCCGGGGGCGATTTACGCGCGATTCAGGAATTGCTTGGCCATGCCAGCCTTGCCACGACGCAAATCTACACCGCCGTCGATGCTGCGCGTTTGATGGACGTTTATGACAAGGCCCATCCGCGCGCTTGAATGATGCCGAGAACGATGCTGGTTTTTTGGGAATCCCAGCCGTGCTTTTCTAGGATTTTAAGCCTTGCTTCATGCCTTCGCTGTAACCTGCGCGCACGCTTGAACCGCGAAAGGTCAAAAAATGTCACTTTCATCTATCAGTCCCTAGCTGGGCTAGGGACACTCAGCACGCGCTCGGCTGCCAACACAGTCCCGAACGCGCAAAGCTTTGAGGCACCGGACACGACGGCTTCCAGTGCGTCAAATGTCGCCAAAGGCAGCGACGCGACGCAAGGCCCTCCTCCGGGCGGGCCGCCTTCAGGTGGCCCCCCTCCGGGCGGTGGTGGCGCGGGCGAGTCTGGCGACAGCGCGCAAAGCGACGAGTCCACGACGCTATACGAATCCCTCTTTGAGGCGCTCAGTGTTGAGCACGACACCGACGAGAGCAGCTTACTCACGGCCACAAACTCGGCAGAGAAGTATCTGGCACTGTTGTCTGAAATCTCCTGACCTTGGCTGATAAAGGCGTCTCAAGCGGTCATGCTTGCGCCGCTCGTCAGTTTTAGGCAGGAAGGGCTATGGACATCCGTTTCAAAGCCCTCTGCGTTCATTTGCTCACAGCCACCGGAGCTGTACTCTCGATGCTGGCCTTGCTGGCAGCGGCGGATCAGAAATGGAGCCTGATGTTTTTATGGCTCGTCGTCGCGTTTTTTGTCGACGGCATAGATGGTCCGCTAGCGCGCCGCTACGACGTGAAAGTCAACTCCCCGCTTTATGACGGGGAGCTAATGGATCTGATTGTTGACTACCTGACCTATGTCTTCATTCCGGCCTTTGCCCTGTTCAAATCGGGATTGTTGCCGGGATGGCCGGGCTGGCTTGCAATTATCGCGATCACTTATGGAAGCGTTGTCTATTTTTCAGACACGCGCATGAAAACGAAAGATAAATCCTTCTCCGGCTTTCCCGGCGCATGGAACATGTTGGTGCTTGTGATGTTTGCACTTTCGCCTCACCCCTCGACCATCCTCGTGATCGTCGTGGCCCTCACAGTCGCGATGTTCCTGCCGTTGAAATTCATCCATCCCGTGCGCACAAAACGCTGGCGCGTCGTGTCGCTGCCTGTGGCATTGGCTTGGACGTTTTTCGCGGGCTGGGCGGCTTGGGTCAATTTTGATCCGGTAAGCTGGGCGCATTGGGGTTTGGTAACAACGTCATTCTACCTACTTTTCGTTGGCATCATTCAGCAGATCATTCCCGAGCGTAGCTGATATTCGGGGCTCTGCTGTGGAGTTGGCTGGACTCGTTTCATGGTCTTATCATGGTGCCTCGTTGGTTTATCCCCGCGGCGCTCTGCTTTAGCACGAGCTGCGACCTTGATTGATTGGGCGTTCCCCGTTCTTCGCCAAGCACTCGCACACATTGCAACGCCCGAAATTCGAATGGCCGCATTCGCATCACAGTGGTCGTTCTTGTCGCCCTTTAAGGCCGGACATGGCCGGGCATGGCCGGTCTGGCGATAGATGACTGCTCCATCCGCGCAAGAATGCGGGCCGTCTCGCCTCAATTAATCCCTAACGGCTGATCGCCATCACAGGCTCTTCTCAGTCACCGACATCGCCACGCTAAAAACGGGTCGTTGGCGAGGCAGGGCGCAAACACTCACCTTAAGGTTGAGTGGCGCTAAAAAAAGCTGTAGATCCATAGTTACACGATCATGACTTTGGAATTTCACCGATGGCTTTGTTCCAGACACCCCCACTCAAGGGTCCGCGCGCGCCAAGCCATTTGATGCAAAGCACATATTGTCACGGGCGACCATAAGGCGGAATCTTGATGGCTGATACTTCTCGCATGCTCAAAACCATTTTCGAGCGCAATCTGTTTGACGAAAAATGGTATGTGAATACCTATCCGGATGTGCAGGCCCTCAAGATGGACCCAACACGCCACTTTCGACTCTACGGGGCGTTGATGGGGCGCGCTCCGGCTGCCGAATTTGCCAATGATCCCCATGGCCTTGAGGTGCTCAACCTTGATCGCCCCAAGAGGGGATTGGAGTTGCGGACGGCTCATGAGCTTGCGCAGCAAGGCGATCACGATCTCGCCCTGAGCTTTGCGCAAACCCATGTTCCTGGCGAGCTTGCCTATACGATTGAGGCTTTGCGCGCGAATGCAGCGCTGGCTGGAAATGACGAGCAGGGCTGGCTGCGCCACCTGAACACCTATCTTGATCATTTCGGGGCCTCGCCCGTTACCTTGCAAGATGGCGCATTGCTGGTCGATCGCTTTGCCAGCACCGAACTGCCGGCTGTGACGGGGGGGCCGTTGATTTCGGTTATCATGCCAGCGTGGAACGCGGAAAAGACGCTTCGCGCGGCGGCGGAGTCTATCTTGGCGCAAAGCTGGCGCAACCTAGAGCTGTTGATCATGGATGATGCCAGTCAGGATGGTACATGGGGCGTGATGCAAGAGATTGCTGCCCGCGACAGCCGCGTGAAGATCTTTCGCAACAAGATCAATGTCGGCCCCTACGTGGCCAAGAACATCGCGGTCACAATGGCGCAGGGCGAATGGATCACCGGCCATGACGCCGATGACTGGGCGCACCCGCAACGCCTTGAGCACCATATGAAAGAGATCCTTACCAGCCCAACACCGCCGCGTGCCTCGGTCCCCTATATGCTGCGGTTTGATCCGGACGGGCCGTTGGTTCGGTTTTCGGGAATTAACAACCACTCGCTGGATGGCATTACCCGGCTTTGCTCGATTGCTACGACATTCAACGCAAAGTTTTTGCGTGAAGACTTGGGAAGCTGGGATTGTATTCGATTTGGTGCGGATAGTGAAATTATCGAGCGCACGATGGCATTGATCGGAGACGAATTCAGGAAAATTAAACTCGTATCAATGTTCTGCCTCGATATGGAAGGAAGCTTAACCAACAATGCGACTCATGGTGTGGATCGCGTGACTGGCCCCTCGCAAATCAGAGTGGATTACCGAAACGCATTTCGAGAGTGGCATAAGACTCTTGCCGCGACACCCTCGGCCGCAAGAGTAGACTTCCCGCCCCGAAAAGAGACTGATCGACCTTTTCCTGCGCCAAAAGCTGCAAAGGTTCCAATACGTGATGTCACGCGCAATTTTGCAGCGCTGACCGGCAAGGACGAAGCGTTTCGTGAAGCCGTTACTGCGATATGCTGCTCAAAGCGACCACACTTTCTGGAGCATACTGCGACGCAATTATCGCAACAGCATCATGAAAACCTTCACATTATTTACGTTGCACATGGGCCCGGGCATGACTTGGAAAAGATACGCCAAGCCTTTTCAGGCCTAGAATCCATCGAAGTTCTCGCGCTTCCCGATGCCAATGCTACCTTGGGCGAGGCATTGAATTTGGCGCTTGATCACTGTCAGACTGATCTTGTGACAAAAATTGACGACGATGACTTCTACGGGCCGGATTATATTCATAGCTCCATTGCAGCCTATAAATACAATGGACACGAGGGAGTGGGGATTGTTGGCTGTGGTTCCGCGTATTGCTTCGTCGAGGATAGAGATCTGCTTACACTCCGGTTCCCACCAAGTTTTTCTAATCGGAAAGCAGTAAGAGTTCTGGGCGGTACAATTTTCTGGTCGCGAAAGCGTCTAAATAACCAGAAATTTCAACCACTACCCAAAGCGGTCGACACCGCCTTCTTTCACGATGCTGCCGCTCAGGGCGTCGAAATCTATTCACGCGAACCATACGATTATGTTCACGTCCGGTATGCTCAGCTACTAGCCCATACTTGGAAAGTAACGTCAGATGAATTCTTGAGCAAAACCACTCCAGTTTTTAAAGGTCTTCGTCTCGATATAGCCTACAGCACGCAGAGCGAGCCGAAAATTTCGCAGCTTCCGGAACATCCCTCATCTGAGCAAGTCGCCGAGGTGGCTTGTTGACCTATTTGCAAGAAACGCCGGGGAAAGATCACGCGCGACCAATCTGCAAATTCAAAGACACCAATAGCCGCCCAGAAAGCATCATGATGAGCAACTCGAAGCGTATCTCAGCAATAGAAGACCTGCAATCTAGCGACGGGCGACTGGTTTACGCACTTGGCGGCGTTGATCTGCATATGCGGCTGAAAAAGGCGCCCTTGTCCGATGCTCTCATTATCGGATTTCATGGAAATGTTGACCGGGAAAACCGTGCCGTTCCGGCTTTTATCAGTGACATTCCAGAGGTTCACCAACACGCCCATCAATTGCAGTTGGCCGATCCGTCCCTTCGTTTGTCGGAAACGCTCACTATGTCTTGGTATGCCGGTGATCACCTCTTTGACGCCCAGCGTTTGATCGCAGAATTTTGCAAAGCCGCTGCTAAGGCGTTAGGGGCAAGCAAGGTCATTTATTTTGGGACTTCGGGGGGAGGGTTCGCGGCTCTTTACTATTCTTCACAGCATCCTGACAGTCTTGCGCTTGTGGGAAATCCGCAAACTGACATTCGAAAATATTATCAACGCCGCGTAAATACCTACTTAGAAACTTGTTGGCCCGACCTCGCCAGTATCGAAGACCTTAAAGGCCAGATCGCTACGAATGTCTGTGATCTTTACGCTCAGAGCATTTCAAACTCGGTAATTTATCTTCAAAATTCGACGGATGCATTTCATCTCTTTGGTCATATGGCACCCTTCCTTTCGGGGATCACTCGAGGTGACTTGCAAAAGCGCGTCGCCGTTGAATGTGTGTTCTCTGGACGAATTGGCCACAATCCAGTTTGGTCAGTATTCTCTCCTTGGGTCCGGGCGGCCATCGCAGCCCCTTCTTGGAGCGCGCAGGACCTGACCGAAACCAAGTTCAAACTTGTTGCGTCATCTCCCGCCGCTGCGCCTAAGTCCGGCCAGCCCTCTTCCCGGTTCTCGGCGGCCGATTTGGCAATGGCAGAGCTCCTGCAGGACCACCAATCGCGTGCCCGTGAAAAGGTGTGAGATGAGCGACGTTAAAAATCCCTACAAAATCCAGCCCGAGCGCGCGTTCTGGAAAGGCTCGGTTGGCATGCGTCATTTTGCGGATCTTGATGACCTGTGGCAGCCTATGGCGCTGCGCAAATCGGACCGCGTCGCTACAGCGGGCAGTTGTTTTGCCCAACATATCGGCAACAACCTTGCGATACGTGGCGCGGCGTTTATGGACATGGAGCCTGCGCCACCCCTCTTTGCATTGCAAGCTGAGGCACGGCGTTGGGGCTTTGGTGTGTTTTCCTGCCGCTACGGCAACATCTATACCACCCGACAATTGATCCAGCTTTTCGACGAGGCCCATGGCGATCGCGTTCCAGCCGAACGGGTCTGGGAAAAAGAGGGCCGGTTTTTTGACGCGCTGCGACCCGGGCTTGATCCGGTCGGTCAGGACAGCCCCGAGGCGGTGTTGGCGCTGCGTCGCCAGCACCTTGATGCGGTGCGCAAGATGTTCGCCGAGCTTGACGTTTTCGTCTTTACGATGGGCCTGACCGAAGGATGGGAAGCCGTCGCAGATGGCACGATGTATCCGTTGGCTCCGGGAACGATTGCCGGACAGTATTGCCCCGAGGACCATAGGTTGCGTAATCTGCGCGCCCGTGAAGTTCGTGATGATATGGAAGGGTTTTGGGATCGCCTTCGCAAAATCAACCCACGCGCGCGCATCTTGCTAACCATATCCCCCGTGCCCTTGGCGGCCACAGCGACGGACAATCATGTTCTTGTTGCCACGACGTGGTCGAAATCCGTGCTGCGCTCGGTCGCAGGAGAGTTATCCGAGGATCACCCAGACATACATTACTTCCCGTCTTACGAAATCATCGCATCTCATCCGGCACGTGGCATGTTTTTCGAACCCGACTTACGGAATGTTAATGCGTCTGGAGTTGATTTGGTGATGAAGCATTTCTTCTCCGGGGCGCTTGCGAAGGAATTCGGCGATCAGGTCTTGGCCAAAGACAGCGAACCCGAACTGATATGCGATGAAAGCCGCCTAGACGTTACTGCTTGAGCGGGCGGGGAACGCGTTCTTCACAATCGTCTTTGAAAGACGACCAACTTGGGGGGCCTCACATGACTGTTCGCAGACGCGTTGTCATTCATGTCGGCCAGACCAAAGCCGGAAGCACATCACTTCAGAATTATCTCGAGGCCGAGCGTGACATGCTGTTGCAACGGGGCTGGGTGTTTCCGCGCTCAATTCTAGGGCGTCACAATCCGTTCGATAAGAAAAGGACGCCCGGTCATCTGCCTTTGCTAACAAGGTTGAGCACTCAGGATACCGCCGAGTTTGAAGCGGAGCTTGCAGCCGCCCCAGAGGCATCGGTCATTCTCAGTGTTGAAAATCTGTTTTCTGATCAACCAGATAAGGCGCTTGAACGTCTGGGCACCTTTTTCAACGACTGGGACGTTGAAATCCTCGCCGTTCTGCGCCCGCAACTGGACTGGCTGTGGTCACGCTATGTCGAGAATATATTAAGCGGCTTTCGCTGCTCCACGGAGCGCTTTGAAACCTATGCGCGTAAGGCGCTCGACAACGGCACGTTAGACTATGGTCGGCGGATTGCGCATGTGCAGCGCCTTTTGGGGGCTCGCAAAGCCTCCGCCATCCAATTGAGTGACGAAAAGGGGCCTCTGGTGGCGCGGTTCCTCGATTTTTTGGGCATCCCGGATATCGACGAGACAGAGGCCGAGAAAGCTCACGATAATCGCCGGGGGCGCGCCGCATTCCTCATTGAGGCAAAACGGCGCCTGAACACATTGACCAAGGAATTGAGCGTCATCCAGCGACTTGAGCTGGAACACAAGCTGCGCCAGCGTGCGGCTGAGATGGCGGCGGAGCCTGGCTTTGTCGGCGCGAGTCCGTTGACGACGCATTTCCCCTTCTCCAACTCCGATTTGGAAGCGCTGCAATCACGCAACGACGCGTTGTTTGCGTCCGGCGTTCTGGATAGCCGCCTGACGCTTGGCCGGCGAGATTACCTTGATGAGACACCGCCGCTTGAGATTGCAGCGGCAACACGACGTTTGTTTTGTGACGGCGTGACGATGGCTGCGGCTTTGGCTGCAGACTCGTCAGAGCCGGATCGGTTTGAAAATTCCTTGCTGCACTTGTCTTCTGACGTCATTGCAGAATTGTCGAGCGTGCTCGAAAGGCATCAATACTCCCTGCATCTCGATGCTCTTGAAACGGCCACTCTTGCGGCTTGCGGCGACGGCCATCTGGCAACATTGCTGCTGCCTCCCTGTCCGCTGACCTATGGTGTCTCCGCCCAATGGGACCGAACCGAGACGGCATCCCCGTTGGTCACGCTGCCCGTCGATATTGATCACATTGACGATATGCAGGCATGTCTGACGCGTTTCGGGTTACCCCGACCCGGCGTTATCGTTTTTGGCAGCAAAATATCAGATACCGTGAAATCTAGCGTAATGCGCCAGATCCAACCCCCTGAGGCAGTGTTTTTGGACGACTCAGGTGACTTCTTTTTCAACGATCCCTTACCTAAATATCGTGCTCTTTCGGTGGGCGGCTGTCTGTTTCTTTCAAGGGGCTTGGCCGATGGCGAATATGGCGCTCCCGACAGCAGCGCGACGAGCGAATGTGATAAAGGTGAATACCAATCCAACGCGTAGGAGAAACAAGACCAATGACCCGATACGACTGATCGAGACCTCAATCCCGGCCCGACACCTTTCGAGAGAAGGTGCTGAAGCGAGAGTGCCAAGTGCGACAAATCAGGCTCTTGAGACTGCTTCAATATCGGCCTCGGGAATAAGAACTTCTGGACTTGCGGGGAACGGGCGACGCTTTACCGGGAAGGAAAGATATAGATCTGTCGGGTCTGCATCACAGTGCCATTGCTGATAGGCCAAACTATACTGCTGGCGCGTATCTGAAATGCCCGTCGCCGTCGCCAATCCGTGTTTGGGGTGATTGGTCAGGCTTTTAGGGCCATCAAGGCACAGCATCGCGAACTGGTCGAAATCCTGATAGCCGGAACCAAGTACTTTTTGCGCCCGATGCAGCATTTCTCCATCGCCGCCAAAGAGGACGGTATCGAAAAATCCGAGCTTCTGTTGCATCGCCTCGCGCTCAAATAGACAGGAAACGAAGGCACGTCGGCGGATGCCGTCAGGGGAATGATGCGGACTGGACGGGATCACATTGTCAAACCTACCCGATGGCCTGACGCGCAGCATCATGTTCGTGCCAGCCTTGACCGCCCCGTCGGTTTCAAGAACCCGCGTCATATGATTTGCGATCCGTTGAGGATGCGCCCAATCATCGGCGTCATGCCCCGTTACGAAAACCCCTTTCGCATCACGAAGCGCGAGGTTGCGTGACACGTAAGGCCCGACATTGCGCGGATTGCGACAAAGAAAAATTCGGCTATCGGTCGCGGCAATCCTTTGCAAGATGGACCATGTCGCATCGGTGCTGGCGTCATCCACGATCAACAGCTCAAGATTGCCCCAGCTTTGCTTCAGGATTGAGTCAACGGCAGACTCGATGGTCGTCGCGGCATTAAAAGCAGCCATGATGATGCTAACAAGGGGGCCGCCAGTGACGCGGGGGACCGGATCCGTACAAAGTTGATCTAGCAAAGCCTTACCAGGTTTTAGCCGTAGCGGCTGGATTTGAAATGGGTCGAGATAGTCGTTCACATGGCTTAACCAAGCTTGCCGATCATCTTGCTCAAGCGCGCCATTGGCGGCAAAAAGTTTGAGCGGCCGTTCCGCTGCCTTGCCCAAGTAGTGCCTTGCCAAGCGCGCCGCATCGTCGGCGCGCCCCAGATCGGCGAGCGCCTTGGCACCCAACAGAACCCTGTGCTTCGCAATCTCCAGACACCCATTTTCAAGCCTGCGCCGTAGGGCGCTTTTGTCATGCGACTTCTGGTCGAGTTCGGCGGCCCGCATGAAGGCCATGCTGAAATCTGGGCCGGGATCACGCTCCATCAGCATCCCCACCGCAAGAAAATGCTCCAGCGGCGTCATGCCTGTTAGCGCAGCATCGGGATATTGCGTGGCGTACCAATCGGCATCAAACAAGCCCGAAGCAAGAAGCGCTTCGCGCAAATCATCGGCTCGATATTGCTCCGTTGGCTGCAAATTTTCACCTAGATGTCGATGCTCGCCTCAGAGCCGGAGATCGCTGGCGGAGCGATCAAAAACCGACTTCATGTCAAACAAAACTCCGCCCGGTTTCAGGAGTTTACGCAGCGGCTCAGCACCCTGCCGGACATATTCGTCATGCGCCACGGCGAGAATAACAGCATCGTATTGCCCTTGCTCGGGCGTCGTCAGCGAAATGCCGTATTCATGCGCCATTTCGTCGGCATCCGCGTGAGGATCATCAATCGAGATTTGAAACCCCCATTCCTCTAGGGCCGTCACGAGATTGAACACTTGGGTGTTTCGAATGTCAGGGCAGTTTTCCTTGAACGTCGCGCCGAGAATCATGATACGCGCATTGCGCATCGAAAGGTCGCGTTGAATCATCCCCTGCACAAGACGTCTGGCAACCACCCGCGGCATGCCATCATTGATTTCGCGCGATGTGCGAATGATGTCGGGGAGATGGCCCGCCTTTTCCGCCCGATGCAGCAGGTAATAGGGATCGACACCGATGCAATGCCCCCCGACCAAACCGGGTTGCAGGCGCATGAAGTTCCATTTGGTCGAAGCGGCGTCAATGACCTCGGTCGTGTCGATTCCGAGACGTTCAAAGACCATCGACAGTTCGTTAATCAGGGCGATATTGACATCACGTTGCGTATTTTCGATCACTTTGGCTGCCTCGGCAACGCGGATCGAACTCGCCTTAAACGTGCCCGCCGGAATAACAGAAGCATAAAGGCGGTCCACGAATTCCGCGATCTCAGGGGTCGAGCCGGACGTCACCTTGATGATCTTGGTGATCGGTCGCGCCTTGTCGCCCGGGTTGATCCGCTCTGGGCTGTAACCCGCATAGAAATCGGAATTGTAGCGCAGGCCCGAAATCTCTTCGATGACGGGGATGCAATCATCCTCGGTCGCACCCGGGTAAACTGTGGATTCAAAGATCACGATGTCGCCGGAAGAAATAACCTGCCCGATTGTTCGCGATGCCGAAATGAGTGGCGTCAGATCGGGTTTGTGATTGTCATCAATCGGGGTGGGAACCGCTACAATATAGACATTGCAGGGTCGAATGTCGTCCAATTCTGAGGAATATGTAAGCTGAACCGAGCGGCTTAAATCATCGATCTCTCCGGTGCGGTCATGTCCAGAGCGCAGCTCGCCAATGCGTTCGGCCGAGACGTCAAAACCGATGGTATCATATTGCTTCCCAAATTCGACCGCGAGCGGGAGCCCCACATAGCCAAGCCCGATAATTGCAACGTGAGCTTGAGAAAGCTGCGTGTTTGGTTCCTGAAGCGACATCATCGGTGAAATTCCAAAATCATGAACCTATAGATACCGGCGTACAGGCTTTTGAAACCCCACTCAACCATAAGGTGAATTATGATCTAATATTCAGACATTGGCTTTAACTGCGATTTAGTGTTTTCCGACCCTCGCAGCGACGGAATTTGGAGCAGCCTTAGGTTGGCTGCCATCGCCTTTCGATACCCCGCCCTTTATCTTTCGCAATGGGGCCGTCACGCGCCAAGATGTGCTATTGAGCAAGTCATCGACACGCTGCATCAAAGCGTGTTTCTCCGCTAGCGCATCCGTTAACTGTTGTTTCAGCGCATCGACCTGCCGCGCGGCGTCTTTGCCCTCGGTCACTGATCGCTTCAGAAGCTTGGCTTGATTTTCGAGTTTTTCGGTCAAGGCTGCCACGTCATTTGAGCGGGCCTGCTTGTCTGCCTCCGAGGTAGCAAGCGCCTTCGCACCCGCAGCTTGCAACCCGTCCAATTGCTGCTTCAACGCGTCTCTCTCTTGCGAAACCTTCGCCTGCTTCGCCAAGGCCTCAGCGTTTTGCTGAGCGTGGTCTTCGAGCTTTCGCGTCAAGGCGGCCGTTTCATGGAACCGGGTGCTTTTCTCGGCCTCAAGGGTCGTGATCGCGTTGGCAGCCTCCGCTTTCGCGACATCTAATTGGTGCTTCAGCGTATCTCTCTCTTGCGACACCTCTTTGTGCTTTGCCAAAGCGTCCGCGGTCTGCTGAGACTGTTCGTCGAGCGCCAGCGTCAAAGCGGTCGTTTCACGAAACCGAACTGTCTTCTCTGTGTCAAAGGCCGCGAGCGCCTTGGCAGCATCCGCTAACGCAGCGTCCAACTTCTGCGTCAGATCAGAATTATCGCTTTCCCGTTCGAACAGTACCCTTTGTATTTCAGAAAGTCTCTGGCTGCGTGCCTCATAGGCTTCCTGCACTTCCCGACTAAGTTTTAGCGCCTCATCGCTCTCTTGCTTCGCCGTGCTGACCGCTAACTTGAGTTTCTTATTTGATGCTTCGAATTCTTCCTTTTCAGCAACAGCAAGATGCCCTTGGCCGAGGCGACGGAAAAGTAGCGCGGTTTCGCCCGGCAAGGTGCCGTTGTGGCAGGCATTCAGCAACGTCGTTAACGGCGTCGGCTGACCGCCCTGCGCAGCGGCAACGACAAGCCCCTCTTCGTCGGAGAATGCCATTGTGGCATGCTCTGCAAGAAAGTCCGTCATCTCGGACCTGTTCCTGCGATTCAAGGATGACTTCGCCAGACCGTGAACCAAAAGCACCCCGTTGGGTGTCAAACACTTCACCCAATCCTTGAGTGATGGCCCCAGCTCATTTTCCGCAGGAAGGTTGCAGGCGTCCAGAAACAAGAGATCAAGGCTTCCGGGCGCGATGGCAGTCAGTGCGTCACTCACGCTGCCCTGACACTGCAGCTTTGCGATGTCATCATAAAGCAGAGCGCTATGCTCGCGCAGGCTTTCGGGCACTTCAACTAGAGCGCGATCCGCTTCGGCGTCCCGCCAAAAGCCAATGCCCCGACACTGAGCCGTGATATTGAGCTTGTCCATTGCCTGGCAGATCGCAAACTGCGCCGCGCCGTCCCCAACGCCTATGACGGCTGCCGATCGCGGGCGAATTGCGCCTACCAACCAGAATAGGAAGGCGACATGCTGCATGACCGGTGCCGTCGTGATCCACCGAGGGCGCCAAAACAAAGTGTTAAGCGTTGCCGGTGCGAATATCTCATGGGCGCGCGGAGCCAGGTTTTCTCGGTATTTGATGGCTTCCATGCGACTGCCCTTCTCTGAAATGTCCTCTTCGGCCTGCTGCGTTAACAATCCCGTGCTTTAACAGGGCCGATATGTTGTCATCGATACGATGGCGAGGAATAGATTTGAGTGCCCGGCGTTTCCGGACGCTTGCCCCTGCACCTGATGATTCGCGCTTAGGTTGAATTAACCGGGCTCGGATGTCCAGATTTTGCTGCGGCCGTCATCAAATATGAGACGGCTGAGGAGCTTGCGAGGGGGTAGGGTGGCGTCACGATCCACATATGCGCTTCAGAACGGTAAGCGGAACCGACGGAGCTGAGCGATTGTTTTTTCTTCTGCGGCTATTGATGCAAAAA
>NZ_AUNB01000011.1 GCF_000714545.1 Thioclava indica
CGTCGGCAGGCTTTCGCAGGTGTGAACGCAGATGACTCGCGCATTGCGATGGATCGGCGCATCATGGCGAAAAAGAGCAGACATAGAATGAGGGCGCAAATGAATCGCAGGGTGCTGATCCTGGGAATGGGCGGGCATTTTGGCTCGGTTGCGGCACGCGCATTTCGCGCCGCCGGCTGGAATGTGGATCGCTATCATCGCGGCACTGATATGGCGGTTGCAGCGCGCGGTGTGCGTTGGATCATCAACGCGATGAACCCGCCGAATTACCATGATTGGGCGCATCAGATACCCCAGATCACCAGTCAGGTTTTGTCAGCTGCGCGCGATAGCGGGGCCTCGGTGATGGTGCCCGCAAATGTCTATGTTTACGGTCGCGAGCCCAGTCCGTGGCGCGCCGACACGCCCCATCATCCCTGCTCGCGCAAGGGTCGCATTCGCGCCAAGATGGAAGAACGCTATCGCGAACACGCCGCCGAGGGGCGCTCGGTCGTTTTTCTCCGCGCAGGCGATTTCGTGAACCCGGAATCGCCGGACACCTTGCTGAACCGGGTGGTTCTGAAGAACGTGCGTAAAGGTCGAATCACGGCGATGGGCAAGCCCGAGGCGCAGCGTGTCTATGCCGATCTTGCGGATCTCACCCAGGTCGCTGTGTCGCTGGCCGATACGGCGGATTCCCTGCCCGGTCTGCTGGATCTGGGCTATCCCGGCACGAGGTTCTCGTTTCGCGAAATGGCGGATGAGCTCGCCGGGCAGTTGGGGCGCGAGATCGCGATCAAGCGCTTTCCTTGGACGGCGCTATTGCTGGCCTCGCCGGTCTGGGAATTGGCGCGGGAGTTGCGCGAGATGCGCTATCTCTACGACATGGACCACAGGATTGATGGCACCGATTTTGAGGCGCTTTTCCCCGACTTCGAGCCTAAAACCCTGCAACGTCTGGTGTTTGAGCATCTGTATATGCGCGGCATGAAAGTCGTGCCGGATCATGGTGCCAAGATGTCGACCCAAACAAGCTTGTGACGCGAGGCGCGTTCGGCGGCCTTAGCCAGCGGCGCGCCCGGAGCAGGCCACATGACGCCGGCCCCCGTCACCTGCAAGCGCGCGGATGGTAACACATAATCCACCCGCAAATTGCCCGGCCCGTTGAAATCTGCGGTGTCTTGCGACGGATCCCCCTTGTGATCCGCGTCCGCTGCAAGCTTGCCGCCGTCGCTTTGGGGACTGGCATCTTGTAAGCGCGGATCGCTTAACAGCGCGCGCAACGCGGCGCGCCGACCCTCGCCATCTTGCGGGTCTATATCAAAATCCCCCAACAAAACGAACGGGGCATTGGGTGGGGCTTGTGCCAAATCGCCATCCAGATAGCGTAGCCAAAACGCCGCCTCGTCATGGTTCCGCCAGCCGTTGCGATCCTCTGGCCCGTCAAACACGGGCGGGGTCGCGGCAAAAGCGAACAGATGCAGCGTTTGGCCATCCGGCATGGCAACCGGCACATCCCAATGCCCGACCGAGGACAGCCGTTGCACGGCGAGCGCTTCATTTGAGAGCTGCGCGTTGTTGACCGATGTTTCTGGCAAATCCCGCCATAATAGGGTCGAAAAGTTGTGTGTGTCGGTCGTTAGGATCGGCAAACGCGACACTATCGCCATGCCACCTTGACCCAGAAACCGACCATAGCCTTGGGCATCTCGCGCCTCGCCCAGCGCTCCGTTTCCATCAAGGTCAACACCGCTGGGCAAACCAGCATTCGGTTGGGGCGCGTAAAGATACGGGAAAGGCCGGGCAAGCGTTGCATTGAGCGCCGCAAGCGCTCGCCCGTCGTAATCCCAGTCAATGCCCATCAGCAACAAAACATCGGGATCAACGTGATCAAGAATCTCGCGCACCGCTTTGAGCTGGGGGTCTTTGCCCGCCGAGATATCGCGCAGCAACAACCCCGGCCCTTTGCGACTTAACTCGACATCCCAAGTCGCAACGCGCAGCGTTTCGGCGGAAACCGAAAGCGCGCTTGCAAACAGCGCCGCAACACTCAGGCCGGAGCGAAACCACCGCCTTCTTGCGCGCGCCGCTTTGCTTCGATCATCGTTGCCACCCGCCCCATCGCGATACCGCGCATGAACAGGCTTACGGGAAGAAAGGCCCATGCTGTCACCGTCCAAATCAGCGCATGCGGATTTTCCAGCGTGATCACCGAAATATTCATCGAAATCAGCTTGATTCCCGCAGGGATAAGGAAAGGCAAAAGGAAGCCCAGCGCAACATTAAACCAGGAATCGCGCCGCAGCCTCTCAACAACATCGCCGCCCGCAGTCGGATCAAAAGTCGGCAGATTCACCCAGACATTGAACGTGCCCTTGTCAAGCGGCCAGTTGTGAAGGCGCATGCTGATCACGAAATACACCAGCATGATAATCGTGATGAAATACGACGTCCCGACTGCCGTACGTACAGCCTCAATATGAGTCGGGCTGGAATAGTCTGGCAGCGCCAGCAAGAACAGACGCACAGGGCTGTAAGGCATATCGAGCGCGCGCGCGACCGTTTCGCTAAGCGCCCCTACGAACCGATTGAATGTATCGGGTTCGTATTGCGCATCGATGGCCGTCGACATCACGAAGATCATCAAGAACAGCGCCAAAAACCGAATGCGATTGAACGGCGGCGCATCGCGAAATTCAACAAGCCCCGGATAGACCGATACATATTCGAAGAACGTCAGAGCTGCGGCGAAAAAGGCGACCACGACAATGATCTGAGCTGTATCGACATTGGTATGGGGCAACATCAGCGCAGGGATGCACATCGTAAACCCAATAATTATCGCGCGCAAAAGCGCTCCTAATAGACGTGTAAACACTGTCCTACCCCTTCATCACGAACGGTCCCGATACGATGCCGGGGCCTTGTCTCGTGTGATGTCCACCGATTGTGATGGCGTGCCTCATTCTCGCCATGATTTTGCCCCCATCCCCCAACACTGGCAATCTTTCGTTAACAATAACAAACTGTTTCTGGCATTTTGGGGGAGGAACTGGTGCGGCTTTGCATCAAACTCGGTGCAAAACTGTGGCAGCCTTGGGGGCTTTACCAGATGTGGTTGATCGCTGTAATTGGCCTACTAAGACGCTAGGCGCGCGGGGGGCGCGCGCTTAGACCAAACGCAATCAACCCGATTCCATCAAGCAGAAGCTGCACGCCAAGCAACACGCCGAGCAAGCTTGTGGCAGCACTTTGGAAGTCAGAGAACACCAAGACCCCAATCACAACCGAGGCCAGACCGGTCAACAACAGGATCGGACGCAGCTTGCTTTGGGTCAGTTTGAACCCCATGATCAGCCGCACGATCCCCATGATCAGGAACAGCGCGCCCACCACGAGCGTCAACGAGACCGTGCCCGAAAGCGGATTGGCCAAAAGCCAGACGCCAACCACGATATTGAGCAGCGCAATCACGCCATGCGACAGGCGATGCCCCGCATCAAACGCCTTAAAGAATATCCAAGCCTGCGCGACACCACCAAGCAGGAACAATATGCCGACGAATGTCGTGACGGCCAGCGAGGCCGCAAAGGGATTGGCGAGTGCGAGGATGCCAAACACAGCCACGACTGCACCGGTTACGATCAACAAGGTCGCAGGTTTCATGGTGGACTCCGATCTAGCTATGTCAAATGCCAAACCCTTTTGCGCCTCAACGGTTCCGGCGTCTATGAAAAAGACCGCCCGAAGGCGGCCTTTCCTGTCATGATCTGCGCGACTTAGACCCAAGGGCGCGATTGGGCAGCCTGTGCTTCAAAGCTGTCGATAGCCGATGCCTTGGCCAGCGTCAGACCGATATCGTCCAGCCCTTCGAGCAGGCAGTGCTTCTTGAACGCGTCAACGTCGAAAGGAATGACATCACCTTCCGAGGTCGTGATCTGCTGGTTTTCCAAATCGACGGTCATGCGCGCGTTCGACCCTTTCTCGGCATCCTTCATCAACAGATCGACCTGCTCTTGGGGCAGCACAATCGGCAGCATCCCGTTCTTGAAGCAGTTGTTGAAGAAAATATCCGCGAAAGAGGTCGAGATCACGACCTTGATCCCGAAATCCGCCAGCGCCCACGGCGCATGTTCGCGTGATGAACCACAGCCGAAGTTATCGCCTGCAACCAACACCTGCGCCTCACGATATTGCGGCTTGTTGAGCACAAAATCGGGGTTCTCATTGCCGTTGTCGTCATAGCGCATCTCGGCGAACGCATGCACGCCCAGACCCGAGCGCTTGATCGTTTTCAGGAAGTTTTTCGGAATGATCATATCGGTGTCGATATTGACCAGCGGCATAGGGGCCGCGACCCCGGTGAGTTTTTCAAACTTGTCCATGTCGCTGTCCTTATGCCTCTTCCAGTTCCATCAGCTTGCGCACATCGGTGAGCTTGCCGGTGACCGCCGCTGCCGCCGCCATGGCGGGGCTCATCAGATGGGTGCGGCCATTGCGGCCCTGACGCCCCTCAAAGTTGCGGTTCGAGGTCGATGCGCAACGCTCTCCCGGTGCCAGCTGATCGGGGTTCATCGCAAGGCACATCGAACAACCCGCCATGCGCCATTCAAACCCGGCATCAAGGAAAATCTGGTCCAGTCCTTCTTCCTCGGCCTGCGCGCGCACAAGACCCGAGCCCGGGACGACCATGGCGCGCACGCCATCGGCCAGCTTACGCCCTTTCACCACTTCGGCAGCGGCGCGCAGATCTTCGATGCGGCCGTTGGTACACGAGCCGATGAAAACGACATCAATCGCGATATCTTCCAACTTGGTGCCCGGTTTCAGACCCATATAATCAAGCGAGCGTTGCGCCGCCTCGACCTTGCCGCCTTTGAAATCGGCAGCCGCAGGAACGACGCCCGAGATCGGCAACACGTCTTCGGGCGAGGTGCCCCAGGTCACGACAGGCGCGATGTCTTCACCGCGGATCGTCACGACCTTGTCGAAATGCGCGCCCTCATCGGTGAACAGCGTTTTCCACCAGTTCAGCGCGGCTTCCCATTGCGCACCTTTCGGGGCATGGGCACGACCTTTGACATATTCAAACGTGGTTTCATCCGGCGCGATCAGGCCAGCGCGCGCGCCGCCCTCAATCGCCATGTTGCAGACCGTCATGCGGCCTTCCATGCTCAGCGCGCGGATCGCCTCGCCACAATATTCGATCACATGGCCAGTGCCGCCAGCGGTGCCGGTCGCCCCGATCACCGAAAGCGTGATGTCTTTGGCAGTCACGCCGGGGCGCAGCTTGCCGGTGATTTCCACCTTCATGTTCTTGGATTTCGACTGGATCAGCGTCTGGGTCGCCAGAACGTGCTCCACCTCGGAGGTGCCGATCCCATGTGCCAGCGCGCCAAATGCGCCATGCGTTGCGGTGTGGCTGTCACCGCAAACCACGGTCATGCCGGGCAAGGTCCAGCCCTGTTCCGGCCCGACGATATGCACGATGCCCTGACGCACGTCGGACACAGGGTAGTAATGCACCCCGAAATCGCGCGCGTTCTTGTCGAGCGCGTTGACCTGAATGCGGCTCTCCTCGTTCTCGATCACACCCGATGCACGGTCGGTCGTCGTGGGCACGTTGTGATCGGGCACGGCGATGGTCTTGTCGGGCGCGCGCACAGCACGGCCAGTCATGCGCAGCCCTTCAAAGGCCTGCGGACTGGTCACCTCATGCACGAGGTGGCGATCGATATACAGCAGGCAGGTGCCGTCTTCGTCTTGCGACACGACATGCGCGTCCCAGATTTTATCATAGAGGGTCTTTGGAGCAGACATGGCTCTCACTTTCTTTGGATGGCTATTCGTCGAACATGGGGGCAGGCATGCGTCTGCCTGCAGGCTACCCGATCAAAGTCGGGCCAGCACCGAACGGCTTTCACCGTAGAAACGCTCGCGTAGGCGGGCGCGGTCATCCATGTCAAAAACACGCGTCATGGGCCGTTAAATAGGCGGTTGCGTGCAGGCTGGCAATCAAAAGAGTCGCTTTTGACCTGCTGCGCTGGTCTGATAGCGTGATCACAAAGGAGTGCATGTGGACTTTCTAAGCCCCGACACCGCCAAAACACTGACTGCGCTTTGGGCGCAGGTCACGATTTTCTTCAACTCGATGCTGCTGCCCTCACGGCTCTGGCAATTCGCGATCATCGTGGGCTGCTTTGTGCTGGCCCATCTTGGCCGGATCTGGCTGTCCCCCAAAGTTGATGACTGGGCACGTGGCCGCGACTTGAGCACGCGACGCAAGCGCTGGGTGATCTTGTTTCGCAAGCGGCTGCGCGGGATATTCTTCATTATATTCGCTTGGTCGTCGGTTCTCGTCCTTGATGCCGTCAAGGGGTTCTACTCCTGGCGCTTTTTGGTGGTGCTGGCCGCGACGCTTGTCACCGCTTGGCTTGTGGTTGGCCTGTTTGCGCGCTTGATCCGCAACTCATTCCTGCGCCGCATCGTTAGCTGGGGCGCGTGGGTCTGGGTGACGCTGTATTATTTGGGTTTTTGGGATGATACGGCGCGCGTCCTTGACTCCATCGCCATCGAACTGGGCGGGTTCCGCCTGTCTGCTTTGGCAATTCTCAAGGCGCTGGTGCTGACCACAGCCCTATTATCAATCGCGCGTATCATCACCGGTCAAACCACAGCGCGCCTGCGTCACAACGAAGATATCAGCCCGTCGATGACCGAGCTGGCGATCAAGACGATGCAGGTTCTATTATACGGTGCCGCCGTCTTTATTGGCGTCAAGGCTGTCGGCTTCGACCTCACCGGGTTGGCGTTCTTATCGGGCGCGATTGGCCTAGGCTTGGGCTTCGGGTTGCAAAAAGTCGTCTCTAACCTTGTGTCGGGCGTGATCATCCTGCTCGACAAGTCGATCAAGCCCGGCGACGTGATTAGTCTTGGCGAGACCTTTGGCTGGATCGCCTCACTTGGGGCGCGCTATGTCAGCGTCGTCACCCGAGACGGCAAGGAATACCTAATTCCAAACGAGGATCTGATCACCGGACAGGTCGTCAACTGGTCGCATTCAAACGAGTTCGTGCGCGTCGATCTGGAATTCGGCACCTCCTATCACGATGATCCGCATCTGGTGCGCAAAATCGCGATTGAGGCCGCGCTCTCGGCGGATCGTGTGCTCTCGAACCGTCCCGCAGTGTGCCACATCACAGGCTTTGGCGACAGTTCTGTTGACTATATCTTGCGATTCTGGATTACAGACCCCGTTGAAGGGCTTACAAATGTTCGCGGAGCGGTCTATCTGGCGCTGTGGGATTCGTTTAAGAAAAACGGTATCTCCATTCCTTTCCCGCAACGCGAACTGCGCATGCTCGACGGCTCAACACTGGTTGTGCAGAACAGCCCGCAAAAATCGCAGGGCGAAAATTGAAATCGTGCAGAAGCGATGTTACCTTAGTACTATGGCCTGCGCCGGGGCCGGACTGGCGTGCAACCTTTGGAGGACTATGTCCTGTCTCATCTCTTACGCGTGTCGGGCGACAGCGGCACAAAGGCGGTCGTTATGACAGCCCATACCCTCGGTGCTGACGCGACGAGCGACGAAATTCTTGCGCGCGTCATTTCATCTCTCGAAGATGATAAAGCCGAAGATATCGTCACAATTGATCTGCGTGGCCGCTCTTCTATCGGTGATTACATGGTTATCTGCTCGGGGCGTAGCTCTCGGCAGGTTGGCGCGATCGCTGAAAACCTGTCCGAACGGCTCAAGCAAGATTTTGGCCGCATCTGCAAAGTCGAAGGCAAGGATCAAGGCGATTGGGTTCTGCTCGACAGCGCCGATGTGATTGTTCACGTCTTCCGCCCTGAAGTGCGCGAATTCTACCAGCTTGAAAAGATGTGGATGTCGCCAAGCGTGGATAGCGTCCTGCTTGACGATGACGTCTGATCGCGGCTGATCGATGAAACTCACGATCTGCGCGGTCGGTCGCCTGCGCAAATCCCCCGAGCGCGCGTTGATCGACGACTACCTCTCCCGGTTTGAGAAATCGGGGCGAGGAATGGGCCTTGGCCCCGCGCAACTGATCGAAGTTGAGGATAAAAAAGGCTTGGGCCAAGAGGCCGAAGCGCAGCTTTTATCCCGCGCGATCCCCGATGGTTCCGTGATCGTCACCTTGGATGAGCGCGGCAGCTTGATCTCGTCACCCGAGTTTGCGCAAAAGCTGGGGTCATGGCGTGACAGCGCGCGCGATGTGACATTCGTGATTGGTGGCGCGGATGGCATCGCGCCCGATCTGCGTGCCAAAGCTGATTTCTCGATCTCTTTCGGCAAAATGGTCTGGCCCCATATGCTGGCCCGCGTCATGTTGGCCGAACAAATCTACCGCGCCGGGCAGATTATCGCAGGCACACCTTATCATCGCGCGTAATTTCCACGCCAATTCCCTTAAGGATCAAACAGATGACGCAAATTGACCTGACCGGAATTTCTTCCAAGGCAATTCCGACGCCTGCAATCGCGTTAATCGGCTTTCAACGCACAACGCAAATCAGCCGCAAATCCCGGCTGGCTTGGGAAGCTGGCGACCGTTCAATCCTCAATGCCGAAGCCGAAGCACGGCGCGACGAAATATTCAACGGCGCCTTGTCCGAGGTCTACGAAGAATTCGTGCCCCTGTGTGCGGGGCTGGCCAAGGCCGGACGCACGCCGCGCCACGTCATAGATATCGGCTGCGGTCAGGCGCTTAACGATGTGCTCATGGTCAAGGCCTACGACTCGCGTATCACATTGATTGATATCGAAGAAACCAGTGACCAATATCACCGTTGGAAAGAGAGCGGTGCGGGCTATGCCTCGCTCGCCGCAGCCAAGGCCTTTCTTGAGGATAACGGCGCGCGCGATGTGCAAGCGCTCAATCCGCGCCTTGATACTGACAGTTTGGCGGACGTATCGGGTGACTTAGTTACCAGCCTCATCTCGTGTGGTTTCCACTACCCGATCGGTGAGTATCTGGATCTGATGTTGCAGACGGTCAAATCGGGGGGCGCCGTGATTCTCGACGTGCGACCGTACTATCGTAACAACCCGGACGCGGCGCTGCGCACGTTACTTGCAGAAACAAAGCAAACCGTCATTAGCGATACCCCCAAGCGGCAACGCTTGCTATTCGCCCAGTAAGTCAATGGGCGAGGCGGTTGCTCGTTTCTCGCCAGACGCGTAAACAACATCAACAGCTAGCAGGAGGTGGCGATGAGCAATCCGAAACCGGTGATCTTGTGCATTCTCGACGGTTGGGGTGAACGCCCCGAGACCGAGGGTAACGCCCCAGCGCTGGCCAACACCCCCAATATCGACGCGATCTGGGGTAATGGCACGAAAGCGACGCTGGTCACATTTGGCCCCGATGTCGGTTTGCCAACCGGACAGATGGGCAATTCCGAGGTCGGTCACACCAATATCGGCGCGGGCCGGGTCGTAGCGATGGATTTGGGGCAAATTGATCTGGCGATTGAGGATGGTTCGTTTTTCAAAAACGAAGCAATCCTTAGCTTTATCGACACGCTAAAAGGCACAGACGGTCGCGCGCATCTGATGGGCGTTGTCTCGGATGGTGGCGTGCATGGCCATATCGAACACCTTCTGGCGGCCTGCAAGATGATCTCGGATGCTGGTATTCCGGTGGTCGTTCACGCGATTACCGACGGGCGCGATGTGGCTCCTGATAGCGCGAAACGCTTCATTGATGATCTGGTCGCACGGCTGCCCGAGGGCTGCACGATTGCGACTGTGATCGGGCGTTATTTTGCAATGGATCGCGACAATCGCTGGGATCGGGTCGGGCGCGCCTATGATGCGATGATGAAGGGGGAGGGGGAGCATGCCGCGACTCCTGCCGAGGCCGTGGCCCAAAGCTATGCGCTCAAAGAGATGGACGAATTCATCCAGCCCACGGTGATCGGCGATTACGCCGGGGCCAAGGATGGCGATGGTCTGTTCTGCCTCAACTTCCGGGCCGATCGCGCGCGCGAAATTCTCGCCGCCATTGGCGCGCCCGATTTTGACAGGTTTGACACGGGCAAGCGCCCGAAACTGGCGGCGATGCTGGGCATGGTGCAATATTCCGAGGCCCATAACGCCTATATGAGCGTCGCCTATCCCAAGCGCGAACTGGTTAACACGCTGGGCGAATGGGTGGCCAAACAGGGCAAAACCCAGTTTCACATCGCCGAAACCGAGAAATACCCCCATGTCACCTTCTTCCTGAATGGCGGGCGCGAAGAACCTTGGCAGGGCGAAGATCGCTTCATGCCAAAATCGCCGAAAGTGGCGACCTATGACATGCAGCCGGAAATGAGCGCGCCCGAAGTGACCGAGCATCTCATCGGCGCGATTGAGGCCGGTTACGACCTGATCATCGTGAACTACGCCAATGGCGATATGGTCGGTCACACCGGCTCGCTTGAGGCGGCGATGGCGGCTTGCGAAGAGGTGGATCGCGACATTGGCCGCGTCGTTGAGGCGCTGAACAAGGCGGGCGGTGCGATGATCATCACCGCCGATCACGGCAATTGCGAAACCATGATCGACCCGGTAACCGGCGGGCCGCATACGGCACACACGACCAATCTTGTGCCCGTGGCGCTGGTGGGTGGACCAAAAGGCGCCAAGCTGCACAAGGGACGGCTGGCTGATCTTGCGCCAAGCCTGCTAGAGCTGATGGGCCTGCCGATTCCGCCCGAAATGACCGGAAAGAGCCTGATCGAAACGTGATACGCGCCGCTCTTCTTGCCACTTTCCTGCTGACGGGCGCAGCCGCGCAGGCCGAAACTGCGGCCGACACGGCCATGTCCGCCGCCAGCGATCTGCGCAAGGCGATTACGGCGCTGGATGACGCAAACACCAAAGCCGACCGCGTGGGCGCGTTGACCAAAACGATCTCGGCCTATGAGGTTGGCTTGGGCGCGCTGCGTGACGGGCTGCGCCGGGCGGCGATCCGCGAAAATGAAATCAAACAAGGCTTTGATGCGAAGCGCGAGGAACTGGGCAGCTTGCTGGCTGTGATGTCGACGATGCAGCAATCAGATGGCCCGCTTTTGCTGCTGCACCCCTCGGGGCCGGAAGGGTCTGCGCGCTCGGGGATGGTGCTATCGTCGGTCGCGCCTGCGCTGCAACAAGAAGCGGAAGGTCTGCGCAAACAGCTTGATGAGATCGCTACCTTACGGAAATTGCAGGAAAATGCGCGCTCGGTGCTCGAACAGGGCATGACCTCGGTCACGCAAGCGCGCACGGCGCTGTCTGACGCGATATCTGAACGCACAAAGCTGCCTCAACGTTATCTTGAGGAACCCGAAGAGCTGCGCAAACTGGTCAACAGCGCCGATACGCTGGAAGGGTTCGCCACCGGCCTCAGCGGGATGGAAACCGATATCGGCCCGCCGATGGATGACTTCGCGGGCGCCGAAGGCACGCTGAAACTGCCGGTGATCGGTTCGCTGCTGCGCCATTTCAACGAAACCGATGCGGCAGGCATCAAACGTCCCGGGCTTGTGATCGCGACGGCCCCCGCAGCGCTGGTCACCACGCCCTGGCCTGCGACGATCAGATATCGTGGGCCATTGCTTGACTACGGAAATGTGATGGTGCTTGAGCCAGCGGAAGGATATCTTCTGGTTCTAGCAGGGCTGGGAACAGTCTATGGTGAGACGGGAGATGTGCTTCAAAAGGGGGCACCGATAGGTTTAATGGGCGGAATAGCGCCGGGAGCAAAGGAATTCGGCAAAGAATTCGTGCAAGCGGCGCAAGACGGCGGTAGCGCAGGGCAAAGCGCCACGCTTTATTTAGAGCTGCGAAAGGGCGACACGCCCGTGGACCCGGCCCCGTGGTTCACCCAGACGAAAGGCGACAAAGGTTGAGTATGAAAAAGTTCATGATGGCCGCGCTCGGCGGCACGTTAGCAGGCGCCGTTCTTTCGACACAGGTGGCTGCGCCGCTGATGGCGCAAGAGGCAAAGAAACCCGATTCAGTTTATCAACAACTGGATCTGTTTGGCGATATCTTCGAGAAAATCCGCGAGGATTACGTCGAGCCCGTCGATTCCAAGAAGCTGATTGAAGCCGCGATCAACGGCATGCTCAGCTCGCTCGACCCCCATTCCAGCTACCTGCCGCCCAATGATTTCTCTGATATGCGCGTGCAAACGCGCGGCTCGTTTGGTGGTCTCGGGATCGAGGTGACGCAGGAAGACGGTTTCGTCAAAGTCGTCTCGCCAATGGATGGCACGCCAGCCGCTGAAGCCGGGATCAAATCGGGTGATTTCATTACAGCCGTCGATGGCGAGTCTTTGATGGGCCTGCCCCTTGATGAAGCCGTGGACAAAATGCGCGGGCCGGTCGGTTCGGAAATCAAGATCACCATCGTGCGCGAAGGTGAAAAAGAGCCCTTCGACGTCACGCTGACCCGCGACACGATCAAGCTGACCGCCGTTAAGGGCCGTCACGATGGCGATACGGTGATCTTGCGGGTCACGACCTTTAACGACCAGACCTATGCGAACCTCGAATCCTCGATCAAAGAGCAGGTCAAGGAAATTGGCGGGATGGATAAGGTCGATGGGTTTATCGTCGATCTGCGAAATAACCCCGGTGGCTTGCTGACGCAGGCGATCAAGGTTTCGGATGCCTTCCTCGACAAAGGGGAAATCGTTTCGACCCGTGGCCGCAATCCGCAAGACAGTGAGCGCTTCAACGCAACGCCCGGCGATCTGGCGGATGGCAAGCCGGTTGTCGTGCTGATCAATGGCGGCTCTGCCTCAGCCTCGGAAATCGTGACGGGCGCGCTGCAAGACCATCACCGCGCCATCGTCGTGGGGACCAAAAGCTTCGGCAAAGGCTCGGTTCAGACGGTGATGCCGATCAAGGGCGAGGGTGCGATGCGCCTCACCACGGCGCGCTATTACACGCCCTCGGGTCGCTCGATCCAAAGCCTTGGGATTTCGCCCAATGTCGTCGTACCCCAGCTTGATACGCCGCAGGAAGATGAGGCCGCCAAAGACGATGCGCCGAAACGCAAAGTGACGTCGGAAGCAGATCTGAAGGGCGCGATCACCAATGACTCGATGACGGAAGACGAAAAGAAACAGGCTTTGGACGAACGCACCAAAGCTGGCGAGGCCGCCAAGCGCCGCCTCGAAGATTTCCAGATGTCTTACGCCGTTGATCTGATCCAAGGGCTTTCAGCGCTGTCTTCGGATCAGCAAGCAGATCAGCCAACGCAAAAGGCCGAAGCGACCCCTGCGAAAAAAGATGACACCAAGAAGAACTAAAGGAGAGGGGCCTTCGGGCCCCTTTTTCATATGACCCCAGAAGAAATTTCCAAACTTCCCTATCGTCGCAATGTCGGTGTGGTGCTGCTCAACTCGCAAGGCCGCGTCTTTGCCGGGCAGCGTATCGACAACCCCGGCCCCGCTTGGCAGATGCCGCAAGGCGGGATCGACAAGGGCGAGAAGCCCCGTGAAGCCGCGTTGCGCGAGCTGGAAGAAGAAACCGGAGTCACACCCGATCTTGTCGAACTGGTGGCCAAGACTTCGAAATGGATCAGCTACGAACTGCCCCACGATCTGGTGCCCAAAATTTGGAACGGGCGCTGGCGCGGGCAAGAGCAGAAATGGTTTCTCTATCGGTTCAACGGTCGTGACGATCAGGTCAAAATCGACACAGAACACGCCGAATTTTCGGTCTGGCAATGGATGAAATTTGACGAGCTGATCGACAAGATTGTGCCCTTCAAGCGCCACGTCTACGAATCCGTGCGCACCGAATTCAGGGACTATCTTCGCTAAAACCCTAGAAATCGAGTCCAAGATCAAGCGTTTGCGCCGAATGTGTCAGCGCGCCTGCCGAAATGTAATCGACGCCGGTCGCTGCAACCTCTGCGATCCGCTCCAGCTTCATGTTCCCCGAGGCTTCCAGCGTGGCGCGCCCCGCATTCAACGCGACCGCAGCGCGCAGCTCATCGCTGGTCATGTTATCCAGCAAGATCACATCCGCACCGCCGATATGCAGCGCCTCCTCCATCTGGCGCAGCGTATCCACTTCTAGCTCAATGCGCATCATGTGGCTGCGCGCCGCTTTCGCCGCCTCGAGCACCTGACGCACGCCACCTGCTGCCGCGATGTGATTGTCTTTGATCAGGATCGCATCCGACAGCCCGTAGCGATGATTGAAGCCGCCGCCATGGCTTACCGCCGCCTTTTCCAGCACCCGCAGGCCCGGCGTCGTCTTGCGGGTGCAGGTGACTCGCGCCTTGGTCCCCTTGGTTTGCGCCACGAATGCAGCCGTTTTCGTCGCAACACCACTCAGCCGGCCCGCGAAATTCAGCGCGACACGTTCGCCCATCAAGATCGACGCGGCCAATCCCTCAATCGTCATCAGCGTGTCGCCGGGCTTACACGCGGTTCCATCCGCCACGAGCACCTGCACCCGCAGCGCCGGATCAACCAACCGAAACGCCAGTGCGGCCACCTGCATTCCCGAAACGATGCCGTCTTCACGCGCATTCAGCCGCGCCGCATAGGTCTTGCCCGCCGGGATCACCGCCTTGGTGGTCGCGTCACCCATCGGCGAGAGATCCTCGATCAACGCAGCGCGCACAATCGGTTCAATCAACAACTCGGGCAGCATATCAATCCTCCAAAGCACGGGCGCGAATTTGCAGCGCCTCTTGCAGCGTCATTTTGGTTCTTTGGGCCATATTAGGGTCTGAGTCTGGGAAATCTGACCGAAAATGCCCACCCCGGCTTTCCTCGCGCGCCAGCGCCGCCGCCGCGATCAAAGTCGCGGTCGCCGTCATATTGCGCATCGTTTCGGTGCAAGCATGCGCCTCGACATCAGCAATGACACGCAGCGCCGATTTCAGCCCCGCCGCATCGCGCACCACGCCAACCCCATCGGTCATCGCGTGGCGCAGGCGCATCAGTTGCTCTTCGTTTACCGAGATATTGCCTTCGGAAAACTCGGGCGAGACCTCTTCGGCATCCTCAGTGTCACCCAATGCAGCCTCAATTCCCAGAGCGCAGATGCGCGCATAAACGAGCGCCTCAAGCAACCCGTTTGAGGCCAGCCTGTTCGCCCCATGCAGACCAGTTGAGGACGCCTCACCGCAGACCCAAAGTCGATCCAACGAACTTTGGCCCATCTCATCCGTATCAATCCCGCCCATGTGATAATGCGCGGCGGGGGCTACGGGAATGGGCTGTGAAACAGGGTCTATTCCGGCGCGTTTGCACGATTCCGCAACGGCCGGAAACCGGGTCAAAACCTCTGCGCCCAGCGCCGCGCGGGTATCGAGTGCAGGCTCGCGACCCGCCTGACGTTCAAGATACACGGCGCGGGCCACGATGTCGCGTGGCGCCAATTCTGCATCGGGATGCACGGCCAGCATAAACCGTTCACCCGCGATGTTGATCAGCGTCGCGCCTTCGCCGCGTAAAGCCTCGGTTGCCAGCGGGGCGGGGTCCTCACCGCTCGCAATTGCGGTCGGGTGAAACTGCACGAATTCGGGATCCGCGATACGCGCACCAGCCCGCGCCGCCATACCGATCACCTGCCCGCGAATACGCGGCGGATTGGTCGTCACGGCAAACAACCCGCCAGAGCCGCCGCCTGCCAGTAACACAGCGGGACTGCGGATCAACGTAGCGCCCGAGGGCGCATAGGCGCGCTCAATCCACACGCCGGTGACCGTGCCGTCCTTGACCTCAAGCCCTTGGGCTAGAACCCCCTCAAGCACTTGAATCGAAGGTGATTTCCGCACCGCACCGATTAGCGTCTGCATGATTTCGCGACCGGCCTGATCGCCCTTGACCCGCACCACGCGAGCCTGAGAATGCGCCGCCTCGCGCGACATCACATAGCCGCCCTCCGCGTCGCGATCAAAGGGCGTGCCAAGATTGGTCAGCTCCAGAATATGCTGGCGCGCCTCGTCAGTGACCAGTCGCGCGATCTCGGGCGATACCGTGCCCGCGCCTGCCGTGACCGTGTCGCGCGCATGGGCCTCGGCGGTGTCGCCCGCAGCCATTGCCGCGGCCACACCACCTTGCGCCCAAGCCGAAGACGCCCCTTCGCCCAGTGTCTCAGGCGAAATCACCAGAACCGGACGCGGCGCGAGTTTTAGCGCGGCATACAGCGCACCAAGCCCGGCGCCGACGATGATGATGCGATTGGTTTCGATCACTTGGCCAAAGCCTGCGAAAGCTCAATCATCCGCTCAACGGCGATTTTCGCCTTGGCGGCGATCTGGGGGTCGACCTCAACCGCCTCGGTGCCGGTATGCAGCGACCACAGGATTTTCTCGAGCGTGATCTTCTTCATATAGGGACACATGTTGCACGGCCCGGTGAAATCGACCTCGGGCAGGGCATCGGCGATGTTTGAGGCCATTGAGCATTCGGTAACCAACATCGCGCTGCCCGGCATTTCGCGCGTCACGTAGTCTATAATCCCCGACGTCGAGCCCGAGAAATCCGACACAGCCACCACATCAGGCGGGCATTCGGGATGCGCGATGATGCGGGTATCGGAATTGAGCGCGCGGAAAGCGTTAATATCGTCCTTGGTATATTGCTCATGCACGATGCAGGAACCTTCCCACCAGACGACCTTTTTCTGCGGCACCTCATTGGCGACATTCTGCGCAAGATATTGATCTGGCGTCATAATTACCACATCGCTATCCATTTCTGCAACGATCTGGGCCGCATTGGAAGAGGTGCAGCAAATGTCCGAGGCCGCCTTCACCTCGGCGGTGGTGTTAACGTAGCTCACGACCGGCGCGCCGGGATATTTCGCGCGCATCTCGGCGATCCCCTCGGCGGTGATCGATTCCGCGAGAGAGCAGCCCGCTTTGACATCGGGGATCAGCACAGTCTTGGCGGGGTTCAGGATTTTCGACGTTTCGGCCATGAAATGCACACCGCATTGCACGATGGTATCGGCCTGAACCTTGGTCGCCTCAATGGCCAATTGCAGGCTATCACCCACAACATCTGCCACGCCGTGGTAGATTTCCGGCGTCATATAGTTATGCGCAAGGATCACCGCGTTCTTCTCGCGCTTCAGCTTGTTGATGGCGCGGATGTAGGGCGCGTAACGTGCGAAGTCAGGAAGCGGAACGACCCGATCCATCTTGGCGTGGATATCGCGCATCTCCTCGGCCAGATCCATCGAGGGCGCAAGATCATAGATCTCGGCCAAAGTGGCACGCATCGTGGTCAGGTCCAGCATGGGTATCCTCCCTCAAGCTCGAAACAGGTCTTGGATGTAGGCACAGTTAACGCAAGGTTAAATGGGAAACACGGCGAAACCTGCGCAAAACACTGGTTTCCGCCTATTCAAACCGCTTCCAGATCGCGTTTTCGCCGATTTTAGCGACGAAAGCGGCGTGTGCTTCGGCTTCTTCGGCGCTAAGCAGGGGCGGTAAGGGCGTGGGGCGCGGTTGCGGACGCCAGTTGCTAGTTTGAGCGCCTTTGTCCTTGTTATCGCTGGCAAGTTGCAGGCCAAAGCCAGGCTGGCGACCACCGATCAGTTCAAGATAGACCTCGGCCAAAATTTCACTATCAAGCAATGCGCCGTGCAGCGTACGCGACGAATTGTCGATATTGAAACGCCGACACAGCGCATCAAGCGAAGCGGGCGAACCGGGAAATTTGCGCCGCGCGATGGCCAGCGTATCAAGCGCGCGCTCGTTCGCGATCAGCTCCATCTTTGCCCAGCTTAGCTCGGCGTTGAGGAATTTCATGTCAAATTTGGCGTTATGGATAACCAATTTTGATTCCGGGCCGATGAAATTAAGGAAATCTAATCCGATCTCGGCAAACCTGGGTTTGTCGGACAGGAAGTCATCACCCAGCCCGTGCACCTCGAACGCCGATTGCGGCATCTTGCGCTCGGGGTTGATGTATTGGTGATAGGTGCGGCCCGTCGGCATGTGGTTGAACAGCTCAATCGCGCCGATCTCGACAATGCGGTCGCCTTCACCCGGCTCAAAACCCGTGGTTTCGGTATCGAGAACGATTTCACGCATCGCGGGTCTCCCTGATCTGCGCAATCAGGTGTCGCACATCTGCGTGGGTTTGCTCAAGACTTTGGGTTTCGATGACATAGGTGGCGCGCGCGCGTTTTTGCGCATCGGGCATCTGGCGGGAAAGAATGAGATCAAGCTGAGCGTCGGTTATACCGGGGCGATCCAGAACACGAGCGCGTTGAATCTCGGGCGGGGCAGTGACCACAAGCGTTGCATCGCAGGCTTGATCGGCCCCGGTTTCAAACAAAAGCGGGATGTCGAGTAGGATCAGATCCGCGTTGGGATGGGCTGCAACAAAGGCCTTGCGCGATTGCGTCGTCAGCGGATGAACGATGGATTCAAGGCGGTTTAGAGCCTGTTTGTCTTGTGCAAGGCGCGTTTTGAGCACGTCGCGGCTTACTGCACCGTCACGAATTGCTTCGGGAAAGACTGCGGCGATTGGGGCGACGGCCGCTCCGTCTTTGGCGTAAAGATCATGCACGCAGGCGTCGGCATCCCAAACCGGCACGCCCTCTGCGGCGAACATCGCGGCGGTTGTGGATTTACCCATGCCGATCGAGCCCGTTAGGCCAAGCAAGAAGGGCCTAGTCATGCGTTCAAGACCGCTTCGCGCAACCCGTCGGTGACTTCGGGTCGATGGCCGAACCAGCGCTCAAAACCGGGCACCGCCTGATGGAGCAACATGCCCAATCCATCGACGATGGTACACCCGGCATCTTCCGCCTCTGTCAGGAACTTCGTTTTCAGTGGCGTATAAACAAGATCGCAACAGGTCGCGCCGGGGGTGAGGGCATCGAGTGGCACGCGAAATTCTTGTTTTCCGGTCATGCCAAGCGAAGTCGTGTTGACGATAGTCGTCGCGCCCTCAATCATATTACCGGCCTGCACCCAATCGTAAACGACGATGCGCGCACCAAATTCGGCACGCAGGGCATCAGCGCGCGCGCGGGTGCGGTTTGAAATGCGGATTTCAGGGGCGCCAGTTTCCAAAAGAGACGCCACGATAGCACGCGCAGCGCCACCCGCACCGAACACGGCTGCTGACCCGCTGCTTGCATTCCAACCCGGCGCATATTGCTTAAGGTTGGAGATAAATCCGTAACCGTCTGTATTATCGGCATGAATTTTACCGTCTTGGCGGAAGATCAGCGTATTCGCAGCGCCGATAAGCGCGGCACGGTCTGAAATCACATCGGCTATTTCAAGCGCGCGGATCTTATGCGGGATCGTCACGTTCACGCCAACGAAACCCGCCTTTGGCAGGGTGCGCAGGACGGTTTCAAGATCATCGGGTGCGACGTCTAGGGGCACATAATGACCGCGAACGCCGTATTGCTGAAACCAATGACGGAACAGGGCTGGCGAGCGCGAATGCGCGATGGGCGAGCCGATCACGCCTGCAATCGGTATTCTGGGATGATCGCTCATGTGCTCAGCTCTCCTCGTGCGCGTAGCCAGTTGAGAAATTCCATTAAGGGTAGTCCCAGAACAGCAAAATAGTCGCCTTCGACGCGAGAGAAAAGCCGCACGCCTTCTTCTTCGAGTTTGTAGCATCCGACCGCATGACGGATGCTGTCCCAATTGCGCGTAACATAGGCGTCGATGAACGGCTCGGTAAGCGGGTGCATAGTGAGGCGCACCTCTGCGACATGGCGCCAAAGCGGCTTGCCATCCCGGATCGCGACCAAGGCAGATAGCAGCTTGTGAGTCTGACCCGACAGCGCACGCAGCTGAGCGCGAGCGTCATCCGGTGTTTCAGGCTTGGCAAATATCTCACCTTTAAGGTCAAGCACTTGATCGGCGCCAAGGACGAGTTTTCCGGGCGCTTTGCCAGAGATCTTGGCCGCTTTCATTTCCGCCAGAAGGTCCGCAACGTCACGCGGATGCGCCGCCTCGGCTTGCAAGCCGTGACGGATCGCGTCTTCGTCAATACGGGCGGGTAATGCTGTGACATCCAGTCCGGCGTTGCGCAAAAGCTGCGCGCGGATCTCGGAAGCGGAGGCGAGGAGGATGTTCATAGCTGTGTGGATAACCCGATGTAGAACCCTAGGGATGGATCTGGGCATAACTGGCTTTGATGGATTTCTCCACCATCTCGTGGCGTTCCACGGTTGATCCACGAAAGTTGTCCACCTGTGGAACCCAAGATCGCGGGGATGTGCGCAAACGCCGCGACTGTGGTTTCATCCCAAGAGTTATCCACAGAAACGCTTGTAAGATATATCATTAATATTTAACTATATCATATAGTTACGTTTTTCTTGCTAAGAATTACGCAGAGACTTATCCCATCAGGATCAGCTGTGGAAAACCCCTTAACAAACTGTTAATCCACATAGTCCACAGGGCCTACATCATCATCATCTTTTCAATATCTATATTTATTTATTAAGAAGAGACCTGTGACCTGGAGGTAAAATGACCGATTTCCTGAGCAACTGGTATCCGTGGATCAAGGCTTTGCATGTGATGTCTATCATCACTTGGATGGCAGGTCTGTTCTATCTACCAAGACTGTATGTCTATCATGTTGAAGGGCTGAAGAAGCAGGGCGTCGTGCATGGCTCTGACATGGATAAGCTATTTCAGCACCAAGAGCGCCTGTTGCTTAAGGCGATTATGAACCCCTCGATGATTGCGAGCTGGCTGTTTGGGCTGATGTTGGTTTTCACGCCGGGGATCGTGGATTGGTCAAGTATCTGGCCTTGGACCAAGGCGGCGGCCGTGCTGGGGATGACGTGGTTTCACATGTGGTGCGCCAAAGAGCGCAAAGCGCTTGCGAGCGGCAGTAGCGTGAAAACCGGGCGGCAATACCGGATGATGAACGAGGTGCCGACGGTGTTTATGATCGTGATCGTGCTGTCGGTGATCGTGAAATTCTAAGTTTCATTGACTTTGGATGGGCTGGGGCGTATCTGGCGAATAAGCCCCGGCCGTCCTGGTCGATTGGTTCTTCTGCATGACATGATATGAAGCCCCGCCGGTTTTGCCCTGCGTGGGTTTGCACGACAGGTGAAATATGACCGAGACCCGCCTCAATCTTTTTGATCTCAAAGCGAAAAGCCCGAAAGAGCTGTTATCGCTGGCCGAAGAATGGGACGTCGAAAACGCCTCGACGATGCGCAAGGGCGAGATGATGTTCTCGATCCTCAAAGAGCATGCCGAGGATGATTGGGTCATCGGCGGCGATGGCGTGTTGGAGGTTTTGCAAGACGGGTTTGGTTTCCTGCGCTCGACCGAGGCGAACTATCTGCCGGGCCCGGATGATATTTATGTTTCGCCCGAGATGATCCGCCAATACAGCTTGCGTACGGGGGACACCGTTGAGGGCGTGATCCGCGCACCCGGCGAGAATGAGCGGTATTTCGCACTGACCACGGTTGAGAAAATCAACTTCGAAGAGCCGGAAAAAGCGCGTCATAAGGTGGCGTTTGACAACCTCACGCCGCTTTATCCCGATGAGCGTTTCAAGCTGGAAATCGAAGATCCGACGATCAAAGACCGCTCGGCCCGGATCATCGATCTGGTTGCGCCGATCGGTAAAGGCCAGCGTGCGTTGATCGTGGCTCCGCCGCGCACGGGTAAAACCGTGTTGCTGCAAAATATCGCCAATTCGATCGAAACGAACCACCCGGAATGCTATTTGATCGTGCTTTTGATCGACGAGCGGCCCGAAGAGGTGACGGATATGCAGCGGTCTGTGAAAGGAGAGGTTGTGTCCTCGACCTTTGACGAACCCGCTACGCGCCACGTTGCGGTATCGGAAATGGTGATCGAAAAGGCCAAGCGTCTGGTCGAACACAAGCGCGACGTCGTGATCTTGCTTGATTCGATCACCCGACTGGGACGCGCGTTCAACACCGTTGTGCCAAGCTCGGGCAAGGTGCTGACCGGTGGTGTGGATGCAAACGCTTTGCAGCGCCCGAAACGCTTCTTTGGCGCTGCGCGGAATATCGAAGAGGGTGGCTCTCTGACGATCATTGCGACCGCGCTGATCGATACCGGCTCGCGGATGGATGAGGTGATCTTTGAGGAATTCAAAGGTACGGGTAACTCGGAAATCGTTTTGGATCGCAAAGTGTCTGACAAGCGCGTCTTCCCGGCAATGGATATCTTGAAATCCGGCACCCGCAAAGAAGAGCTGCTGGTTGATCAGAAAGATCTGCAAAAGACCTATCTGTTGCGGCGTATTCTGAACCCGATGGGCACCACGGATGCGGTTGAGTTCCTGGTTTCGAAACTCAAGCAGACCAAAACCAATTCCGAATTCTTCGACTCGATGAACGGCTGACGCTGATTTGTCGTTTTCCCTCAGGGGGTTACGATGGACACGATCTTTGCTTTAGCAACCGCGCGTGGCAAGGCGGGGATTGCGGTGATCCGTATATCGGGGCCGCAAGCCTTTGCCGCAGCCAGTGCTTTGGCGGGCGATTTACCACAATCACGGGTCGCCGGCCTGCGCAAATTGCGGCTTGGCGCGGACGAATTGGACGAAGCGCTTGTGCTGTGCTTCGGGCATGGCGCGAGCTTTACCGGCGAGGATGTCGCGGAACTCCATATCCATGGAGCGATTGCGACGGTTAGCGCGGTGCTAGACGCATTGGGTCAACAACCGGGTTTGCGTTTGGCCGAGCCGGGTGAATTTACCAGACGGGCTATGGAAAACGAGCGGCTTGATTTGTCGCAGGTCGAAGGTCTGTCCGACCTGATTGAGGCGGAAACCGAGGCGCAGCGTAAGCAAGCGTTGAAAGTGCTGTCTGGTGCGGTCGGGGATTGCGTCGAGGCTTGGCGTTCGGATCTGGTGCGGGCGGCGGCCTTGATCGAGGCGACGATTGATTTCGCGGATGAAGAAGTGCCCGTAGATGTCGCGCCGGAAGTCACAGCGTTGATTGATCGGGTGGCTGCTGGGCTTAGCGATGAGTTGCGTCGCATCGATGCGGCAGAGCGGGTTCGCGAGGGGTTTGAGGTTGCCATTGTCGGGCGCCCGAACGCAGGAAAATCGACGCTTTTGAACGCTTTGGCCGGTCGTGAGGCGGCGATTACCTCAGAAATCGCGGGCACCACGCGCGATGTGATCGAGTTGCGGATGGATATCGCGGGTTTGGCGGTGACGTTGCTTGATACTGCGGGGCTGCGCGAAACCGAGGATACCGTTGAGGCGATTGGCGTCGCGCGCGCGTTGCAGCGCGCAGGCCAATCCGACTTACGGGTGTTCCTGTTGGACGGAGGCGAGGTGCCGCTGATTGCGCCGGAACCTGATGATATCATCGTTCATGGCAAGGCCGATCTTGGTTCCGTAGAGGGGTTCGCGGTGTCGGGAAAGACGGGGCTTGGTCTTGATCGTTTGATTGCGGAAATAGCCGAGCGACTGTCAGAGCGGGCAGCAGGTGCTGGCATAATGACGCGCGAACGCCACCGTCATGGGATTCGCGTTGCATTTGAGGCTTTGGAATCGGCGCGAGATGAGGTATTGCGCGGGTCTGAACGCAGTGAGTTGGCGGCGGAATCACTCCGACAAGCTGTATGGGCGTTGGAATCTTTGCTTGGCCGCGTGGATGTCGAGCATCTTCTGGATGAGATATTCTCCAGTTTCTGCATCGGAAAGTAGGAGTGTTTCACGTGAAACATTACGATGTCATTGTGATTGGCGGCGGACACGCCGGAACTGAGGCGGCGCATGCGGCTGCTCGTATGGGTGTGCAATGTGCGCTGGTGACGTTGCGCGCGGATGCCCTTGGAGTGATGTCGTGCAATCCGGCGATTGGTGGCTTGGGTAAGGGCCACTTGGTACGCGAGATTGATGCGCTGGACGGAGTGATGGGGCAGGCGGCGGATCGTGCGGGTATCCAGTTTCGCCTCCTTAATCGGCGTAAGGGTCCGGCAGTGCAGGGCCCGCGCGCTCAAGCGGATCGTGCGTTGTATAGACGCGCCATTGGTGAATTGACGGCGGCCCAGCCGAATTTAACGGTGATTGAGGGCGAGGTTGCCGATCTTATGATCAAGGGCGGACGCGTCGGAGGCGTTGTTCTAGCAGACGGTTCCGAGATCGGCGGAAATGCAGCGATCCTTACCTCTGGCACGTTCTTGAACGGCGTTATTCATATCGGCGATCAGCGTCAGCCGGGCGGTCGGATCGGGGACAAGCCGTCGCGCGCATTAGCCGAGCGCTTGAAGGCGCTGGGACTGCCGCTGGGTCGGTTGAAAACCGGAACGCCACCGCGTTTGGATGGAAAAACGATTGCTTGGGACCGGCTAGAGAGTCAGCCTGGCGATGACGACCCAACGATGTTTTCGTTCCTGAACCGCAGACCTTTCGTTCGTCAGATTTCTTGCGGGATCACGCATACGAATGAACAAACGCATGATATTATTAGAGAAAATCTAGAGAAATCGGCGATGTACGGCGGTCACATAGAAGGCGTTGGGCCGCGCTATTGTCCTTCGATTGAGGATAAAATCGTTCGATTTTCGGATAAGACGTCACATCAGATCTTCCTTGAGCCGGAGGGGCTTGAGGACGATACGGTTTATCCAAACGGGATTTCGACTTCGCTGCCCGAGGCGGTTCAAGAGGCTTATGTTCACTCGATCTACGGGTTAGAGCAGGCACGAATTTTGCAGCCGGGCTACGCGATCGAGTATGATTATGTCGATCCGCGCGCGCTGGATCTGACATTGCAGTTGCGCGATGTGCCGGGGCTTTATCTTGCCGGGCAGATTAACGGAACAACCGGATATGAAGAGGCCGCCGCGCAGGGGCTGGCGGCGGGTTTGAATGCAGCGTTGGCTGTGCGGGAGCAGGAGCCAGCGCATTTTAGCCGGACGAACAGCTACATTGGCGTGATGATCGATGATTTGGTGACGCGCGGGGTGACTGAGCCCTATCGCATGTTCACCTCGCGCGCCGAGTTCAGGCTCTCGTTGCGCGCAGATAATGCCGATCAGCGGTTGACGCCCTTCGGGCTTTCGCTGGGTTGCGTTGGCGCGGCGCGTCAGGATGTGTTTGCGCGCAAGATGGAGGCCCTCGACGTCGGCCGCGCCCAGATGGAGGCGGTTGTGCTAAGCCCAACCGAGGCGCAGGCGAAGGGGTTTCGCGTTACGCAAGACGGCACGAGACGCAGTGCGCTACAGCTATTGGCGTTCCCGGATATCACAATGGATCAGCTTCAAGACGCGATTCCGGACTTGTCGAGTATCCCGTCCGAGATTTGTGATCAGCTTGCCAAGGACGCGCTTTACGCCAATTACACGGCCCGGCAAGAACGGGATGCTGCCCTGATCAAGCGCGATGAAGGTTGGCTTCTACCGGCGGATTTCGATTACGGGGCACTTGTTGGGCTTTCGAATGAGCTAAAGCTAAAGCTGCAAGCGGCGCGGCCTCAGACGTTGGGGCAGGCGGCGCGGGTTGATGGGGTGACGCCAGCGGCTTTGACGCTTTTGCTAGCCAAGCTTCGCCAGAGCAAAAAGGACAAGATCGCATGAGCAATGCGTCCGCGCAGTTTCAGGCGGATTTTGATGTTTCACGTGAAACATTGGAGCACCTCCAGACGCTCGAGGTATTGTTGAGGAAATGGAACAAGGCGATCAATTTGGTTTCCGCGGCAACCCTGTCAGAGGTCTGGACGCGCCATTTTGCCGATTCGGCCCAGATTTTTGCGTTGGCGCCGGAAAATACGCTGCACTGGGCTGATTTGGGCTCAGGTGCGGGGTTTCCGGGCTTGGTGATCGCGATTCTTGCGAAGGAAAAGCAACCTGATCTGGCGGTTACCCTTGTCGAATCGGATCACCGCAAGTCGGCGTTTCTACTTACCGCCGTCCGAGAGCTCGGACTTAAGGCCGATGTGATAGCTGAGAGAATCGAGGAAACAGAAAACCTTGACTGTGATGTTCTGAGCGCACGCGCATTGGCACCACTCTCGAAATTGCTAGAGTTTTCTGGCCGTCATCTGGCTGATCGAGGCGTTGCACTTTTCCCAAAAGGGGCGCGTTGGGAAGAAGAGGTTGCGAGTGCTCGGGAAAACTGGTCCTTTGATTTGCAGGTTTTACCAAGCCGATCTGATCCCAGCGGCGTCATTCTGAAAATTTCCGGAGCAAAGCGTGTCTGATCCAATTCGCGCAAGCGATCCTCGCATTATCGCCATTGCAAATCAGAAGGGCGGGGTAGGCAAGACGACCACCGCGATTAACCTTGCGGCTGCGTTGGCAGAAAAGGGCGAAAAGGTTCTGTTGATCGACCTGGATCCGCAGGGGAACGCGTCGACAGGTTTGGGGATCGAAGCCGATGATCGCGATGTCAGCACATACGAATTGCTGCTTGAAGACGCGCCGATTGCCTCGGTTATTCGCGCGACAGATGTCGAAAATCTTTTCCTTTGTCCAGCGACGACCGACCTGTCTTCAGCGGATATGGAGCTGGTTTCAACCGAAAAACGCAGCTTCCTTTTGCATGATGCACTACGACATACAGACATAGACCCCTATGCCTTCACCTATATATTGATTGACTGCCCGCCGTCGCTTAGCCTTTTAACGATCAATGCAATGGTTGCGGCGCATTCGGTGCTTGTTCCGCTGCAGGCCGAATTTTTCGCGCTTGAGGGGCTTTCGCAGCTTATGTTGACGATTCGCGAGATCCGACAAAGTGCCAATCGCTCGCTACGGATCGAAGGTGTCGTTCTGACGATGTATGATGTGCGCAACAACCTGTCACAGCAGGTAGAGGCGGATGCGCGCGCGACCTTGGGCGAGGTGGTGTTTCGCACGATGATTCCGCGAAATGTGCGCGTTTCAGAGGCGCCATCTTACGCGATGTCGGTGCTAGGGTATGATAGCGCTTCGCGCGGGGCGGCTGCATATCGGGCGCTTGGCGAGGAATTGATTACGCGCCATCAGGCGACGAAAAAAGGGGGCTGAGACATGGCCGAAAAGCGAAGTGAGCGTCGTGGGCTGGGGCGTGGTCTGTCTGCCTTGATGGCGGATGTCGACTTGAATCCGGCCGTGTCCGATGATGCGCCGCGCCGCGCCGAGCAATTCATTCCGATCGAGCGGTTGGAGCCGAACCCGGACCAGCCGCGCCGTGACTTTGAGCCTAGCGCTTTGGAGGAATTGTCTGCCTCGATCCGAGAAAAGGGCGTCATCCAGCCGCTTATTGTGCGCCAGCACCCTTCGAAAGCTGATCATTACGAAATTGTCGCCGGTGAGCGACGTTGGCGCGCGTCGCAGATGGCGCGCCTGCACGAATTGCCGGTCATTGTTCGCGACTTCAACGACACCGAAGTGCTTGAAGTTGCGATCATCGAGAACATTCAGCGCGCCGAGCTGAACCCGCTAGAAGAGGCACAGGCGTATCGCCAATTGATGGATCGCTTTGGTCATACGCAAGAAAAACTGGCCGAGGCGCTGTCGAAAAGCCGGAGCCATATCGCAAACCTGATGCGACTTTTGCAGCTTCCCGACGAGGTGCGCGACCTGTTGCGCGAGGGTAAGCTGACAGCCGGGCATGCACGCGCGATGATCACGGCGGATGACCCTGTCGGGTTGGCGCGGCAAGCGGTGGCGAAATCGCTTTCGGTTCGTGATGTCGAACGTCTGGCGAAAAAACCTGAGAAGGGCGCGAAGCCTGCGCGTCCGAAGCCTCAAAAAGATGCCGATACGCGCGCCCTCGAAGGCGATCTTTCCGCTACAATTGGTATGAAAGTGAATATCGACCACAATGACGTGGGGTCTGGAAAGTTGATCGTCAGCTATAGCGATCTCGATGAACTGGATCGTTTGTGTCAGTTGTTGAGCCGCGGTAGCTGATCAACTATTGGGGCGCGTCCAGATAAAGATTGAAACAGCGATGAGTGTGGCGGCCTGAATCGCGAGCAGTTTTGCAGGCAAGCCGATAATCACCGAGAACCCAAAGGCAATCGCGATTGAGATCGACGCCGCGATTTTCGCGCGTTTTGAGATCGCGCGGTGGTCTTGCCAGTCCTGAATGGCCGTGCCGAATCGTGGATGCGTGATAAGCCAGTTATGCAAGCGGTCCGAGGATTTTGCGAAAAAAAACGCTGCAAGCAGCATCAGGGGGACGGTCGGTACCAATGGAACGATCGCGCCGATCAGGCCGATCGACAACGAAAGCAGGCCGAGAGTCAGCCACAGTAAGCGGATCACGGCATCAGCTCGCGGATGATGGCATTCAGCACGGGGCGACCCTGTTCAGTGGCGCGAATTCGACCCTCTTCCAGCGTAATCATGCCAATATCCCGTAGGTAAGCGATTGAGGGCGGCGCAAGTTCAGCGCCCGCAAGAGTAGCATATCTGTTCACGTCGAGCCCTTCCGTCAACCGCATGGCAAAAAGAAGATACTCGATTGCTTGCTCGCTGTCGCTGAGACGTTCGCGCGCGCCCTCACCGGTGCCGCGCTTGGCGACCTGTTCCAGCCAGAGGGCAGGGGATTTGGGCGTATCGGTCGCGTGGCGATGCCCATTCAGGGTTAAGCGTCCATGCGCGCCGGGGCCGATCCCAAGATAGTCGCCGTAGCGCCAGTAAATCAGGTTGTGACGACTTTCCGAGCCAAGGCGCGCGTGGTTGGACACCTCATAGGCGGGCAGCCCGCCCTGGTCACAGATTTCTTGCGTCATGAGATACATATCGGCGGCGTTATCGTCGATGGGGAGACCGGGAAGCTTGCCCATGTCATGACGCGCGCCGAATACCGTGCCGGGCTCAATCGTCAGCTGGTAAAGAGACAGATGATCCGCCGCCATGCTGAGCGCCTCGGTCAACTCGGCACGCCATTGATCGGTGCTTTGATGCTGGCGGGCATAGATCAGATCAAAGCTGACGCGATCAAACGTGTTGCGGGCGATATCGAAGGCACGGCGTCCTTCATCGGCGCTATGCATTCGGCCAAGTCGGCGCAAATCATCATCGTTAAGCGCCTGCATTCCCATTGAGACACGGTTCACACCCGCCTCAAAAAAGGCTCTAAACCGCCCGGATTCGATACTTGTGGGGTTCGCTTCGAGAGTGATCTCGGGATCGTTGACCATCGGCCATGTCGCGCGAATACGCTCGATGATCGCCGCTACAAGATCGGGGTTCATCAGCGAGGGCGTGCCGCCGCCGAAAAAGATGGTGTGGAGCGTGCGGCCTTGGGTTTCGCGGCCCAAGCGGTCAATTTCGGATAGGTAGGCGCGCTCCCATTGAGATTGGTCAATTTCGCCCGCGACATGAGAGTTAAAGTCGCAATAGGGGCATTTGGCGGCGCAGAATGGCCAATGAAGATAGAGGCCGAAACCGCCGTTGCGCCAGTCCTCAGTCATCCTTTGAAGACCGTGGCTTCAATCTCGATCTTCATCGCCGGATTGACGTGTCGGGAGAAGAAGCTCCCGCCACCCTGAACCACAGCGCGAGAGTAGCCAAGCTTTGGCTCATAGGGGGACGAGCCAGAGATCAGGCGGCGCTGCGTCATCTCAATCCTCAAACACTTTTACAAATTGGCGAAACGCATCGGCGCGATGCGAGATTTGGTTTTTCTCATCTGCGTCCATCTCGGCAAAGGTGATGTCGTAACCGTCGGGCTGGAACATCGGGTCATAGCCGTGGCCGAGTTTGCCCCGCATCGGCCAAACTAACTGCCCTTCGACTTTGCCTGCGAAGACCTCATCATGGCCATCGGGCCAAGCAAGCACGAGGGTGGAGCGGAATCGCGCTGTGCGCGGGGCCGGGGCGTTAATCTCATCGCAGGCTTTCCACGTCTTTTCCATCGCCATCGTAAAGTCGCGACCGGTCGGCGTGGTGGCCCAATCGGCGGTGAACACGCCAGGTGCGCCATTTAGACAATCCACCTCGATGCCGGAATCATCGGCCAGCGCAGGCAGCCCGGTCGCCTTCGCGGCGGCGTGTGCCTTAATGCGGGCATTGCCGACAAACGTGCTTTCGGTTTCTTCGGGCTCGGGAAGGTTCATCTCCTTGGCCCCGACAACCTCAATACCGAAAGGCGCGAGAATAGAGACGATTTCTTCGAGTTTTCCCGCATTATGCGTGGCCACCAGAAGCTTGGTGTCGGTAAATTTCCTCATCCGATTGCCGCTTTCTGCGCCTCGACCAATTGTGCGACGCCAGCCTCGGCCATATCGAGCAGCTTGTTCATTTGATCTCGCGAGAAGGTGGCGCCCTCGGCAGACATTTGCACTTCGATCAGCTTTCCCGCGCCGGTCATGATAAAATTGCCATCGGTGCCCGCTTCGCTATCCTCGGCATAATCCAGATCGGCGACGGGCTGGCCCGCGTAAATGCCACAGCTGATCGCGGCGACATGATCGAGCAGCGGATCAGAGGTGCAGGCACCCGATTTCATCAACTTGTTCGCCGCCAGACGCAGCGCAACCCAACCTCCGGTGATCGAGGCGCAACGGGTGCCGCCATCGGCTTGGATGACGTCACAATCCACGACGATCTGGCGCTCTCCCAGAGCCGAACGATCCACGCCAGCGCGCAAAGCCCGCCCGATCAGACGCTGGATTTCTACGGTGCGCCCGCCTTGTTTACCTGCTGCGGCCTCACGCCGATTGCGCGTGTTTGTTGCACGCGGCAGCATGCCGTATTCGGCGGTGACCCACCCAAGCCCCGAGCCCTTGAGGAAAGACGGCGCGCGATCCTCGATAGAGGCGGTGCACAGAACATGCGTGTCGCCCATTTTGATCAGACACGACCCCTCGGCGTGTTTTGTCACACCTGTTTCGATTGAAATCGTGCGAAGGTCGCTTAACTCTCTGCCAGAAGGGCGCATCTTTGAATCCTCTCAACTGATTTGATTCCATTTGATCCGCGGGGGGCTACGATGCAACCCCGAAAGCTGAGATTGACGTTCGGCCTCACGCAGCTTTAATTCACTTGGAGGCGCGCTGAGATGACTGTTAAGAATGATGTTCTGGCCGAGATGAATGACCGCTCCCGCGAGGTGTTCCGTCGGGTGGTTGAGGGGTATTTGTCCTCGGGCGATCCGGTTGGTTCACGCACGCTGACCCAGCAGATGAGCGAAAAGCTGTCACCCGCGACCATTCGAAACGTGATGCAGGATCTCGAATTTCTCGGGTTGTTGGATAGTCCGCATGTGTCGGCGGGGCGCATCCCGACGCAGATGGGGCTGCGAATGTTTGTGGATGGCGTGATGGAGCTGAGCCATCTGGACAATTCGGACCGCGCGGCGCTTGAGGCGACGATGGGGGCGAATTCCGGTGATGTAGGGTCTATTTTGGGCCGCGTCTCTAGCGCGCTTTCTGGAATGACCCAGGGTGCGAGCCTTGTTTTGGCCCCCAAGCAAGAAGCCCCGATCCGACATATCGAATTCGTCTCGCTTGCGGTGGATCGGGCTTTAGTGGTTCTTGTCTTTGCTGACGGGCAGGTTGAAAATCGCGTCTTCACGCCGCCCATCGGACAAACACCGTCTTCGATGCGTGAAGCCGCGAATTTCCTCAATGCGATGGCCGAAGGCCGCACCTTGTCGGAATTGCGTGCCCATATCTTGCATGAAGTCGCCAATCGCCGGCAGGAAATTGATTCGCTGGCAGCCGAACTGATTGATAACGGATTGGCCGCTTGGGAGGATAAGGGCGAGCGCTCAGAGCGATTGATCGTGCGCGGGCGGGCGAATTTACTGGGTGAAGAGGTCGATCTGGATCGAATCCGGACCCTGTTCGACGATCTGGAACGCAAGCGCGACATCGCGGAATTCCTCAATCTGGCCGAAGATGGCGAGGGTGTGCGCATTTTTATTGGCTCTGAGAATAAACTTTTTTCGCTTTCGGGTTCCTCTTTGGTGGTCTCTCCTTATATGAACGCTGACCGTAAGATCATCGGTGCGGTGGGCGTGATTGGGCCGACGCGGCTAAATTACGGGCGGATCGTACCGATTGTGGATTATACAGCGCAGCTGGTCGGGCGGTTGATTTCCGGCCAGAGCAAGGGATGAATGGCATGAGCGATAAGAAAGACGAGTTTGCCGAAGATCAGGCCCATGTGGATGACTCGTTTGAAGACATCATGGCCGAGAACGTTGATGAGATGGAGCAGTTGCGCGCCGAGCGTGACGAGTTCCGTGATCGATTCATGCGCGCTTTGGCCGATGCTGAGAACGCGCGTAAGCGGGCTGATAAAGAGCGGCAGGAGGCCTCGAATTACGGCGGCTCGCGTTTGGCGCGCGATATGCTGCCGGTGTTTGATGCGTTGCAGCGCGCCCTAGAGGCGGTGACGGCAGAACAGCGCGCCCAAGCGGGTCCGGTGCTTGAAGGGATCGAGTTGACGCAGCGCGAGCTGATCAACGTCTTCGCGCGTCACGGGATTACGTCAATTGTGCCCCAGATCGGGGATCGTTTTGATCCTCAGCTGCACGAAGCCATGTTTGAAGCGCCCGTTGCGGGCACCAAGGCGGGCGATATCATTCAGGTCATGGAGCACGGCTTCATGATCCACGACCGGCTGTTGCGACCGGCGAAAGTCGGTGTGAGTTCAACGCCGAAATCCTGATAGCATAGCTGGGGGCATCATGCCCCCAGTTAGCTGTCCGATTGTCAAAAGCTCAGATCAATCCGTGAGGAGTGCGCGCAATTCATAAAGCGCGTTCAACGCTTCTTTTGGCGACATCTCATCCGGCGCGAAGGACTTCAGCGCGTCTTCCAGCTCTGAGTTGCCAGCGGGCTTTGGGCTGGGTTGCGGCGTGTTAGAGACTGAAAACAACGGTAGATCATCGATCACGGCCTGTTTCTTGCCGCCGTTTTCGCGCTCGCCCTTTTCCAGAGCATCCAGAACGACACGGGCACGTTCGACAACCGAGTTTGGCAGACCTGCTAGGCGCGCAACTTGAACGCCATATGACCGATCCGCCGCGCCTTTGCGTACCTCATGCAGGAAAATCACCTCGCCATCCCACTCTTTGACCGTGACGGTTGCGTTTTCGACGCCGTCGAGTTTGGCCGAAAGCGCGGTCATTTCGTGGTAATGGGTCGCGAAAAGCGCACGGCAGCGGTTGCTGGCGTGTAGATGCTCCATCACGGCCCAGGCGATCGACAGCCCGTCATAAGTGGCCGTGCCGCGCCCGATCTCGTCTAGAATTACCAAGGCGCGATCATCGGCCTGATTGAGGATCGCAGCGGTTTCGACCATCTCGACCATGAAGGTCGAACGCCCGCGCGCGAGATCATCCGCAGCGCCAACGCGTGAGAAAAGCTGTGAAACAATGCCGATATGGGCGCTTTTTGCGGGGACGAAACTGCCGGCTTGCGCGAGCAGGGCGATCAAGGCGTTCTGGCGCAGGAAAGTCGATTTGCCGGCCATGTTCGGGCCGGTGAGCAACCAAATTGCGGGGGTCGTTCCGCTGGTCAGGTCGCAGTCATTGGCGATGAACGGCTCGCCCGATCTTTTAAGCGCGGCTTCGACGACGGGGTGACGCCCGCCTGAAATCTCAAAGGCGCGGCTGTCATCAACTTTCGGTTCGGTCCAGTTGTCGTTTCGCGCCAAAGTCGCAAATGCGGTGGCAAGGTCGATTTCTGCCAGCCCGCGTGAGGCTTCTCCGATGGGGCCGGATTGATCAAGAATTGCATTTTTTAAGGTGGTATAGAGCCGTTTTTCGATTTCTAGCGCGTGATTTCCGGCGTTCAGAATGCGGGTTTCCAGCTCGCTCAGCTCTACGGTCGTGAAGCGCACCTGATTGGCGGTCGTTTGGCGGTGAATAAATCGTTCCGAGAGCGGCGGGGCGAGCATCTTTTCAGCATGTGTCGCCGTCGTTTCGATGAAATACCCCAGCACGTTGTTATGCTTGATCTTGAGGGCAGAGATGCCCGTCGCTTCGATATACTCGGCCTGCATCTTGGCGATCACGCTGCGGCCTTCGTCGCGTAACTGGCGGGTGCGGTCGAGGTCTTCATCATAGCCAGCCGCGATAAAGCCGCCATCGCGGGCCAATAGAGGCGGCTCTGCGATCAGTGCTGCATCCAGAAGGGCGACCAGATCTTCGTGACCGATCAGCGCGCGCGCAGCCGTTTTGAGCAAATCGGGGGCGTCGGTTTGCTCTAGCGCCTCGGCAATGCGCCCGGCTTGCTCAAGCCCGTTGCGGATCGCTGTCATGTCTCGCGGGCCGCCGCGATCTAACGCGAGGCGCGACAAAGCGCGATCCATATCGGGGCAGCGTTTGAGATCTGCGCGCAGATCATCGCTAAACCGCGATTGTTCGAGCAGAAACCGAACCGCATCATGGCGGGCGTGAATTTCAGGCAGGTTGCGCGAAGGCGCGGATAAGCGACGCTCCAGCAGGCGCGCGCCCCCAGCGGTCACGCTGCGGTCGATGGCGTGCAGAAGCGATCCGTCGCGCCCGCCGGACAGGGCTTGCGTCAGCTCCAGATTGCGCCGGGTTGCGGCGTCAATCTGAACCGCTCCGGCGCCATCTTCGTGCACGGGACGGCGCAGGAGTGGCAGTTTACCCTTCTGCGTGATGTTGAGGTAATCGACGATCGCCCCCATCGCGGCCATTTCTGCGCGCGAAAATGTGCCGAACGCTTCAAGCGAGCCAATCGCATACAGATCAAGCAGGCGCTTTTCAGCGGCCTGACTGTCGAAACTAGCGCGAGATAGCGGCGTCAAAGCAGCCCGCATATCAGAGACTATATCAGCGCAATCTTGCTCTTTTGCCTCGCTAACGAGCACCTCACGCGGGGCAAGTCGCGCCAGTTCCGGCCCAAGCCGTGTCAGCGGGCAGGTCATCACGCGAAACTCGCCGGTCGAAATATCGACCCAGGCCAGCGCGCCCGCATCGCGCACTTCGGCCCATGCAGCAAGGAAGTTATGGCGGCGCGCCTCAAGCAGGCTTTCTTCGGTCAGGGTTCCGGGGGTGACTAGGCGCACAACATCGCGCTTCACCACCGATTTCGCGCCACGTTTCTTCGCCTCGGCAGGATTTTCAAGCTGCTCGGCAATCGCGACACGAAAGCCTTTGCGGATCAGCGTTAGCAAGTATCCCTCGGCGGCATGAACGGGAACGCCACACATCGGAATGTCTTCGTCGTTGTGTTTGCCGCGCTTGGTCAACGCGATATCAAGCGCAGCGGCCGCATCGACTGCGTCCTTAAAGAACATCTCGTAAAAATCGCCCATACGATAGAACAACAGCGCGCCCGGATTGGCCGCCTTGATCCCAAGATACTGTTCCATCATCGGCGTTACGGTCGGATTGGCCATGTGCCCCCCATTTCCTGTCGCGCGACCCTACAAAACCCCGGATTCGGGCGCAATTCCATTGAGCGTGAGAAAGCCGGGCGTTATGACGGATAGGCCTGTAGGAGGAGCGCCCATGCCCAGCAAGACCCGTATCACCCCTGAAGAGGCGCTTGCCTATCACCTTGAACCGCGTCCGGGGAAATATGACATCGTCGCATCGACCGCGATGACCTCGCAGCGCGATCTGTCGCTGGCCTATTCTCCCGGTGTGGCGGTGCCGGTTGAGGCAATCGCGGCGAACCCCGAGCTGGCCTATGATTACACGGTCAAGGGCAACATGGTTGCGGTGATCACCAACGGTTCGGCGATTTTGGGGCTGGGCAATCTTGGGGCGCTGGCATCAAAGCCGGTGATGGAAGGCAAGGCGGTTCTTTTCAAGCGCTTCGCCGACGTCAACGCGATTGATATTGAACTTGATACCGAGGACGCCGACGAAATCATCAACGCGGTTAAGCTGATGGGGCCGACCTTCGGAGGCATTAACCTTGAGGATATCAAGGCGCCGGAATGTTTCATCATCGAGCAGCGTCTCAAAGAGATGATGGATATCCCGGTGTTTCATGACGATCAGCACGGCACGGCGGTGATTTGTGCCGCAGGCTTGATCAACGCACTAGAGCTATCGGGCAAGAAGATCGAGGATTGCAAAATCGTGCTGAACGGCGCGGGGGCGGCAGGGATTGCCTGTCTCGAGCTGATCAAAACGATGGGTGCCAAGCATGACAATTGTATCATGTGCGACACCAAAGGGGTGATCTATCAAGGTCGCACCGAAGGCATGAACCAGTGGAAATCGGCCCATGCGGCGATGACCGATGCGCGCAGCCTTGAAGAGGCGATGAAGGATGCGGACGTGTTCCTTGGCGTTTCGGCTAAGGGTGCTGTCACGCCGGAAATGGTGGCGGTGATGGCCGATAATCCGGTGATTTTCGCAATGGCCAATCCCGATCCCGAAATCACCCCGGAAGAGGCGCATGCTGTGCGCCCGGATGCAATCGTGGCCACGGGGCGCAGTGATTATCCCAATCAAGTCAATAACGTGCTGGGTTTCCCCTATCTGTTCCGGGGTGCTCTGGATATTCACGCCCGCGCTATTAACGATGAGATGAAAATCGCCTGCGCGCGCGCCTTGGCTGAGCTTGCGCGCGAAGATGTGCCCGACGAGGTCGCGATGGCCTATGGCCGTAAACTGAGTTTCGGGCGCGATTATATCATTCCGACGCCATTCGATCCGCGTTTGATCCATGTGATCCCTCCGGCGGTGGCGCAGGCTGGGATGGATACAGGCGTCGCGCGGCGTCCGATCATCGACATGGAGGGTTACGCGCAAAGCCTCAAGGCGCGGATGGATCCGACCGCCTCGATCTTGCAGGGCATTCATTCGCGTGCGCGCCAAGCCCAAGCGAAGATGATTTTTGCTGAAGGCGACGATAGCCGCGTCTTGCGTGCGGCGGTTGCTTATCAGCGTGCCGGTATGGGGCAGGCGCTGGTGGTTGGGCGCGAGCAGGATGTAAAGGAACGGCTGGAAGCGGCGGGTCTGGGCGATGCTTATCGCGAGCTTCGCGTGGTGAATGCGGGCAATTCCAAGCATATCGAAAGCTACAAGGACTATCTTTACGAACGGTTGCAGCGTCAGGGCGTGGATCGCGAAGATGCGCATAAACTTGCGACGCGCGACCGCCATGTGTTTGCTGCGCTGATGCTGGTTCATGGCCATGGCGATGGGCTGGTAACGGGGGCGACCCGCAAATCGGCACATGTGCTTGAGCTGATTAACAAGGTGATCGACGCCAAGCCCTCGGATGGGGCGGTCGGGATCACCGCGGTGCTAAACAAAGGACGCGTGGTGCTGATCGGCGATACGTTGGTTCATGAATGGCCCGACGAAAACGATCTGGCCGATATCGCAACCTCGGGGGCGCAGGTGGCGCGCGGGCTCGGGCTTGAACCGCGCGCGGCGTTTTGTTCGTTCTCGACCTTTGGCTATCCTGTGTCCGAGCGCGCGACCAAGATGCATCGCGCGGCGAAAGTGTTGGATCAACGTGGGGTCGATTTCGAATATGATGGCGAGATGACCGTCGATGTCGCGCTGAACATGGACCAGATGGCGAATTACCCGTTCTGCCGTCTGACCGGCCCGGCCAATATTCTGGTGGTGCCGGCGCGACATTCGGCGTCGATTTCGATCAAGCTGATGCAAGAGATGGCGGGGGCGACCGTAATCGGGCCGATCCTGACTGGGATTTCGCAAGCGGTACAGCTCTGCCCAACGTCATCGACGGTGAATGACATCCTCAATATGGCAGCCTTGGCGTCTTGTCGGTTGGGGCAAGCGAAATAAGGCGGGGTGATGATCTATAATCTTGGTTCGATCAATGCTGATCACGTCTATCGCTTGGCGCATTTACCCGCCCCGGGCGAGACGTTAGCGGCGCAGACCTATGCGGTCGGGCTGGGCGGCAAGGGCGCGAATCAGTCGGTTGCGATTGCGCGGGCGGGTGGCTCGGTGCGCCATATCGGGGCGATTGGGCCGGATGGGCGTTGGATGGTTGATCGGTTGGCAGCGGCAGGTGTGGATTGTAGCGCCGTGGCCGACGCTGATGCTGCGTCAGGTCATGCGATCATCAACGTTGATGACGCGGGCGAAAACGCCATCGTCATCTATCCCGGCGCGAACCGTGCGCTGGGTGCGGACCATGTGAGACAGGCATTGGCACAGGCCGGAGCAGGTGACACGCTGATCTTGCAAAACGAGACTGCTTGTCAGGTAGAGGCGGCTCGTTTTGCGCAGGAACAGGGTCTTTTTGTCGTATATTCCGCCGCCCCGTTTGAAGCCGAAGCCGTGCGTGCGGTACTGCCTTATCTCTCGCTTTTGATCGTTAATGAGGTTGAGGCCGCGCAACTTTGTTCCGAGATGAACGGCACACTGGCCGATCTGCCGGTTGAAAATGTGCTGGTCACGCTCGGTGCGAAGGGCGCGGCTTGGTACGACACCGCGCGCGGCCATGAGATCCGTGTTGCGGGGTTTCCCGTGAAGGCCGTTGATACCACCGGCGCGGGGGATACTTACGCAGGCTATCTTGTTGCCGCGCTGGCCGAGGGTCTGGCGGTGAAGGAGGCAATGCGACTGGCGGGTGCGGCTGCTGCGATCAAGGTCACACGTCCCGGCACTGCCGATGTGATACCAACGCGCGTCGAAGTTGATGATTTTCTGGCAAGTCAGCCCAGCGAATAGCCCGTGCCGCGCACCGTGCGCACCGGATCAAGCCCGCCATGCGTCATCAGTGCTTTGCGCAAACGCCCGACATGCACGTCAATTGTGCGCGTATCGACGTAAATGTCGCGCCCCCACACTCGATCCAGCAATTGATCGCGAGTCCAGACTCGGCCCGGTTTCTCCATCAGGGTTGAGAGGAGGCGGAACTCAGTTGGCCCTAATTTCAATGGCTTACCGTCGCGAAACACGCGATGTTCTTCGGAATCGAGCATGATATCGTCGTAAGTCAGCCGCTCTCCCATCGTCGCAGGGCGCGTTCGACGCAGCTGGGTGCGCACGCGCGCCATCAGCTCGACCACAGAGTACGGTTTTACTACATAATCATCCGCGCCCGTTTCGAGCCCGCGCACCCGATCCACCTCTTCCGAGCGGGCAGACAGCATGATGATCGGGATGTGCCGGGTGGCGTTGTTCGATTTCACACGTCGACAAATCTCGATACCCGACACGTTGGGTAGCATCCAGTCGAGCACGATGAGGTCGGGCTTTTCCTCGGCGACCATCAGCAGGGCCTCGTCGCCGTTTTCGGCCATAACAACGCGAAAGCCTTCGGCGTCGAGGTTATAGAACAGGACTTCGCGCTGGGCGGATTCGTCCTCGACCACCAGAACACAGGGCTGTTGCGCGGGTGCCATGTCAGGCCTCCGTTTCGATGACGCTGGAAGATTTCGGGCGGCTGTCATCGGGCAGCTCGCCAGTGACAAGGTAGATCACCTGCTCGGCGATCGAGGTCGCATGATCGCCCATCCGCTCGATATTCTTGGCGATAAAATGCAGGTGCATGCAGGGCGTGATGTTACGCGGGTCTTCCAGCATATAGGTCAGGAATTCGCGAAACAGCGCGTTATACATCTGATCGACTTCCAGATCGCGTTGGCGCACATCGCGGGCAAGCTCAACGTCGCGCTGGATGTAACTGTCGAGCGCGTCTTTGAGCATCGATTCGGTCGCTTGCGCCATCCGGCGGATCGCGGCGGGCGTGCCGCTGATCGGGGGGGTATCGAGCAGAACCTTAGAGCGCTTGGCGATATTTTTGGCGTAATCCCCGACCCGTTCCAGGCTGGCAGAGATCTTGATGACCGACAGCGCAACCCGCAGATCGCGTGCGGCGGGGGCGCGCAGGGCGATCAGGCGCGCAGCCTCTTCGTTGATCTTTTCCTCAAGCTCATCAACGGCGCGATCCCGCAAGCGCACAGCCTTTGCCAGCTCGGCATCGCGTGTTTCTAACGCCTTGGCGCTATTGAGAATTTGTTCTTCAACGATGCCGCCCATCTTGACGACGAGGGCCTGAACGGCCTCTAGGTCGCGGTCGAATGCGGAGAGAATATGGTCGCTCATGCCTGCCTCCTTAGCCGATCCGGCCGGTGATATAGCTTTCGGTCCGGGGGTCGGTGGGGTTTGTGAAAATCTTGTCGGTATCGTCATACTCCACCAGATTACCGAGGTGGAAGAAGGCCGTTTTCTGACTTACACGGGCGGCCTGCTGCATGGAGTGGGTCACGATCACGACCGAGAAATTGGTCCGCAACTCGTCAATCAGTTCTTCGACCTGCGCTGTGGCAATCGGGTCGAGCGCCGAGCAAGGTTCATCCATCAACAGCACTTCGGGCGAGGTGGCGATGGCGCGCGCGATGCACAGGCGCTGCTGCTGGCCGCCCGAAAGCCCGGTGCCCGGCGCGGTCAGGCGGTCTTTCACCTCATTCCACAGGGCGGCTTTGCGCAGCGAGGCTTCGACAACCTCGTCCAATTCGGTACGATTGCGCGTCAGGCCGTGGATTTTCGGGCCATAAGCGACATTATCATAGATCGACTTCGGGAAAGGGTTGGGTTTTTGAAACACCATCCCGACCTTGGCGCGCAACTGCACCGGATCGACGCGGCGATCATAGATATCTTCGCTATCCAGCAAAATCTCACCCTGCACGCGACAGATATCGATCGTGTCGTTCATCCGGTTAAGGCAGCGTAGAAAGGTAGATTTGCCGCAGCCAGAAGGGCCGATGAACGCGGTCACGGTCTTGTCGAGGATGTCGACATCGACATCCTTGATTGCGTGGCTTTCGCCGTAATAGACCTGCACGTTGCGCGCGGTGATCTTGTTGTCGGTGGCGTTCACAGCTCTCTCCGTCAATGTCATGTCGTTCATGGCTGCGTCTCCTTACCAGCGGCGCTCGAATTTGCGGCGCAAAATGATCGCGATGATGTTCATGCTCAGCAGAAAAACCAGCAAGATGATGATACCGCCCCAGGCGCGTTCGTAAAATGCCGGGTCGGCGCGTTTGGCCCATTCGTATATTTGGGCGGGCATGGCCGAGTTGGGCGAGACGAACCCGTCGACGAACCCGTCGGGCGTGTTGGTCGCGACATAGCCGACCATGCCGATCAGCAGTAGCGGCGCGGTTTCACCAAGCGCTTGTGCGAGCCCGATGATCGTTCCGGTCAGGATGCCGGGCATTGCCAGCGGCAGGACGTGGTGGAACACCGATTGCATCTTGGAGGCCCCGACCCCAAGCGCCGCATCGCGGATCGAGGGCGGCACGGCCTTAAGCGCGGCGCGGGTCGAGATGATGATCGTGGGCAGCGTCATCAGTGTCAGCACCAGACCACCTACCAGCGGAGCGGATTGTGGCAGATGGGCGAATTGGATGAAGACGGACAGGCCGAGGATCCCGAACACGATAGAGGGCACCGCGGCGAGGTTGGAGATGTTCACCTCGATCAGGTCGGTAAAGCGGTTTTTCGCAGCGAATTCCTCAAGATAGATCGAGGCCGCAACGCCGATGGGCAAAGCCAGCGCGAGAACGACCAGCATCATGTAGAACGACCCCAGCATCGACACACCGATCCCGGCCTGTTCCGCGCGCGAATCCGAGGCATCGGCGCCAAAGATGAAGGCGCTGTTGAAGCCCTTATGGATCACCCCGGCCTCGCGCAACGCATCTGTCAGATCGAGCTGGGCGACGCTGATATTCTTGTCTTGCGCGATATCGGCGCGCTTCACCCGGCCCTTCAAGTAGCCATCGACGCGCGAGGAGGCGAGGATCTTGAAATCAATCGTCTGGCCGATCAGCGAAGGATCGGCGAGCACACGATCACGCACCTGCGAGGCGGCCGAGGCTGAAATCAGGTTCTTCAGCTCTTTCGCTTTGCTCAAATCCGTCTCTATTCCCGCCTTTTTTACGACATCCAGCAACCCGTTCTGAATGAGCGGGGCATAGGTAAAGGTCGTGGCTTTCTTGAGATCAGCGAGATCACGGTTGCCCTTTTTGTCGATCTTGGCCGGATCCAGATAGACCGGCACATTGATGAAGGTCTGTTGAAAGGCCGAGCTTCCGTTCATCACGATTGTCGAAAGCAGCAACACGAGAAAGGCGATACCGATGCCGATTGCACCGATGCCCATCGCTTTGAAACGACTTTCCGAAGCGTTGCGGCGTTTCGTGCGCGCATCAACCGCATGCAGAGAGCGGCTTGTCGGTTTGTGCGGTGCGGAATGGGTCGCGTCACTCATTCGTATTGCTCCCGATATTTGCGCACGATCCAGAGCGCGAAGATGTTAAGACCCAGCGTGATGACAAAGAGCGTCATAGCCAGCGAAAAAGCCACCAGCGCCTCGGGGGAGGCGAAATCGGCGTCCCCGGTCAACTGGCTGACGATCTTGGCGGTTACGGTGGTCATCGCGTCAAACGGGTTGAGCGAAAGCCTTGCCGCAGCGCCTGCGCCAAGCACGACGATCATCGTCTCGCCAATCGCGCGCGAGGCCGCGAGCAGAATGGCCCCGACGATGCCGGGTAGGGCGGCTGGCAAGATCACCTGCTTGATGGTTTCCGATTTCGTGGCGCCCAGACCGTAAGACCCATCACGCAGGCTTTGCGGCACGGCGTTGATGATGTCATCCGATAGCGAGGATACGAAGGGGATCAGCATGATGCCCATCACCAACCCTGCGGTCATAACTGCGGTGCCGGCATGCATCCAGCCATTCTCGGCAATTGCTGCCGTCGGGCCGTTCGGGCCGAAGATCGACATCAGGAACGGGCCGACGGTGAGCAGGGCGAACAGACCGTAGACGATGGTGGGGATCCCGGCGAGAATTTCGAGCAGCGGCTTGATCGCGCTGCGCACTGGATGCGAGGCATATTCCGACAGATAAACGGCCGCATAAAGACCAATCGGCACCGCGACCAGCAACGCGATAAACGAGATATAGAGCGTGCCCCAAAGCAGCGGCAGCATACCCAGCTCGGATCCGCCGCCAAAGCTTGGCGTCCAGTTCAGGCCGAAGAAGAACTCTTTGATCGGGTAAAGATTGAAGAACTCGACCGTATTGAAAATAAGCGACAAAACGATGCCGACCGTAGTGAGGATCGCGACGCTCGCTGCCGCAATCAGCAGGCCACGCACCCCCGTTTCGACGGCATTGCGTGCGCGAAACTCGGGGCTGACCAGACGCAGGCTAAGGGCGAGGCCGATCAATGTCGCGAGAAGCGTTGCCACAGTCAGGATCATGCCAGTGGCATTCAGGGCGAGCAGCAGAACGAACAGTACCAAGGCGGGGAGAAAGGCGGACATCGCAACAAGCGCGCCCGCGTAGGATGGCAGGGAGTGGAGCCGTCGGCGGTCTCCGTCCACCGAACTAAGCGCCCGCGACCGCCCCATCACAAAGCCCGCACCTGTCAGCGCCAGCACGATTACGAAGATCCAGAAAACAGGCATATGCCTCGCCTTTGTCTTGGAAAAGGTCCTAAAAGGGCGGTGGGGGCGACGGAATATGCCGCCCCCGAAGCCGCGTCATGAAACGCGGATCCTGATTATTGCATCGTGGTTTCGTTTGCCACGGCGTCTTGCGTCTGGGCCAGTTCCGGGTCCGAAACGAGACCGTATTGCGCCAGCGGGCCGTCAGAGCCGGCCATGTCGTCAGAGACGAAGAACTCGGCATACTCTTTCAGGCCGGGGATCTCGCCGATATGCGCTTTCTTGACGTAGAAGTAGAGCGGGCGCGAAACCGGGTAGCTGCCATCGGCGATGGTCGCGGTCGAGGGCGCGATGCCCGACATGGTCGCGACTTTAAGCTTGTCGGTATTGTTTTCGTAGAACGCCAGACCGAAGACACCAACGCCATCCGGGTTAGAGGCGATCCGCGCAAGGGTTTCGGTGTAGTCGCCGTCGATATCCACAGCCTTGCCGTCGGTGCGCACTTTCATGCAAGCTTTCGAGGCGGCTTTGTCGTCCATGCCTTCGGCCTTGTAGGCTTCGAACGCGCCGGTGGCTTCGCAGCCAGCTTCGAGGACTTTCTCTTCAAAGACTTCACGGGTTCCGTGCTTGGTGCCGGGGATAAACGCCATGATGTCGGCATCGGGAAGGTTCGCGTTAAATTCGTTCCATTTGCCGTAGGTGTTGTCGACGAGCTTGCCGTCTTTCATCACTTTCGCGCCAAGCGCGTTATACAGGTCGGCGGGTTCGAAGGCGGTGAAGGCCGGGCCATCTTTTTGGCTGGCGAAGACGATGCCATCATAGCCGATGCGGACTTCCATGATGTCTTTCACGCCGTTTTCAGCGCAGGTGGCGATTTCTTTGTCTTTGATTTTGCGCGAGGCGTTGGCGATGTCGATCGAGTTCTCGCCCACACCTTCGCAGAAGCGCTTGAGGCCAGACGAAGACCCGCCCGATTCCACCACCGGGGTCGGGAAGTCGAAGTTTTCACCGAAGGCTTCGGCAACGATCGAGGCATAGGGCAGCACGGTCGAGGAGCCAGCGATCTGGATATTGTCGCGGGCCAGAGCTGCGGTGCCGGAAGCTGCAAGCAGGGCAATCGCCGAGGCGGTGAGGGTGACGGATTTCATGTGTTACTCCCAGTGTTCAGTTGCGGGCCTTCGCGGCCTTGCTGGCGTCGTATTGGGCTTGCGTGACGCTTATGCGAAGGGAATGTAACAGTTGCGTGACAATGTTCGCGGATGTGAGCACGGCGCAGGGGGTGGGGCCGCTCAGCCAAAGATTTAGCGTGGAGTTTCAGTTGTTTACTGATGAAAAAAGGTCTCTATGACGCACGGAATGTGATTACGCAGAGAGATGGTTAATCAAATATTGATGTTAAGTGTTTGTAATTGCTTGCATTTTAATGAAAGCAACCTTGCGCTTGGCGGTGTTTTTGCGTAAACCTATCTCACCGGCCAGGATGGCCAGATCCGATATACAGTTTCACGTGTGGTGCGTTACGGGAGCACGTGGGTGGCAGAGGGTTCTGGTAGGGGTGCCGGAACCCTCTTTGTCTTTTCAAAGGGGGCGTATCTAATTCCTACTCGGGATCGACGCCGCCCAGATCGCAGACGATCTTCCATTCTTTCTCGGTCACAGGCTGCACTGAAAGCCGCATTGAAGTCACCAGCGACATTTCCGTCAAACGCGGATCATCTTTGACCTCGGCCAGCGTAACAGGGCGCTTGAACGGTTTGACCGCCTTGATATCAACGCAATCCCAGCGCGGATCATCGGTGGTGCTATCAGGATGGCTGAGCGCACAAACCTCGACAATGCCGACGACCTCTTTGCCGATATTGGAGTGATAGAAGAACGCGCGATCCCCGATTTTCATTTCACGCATGTTGTTGCGCGCCAGATAATTGCGGATTCCGTCCCATTCCTCACCAGCCTCGCCTTTGGCGACCTGCTGATCCCATGACCATTTGTTGGGTTCGGATTTGAACAGCCAGTAACGCATCAGCCCACTACCTTCTTCCATTCCTGAATACTGACATCGGCGAATAGTCCGGCCTTGGCGTAGGGGTCATTCGTGGCCCACTCGCGCGCGGCGTCAAGGCTGTCGAGCGCGAGGATCACTAACGAGCCACACATCTCGCCCGCCTCAATAAACGGCCCGGCCATAAACACCACGCCCGTTTCGGCGATATAGGCCAGATGAGCGTCGCGGTTATCCTTGCGGATTTGGATCGCGCCGGGTTTGTCGCGGCAGATCAGGGCAAAATACATATCATTCCTCCTTCAAAGGTCGTGCGAGCAATGCCTCGACGGCCTCGGGCACGCTGATTTTCTGTTCCGTCAAGGCCGTGACCATGGTAGCAATAGGCATCTCGATATCGCGGCTTTGCGCCAGTTTAGACACTGCTTTGGCTGTGGCGACCCCTTCAACCGTAATTGCGGGATCAAAGGGTTCGTTGGCGCCAAGTGCATGACCAAGTTTGAAGTTGCGCGATTGGGTTGAGGTGCAGGTCAGCACAAGATCGCCGAACCCCGATAGACCCGAAAGCGTTTCAGCGCGCGCGCCCAGCGTTGTTGCAATGCGCAGCATTTCGGCAAAGCCGCGCGTCATTAGCGCGGCACGTGCAGAATCGCCCAAGCCTGCGCCAATCACCGTTCCCGCCGCGATAGCGTAGACATTTTTAAGCGCGCCACCCAGTTCCGCGCCAATCGTATCGGTCGTGCGGTAAAGACGCAGGTTTGGCGTTGAAAGCGTAGCTTGCAGGCTTTCGGAGTGATCGGCGCAGGCCAGCGTCAGCGCTGTCGGCAAACCGCGCGCAATATCGGCAGCAAAGCTGGGACCGGTCAGAACGGCAGCGCGCGCGCCGGGGCAATGGGCGTGGATCAGGCCGGTTGACCCTTGGCCTGTGGCAATGTCGATCCCTTTTGAGCACGAGACCAGTGTTTTGCCGGAAAGCGCTTTGGCGTGAGCGTTTAGAAAACCACCCATTCGTTGCATCGGCATCGCGAGAAGCAGAGTATCCGCGCCGAAGGCATCGTTCAAATCCGCCGTGATAGAGACGTTTTTCGGCAGATTGACGCCCGGCAACCGTCGCGCATTGCTGTGCGATACCTGCATCTGCTGCGCATGCATTTCATCGCGCGCCCAAAGCGTCACGGGGCCATTTTCAGCAAGGCTGACGGCAAGTGCAGTGCCAAAGGCACCCGCGCCGAGAACGGCAATACTCATGCTTTGGCTCCTTTTTTGCCTGATCCCAAAAGGGCAGGTGACGTCTGATCCAGCGGCCAGCGTGGGCGTGCTGCAAGATCCATCCCGTCGCGCGCACCTGCACGAAAGCGCTCAATCCCCGCATAGGCGATCATTGCTGCATTATCGGTGCAAAGGCGCAAGGGCGGCGCGAGGAATTCCGCGTCAAACTCTACGCAAACAGTCTCTAAGCTGGCACGAATGGCCTTATTTGCCGCGACGCCTCCGGCGACGGCCAATGCGGGGCGCTTTGGTGCATATGCGAGATAATCTTGCAACGCCCGGCGTGACTTTTCCGCCAGAACATCTGCCACAGCCGCCTGAAACGAAGCGCAGAGATCGGCGCGTTGGGCGCGCGGCAGGCCGTCATGCTGGGCGATAATCTTGTCGCGCGCGCGCAAGACAGCCGTCTTGAGGCCGGAAAAGGACATATCACAGCCCGCTCTGTCGAGAAGCGGGCGCGGCAGAGAGATCGATTTGGGATCGCCCTTGGTGGCCTCGAGCTCAACTGCGGGGCCTCCGGGCTGGGGCAAGGCCAAAAGCTTGGCAACCTTGTCAAAGGCTTCGCCGGGGGCATCATCGATGGTGCCACCAAGACGGGTGAAGTCTCCGGGGCCCTTCGCGATCAAAAACTGGCAATGACCGCCTGAAACAAGCAGCATCAGATACGGAAAATCTAACCCATCGGTCAGGCGCGGCGTCAGCGCATGGCCGGCCAAATGGTTCACGCCAATCAGCGGCAGCCCGGCCCCCGCCGCAAGCCCCTTGGCGCACATCACCCCCGACATCACGCCGCCAATCAGCCCCGGCCCGGCAGTGACCGCGATCCCATCCAGCGCGTCCAGCCCGATCCCGGCTTGCTCCAGCGCCTCTTCGACGCAAAGATCCAGCTTTTCGGCATGCGCGCGCGCGGCTATTTCGGGAACGACGCCACCAAATGGCGCGTGCAACTCGGTTTGGCCCGCGACGACGGAGGACAGGATTTCATTTCCCTCGGGCGTGCTGCGTACCACGGCGGCGGCGGTGTCGTCGCAGCTTGACTCGAGTCCAAGGAATGTAAGCGTCTGTGTCATCAGGGCCGATGTTGCTTGAGCGTTGCTTCGCAGGTAACACCGGGGAAGGGTCCACACAATCCCGAGGCGCATTTGGCAGATGGGTGAGCGTATCGAAAAACCGATTCTGCTGCTGACGCGGCCGCGTGCGAGCTCCGAGGCGTTTGCGCGCCAGTTTCACGCGCGGTTTGGGGCTGATTGGCCGGTGATCATCTCGCCATTGCTTGAGATTGCGCCCTTGGATGCGACAATTCCTCCTGCTGACGCGCTGATCTTTACCTCACAACATGGTGTGAGCGCTTTTGCCGCGCGCGAGAACGCAGACGGGCGCATTGCCTATTGCGTTGGCGCGCGCACGGCGCAGGCGGCGCAAGCGGCGGGGTTCAAGGCGATCGCGGGCGAGGGGGGCGCAGAGGCGCTTGTGCCGGTGATTGCTGGCGAGCATCGAGGGGGCAGTTTGCTGCATGCGCGCGGCGAAGAGGTGGCGTTCGATGTCGCCAAAGCGCTTAATTTGGCTGGAATAGAGACGAAAACGGTCATTTTGTACCGTCAAAGATCTTTGCCACTCTCCGCAGAAGCGATCACCACACTTGAAGGTAAGGCGAGCGTGCTCGTTCCGCTTTTTTCACCCAATAGCGCGCGCGCATTTCAAGCGGCATTGCCTGAAACCCATACGCCTCTATTCATTGCGGCGATCAGTGCAGCGGTGGCGAAAAGCTGTCTTCCGGCAGCCCATAATCGCATCGACGTGGCGCCTTCGCCGGATGCGAATGGGGTGCTGGAAGCCTTATCCTCTTTGCTGCGCGCGCAAATGGCGGGTTGAGCCGGGGGCGGCACCTCTCTAGATTGATGGAATAACGCGAAATTTCGGCGCGAATCTTGGAGGGCGTGGCCAATGGCAAAACCGAGAACCCGGAAACCGAAATCCGAGGATCTGCCAAATGATATCGTTGAAGACGCTGAAGTTTCGGGCGTAGATCCAAAAGTCGACGTGAGCGAAGATACTCAGCCAGCGGGCAAGGATGAAACCGAGGTGGTGCTTGATAGCGCGGACACGGTGGCAGCTTCTGATGACTCTGTCGTGGCGGATGAGCCAATCATCACGCAAGATCCCGTTGATCCGCCTGAGGCCAGTGATGACGCCGTTGCCGAGACGGCAGATACCCCTCCAGAGGATCCACTAACTGAAGACGCGCCCACGGAAGACACGCCCAAGCCAGAGCCGGTGGTGCAGCCGCAAACCGTCACAGTGAAACGCGGGGGTTTCATGCCGCTATTGCTGGGTGGCGTCATTGCCGCGGTGGTCGGTGCGGGCGCTGCGATTTACACGCTCCCCAAGCTGCCGCCGCAATTTGCCGCATGGTTCCCTGCCGCGCCCGATAATGGGGCCAGCGCCGAACTGGAGGCCAAGCTCAGCGCGCAATCGGATAAGATCGACGCGCTTAGTTCGGAACTGGCGGAAATGAAATCGGCGCAACCGCCAGCGCCCGATTTGTCGGGTGTCCAAGGCGCGTTGGATCAGATCGGTTCAGAGGCGCGGGCGAATAAGGCGGCTTTGGATGCGCTCAAGGAACAAGTCTCGGGCTTGTCGGCGTCTGGATCTGCTTCGGATGCAACAGCGCAAGCGCAGATCGAGGCGGCTGCGAAGGCCGCGCAAGAGCGCATTGATCAGGCCGAGCAACAGGCAAAGCAGTTGCAAGATCAGTCTCAAACAGCGGCCAAGGCTGCGATGGCGCAAGCGGCCAGCGCGCGGATGAAAGCGGCACTTGATGCCGGCGCTCCGCTTGATCCGGCGCGGGCCGATTTGCAGGCGGCGGGCGTAACAATTCCGGCGGCGCTGAGTGGCGATGTGCCTTCGTTGCAATCTCTGCAAGCCAGCTTTCCCGAGGCTGCGCGGGCCGCTTTGGCGGCAGCACGCAAGGCGGATAGTGGTGCAAGCATCGGTGATAAGCTGGGGGCGTTTTTGCTGACCCAGACCGGCGCGCGGTCTTTGACGCCGCAAGAGGGTGATGGTCCGGATGCGGTGCTGTCGCGCGCTCAGGGCGATGTGAATACGGGTGATTTGGCAGCGGCCTTGACCGAGATCGCGAAATTGCCCGAAGCGGCGCAACCTGCATTGGCCGATTGGTCTGCGCAGGCGCAGGCACGGGTCGCGGCGCTGGATGCGGCCGGCCAGCTTGGCCAGAATCAATGAGGAGCCGCAGATGATCTGGACGTTTATTAAAGTCGCCCTTTTTCTTGTTATCGTGGCTGCGGCGACGCTTGGGGCCTCGCATCTCGCGGATATGTCGGGCGGTTTGCGGATTTCGACGCTTGGAATGGAATTCACGCTTGGCCCGTTGCAGGCGCTGATTGCGGCGATTCTGCTGTTTGTCGCGATCTGGCTTGTGATCCGGATTGTCGGGTTTTTGGTGGCGTTCTTGCGCTTTATCTCGGGCGATGAAACCGCCATTAGCCGCTATTTTGATCGCAACCGTGAGCGCAAGGGCTACGAGGCGCTGGCTGAGGGCATGATGGCAGCGGCGGCAGGCGAAGGACGGCTCGCGCTGTCCAAAGCGGCCAAAGCCGAGCGGTATTTGCAACGCCCCGAACTGACCAATCTGCTTACGGCGCAGGCGGCCGAGGAAATGGGCGACACCAAGAAGGCGAGCGAAGTTTACAAACGCTTGCTGAGCGATGATCGCACCCGTTTTGTAGGTGTGCGCGGTCTGATGCGCCAAAAGCTGGAAGAGGGCGACACCGATACTGCGCTGGAGCTGGCCAAAAAGGCTTATACGCTCAAGCCGGGTCATCGTGAGGTGCAGAATACGCTTCTCAAGCTGCAAACCGAAAAAGGGGATTGGAAGGGTGCGCGGGGCGTGCTGCAATCCAAGCTGCGCCAAGGCGAGCTGCCGCGTGATGTCTTTAAGAGGCGCGATGCCGTGATGGCGCTGCAAGAGGCCAAAGGCGTGATGGCCGAGGGTGCCAGCGTCGAGGCCCGCGAGGCTGCGATTGCGGCAGCAAAGTCATCACCCGATTTGATTCCCGCAGTTGTGATGGCTGCACGGTCTTACATCGAAAAGGGCAAGCCGCGCGCTGCCGAGCGTCTTTTGCGAAAGGCTTGGGGGGCGCAACCCCATCCCGATCTGGCGTCGGCCTATGCCGAGATCGCGCCCGATGAGGAGCCTGCAAAACGCCTCAAGCGGTTTGATAAATTGTTGGTGACGCGTCCCGAGCATGAAGAAACCCGTCTTCTCAAAGCCGAGTTGAACATCGCCGCCGAAGATTTCCCCGCCGCCCGTCGCGCGCTGGGCGATCTGCCTGAAACCCATCCGACCGCGCGTGTTCTTGCGATCATGGCGGCGGTCGAGCGGGGCGAAGGCGCGGATGATGCTGTCGTGCGGGGTTGGTTGACGCGCGCGCTGACGGCTCCGCGTGGACCGCAATGGTGCTGCGACAATTGCCAAAACATCCAGTCCGAGTGGACTCCGGTGTGTGACAATTGCGGTGGGTTTGACACGTTGAGCTGGCGTGAAACGACGCAGCAGGCAGCGCCTTTGCCGCATGGTGCCGAGATGCTGCCGCTGATCGTGGGCAAGCCCGAACCTGTGGTGGAGCCGGAAAAAGAGGTCGTTGACGCCGAAGTGGTTGAGCCCAGCGAGACGGTCGATGCCACAGAGGAAAAACCGGCAGCGATCTGACGCATTTTTGGGCTACACATCCGAGCGCGCCCATGCTAATCGCCCGCTAACGGGGCAAATCGCCTATGGCATTTTGCTCATAAGGTCGCCGCACTAGCTCAGTTGGTAGAGCACATCATTCGTAATGATGGGGTCGGGGGTTCGAATCCCTCGTGCGGCACCACTTCTTCTTGTTTTTGCTGATCTACCAAGTGGTTTTTATCCACTGTGGCTGAGCCTCGCCTCGTTTTAAGGCGGACAATACCGCGAATGAGCAGTGCATCCGTTCTTGCGGCTAGGCGATTGCAAGGCAATCGGCGCGAGAGCGGGCATTCTGACAGAAATAGGGACAGTCGCGGCCGTCGCAGCGCCTCTATGAGGGGTGCGATATCGCTGTGCCCATCATCGGCTAAGCGGTGGATGAAAGCCTGGCCCAAGAACAACAAAAGCCGCCCAACATATTCATGTCGCGCGGCTTTTTGATGGTCTTTGGTGCCCAGGAGAGGACTCGAACCTCCACGCCTTGCGGCACACGGACCTGAACCGTGCGCGTCTACCAATTCCGCCACCTGGGCAGGTGTCGTGAAGCGCGATTTACAGAGCGGCGCAGGTGCTGTCAACGGGGCGCAGCACGAATTATTGTGAGACCGGCATGTTCGTCGCCTTTAGTCTTGTTCCTGTGGGGGCGAGGCGGTAATCAGTAAGTCAATTCTTTGCAAGGAAAGGCCTATGCGCATGTCCAAGCTGGTCACGATCTACGGCGGTTCGGGGTTTGTCGGGCGGTATATTGCGCGCAGGCTCGCAAAAGAGGGCTGGCGCATCCGGGTTGCCGTTCGCCGTCCGAATGAGGCGCTTTTCGTCAAGCCTTACGGTGCCGTGGGGCAGGTTGAACCCATTTTGTGCAACATTCGCGACGAAGACAGCGTGCGCGCCGCGATGATCGGGGCCGACGCGGTCGTCAATTGCGTCGGCATCCTCGTGAACGAAGGCAAGAACAAGTTTGATTCGGTTCAGACGGCGGGCGCTGCGAACGTGGCTCGCATCGCGTCTGAGCAGGGCATTGCAAGACTGGTGCAGATTTCCGCAATCGGCGCGGATAGCGACAGCCCAAGTGCCTATGCCCGCAGCAAGGCTGCTGGCGAAGCTGCTGTGCTAGAGGCTTATCCGAATGCCGTGATTCTGCGCCCGTCGATTATCTTTGGCAGTGAAGACGGGTTCTTCAACAAATTCGCCGCGATGGCGCGGTTCACACCAGCCGTGCCGATCACTGGCGGCGACACGAAATTCCAGCCGGTTTATGTCGATGACGTCGCCAAGGTTGCGGCGATGGCGGCAAGCGGCGACGTCGCGCCCGGAATCTATGAGCTGGGTGGCCCCGATGTCGAAACCTTCCACGATCTGGTCAAGAAAATGCTTGGCGTAATCAATCGCCGCCGCTTTGTGGCCTCGCTGCCGTTCTGGCTCGCGGGCCTTATGGGAGGCGTGTTCGATCTGGTGCAGACGGTAACGGGCGGGTTGATCGTCAACCGTATCCTGACGCGCGATCAGGTGAAAAACCTGCGCGCTGATAATGTCGTGGCCGAGGGTGCCAAAGGATTCGCCGATCTGGGCATTACGCCAACCGCGATGGGTGCGATCCTACCCGACTACCTGTGGCGCTTTCGCCCCGACGGACAGTATGACGCGATCAAAGCCTCGGCGAAAAATCTGCATAAGTCTTTGTGATTAGGCGCCGTTTGCGCACCCGACCCCTTAGCAAAGGCTACTCAGATTGACTTATTTCAACGACGTCCTGCTTGGCGTGATCGAAGGCATCACCGAATTCCTTCCGATTTCCAGCACCGGGCATTTGTTGCTGGCCGAGCATTGGCTCGGGGCGCGCTCGGACACCTATAATATCGTTATCCAGGCCGGCGCGATCTTGGCGGTGACGCTGATCTATTGGCGCCGTATCGTTGAATTGCTGACCAACTGGCGCGACCCGGACAACCGCGACTATCTGGCGAAGCTGACGGTGGCCTTTCTGATCACCGCCGTGCTGGGGTTGATCGTGAAGAAGCTGGGGTTCGAACTGCCGACGACGATCCAGCCGATTGCCTGGGCGTTGGTAATTGGCGGCTTCTGGATGATCGCCGCCGAGCGGTTTGCCGAAAATCAGCCGGATCGCAGCGTTATTCTGTGGCGCGTCGCAATTGCTGTCGGCTTGGCGCAGATCGTCGCGGGGGTTTTCCCCGGCACCTCGCGCTCTGCCGCGACGATTTTTGCCGCGATGCTACTGGGCACCTCGAACCGAGGCGCGGCGACGGAATTTGCGTTTCTCGTCGGTATTCCGACGATGTATGCGGCGAGTGGTTATGAGTTGCTTAAGCAAGCCACAAGCGGCGGCGGCGCACATGCAGAAAACTGGACGTCGATGGGCATTGCCTTTGCCGTTTCCACAGTGACAGCCTTTATCGCCGTAAAGTGGCTGCTGGGGTTCATCCAGACGCATCGCTTTACGGCCTTCGCGATCTACCGCATCCTTTTCGGCGGGCTTCTGCTGGGACTGTCTGCGATGGGCCTTTTAGGCTGAGGTGAGCGAATCAGCTTTATAGAGGAGGTCATGCGTTGATTTCCTCGCCTAATTCTAATTTAGGTAATCTTTGCTGACCTAAAATTTACGAAATTTGCAGCAAGAGTTGCGTGGAACTCGAATTATTTCGTATTTAAGTCAGCATTGCTTACTTTTATTGCTCTGCGAACCAGTGTAGCAAGTCTTACCCACAGTATTCTTAGGGAGACGCCGACATGGCCAAGCAGCCGATGCTCAAGTTCGTGAAAACGGCGAAAGAGATGCCTCAAAAACGCGACGCGGACGTGCGCTCGCATGATTTTGACGAAATCTATCGCGAATTCGCGGCGGAAAAGGCAGCCGAGCAAGCAAGTCGGTGCAGCCAATGTGGCGTGCCCTATTGCCAATCGCATTGTCCCTTGCACAACAACATCCCCGACTGGTTGCGCCTGACCGCTGAGGGCCGGTTGCAAGAGGCTTACGAACTGAGCCAAGCCACCAACACCTTCCCGGAAATCTGCGGCCGTATCTGCCCGCAAGATCGCCTGTGTGAGGGCAATTGCGTGATTGAGCAGTCAGGCCATGGCACCGTCACCATCGGCGCGGTTGAAAAATACATCACCGACACCGCCTTCGATATGGGCTGGGTCAAGCCGATCAAACCGCTGAACGATCGTGCGGAATCGGTGGCGATCATCGGCGCTGGTCCCGGCGGGCTGTCGGCGGCGGATGTGCTGCGCCGCGCTGGCGTGCAGGTCACGGTTTATGACCGCTATGACCGCGCGGGCGGCCTGCTGACCTATGGCATTCCCGGCTTCAAGCTGGAAAAAGATATCGTCATGCAGCGCGTGCAGCAGCTTGAAGACGGTGGCGTCGAGTTTGTGATGAACTGCAATGTCGGCACCGATATCTCGTTTGATGCGATCCGGGGCAAGCATGATGCGATTCTGGTTGCGGCGGGCGTTTATAAAACGCGCGAGTTGACGGATCCGGGCGCGGATGCTGATGGAATCGTGCGTGCGATTGATTTCCTGACGGTGTCGAACAAGAAAAGCTTTGGCGATGATGTTCCCGAGTTTGAAGACGGCACGCTGAACGCCGAAGGCAAGCGCGTGGTTGTCATTGGTGGTGGCGATACCGCGATGGACTGCGTGCGCACGGCGATCCGTCAGGGCGCCACTTCGGTGAAATGTCTCTATCGTCGCGACCGTGCCAACATGCCCGGCAGCCAGCGCGAAGTGCAAAACGCCGAGGAAGAAGGCGTCGAGTTCGTCTGGCTTGCGGCACCCGCAGGCTTCTCTGGCAATCCGGTGGCTTCGGTCTCGGTACAGCAGATGCGTTTGGGCGCGCCCGATGCGTCCGGTCGTCAAAGCCCCGAAAAGATCGAAGGCGGCATCTATGATGAGCCGGCCGATCTGGTGATCAAGGCGCTTGGTTTTGAACCCGAGAACCTGCCCGAGCAATGGGATGCGGCCGAGCTGGAAACGACCCGCTGGGGCACCGTCAAGGCCGAGTTTGGCACCCATGCGACGTCAATCCCTGGCGTCTACGCAGTGGGCGATATCGTGCGCGGGGCAAGCCTTGTGGTTTGGGCGATCCGCGACGGGCGTGAGGCAGGGACCGAAATCCTGCGCTATCTCGAGAATGTAGCGGCTGTCGCGGCAGAATGATCGCACCGCGACGACGTTTCCAAAAGGGCTGAGATAATAATGAACAAGGGCGCAATTTTTTGGGCAATCTGTGGGGGGCTACTGGCCGCCCTGCCTGCGCATGCGGCCAATTTCATCCCGCCCCAAGGCTGCGAAGTTTACATGACCGCACAGCTTCACAACTGTCAGGTTGCTAATTTCTACACCTGTGCGGCGGATGATGCGGGCGAACAATGGGTGTCATATGCCGATGGCGAGGGCACTTATTTCCTCAGCCACATCGATAGCGAAACCCGCTGGATCGAGGCCTATTCGCTGGACACCGGCGAGATTGATCTGCTTGATCAGGCCGCGTCCAAAGATAACGCGTCGTTTAGCGATTTGTTGGCCTCGGGGCGCGATGATTATGACTTCATCACGCGTAATAACTTCGCCCAAACCCAGCGCTATGTGGGGGTTGATACGCTGACGGGCGAAAACGTTACGATTGATGGCGTGCCGCTGGAAAAAAGCAGCTTTAATCTCAGCGCATATGATGTGCAGGGGCAAAAGCTGTCTACGCGCAAAGGCGTGCAATACATCAGCCGGAAGTACCGGATTTTTCTGAGCGGGCCGGAAAGTTACGAAAACGCCTCGGGTGAAAAGCAGTCTTTCGACGACACTCCTGCGCGGTTTGATTTTCCCGGCGATCCGGGTTTTTCCACCGAAACGCCTGAATATGACTGCGATATGATGATGACGGGGATTTCCCCTGAGGGCGGGCTCGGATGAGCGCCGCCCAAACCTTGCCGAGCGCCGCCAAACGTTGGTGCGCCGATCTAGACGCCACAGGTTTAACGCTTTCTCCGAAGGAGGCCGGACATGACGAAATATGATGAATCCTGGGTTGCAGCCCAAGAAGCCAAACGCCAGTGGATGCATGAGAATTCACTGTGGAAAGAAGACGACGAAAAGGCCTCTTGTGGTGTTGGTCTTGTGGTCGCCATCGACGGTAAGCCCTCGCGCAAGGTTGTCGAAAACGGCATCGACGCGCTGAAAGCAATCTGGCATCGCGGTGCTGTGGATGCCGATGGCAAGACTGGTGACGGCGCAGGCATCCATGTGCAAATCCCCGCCCCGTTCTTTTACGACCAGATCCGGCGCACCGGGCATGAACCCGATATGGAAAAGATGGTCGCTGTCGGGCAGGTCTTTTTGCCGCGTACCGATTTTGGCGCGCAGGAGCGCTGCCGCACGATCGTGGAATCCGAAGTGCTGCGGATGGGGCATTACATTTACGGCTGGCGCCACGTTCCGGTGAATACGGCTGTGCTGGGGGAAAAGGCGAACTCGACGCGTCCCGAGATTGAGCAGATCCTGATCCGCAACGACAAGGATATCGACCAGGAACAGTTCGAGCGCGAGCTGTACATCATTCGTCGTCGCATCGAGAAGGCCGCGGTCGCTGCCCAGATCGCGGGCCTTTACATCTGCTCGCTGAGCTGCCGCTCGATCATTTACAAAGGCATGATGCTGGCCGAGCAGGTCGCCGAATTCTATCCCGACCTGAAAGACGAACGGTTTGAATCGGCCTTCGCGATCTATCACCAGCGCTATTCCACCAACACCTTCCCGCAATGGTGGCTGGCCCAGCCCTTCCGGATGCTCGCCCATAACGGCGAGATCAACACGATCAAGGGCAACATCAACTGGATGAAAAGCCATGAGATCCGCATGGCCTCGACCGCCTTTGGCGAGAGCGCCGAGGATATCAAGCCGATCATCCCCGCCGGCGCGTCGGATTCCGGTGCGCTGGATGCGGTGTTTGAACTGATGGTGCGTTCGGGCCGCACCGCGCCGATGGTGAAAACCATGCTGGTGCCCGAGCCGTGGTCAAATGACGAAACCATGCCGCAAGCGTTGCAAGATATGTATGCCTATTCCAACGCCGTGATCGAGCCTTGGGATGGTCCCGCCGCCCTCGCGATGACGGATGGCCGCTGGGTTTGCGGCGGTCTGGATCGCAACGGCTTGCGCCCGCTGCGCTATGTCATCACCGGCGATGGCGTGCTGATTGCAGGCTCTGAGGCCGGAATGGTTCCGATTGACGAGTCGATGGTCGTTGAAAAGGGCGCGCTTGGTCCGGGCCAGATGATTGCGGTCGATATGGCCAATGGTAAGCTTTATCATGACGCGGAACTGAAAGATAAATTGGCCCATGCGCAGCCCTTCTCGGAATGGGTCAGCAAGGTCACCGATCTGAACGAACAGTTGCGCGACGTGCCCGAAGCCCCGAAATTCGAGGGTGCCGAACTGCGCAAACGCCAGATCGCGGCGGGCTATTCGGTCGAAGAGATCGAACAAATCCTCGCGCCGATGGCCGAAGATGGCAAAGAGGCGATTGCCTCGATGGGCGATGACACGCCGCCTGCGGTGCTGTCCAAACAATACCGCCCGCTAAGCCATTTCTTCCGGCAAAACTTTAGCCAAGTTACCAACCCGCCGATTGACAGCTTGCGCGAAAATCGGGTGATGAGCCTGAAAACGCGTTTCGGTAACCTCAAGAACGTGCTCGATGAGGACAGCTCGCAAACCGAGATCTGGATTCTTGATACGCCGTTTCTCGCCAATTCCGAATTCGACGCGATGCTGGATCAGTTTGGCGAACAGGTCACCGTGATCGACTGCACTTTCGCGTCGGGCGGCAATCAGGAGACGCTGCATGACGGGCTGACCCGCATCCGCAATGAGGCCGAGGACGCCGTGCGCTCGGGTGCGCTGCATCTGGTGCTGACCGACGAAGGCCAAGACCCCGACAAAGTCGCGATGCCGATGATTTTGGCGACCTCTGCCGTTCATAGCTGGCTGACCAAGAAGGGCCTGCGCACATTTTGTTCGATCAACGTGCGCGCCGCCGAATGTATTGACCCGCATTATTTCGCAGTGCTGATCGGGTCGGGGGCGACCACGGTTAACGCCTATCTGGCCGAGGATACGATTGCAGACCGGATCGCGCGCGGCTTGATCGAGGGAAGCCTTGTCGATGCGATGCGTCGCTATCGCGATGCGATCAATTCGGGGCTTCTCAAAATCATGTCGAAGATGGGCATTTCGGTGCTGTCCTCGTATCGCGGTGGTCTCAACTTTGAGGCGGTGGGTCTGAGCCGTGCGATGGTCGCGGAATATTTCCCCGGCATGCACTCGCGCATTTCCGGCATCGGTCTGCACGGCATTCAGCACAAGCTGGAACAAGTCCACGCCAAAGGCTGGAAGGGCGGGCAAGACGTGCTGCCAATCGGCGGGTTGTATAAATCGCGCCGCACGGGGGAGACCCACGCTTGGGGCGCGCAGACGATGCATATGCTGCAAACGGCGTGCAACCGCGCCAGTTATGATCTGTGGAAGCAGTATTCCGCGATGATGCGGGCCAATCCGCCGATCCATATTCGCGACATGCTCGACATCAAGTCGCTGGGCAAGCCGGTGCCAATCGAAGAGGTGGAAAGCATCACCTCAATCCGCAAGCGGTTCGTGACGCCGGGGATGTCGCTGGGGGCGCTCTCGCCCGAGGCGCACAAACTGCTCAACGTCGCGATGAACCGGATCGGTGCGAAATCCGATAGCGGTGAGGGTGGCGAAGATCCGGCGCATTTCGTGCCCGAACCCAATGGCGACAACCCGTCGGCCAAGATCAAACAGGTGGCATCGGGGCGTTTCGGCGTGACCGCCGAATACCTGAACCACTGTGAAGAGCTGGAGATCAAGGTCGCGCAAGGGGCAAAACCGGGAGAGGGTGGCCAGCTTCCGGGCATGAAGGTCACCGACCTGATCGCGCGGCTGCGGCACTCGACCAAGGGCGTGACGCTGATCTCGCCACCGCCGCACCACGACATCTACTCGATCGAAGACCTCGCGCAGTTGATCTACGATCTCAAGCAGATCAACCCGCGCTGCAAGGTGACGGTCAAGCTGGTGGCGTCCTCGGGCGTTGGCACGATTGCCGCTGGCGTGGCCAAGGCCAAGGCCGACGTGATCCTGATTTCGGGGCACAATGGCGGCACGGGGGCCTCGCCTGCGACCTCGATCAAATACGCCGGTCTGCCGTGGGAAATGGGCCTGACCGAGGCGCATCAGGTTCTTGCGATGAACAACCTGCGTGAACGTGTGACCTTGCGCACCGATGGCGGTTTGCGCACGGGGCGTGATATCGTGATGGCGGCGATGATGGGGGCCGAGGAATACGGCATCGGCACCGCCGCGCTGATCGCGATGGGCTGCATCATGGTGCGCCAGTGCCAGTCGAACACCTGCCCGGTGGGCGTGTGTACGCAAGACCCCGAACTGCGCGCCAAGTTCACCGGTTCGGCGGATAAGGTCGTGAACCTCATCACCTTCTACGCGCAGGAAGTGCGGGAACTGCTTGCCTCGATTGGCGCGCGCAGCTTGGATGAGGTGATCGGGCGCGCTGATTTGCTGACGCAGGTCAGCCGTGGCTCGGCGCATCTGGATGATCTTGACCTGAACCCGCTGCTGATCACTGTCGATGGCTGGGATAAGATCGTTTACGACCGTTCCAAGCCGCGCAACTGGGTGCCCGACACGCTGGACGCCGAGATTATCCGCGACGGTGCGCGTTTCTTCGAAGAAGGCGAGAAGATGCAGCTGAGCTATGCTGTGCGCAACACGCTGCGCACTATCGGCACGCGCGCCTCGAGCCATATCGTCAAGAATTTCGGGATGCGCAACGCGCTGCAGCCCGATCATCTGACGGTCAAGCTGACCGGATCGTGTGGTCAGTCCTTGGGGGCATTTGCGGCACCGGGTCTCAAGATCGAAGTGTCGGGCGATGCCAATGACTACGTCGGCAAGGGTCTGTCGGGTGGCACGATTGTGGTGCGCCCGCCGATGACCAGCCCGCTTGTGGCGTCTGAAAACACGATCATCGGCAACACGGTGCTTTATGGCGCGACCGACGGGCATCTGTTTGCCGCAGGGCGCGCGGGTGAACGCTTTGGCGTGCGTAACTCGGGGGCCAAAGTGGTGATCGAGGGCTGCGGATCGAACGGCTGTGAATATATGACCGGTGGGGTTGCGGTGATTTTGGGCTCGATCGGGCCGAATTTCGGCGCGGGGATGACGGGCGGTATGGCCTATCTTTATGATCCCGATGGCGCGGCTGAGGATCTGATGAACCTCGAAAGCCTTGTCACCTGCGGCTTGGGTCATCCCTATTGGGAAGCCCAACTCAAAGGCCTGATCGAGCGTCACGTCGAGGAAACCGGTTCGCGCAAAGCGGCAGATATTTTGCAGCATTGGGAGAGCGAAAAGGCCAACTTCCTGCAGGTCTGTCCGAAAGAGATGCTCATTCATCTGTCGCATCCGCTTACCGATGAACCGCAGGCGATGCCGGCAGAGTAAGGGAACCCTTACGCAAACCAGACGTTTTAGAAGGGCGGGGCCAAGGGTCTCGCCCTTTTTATCTGTTTGGAGGTTGCCCGATGTCCGAGTTGCTAGTGATTGCCCGCGAAACCGAAGAGGCGGCGCTTGAGTTGCGCGATACTCTGCAAGATCTGCAGAAACAGGGTCTGTTTCGCGCCGAGGATATCGTTGTCGTGACGCGCGAAGACGATGGGGCCGTGCGCTTGCATCAAATGAGAAACACCACCGCGATGGGGGCGATTGGCGGTGCGGTCTGGGGCGGTTTGCTGGGGCTGGTGTTTATGTCGCCAGTGATCGGGGCCGCGATTGGCGCAGGCACCGGGGCGGTTGCCGGACATGCCACAGATTTAGGGATCAACGACGACTTCATGCGCGATGCGGGAACCAATCTGCCCAAAGGCGGCGCGGCGGTGTTCACGCTGATCCCCAAGGAGGGCGCAGAACCGCTGATGGCGCAGCTTAAAACGCTAGGCCACACCGACGCCACTGTTATGCGCGCCGATCTGCATCCCGATTTCCGCGATCGCCTTGCCGCGACGCTAGCCGCTGGTGGTGCGACGACCCTTATTGGCGAAGACCTGACTGAGGGCGCGGCTGGCGCTCGGACAAACATTGTCGGCGGGTCGGTCAATCCAGAGACAGACGCGAAACCGTGACCGTATGAGGTGGCCCTGGGCCGCGTCTGCCTCAATTCTGCCGTAATCTTTGTGCTTTTTGGAAACAATTAAAAGGCAATAAATACGAGCAGCAGGCCCAACAATGGCGACATATTACGACCAATTCTACCAACTCGACCCGGGAAATCCCCCTGACGCAGGTGAGGTATTCGATCCTTCGACTCTAAGCCTGAACGACTATAATAACGACGATCGGATCTCGCCGACGACGAGCCAGTGGGATATTTGGCGCGGTCGGTACGACACGGTTGATGGTCAGCGGCTCACCGGCGTTTGGCGCGGGGATACGATCACCATCGAAAAGGCGAATGGTGACCAGATCACGATCACCGGAGACACGTTCTATCTCGCCGATGGCCGGACCTACTTCACCCCGACTGACGGAACGATCCTGCATGACGGCGCGACCTTCGTCAGTTCCACCTATGTCACGTCAAGTACCTATGCCCCGGTCGGAGATCTGGGACCGGAGTGTTTCGTCGCCGGCACGCTGATCACAACGCCTCGGGGCGAGGTGCCGGTGGAATGGCTGCGCGCGGGCGATCTGGTCGAGACTCTTGACGCCGGGCCGCAGCCGCTGATCTGGACGGGTGGCCGGCAGGTCGCTGGCCGTGGTGCTTACGCGCCTGTGCGATTTGAGGCCGGCGTGTTGGGCAACCGCCGCCCGCTTCTGGTCTCGCAGCAGCACCGGATGATGCTGAGCGGCTGGCGCGCAGAGCTGGCTTGCGGCGCGCCCGAGGTGCTGGTTGCGGCAAAACATCTGGTCAATGGTAGCTCCGTGCGGATCGTCGAGATGCCGCGTCTGCGCTATGTGCACCTGTTGCTTGACGCCCATCACGTTCTGACCGCCGAGGGTGCCCCATGCGAAAGCCTGTTTCCCGGTGAAATGATCCTGGATGAGGATCGTGCGATTCACGGTGAAATCCGCGATGCATGGGGGGCGCATCGCAGCGATGCCATCGAGAGCATGGTAACCGCGCGACAGGTTGCGCGCGGCTCGGAAGTTTCGCTTTTGGCGGCTTGACCACCCCCATGCGAGCGTGACTTATACGCCCATGGCGAAAACGAGAAAATCGAAAAAGAAGACCCGTCGGGGCAGTGCCACCTCGGGTCTGATGGCAGGCATGACCGCGCCATTCCGGCTGGTGCTGAAATGGCTGGGTCGTGCCGCATTGGTGGTGGTCGCGATCTATTTGGCGCTGATCGTGGTCTATAAATTCGTCAATCCGCCAACTGATTACTACATGTGGTCCGAACGGCACCGCCTTGGCGCGGTTGATCAGCAATGGGTCGCGATGGATGATATCGCTCCCGTCATGGCACGCTCGGTTGTTGCCGCAGAGGATGCAAATTTCTGCAATCATTGGGGCTTTGACATGCATGCGATCCGCTCTGCGATTGACGATGGTGCCAATAGAGGCGCATCGACGATCAGCCAGCAGGTCGTGAAAAACGTTTTCCTCTGGCAGGGGCGTAGCTGGATTCGCAAGGCGATGGAGGCCGCGTTGACCCCGGCGGTCGAGGCAATCTGGTCCAAGCGGCGCATCCTTGAGGTCTATCTCAATGTCGCGGAATTTGATGAGGGCGCTTTTGGTGTCGATGCCGCTGCGTTTCGTTATTTCCGCACTTCGCCGGACAAGCTGACAGCCCGGCAGGCGGCCTTGATCGCAGCGGTTCTACCCGATCCCAAAGGGCGTTCGGCGGCAAAGCCTTCGGCGTTTGTGCAGCGCAGAGCACGCGCGATTATCGACGGCGCGGCGACAATCAAGAATGATGGCCGCGCCGCGTGTTTCGAGTGATCACTCGGCGGGCTGAGTATCGGACACGCGGCGCATCACCGCGAACAGCTCGGCCACTTTGATCCCGAATTTGCGCATCTGCGAGCGGTTTAGCAGCGTGCCATCGGGCATCTGGTAAATCCAGTCGGTCACATCCAGAACATGCCCGCCCGCATCCTCGGGCAGGCGCAGCTTGTAATGCATCTCAAGCGCATTGCCCCGTTGGTTCATCGTAGCCACGCCTTCGATATCATCTGCGGTCGAACTGATCGTGCCATCCTCGGCAAACCGGATCTTCCAGGCCCGGCTTTGGGTTCGACCTGAGGCGTAATCAAACTCCTCGTTAATCACGCCGCCTTCATTGGTGAAGCTGCCGACCATCATCGCGCGAAACCGCGATGTGACGCGCCCGGTGGGGCCGTAGATCATGCCATGCGCCTCGACCGGCCCCTCAAAGGCCTGACGAATGTCGAAGCTTGGGCTTTCGCTGGCATAATCGGATAGGCGCTGCGCCGGGAAGCTGAAAAACACCTGCCGGATCAGCAGCGCTGCAAGAATAAGAACGGCTATCGCCAAGAGGAGCTTGATCATCGCTCACGCCCTCGCATGGACAAGTTGGACCTGCACCACATCGGTGTGGTCGACGGCAAAGGCCGCTGCGCAGGCTTCAAGATAATAGAGCCAGCCGCGCAGGAAATCGGGACCATAGCCCATCTGCGCAGCCCGCTCGGCGCGCTCTTTCAGACGCGCGGCCCACTGTCGGCAGGTCTCGGCGTAATCTTGGCCGAAACCAAAGCTTTCCTTCACCATCAGCCCCGCACGGGCCGCCTGATCGCGGATGACGCTATCAGACAGCAACATGCCGCCCGGAAAGGTGTATTGGCGGATGAAATCAGACGTCTTGCGATAGGTTGGAAAGTAGGAATCAGACACTGTTATGGCCTGAATTACCGCTGATCCGCCTTCGGAGAGGCGATCCTTCAGCGTTGAGAAATAGGTCGGCCAGTAGCGTTCGCCGACCGCCTCGATCATCTCAATCGATACGATATGATCGAATTTTCCGGGCGTATGGCGGTAGTCTTGCAGCCGGATATCCGCGCGGCCATCAAGGCGCGCATCGGCATAGCCCTTCTGACTTGGCGAGATCGTGATTCCGGTCACGTCACGCCCTTGCTCCGCCGCGCGCTCTGCGAAATGGCCCCAACCGCAGCCGATTTCCAGCACGCGTTCACCGTCACCAAGCGAATCGAGAATACGGTCTAACTTGCGGTTTTGCGCGCGATGCAAATCCTGATCGCCGGGCGCAAACAAGGCGGAAGAATAGCTCATCCCCTCATCCAGCCAGATCTGGTAGAACTCGTTTCCAACATCGTAATGCGCGCGGATATTGCGCGACGATCCCCGCAACGAGTTGGCGCGCATCAGGCGGTCAATGATTTTGAAACGCAGGTTCGACCAGAAACCAGCATAGGCGTAACTATCCGCAATCGAAAGGTTTTTCAGCGCGATCGTCAGCAACCCCTCAATAGACGGCGTGTCCCACATGCCCGCAACATACGCCTCACCCAGACCGACATCGCCGCGCGCAGCCATCATCACGACCGCTTGCCAGTCGCGAATGATCATTTCGGCATGGGGCGCGCCGCGACCGAAATGACGGGTCTCGCCATCGGGCAAGCGAAGGGAGAGCGTCCCGTGCTCAATCTTCTCGCAGGTATCCAGAAACTCTTTACGAATCCGGTTGGTGAAAAAGGGCATCATCGCGAGATCTCCTTATGTGGTGGGGCGGGGTGCGGACGGTAAGCGGCCCCTTTGAGTTTCAGGCGCAGGGCTTGCCAGTAGATCAGGGCAATCGTGCGGATCGGGGTAAACGGGCGACGCAGGGCAACGACGATCAAATCGCGCGAACGGAGCGGCTTGCGTGTTGTGATCAACGTCGCAGTCACGCCCTCATTGCCGTTCTCATGCGCGATGCGGATCGCGATTTTCGTGTCTGTGATATCGAACCGAAACTGGTAATCGCCCGCGATGTCCTGAAACGGTGAGACGTGAAAGATTTTACGGCTTTCGATCTTCGTTTGCGCCGTAATAGGGTCGAAATCTGCGGTTGCGCAGAGGTAGGAATGACGGTCGCCAAAGGTATTGTTGACCTCGGCAATCACCGCGCGCAAATGATCCTGCGCGTCAAAGGACAGCCAGAAATTCACCGGATTGAAGCCAGAACCGAAGATGCGCGGCTGGGTCAGAAGACGTAGCGAATGTGGTGCAGGCGCACCGGCCTCGACCAGCTTGCATCGCGCCCATGTAGCGCCCTCTCCCTGACCACGGACACCGCCGTAATCCCGGTCACGCAGCACGGCGAGATTGCGACCTTTGCGCGAAAACAAGCGCGGCCAAGGCCCATCGGATTCGGGATCAATCAGCACATAATCCACGTGGTAGCGAAACCCGTGGGAAATCGCGCCGCGCCGCGCGTGTCCGGTCGTTCCGGGGCAAAATTCGGCGTTCATGCGGACACCAGATCAAGGATGGGCTGGAATTGGGCGTTTTGGTTGATTGCGCGCGCAACGCGCACCGCCGAAGCAAACCCGTCCTCGTGAAAGCCGTGACGCAGCCAGGCACCCGCATACCACGTCCGATTTAGACCCTGAATCGCCGCAATATCGCCCTGCGCCTTCAAAGCCGCGCGATCAAAGACCGGATGCCAGAACACCTCATGATCGTAGATCGCCTCTTGCGCGATTTCGGCCTCGGGGTTGAGCGTGACGAAAAGCGGGTCGTTATGCGGAATGTTTTGCAGCTTGTTCATCCAATAGGTCACGCCCAAACGCGTCTCGTTCTGGCATTGCGAGGCCTGATAGGTCCAGCTTGACCAACAGGCGCGCCGCCGCGGCATCTGCCGTTCGTCGCGGTGTAGGTAGACATCATTGGGCTGGTAGCGGATCGCGCCTAGCGCAGCAGTTTCCAGCGCGGTTGGCTGGGCCAGCAGGCGAAGCGCTTGATCGGAATGGGTCGCGATGATCACCTGATCGAACGTGTCAGGCAGCGCATTTTTCGCGGAAATAGTGACGTTTTGGGCGCCGCGCTGCACGGATGTCACCGGCGTGCCGACACGGAACTCAACGCCTCGCACGCTCAGAGCCGCCTCAAGCCGTTTGACATATTCAATCGAGCCGCCGGAAACGGTCCACCATTGGTGTTGCCCTGTGGCCGACAAAAGCGCGTGGTTTTCAAAGAACCGCATCAGGCTGCGCGCCGGAAACGCCCCGATTTCAGTGGCGGGCGTGGACCAGATCGCGCCGCAGATCGGCAGCAGGTAGTAGCGGCGAAACCAGTCGCCCATGTTAAGCGCATCCATCAACGCGTCGATGGTCATGTCATCGTTTTGGGCCATCTCGACGGCACGCGCATTGAATTTCGCGATGTCGGCGATCATCCGGTAGAAACCGGGACGCGCGAAGTTACTCTTTTGAGCGACCAATCCGCGCAAATCGCGCAGCGCATATTCGATGCGGCCCTGATCAATGCTGACGCCAAAGCTCATGTCCGATCGCTCGACCGGCACTTCAAGCTCGGCAAACATCCGCGTCAGATGCGGATAGTTGGCGTAGTTGAACACGATAAAGCCCGTATCAACGGGTTGATCGCCCTGGCGTCCGGCAAGGATGGTGCGGGAATGACCGCCCAAACGGCTTTCCGACTCGTAGATCGTTACGCGGTTGTGCGGTGCAAGTTGCCAGGCTGCGGCCAGCCCGGAAATGCCCGACCCGATGATGGCGATGCGTTGCGCTCTCGGATGCGGTGCGTCGAAGGACATATCTTTACTCCCAATCACTTGAACAGGTAACGACGGGTGCTAGCATTTGGATCAGAAGTTTTTTTCGACGCCGAGTGATCCGGGTGTTAAAACGACGCGTAGTCTGGTCATGATAGAAGCCCTGACCATAGACTCCGAGACGAAAACGCCCCTGCCGCACGGCTTGCGGCCGGGCTATGCTGGGAAGAGTATGAACGACAGCGGTGCGTCAAGCGAACAGATAAGCCAAGGTTGCGAGCAGACCGACTGGTTGGTGGCCGTGCGCGAGCATCGCGACAAGGCGGCCTTCGGGCGGTTGTATGACCACTTCACCCCGCGTCTCAAAGGGATGTTGATCCGGTCTGGCATGTCCGGCGCCGCTGCTGAGGATGTGGTGCAGGACGTGATGCTGACGATCTGGCGTAAGGCGCATCTGTATGACGAGGGGCGGGCGCGGGCCTCGGCATGGATCTACCGGATTGCGCGCAATCGCCAGATTGATGTGATCCGCCGCCGTCCGCGCCCCGTACCTGATGAGATGATTGTCGAGGCAGAAAGCCGTGAGGCCCATGACGCGGATGCGATGGTCAGCTTGGAACAAGAGGCCGTGCAATTGCGCGAAGCCCTTGCAACGCTGCCACAATCGCAACGCGAGATTGTTGAACGCGCCTATGTCGGCGAGTTGACACAGGCGGAAATACGAGAGGCGACCGGCCTTGCCTTGGGAACCATTAAGTCACGAATTCGGCTAGCACTGGAGAAGTTACGGCACGAATTGAAAGATCTGAGGGACGAATGAAACAGATTACGCATCATCTGCCAGAGTGGTTGATCCGGTCTTATGCTGCCGGAAGCCTTGGTCATGCGTTTTCGCTCGTCGTGGCGACGCATGTCAGTCAGTGCGACGAATGCCGCGCGCGGCTTGAGGCCGAAGAAGCCGCAGGCGGTGTTGTTCTAGAGGGGCTTGAGGCCGTTGATACATCTGACGATCTGCGTGCGCGGGTATTTGACGGGCTTGATGAAGATATCGCCCCCGAAGCTCCTGCGCCCCAGCGAACCGGCATCTATCCCGGCGCGTTAATTGCCGAGATGGGTTCAGATCAGCCGCGTTGGCGGTCTTTGGGAGGCGGAATTCGCCAAGCCATCTTGAGCGAGGACAAACAGGGCTCGGCGCGTTTGCTGTATATTCCGCAGGGGATGGCGGTGCCCGATCACACGCATGGTGGCTTGGAGCTGACCTTGGTATTGCAAGGCTCGTTCCACGACGAGACGGGTGAATTTGGCGTCGGCGATGTCGAAGTGGCCGAGGATGATCTGGATCACACCCCGACTGCAGGCATGGGTGAGGCCTGTATTTGTCTTGCTGCGACCGATGCACCGCTGCAATTCAAGGGGCTTTTGCCGCGCCTGTTGCAGCCGATTTTCCGCATCTAACGCGGCTGCGCAAATCCACAGTTTTCAAGGCCCGCCATGCGTGACAGTCATGGCGGGTCTTTGCATTTTCTCCTCGTTTTAGCCCCGAAACAATGGGTGCGCTTACGCAGATCATCTCGCGCGTTGGCAAGGGGGGCACAAAACGCTTATATGCCTGTCATAACGACCAAAAAGGACACGCCGTGGCGATCCATCTGCATGAGAACGACTTGCCGGACGGGCTTAACCTGGGGCCGGTCGTAGCGATTGATACCGAAACGATGGGGCTTGATCCGCGCCGGGATCGGCTGTGTCTGGTTCAGCTATCCTCGGGCGACGGCAACGCGCATCTGGTCAAGATCGCCAAGGGCCAGACAGAGGCGCCGCGCCTGTGTGCGATGCTCGCTGATCCACACACCGAAAAGCTGTTTCACTTCGCGCGCTTTGATCTGGCCGCTTTGTATCATGCGTTTGGCGTTGTGACGCAGCCGGTGTTTTGCACCAAGATCGCCTCTAAGATGGTGCGCACGTTCACGGATCGTCATGGTCTAAAAGTGCTACTGCATGAAATCGTAGGAGTTGATATCTCCAAACAGCAACAAAGCTCGGATTGGGGGGCGGTCACGTTGAGCGCCGCGCAAAAAGACTACGCGGCAAGTGATGTGCTGTATCTTCACAAGCTGCGAGAGGAACTGGAGCGCCGCCTGATCCGCGAAGATCGCCGCGCTTTGGCGCAGTCTTGTTTCGATTTTCTGCCTGCGCGTGCGCAGCTTGATTTACTAGGATGGGAGGAACCCAATGACATCTTCCACCACTGATTATAGCGCCACGGCGCGCCGCGTGATCGCGATTGAAATCGCGGGCATGACGGCATTGGCCGACAGTCTAAATGGCGAATTTTCCCGCGCGGTCGAGATGATCCTCGCCACCAAGGGCCGCGTGATCGTCTCGGGTATGGGGAAGTCGGGGCATATCGGGCGCAAGATTGCCGCGACTTTGGCATCGACCGGGACGCCCGCGCATTTCGTCCACCCCGCCGAGGCAAGCCACGGCGATCTGGGCATGATCACGCAAACCGATCTGGCGCTGGTGCTGTCCAATTCCGGTGAAACGCCTGAACTGGCCGATCTGATCGCGCATACGCGGCGGTTTTCGATCCCGATGATCGGGGTAGCCAGCCGGCCTGGCTCTACGCTGCTGAAACAGGCCGATCTGGCGCTGGTGCTGCCTCAAGCCGAAGAGGCCTGCGGCACGGGCGTGGTGCCTACCACCTCGACGACGATGACGCTGGCGCTGGGCGATGCGCTGGCCGTGGCGCTGATGGAGCATCGCCACTTCACAGCCGAGCATTTCCGCACCTTCCACCCCGGTGGCAAGCTGGGGGCGCGTCTGGCCAAGGTTTCGGACCTGATGCATACCGATCTGCCGCTGGTGCCCGAGCCAACACCGATGTCCGAAGCGCTGCTGGTGATGAGCCAGAAGGGCTTTGGCGTGATCGGCGCGATGGATGCGCGGGGCCACCTGACCGGTATCGTCACCGATGGCGATTTGCGCCGCCATATGAATGGGCTGCTAGAGCACACCGTCGCCGAGGTGATGACCGCCGCGCCGCGCACCATCACTCCGGATCAACTGGCCGAGGCCGCCGTGGCGCAGATGAACGAACGCAAAATCACCAGCCTATTCGTCGTCGAGAACGCGCGCCCCGTGGGCTTTATCCAGATCCACGATTGCCTGCGCGCCGGGATCGTCTGATGGAGTATGACAACAGCCATTCGCAACTGGTGGGCTGGGCCAAGATCGTCCTGCCGCTGAGTGCGCTTGTTCTGTTGTCGACGTTGTTTTTGTTTTCCAACCGGATCGACCCCAGCGCGGCCATTCCCTATGCGCAGGTTGATGTCGAAAAACTTGCGCGCGAATCTGCGCTGACCCGGCCTGAATTTTCCAGCGTAACGCAGGACGGCGGGACGCTGACCGTGACGGCTGAACAGGCGCGCCCCGAACCCGAAAATGGCGCTGGCGCATCGGCGCAGCAGTTGATTGCCAAACTGACCGCCAAAGACGGGCTCGTGACCGATCTGAGCGCGAAACAGGGTCGTTTCAACACAGCCGCAGGAGAGATCACCTTGCAAGGCTCGGTCGCAATGCAGACCTCGCAGGGCTATCATATGACGTCGGATCTGATCGAAATGCAGACCGATCGCAGCAAGATCGTCTCGCCCGGTCCGATCCAAGGGGACGCGCCGTTTGGCTCGCTTGAGGCAGGTTCTATGACAATGACCGCGCCCAAACCGGGCGGCGATGACGATCTGGTTTTCAACAAGGGTGTGAAGCTGATATATCAGCCAAAGCAATGAGGGTGTGATGCGAAGCCTTGCGAGTGTTCTAAGCTTGAGTGCGATCCTGCTGATCCCCGCGATCGCGCAGGCCCAACAGGTGACGTTTGGTGGTATGCGCGCCGATACCAAAGCCCCGGTAGAGGTCACGGCCGATCAGCTTAACGTCAATCAGCAAAGCGGCAAGGCGGTGTTCAGCGGCAATGTGCTGGTGGGCCAAGGCACGATGCGACTCATGGCCGCGCAGGTCGAGGTGCAATACGCAGAAAACGACCGCACGAAAATCTCGCAGTTGGTTGCAACTGGCGGCGTCACACTGGTGTCAGAAACCGAGGCCGCCGAGGCCCGGCAGGCTGTCTATGATGTGCCCGCCGGAACCGTTGTGCTAAGTGGCAACGTGCTGTTGACCCAAGGCGATAACGTGATGTCGGGCAATCGGCTGAACGTTGATCTCAGCACCGGGACAGGGCAGATGGACGGACGCGTGCGCACGATCCTCAAGCCCGGAAATCAGTGATGGACGCCCAGACCGAAAATCGCGGCGGGCCGACTCCGGTAATGCAGGACACGGACGGCCTGCATGTGCGCGGCTTGCGCAAAAGCTATCGCCGTCGTCCTGTGATTCGCGATGTCTCGCTGGACGTTTCGCGCGGTGAGGTGGTGGCGCTGCTTGGGCCGAACGGCTCGGGTAAGACGACATGTTTCTACAATATCGCCGGATTGATCCGCCCCGATGCCGGTCAGGTCATGCTGGATGGGCGCGATGTGACGGGTCTGCCGATGTATCGCCGTGCCCGGTTGGGCATTGGCTATTTGCCGCAGGAAGCCTCGATTTTTCGCGGGCTTACGGTTGAGCAGAACATCATGGCGGTGCTGGAAATCGCTGTTGCCGACCCGCATGTTCGTCGCGAACGGCTAGAGGAACTGCTGGGCGACTTCTCTATCGGGCATCTGCGTCAGGCCCCCGCGATGGCGCTGTCGGGTGGTGAGCGGCGGCGCTGTGAAATCGCGCGCTGTCTGGCAGCAGATCCGAAATACCTGCTGCTCGATGAACCCTTCGCGGGCGTCGATCCAATCGCGGTTTCGGAAATCCGCGCCTTGGTGTCGCAACTGAAAGATCGCGGCATCGGCGTGCTGATCACCGATCATAACGTGCGCGAAACGCTCGAAATTGTCGAACGCGCCTATATTTTGCATGATGGCAAGGTGCTGATGTCGGGCACGACCGAGGAAGTCGTGCAGGATGAAAATGTGCGCCGGGTCTATCTGGGCCAGAATTTCCGCATACTTTGATAGCTGCGTGAGCGAACTGTTCAAATCCATCGCAGGTCAACCGTTGACACCCCGCCCGTTCCGTCCCCAAATATACTTACATGCGTGATTGTCGCCCCCACCTCCAGCGCACGTCCGCCGAGCCCAACTCGGTTCGCGTCCGCGCTTGGCCAAAGCGTCGCGGTGGTAAGGGTGTGATCTGCATTTTCCCCAGGGAATTTAACCGGCTCGCAATCTGTCCGTGTCACGGTCAGGCGGCGCGGCCTAATGCGTGAAGGAGAAAATCCATGCGGTACCAGATCACTGGCAAGCAAATCGATATTGGCGAGGCGCTACAGTCTCATGTCAAATCCGAACTGGCCGAGACGATCGACAAATATATGCAGCGGCCGACTGATGCGACGATCACCTTCTCAAAGAACGCACATGAATTTATTTGCGAATCGACGGTGCACCTGTCCACGGGCCTGACCGCATCGGCTAAGGGTCACGCGACCGAGATTTACGCAGCCTTCGATAGCTGCCGCGAGAAAATGGGCAAACAACTGCGCCGCCATAAGCGTCGGCTCAAGGATCATCAACGCGATCGGGTGGAACCGGTTGAATTCGGGGCGGCAGGGCTGTATGTGCTCGCCGCAGAGCAAGAGGACGAAGCGGGCGAGGCGGCCAATGTCGCACCGGTGATCGTGGCAGAGATGGAGTCGAAGGTACCCACTTTGTCAGTCGGTGAGGCAGTGATGCAGATGGAGCTTTCCGACGCGCCGTTGCTTGTCTTCCGGAATGAGAAACATGGCGGGGTCAATGTCGTGCATCGTCGCGACGACGGCAATATTGGCTGGATCGACCCGCGCAACAGCAAATGAGCGTTTCCCAAACGGGCAGCGCGGAAAAGACGGGTTATATGGATCTATCGAGGTTGCTCAAGCCTGGCGCGGTTAAGGTGCTGTCCAATGTGACAAGCAAGAAGCGCCTTTTTCAGGATCTCGGCGATATCGCGTCGACGAGCTATGGGCTTGACGCTGCACAGACCGTGGATGCGTTGCAGGAGCGTGAAAGCCTAGGGCCGACGGGTGTCGGTCACGGGGTGGCGCTTCCGCATGCCCGTCTTAACGCGCTGGATGAGGTAGTGGGCGTGTTCTTGCGGCTCGAAAAGCCGCTCGATTTCGACGCGGTGGATCGGCTGCCGGTGGATCTGGTCTTTGCGTTGTTTGCACCCAAGGATTCGGGTGTGGAGCATCTCAAGGCGCTGGCTTTGGTGTCGCGCACGATGCGGGATGCTGAAACCTGCGAAAAGCTGCGCGCCAATTCCGATCCTTCGGCGCTGCATGCCGTCCTGACCGAGGCGCAGGGCCGTCAAGCTGCCTGACACTTATTGTCTACCAAAATCAAAGCGCGCCTTCCGGGGCGCGCTTTTTCAGGTCTGCTTCCAGTCGCCAAAACCGAATTGCATGAAGTCGCGCGGATAACATTCCCGCGCCGCCGCCTCGAGATCGGGCGTCCAATAATCGGTAAGCTTGAGGGCCGCTACATCTGCCTCTGTGGCGTCAAATGCGGGCGCATCTTCAACGCCAACACATTGCGCCAGATAATCCAGATCCAGCGCGATACGCTCTTCGCGCACCAAAAGATCAGGCAGCGCAAATTGCGCCATGCCTTGCAGCAGCGCCGATTGCGTCGCCCAAAGCGCATTGACCGGTAGGCTTGTCTGATTGGCGATATTGGCCTTGAGCCAGCCCATGAATCCGATCAGTGCCTCGGCGTGGCGATCCGCCGCCAGCGTCTGCCCTTCGGCCGGAATCGCCAGCTTGTAGCTTTTGCGCAGCACGGCGCGGGTCTCAAGCATATTGTCCCATTCCAGCACGGCGGCAAAGGCGAGATGGGCGCGCATCAACGGGTGACGCAGCACGCTAAAGCTACGATGGCCAGTGTGACGTCGCTTCCATTGGCGCAGGGTCTTTTGCGAAAACCTCTCTTCCAGCCCGCCGATCTTGCCCAGCCACGCCCGGATCGGTGCGTCCATCGCGGGGCGCATCGGCATATATAATAGCCCCGCCTCTTTGCAGGCGATGAAACCGGGCACGCCGGGGCCGCGGCGGGGTTCGAAATTGGGCGTGCGTGACAGGTTGAACCGGTCAAGCCGGGCCAGAGACGCCTCCATCCCCGGAAAATTCGACACTTTCGCCTCAAGCGGTTCGGGGTTTTGCACCTTAAGGCTGTCGGGCATCGCATCAAGCCGCCCGTCAATGCCCAGCCAATCCGCAAGCCCGTTAATTACCTCGACCGATTGCGCATCTTCATAGTCGATATAAAACGCGGTCTGACCCGATTTTTGCAGCGCGTTCATCAGCGCGATCTGAAAGCCCTGAAACTCCTCAAGATGGGTCTCGAACTCGGCGGCTTCAAAACGCGCCTTGCCGGGTTTGCGGTGCTTGGCATCGCCCAGTTTCCACTGCCCCGTGGCTTGCGCAATCTTGAGGCTGACATAGCTTTCGATGGGATTGCGGGTCAGCACGATCTTGGCGCATTTCGGATCGTCCAGAAACTTCGACAGCATCCGCGGGTCGTGGTCGTGGAAATAGCGGCAGCCGTTCAGCCCGTCGCTTTGCTTGATCGCCTTCCAGAGCACCATCGGGTCGCTGTCGCGCAAGGTTTGGGTGACGCCCAGCAAGTCCTTGCGGTTGGGGTAGCCGATCAACACCGGATTGAACGCCTCGCCGTGGCACGTCACACCGGGCAAGGCGTTGAGCGCCGCCTCAAGCAAGTTAGAGCCGGTGCGCATTTCCGCAAATATCACGAATGTTTCGAATTTTGCCATCGGTTCACTTCACCAGATAGGGACGGCCACGCCGTGTCGAGGATTGGCGCGCGCCTTCATCCAAGGGGAAATCCCCCATCACCAGCGGCTGCATCCCCTGATTTTTGAGGTTTTGCAGAAACTGGCCAAAGCCTGCGAGGTCCACCATTTGCGGCGCTTCAGTCAGGCGGCGGGTGCTGCGGGGGGAGATCTCGTCGATGATGGTTTGCAAGGGCTCCATCGGGTTTTCGATGAACTCGGCAATCGACCAGATCCGCACGCGCGCCTTCACATACATCGAGCGCAGGATATGCAGGTGCTCCAGCTCGCGTCTTTGCAGCCGCGCAGCTTCACGCCGGATCGTTGCGAAATTTTCATTCATCCGCGAGAGTGGCAGCGCCCAAGCGCCGGAAATAACGGAAATCTGTGCGTTCGGGTCGGTTGCGGTGAACCAGTTATTGTCCTGATTGTCGCGGGGGCTGAACATGAAACACTGCCGTTCGCCGCGCGAATTCCAGATCACATTTGTCAGGAAAGCGCGCGGGTTGTAGTCACGCATGACCGCGCTATCGGTCAGGCAACCGTTGAACATCTCTTCGCCACCGGCAAATTCGGCACGTTCAGGCGCGAATAGATGGCCATGCACCCGCGCCCCGACATATTTTGCAAGCCAGCCGTCGAAATTTTCGAACAGGTCGGAAAACCCGTGGAATATCGAATAGGGCGCCGAGGTCTTGCCGTTCTCATGGTCCTTCTTGGGAAAGCGGCTTTGCATGTATAGGCCCGGCCGCCCTTTGGTGCGCCGCTCGATGGATTTTGAGAACAGCCGGTCGATCTTGGCAGGGTTCGGCTCCGCCATCACCGAGCTGCCATTTCCGGGCGCGAGGAAGGTCGAATAAAGACGATCCGCCTTGGGCCAGACCTTGCGCGCGACAAAGCAATCCGATCGGCGCAAAAGTTGCAAATGATCGTCGTAGAAAATATGCGGTTTGCCCTGAAAGTCGAACTTGGTCAGCGTCAGAGAGCGGCTTTCGACCGACGTCGCGTAAAGCCGCGTCAGCGTTTGAAAATAGCTCTCATCGGGGATCCAGACGCGCTTGAAGTAACGGTCATACACGTCGCGATCGGGATCTTGCAAAATCGCGCTCAGCGTCTGGCGCGTCAGGCACCACCATTGGCTGCCCAGATGGGGCACCATGCCATCAGGAATGCGCCGCTTGAACTTAACGCGACGCTGCAATTCGACATAGCGGTCAAACAAGCGACGCTGCTTTTTCCACGAGAACGGGAAGCGCAACGTAAAGCGCTCCATATCAATTCCACCGACGGTCCAACCGACCTCGGTCGTGGTCACGCTTTCGATGAAATCGGTATAGGGACGCGCCGCAAGATAGTCGGTCAACTCGCTGAGCGGGCGCAGTGGCAGGCACGAACCGGACGCCAGATAAACGTGCCGAACTTCGCGGTGGCGTTCCAACATCTGCTCGGATGCGGATTGCGCGGCGGCGACCAGAGACCACGTTCCCCACTCGCATTTATAGCGGCGCGAGAACGAGATATCCTCAAGATCGGCAAGACTACGGCCCAAGGCGGAATAGTCATGCTCACTGACGCGCGCATCGACATGGATCACCACAGGCGCACCGCTGGTCGCCCAATAGCGCGCAACTTGCGCCGCGCGATCCAGCGCCGTGTGGCACATCATGATGAAACCGACCGTCACTTGCGCCGTCCCCTACGCCCAATTGCCCTTAGACATCAGCCCGAGAATTTCGAGCTGTCGCCAGTTGATATACTTTTCCGACCATTTACACCACAAATCGGGTTGCTTGCCGATGGTTTGCGCATAGGCGCGATATTCCCGCGAGCCTGCGTAATGCTGGCCGCGATCCAGCTCTTCCTCGACCTTTTCGGTCAGAGGCGACAGGAATTTCGCATGCATCAAGCAGCCTGACACCATCTCACCGCCGCTGGTGTCGTAAGTGTGGTTCAAACCGCGCGGCAAAAGCGTGTGGGTCGAAGAGGTGTAGACGAACCCCCGCTCCCATTTCACCAGCGGAATTTTGTTCAGTGACGGCGCGGCTTTCGGCTCCTCGGCAAAGAAAACGCGCGCGCGCGGGCCACCCTGAATCCACAGATTGTGCATCTTCTGATTGCGCGAGATCATGTAATTGCCGGCGTCAAACCAACAGGCGCGCTCAAATGGGTTTTGCCCCTCGACGTAGGGCACCGCATCAATCGGGCCTTTGGGATACATATCGAGCAGCATCGCGGGAAAGGACCGGATGCCGTAAGTATCGAGCCAATCGGTCAGCGCATCGATCGGGCGGGTGTCGCTGAACGGGTAGACGAAGAACTCGTCAGGGTCGATCGTCAGCGTCCAATGCCCGGTGCCGTATTTGCGCAGCAGATGGTTGAGCCAATCCATCCCGAAGTTGGCCGCCTTATAGGACGCCCCGGTGACCCAAACCGAGCAATCCTCTTGCTCGGCCAGATAGTCGCGTGTCCCGTCATCCGAGCCATTGTCCACGAACAGGAAATGACGAATGCCCATGTTGCGGTAATAGCGCAGGAAATAGGGCAGGCGAATGCGTTCGTTGCGCAGCGTGACAAAGACCAGAATATCGTCAGGAGCGATTTTTCCGGTGCGATCCGCAACAGCCCCGATTTCGCGTCTTTTGCGAAAGGCGCGAATCTGGCGAAATCTGCGCATTCGACGCAGTTGTATCAGCTCCCTCGATCCCAAAGCCTATCCCTTCTGCCGCACTCATGTCTTTTCGCCGAAATTGGTTTCCGGTCAGTTAATTGTTTCCCATTTTGCACGTTATCCGCACATGCGTCATGAGAAAATCATGCCAAGATTACGCATAAGTTCCGCTTGCGTAAACTGCTGGCAGTATTAGGTCCAGTCGCCACGGCTCATCACGCCATGATCAACCAGACAGTCTGGCCCTGTATAGCGCGCCGAGTGATCACAAGACAGGTCCGGATCGCCGCTAATCGCATCATAATAGGCGTTGTAGCGGTCGCGATGGGTGAAATGCTCGCCCCGCTCTTTTTCCTCGCGCGCGCGTTGCAGGGCACCATCGAGAAACTTGGAGTGTAGCAAAGCTCCGGTTGGTAAGCCGCCGCGCGCATCAAACCCGCGATTGAGCGTGCGCGGCAGCACCACATGGGTCGAGCTGACATAGGCGTAGCGCCAATTCCATTTAACCAGCGGCACTTTATGCAGATGCGGGGCGTGGTCTGGGCGTTCGGTAAAAAACACCCGCTTACGCGGCCCACCCCGGATCGAGATATTGCCAAAACGCGGCTGATATTCCCAAGTATAGCCTTGGGTGTCAAACAGCGGCAAAGCCTGCGTCGGATCATCGCCCGTCGTCGAACGCGCGCTGGAAAGCGGCCCATCGGGATACATATCCAGCATCATCGCGGCCATCGCCGGTGCACCGCGCGCATCCAGCCAATCGGTCAGTGCGGGCAGCGGCCGTGCCTCGCAATCAGGGTAAACCAGCAGCTCATCGGCATCGACAGTGACGCACCAGTGACCGCGCCCATAGCACATCAGCAGCCAGTTCAGCCAATCCATCCCAAAGCGCGCTTCGCGGTAACTGCGCTGCGTGCTCCAGAGCGAAACATCGGGCTGGGTGCGCAGCAACTCTACCGTGTCATCGGTGCTGTCATTCTCGACGATCAGAAAATGGCGCACGCCCAATTGCCGGTAATGCTGCAGAAAATAGGGCAGGCGCTGCGCCTCGTTGCGCATGGTGGCGAATAGCAGAATGTCACCGCGCGCGATCTGGCCGGTTTGGTTCAACCGCGCGCGCAATCCATGGCGACTACGCAACGCACGCCACAACAATTGCCGCCGCTTGAGGCGCAACCGATAAGCCGCGCGCCAACCTGTGTCTTCGCTCATACCAGACCCTTTCAGGGGGTCAGTATTCATACTCTGGCGCTTGATGCCAGCGCCACGCATCCGCGATCATCGTCGCCATGTCCGAGCGTTGCGGTGCCCAGCCCAAATCGGACAGCGCGCGTCGCGAACCCGATACCAGCGAGGCCGCATCACCGGCACGGCGCTCACCCTCGACAATCGGCACATCGCGATTGGTTACGCTGCGCGAGGCGTCGATCACTTCGCGCACCGAAAATCCTTTGCCAGAGCCAAGACAGAACACGGCGTTGCCCTTATCCTGTTCCAGCCAGCGCAGCCCCAAAACATGCGCATCCACAAGATCGCAGACATGCACATAGTCACGCACGCAGGTGCCATCGGGCGTCGGGTAATCTGACCCAAACACCGTCAGTGCCGCCCGCTTGCCATCAATCGCGTCCAGCATCAGCGGAATCAGATGGGTTTCAGGCACATGCTGCTCGCCCACCTCGCCATCGGGATCAGCGCCTGCGACGTTGAAATAGCGAAAGATCACTGAGTGAAGCCCGTGGCTCGCCCCGAAATCGCGCAGCATATCCTCGATTGCGCGTTTCGAGCCGCCATAGGCGTTGATCGGGCGTTGCGGCGTGTCCTCGTTCAAAACGACGCCATCCTGATCGCCATAGGTCGCGCAAGTCGATGAAAAGACGAAATGTTTGCAATCTGCCGCAATCGTCGCCTCGATCAGGTTGAGGGCGTTATTGACGTTTTGCGACCAATATTTCGCCGGGTTCGACATCGACTCGCCGACAAGGCTGAGAGCGGCGAAATGCATCACGGCGATGGGCTTATATTGCGTGAACACCTCATCAAGGCGCGCGCGATCCGCCAGATCACCCTCTTCAAGCGGGCCGTATTTGACCGCCTGTTTCCAGCCGGTCGAAAAATTGTCGAAACAAACCGGCACATAGCCTGCTTTGCTCAAGGCTTTGCAAGCATGCGCGCCGATATAGCCCGCACCCCCGGTGACCAGAACATGCTTGGGCATCGCTACTCGGCCGCCTGACGCATCGACATCAGGTCAGTCAGATAGTCACTGAATTCGTCTTTCAGATCGGGGCGTTGCAGACCGAAGGCAACCGTGGCCTGCAAGAAGCCCGCCTTGGTGCCGCAATCATACCGCTGGCCGCGGAAGCGATAGCCATAGACCGGGTTTCCATCAGAGATCTCTTGGGCGATCGCATCGGTCAACTGAATCTCACCACCGGCACCGGATTTCAGCTTGTTCAGGTTCTGCATGATCTTCGGCGTCAGAATATAACGCCCGATCACAGCAAGGTTTGAGGGCGCATCTTCGGGGGCGGGCTTTTCGACCATGCCCTTAACCTTGACGGTCGCGCCATCTTCGCTTTCGCAATCCAATACGCCGTAAGACGAGGTTTTCTCGCGCGGGACTTCCATTGCAGCCACGATGTTGCCCCCGGTCTCGTCATAGGCCTCCATCATTTGCTGGAGGCAGGGCTTTTCGGCGGCGATCACGTCATCGGTCAGGATGACGGCAAAGGGCTCGTTATGGACAAGGCGGCGCGCGCACCAAACAGCGTGGCCCAGACCCAGCGGCTTGTTCTGGCGTACATAGGCGATGGCGCCGGATTCCATATTCGTGGACTTCAGCTCTTGCAGCAGTTCATCTTTGTTTTTCTTGCGCAGAGCGGTTTCCAGCTCGGGCGCGTCATCAAAGTAATCCTCAAGCGCAGATTTCCCGCGCGAGGTCACGAAGATGAACTCTTTGATGCCCGCCGCGCGCGCCTCGTCGATTGCGTATTGAATGAGCGGACGATCCACCAACGTCAAAATTTCTTTCGGGATCGATTTGGTTGCGGGCAAGAAGCGCGTTCCAAGGCCAGCAACCGGAAAGATCGCCTTCGTAACCTTGTTTTTCATTGGGCACCTATAAGTTGAATCCGAGTGGCCGAAGCCAATTCTCAAAGCATTGTGGCGGTAATTGTCGCGGGTCACAAGCATGCTGCACGAGTGTGCGCGGCATGCTTGCCGTTTATCGCCTATTTAAATGTCAGATGCGCGAATTCCGGTCATTTTCTGTGAAAATAGTCCAAGCGTTGCAGGTTCGACGCGATCAGGGCAGTTTCATCTCCGCCATCATAGCCTGCAGGCGCGGCACATCGGAGGGGTTGTTCAACTCCCAGAACTGTCGCCCACGTGCCTCGACCTCGACGCATAAAACTGCGCGCCCGTTTTCCAGAAAACGTAACTGTTCCAGACCTTCCAGCTCTTCAAGCGGCCCAACGTGCCATTCGGGATATTGCGCTAGAATATCGGGGCGATAGGCGTAGACGCCAACGTGATGAAACACGGGGGTCGGGTCGTGGGGCAGGTAGCTTCCAGCGGTGTAGGGAATCACCTCCTTGGAAAAATAGAGACCCCGGTTGCCCGCCCCGAACACCGCCGTGGTGCCGCCGACGCGACCGTGATGGCGATCTTCGCGCAGACTGGCGAGCATCTCGCCCTCGCAGCGCAACACCGGGGTGGCCAGCTCGGCCCAAGCGTTTGCGCGCAGCCCGGCCACCAGATCTTCGATGAACCATGCGGGGGTCAGCGGCGCATCGCCCTGCAAATTGACCACGATCTCGTAAGTATCGCCCAGCTTCGCCGCCGCCTCGGCGCAGCGCTCGGTCCCGTTGCGGCAGTTTTCCGAGGTCATCACGACCTCGGCCCCAAAAGCCTGCGCGGCGTCGCGAATGCGCGCATCATCTGTCGCCACGACGACGCGATCCACGCCCGTCACGTCCATCGCGGCCTCCCAGCTACGCTGGATCAGGGTCTTGGCGGTGCCCGTCGCACCAGTCAGTTCGACCAGCGGCTTGCCGGGATAGCGGCTTGACGCATAGCGCGCCGGAATAACGATCAGAACGGACATTATTTCACCAATAGAACGCCAGGAGCATAGGCGATGAAGAACGGGTTTTCGAAGCCGGCTTTGCCGTAGGTGAAGGGGGTATGATCGTCAAAGCGTACCACTTGGCCCCCCGCGCCGCGCAACACCGCATCGCCCGCTGCGGTATCCCATTCCATCGTGCGACCAAGGCGCGGATAGAGATCCGCCTCTCCGGTGGCGACCAGACAGAATTTCAACGACGAGCCCGCCGATTTCAGGTCTGCCACCGCATATTGCCCGATATAGTCATCGGTGGCCTGATCGCGATGCGATTTTGACGCGACAACCATCAGCGCGCGATTGTCAGGCACCGAAACCGAGATCGGCTCTTGCTTGCCCGGCGTTGCCTTGTCGAAATCCGGCCCGGTTTCCTCAATCGAGCGACCATCGGGCAGCGTGTAAAACAATCGCCCCTTCGCGGGCGCATAGACGATGCCGCGCAACGGCTTGCCGTCCTCGACATAGGCGATGTTGACGGTGAAATCGCCGCGACGTTTGACGAATTCCTTTGTGCCATCAAGGGGATCAACGATCAGGAATGTCGAAACCGACTGCGCGTGCGAGGCCGCCTGTTCTTCGGTGACCAGCGCCATGTCGGGAAATTCCGCGCGCAATCCGGCTGAAATCAACGCATCTGCTGCCTCATCGGCCTCGGTGACCGGCGAGTTGTCAGACTTAGATTTCACCTCAAATTCGGGCGCATTGTAGATTTCCATGATCTTGTCGCCCGCTTCGAGTGCCAAGCGGCGCATCACGCGTGTCAGATGTTCGAAATCCATCACATCTCCGTTTCGGCCCAATTCTGGCCCAATTGCTATGGTTATCCACCTCCCTTATGATGCGCGGTCAAGGGAACGACAAGGTTTCTAGCTTAGAGTGTCGGCGCAGGCAGCCAGGATGGCAGAACATGTTTAAGGCAGATCGCAGCAATTCCACGATCGGATCGACCTTCAGCCTGCTGGAGCTGATTTATCATGCGACCGTGCGGCATCTGCGTAAGTCGCATGGCAATGCGCTGCTTGGGTTGCTTATGAATATGTTCCAGACCGTGCTTTTGGTCATCACGTTTTACATCATGTTTGGCGTTTTGGGGCTGCGCGGCAACGCGATTCGCGGGGATTTCCTGCTTTATGTCATGAGCGGGATTTTCCTGTTCATGACGCATACCAAGGCCATGGGTGCGGTGTTCGGGGCTGAAGGGCCGACCTCGGCCATGATGAAACACGCGCCAATGACGACCGCGATCTCTATTTCCTCCGCCGCGCTGGGCTCGCTTTATATCCAGTTGTTGTCGATGTTCGTGGTGCTGTTCATCTATCATGTCGCCTTTCACCCGATTGAAATTTACAATTGGGTCGGCGCGATGGCGATGGTGTTGCTGTCATGGTTTACGGGCGCGGCCATCGGATTGGTCTTACTTGCGGCAAAACCATGGGCCCCTGACGTCGTTAGCATTGTTCATCAGGTCTATTCGCGCGCGAATATGATCGCCTCTGGCAAGATGTTCCTTGCGAATAATCTGCCGCACAAGATGCTGGTGCTGTTTGACTGGAATCCGCTGTTTCACACGATTGATCAGGCGCGCGGCTATGTTTTCATCAACTACAACCCGCATTTCTCGAACTGGGAATACCCGCTGTATCTGGGTTTGGCCCTAGTGATGATCGGTTTGATGGGTGAGTTCTACACGCGCCAATATGCTTCGCTAAGCTGGGGTGCGAAACGCTAAGGCTTATCGCGGAATGCCTTGAGCTATCCGTGGTTTCTTAGGGTTTTCGGATCGTGTCGCCCAATTGCAGCACGGGCTCCATTTCAATCACCTCGCCAGTGGCTTGACCGCCTTGCGAGCGCTCGGCCACGATCTGGGCCGCTTTGCGCCCAATTTTGCCCCGACACGCGTCCATCGTGGCAAGCCGCTGCGAGAAGCCGTCCAACAAATCAAGCCCGTTGAACCCCGCAAGTCCGATCTGATTGGGCACATCCAAGCCATGATCGCGGCAATATAACAGTCCGCCAGCGCCAACCATGTCGTTGGAATAATAAATGAAATCCAAGTTCGGGTTGCGTTTCAACAGGGCTTCCGTCATCTCGCGCCCCTTTGCCAAGGCAGAGCCGCCCGAGTAAAATTCGGCATCGGCCAAGGCGATCCCGGCTTTCGCCAGCCCCTCCTTAAACCCTTCAAGCCGCTTACGCGCGCGGTGATCCTCGGGCATTTTTGTGCCGATAAAGCCGATCTGGCGATAGCCCGCTGCAATGATCGCCTCGGCCATATGCAGCCCGGCGCGGCGATGCGAAATGCCCACTACGCTATCAATCCCCTCACCATCGACATCCATGATCTCGACCACCGGAATATCGGTATTTAGCAACATCGCGCGCGCAGCATCGGTATGCTCAAGCCCGGCAATGATCACCCCGGACGGACGCCATGACAACATCTCGTACAGCACCTGTTCCTCTTTCTCAGGGGAGTAATTGGTGACACCGACAACAGGTTGCAGCCCGGTATCTTCCAGCTCGTCCGAGATATTTGACAGCACTTTGGGAAACACGAGGTTGGACAGCGACGGTATGATTACCGCCACCAGATTGACCCGCTGCGAGGCCAGCGCGCCCGCGATTTTGTTGGGTACATAGCCAAGCGTTTTCGCCGCTTTCAACACCCTTTCGCGGGTCGCATCTGACACGTCACCGCGATTGCGCAAAACCCGGCTAACCGTCATCTCCGAGACGCCCGAGGCTTCGGAGACATCGCGCAAAGTCAGGGGGCGGCGGAGATCATGAGGGCGGGTCACGCAAACATCCTTTGATGGTGTTATTCTTGTTAGCGCCAAACATTTCCCTTGCGCAAGCGAATGATGCGCGCCATGTTAGCGGTAACAGGGGCGGAGAGCTTCGGCCAATCCGCCTTCTGCTGTCACTCGACCCGCGCGCATATATCGCACGCGGGACGGGTACCAAAAGGGGAAGCAGTGGGCCAACACGCTTCCCCTTTTCGGTTTCGAGCCCCTCACGCACTTGCACGATCGCCGCTTTGACGCCATCAAGGGCCGCGTGGTCCCGTGGCTCAACTGGATAGAGCAGCCCCCTCCTAAGGGGCAGGTTGCAGGTTCGAATCCTGCCGGGGTCACCACTTTTCGTATTTATATCAGATGCTTGCGCGCCTATGGTGCGCGCATCATGCAGTTTACTGCAGGATTTTCCGGCGGTTTTCGGTGCGGGATCGAGAGCATCCCGTACAAAGTCCGTACAGTCGGATCGGGTCGTTTCTGATTCAGCTGGGAGATGGGCAAAGAAAAACCTCGGTCCGGCGGCAACCGAAACCGAGGCAAATTCAAAAGCAGGCACGAAATTCTGCTTCCCTAAATATAGCGCATCGAACCGCCCTGTCGCAACGAAAATCCTGTGGGGTGACCTTGCCCATGGGAGGTCCGCATGACACATGTGTTGACGCACCGCGGCCTGCCGGACGGGATGACCCGATGGGACCTCTACGGCCTCCTGGTGAAGGCGGCGAAGCATTTCGGCCTGACCGATACAACGCTCAAGTACTTGCGCTTCGCGATCTCCAAGACGCAGGATCAAGACTATGCCGCAGGCAGGATCTGTGCCCTGTGGCCCTCGGTCTCGGAAACCGCATCGCAGCTGGATGCGGACCCGCGCCAGATTGCGCGGACCGAAGCCCGACTTGCAGAGCTGGGCTTCATCGTGAAATCCAGTGCAGCACGTTGCCGACGGTATGGTGTCAGGTCGGAGAACGTCATCCGCTATGCTTTCGGCATCAACCTCGCCCCGCTCGTGGACCGGGCTCGCGAGATCGAAACCGCCGCGCGGAAGGCCTGCTTCGAGAAGGAAGAGGCCAAGCGCCTGCGCCTTCATATCCCCAAACTGCTAGAACGGGTTCGCACCTCCGGGGACGCCTCCGCCGAAGAGGCCGCGGAAGTGATCCTGCCATCTCGTCGCCCTTCCCGCATCTGGCGTTACGCACGGTTGAAGGAGATCGCCGACGCTTTGGAGGCGTTGATCGAGACACTCGCCGAGGCGCCTGTGGCAGTGGAAATGTCCGACCGGTGCGACGCGGATGTCGCACCCAGGGAAAGTATAAAAGCATATTCAAAAAGAAGTAGCGGTAGGCAACCCGAACTTCGGCTGACCCCTGCGCAGTTCTGCATTCTCGCCAGCCCCGGCTTCGAAGACGCGGTGAAGATATACGCCCCTCTAGGCGCGCCACCAGATTGGCGCACGATCTCTGCTGCGGCGAAGGACTGGGCTCAAGTTCGGGGTATCCCAGCGGGCCTCTGGCAGAGGCAGGTCGACTGCCTCGGCTCAGAGAAGGCCGCCGTTTGTTTGCTGGTTGCAGACCGGAATGCGGAGAGAGAGGGCAGCGCACATCACGTCGATGATATGCGACGCGCGTTCCTCGGCCTGGCTCGGAATACCGCCGCGCGCGGCTCTGCGCTTCAAGGATTGATTGGAGAACTCCAGGGGCTTCAGCGTCAATTGCGCGCCGCTGGTAAGAGGTCGGACGGCGCCGACCAAGTACCGCGGAGTGGTGGTGAGATCGCCTCCCATACGGCAGGGG
>NZ_AUNB01000012.1 GCF_000714545.1 Thioclava indica
AAAGCCCCCCATTGGGGCCATTGGCTGCGCCAGATCGAGTTGAGCGATCCCAAGGGCGAAGTCGTGATGTCGGGCGCGGAGGGCAAGCCGCTGCTGGTTCTCTCGCGTGAGGGCAAGGGGCGCGTGGCGCTGCTCGCGTCCGATCAGGCGTGGCTGTGGGATCGCGGCTATGATGGTGGCGGGCCACAGCTCGAATTGCTGCGCCGGATCGCCCATTGGGAGATGAAGGAACCCGAGCTGGAGGAAGAGGCGCTTTACGCCGAGATCGACCCCGGCGCGCTGTCGATGACGATCGTTCGCCGCTCGATGAAAGATGATGTGCCTCCTGCGAGCGTAACGCTGCCCGATGGCACGACCCAAGACGTACCGCTGAGCCAAACCGCGCCGGGGCGGTTCACTGCGCGTTGGACCGCGCCGGGGCCGGGGCTTTATACGCTCAAGGATGGCGATCTGGAGCGCGTCGTTGCGATGGGACCCGCTAGCCCGCGCGAGTTCGAACAGACCATCGCGAGCGGTGAGCCGATGGCCAAGGCGATTGCGGCCTCGGGTGGGGCTGTGACGCGTCTGGAAGAGGGCATCCCGCGCATCCACAAAATGGCGGCGGGACGTGCGACTTCGGGGCGGGGCTGGATCGGTATTACCCCGCGCGGCGCGCGCACCACGACCGATATTCGCGTGCAGCCTGTTCTGCCCGCTTGGGCATGGCTGCTACTGGCGGCGCTGCTGACGCTTGGGGCTTGGATGATCGAAGGGCGGGGGCGGCGCGCGGCTTAGCGCCACGCCGCCCGACCCGTTTTTAATAGATCACGACCGAGCGGATTGATTCGCCCGCATGCATCAGATCGAACGCCTCGTTGATCTTTTCGAGCGGCATGGTGTGGGTGATCATCGGGTCGATCTCGATCTTGCCATCCATATACCAGTCAACGAATTTCGGCACATCGGTGCGCCCTTTCGCGCCGCCAAAGGCCGTGCCTTTCCAGACGCGTCCTGTCACAAGCTGGAACGGTCGCGTCGAAATTTCCGCGCCCGCCGGAGCCACGCCAATAATCACCGAAACGCCCCAGCCGCGATGGCTACATTCCAGCGCATCGCGCATCACCTTGGTGTTGCCCGTCGCGTCAAAGCTGTAATCCACGCCACCGATCTGATCGGCGCCCTTCTTGGTCAGGTTGACGATTTCCTCGACAACGGTGCCCTTGATCTTTGACGGGTTCACGAAATGGGTCAGGCCGAACTTGCGCGCCATTTCCTCTTTGTCGTCGTTCAGATCGACGCCGATGATCATGTCGGCCCCGGCCATGCGCAGCCCCTGGATCACGTTCAAGCCGATCCCGCCTAGGCCGAACACTGCCGCCGTGGACCCGATCTCGACGCCTGCGGTGTTGATCACCGCGCCGATGCCGGTGGTGACGCCGCAGCCGATGTAACAAATCTTGTCGAAGGGCGCATCCTCACGCACTTTAGCCAGCGCGATTTCGGGCATGACCGTGTGATTGGCGAAGGTCGAGCAGCCCATGTAGTGAAACAGCGGCGTGCCATCGAGCATATGAAAGCGCGTCGTGCCATCGGGCATCAGGCCTTGGCCCTGCGTGCCCCGGATCGCGGTGCAGAGGTTGGTTTTGCCCGACAGGCAGGACGGGCATTCGCGACATTCCGGCGTGTAAAGCGGAATGACATGATCGCCGGGTTTGAGCGTGGTCACGCCCTCGCCCACTTCCAGCACCACGCCCGCGCCTTCATGGCCGAGGATGCAGGGAAACAGTCCCTCGGGGTCGTCGCCCGAGCGGGTGAATTCGTCAGTGTGGCAAATGCCAGTGGCCTTGATTTCGATCAGAACTTCGCCTGCTTTCGGCGGGTCGAGTTCCACCTCCATGATTTCAAGCGGCTTTCCGGCTTCCAATGCGACTGCGGCACGGGTTCTCATGGGCGTCTCCTCAAGGTATAAACAGGTCAAGAACCTGCGCGAATGCGTGGGTGAATGCAATAAAGGGTGTGATATGTTGACCAGATTTTCCGCTTTGCCTGTTGTGTTGTTGTCGGTGCTGGCGCTTGCGGCGTGTGACCCCGCAGGCCCGGTTGAGCAAACCCCAGACCAAGCTGCGGCTGTGCCCACGCCCTATTTGACCCCACAGACCACCGTTACGGCAGGCGGCTTGCAAGAGCGCGAGCCTGACACTTGCGGCGCGGTCAATTATGTTTCGGTGCTTGGCCAGCCAGCGGCGCAGATCCAGACGCTGGGCATCACCAAGCCGATGCGAATCGTGGAATGGCGCGGCGTGGAAGATCAGGTCTACAACCCGCAGCGCGTGGTGTTCCGCCTTGATTCGCGTGGAAATGTCTACAATATCGACTGCGGCTAAGGCGCTGCGACCCCCCGGCAGCTATGGCTGCGGGGGCTAGTCTGCCTTAAAGCGCCCGTGGCAATCCTTGCACGATGCGCCCAAAGCGTTCAGCCCATCGGCCAGCCCACCCGCGCTGGACGGGTCCATCCCATCGGCGGCCTTTTGCAAGCGGCGCGTCTTTTGCCAGAACTCGCCCTCATAATCCCAAAGGCGGGGCAGGGCCTTGGAAGCGGGGTCCGTAGCGGGCTCTGCGAAGGCGTCGGTGACCTTCGCGGCATCTTCGCGTAACGCACTGGTCGCGGCCGCCGCTGCGGTTGCGTCAAACGGCGCTTTCTTGGTCGCCATATCGCCTACGATTTTAAGATTCTGGCCGAGGCGGTCCATCAACTCCATGCGCGCGCGCACGGTTGGGTCTTTCGCCACATCCTTGGCAGGCGCCATCGAGGCCGTCAGGATGAGGGCCAGCGACAGGCAAAATGAGGCAGTCAGGACAGATCGGGTCATTTCGGTGCTCCGGTGATTTGGCGCAACCTGCCGTTTATGGGCCAAAAGCGCAATCACGGAACGATCATGAAAACGAAAGCCCCGACCATTTTAGTCGGGGCTTTGGTTGCGGAGTAAAGCGTTTCGACGGTGCGAACTGAGTGGGGGCTGTTAACCGCACCGCCGAAACTGTCAGCGTTTTCCGCTATGCCCTTTATTGCGCGCAAAAGGGGCGGGAACGGGTGCGATTTTGGGCAAATCCAAGGCCTTTTCGCGGCGCGTCTCGGGCGTCGTGCCGTTAAACGCTGCGACAGTTTGCAGCGGTCTTGATTTGTGCGCGCGCCGCGATACCATCGGGATATGACGGTGCAACCGCCCACCCCTTTTCCGCCACGCCCTGCCGAGCCGCAGGTTGCCTTTGATCGTGGCGAGCTGAATGTGATCCTGTCGCTTTACGGGCGTGCGGTCGCGGCGGGAGAATGGCGCGATTACGCGATGAGTTTTCTGCGCGAAGTGGCGGTGTTTTCGATTTTTCGGCGCGCTGCCGAGACGCCGCTTTACCGCATCGAAAAACGTCCTGCCTTGCGCAACCGTCAGGGGATGTATGCGGTGATCGGGCCGCAGGGGCAGGTGTTGAAACGTGGCGGAGATCTGCGCGTGGTGCTACGCGAGTTGGACCGCAAGCTGATCCGTTCGGTCGACTAACCGATGATCGTGGGTGTGTCTGCTGCCGGAGCCTCCGGCGGGAGTATTTATTGGCTAGATGAAAGGGCGGGGCGTTTGCAGCCCAGATAGGGACTGTCGCCGCTTGCGGCTATTCGTGCGAGGCAGGCTTTGATCGGCTCATAGGCGACGCTCATGGTGTGACCGTTGGCGTGGATCAGGGTCTCGGGGTCCGTGACCATCGCGACATGGCCTTTCCAAAAGATCAGATCGCCGCGTTGTAGGAGCGCGTCTTCGGGCAGCGGCTCGCCCAGTTCGTGCCATTGCATATCGCTGTCGCCGGGCACCGATTGGCCGCAAAGCGCGTAGCCAATTTGCACCAGCCCCGAGCAGTCGATCCCGTTGCGCGAATTGCCGCCCCAGAGGTAGGGCGTGCCTAGCAGCGCCTCGGCCACGGTGACGGGGTCGGTGAGCGGGGCGTCCAGTGGTGTCGCGTGTTGGCGCGGCACAAAGCCCTGCGCGGTGATCAAGAACTCGGGGGGGTCACCCGTCACGGTCAGCCGTGCGCCCAGTGAAAGTGCCATCACCTCGCCCCGCTTGATCGAGGCTTCGCGGTAGAGATGCGTGGCGGGCGCGGTCACGATATGGGTGGGCGTTGTTTTGGGGCCAAGAGCGGCGTTTGTGATCCAGCCGCAATAGTCGTCCCACTCGGCTTGCACAAAGCTATGCGTTTCGTTCGCCTCAATGACGGTGACTGCCGCGCCAAACAGCACTTGTCTGTCGCGTTGGGCGCCGGGGTTTGGGCAAAGATCTGCGGTCGGGGTGCAGATGCTGGCGGGTGTGCCTTGGGTGTAGTGTTTGGCTTTGACGCGGTCGCGCAGGGTGTCCAAGGCGATGGTTCCCGAGAAGGGCAGGCGGCGGCGATCGCTCATAGCAAGACCTCGGGCAGGGCGGTGAGGATTGCGCGAGCGCCTTGGCCAACACCACCCTTCGGGCGCGCGGGCGCGGGGGCTGGTTGCCAGCCATAGATGTCGAAATGCGCGAACCGCGGGGTTCGGGTGACAAAGCGGCGCAGGAATAAGGCTGCCGTGATCGAGCCCGCCATGCCGCCCGAGGGTGCATTGTCGAGATCGGCGATGCCGGGTTCGATTTTGGGCTCATAAGGCGCCCAGAATGGCATGCGCCACAGAGGATCGCCAGCAGCTTGTGCGGCGTTGGAGAGGGCCGTCGCGAGCGCGTCGTCATCCGTGTAAAAGGGCGGCAAATCGGGGCCAAGGGCGACCCGCGCCGCGCCCGTCAAGGTTGCCATGCAGATGAGCAGGTCGGGGCTTTCTTCATCCGCCAAGGCGAGGGCATCGGCCAGCACCAAGCGCCCTTCGGCATCGGTATTATTGACCTCAACGCTAAGACCTTTGCGCGATGTCAGGATATCGCCGGGGCGGAAACTGTCACCGGATACCGAATTTTCCACCGCCGGTATCAGCACGCGCAGGCGCAGCTTTGCCCCGGTTTGCATGATCATATGGGCCAGTCCCAGCACCGTGGCCGCGCCGCCCATGTCCTTTTTCATCAATCCCATCGACGCACCCGGTTTCAGGTTCAGCCCGCCGGTGTCAAAACACACGCCCTTGCCAACCAGCGTCAGTGTCGGCCCACTCTCGCCCCAGCGCAGATCAATCAGGCGCGGAGTGCGCGGTGAGGCGCGCCCCACGGCGTGGATCATCGGGAAGTTTTGCGCCAGCAGGTCATCGCCTGATATCGTCGAGACCTGCGCGTTATGGCGTTTTGCAAGCAGGCGTGTCGCGGCCTCTAGCTCATCGGGACCCATGTCAGATGCGGGGGTGTTGATCAGATCGCGGGAGAAAGCCTCGCCCGCAGCCATTGCCTCTAGACGCGCGCGATCCAGCCCGTCGGGGCAGACCAGCCGGGCCTTGGGCGCGGCATCGGGGGCGTAGCGGGCAAAGCGGTAACCCGCGAGGAGCCAGCCCAAAGCGGCATCGTGCAAGGCGTCCGGTGTGAGGTCACCCTGCAATTGCCACGCGCCCTCGGGCAATGCCGTGGCCGCAAGCGAAAGGGTAAAGCGCGTCCTCTCGCGGGCCTGAGCATCGCCCAAACCCAGCAACGCGCCTTCAACGCCGGATGCGCCGGGCAACAGCGCCACGCTGCCCGCGGCCGCGCCAAATCCTTGCGCGCGCACGAATTCGGCCTGCGCTTGAGGCAGTGATGCCAGTTTCGATTCCAGCGCGTCGGGCGCGACCAGTATCAACGGGCGCGCGTCTTTGGCGCTATCGGCAAAACACATTGCAGAACGTTCGGCGAGAAAGGAAAAATCGGCGGGCATTGCGGCTCCTTGGGGCTGGCTGGCTTGCGCAGATTAGCGCCCCCAGCCGCACCCGCAAGGGATCAAAGTCGCAGATCGCCCAAATCCCACACCTCGGTGAGCGAACGATCTGCAAGCCGCATCAGCCGCGCCAGAACCGCCGCTTGCGCAATATGATCGCGCGCCTCAATGCAGGCTTGCAGATCCCGCGCGACCTGCACCAACGAGCTAAGCCCGATCTGTTCCGCCAGCGTAACCATCGCATCCAGTTCTGCGACCATCTTGGCGTATTGATGCGCTTTCGCGGCCTTCTCGACGGCGACAATATGCTGGGCAATGTCCTCCATCGCTGCTGAAATAACGTGCTCTGCCGCCACCTCGCCAAGCTGCGCATAAATCACGACAATGCGTGCGGGATCGAGTGCGCTTGCCTCGTTACATGTGAACCGCGATACCTGTGCCACCCCAAAACCCCTTTGAGCCAATTGATCTGCTGGTCCCCACCAGTGCGGGCAGTTTGGCAAGAAGGTCTCAAGAAAGGGTTATGCGATATTGAAAATTGCTCGAATTCCATCGCTGGGCGGGCTATCTGCACCAAAGTGACATGGCAAACGATGCGAGGATTCAATGAGAGAGCACGCCAAACCGCTGCCAAGCTATCTGGTGGGACGCTATCGGGGCTGGCACGCCACGTCCTATACCGAAAACCGCGCGTGGTATCGCCGCTTGGCCGAAGAGGGGCAGCGCCCGCGCTCGATGATCATCGCATGCTGTGACTCGCGGGTGCATGTGACGTCGATGTTTGGCGCGGATCAGGGCGAGTTTTTCATCCATCGCAACATCGCCAATCTGGTGCCGCAGTTCACCCCCGATGGCGATCACCACGGAACGTCGGCGGCGGTGGAATATGCCGTCAAAAACCTGCGTGTTGCACATATGATTGTGCTGGGACATTCCAGTTGCGGCGGCGTGGAGGGCTGTCATGCGATGTGTTCGGGTCAGGCGCCAGAGCTTGAGGAAAAAACCTCGTTTACCGGGGCGTGGCTGAACCTGTTGCGTCCCGGCTATGAGCGCGTAACGGAACGCAACCCCGCAGATCCGGTGACCGAGCTGGAGCGTGAAGCCGTCAAGGTCAGCCTTGAAAACCTGATGACGTTTCCCTTCGTACGCGAGGCGCTGGATGACGACCGCATGACGCTGCACGGGCTGCGCCATGACATCAGCGAAGGCTTGCTTGAGCAGTACGACTCGGCGACAGATCGGTTTGAAACGATCTGATTGTCACCAAATCTGGCGCGCGTTCACGCGGTGTTAAGTAAGCGTGGGCCAGACTGGGGACATGACACATACCCGACTCGTTTCCATGCGCCTCCCCCTTGATTTGATCGCTTTGATCGATCAGGAGGCGCATGCGTTTGACGCCTCTCCCGCCGAGGTGATCCGGCGCGCCTTGCGTATCGGTTTGGCCCCTGCGGCTGAGCCCGAGGATGATTTTCAAGCTGTTCCAATGCCCGAAATGGCGGGGCTGCAAGAGGCGCTTGATCTGGCCGAGGGATGGATTGATCTGCAAATGCGATTGCGCCGCACGGGTTTGGTGCTGCGTGCGGGCGGGTCGGATGGGCGTTTGGGCGTGCATGAATGGCCCTCAAACCGGTTCATGATCGCGTTGGATGAGATCGGACCAAGCCTTGGAGAGTTGGTGCTACGCTATCGCGCGCCGTTTCCGGGGCGGCCAGTGTTTGAGACGAAAGAAACGCGTGGCAATGCCACGGAAGCGGCGCAAGACCTTTCGATCTCGCGCCGGTTCGTGTTGCCGCAACTGCGACCCGCTGCCTAACTGCCGTTAGCGCAGGATTTGGTCTGTCGGCCAGCTCAACGTGGTCTCGGTGCGGATCTGTTTCTCTTGTCCGGCGGGCAAGTCAAACCTCCAGGCCAGCACGCCGCGTTTGTCGTCGTAATTGTTCGCGCTGGGCTGCTCGCTGAACTTGTATGAGATTTTCAGATCGTCCTGTTCGGAATAGGGCACGCGGTCAATCACGCGCATCGGCCAGTCGCGATTGGTCAGGTTCTTGACGTCGATTTGCACCACTTCGCGCCGCTCGTTCGACTTGGAAATGAGGCCGCGATCGCCCTCGGTGGTGTCGGGCATGGTGCGGCTCAGGCGAATCCCCTCGATCGCGCCAAAGCCAAGGCGCAGCTTGTCGCCCGCAGCCACCATCGGCAGTTGCGTTTGCCCCACCATCGCGCCATCGGCAAACAGATTGGCCGGGCCGGGCAGCAAAATTTCGCCCGTGTCATTTGTGCCTTCGGCGACGCGGTAGGCCTGCGGATCGCTGAGCGGCACAGCCTCGGCGAGAACATTAACGGGAATCTTTTTGGCATCCAGTTTCAGGCGCAAATCATCGACGCCATCGCGCAGATCAACGGCTGTCGGGTAATGATAGGTCACGGTCTCGCCCTGCATTTGCAGCGCGGCAGTGTCACTCAACGCGGCTTCGGCCATCATCGGAGCCGGCGCGGCCATCCCCGAATCTGCGCGCGCGAGATTTTTGCTAAGCGGCTTTGCGACCATCGGAGGTCCGATGCGCGCAAGGCGCGGATAAACCGGTGCGGGCGCAGATTGCCCGCCGGGGCGCGCCGTGGAGAGCGTCAGATCGACGTTGCTCCAATCCTCGCCCGTGGCTTGATGAACCGACACGAACCGCTCCATGTCCAGCGTGTTGTTGGCCCCATCAAGGCGCAGATCATAGCTCGGTTGCCAACCCGCATTGCCCGCATAAGAGGTGATCGTGAGGGTGCCAGATCCCTGAACCATCGCGCGCAGCACGTCATGATTTTGCGCCGGATTTTGCAAGGCATCCAACGCCGCCTGCGCCTGTTTCACCGCCTCTTGTAGCGGTTTTAACGCAGATTCGGCGCGGCGTGCATCGGCCTGCGCTGCAATCGCGCGCTCGGAGATGGCAAGGATCTGGTCGCCCACCATCTGCGCCATGGCTTGAAGTTGCGCGGGATCACTGACTTGCGTGCCAGCGCCTTTGAGGAAGTCGATTTGATCTTGCGCCGCCTGCGCCTTGGCGCGGATCGTGGCGACCTGATCTTGGCCATTGGCAAGCGCCTCAGTTGCTTGATCCAGACGCGCCCGCGCGTCCTTGATTTGCGCGCTGTCGGTGTTGGTCAGCGCCGGGGTGCGCCCGTCAATCAGGCTGACTGCGCCGATCTGCACGCCCTCGCCCATGACCCGCAGGGTCGAGATATCCGTGCCCTCGGGCAACCCGGGCACCAGCACTTCGTGCTGTCCCTCGGGCAGTTTCAGCGTGACATCGCGCACCACTTGGGCCCCGCGTGGAAACAGCGTTACGGCGCGGATCGTGGCGGGGGCCTCAATCGTGTCGGCAAGGGCGGGTGTCGCGCCCAAAAGCAATGCGGCGACGAGTGTGATACGCATGGGATTCCTCCGGTTTAAGCGGGTTCAGGGTGGGACGGTGCGCGCGCGATGGCAATGGGAAGAATGGCGCTGTTTTCCCGAAATCGGCGCAGATCTGCCCGGATCATGCCTTTGGCGGGGCGACAAGCGCCCCAAGCGCCGCGATCTCGGCCGCACCGGTTTGCGCGACTTTGGCTTCTAGTGCGCGATAGGTCGACAGCACGGTCTCGCCCGTTTCGGTCAGCGCCGCGCCACCGCCTTGTGGGCCGCCGCGCACACTGTCGACCAAGGGCGCGCGAAAGGCGCTGTTCATCTCATCGACCAAAGACCAGGCGCGTTTATAGCTCATGCCCATCGCGCGCCCCGCGGCCGAGATCGAGCCCTCAGAGGCGATCGCCTCAAGCAGGCGCGCCTTGCCTGGCCCCAGCATCGCATCGCCGAAATAGAGGCGCAGCATCAGTCGGGTCAACTCCATCGCGCGAGGCTCCTGTCAGGTGGTTTGCCCTATCCTGTAAGCCCGCGCGCGCCTTGGCAAGGCCGCCCCTTGTGCTTATCCGCACCATCTTGCAGCTTGGCGCGAGTTTTCGCCCCGGAGCCAGCATGCGCCTGTCTATCGCCTCTCTGGTCGCAGCCTATCTGCTGAGCCAGTTTTACCGGACCTGTCTGGCCGTGTTGACCCCGGTTCTGCACGATCAGATTGGTGTGACGGCGGGGGATTTGGCGGTGTCGTTGGGGCTTTGGTATGGCGCGTTTGCGCTGGTGCAGATCCCGGTGGGCGAGGCGCTGGACCGGATCGGGCCGCGTCGCACGGTGGGCTGGACGTTGGCGCTGGGCGGCGGTGGCGGAGCCATGGCCTTTGCAATGGCGCAGGGGCCGATGGGCATTCATGTGGCGATGGTGTTGATCGGAATGGGCTGCGGACCGATCCTTGTGGGCAGCTATTTCATCTTTGCGCGCGTTTTCAATCCCGCGTTGTTTGGCACGCTGGCCGCCTCGATGATGGGGGTGGGGAGCTTGGGCAATCTGGCCGGGGCCGCGCCTTTGGCCTCGGCGGTGGCGACCTTTGGCTGGCGGCCCACGCTGTGGGTGCTTGCAGGGGTGACGCTGCTGGTTGCGATCCTGATCTTGGTTTTTGCCCGCGATCCCGAGCGTATTGTGCAGCCCGTTGGCACCAAGCGCGGCTCGGCGCTCGATGTCTTGAAACTGCCGGGGTTCTGGATGTTGCTTCCGCTCACGATGGCGAATTACGCAGCGGCGGCAGGTATTCGCGGGGTCTGGGCGGGGCCGTATCTGGCGGATGTGTTTGGCGCGGATGCGCATGTGATTGGCCGGGTGACGCTGGTGATGGGGTTTGCGATGATCGCGGGCAATTTCGCCTATGGCCCGGCGGATCGCATTTTCGGCAGCCATAAGCGGGTGATCTTGCTGGGCAATACGGTGTTGGCCGTAGCGCTTGCGGCGCTGGTTTTATGGAGCGCGCAATCGCTGTGGCTTGCGACCATGATGCTGGCGCTGGTCGGGTTTTTCGGCGCGTCTTTCCCGGTGATCATGGCGCATGGGCGCACGTTTTATCCGCCCCATCTGACGGGGCGCGGCGTGACGCTGCACAATATGTTCTCGATCATGGGGGTGGCGGCGATGCAGTTTGCCTCGCGTCCGGTGTTTGATGTCGCATCGGCGCATTTCGCGCCCGCGACCGCCTATGGTCTGCTGTTTACGTTTTTCTTAGCGCCGCTGGTTGTCGGTCTGGGCTTTTACGTTTTCACCCGCGACACGGGCGACGGTCTGAATTAGAAGCAAGCACATGACCCAGATTGATGTGATCGCCCCCAACCTCAAACGCCGCCTGTCGGGCGTCACCGCCACCGTGGTGCGGCTGGTGCCCATTCAGTCGCGCGAGATCGGGATTGTGGCGACCGGGCCAGGCCTGCCTGCGCATCTGCCGCATGTAGCACTGTGGCGTCTGCCGTTTCTGCCGCGCCGCCAACGGGTTTGGCATGCGCGGCGCAATACCGAGATGTTGCTGGGGCTGTTTTTGCGTGATGTCTTGCGGATGCGGCTGAAGCTGTTGTTCACCTCGGCCAGCCAGCGGCAGCATAGCGGCTACACGAAATGGCTGATTGGCAAGATGGATCGGGTGGTGGCAACGTCGCAGCGCACGGCGTCTTATCTAAAGCGAGATTGTGACGTCATTCTGCACGGCATCGACACTGACAGCTTCACGCCCGCGCCGGATCGCGCGGCGTTGCGCGCTAAGTTGGGCTTGCCGGTCGAGGGGCTGCTGGTGGGCTGTTACGGGCGTATTCGCGCACAAAAGGGCACGGATGCTTTCGTCGATGCGATGATTGAGGCGCTGTCGTCGCGCCCCGGTGTCACCGGGTTGGTGATGGGGCGTGCGGTGGGCGAACATGGCACGTTTCTTGAAGAGTTAAAGGCGCGCGTCGCCAAGGCGGGGCTGGCGGATCGCATTCTGTTTCTGCCCGAAGTGAGCGTCGACAAAATGGCCGACTGGTATCGCGTGCTGGACCTTTATATTGCGCCGCAGCGCTGGGAAGGCTTTGGTCTGACGCCGATTGAGGCGATGGCGTGTGGCGTGCCGGTGGTGGCGACCCGCGTGGGGGCGTTCGAGGAAATCGTGACGGATGAAACTGGCGCGCTGGTGGATGCGGATGATCCCGCAGCGCTGGCACAGGCTGCCGCGCCGTTTCTAGATAATCCCACGCGTCTGGCTGCGGCCAAACAGGCCGCCCGTGCGCGCGCCGAGACGGATTTCCGCATTGAAGGCGAGGCTGCCGCATTGGTTGCGATCTATCGCGAGATGTTGGCGTGACGCGGTTTGGCTTTTTGATCGCGCGCAGCTTGCGGCGTGAAGCTCCGCTAGCCGCACTTTCGGTGTCGCCAGCGGAGTTTCTGGGCGATCTGGCGGGAAAGTCGGTGGCACTGGTGGGCAATGCGCGCGCGCTGGCTGCGGGCGATGCGGGGGCAGAGATCGACGCCCATGACGTGGTGATCCGCATTAACCGCGCCCCGATGCCAAGTGCGCAAAGCCACGGCACGCGCACGGACTGGCTGGCGCTGGCGACCTCGCTGCCGGCTGTGGATCGTGCGCGCATCAAGCCGGGTCGCATCCTGTGGATGAGCCATAAACGCAAGCGTCTGGACTGGCAAAGCGCGCAAAGCGACGGGTTTTATATGCATCCGCTCGCCGATTACGAAGACCTCAAGTCCCGCCTTGGCGCGCAGCCCACAACGGGCGTGATGTTGATCGATATGCTGGCGCGATCAGATCTGGCGCGGCTTGATCTATACGGGTTTGATTTCTTCGCCTCGCTGTCGCTGTCGGGATCTCGTAGCGCCGACAAGGTGCCCCATGATTTCGCCGCCGAGGCCGCGCTGGTGGGCGATCTGATCGCGCAGGATTCACGCATCATTCGCAACTGATCTGCGCCATAACCCTTTTATTTTCCGGTCGAAGGCGCTATGTGCGCCCTTGTTCTTTTTGGGCAAGGAGGTCCTGATGGGCTATAGAGTCGTCGTCGCCGGTGCCACGGGTAATGTGGGCCGCGAAATGCTGAACATTCTGGCTGAGCGCCAGTTCCCGGTTGATGAGATCGTCGCGCTTGCGTCGCGTCGCTCGCTGGGCACTGAGGTCAGCTTTGGCGACAAGACACTCAAGACCAAGGACCTTGACGGGTTTGATTTCACCGGCTGGGATATCGCGCTGTTCGCAATCGGTTCGGATGCGACCAAGAAATATGCGCCGATCGCAGCAAAATCGGGCTGTGTGGTGATCGATAACAGCTCGCTTTATCGCTATGACGCGGACGTGCCGTTGGTTGTGCCAGAGGTGAACCCCGAGGCGGTGGATGGTTACAACAAGAAAAACATCATCGCCAACCCGAACTGCTCGACCGCGCAGATGGTTGTCGCGCTGAAACCGCTGCATGATCGTGCGCGTATCAAGCGCGTTGTGGTGTCGACCTATCAGTCGGTTTCCGGCTCTGGCAAAGAAGCGATTGACGAACTGTGGAACCAGACCAAGGGCATGTATGTGCCCGGCCAAGAGGTCGAACCCAAAGTTTATCCCAAGCAGATCGCCTTCAACGTGATCCCGCATATCGATGTTTTCCTTGATGATGGCTCCACCAAAGAAGAGTGGAAAATGGTCGCCGAGACCAAAAAGATCATCGACAAGTCGATCAAGCTGACCGCGACCTGCGTGCGCGTGCCAGTGTTTGTCGGTCACTCCGAGGCCATCAACATCGAGTTCGAAGAGTTTCTGGACGAAGACGAAGCGCGCGACATCCTGCGTGAAGCGCCCGGCATCATGGTGGTCGATAAGCGCGAGGACGGTGGCTATATCACCCCGATCGAATGTGTCGGCGATTTTGCGACCTTCATTTCGCGCATCCGTCAGGATTCCACGATTGAGAACGGCCTCAACATCTGGTGCGTGTCTGACAACCTGCGCAAGGGAGCGGCGTTGAACGCGGTGCAGATTGCGGAAACGCTGGGCAATCGCTGCTTGAAAAAGGGCTGATCGCCCTTCGTCGAGACTTTGGAAAACGCCCGGGGGAAACTTCGGGCGTTTTGCTTTGCGCAGGGCTGGGCTAAGCGCAGCAAAAAGGCGCGGGAGGGTGCCCCCGCGCCTGCGTTCTGATCAACAGTCGGGCTTATGCCTCGACGGTTTCGACCTGTTCGGCACCGGTCTTTTTCGGTCCTGCAATCTCGATCCGGCGGGGTTTCAGTGCCTCGGGCACTTCGCGCACCAGATCAATATGCAGCATGCCGTTTTCATGGCTCGCGCCGGTGACTTTCACATGGTCGGCCAGCGCAAAGCGACGTTCAAACGCGCGGGTTGCGATGCCGCGATGCAGGTAGCTGCGGGTGTCATCCTCGGATTTGCGGCCCGTTACGACCAAGCCGCCTTCCTTCATCTCGACGCCCAGCTCGTCGCTGCCAAACCCGGCAACAGCCACGGAAATCCGATAGGAGTTTTCGTCGATCTTCTCGATATTATAGGGCGGGTAAGTCGGCTGCGCGACATCACTGGTCAGCGCACGATCCATCAGATCCGCCACACGGTCAAAGCCGACAGTGGCACGATACAGCGGAGATAGGTCAAAGTTTCGCATATCATCATCCTCTCTTGAGCGATGTTAATCGCCCGCCCTTCCGGGCCGGGCAGTTTCCAACTCGAGACCCGTTATGGCATCTCGATAAAGCAGATTTGGGGATGGTGATTTGCCAATTCAAGAGGGGGACGCGCCCGTCAAGGACGCAGGAATTTCGCGCCCGAGCTACCGCCGTTCAAGATGCGCGGCTTGCCAGTTTCGGGTGCGCTGCGCTGATTTGGCTTGAGCATACGCGCGCTTTGCGTGGGGGCTGCTTTGCCCTCGATCACGCCGCGACCCGAGCGTAAATTGGCTTTGAGCTGCGCCACGATGCTTGGCAGTTCCATACCATAGGCCCGCACTTTCCCGTTCGAGCGTTCGCCAGATGATACAAGCGAAACGATCTGCGCGCGCTGCCCGGCCGAGACACCCGTGCGGTCAAAAACCGGCGCGCCAGAAGAGCCATGATCGACGTCGCAATCAAAGCCGATCAGTCCCTGCGCATGGCCGAATACCGTGCAATCGCGCTGCCAAGACAGCGTGTCCGCACGCCCGCGCGCATAGGACACCACGCTTACCTGCGCGCCCTTGCCCCCTGCCGTTCCGACCCGAAACCATGCGGCGATCGAACTGGGAATCGGCGTCGCAAGTTGCAGTAAGGCGACGTCGTGGCGGACTGTCTGCGGCGAAACTGGCGCGTAGGGCGCGTATTGCGGATCAGCGATCATGCGTGCGACCGGACGCGCGGCGATATTATGGTCGCCTGTTTGCCCCGCCAAAAAGGTCAGCTCGGACGGATCATGCGGCTTTTTCGCGCCGCGATCAAAGATGCAGTGCCCGGCTGTCAGCACCAGATCGGGCGTAATTAACACGCCCGTGCAATAGCCGGTTTTCCCGATGTGGACCTTGCCCACAGCCTCCCAGCCAAACAGGTCAGAGCGCCGCGACAGCGAATCCAGCCCGCTTTGCGCGGATGCGAGCGGGGCGAGCAGCGTCATGCCAAGCACCAAGGGCAAAATCATGCGGAGTAAGTTTCGGGGATGCATCGGGGTCTCCTATCAGGGGCGCAGGAATTTTGCGCCTTTGACGCGGATTTCATTCGTGCCGTCAGGGGTTTCGCGTGACGAGAGATCTGCGCGCAGATCCGCGACACCACGCACCAAAGCCCCAACCGAGACCTTTTCGCGCCCGATCTCGGCCTTAGCGGAGATGACGGAAACGATGCGCGGCACGCCGTTATCCAACGTGAAAACCGGCGCGCCTGACGACCCGAAATCGACCGAGCAGCTTAGCACGAGGGTGTTATTCTCGCGCTCAATGACGCGACAGGCGCGTTGCAGCGATGGTGCTTCGGAGCGGCCTTTGGCGTAGGAAAGAACGCCGACATTTTCGTTGCGGGTTGGCGGTGATTGATCGAGTTCAAATAGGCGCAGTTGCGGCAGGCGCACGGGTTGCGTCAGTTCCACCAGCGCAAGATCAAACGAAGATCGCGATAAACGATGCGGCCCGTCATAGCGATAGGACGGGTGCGCGATTGCGCGTTTCACCTTGCGATAGGCCAGCGCGCGCCCGCTGCGCCAGCCCGCCAGAAACTCCATGCTGTCGGCGTCGATCATCGCGCCGGTGCGTTTGTCAAACAGGCAATGCGCCGCCGTCAGCACCAGATCAGGCGCAATCAACGTGCCGGTGCAAAAACCGCCATGACCCAGATCCAGCTTGCCCACAGCCTCCCAGCCGCGCGACGCATCCCCCGTCTCAAGTGCCTGCAAGGGCTGATCGGCCAGCGCGGGCAGCGCCAACCCGATCAGGGCAATGAGAAAGGCGATCAGCCGCATTCGAGGACTCCGCTAGTGTGTTGGCCAATGGATATCGCGCGAATGGGGCTGAACTGTGGCACGGTTCGCGCGAAGTTACCCGATCAGAGCGGGTGGTTTCGGCCCGCCTAGCGCCCAATCAAGCAACTCGACCGTATGCACCACAGGCACATCCGTGCCGCCGCCGATCTGCACCATGCAGCCGATATTGCCCGCAGCGATCACCTGCGGAGATTTCGCCTCAAGGGTCGCAACTTTGCGCCGCTTCAGCTCGTCCGAGATTTCGGGCTGCAATAGGTTATAGGTGCCCGCAGAGCCGCAGCACAGATGGCTGTCGGTAGGTTCGACCACCTCAAACCCGGCGCGTTTCAGCAAATCTTTAGGGGCAGATTTGATCTGCTGGCCGTGCTGTAGCGAGCAGGCCGCATGATAAGCGACACGCATATTTCCATTGGCTTCAGGAATTCCGATTTTTTCGAGAAATTCGGAAATGTCGAAAGCGAGCTTGGAAACCTGTGCAGCTTGTTCGGCCATCGGGGTATCGCGAAACATATGGCCGTAGTCTTTCACCGTCGTGCCGCAGCCCGAGGTGTTGATGATCACCGCGTCCAGATCACCCTCGCCCAGATAGGCGCGGATGTTGCGGGCGGCTTGGGCATGGGCCTCGGTTTCGCGGCCCATGTGATGGCTGAGCGCGCCGCAACACCCCAGATCCTTGGGCACCACCACCTCGCAACCAAGTCGGCGCAACAGCCGGATCGTGGCATCGTTGATATCGGTATTCAGAGCACGCTGCGCACAGCCGATTTGCAGTGCCACGCGGTATTTCTTAGCGCCGATCGGGGCAAACACCTGCGGATCGTCATTTCGCGACACGGGCGGGATCGACTTCGGCGCCATCGCGATCATTGCGCGCAGGCGTTTGTCGGGCAAAAACCGCGCAAAAGGGCGCGCCAGCTTTGCCCCGCCCATCGCCAACCGGAAGCGCCCCGGATAGGGCACGATCTTGGCCAGCGTCCAGCGCAGCATTCGATCCATCAGCGGGCGCTTGTAGGTTTTCTCGACATGAACGCGGGCGTGATCAATGAGATGCATGTAATTCACGCCCGACGGGCAGGTGGTCATGCAGGCAAGACAGCTTAGGCAGCGATCCAGATGTTTGACGGTCTTTTCATCGGCCGCACGCCCGCTTTCGAGCATATCCTTAATCAGATAAATCCGCCCGCGCGGGCTGTCCAACTCGTCGCCAAGCACCTGATAAGACGGACAAGTCGCGGTGCAAAAGCCGCAATGCACACAGGCGCGCAGAATATCATTGGCATGCGCAATGCCCGGATCTTTCAGCTGTGCCTCGGTGAAATTCGTCTGCATCAGAGCATCCTTCCGGGGTTCAAAATGCCGCGCGGGTCGAACTGTGCGCGCAACCCAGCTGAGAGGGCGGCAACGGGTGCTGGCTCGGGTTCAAACACCGCTGCAGTTACACCGCGCATCAAGGTGGCGTGGCCGCTATAGGGGGCTGCCAGCGCGCGGGCATCGCTGCCCTCGGGCAATAGAACCCAGATCAACCCGCCGCCCCAATCGAGCATCACCTCGCCGCCCAAACGCGCGATGATATCTGCAGCTTCTGATGGCTTGACCGACAGCCGCCAAAGATCGCCCGTTTTGCCCACAAACGGAGTCAAATCGCGCAGATTCGCCCAGATCGCACCCGAGCCGTCCTGCTCAATCCGCGTTTCACCGAAGGGCGCAAGTAGGGAGGCCAGCTTCTCGGCGCGATACTGCACCGATTGCGCCAAGCCTTCGACACGCACCACCGCGCCGACGCCCGGAACCCAGCCCGCGCCAGACACATCAAAGGGCGAGCCAAGCGCCGCCGCCAGAGCCACCTGCGCCGCCCCGGCGGGCAGATCGACAACCACTGTGGCTTGCGTTGGTGCGGCGGGCAGCAGCTTGAATGCGACCTCGCTCAGAACGCCCAAAGTGCCCCAGCTTCCAGCCATCAGTTTCGCCAGATCGTAGCCGGTAACATTCTTCATCACGCGCCCGCCATTCTTGATGACATCGCCGCGCCCATCGACAAACCGCACCCCGATCAGCGAGTCGCGACACGCGCCCGCCTGCACGCGGCGCGGGCCTGACACGTTGGCCGCTACCACGCCGCCGATTGTGCTTTGCCCCGGCGCACCTAGAACCGCGCCCCATTGGCCGGGCTCGAACGGCAGACGCTGCCCCTCGGCGGCCAAAGCGGCCTCGACCTCGGCCAGGGGCGTGCCTGCGCCGACCACCATCGTCAAAGCGCCCGGTTCGTAAAGCGAAATCCCCGAGATCGCGACTTCAAGCGCCTCGCCAACACACCGCCCTACGGGCCGCGTGCCCCCTCCGCGCACCATGAGGGGCCCGGTCGCTTCGCGTACCGCCTCGGCCAGTTGTGCCTCGCTTTCAACTTTCATGAAGCCTGCCTTCCAAATTCTCGAAATATTCCTGGGCAGCGCCCCTAGCTGACGCGCCGGCTTTCGGTCATGCCAAGCGGAAACACCTTGGCCGGGTTCAGCAGCCATTTCGGGTCGAACACATCCTTGACGCGCAGCTGCGCCTCAAGATCGGCAGGGGCGAATTGCACGCTCATCAGGTCGCGCTTTTCGATGCCCACGCCATGCTCGCCGGTCAAACAGCCGCCGACTTCGACACAGAGCTTGAGGATCTCGGCCCCTAACTGCTCGCACAGTTCCTGCTGGCCCGCCTCGTTGGCGTTATACAGGATCAGCGGGTGCATATTGCCATCGCCCGCGTGAAACACATTGGCGACATCAAGGCCGTAGTCCTGCGATAGCTCCTCGATCCGGCGCAGCACGAAGGGCAGTTCGTTGACCGGGATTGTGCCATCGAGACACATGTAATCGTTGATCTGGCCCATCGCGCCAAAGGCCGATTTGCGCCCCAGCCAGATCCGCGCGGCCTCATCCGCCGAGGCAGCCTCGCGGAATTCTACCGGATCGTGGCGCATGGCGATCTGGCGGATCATGCCGATCTGTTCGTCGATTTCGGCTTTCGAGCCTTCGCATTCTACGATCAGCAACGCCTCGCAATCTGGGTAGCCTGCATGACAGAACGCCTCGGTTGCGCGGATGCAGGGGCGGTCCATGAACTCGATCGCGACCGGCAAGATCCCGGCGCGAATGATGTCGGCGACACAAGCGCCCGCGATTTCGTTGGAGGAATAGCCGATCAACACCGGGCGCGCGCCTTCGGGCTTGGGCAGGATTTTCAGCGTCGCTTCGGTGACGACACCCAACTGCCCCTCCGAACCGCAGATCAGCCCCAGCAGGTCAAGACCGGCGGAATCGAGGTATGCGCCGCCGATCTCAAGCACCTCGCCTTGCATCGTGACCATCGTCGCGCCCAGCAGATTATTCGTCGTCACGCCGTATTTCAGACAATGCGCGCCGCCGGAATTCATCGCGATATTGCCCGAGATCGCGCAGGCCAACTGGCTGGACGGGTCGGGGGCGTAGAACCAGCCATCGCTTTCCACGGCACCGGTGACCGACAGATTGGTGCGCCCGGCTTGCACGCGGATAAAGCGGTTGTCGTAATCGGTTTCCAGCACGCCATTCATGCGCGCCAGCCCTAGCACCACCGAATCGGCTTGCGGCATCGAGCCCCCCGCCAGCGACGTGCCCGCCCCGCGCGGCACGACCGGCACGCCAAGTTCATGCAATAGCTTCAGCGAGGCGGAGACCTCGGCGGTGGTGCGCGGCAAGATCACGGCCAGCGGCTGACAGCGATAGGCCGAAAGCGCATCGCATTCATAGGCGCGCGTCTCGGCGGGATCGTCGATCACAGCATCGCGCGGCAAAACCTCGCGCAGGCGCGCCACGATCTGCGCCTTATTGGCAAGCAAACCGGCATCGGGTCTCGGCATTTGCATGGCGTCTCCTCCCCTTTGGTCAGAAATTATAACCAATTCTGGCGCGTGACAAGTCAACTCCTCTCACGCTAACAGAGAGCATGACAGAAAACAGTCTCTTTGGCCCGTTTGCCCCGCTCGATTTGATCGCGCTTGTCGTGCTGGTTATCTGCTGGCTGGCGATTGGCTGGCTGACCGAGCACTCGCCCGCCCACCGCCCCTCAATGGGGAAGTTGATGGAAAGCTATCGCCGCGAATGGATGCGCCAGTTGGTGACGCGCCAACCGCGCATTTTTGACAGCGCGATGGTGGATGGGCTGCGCCAGTCGACGACATTTTTCGCCTCGACTGCTTTGATCGCGATTGGCGGCGGGCTGGCCCTGCTGGCCAACCCCAAGCCATTGACCGATATCGCAAGCGACTTTGCTTTTGCGCAGGGGCCGGCGCTGTTGTGGGAGGCGCGGATTCTGACCGCCGTGTTATTTGGCGCCAATGCGTTTTTGAAATTCGTCTGGTCGCATCGGCTGTTTTCTTACGCCGCGATTGCGATGGCGGCGGTGCCCAATGATCCCGACGATCCGCTGGCCTATCCACGCGCGGATCAGGCCGCGCAGATCAATATCAATGCCGCCAAAAGCTTCAATCGCGGGCTGCGCTCGGTTTATTTCGCGCTGGCGACGCTGGCGTGGTTGCTGGGGCCGCTGGCGCTGATCGCCACGACGGTGTTTACCACTGCGATGCTGTGGCGGCGCGAGTTTGCCTCGGAATCGCGCCGCGCTTTGCTGGATAACCAGCCTGAATAAGCGGCGCGCCTTTGCTCACGCGCCCAGATAGGCGCGCAGGCTGGGGGGCGGGTGATCAAGCAGGCTTTGCGTGTCTTGGGGCGGCAGCGCCACGCCATCGGCCACCAGAACGGTTTGTGGACACAGCGCGCGCGCATCCTCGGGATCGTGGCTGACCATCAAGACCGTGGTGCCTTGTTCCCGCGCGATCTGCGCCACCAGCCCAAGCATTTCCGCCTTCAATGCCGGACCTAACGCGGCGAAGGGTTCATCGAGCAGCAGCATCGGACGCGCACGCAATAGGGCCCGCGCCAGTGCCGCACGGCTTTGCTGACCGCCCGATAACTGGCCGGGTTTGCGCGCACCCATTCCCTCCAGCCCCGCCCGGATCAGCGCGGTTTCGATACGGGTGCGGTCTGTTGCCGCGACCTTGCCAGCGGGGTTCAGCCCCAGCGCGAGATTGCGTGTGACGCTGAGATGGGGGAACAGGTTTTGATCCTGAAACAGGATCGAGAGCGGGCGCGCACCGGGATCGGTTTGGGTGATGTCCTCGCCGCGCCACAAAACGCGGCCCTGCGTGGCGGCAAAGAACCCCGCAATCACCGAAAGCAGCGTGGATTTGCCAGCGCCTGAGGGGCCGATCACGGCGACACGCGCCCCGGCAGGAATGGTTAGATCGGCGCTGAGGCGAAAATCGCCTTGTTCAATTATGAGGTTATCGAGGGTCAGCATAATGCCCCAATCGGTCGAGCGCCCAGAACAGCGCGAAGGTGAGGATCAGCAGCAGACTTGCCGCGCCCGCCGCCTGATCCATGCGATATGATCCCATTAGTTGGAACAACGCCAGCGGCAGGGTGCGGGTCTGGCCATCGGAAAACAGCGTGATTACGCCCAGATCGCCCATTGAAAACGCCGCCGCCAGCCCGGCTGAAAACCCCAAGGGGCGGGCAAGACGGGGCAGCGTCAGCAGGCGCAATCGGGCGATCCCGCGCAAGTCCAGCGAGGACGCGAGCCGGTCGTAATCCGCCCGAAGCGTGCGAATTTCGGGCAGCAGGATGCGGGTGGCAAAGGGCACCGACAGCGCGGCATTGGTCAGCAAAACCATCGGCAGGGCGAGGCTGGTGGGGTTGATGAAAGGCCGTGCGATCAGGAATGCCCCCGTGCCCATCACCAGCGCCGAGGCGGTCATCGGCAGCATCGCCGTGATCTCTGCCCAGCGGTGACGGGTCGCGGCCAGCGCGAGGGGCAGCGCGACGATCAGCGTTGCAATCGTCGAGGCCAGCGCAATGATCAGCGAGGTCGCGGTGGCGCTCCAGATCATCGGTGGCAGGTTGCTCAGCGCGGGCAGCCCTCGGGCGAAAACTGCCCCGATCGGGGTGAGTAGAAAGGCGGCGGCAAGAGTGATCGCGGCTACGTCCAACGCGGTATGCGCGGCACCGCCCGAGAGTTGCGCAATCGGCGCGAAGCTCCGGTCGTGGCCCGCGCCAAAGCTGGCGGGAAGCGTGACGCGCGCGGCGATTAGCAGGGCGGTGACCGAAATCGCGACCTGCACCAGCGCGAGGCTGGCCGCGCGGCCCATGTCGAAATCGAAGCGGAACGCCTGATAGATCGCGAGTTCCACCGTGGTCGCGCGCGGCCCGCCGCCCAGCGTCAGCGCGACCGCAAACGATGTCAGACACACCAGAAAAATCGCGAGAAACGCACCGGGCAGAACGGCACGCAGCATCGGGCGTTCCAGCTGCCGCGCGGTTTGGGTGGGACCAAATCCAAGGCTGGCGGCAAGGCGGAAGCGCTCGGACGGAATCGCCTGCCAGCCATGCAGGATCATCCGCGTGGCCAGTGGCAGGTTGAAGAACACATGCGCCGTGATCACGCCTTGCGCGCCGTAAATCGAGAGCGGCTCGATCCCGAAATGTGCCAGCGCTGCGTTGATGAACCCGCGCCGACCGAACACCGCGATCAAACCGAACACGGCCACGATCACCGGCAGGATAAAGGGCGCGCCCATCAGCGAGATCAGCAGATCGCGCCCGGCAAAGCGGCGACGATGCAGCGCGCGCGCCACCGGGATCGCCAGCGCGCAAGACAGCAACGCCGACAGCGCCGCCTGCCACAGCGTAAAGCGGATCGCGGCCAGATCGCTGGTGCGCAACCCGCTTAATCCGCCTGCGCGGATCGCCACGGCCACCAGCGTGCCGATCACGAGCGCGGCCAGAACCGCGCCCGCAACCGCCGCCGGGGCTATTTCGCGAGCGCGCGCTGCCATTCTTCGAGCGCGGGGCCGCGCAGTTTTTCGGCCTCGTCTTCGGGTGTATAAAGGGTCTTTTCGGGCATCGGCAGGTCTTGGAACACCTCGGGCAGTTGATCATGGGGCAGCTTGGCCGGGAAGGACCAGTTCGCCGTGACGATCATTTTTTGAAACTCGGGGCTCAGGATGTAATCCATGAACTCTTGCGCCAGTTTCGGGTGTTTCGACGTCTTGAGTTGGGCCGCCAGTTCGGGCGTGAAATAATGCCCTTCGGGGAAGATCGCGGCGACCTTGCTGTCATCGTCCTCGGCGATGATGTGATAGGCGGGCGAGGTGACGTAGCTTAGCACCATATCGGCCTCGCCATCGGTGAACATCCCGTAAGCCTCGGACCAGCCGGGCGTCACGGTCAGGATTTTCGGCGCGAGTTTTTCCCAAGCGGCCTGCGCCTGATCGCCATAGATCGCCTTGACCCACAGCAGCAGCGACAACCCGGCTGCGGAGCTGCGCGGGTCTTCGATCACGATCTTATAGGCATCATCGGGGGCATCCAGCAGCTCGGCAAAGCTATGAGGCGGGTTTTTCAGCTTGGTCTTGTCATAGACAAAGGCCAGATCGGACCAATCGAAGGGCAGAAAAACCGGATCGTCCCATTTCACCGGCATGCTCAGATCCGAGGTGTCCTCGTTATGGGGCGCAAACAGGCCGGTGGCGCGCGCTTTGGCGGTGACATCGGTATTGAGCCCGATCACCACATCGGCCGAGGTTTTGTCGCCTTCCAGCATCACGCGGGGCAGCACATCGCCTGCGACGAATTTTAGATCGCATCCGCAGGTCGCCTCGAACCCCTTTTCAATCGCAGGGCCGGGACCCCATTCGCTGGTGAAATAATCAGGCGCGTAAACTGTGAGTACGGGCTTGTCCTGCGCAACCGCCAAAGTGGCGATCAGGCTCAGGGCTCCCGCAAGCATCAGGGTGGATTTCATGTCTCACTCCAAGGGCTTGCCGGGCGGAGTGGGGCCGGAATATCCGACTACCTTCCCTCCGCCGGTCTTAACCGGTTCAGGTTCAACGGGTTCGCGCGTGTCGCATCTCAGCCGGTTTTCACCGGCACCCCGAGGTGGGGCGGATCCTAGGATGGAAGGGCTGGCAGTGCAAGAGGTGCTGCGGCGGGGTATAGGATTCTCAAAGCGGGGATGCCGGAGGGGGCGATAATGCGGACAGAGCGGGCGAAAATGGCGGCCGGCGAATGGTATTGCTGTCTTGATGCGGAGCTTGAGGCGCTTAGGACCACGGCGCGGGCGGCGGTATATCAGCACAATAGCTTGCCACCTGAAGATCGCGGAGCGATTGCGCCGAAACTGAAACAGCTACTGAACGCGGAGAACGCGATCGTCGAGGCGCCGTTTCACTGCGCCTATGGCATCAATATCGCGCTGGGCGATCAGGTCTATCTGAACGCGGGCTGCACCATTCTTGACTGCGCGCGTGTCACCATAGGCGATCAGTGTATGCTGGGCCCCAATGTTCAGATCTACTGCGCGGAGCATCATCACGACCCGATAAAGCGCAGCGTCGAGGGGCTGGAGCGCGCCCTGCCCGTGCGCATCGCAAAGCGTGCCTGGATCGGGGGCGGCGCGATCATCCTTGCCGGTGTCACAATCGGTGAAGGGGCTGTTGTTGGGGCCGGAAGCGTGGTGACCAGAGATGTCGCGCCAGGCGAAGTTGTCGTCGGTAATCCCGCCCGCCCTATCCAGCGGCAGGGCTGACATGCCGCACAAGGGCAGTAACGCGGGCAGCATCGCGCGGGCGCGCCGCAGGCCCAGCTTGCAAGCGCCTTGCGCAAGATCCGTCGGGCGTCGTAAAGATGCACGACTATCTGGCAGCCTTTCGGTTTGATTGTCTTTACGTGGTGTCTGCCCTTTGCGCGTCATTGCATCCGCGTTGCCTCGGGGCGGCCGAATTGCTAAGCCAAAGGTCGAAATCCCTGAGGAGGCTGCACGCCTATGTCGTTCAACAGCTTTGGTCACCTGTTCCGCGTCACCACTTGGGGCGAAAGCCACGGGCCTGCCCTTGGCGCGACGGTTGATGGCTGCCCGCCCGGCATCGCGATCGACGAGGCATTCATCCAGCAGTTTCTGGATCGCCGCCGTCCCGGCCAAAGCAAAGAGACCACGCAGCGCAAGGAACCTGACGCGGTGCGCATCCTGTCTGGCACGTTTGAGGGGCGCACAACTGGCACGCCGATCCAGGTGGTGATCGAGAACACCAATCAGCGATCCAAGGATTACGGCGAGATCGCGCAGCAGTTCCGCCCCGGCCATGCCGACATCACCTATCACCAGAAATACGGCGTGCGCGATTATCGCGGCGGCGGGCGTTCCAGCGCGCGCGAAACCGCGGCACGGGTGGCGGCGGGGGGCGTGGCGCAGGCCGCGCTGGCGCAACTGGTGCCCGATCTGAAAATCTACGGCTACATGGTGCAGATGGGGGCCAAGCAGATCAACCGCGCCCGCTTTGATCGCGAGCAGATCCTGCAAAACCCGTTCTTCCTTCCCGACGCACTCGCGGTTGATGAATGGGCCGATTACCTCGCCGCGATCCGCAAGGGGCAAAATTCTGTCGGCGCCGCGATTGAGGTCGTGGCCGAGGGCTGCCCGGCCGGCCTCGGCGCGCCGGTTTACGCCAAGATGGACACCGAACTGGCCGCTGCGATGATGTCGATCAACGCCGTCAAAGGCGTTGAGATTGGCGAGGGCATGGCCGCAGCGGCGCTGACGGGCGTGGACAATGCCGATGAGATGGTGATGGGGCCCGATGGGGTGGAATACCTGTCCAACCACGCGGGCGGTATCTTGGGCGGCATCACCACCGGCCAGCCGATCACCGTGCGGTTTGCCGTTAAACCGACCAGCTCGATCCTGACGCCGCGCCGCTCGGTCAACACGCGGGGCGAAGAGGTTGAGGTGATCACCAAGGGCCGTCACGACCCTTGCGTTGGTATCCGCGCCGTGCCCGTAGCCGAGGCGATGATGGCCTGCGTAATCCTTGATCAATTGCTGATGGATCGCGGGCAAACCGGCGGCGCGCGCGGTGTAATCGGCTAAACATGGCCGTTACACTGCCCTGACTCGGGACGTTTCACGATAGTGTGGAACCTTTCCGACCGTTCGCCGATTGCCTATCCAACGAGACGAGAACAGGGACAGCCATGCGCTTTTTGATCGATGTTCAGATGCATTACAGCTTTCCCTGCCCGAACACGGTCGCGCTGGCGGTCGAGGCGGCGCAAATTCCCGGGCAACGCATCAGCAACGCAACGATGAATCTCGGATATTCCGAGGTGTTTCGCATCGCTGCCGATAGCGATGTCGGGGAACGTATCTGGGCGCGGGTGCCGGGAAACGAAATGTGGTTGCAGTATCATGCAGAGATTGACGTTACGCGCGATCCCGTGTCGCTGCATGGTTTGCGCGCGATGCCCCTGCATGAGATCACAGCCGAGGCCGCGCCCTATTTGCGCCCCTCGCGCTATTGCCAGTCCGACAAGTTCATTTCTTTCGTGAACAAACGGTTTGGCCATCTGGAAGGGGGCAGCAAGGTCGCCGCCATTCGCGACTGGATCGAGTCGAATTTGTCCTATGTTCCGGGCAGTTCGGATTCCGACACCAATGTGCTTGAGACCTTCGCAGGGCGTCAGGGCGTATGTCGCGATTATGCGCATTTGCTGTGCACGATGGTGCGCGCGGCGCAAATTCCGGCGCGCGCGGTCTCGGCCTATGGGCCTGATGTGACGCCGCAGGATTTCCACGCGGTGGCCGAGGTTTGGTTGGACGGCGCTTGGCATCTTGTTGATGCGACCGGCATGTGCAGCGCTGATGCGATGGCCGTGATTGTTGTGGGCCGCGACGCCTATGACATTGCCTTCATGGAATCCCAAGCACCGGCCAATCTGATCTGGCAGACGGTCTCGGTCCAGCGCTGTTAAGGCGCGCGGTGCCGTTTGGAATGTGAAAAAGGCCGCTCTCGACACGAGCGACCTTTTTGCTTCAATCTCGCAGACCGCTTTACGCGTCAGGTTTGGCCTTTTTCGCGGCGGGCTTTTTCGCCCCTTCCATCGCATCAAGCCGCGCCTTAAGCGCCTCGTTTTCCTCGCGCGCTTTTTGCGCCATCGCGCGCACCGCGTCGAATTCTTCGCGGGTGACGAAATCACGATCCGCCAGCCAGCGGTCCATCCACGATTTCATCGCGGTTTCGGCCTCGTCCTTGGCACCTTGGGCCACGCCCATCGCGTTGGTCATCAGCTTGGACATTTCGTCGAAAATCTTGTTTGGCGGTTGCATGGGCATCCCCTCGCGTGAACGTAATCGGTTAAGGCCTATATGGGCCGCGCGAGGCCGGGGTGCAAGGTTGACTTCCCGCACGCGGCAAGGCTTTCTCGCCGCGCATCATCCCGAGGAGACCGCATTGCTGCCCCTTGCCATTCCCTTTCCGCAATTCGATCCGGTCGCGTTGACCATCCCGTTCGTGGGCCTGCCGATCCGCTGGTATGCGCTGGCCTATATCACGGGGCTGGTGCTGGGCTGGCGGATCATCGTGGCGCTGATGAAGCGCCCCGGTTTGTGGCCAAACAACGCAGCCCCGATGGCACCGGGCAAGGTCGAAGACCTGCTGACGGCGGTGATTTTGGGCGTGGTGCTGGGCGGGCGTCTGGGCTTTGTGCTGTTTTATGAACCGGCGTGGTATCTCGCGCATCCACTTGATGTGCTTAAGGTCTGGCAGGGCGGCATGTCGTTTCACGGCGGGTTTCTGGGCACGCTGGTGGCGGGTTGGTGGTTCGCGCGCCGCCATGATGTGCCTAAGCTGCAACTGGCTGATGCGATGGCTTTGGTCGCGCCAATCGGGCTGTTTCTGGGGCGGATCGCGAATTTCATCAAGCCCGAGCTGTGGGGCCGCCCGACCGATGTGCCTTGGGGCGTGATCTTTCCGGGTGAGGCGGCGCAAACCTGTCTGGGGCTTGCCGGGCAGGTCGACGGAACCTGCGCCCGCCATCCCTCGCAATTGTATGAGGCGGGGCTCGAGGGCCTTGTTCTGGGCCTGATCCTGTGGGGGATGATGCGCTTTGCCCGCTCGCTGAAACGCCCCGGTCTGAGCCTTGGAATTTTCCTGACGGGCTACGGCAGCGCGCGCGCGTTCGTCGAACTATTCCGCCAAGGCGATCCGCAATTCGTCACCCTTGGAAACCCCTATGGCCATGTGATCCGCTTCACCGATGGGCTAGGGCTGACGATGGGGCAGGTGCTGTCGATCCCGATGATCTTGGTCGGGCTGTTCTTTATCATCCGCGCGATGCGTGCGCCCAAGGCGCTATGACCCCGCTCGGGCGGCTTCTGGGGGGGCAGATCGCTGCCGAGGGCCCGATGCGGCTGGACCGCTATATGGGGGCCTGTCTGCTGCATCCCGCGCATGGCTACTACGCCACGCGCGATCCGTTCGGGACTGCTGGCGATTTCATCACCGCGCCCGAGATCAGCCAGATGTTTGGCGAGATGATCGGGCTGGCCTTGGCGCAGGCTTGGGTCGATCAGGGGCGCCCAACGCCGTTCACGCTGGCCGAGGCCGGGCCGGGGCGCGGCACATTGATGGCCGATATGGTGCGCGCGATGCGGGCTGTTCCGGGGATGCTCGCGGCGGCGCAGATCCATCTGATCGAAGCCTCGCAAACCCTGCGCGACATCCAGCGTCAGACATTGGCGGGGCATGAGGTGACGTGGCATGACAGCCTTGCCGCGCTGCCCGATCAACCGGTGTTTCTGGTCGCGAATGAATTTCTCGACGCGCTGCCGATCCGGCAGTTTCAGCGTGTCGAAGCGGGTTGGTCAGAACGCCAAGTCGGGCTTGCACCAGATGGCGCGTTGCTGGCAGGCCTTGCGCCACCGACACGGCTGGCCGCGCTTGAGGGGCGCATCGGCGACACCAAACCCGGCGATGTCGTGGAAACCTGCGCGCCTGCCGTGGCATTTGCTAGCGATCTGGGAACGCGGATCGCAGCCCATGGCGGCGCGGCAATCCTGATTGATTACGGCAATTGGCACAGCTTGGGCGATACGTTCCAAGCCCTGCGCGCCCATCAGCCCGTCGATCCCTTTGCCACCCCCGGCGAGGCCGATCTGACCGCCCATGTCGATTTCGAACCGCTCGCTCAGGCCGCCCGCGCAGCAGGGGCGCAGCCAAGCGCGATGACCGCGCAAGGCGTGCTGCTTGAACGTCTGGGGATTACCGCGCGTGCGCAAACTTTGGCGCAAGCGATGACCGGCCAAGCCCTTGAGGCCCATATCGCCGCGCATCGCCGCTTGACCCATCCGGCGGAAATGGGTCACCTATTCCAAACGCTGGCGATTGTGCCGCAAGCTGCGGCGCTGCCGCCGGGTTTTGATGCGCCCTGATTGGCAAGGAAATGCGATGGAAACGACGCTTGAAATCCTGACAGCCCCTGCGCTGAGCGGCCTGCAGCACGGGTTTTTCACGCGAAAGGGCGGGGCGTCATCGGGCATCTTCTGGGGGCTGAATTGCGGCCCCGGTTCGTCGGATCAGGCCGAAGCCGTGCGCACCAATCGCGCCCGCGCGGCCTGTGCGCTGGGCGTGTCCCCCGATGCGCTTGTGGGCGTGCATCAAGTGCATTCGCCCGATGTGTTAACCATTGACGCGCCACCCGAGACCCAAGCCGAGGCGGATGCGATCGTGACCGCCACGCCAGGGTTGGCAATTTCGGTGCTTACGGCTGATTGCCAGCCGGTATTGTTTGCCGATGCCAAGGCGGGGGTCATCGGTGCCGCCCATGCCGGTTGGCGCGGCGCGCTGGAGGGCGTTTTGGAAAATACGCTGGATGCGATGGAACGCCTTGGCGCACAGCGCGAGAATATCACCGCCGTGATCGGCCCTTGTATTTCGCAGCAAGCCTACGAGGTGGGCGAGGAATTCATGGAACGGTTCATCGTCGAAGACCCCGCCTATAGCCGCTTCTTTTCCGGCGGGCCGGGCGGCAAGGCGCATTTCGATTTGCCAAGTTTCAGCCTGCAGCGTCTTCGTGATGCCGGGGTCGGATCGGCTGAGTGGATCCGGCGCTGCACCTATAGCGAACCCGAGTTGTTTTTCTCGTATCGGCGCACGACCCATGCCGGTGAGGCAGATTACGGACGGTTGCTGTCTGCGATTCGTCTGTGATTGCGGCAAGAAAGCGGTGAATCTGCGCCTTTGAATAGCCTCACTTTGGGTGTCTCGCGGCGCAATCGCGACGAAAACACTTGATTGCGCGGGATATTGAAACAATCGCGCTTGCCTCATTTCGCGCTCGTGCGTCGTGAAAAAACTTCTTTCGCCGCCCAAAGCTGGCCGCAAAGCCCCGCCATAAAGGATGAAACCGGAGAAACCGGAACCGCAACCTGAGGCAGGAGCACATCATGAGCCGTAAAACGACCCAAAGCCGCTGGATCAAATCTGTACTACGCCAAGCCGCCGTGACAGAGGTGCAAATGCCCTTCGCCCGCGGCGCGCGTAAATCGCTGTCTGAACGCCGTAGCGAGCACGAAATTGCCCCAGCCCGCCGCGTCGCGGCGTCTTAAGGGTTCAGAGTTTCCTTTCCGGCCTGCACGGGGTTTGTGGTGACACATCCGTGTGCGCTGTTGAGAGGAATCGGGACGAAGGCTGCCACTTTCGTCCCAAATATCCCCGCGTCCCGGCCTGCCCCGGGGCGCGGGGTGATTCGTCTTGGATTGTGGCAAGACTGTGGCCGCGCGTCCCGTGGTTTGAAACGATACGGGGATGGGTGGGTGCATTGCACGCCTGCCGGGCGACAATTTACGCTGAAATTTGACGGCTGCGCTGGGGGTGGTCATTATCCTTTGACACACTGCATCCGGTGGGGGCCGTCGCAGATGTGAACAGACCGGAAGGCTGCTCGCATGAGGAATACCCACCGTTCGGTGGCGGGGTTGTCCCCCGCTCACACGACATCCGATTCGCATGTCTCACAGGCACCCGCGCGGGTTTTGCGCGCTACGCCACCTAGTCCCAAACGCACGCTCAAGGCGTCGGCGCTGACGCGGCGCTACTCGACGATGTGGCTGGGCGAAGGCGGCATGATCGAAGACGAAACCCGCATCGCCCCCGCGATTCCGCTGTTTGAAGAGGCCTTCTCGGCCATGGCGCGCGGCTCTGTTCTGGCCACCGAGGAAGGCCCCGTGGCCATCGAAGATCTCGTGCCGGGCATGCGCGTGCACACCGCCGAGGGGCGCGTCGAAACGGTCACGTGGATCGGCTCTATGACGATGTTTCCGGCGGGGGCTGAGGGGGGCGCGAAACTGATCCGAGTCGCTGCCGAGGCGTTCGGTCACGCGCGCCCGATGCCCGATCTAGTGCTGGGTCCACATGCCCGCATCGGGTTGCGCGACGCGCGCTTGCGTGGACGCATGGGGAACGAGCAGGCCTATGTGCCGATCTCGGGCTTTATCGACGGCGTCAGCGTCATCGAGGTGCAGCCAGCCTCGCCGGTTAGCGTTTATCATCTGGTTCTGGAAACCCAAGGCTCGCTGAAGGTCGGCGGGCTTGAGGTAGAAAGCTATCACCCCGGCGAGGGGGCAGAGCGGATGATCGATGCGCGCATGTTGCAGCTGTTCACCGGCGTTTTTCCGCAAATCTCGCATTTGCGCGAGTTCGGTCGCCTCAGCCATCCGCGCCTGACCCGCTACGAGGTCGAAGACATGCTGGTCTGACGGGGAAGCAGACCGGTATCAGAAAGCCGCGCGAGAGGGGACTCGCGCGGCTTTTGTTTGTTTGTCGAAGGGAGTAGGATTTTTGAGTACGCTACTTGCTGCTCGGAAGGAGCTTGTCGCGCAAGTCCTTGACCGTATCCTGTCCTTTAGGAAGGCGATGAATCATCGCGTGGCAATTGGGACAAAGAGGAACGAGATCTTCACGCGGGTCTAGTGTGTAGCTTTCTCCGCGTGTAGCAAGCGGCACCTTATGATGAACATGGATAAAACCTGCGCCCAATTCGCCGTAACGATCAGCAAAATCAAGGCCACAAGCTTCGCAAGCAGTGCGACCACGTTTTTCGTAGAAGTAGGTCAGGCATGCCGTACGGGCCTTGGGATCGCGTTCGTATCTATTTACAACAACGCTCTGTTCTTCGCCCTCGGAATAAGTCTGTTCTTCGGGAAAGAGGCAGCCAAATTGAACTGTTGGAGTTGAACCATCCAATTCAACGCAGTTAAATCCGAGGCCAGCTAGTTGTTCACGTAGCCTTAAGGAATTGGTGAAGTCTGTATTGATGCCAGTTGTTGCCAGTGCCCAAATCGCTTTCAAAGGCAGTGGATAGCCCGTATCTGGATGCCGGATATGCCAGTGGAAATGTTCGCCCATATGTGCAGGGCGATCACCTGCAAGATAGGCCTCCATCGCGCTCAGGATGGAGGCCCTGTCTGGTCGGCTGAGAGGGTGCATCAGCCCTCCATCGCCTCCAGCTCGTCGATAAAGCCCTCGATCATCGACAGGCCCTTGTCCCAGAACGCGGGGTCGGTGGCATCCAGCCCGAAGGGGGCGAGCAGTTCCTTGTGATGCATGGATCCGCCCGCTTCGAGCATCGCGAAATACTTGTCTTGGAAGCCCTGCGGTTCGGCCTCGTAAGCGGCATAAAGTGCGTTCACCAGACCATCGCCGAACGCATAGGCGTAGACGTAGAACGGCGAGTGGACGAAATGCGGGATGTAGGACCAGAAGGTTTCGTATCCGGGCATGAATTCGAACACCGGACCTAAAGATTCACCCTGCACCGACATCCACAAGGCGTTGATATCTTCGGGCGTTAGCTCACCCTCCGCGCGCGCGGCATGCAGCTTGCATTCGAAATCGTAAAACGCGATCTGGCGCACGACCGTGTTGATCATGTCCTCGACCTTGCCCGCGAGCATGGTCTTACGTTCCTCTTGCGTCTTGGCCCCCGCTAGCAGCTTGCGGAAGGTCAGCATCTCGCCAAAGACGCTGGCAGTTTCGGCCAAGGTCAGCGGGGTTGAGGCCAGCATCTCGCCCTGTTTCGCCGCCAACACCTGATGCACGCCGTGGCCCAACTCATGCGCCAGCGTCATCACATCGCGCGGTTTGCCAAGGTAGTTGAGCATCACATAGGGGTGCACGGTGGTCACGGTCGGATGGGCGAACGCACCCGGAGCCTTACCCGGTTTCACGCCCGCATCAATCCAGCCGCGATCAAAGAAAGGTTGCGCGATCTCGGCCATGCGCGGATCAAACCCGGCATAGGCATCCAGCACAGTGGCTTTGGCTTCGTCCCATTGGATCTCGCGCGGGTCTTCGGCCGGCAGCGGCGCGTTGCGATCCCAGATTTGCAGCTTGTCCAGACCCAGCCATTTCGCCTTGAGTTTGTAGTAGCGATGGCTGAGGCGCGGATAGGCGGCGACCACGGCATTGCGCAGGGCCTCGACCACCTCGGGTTCGACATCGTTGGACAGGTGGCGACCCGTTTGGGGCGTGGGCATCTTGCGCCAGCGATCCTCGATCTCTTTTTCCTTGGCCAGCGTGTTGTGGATACGTGAGAAGGTGCGGATATTTTCGCTAAACACTTTCGCCAGCGCTTGCGCCGCCGCTTCGCGTTTGGCGCGGTCGTGATCGGACAGAAGTGTTGTGGTGGCCTCAAGGCTAAGGGTCTCGCCCAGCACATCAAATTCCAGCGCGGCGGTGGTTTCGTCAAACAAGCGGTTCCACGCAGCCGCCCCGACGACCGATTGATCGTGCAGGAATTTTTCCATCTCATCGGAAAGCTGATGCGGTTTCATCGCGCGCATCCGGTCGAAGACGGGCTTGTAGCGCGCCACCTGCGGATCGGCGAACACCGCTTCGTAATGCGCGTCGTTGATACGGTTGAATTCAAGGCTGAAAAACACGAGCGGCGTGGTGAATGTCGTGATCTTGTCCTGCGCATCTGCCATCTGTTTGACGCGCGCGCCATCGCCAGTGTTTTGATAATAGCGCAGCCCGACATAAGACATCACGCGGCCCGCTTTTTCCTCGATCGCCTCATAGCGCGCGATGCACTCGGCCATGCCGCGCGCATCCAGATCGGCGAGCTTGCCCTGATAATCGCGTGCAAAGGCGGCGCAGTTTTCTTCCAGCCACGCCATATCGGCGGCAAGTTCGGGCGCGTCGGGCGCAGGATACAGATCGCTCAGATCCCAGTCGGGAAGCTCGCCGAACGCCCCCGAATTTGCATTGGCATCATAAACAGGGCGGGGGGGCGTGAATGTCATAGCGTCCTCTTGGTGTGGCTGTCGGTCTTGAGATAGGGGGGATGGGGTGGAAATGGCAAGGGGTGCGTAAAATTTGGGCAGCGGACCACAAATGTAGCATCGTTCGCCTCATTGCGCACCACAACCGCAGCGATTGCCTTTCCCTGCGGATGCTCTAGCCTTAGAAATGAGGTAGGGAAGCAGGAGTAGCCGCGATCGCAATGACAGAGTATTTCAACGAGATGTTCGACGGGGATCAGGTGCGTGCGCCCTATAGCGCGCTGGATGGCTGGACCCGCGATATGCCCGCCGATTTACGTGCCATGAAACAGGCCGAGGCAGAGGCCATGTTTCGTCGGATCGGGATCACATTTGCGGTTTATGGTGAGGGCGGCGACCCGGATCGATTGATCCCGTTCGATATGTTTCCCCGCGTGTTCACGCAAATGGAGTGGCGCAAACTTGAACGCGGCATCAAGCAGCGTGCCCGTGCGTTGAATGCCTTTTTGCTCGATGTCTATGGCCGCGGTGAGATCGTGCGCGCCGGACGCATCCCAGCCCGTCTCGTCTATCAAAACGAGGCTTATGAGCGTGCTGTTAGCGGTTTCGTGCCGCCGCGCGGTATCTACAGCCATATAGTGGGCATTGATCTGGTGCGCACCGGGCGTGATCAGTTCTACGTCCTTGAAGACAACTGCCGCACGCCCTCGGGTGTGTCCTATATGCTGGAAAACCGCGAGATCATGATGCGGATGTTCCCGCAGCTTTTCCGCGACAACCGGATCGAGCCGGTCGAGGGCTACCCCGAGGCGCTGCGGCGCACTCTGGCCTCGGTTGCGCCTGCGAAATGCACTGGCGAGCCGACAATCGCGATCCTCACGCCGGGGCATTTCAACTCGGCTTATTATGAACATTCCTTCTTGGCCGATCTGATGGGTGTGGATCTGGTCGAAGGGGCCGATTTGTTCGTTGAGGGCGGGTTCTGCTGGATGCGCACCACCGAGGGGCCGCAAAAGCTGGATGTGATTTATCGCAGGCTGGATGATGCCTATCTCGATCCGCTGTGCTTCCGTCCTGATTCCATGCTGGGCGTGCCGGGGCTGATGGATGTCTATCGCTCGGGCGGGGTGACGATTACCTCGGCGCCCGGTGCCGGTGTGGCCGATGACAAGGCGATCTATACTTTCGTGCCGGAAATGATCCGCTTTTATCTGGGCGAAGAGCCGCTTCTGGAAAACGTGCCGACATGGCAATGTGCCAAGGAAGATGATCTGAAATACGTGCTCGACAAGATTGGTGAACTGGTCGTCAAGGAGGTTCATGGATCGGGCGGTTACGGGATGCTGGTAGGGCCGAAATCCACCAAAGAGCAGATTGAGATTTTCCGTCATAAGATCATGGAAGATCCCGACAATTATATCGCCCAACCGACGCTGGCGCTGTCCACCACCCCGACTTTCGTCGAGGAAGGGGTGGCCCCGCGCCATGTCGATCTGCGGCCGTATTGCCTTGTAGGGGATAAAATCGAACTGATGCCAGGCGGATTAACGCGCGTGGCACTGACCGAAGGCTCGCTGGTGGTGAATTCAAGCCAGGGTGGCGGCGTCAAAGATACTTGGGTTCTGGCGGAGTGATGACATGCTAAGCCGGACGGCGGAAAATCTGTTTTGGGTCGCGCGCTACATGGAGCGCGCGGAAACGATGGCGCGACTGCTGGAAGTGGGGTCGCGAATTTCGCTGACGCCCTCTGCGGGGCATGGTCACAGATCGGACTGGGAAAGTCTGCTGCAAGCCTCGGGCACGGCCGAGGGGTTCTGGGCGAAATACGGCGACCCGGTGCAGCGCAATATCGAAAGCTATCTGTTCTTTGATCGCGACAATCCGTCATCGGTGATTTCGTGCATCGAACGGGCGCGCGAGAACGCCCGCATCGTTCGCACGGCGATCACCGGGCAGGTCTGGGACACGCTCAACACCGCGTTCCAGCAGATCCGCCAGATCGAACGTCAGCCGCGTTCTGAGATGGAGCTGGGCGAGCTGTGCGACTGGGTGAACCGTCAATCGGCGCTGCTGCGTGGCTCGATGGATGGCACGATGCTGCGCAATGACGGCTTCTTTTTCATGAACCTGGGCTACGCGCTAGAGCGGGCCGACAACACCGCGCGTCTGATCGACGTGAAGTACTTCGTGTTATTGCCATCGATCGGGATGGTCGGCTCGGGGCTGGATAATTACCAATGGCGGGTGCTGTTGCGCGCGCTGAATGCGCATCGGGCGTTTCACTGGGCTTATGGTGGCGAAATCACATCGGCCAAGATCGTCGATTTCCTGATCCTCAACTCGGCGAGCCCGCGCTCGCTGCTGTCATCGACCAAGAAGGCGATGCACCATCTGGACAATCTGGCGACCTATTACAACAAGCCCGCTGGCCCGGCACAAGAAAGCGCACATGCCTTGGTTGCCGCGTTGTCAGCCACGCCTGTCCCCGAGATTTTCGACGAAGGGTTGCATGAATTCCTGACGCGTTTCATTCAGGATATCGGCGCGCTGACCGGTCTGGTGCAGCGCAACTACCTGAGTGGAGAGGCGCGATGATCCTTACAGTCGATCATGTGACGACATATTCCTACGACACAGCGATGGGGGCTTCGGTGCAATCGCTGCGCCTGTTTCCCTCGCGGTTTAGTGGCCAACGCGAGATCGACTGGCATGTCGCCGTCGAAGGCGGCATCCGCGGCGGTGAGTTTCGCGACGGGGCGGGCGATAAGGTCGAAAGCTGGTCGGTGCGCCCTCCGGTCGAGGAGGTCGTCGTGACGGTGCGGGGGCAGATCGAAACGATAGATACGGCGGGCGTGTTGCGCGGTCACCGCGAGTTGGTACATCCGATGGCCTATTTGCGCGAAACGACCGCGACATGGATCGACGAGGGGTTGTCGAAACTGGCTGCGGAAGCCGTGGCGGATTGCACAGAGACGCTGGATTGTGCGCATCGCCTGAGTGCGGCTGTGTCCGAGGCGATTTCTTACGAACCCGGCACGACCGACGCCCACACCACTGCCGCCGAGGCTTTGGCCCAAGGCAAGGGCGTGTGTCAGGATCATGCGCATGCGCTGATTGCCGTGGCGCGCGCCCATGACATGCCGGCCCGATACGTTTCGGGGTATCTGTTTGCCACCGAAGATGGGGCGCCCCATGAGGCCGCTCATGCGTGGACGGAAATCTGGATCGAGGGCATGGGCTGGATCGGCTTTGACGCCGCCAATAGCTGCTGCCCCGATGATCGCTACATCCGTCTGGGGTCCGGTTTAGACGCGAATGAGGCCGCGCCAATTCGCGGTATCACCCAAGGCGGATCGGAAGAGCGCCTAAACGTCACAGTTGCTCTTGAGCAAGTCCAGCAATAAGGTCGCGCTGATCAGGGGGATCAGGGGAAAATTATGACCTATTGCGTCGGCTTGCTTTTGAATGCGGGCATGGTTCTGCTGTCAGATACGCGCACCAATGGTGGGCTGGACAATATTGCGACCTATCGCAAGATGTTCACCTTCGAAGATCCCGGTGAGCGGGTGATTGCGATCATGACGGCGGGGTCGCTGTCGGTGACGCAAACCACGCTGGCGCGGCTGCGCGAAGATATCGGCTCTTCAGATGCGACGGGCGAAACCTCGATTATGCTTGCGCCGACAATGCTTAAGGTGGCCGAGATCATCGGCAACACGATGGCAGGCGTGCGCAAAGAGATCGTGAGCCGGATGGAGATGGAGCGGGTCTCGACCTCTGCCTCGATCATCGTCGCGGGTCAGCGCGCGGGCGGCGAAATGCGGATGTTTCTGATCTACCCCGAGGGCAATTTCATCGAAGCGACCGAGGACACGCCGTTCCTGCAAATCGGCGAGCATAAATACGGCAAGCCGATTCTCGACCGGGTGGTTGAATCTGAAACCTCGCTGGAAGATGCGCAAAAGGCGGTGCTTTTGTCGATGGATTCGACGCTGCGCTCGAACCTGTCGGTCGGGATGCCGCTGGATCTGGCGGTGATTGCGAATAATGACTGCAAGATCACGATGCAGCGTCGCCTTGAGGCGGGCGATCCCGATTTCGCGCGCATGTCCGAGGCGTGGTCAACCGCGCTGCGCGACAGCTTTACGCAGATTCAGCTTTAATCGCTGCTGCCGCTCCGGCCGCATCAAACACCGCCACGCAGCCATCATAAAAACGCGCGCGCGTGGCGGGCACTTCCATCATGAGCTCGTGCTCGGCACCGGGGATCACGTCGAATGTGGCACCGGGCCAGCGTCCCATCCGGTCATGCACCGAAGGCGTGTAAACGATCTTCTCGATGCCCCCAAGCGCGCAATAGCACGGCAGATCGGGCGAGGGCAGCGCGGCCAGCGCCTCACATTCCAAGATGCTTTCAGCAACCCAGTGGACCGTCGGCCCGGCCAGCGTCAGTGCAGGCTCTTTGGCGGCCTGATCAATCAGCCAGGCCCACATCTCGGGGTCGCGGGTCAGTCGGTTTTTCTCAAAACTGTCGCGATAGACATAGGTTTGCGCGTTCATGCCCGGCGGGAAACCCTCGGCCATGAAAGAATCCCCGAACAGTTGCGCGATGATGATGCGCAGCGGATGCAGCAATGTGGGCACTTTAATGCCCCACATCGGCGCAGAGAACGCGGCGGCGGCAAAAGGATGGTCCGTGCTTTGAAGCGCGCGCAGCCCGATCGCGCCGCCCATCGAATGGCCGACAAAGTAAAACGGGCGCGGCAGGTTGAGTTCATGCGCGGCTTTGATCACGGCTTTCAGGTCAAGCTGATAATCCATGATGCCGCCAACATGACCCTTCATCGGGTCGTTGGGCAGCAAACGGTCGGCCAAGCCCTGACCGCGCCAGTCCACCGCCAGCATGGCATAGCCGCGCGCCGCGAATTCGACCGCAGCGGGGCCGTATTTCTCAACGTATTCCGTGCGTCCGCATAGCAAGAACACCGTGCCACGCGGCTGCGCGGGACCGGGCCAATGGCCAAATCGGATGCGCAGACCGTCTTCGGTTTTCAGCCAATAGGCCGCGCCCCCCTCGGGGCCGCGTGCAATCGCGTCATTCAGGGGGGCACGTTCCATTAGGCGAGGGCCGCACCAAGTTGCATGGCCAGACCCATCGAGCCGTCAACTTTCAGCTTGCCCGACATGAACGCCGCCGTCGGGTTCACGTCACCGTTCAGCATCCCCTCAAAGGTTTCGCGGTCTGCAGTCATCACGACTTCGGCGTCGTCATCGCCTTCGCGCACACCGTTTTCATCCACGATGATCGAGCCTTCATCTTCGATCACGAATTTCGCAGTCGACGAAAAACCATCGGGCAGTTTCACTTTCAGCGCTTCGACCGCCTTGTTGATCACTTCGCTCATCATCATCCTCCAGATTTGAAAACCGGGCTCTCGCATTTTCCGGCATTTGTATTACTCTAGTGTTATGTGGCACCGGATAAACAGTTTCAAATATGCCGTCACGGCATTTTGCTTGAGCGCTTCGCTTGCGGCAATGGCGGCTTTCCCCGCCTATTCCGAAACAGCGGGGCTGGACCCCTATTTCAAAGAGCTGGCCGATCCCAACGAACAGGGCTGGGCGCGCGCCGAGGCCGATATTCGCCGGGCGTGGTCGCGCTCTGGCTCGCCGAGTATGGATTTGCTGCTCAAACGCGGCGAAACCGCACTGGACGAGGGCGATACCGATGCCGCGATTGAGCATTTCACCGCCCTGACGGATCACGCCCCCGATTTCGCCGAAGGTTGGAACGGGCGCGCGACTGCCTATTTCATGGCCGGGCTATATGGCCCTGCGGCCCGTGATATCGCCCATGTTCTCAAACTTGAGCCGCGCCATTGGGCGGCATTGGCGGGTTTAGGGGCAATGCTTGAGGAAATGGACGATGCACCGCGCGCCTTAGAGGCCTATCAGGCGTCTTTCGCCTTGAACCCGCATCAACAGGATGTGAAAGACGCTATCGCGCGTCTGCAAAAGACGCATCAGGGAACGGCACTTTAAGGCCGACAGGAATTTGCAATGCAAACCGGGCGGATCACGGCCGTGCTGGGGCCGACCAATACCGGCAAAACCCATTACGCGATTGAACGGATGCTGGCGCATCGCACCGGGGTGATCGGGCTGCCGCTGCGTCTGCTGGCGCGCGAGGTCTATGACCGGATCGTGGCGCAACGTGGGCCGTCGGTGGTGGCGCTGGTCACCGGCGAAGAGCGAATCGTGCCCGATCGCACGCAATATTGGGTGGCCACGACCGAGGCGATGCCAACGGGAATCGGCGCTGATTTTCTGGCAATCGATGAGATCCAGCTATGCGGCGACCCCGAGCGCGGGCATGTGTTCACCGACCGGTTGCTCAACGCGCGCGGCCTGCATGAGACGCTATTCCTAGGGTCTGAAACCATGCGCGGGGCAATTGCGGCGCTGGTGCCCAAGGCGCAATTTGCCAAACGCGAGCGGTTTTCCGAGCTGACCTATTCGGGGTCAAAAAAGATTTCGCGGATGAAGCCGCGCTCGGCCATCGTCGGTTTCTCGGTGGAAAACACCTATGCGATGGCCGAACTGATCCGGCGGCAAAAGGGCGGCTGTGCGGTGGTGATGGGGGCGCTCAGCCCGCGCACCCGCAATGCGCAGGTCGAGATGTATCAAAACGGCGATGTCGATTATCTGGTGGCCACTGACGCAATCGGGATGGGGCTGAACCTGGATATTGATCATGTCGCGTTCTCGGCTACGGCGAAATTCGACGGTCGCCGGATGCGCCCACTGTTTCCCTATGAGCTGGCGCAGATCGCGGGGCGGGCAGGGCGCCACACCACCGATGGCACCTTTGGCGTGACCGGAGAGGCGCGCCCGCTGCCCCCTGAAATCGTTGAGGCGATTGAAAATCACCGCTTTGCGCCGTTGCAACGGCTGCAATGGCGCAATTCGCGGCTGGAATTTGGCACGCTGGATCGCCTGATTGGCTCTCTTGAGGCCCGCCCCGAGGGCGAATGGTTGACCAAAGGGCGCGAGGCAGACGATCTGCGCGCGCTCAAGCAGCTTGGCGAAGACCCCGAGACGCGCGACCGCATCACTAGCCCCAAAGATGTGCAATTGCTGTGGGATGTGTGCCGAATCCCGGATTTCCGCTCGATTTCCGAGGCCGAGCATGCGACCCTTTTGACGCGGATTTTCGGCTTTCTGCATTCTGGGCGCGGTGTGCCGTCTGACTGGCTGGCGCGTCAGATTGAACGGATTGACCGCACGGGGGGCGATATTGATACGCTCTCGCGCAGGCTCGCTTTTATCCGCACCTGGACCTATGTTGCGCAGCGCAAAGGCTGGGTTGATGACGAAAGCCATTGGCGCGAGGCGACTCGCGCTGTAGAAGACCGCCTGTCAGATGCGCTCCACGGCGCGCTGACCCAACGATTTGTGGACCGGCGCACGTCAGTGCTGCTGCGCCGGCTCAAGCAGAAGGAGACCCTCGTGGCCGAGGTGAACGACAAGGGCGAAGTGACGGTCGAGGGCGAATTCGCCGGCCGTCTTGAAGGGTTCCGGTTCCGTCAGGATGAGACCGGATCACCCGATGAGGCGAAAATGCTTGCCCGTGCGGCCTATGAGGCGCTCGCACCCGAATTTAATCTGCGCGCGGATCGCTTCTACAACGCGCCCGACACCGAGATGGATTTCACCGAGCAGGGGGGCCTGATGTGGGGCACCACGGCGGTGGGCAAGCTGGTCAAGGGCGGCGATGTGATGCGCCCGACCGTGCAGGCGTTCGTCGACGACGAGGCAGGATCCGATGTGGCCGAAAAGGTCACGCGCCGTTTGCAGCATTTCATCGACCGCAAGGTTGCCGCCCTGTTCGAGCCGCTTCTCGCGATGAGCCGTGATGAGGCGCTGACCGGTTTGGCGCGGGGATTTGCGTTCCGTCTGGTCGAGGCGCTGGGCATCTTGCCGCGCGATCAGGTTGCTTCCGAGGTCAAGGAGCTGGATCAAGAGGCGCGTGGCGCCCTGCGCAAACATGGCGTGCGCTTTGGCCAATACACGATCTTTATGCCCGTGTTGCTGAAACCCGCGCCGACCCGGCTGCGGCTGGTGCTGGCCTCGCTTTGGGACGGGCGCGATGAATTTCCCGAAAGCCCGCCTCCGGGTCTGGTGACGATCCCCAATATCGAAGGGTTCGAGCCTGAGGCCTATCGTCTGTCGGGCTATCGTCCCGCAGGTGCGCGCGCGATCCGCATCGACATGCTGGAGCGGTTGGCCGATCTGCTGCGTGCGCAAGACAGCCGTGGCGGGTTTGAGGGTAATCCCGACATGCTCTCGATTACCGGCATGACGCTGGAACAATTCGCTGATCTGATGGGCGGCTTGGGCTATAAGGCCGAAAAGGGCGAGCGCGCCAAAGTTAAACCTGCGGCCTTGGAAAAGGCCGAAGAGGCCGCGAGCGCCGAGGCGTTGGGCAATGAATTGGCGGTTGAGGCCGAGGCCGAAACCGGTGGCGGAGACACGACGCCCGAGACCCACCCCGAAGCCGAGGCCGCTGCCGAAGCAGGGGGCGACATGATCGCGCCTGCGGATGTGCCCGGCGATGAGCTTGAGGTGTTTTACACCTTCACCTGGGCGCCGCGCCCGCGGGCCAACAACCGCCCGCCCCGTCGTGAGGGCGGCAAATCCGATGCGCCGCGGGGTGATCGCAAAGGCGGACGTCCGCAAGGCAAGTCCTTTGACAAAAAGGGCGGCAAGAAGGGTGGCAAACCCGACCAAGCGCGCAACTTCGAGGCGCGCCCGCCCAAGAAAGACAAGCCGATCGACCCGGACAACCCGTTCGCCGTGCTGGCTGCCCTCAAGGACAAGAAGTAAGCGCGCGCGGCCATGGCTGACGCCCCCGAGCGCATCCGTATTGACAAGTGGCTCTGGCACGCGCGGTTTTGCAAGACCCGCGCGCTGGCTCAGGAGTTGGTGAGCGGCAAGCGGGTGCGCGTGAACGGGGCGCGCATCGACAAGCCGGGGCGCGCGGTGGGGCCGGGCGATGTGCTGACCTTGCGGCTTGGGACAGATGTGCGGCTTGTTCGCGTGCTGGACTGTGGCGAACGACGCGGCCCGGCCAGCGAGGCACAAACCTTGTATGAGCCGCTTGACCCTGAGCCCTGAGCGGAGAACGCGCGCGATGTCGCAGGGAAATCCGCGCCAATCTCTTGAAACACGCCTCTAGCCCCGATAGGACAGAAGCAGAGGCTGTAACATCGGGATTTCGCCATGACCTATGTCGTCATCGATAACTGCATCAACTGCAAATATACCGACTGTGTCGAAGTCTGCCCGGTGGACTGTTTCTACGAGGGTGAGAACACGTTGGTAATCCATCCCGATGAGTGCATCGACTGTGGTGTGTGTGAGCCCGAATGCCCCGCTGACGCGATTCGCCCTGATACCGAACCGGGAATGGATAGCTGGGTCGAGTTGAACCGGAAATATTCCGAGCTTTGGCCGGTGATCACGCAGAAAAAAGATCAGATGCCCGAGGCCGAGAAATACGACGGCGAGACAGGCAAGCTGGAGAAATACTTTTCCGAGGCGCCCGGCGAAGGCGATTGATCTGCGCAGTGATTCTGTAACAATCAGTGTGTAGGGGGTGATTCGCACTCTGTCATGCGGGTGTTACGTTGCGGCAAGTGGCCGAAATCACAGCGTAACCCATTGAAAAGATGCGGCCTCACGAAAGCGCGAGCGCATCGCGCTTTAAAATGCATGCATTTCTTGCTATATTAAACCTCGAATAGAGCGTCGACCCCACCTTCCCCTACGCATGCTCGCCAGTGGAAGCCGATCTCTCAGCTTGGAACGAACGCAGTGCTTTTGGCGCTGTGGTCGTTTTTTGTTCGCTTGATGCCGGGGTTTGATTCTCGTTGCAAGGAAGCGAACCGCATGACCAAAACCAAAAAGTCCGAATTCAGTCCCGATGATTTCGTTGTTTACCCTGCGCATGGGGTCGGCAAGATCATGTCTATCGAGGAACAGGAAATCGCCGGGCTCAAACTTGAGCTGTTCGTGATTTCCTTCGAGAAGGACAAGATGACCCTTCGCGTCCCCACGCATAAAGCGACCGAAGTGGGTATGCGCAGCCTGTCCTCGCCCGATATCGTGACCAAGGCGCTTGAGACCCTCAAGGGCAAGGCCAAGGTCAAGCGCGCGATGTGGTCGCGCCGCGCCCAGGAATATGAGCAAAAGATCAATTCCGGCGACCTTTTGGCGATTGCCGAAGTGGTGCGCGATTTGCACCGCAGCGACGATCAGCGCGAGCAGTCGTATTCCGAGCGTCAGCTTTACGAAGCCGCGCTTGAGCGTCTGACCCGCGAAGTTGCCGCCGTTTCCGGCACGGATGAGACCCACGCCGCGCAAACTGTCGGTGACGTCTTGATTGGCCGCGCTGCCTGATCTGAAAACTGCGATGATGTTACAAACGCGAGGCTCACGGGCCTCGCGTTTTTCGTTTCCGGCCTAGCGTGTCGCGGCCATCCATGCGCTTACGACAAATTTCAGACCTAACCGACCCCGCCGCCATGTTACGCGCGTTGCACATCACGCATCTTGGCCGCCCTCCAGTGTGCCGGGGCTTTCGTGATCGTCTTCTTCCTTGGCGTCGCGCCTGCGATATTGCTCCATCATCGCGGCTTCCAACTCGGTGTTCAGTTCCTTGGTGCGCGCGATATAGGCGGCGTTTTGTTCCACTGGCACGCCGGGTTTCCAAACCTGCGCCAGATCGCGCACGGCCGCACGGTCGAGTTTGAAAAACAGCTTTTCCAATTCCGCCGCCTCAAATTCTGACAAGCCGGAATTTTCCAGCACATAGCGACCTGCGCGCAGGCTGGAATCAAACATCTCGCGCACGATGTCATTCGCCCCCGCCTTATAGAGATCAAAGACATGGGTGCGGTCACGCGAGCGCGCGATGATGTGCAGATCGGGGCGGATGCGGCGGGCATAACGCACCAGTTCCGTCGTCTTGTCGCGCCCGTCCAGTGCGACGACCAGCACTCGCGCTTCTGCAATGCCAGCAGCGGCCAGCAGGTCGGGGCGCGTCGGGTCGCCGAAATAGCCCTTAAACCCGAAGGTGCGCATCAACTGGATCGTGCGCAGGTCATTGTCGATCACGGTCGTGCGCAGCCCCGACATTGTCACCAGCCGGTTCACCACCTGCCCAAAACGGCCCACGCCCGCGATGATCACCGGCTGGTGCTCGTCGATATCATCGGGGTCGGGCGCTTTGTCGGCGCGTGCAAATCGCGCGATTTGATCGTGCAAGATGAACAGCAGCGGGGTGATCAGCATCGACAGCGCGATCACCACCAGCACCTTTTCCGCCAGCGGAGTGGGCAGGATGCGCTGCACCACCGCGAAAGACACAAGGACGAAGCCGAATTCACCCGCCTGCGCCAAGCTGAGCGTGAATAGCGAGCGATCCGATCCGTGCAGTTTGAACAGCCGTGACAGCCCGTACAGCACCGCCGATTTCAGCGCGACGAGCAAAATCACCAGCCCCGCAATGTCCCACGGCTGCGCGACAATCACATCGAAATTGATCCCCGCGCCAACGGTGATGAAAAACAGCCCCATCAGCAGGCCCTTAAACGGCTCGATATCGCTTTCCAACTCGTGCTTGAACTCGCTATCGGCCAGCACGACGCCTGCCAGAAACGTGCCAAGCGCGGGTGAAAGGCCGACAAGGTTCATCAGGCTTGCGATGCCGACGACAATCAGCAGCGCCATCGCCGTGTTGATTTCGCGCAGCTTGGCGGTCTGGACAAACTTAAAGAGCGGACGGATCAAGTAATGCCCCATCAGCACCGTCAAAGCGACGGCGGCCAGCGTAATCAGCGTGACACCCCATCCTGGCAACGAGTCGATCAGCTGCCCCACGACATGAGTGCCGTGATCAGCCTTGGCCACGGCCCGCGCGCCCGGCAATGCCAGCAGCGGCATCAGTGCGAGCATCGGGATGACTGCGATATCCTGCGTCAGCAGCACCGCAAAGGCTGATCGCCCGCCCGCCGTCTGCATCAGCCGTTTTTCATTGAGCGTTTGCAAAACGATCGCGGTCGAACTCAGCGACATCACCATGCCAAGCGCAACGGCGACACGAATATCCTCGCCCATCGCCATAACGATCCCCGTGACCAGCGTCATCGTGATTGCGACCTGCAAGCCTCCCAAACCAATCAGCTTGTCGCGCATTGCCCAAAGCGCGCGGGGTTGCAGTTCCAGCCCGATCAAGAACAGCATCATCACCACGCCAAATTCCGCGAAATGCTGCAGATCGGTCATCTCGGTGCCCGACAGGCCAGTGACCGGCCCGATCAGGATCCCCGCCAGCAAATAGCCCAGCACCGATCCCAGCCCTGCGCGCGTCGCCAAAGGCACGGCGACAACCATCGCAATCAGATAGAGCGTTGCGTAAAAGAGAAAGCTTTCCATAGCCTTGATGGTCCTTGATGCGCTTGGAGGCGCCTTGAAACGCACACGCTGGGCGGCGCTTTTGCAGTCCTCGCGCAAGGGTAATCACAGTGCGGGCAGGCGCAAGAGCCCAAGCGCTTTGCCAAAAGGCGAGCCGCTTTAAGGTAGCTGAAGCGTGTAGCTGCGTGACCCTTTCGCGTAGGTCAATTGCGTCGAGCCAATCGCTGTAACCCTGCCGCCATCCAACCTGTCGCCAACCCCGACTTTCACGAATTTCCCGTTCTTGAGACGCACCAAGGCGCGCCGACTCGAGGACGATCCGTAAAGTCCGATCAGGTTGACCTGGCGCAGGTTGATCACGTTCTTTTCGGTGGCTTGACGGGCGACCGAGGCCGAGGTGGGCAAGCGCGGCGCGGGTTTCACCGGTTCAGGCTCGTCGATCTCCACCGGCGCGGCTTTGCGTGCGGGCGCTGCTGCGGCTGTGGGCCTGCTGGGCGCGGGTTCGGCTGCGATGGCTGCGGCCAGCGCGCTTTCGACCGAGCGCGCAAAATTGCGCGGCTTGATCGGCGGGCGGGCCGAGGCCGCGACGGCAAGCGGCGAGGCATCGGCAAACGGGTCGCTTGGCGCGTCAGCAGCCGCAGGAGCCGGTTGCGCGCTCGATTGTACGCTTTCGGGGCGCGCATCCGGGCGCAATCCGGCCAGTCGCGTGTCGGCCACAGTCGGCGCGGGCGTCAGGGCCGCATCCTCATCAGGCGCGCTTTGAGCCTTGCTCGAGATCGCCGCCGGTCGCAGCACCGGGCGCGCCTCTGCCAGCGCCGGGTCATTGGCTGCAGGCAGCGGCGCGGGTGTCACCGCCGCCGGGGTCACCGCCGCAGGTGTTGCCAGCGCAGCGGGGCGGCTTGTGGGGCGAAATGCTGCCAGTTCGGGCAGCGCTGCAAGCGTGTCGCTGGGGCGCAATGGCGCGGGCGGTTGCGTGGCGCTCCACGCTTGCGCCACGCTTTCGGGACGCGTTCCCGGCACGATATCAGGCTTGCCCGCAAACAGTGTGAAACCACCGGGCATCGGCACGCCTTCGGGTGTGGGCGTGACCAAAGGCGCGGCGGGCGGCGCAGGTTCGGGGGCAACCGTGGCGCTTTCTTGCGGGGCGCTGGGTGGGGGTAGAGGTGGCGCATCAAAGGCCGGCATCTCGCTGGGCGGCAAGGGCGGAAGGGCAGCCGTTTGCGTGTCGCCCGCCGGTTCTGGCGCGTTGGTATCGGGCGTTTCGGGCGCAGGGGCCGGGGGGCTCGCGATTTGCGTCTCGGGGGCGGGCGGCGTTGGCGTAGAGGCGACCATCGGCGTTGACGCCGCGGGCACATCCGGCGTCAGCGCAGCGGGCGGAACTACGGCGATTTGGTCTTGCGGCGCAGGTGCGCTCTCGTCGCTGAGGAAGTTGGTCCACAGCGCGATGATGGCCAGAAACAGCACCAGCGCGCCGATCAGACTTGCGCCTAGATAGCGTGGCTTGCCCCCGACATCGCGCCGCTTCTGCGCCCCGAAAACGGTGGTTTCCGCGGGAGGCTCGACGGCGCTTTGCGCGGGTTTCCGCGGCGCGTTCTTGGTGGGCGTGGCTTTGGCCATACGCGCCTTGGCGGACAGAGCGACCGCACCAAGCGCGGCGGTTCCGCTGAGGCCCTTTTTTGCAACCTGTTTTAGCGTGTTCTTGCCGGATTTCAGGGCGGTTTGGCTGTCAGAAACGGGTTCAGAGTCTGGCAGATCCAGCCCCGGAGCAGTGATCCCCGCCTCGCCTGTCAGGATTTTCTTGCGCTCGGGTTGCGGCGGGCTAAGACGGCCAACGCCCCCAAGCTTGGGCACATTCGCGTGTGTCGGCTCACTTGGCGTTTGCGCGTCGGGGTTTTGTTCGGCTGTGCTTTGGCCCTTCGCCGCGCGCGAGCTGGAAAATGCGCTTACGGCGGCGAGCGCAGCAATGGCCTCGCTGGATAAGGGCTTGGCGGTGGATTGGGCGGCTTCAGGTTCCGCTGGCTCCGGCGTGAGGTCTGGCGCGTCATTTGCCGCATCGTTTTGCGCCGGTTCGGGCGCTTTTACGGGCGGGGACGCGGGCTGATCCAAAGCGGCGAGGTCGGCGAGATCGTCTTGACTGATCTCTTCGGGCGGATCAACGGGATCGGGCGTCTGCGTCGCGGCGGAGGCATCAGGGGCCGCGGTTTGTGTATCCTCGGGGGGCAGATCTGGCGCGGCGGGCTCACGCGGCGGCGTCGGGTCAAGCGGCGCGTCCGTCACCTTTGGCAGCGCGTCTTCGATGGGCGCGTCGGGTTCTATCTGCGCTTCGGGCTCCGCCGCGATTTCGGCGTCAGGCTCGGCCTCGGTTTGAGCGGCGTCGGTCGTCATTGTTTCGACGTCCGGATCAGCCTTAGCCGCATCCTCCGCCTGTTCGTGACCCGCGCTTTCGGCCTCAACCGCTTCATCGGCTTGCGCCAGATCCGGCGCGGTAGCCGTGTCTATTTCGGCAGGAGCCTCAGACGGCTCCTCGACACGCGCAGGCTCAATCTCTGCAACTGGCTCGGCTTCTGAGACAGGTGCCACGTCAGCGTCTTGCGGCTCGGGGGGCTGCTGAGTGAACTCCGCCAACGGCATCATGTCGCGCTCGACCTGCGCGCCCTCGGGAAGATAATTTGCCGCGTTTGCACTCAGGCCAAACCAAGGCTCGCCGGTGAAATCGCCTGCCATCGGGATCGCCACGAAGCAGATTGGCGCAAAGCCGTGCGATTGCGCAAATGCCTCGGCCTCGACCAGTGTCTCGCGCGCCACAACTGCGACCTGCACGGTTTGGCGTGTGCCGACCCAATCATACACTAAATCAGACACTTGATAGGGCGTCATGCCCTCTAACGCGGCTTCAATCTGGGTGCGGCGCTGCGCGGGGCTGGGGCCGGGCGCGTAGATCGCGGTATACAGGATTTGCGAGGCCGGAATCACCAGTTTCGCCATAACCCCTTTGGGCGCAAGGCTTTGCGCCTGTCGCCGTAGGGCCGCCAATTCGCCCGCTAAATCCGCAGCCTCAAGCGAGACCTCACCAAGGCGCGCCCAGCCCGCACGCGTGCGATGCGCCAGGCCAATGCCGTCATGTGAGAGGATAAGTGCGAATTCGGGCTTCATGGCAACTCAAACCGATACAAAAATGGAAAACCGCGGGGTGTTCCCATCTTCGTAAAGGGTTTTCCACGCCCTGAAAAGCGCTCCGGGGGGCGGTGGCGACCTCTTGCCGCTATTGAGATGGATTTTATCCGACTTGCGCGGTGAGAGCGTTGGGTAGCAGTAAGCCCCCGCGCGAATTTTGTCGCGCGGGGGGAAGGGGTCAGGCCGTTGCGGCGCTGAGGGCCTGATCGAGATCGGCGATCAGATCGCCGGCATCTTCGATCCCGATGGACAGGCGCACCACATTGGGCGCAGCGCCTGCAGCGATTTGCTGGGCTTCGCTCAGTTGGCGATGCGTCGTCGAGGCCGAGTGGATGATCAGCGAGCGCGTGTCACCCAGGTTGGCAACATTGGCGAACAGCTGAAGGTTATTCACCAGTTTCACGCAAGCCTCATAGCCACCTTTCACCGCCACGGTGAACAGCCCGCCCGCGCCTTTCGGGCTGACGGTTTTCATCCGCTCATGCCAAGGCGAGCTTGGCAGTCCGGCATAGGTCACGAATTCGATCCGGGGATCGTTTTCCAGCCACTCCGCAACAGCCTTGGCGTTGGCGACGTGTTTTTCCATCCGCAGGCTTAGGGTTTCGATGCCCATCAGCGTGTAATGCGCGCCCTGCGCATTCATCGTCATGCCTAGGTCGCGCAGCCCGATTGCGATGGAGTGAAAGGTAAAGGCCATCGGCCCCAGCGCCTCGTGGAATTTCAACCCGTGATAGGCGGGCTCGGGCGCGCTGAGCGAGGGGAACTTGTCGCTTGCCGACCAGTCAAACTTGCCGCTATCGACAACGCAGCCCCCCGTGACCGTGCCATTGCCGGTCATGTATTTGGTCAGCGAATGCACCACCAAGGTCGCGCCCAGATCAATCGGGCGGCACAGGTAGGGCGTGGCGAGCGTGTTATCCACGATCAGCGGCAGCCCGGCCTTATCAGCCAGTTTCGCGACGGCGGGAATGTCGGTGATGTAGCCGCCGGGGTTTGAGATCGACTCGCAGAAAATCGCGCGGGTGTTGTCGTCGATGGCAGCTTCCAACGCATCCAGATCGTCGAAATCGACGAACGTGCAGGACCAGCCAAAGCGCTTGATCGTGTGGCCGAACTGGGTGATCGAGCCGCCGTAAAGGCGCGTGGAGGCCACGATATTTAACCCTGGCCCCATCAGCGGAAACAGCGCCATGATTTGCGCCGCATGACCTGATGAGCAACACACCGCCCCCGCACCGCCCTCAAGGGCGGCCACCCGTTCTGCCAGTTTCGACACGGTCGGGTTGGTCAGGCGCGAATAGATGTAGCCAACCTCTTCAAGATTGAACAAACGCGCGGCGTGATCGGCGTCTTTGAAAACGTAGCCCGTGGTTTGATAAATCGGGGTTTGCACCGCGCCAGTCGCGGGGTCGGGGGCCGAGCCTGCATGGATTTGCAGCGTATCGAATTTGTAATCGGACATCATCGTCTCCGTGGTGAATGCGTTGGCGGGACGTTAGCGCCGCAGCGAGGTGCCTTCAAACACATTCCATTTTCGCGATGAGGCCTAGCGCATCCACAGCTTTTCGCGCCGGATCCGGTTACGCAGTTGCTTTTCTGTGCGCGGCAGGCCCTCGGCGGTGAAGATCGCGCGCAGTTTACGTCCCTTGCCTTGAAAGATCAGCTTTTTTGCAGGCTCGTAAACTTTCAGCACTTTCTTGATCTGATTGGGCGCGACCAGTGTCTCGACCGTGTCGATCACCCGGTCACTTTCGCGCGCATACATCAGCGGTAGGGCGCGATAATGGCACGACACATCACCATCCAGCCCGTCGAGGTACGGCCCCGGACGCCCGCCGCCAAAGGAGTGGATCACCAGCGGCAGCGCGATCTGATCAAGCCACGGGTCGAACACCTGACTGGCCAGCTCATCAGGCGGATCATCGCGGATTTCGCGTGCATAGGTCAGAAAACGTTTGCCGAACTCCGCCGGATCGGCCCCGAAAAACCAACCTGCGTTGAAATACAGGTAGCGGCGCCAGTATTCATCGGGCTGGCTTGTATCAAGGGTTTTGGCGAACCCCTTTAGGCCGAACCTGTCATAAAGCGATTTCCAGATCGCTGTATAGCCGGGGCCATAGAGCGGCGGAAGCGGCCAAGTGCCTTCGCGCTGCATCGAGGCTGACGGGCGGTCAAAATCGAACGTCACGTTCGAGAGCGGCGCGGTGAACACCGTGTCGGTGTCGAAAAACACGAACGGCTCGCCTGCGGGCAAGGCGGCAAGCGCCTCGATCTTGTTGCCATAGGGGTAGGACTGGCCAAAGACCTTGCTTTCAAACGGCACGATTTCCGCGCCAGCCCCTTCGAGAATCGCGCGCACCGGGTCGGAAATCCGCGTCTCGCCTTTCCATAGCGGGCCGGGTTGCGGCTCGGCGACGATCAGGCGGCCTTTGAAATCGGGATTGGCGGCTGTGAAGCTGAGAACGAAGAGGATTGCCTCGTATTCGAGCCGACCGTTCTGTGCGATACAGAAGATGTTGAAGGGTTGTGATTTCGCGCGTTTCGCGGCCATACTCGACCTGTCCCCGGTTCGAATTTTGCGCAGTATAGCGCGAATGTTAAGGGGCGAAAGTGGGTGAGGGCGGATGTTACGCAAGCTATTGACGATACTGGCGATTTTATGCGCGGCCCCGGCGGCGGCGCAAAACTTTACCACCGCCGGAGAGGTGCGCCCGATCCTTGATATGACGCGCGGCTCTTGGGTGGCGATCCGCGATTATGGCGGAAAAGACCTGATCTATTTCACACATCTGTTGGCGTGGCGCTGTGGGCTTAGCGAAATTCGCTATGGTTTGAACGGCGCCGCCCCCAATACCGCATTCAAAATGGAAGCCTGCCACGAAGGCACCGCCCAGCCCAACGCATTGTCGGGCGATGACGTGTATGTCACGCAGCCGGCCGGATCGGTGACAGAAGTGCGGGTGAAGCTGATTTACGACGATGGCAGCAGCGAAGAGGCTCGCTTTGCGCGCGATGCCATCTTGATGCAATAATCACCAATTCCAAAGGGGGAAATGGTGGGTGACCCTGGAATCGAACCAGGCGTGGGTCGCCCCGGCGGAGTTACAGTCCGCTGCCGCACCTTGCAGCACGTCACCCGACGCTGGGGCGGGAGATACAAAAGGGGGCAGGGGGCGTCAAGAGAGAGTTTGACGAAATATGCGCCCGTCATGTGCGCGCATGGCGCGCCGGGCTTGCCAAGCGGGCTTTGAGCCGCCATTGCGGGGCAAAAGGAGAGCTGCGATGAAAAAACCGACTTGGGTGATCGATAAAGAACGTGCGCGGCGCGCGTCGGCCTCGGAAACGGTGTGGCTTTTCGGGCTGCATGCGGTGCGCGATGCGCTGCAAAACCCGATGCGCGAACGGTTGCGGCTTGTCTGCGGCAAGAATGCCGCCGACAAGCTGGCCGAGGCAATTGCGGTCTCGGGCATGGAGCCAGAGATCGTCGATGTGCGCAAATTCGGCAACCATGTGCCAATCGCGGCTGATTCCGTGCACCAAGGGGTCGCGCTAGAGGTCAAGCCGCTGGATTGGGGCAAGCTGCGTGATGCGTGTTCGCATGCGCGCCTTGTCGTGGTGCTGGATCGCGTCACAGACCCCCATAACGTGGGCGCCGTGCTGCGTTCTGCCGAGGTGTTTGGCGCGGCGGCCGTGATTGCACCGCATCGCCACTCCGCGCCTGAAACCGGGGCCTTGGCGAAAACCGCAAGTGGCGCGCTGGAGCGTCAGCCCTATATGCGCGTCAAGAACCTGTCGGATGCGATGGAAGAATTGCGCGGCATGGGCTTTAGGCTGCTGGGTCTTGCAGGAGAGGCCAAGATGACGCTGGCTGACGGGCTGGCCGAGGCGGGTGCTGATCCGGTTGCGCTGGTGCTGGGCGCAGAAGGGCCGGGGATGCGTGAAAAGACGCAAGAGACCTGCGACCGGCTGGTGCGAATCCCCTTTGCGGGCGAATTTGGCTCGCTCAACGTGTCCAATGCGGCGGCGGTGTCGCTGTATGCCGCAGCGAGTCGGATGTGATCACAAAGACGCGAGCGAACGGGTGTGCCCCTTTAACGGCGCAAACGGATACCCATGTTACTAAGTGGAAGCGCGATCTCGGAACCTTCGCGCTTCAAGTTCACTGTCCCTCGTTCCGCCACTTCAGCGCCCCGGCCATTTATGGTTCGGGCGCTTTTTTCTAAGTTGGAGGCTGCAATGACCGATGCTGATTTGCGTGACATACTCACCGAGACCCGCGTGATCGCGGTCGTGGGCATCTCGAACAAACCTGAACGCCCCTCGCATGAGGTGGCGCAGTATTTGCAGGCCAAGGGCTATCGCATCGTGCCGGTCAATCCGGGGCTGGCGGGGCAAACGCTGCTGGGCGAAACGGTTTATGCTGATCTGGGCGCTATTCCCGATGATCTGGGCGTCGATATGGTCGATATCTTTCGCCGGTCGGAAACCGTGCCCGAGGTTGTCGCCGATGCCTTGGCCCATCTGCCCGGCCTGCGCACGATCTGGATGCAGTTGGGCGTGGTGCATGAGGGCGCAGCCCAGCAGGCGCGGGCCAAGGGTGTGCGCGTCGTGATGAACCGTTGTCCGAAAATTGACTATCCGCGGGTGATGGCAGGGGGCTAGGTGCCGCGTGGTTTGGCGCGCAGGGTCGGGTCGGCCTCACACGGGTTTTCGGGCCACGGGTGTCTTGGATAGCGCCCGCGCATATCCTTGCGCACATCGCTATACGAGCCATCCCAAAACCCCGGCAGATCCATCGTGACCTGAATCGGTTTGTGACCCGGCGACAGCAGCGTCACGCGCAGCGGCAGGCGTTTCGGCCCAACCGTGGGGTGGGTGGTGACGCCAAACATCTCTTGCAGTCTGATCTCAATTCCCGGCGCTTCGCCTGCGTAATCAATTGGTACGCGCCGCCCTAAGGGCGTTTCAAAATGCCCCGGCGCGAGACGGTCGATCAGCTGCATTTGCTCCCAATCGAGGCTGGCGCGCAGGGCTTCGGTCACGTCGAGCTTGCGTAGATCGGCCTCGGTTCGCTTGCCCTTCAGATAGGGCAGTAGCCAGTCTTCGGCGCGCGCCAGAAGGGCCGCATCGGTGAAATCGGGCAGGTCTGCACCCTGACCGCGCAACAGCTCGACGCGCGCTTGCAGGCGCTTCGCTGCAGGCGTCATCGGCAATCCGATCTGGCGCAACCCGTCCAGCGCGCCTAGCGCAATTGCCTCACGCGGGGCGTCTTTCCAGATCCGGTCGTCCAGAACCAGCGCGCCAAAACGTTCCTGCTTGCGCGCTACCACGCGACCCTCACGCTTGGACCATTCGCAGACATCATGCCAGCCGATCTGATCGCCAAACAGCGCCCGGATCTGCGCCTCGGAAATTGCAGCGCCCTGACGCACCCGCGCTTCCCGCGGATCGCCGTCCAGATCGGTCGCCACGATCAGGCGCTGCGTGCCCAACGGATCGCCCTCGGCCACCACCGCGCCCTTGCCGCCCGACAACACGAAACGGGGCGCATCGCCCTTGCGGCGCAGCCCGATGCGGTCGGGATAGGCCAGCGCGGCTTGTGCCTCGGGGGGCAGCGGTGCGGGGCTGTTGTCGACGAGCCGGGCCAGCCGCTTTGCTTCGGTCCTGATCCGCTCAATCGTGGCGCGATGGGCCTCGGGGCCGGGGGAGCGGATCGCGGCGAGGCGCAGCAACAGATCGGCAGGCGCGCCGCGCAACGGATCACGTTCAGCCAGCAGCGCGGCCAGCTGTGCCGCCTGTGCGCCCGCCGTCAATAGCATATGACCCAAGCGCGGATGCAGCGGCAGGCGGGCCAGTTTGCGCCCATGCGCGGTGATCTGCGTGCCGCTTAGCGCGCCCAGATCGGCTAGCAATGCGCGCGCCTCGGATAGCGCAGGCGCGGGGGGCGGTGTCAGAAAAGCCAGATCGCTGCCATCGCTGCCCCAAAGCGCGAGTTCCAGCGCAAGGCCCGTCAGATCGGCCACCTCAATCTCGGCAGGTGCGAACGCGGGCAACGCGCCCTCGGCCCCCTTGGTCCACAGCCGATAGCAAATGCCCACGGACACGCGCCCCGCGCGGCCCCTGCGTTGTTCTGCCTCGGCGCGGCTGACGGGTTCGGTGACCAGACGTGCCATCCCCGAGGCTGCGTCGAACCGCGCCCGGCGCGCGCGCCCGGCATCAATCACCACGCGGATATCCTCGATCGTCAGCGAGGTTTCCGCAATCGAGGTCGCCAGCACCAGTTTGCGCCCCGTCGTGCAAGGCGCAATCGCGGCGCGCTGGGCGGCGAACTCCATCGCGCCAAACAGTGGACGGATCGCGATATCTGCGGGCAAGCGCCCCTTGAGCAGCCCCTCGACGCGGCGGATTTCTCCCTCGCCGGGCAAAAACGCCAGCAGCGAGCCGTCTGTTTCCCCAGCCGCCTGTTCGATCAGCCCCGCCATCGCGCCTTCAAAGCGCATCGTGCGATCCACGGGTCGGGCCAGCCAGCGGGTTTCAACGGGATAAGCGCGCCCTTGCGAGGTGATGATTGGCGCATCGTCGAGCAGAGCGGCGACCGGATCAGCGTCCAGCGTCGCCGACATCACGACCAGCGCCAAATCAGGGCGCAAGGCGGCGCGGGCCTCCCAGATCAACGCGAGGCCCAGATCGGCATTTAGCGAGCGTTCGTGAAACTCGTCGAAAATCACGCACCCGACGCCTGCCAGCTCGGGATCAGATTGCAGCATGCGGGTGAGAATGCCCTCAGTGACCACCTCAATCCGGGTGGCGTTCGAAGCCTTGGTTTCGCCCCGGATGCGATATCCGACGCGCTGCCCGACACTTTCCCCAAGGCTTTGCGCCATGCGCTCGGCAGCGGCGCGCGCTGCAAGGCGGCGCGGTTCCAGCATCACGATCCGGCCTTCGATCTGCTCAAGCAGCGCAAGCGGCACCCGCGTGGTTTTGCCCGCACCCGGCGGGGCCATCAGAACCGCGCGGCCATGCGCCGCCACTGCCGCCCGCAGATCGGGCAGCACCGCGTCAATCGGAAGAGGGGTGTCGGTCGGGCTCACGCCCCTTTATTGCCGTTTCAAACGACCTTTGCCATAGATCGTGTCGGTTTCGATCTCATTTACCTCAAGGCGGCCATTGGCATTCGGGGCGTAATGCAGGGTAAAGGGAAAGCGGCTTTTTTCGGCCATGTCCTTGGCGGAAAATCCGGCAAGACGGCGGTATTCGCCCGAACACACCACGCCATCGCCCTCGGGGCGGGCATCAAACAGCCGCACCTGTGAACGCTTCGAGCCGTCATACATCTTCACGTCCAGCTTGCAGGCCTCGTCGCGGTTAACATTGCGCAGCACCGCATAAAGCGCGGTCAGCGGGTCAATCGCGCCGCCTTGTTTCGCGGGATCCACATCTGTGTCGCGGGGCCTGCGCGGCGGTTTCTGGCTAACCGCGATGGGCGTGCCGTTTTTATACACGATCTCATGGGTGGATTTGCCGCGTGGGGTGTCGGATATCTCGGAGAATCGCATCGGCGTAAACTTCCCGTTGCGATAGCTGCCCGACACGGTGGCGTCATAACGAATCTTGCGCAGCAGCCCGACAAGCCCTGCGGTTTGCAGCACGCCATTGGCCCCATAGGCATTGCCCACGATCTTGCCATTGATCACCAGTTCGCCCGCGCGCAATCCCTTGAGGACAACGTCGAACACGATCTGATCGCTTTGATCGGCACGGGCGGGCAGGCTGGGTTGGAGAAATGCAAGAGCTGCAAGCAATGGCAAAACAGCCGCGCGGCGAGCGCGCGAAAAAGTAGAAATCATGATGCTCCTCATGGGGCAAATCGTGTTTGAGACTGGACATAGCCTGCGCAGAGCGGGCAAGTAACCGCAAAGACTTCACCTTTGCTATCAAACCTGACACGATCTTGAAAATCAGCGAAAGCCCGCCGATGAGCAACCGAACACCTGCCGATCTGGCCCCGAAACTTCTAGAGGGCGACCGCCGCGCTTTGGCGCGCGCGATCACGCTGGTGGAATCGGGGCGCGCCGATCACCGCGCGCAGGCGGGTGAGTTGCTGGAAATGGTGGCGCAATCGGGGCGGCAGGCGTTGCGCATCGGGCTGTCGGGCACGCCGGGGGTCGGCAAATCCACCTTTATCGAGGCATTTGGACTGATGCTGAGCGCGCAGGGGCTTAAGGTTGCGGTGCTGGCGGTTGATCCCAGTTCGTCGCGCTCGGGCGGCTCGATCCTGGGCGATAAAACCCGGATGGAGCGGCTGTCGCGCGATCCCAACGCCTTCATCCGTCCCTCGCCCTCGCAGACGCATCTGGGCGGCGTGGCGCGGCGCACGCGCGAGGCGGTGTCGCTATGTGAGGCGGCCAATTTCGACGTGGTGCTGATCGAAACGGTGGGCGTGGGTCAGTCCGAAACGCTGGTCGCCGAGATGGTTGATCTGTTCGTTTTGCTGATGGCGCCTGCGGGCGGAGACGAGCTGCAAGGGGTCAAGCGCGGCATCATGGAGATGGCCGATCTGATCTTGGTGAACAAGGCCGATGGCGATCTTAAGCCCGCCGCGATGCGCACCGTGGCCGATTACGCCGGCGCGCTGCATCTGCTGCGCAAACGTCCGCAAGATCCGAAAGGCTTCCCCAAGGCGTTGCCGGTTTCGGCGCTGGCCGATGAGGGGTTGTTGAAGGCGTGGGAAGAGATGACCACGCTGGCCGATTGGCGGCGCGAGAACGGCTATCTCGAGCGCCGCCGCGCCGAACAGGCACGCCATTGGTTTGAGGCCGAGGTGCGCGAGGGGCTGTTGGCGCGTCTGCGCAATGATCCGGCAATCCGTGCGCAGATGGAGTCGCTGGGGGCGACTGTGGCGGCCGGGGAAAGTGCCCCGTCAGCCGCCGCAGCCAAGATGCTTGATCTGCTGCGCAACTAAGCGCGCTTACATATCGCTTTCGATTTTGTTCATTTTGGGCTCACCATGCGTTATCTCGCCATGGTTCATCGTGCCGTGCTCAATTTCACCATGGGTCACCGGGTCGTCGTCCGTCTTCATATTCATGCCCTGATCGCGCTTGAGATCGACCGGAATTTCGACGGTCATATCGCCCGCTCTTTCGAAATGCAGCGTCACGCGCACCAGATCGCCTTGATTGAGCCCGTGGTTCAACCCCATGAACATCACATGATCGCCACCGCGTTTGAGGTCATGCTCGCCATGCGCGGGAATCACGAAACCCTCTTTGACTTCAAGCATCTGCATCTTGCCATCGCCCAGATCCTTATGGGTGTGCAGCTCGACACGCGCGGCCACATCGGAACTGGCAGAGACCAGACGGTCATCAAGATCGGTGACATTCTTGATTTCCATAAACGCCGCGCCCGATTTCGACATCGGGGTAGAGACGCGAGCGTAAGGATCGGTGATCTCGATCTGATCGGCAAAAGCGGGCAAAGCCAGCGCGGTCAGTGCGGCGGCCATCAGGGTTTGTCGAAACATGTGGTCTCCTCGGGGTGGGTGTTATGTGCGTTGCAGCCACCCTAGCGAGCGCGCTGCGCGATGAAAAGCCGCTCACCGAACGCGCGGCATGCAAAAACCCCGCGCCAGAGGCACGAGGTTCCTACAACTAGCCGTTTGGCAAAACTCAGGCGGTGGCCTGTGCCTTGGCAATCGCTTTTTTGATCTTCAGCGCCTTGTCGGACAGTTCAATGTCCTTCGCCTTGGCGAGATAGGTATCAAGGCCACCACGGTGGTCAACCGAGCGCAGGCCAGCAGCCGAAACGCGCAGTTTGAAGCTTTGACCCAGAGCATCCGAGATCAAGGTGACATCGTTCAGGTTCGGCAGGAAGCGACGACGCGATCTGTTTTTCGCGTGGCTCACTTTGTTGCCCGTGATGGGGCCCTTGCCGGTCAGTTCGCAAACGCGCGACATGGCATTATTCCTTCGTTTCTTACCTGGCCTAAGATGCGAATCGCGCCCCGGCCCCAACATAGAAAGGCGCCGCGTTAGGCAGCGCCCAGAATTCTGTTGGCGGGAGATACGAGGAATGGCGCCCCGCGTCAAGCGGCTCGGCGCCGATTTTGCCCGTCTATTTAGCGAATTTGACGAATTATTCGGCTGGGAATTCTGCCATAGCAAATGCGCAGCTTATGCGCGCGTTAGCCGTTCGCGCACCCATTGGGGCACAATCTGCGTGGCTGGCCCATGGTGGGCCGTGTCGAAAAGCCGAGTGCCCGTTGATGGCTCTAGGTTCAATTCCAGCGTCTCGACCCCGGCCTCTGCAGCGCCCTGCACAAATCCCGCAGCCGGATAGACGTTGCCCGAGGTGCCAATCGAGACGAACAGATCCGCATCTTCCAGCGCGGCAACGATTCGCTCCATCTGATAGGGCATTTCACCAAACCAGACGATATCGGGTCGCGTCGCGGCGCGCCCGCAGGCGGGGCAGGAATCGGTTGCGCTCATCACCTCGGGGGCGGGCCAGCGATGCCCGCAAGCATGGCAAAGCGCCCCGAACAGCGAGCCGTGCATGTGGATCACGTTCTGCGATCCGGCGCGCTCGTGCAGGTCATCGACGTTTTGCGTGACGATCAGCACGTCGTGGGTGGGATCGGCTTCCAACTTGGCCAGCGCAAGATGGGCGGCGTTGGGTTGGGCGGCGCGCGCGGCGGCGCGGCGGGCGTTATAGAATTCATGTACCAATGCGGGATCGCGCGAAAACCCTTCGGGCGTGGCGACGTCTTCGATTCGGTGTTCCTCCCACAGCCCATCCGAGGCGCGAAAGGTGCGAATCCCGCTTTCGGCTGAAATCCCGGCTCCGGTCAAGATCACGATTCTGGACATGGGCGCTCCTTCCGTTACAACAGCCCCTATGCGTATCCTGTTTCTCTGTCTTGGCAATATCTGCCGCTCACCCGCCGCCGAGGCGATCACCCGTGCCAAGGCGTTGGCTGCGGGGCTTGATGTCACATTTGATAGCGCGGGGACGGGCGCTTGGCACCTTGGAGAGCCCCCCTATGATCCCATGGTCGAAGCAGCCCGCGCGCGCGGCTATGATCTCAGCACGCTGCGCGCACGCCAGATTGGTCCGCAAGATTATGCGGGTTTTGATCTGATTCTGGCGATGGATGAGAACAATCTGCGCGACGGTCTGGATCAAGCGCCGCGCGATACGCACGCGCAGGTGCAGATGTTTCTAGAGGGTCCGGCAGGCCCGCAAGACGTGCCAGATCCCTATTTCACGCGCGACTTTGAAGCATCGCTTGACCTGATTGAGGCGGGCGCCGACGCGTTGGTGGCAGACCTGCTGGCCGATCAGGCGAAATGAGCCGCCCGGCGGATCACTGGCTGCAATAGCCCTCAGCGGTTGAGGCGAATTTCTTGTAGCGCGCCCAAAAGTCATTATCCGATTTGCTTTCGGACATGCGCACGACTTGCGCGCGGTCGGGGTCGCGAAAGAAGCTGGCGGCGCGACGCTGGTCACGATTGCTCAGTGTCATGTCTGCAACTTGTTGGATGCAGCCGCAGGTTGCCGAGCTATTGCTGCGTCCTGCCTTCATGCAAGCGCTGTCGATAGCCCCAGCCGAAGCCATTGAGGCAAACCCGATAGTGGCACCGAATGCGCAGAGTCCGAGCGTCATTTTGATAGTCATTTGCACTGCCCTCATTTATGCGATCGGCTATTTTTCGCCTGATCTGCTTATTTATTGCTTAAACCCTAGCGAAAAATCAAAGTTTAGGCAATGCGGATGGCAAAAATCCGCCTACCGCGTCAATGTGGCGGAACCCGTTTCCAATCTGTCGGGGCTCGCGTGTTTTTCGCCCCAAGATGTGGTTCCGGCCCGACCGCTTTCGGGGCGCCTCGCGGATTTACTCGGTCGGCTGCGCCGCGAATCCTGCAGCCTTCAGGGCGCTGAGAACCGTGGCGGGCGGCAGGCCGGACACTTCGACTTCGCGGTCTTCAAGGTAGACATCCGCGCGCCCACCGACTTCTTCGATGGCGGCCTCAATGGCGGCTTTGCAATGGCCGCAAGTCATGTTGGGAACGGAATAGATCATGGCGTTTCTCCTTGTCCTGCTCTTGCTGTGGGGCGGGGGTGAAGGAAGGTCAAGGCTGACATGCCTTCGGTAGCGGCGAGGCTTTGCCCAAAAGGGCGCGCAATCCCTCTTCCCGACCCCCTATTTCCACGATATACGCGCGCCATGACCGATATTGAACGCATCAGAAACTTCTCCATCGTGGCCCATATCGACCACGGTAAATCCACCCTCGCGGACCGGCTGATCCAGCTGACCGGGACGGTGGCCGAACGTGATATGAAGGCGCAAATGCTGGATGCGATGGATATCGAGCGCGAGCGTGGCATCACCATCAAGGCCAACTCGGTGCGTATCGATTATCCGGCCAAGGATGGGCATACCTATGTGCTCAACCTGATCGACACGCCCGGCCATGTGGACTTTGCCTATGAGGTCAGTCGCTCGATGCAGGCGGTTGAAGGCTCGCTGCTGGTCGTGGATGCCTCTCAAGGGGTCGAGGCGCAGACGCTGGCCAATGTCTATCAGGCGATTGATGCCGATCATGAGATCGTTCCGGTGCTGAACAAGGTCGATCTGCCCGCCGCCGAACCCGAGCGCGTGAAAGAGCAGATCGAGGATGTGATCGGGATCGACGCATCGGAATCGGTGATGATTTCGGCCAAGACGGGGCTTGGGATTCCCGATGTGCTGGAGGCCATCGTCACTCGTTTGCCCGCTCCCAAGGGCGACCGCGATGCGCCGCTCAAGGCGATGCTGGTCGATAGCTGGTATGACAGCTATCTCGGCGTTGTCGTGCTGATCCGCGTCATGGACGGTGTCATCAAAAAGGGCGATCAGATCAAGATGATGAAGACGGGCGCGGCTTATAAGCTGGACCGTCTGGCCGTGCTCAAGCCGCAGATGGTCGAGATTGCCGAACTCGGGCCGGGCGAGATCGGGGTGTTTACTGCCTCGATCAAACAGGTGCGCGACACCCGCGTTGGCGACACGATCACCCATGAAAAGAAACCCTGCGCCACGGCGCTTCCGGGGTTCAAGCCCGCGCAGCCCGTGGTGTTCTGTGGCCTGTTCCCGGTTGATGCGAATGATTTCGACGATCTGCGCGATGCGATTGAAAAGCTGCAACTCAACGATGCGAGTTTCAGTTCGGAAATGGAAACGTCCGCTGCACTTGGTTTCGGCTTCCGCTGCGGTTTCTTGGGGCTGCTGCACCTAGAGGTGATCCGCGACCGCCTTGAGCGCGAATATGATCTTGACCTGATCACCACCGCGCCCAGCGTTGTGTTCAAGCTGCATATGCGCGACGGCGAGGTGCGCGATCTGCACAACCCCGCCGACATGCCCGACCTGACGCTTGTCGATCACATCGAAGAGCCGCGGATCAAGGCGACGATCCTTGTGCCCGACGAATACTTGGGCGACGTTTTGAAACTGTGCCAAGACCGTCGCGGCATCCAGATGGACCTGACCTATGCCGGTTCGCGCGCGATGGTGGTCTATGACCTGCCGCTTGCCGAGGTGGTGTTTGATTTCTACGACCGTCTGAAATCGGTGACCAAAGGCTATGCGAGCTTTGACTACCAGATCACCGGCTATCGCGAGGACTTCCTTGTGAAAATGTCGATCCTTGTGAACGACGAGCCGGTCGATGCGCTCTCGATCATGGTGCACCGCGACCGCGCCGATGCACGCGGCCGCGCAATGGTCGAAAAACTCAAAGACCTGATCCCGCGCCACATGTTCAAAATCCCGATCCAGGCCGCCATCGGAGGCCGCGTGATCGCGCGCGAAACGCTGTCTGCAATGCGCAAGGACGTGACCGCGAAATGCTATGGCGGCGACGCCACCCGCAAGAAGAAGCTGCTGGAAAAGCAGAAAGCGGGTAAGAAAAAGATGCGTCAGTTCGGGAAGGTCGAGATTCCCCAGTCAGCGTTTATCGCGGCGTTGAAGATGGATGAGTAAAACACGACCCCGCTAACAGCGGGGTTAGGACGGGGTGCGCTTGGCAACTCGCTACTCAATCATCTTCATATCACTTTCTGCGGAACAGGCTTGGCTTGCCCTACGTTCTTCTCCAAACGCCACAAGGAGAATGACATGACCGATCAAGCCAAGATTGAAGCCTCGTTCTGGGACGCGCTGGACTCTGACCGCGCGGTGATGCTGTCGCGTGGAGCGCAGGGCAGCGCGCAGCCGCGCCCCATGACTGCCGTCGTCGAGGAAAAGCCGGGGCCAATCTGGTTCTTTACGGCGCGCGACAGTGAGCTGCTGGATGGGATGCGCAACGGCGATGCGGCGCTGTTCACCTTTGTGGATAAAGGCCACAAAGTATTCGCGACCGTGTCCGGCGCGCTGACGGAAACCGATGATCGCGCGGTGATCGATCGCCTTTGGAACCCCTTCATTGCAGCTTGGTATGACGGCAAGGACGACCCGAAACTGGTTCTGCTGCGCTTTGACCCGAAAGAGGCTGAAATCTGGGAGTCGGGGAATTCTCTGGTCGCGGGATTGAAGATCTTGCTGTCCAGCGACCCTGCCGAAACCATGAGTGACCGCGTTGCGCACAAGAGCTACTGACGCGTGACGCCAGATTGCGAAGGGGCTGCGGTGCATCCGCAGCTCTTTTGCGTTGTCTAACGGGTGGAAGCGGTTACAAAGCCTGTGAACCATCTCAAAGGACCGCCCATGACCTGCCCGCTTTGCTCTGCCGATGCCCCGCTGCAAGATTTTCCCGTGACCGGAGGCCCCGAGGGCGCAACGGCGGCGATTTGTGCCACCTGCGTCGAGCAGATTGAGGGCACGCCCGATCCGGCCCATTGGCGCGGTTTGGCGGGGGCGATCTGGTCCGAGGAGCCTGCGGTGCAGGTGCTTGCGGCGCGGATGCTGGGGCGCATTGATGAGGTTTGGGCGAATGATCTCGCCGATCAGATGTATCTTGATGACGAGACGCGCGCTTGGGTCGACAACGTCGAAACCACACTAGAGCATCGCGATTCCAACGGCGCGTTGCTGGCGCGGGGCGATACGGTGGTGCTGATCAAGGATTTGCCGGTCAAGGGCGCGGGCTTTACGGCCAAGCGCGGCACGGCGGTGCGGGGGATCTCGCTGGTGGCCGATAATGCAGGCCATATCGAGGGTCGGGTCGAGGGCCAGCGCATCGTGATCCTGACCGAATTCGTCAAAAAGAAATAACGTCAGAGGCAAAAAGGCCCCGGATCTACCGGGGCCTTCCAAGGCATTACTTCGCCTGCTGTGCTTCGCTGGCAATGGTGTTGCCTGCGACCGACAGGTCTTGACCTGCGCCCTGCACCGTATTGCAAGCGGCAAGGCTCAGAAGCGCCAGCATCATCACGCCAGACAGTTTAACCGAACTCATCATAGTGCTCTCCTTTGAAGGCTATACAGCCGAACGTGTGAAAAAAAATACGGTTCCCCGGAACCATCCGTATTAATCGACGTTTGCTAGTTGAACACAAGACGAAGAGGCATGTGATGAAGGCACCGCTGCGCATTTTGTTGGCCACGCTTTGGGCGCTTTGCATTGCCGGAGTGGTGATTGTCGCTGCGTTGAGCCTTGGTATCGTCGAGTGGCAAGATTTCGCCACAGCCGTGATCGCGGGCTTGGTTTTGGGTATTCCCGCCGGAATTTGGACCGAACGTCGTATCAAGCGGAATGATCCGTTCTGGCCGCCGCGCCGTCGATCTTGATTCCCCGAAACGGGAGCACGATTTAGCGAATGTCCCGCGCAGAATCGTGTCCTTCCGCCCGAGCAGGTTAACACTATGTTAACCAAGCTCTGAAAGGCTCCGGGTTGTCCCTCCCCGGAGCCTTTCTATGTCCAGATCATCTCTTTTCCTCTGCCTGTTTCTGATCGGCTGCGGCGCCTCGCCCGCGCCGCAATTTTTCGGCGCGATCCGCCATGATATGATGCTCGAGGGCATCGACTTCACCGTTTTCGTCAAGGCCGATAAGGCCGAGGTGATCCGCCTTGGCTATCTGTCGCGTCGCGAGCGTGACCGCGTGCCGGCCCTGATGGTGCGCGCAGCCGAGGCGGCGTCGGGGTGCAAAGTGGCAGGGCCAGCGGGCGGGCTATATAAATCGCCCTCGCTGCCCGGCGATACCGGAGAGCAGCGTTTCCAGCTTGACTGTTGATGCGACGCCCTGCCGCAGGTGACGCGTGCAAAACTTGACTCGGATCAAGGTAACGTTTGCGTGAGTATGATCATTTCGCCGCTAAGAAATGTATCGTAAACGGAGAAGCGACATGCGTCTGTTCGCCATTATCTATTCGCTCGCTGGGCCCACGCTGGCCGGGATCTTGATCACCGCAGCGCTGACCATGAACATGTTCACCTCGCGCGCAATGATCGCCTCGGCAGTCATCGGCTTTATCGTGGCGCTGCCGATTTCCTGGTTTGTTGCCAAACAGATCAACGAAAATATGTGAACGCGCGATTGCGAAAGTGACAGACGGGACTGCGGCGGCTATACGTTCAGTGTAACGCTTAGTGCGCCGCGCTTCTTTTATTTCATTCGCAAAAGTCTTTATGTCCAACGTATTCGGTTATTTCAAGACGCAGGTCGGCCTATTTCGGCTGATCTTTTTGTTGGCGATCCTGCAATGGCTACTCAGTTTCGGGATGGAGCACACGGTTTACGAAACGGTGCGCTACAGTGCGAAGACACCCGGTTTGCTGACCTATTTATATATCGGCGTCGGTGTCGCAATCCCTGTGCTGGTCGTATGGACGCTGATTTTGCCCAAGACGCGCGGCGCGCCCAAGCCGCGTGATAATCCAGAACCGATGGACTCTGGTGCACCGCCGGTTCACTGGGTGGTATTTCTCGTCATTATTTTGCCGACGGTGACGGGCGGGGCCGCGTTTTTCCTCAATATCAGTTGGGTGGCAAAGGTACATTCTGATCTGAATACAGCGCTGGTAATTGGCTTGGGTCTTGTGACGTTGCAGAGTGATTTCACCAATAAGACCTGAAAGATTACCTGCTGCGCCCGATGACGAGGCCGGTGGACTGAGCGCGCCTTTGGAGGCCTAGCTGAGAAACCGCTCCACCTCTGCCTCAACTTCGCGCGGGCGCTCGGCATGGAGCCAGTGGCCCGCGTTTTTGATCTCCACAAACTCAGCTTGCGGGAACAGCGCGCGGATCAGGTCATGATCGTCCGGCTCGACGTAATACGAATTTGCGCCTGACAGGAACAGGGCGGGGCCGTCAAATTCAGAGCCAAGCGGCAAATCGGGCCATTCTAGTATGGTGTCAAGATTGTTCTTCAGCGCCTGAAGGTTGAACTTCCAGCGCACGGGCCCGTCGCGCAGGCTCAACGATTGCAGCAAAAACGCCCGCGTGCCGGGATCTTGGATTTGCACACTCAACAAACGATCCGCCTGTGAGCGCGTTTCGATTTCCTCAAGGGGTAGCGCCTGCATCGCCTCAATCAGCGCGCCGTGGCTGTCGCCATGCTTGTAGGATTTGGGCGCCATATCGGCCACGATCAGGCGGCGCACCAGATCAGGATGGTTGAGCGCAAGCATCATCGCCGCTTTGCCGCCCATCGAATGACCCAGCACATCGGCCTGCCCGCCATGGGAGTTGATTACCTCGGCGATATCATCGGCCATTGCGGGATAGCTGTGATCATCATCCCAAAAACTGTCACCATGATTGCGCATATCCAGCGCGATGACTTGGCGCTTTTCGCTGAGCTGCTTTGAGATCGCAGACCAGTTGCGCGCCGAGCCAAACAGGCCCGGCGCGATAACAAGCGGGGGCGCATCGGTCTTGGCGCCATGGAGGACTGTGTTCAACATGCTCATCAACGTAGGGCGCAGGCAGGGGGACGACCAGAGCGGAAATATGAAAATCTTGCGAGGCGAGCGACTTGCGCGGGGCGGCGCGCGTGTCTAGCGTGCGCGGGCATAATTTGGGGGATAGGCATGGGGCCAGAGCAGATCACGCAAATGACCGCGCAGGTGTCGCGCCTGTTGGCCGCGCGCTTGGGGGCCAAAGGTGCGGGGCTTGAGGCGCGCGTGGCCCATCGCGCCCGCGCGCTGCCGCGCAAGGTGCGCCGTGCTGCGTTGCAACTGGCCAAGGCCGAGCGTCTGGCACATTCCCCCAAACAAGCGCGCCAGCTTGATGCGCGCGCCATTCAGGCGGCCTATGCGACCTGCACCCATTATCTTGAGCCCTTGGGCGCGGGCGAGCGGTTTCGCGCTGCCGCCCTGACCTTTGGCAGTTCGGTCGCCTTTATCGTGATCGTGGTGGGGGGAGTGATCTTTGGCGCGATGTGGCTGAGCGGCTGGTAATATAAAAAGGCCCCCGAAAGAGGGGGCCTTTTGGGTGTGATCCGTTTCAGATCACAGATTGGGATAGATCGGGAAGCGCGCGCAGAGCTTGGCGACCTTGGCCCGCACCGCCGCTTCGACATCGGCATTGCCCTCTTCGCCATTGGCGGCCAGACCATCGACCACTTCGACGATAAGACGCGCGATCTCGCGGAAGTCGTCCTCGGCAAAGCCGCGCGTGGTGCCCGCCGGGGTGCCCAAACGCACGCCCGACGTGACCATCGGCTTTTCGGGGTCAAACGGAATGCCGTTCTTGTTGCAAGTGATATGGGCGCGCCCGAGCGCCTTTTCGGTGGCATTGCCCTTCACGCCTTTGGGGCGCAAATCGACCAGCATCACATGGGTATCGGTGCCGCCGGTGACGATATCAAGGCCACCTTTCATCAGCTCGTCTGCCAAGGCTTGCGCGTTCTTCACGACCTGCTCGGCATAGACCTTGAACTCGGGGCGCTGCGCCTCGCCAAAGGCCACGGCCTTGGCGGCGATCACATGCATCAGCGGGCCGCCCTGAATGCCGGGGAAGATCGCCGAGTTCACTTTCTTGGCGATATCCTCGTTATTGGTCAGGATCATCCCGCCACGCGGGCCGCGCAGGGTTTTATGCGTCGTGGTGGTCGCGACATCGGCATAGGGGAAGGGCGAGGGGTGTTGACCACCCGCGACGAGCCCTGCGAAATGCGCCATATCCACCATCAGATACGCGCCCACCTCATCCGCAATCTCGCGGAACTTGGCGAAATCGATCTGGCGCGGAATGGCCGAGCCACCAGCGACGATCAGCTTGGGTTTATGCTCTAGCGCCAATTCGCGCACCTGATCGTAATCGAGCAGGCTGTCTTGCTTGCGCACGCCATATTGCACCGCGTTGAACCATTTGCCCGACTGGTTGGGCTTGGCGCCGTGGGTCAGGTGACCGCCTGCATCAAGGCTCATGCCGAGGATCGTGTCGCCGGGCTGGATCAGCGCCTGAAACACGCCTTGGTTGGCTTGCGATCCGGAATTGGGCTGCACATTGGCGAACTCACAGCCAAACAGCGCCTTGGCGCGGTCAATCGCAAGATTTTCGGCCACGTCGACATATTGGCAGCCGCCATAATAGCGCCGCCCGGGATAGCCTTCGGCATATTTGTTGGTCATCACCGAGCCCTGAGCCTCCATCACCGCCGCAGAGACGATGTTCTCAGAGGCGATCAGCTCGATCTCGTCGCGCTGGCGACCCAGCTCGTCGGTGATCGAGGCGTAAAGCTCGGGGTCACGGGTGGCGAGGCTTTCGGTGAAGAAGCCAGCGTCGCGTTGCTCGGTCATTGGGCACTCCTAGCAAATATCCGGTGTCGAGGCTGCTTTAACGCAGATTTTCCAAGGCGGGAAGCAGGCAAACAGGCAAATCCGCTTTTTCCGCACCCGATTGGCGCTTGTCTTTCGGCCAAGTGCTTGCAACACCTTAAGGAAGGAGAGAGGACGCCGCCGCTGTGAGTCAATACGCCCATATCCATTTCGCCGCCGCATCGGGTGAGTCTGCGCAAGCCGCGCTGGCTGATTTGATCGACCGCTACGGGCAGGTGCCGCGCTATGCGGCCGATGTGATCGTGGCGTTGGGGGGCGACGGGTTCATGCTGCAATGCCTGCATGAGGGCACGGGCCTGCCGGTTTACGGGATGAATCGCGGCACGGTCGGGTTCTTGATGAACGACTATGTGCCCGGCGATTTGCCCGAGCGGCTGGAAGCTGCCGAAGAGGCGATGATCAATCCGCTGTCGATGAAGGCGGAAACCGAAGATGGCGTGCTGCACGAGGCGCTGGCGATCAACGAGGTCTCGCTGCTGCGCGCGGGGCCGCAAGCGGCCAAGCTGCGGATCTCGATCAATGGCAAGGTGCGGCTGGAGGAACTGGTCTGTGACGGCGCGATTGTATCCACGCCTGCGGGATCGACGGCGTATAATTTCTCGGCGCACGGGCCGATCCTGCCGATTGGCTCGGATGTTCTGGCGCTGACCGGGATTGCCAGTTTTCGACCCCGGCGCTGGCAGGGGGCGATCCTGCCCTCCTCGGCGCTGGTGCGCTTTGACGTGCTTGAGGCTGAGAAACGCCCGGTGATGGCGGACGCGGATTCCCGCTCGGTCAAACCGGTGAAATGGGTCGAGATCCGGTCCGAGCCCGAGATTGCGCATCACATTCTGTTTGATCCCGGCCATGGGCTGGAAGAACGCTTGATGCGCGAGCAATTTGCCTGAACGCGTGATGCGCGCCCCTCGATCACGGCGTGCTTGGCGTGTCGCGCTCCCACGTCTCACGCTTGCGATAGATCGTTGAGGGGGCCACACCCAATTCCTGCGCGGCGCGCGGGATAGATCCGTCATGACGCTCAATCGCGGCCTCAATCGCCTCGCGTTCGATTTCTGCGAGCGTGCGGATGACAGGCTGAGTGTTGGCACTCGGCGCGGACGCGCTTGCGCCCGCTGATCGGGGTGCGCAGTGGATACCATCGGGCAGCATGTCGACGCTAAGTTCCGGACCGTCATGCATCACCACCGCCGCGCGCAACACGTTCATCAACTGGCGCACATTTCCCGGCCATGAATGGGATTGCAGCCAAGCCATTGCCTCGGGAGTGATGGAGGTAAAGCTGCGCTGCTCCTCGGTGGAAAACCGGGCAAGCGCCTCGTGCGCAATCGTTTCGATATCTTCGGGATGCTCGCGCAAAGGGGGCATCTCGATGGACAGAACATGCAGGCGATATTGCAGATCTTCGCGCATCTGGCCGCGGTCCACGACCTCCATCGGCGAGCGCGCTGCGGCACTGATCACGCGAACATCCACCTGCACCGGCTCAACCGCGCCAAAGGGCTTGATGTGGCCACTTTCCAGAAACCGCAGAAGTTTCGTTTGCACCGTGGGGTCTAGTTCGCACACATTATCCAGCAGCAAGCTGCCACCATTGGCGCTGAGCAAAGCGCCGGGTTTGTCACTTAGCGCGCCCGGAAAGGCCCCCTGCCTATGGCCAAACAGCTCGCTATCAAGGCGGTCGGCGGGCAAGGCGCCGCAATCGAGCGTCACGAAAGGTGCCTTGGCGCGCGACCCAAGCGCGTGGGTCGCATGCGCACACAGTTCTTTGCCAGTGCCGCTTTCGCCCCAGATAAACAGCGGCGCCACAGAGCGCGCCGCCGCGCGGATCTTGTCATAGACCTTTTGCATGTGCGGCGACTGCCCGATGAACGCGCCGATGGTCGGGGCATTTTGCGCATCGCTTTGCGGATCGGCCTGCATCGCGAAACTGCGCGCATTTTCGATGGCGCTGCTCAGGCGGGCCTCACTGACCGGCTTGATCAGCACATCCAGCGCGCCCGCGCGCATCGCATTGACCGCGCGATCAACCGAGCGATCGGCCGTGAACACCAAAATCGCGGTGCGCCCGCGCAGGGCCAGCATTTCCGGGATCAGCTCATCGCCATCGCGATCCGGCAGCATCAAATCCAGCAGCACAATTTCAACGGGATGGGCGCGAAACAGCGCCATTGCATCGCTGGCCGAGGCGGCTGTGTGAACCTCAAAGCCCGCGTTGCTCAGATGCGCTTCGTAGATCGCGCGCAAAGAGGCGACGTCCTCTACCAGCAAAATCCGGCCGCGGGGAATGGGGGGAGACTGCGTCGATTGCCCTGCGGGTTGGTCGTCTTCAAGAGGACTTTCAGACTTTGCCTGGGAATTATTCATGAGAGTGTAAATTCTTTAATGGAAAATTGACTGGTTAACTGATGGATCAAACTTTCTGTGCGATCAAGGGCTTCGCGCACCCGTTCGTGAATATCGCTCGCAGCCTCTTGAGCGATTGCGCAGTGCAAGGCGTGGGCCGTCGTGCTGAGCATTGTCTCCCCGACGGCCCCGGCAACGGCGATCAGCTTGTGGCATTGACGCTGGATATCGGCGGTGTCGCCCTGTTGCCAAGCGTGCATGAGGGCACGGGTGATCATCTTGAGATCCGCAATAACAAAAAGGGCTAAGGTCTTGCTTTCCGACGTGTGCGCGCGGTGTTGCAGCGCCGAAAACAGCAGATCTTGCGCGCCGCGCTGTGCCTTGCGATGCGCGGGTTTTGACGTAAGTGCTTGATTGATGGCATATGCCAAGGGGGCGGGGCCCTTGATTGGTTTCATTAAAATCGCATTCGCGCCAGCCGCCAAGATTGCCTCATGTTTCGGGCGCTGAGCAAAAGCGGTGCAGGCGACAATCGGCAGATCGGCCCAATCAAGCCCCGAGGCACGCAAAGCCACGGTCACGCCAAGCCCCGATTCGCCGGGCATATCAATATCAAGGATCGCCAGATCAAACGGGGCGTCAAGAACGGCACCAAGCGCGCCAGTGCCATCAGAACAGGTCTCGACCCGCGCACCAAGGGCGCTCAGCATCGTTTCAAGAACCGCCTGATTGGTCAGGCTATCATCGGCGACCAACACGCGGCAGCCTGTCAGATCGGGTGGCGGAGGGGCGTCGTCGTGCGGGGCCACGTGGCGCGTCGACGGGGCGGTGGACAGAGGCACGTCCAGCGCGATCTCGGCCCCGCCTTCGCGGCGATTGCGCGCCGTTATCTCGCCGCCCAACTGATGGGTCAGACTGCGCGCAATGAACAGGCCAAGCCCGTCGCCATCACGGCGATGCGCCTGCGCGCCGCGCTGGCCGCGATCAAAAAGGGTGGCCAGCTTGTCAGGGGCAAATCCCGGCCCGTCATCGCGCAGATAGACGCGCAGCCGCGTTGTAGATTGCATTTCGAACATGATGCGGATCGGGCCTGATCCCGCATAGGCCATCGCATTGGAAATCACATTGGCCAAGATCCGTTCCAGCGCCAAAGCGTCGATCTCCAAGATCGCCGGCACATCGGGGGCGACGTCAAGGTGAAACGCCATCCCCGCCGCCTCTGCCGCGCCACGCCAACGCCGCTCTAGCGCGGTGAGAAAGTCGGACAGACGCAGCGGATAGTCTGCATTCGCCTGATAGTCCGGGACAGTATCTTCCAGTCCCAGTTCCCAAAGCTGCGCGAGATACTCACTGGCGCTTTGGATGCGCTCAAGCTGTTGGCGGGTTTGCGGATCAAGCGATGTGTCGGGGATCAGGCTTAGCCCGCCAAGAATATCTGAAAGCGCGGAGCGCGCATCATGCGCAAGCATTGAAAGACGTTCACGCCTTGCGTGCTCGTCGTTTGAGACCTGATCGGTTGTGCGTGAATGACGCGGTGTTTTCATATTTATATCCCGGCTCGGATCATCCGGGTGACGGGCACGTAAATCAAGTAACGCTTTCCACCAGAGCGGGCATAAGCCTGCAATTTCCGAAAAGTGTGATGCGTAATCGTGTCAATATGTCACGGGGCGCGGCAGCATTCACATCCGCGCCCCGAGCGTTTGGGACATTATCCTTTGGGATAGCCGAGCGTTTTCAACGCCTGCGTGATCTCATCCAGAATGGCGGGATCGTCAATCGTTGCAGGCATTTTCCAGTCTTGCCCATCCGCGATCTTGACCATCGTTGCGCGCAAAATCTTGCCCGAGCGTGTCTTGGGCAGGCGATCCACGATGCAAGCAAGCTTGAACGCCGCGACCGGGCCGATCTTTTCGCGCACGCGCGTGACGCATTCCTTCACGATTTCGTTTTCGGGGCGGTTGCAGCCCGCATTGAGGCAGAGGAACCCCATCGGGCTTTGCCCCTTGAGGTCATCCGCGACCCCGATCACCGCGCATTCCGCAACATCGGGATGCCCCGCCAACACCTCTTCCATCGCGCCGGTGGACAGGCGGTGACCGGCCACGTTGATCACGTCATCGGTGCGCGCCATGATGTAAAGATAGCCGTCCTCGTCGATATAGCCCGCATCGCCCGTCTCATAATAGCCGGGGAAATGTTCGAGATAGCTTTTGTTGAACCGATCCTCGGCATTCCACAGCGTCGGCAATGTACCCGGAGGCAGCGGAAGTTTGATCGCGATCGCGCCCAATTCACCGGGCGGAAGCGGATGGCCGCCTTCATCCAGCGCTTGCACATCATAGCCGGGCATCGGCACGCAGGGGCTGCCTACTTTGGTCGGCAATTCCTCAATCCCGATGGGGTTGGCGGCGATGGGCCAGCCGGTCTCGGTTTGCCACCAGTGATCGACCACCGGCACATTCAAGTGTTTCTGCGCCCATTCCACGGTATCGGGATCAGCGCGCTCGCCTGCCAGGAACAGCGCCTGCAAATCGTGCAGCTTGTAGCGCTTGATCCATTCGCCAGTCGGGTCTTCGCGCTTGATCGCGCGCAGAGCGGTGGGCGCGGTGAAGAACGACTTGATCCGGTTGTTCTGGATGATGCGCCAGAACACGCCGGGATGGGGCGTGCCGATCGGCTTGCCCTCGAACACCACCGTCGTCGCGCCTGCAATCAGCGGCCCGTAACAGATGTAGCTATGGCCCACGACCCAACCCACATCAGAGGCGGCCCAGAACCGGTCGCCTTTCTCGATGTTGTAGATGTTATTCATCGACCACTGCAGCGCGACAAGCTGCCCGCCCGTGTGGCGCACCACGCCTTTGGGCTGCCCCGTCGTGCCCGAAGTGTAGAGAATATAGGAGGGATGATTGCCCTCAACCGGCACGCAATCCGCAGGTTTCACGCCATATTGGAAGCCATGCCAGCTAAAATCGCGGCCCTCGATCAGCTTGGCGACCTCTTGCTCGCGCTGGAAGATGACGCAGAACTCGGGCTTGTGTTCGGCCAGTTCAATCGCCTCGTCGAGCAGTGGTTTGTAATGCACCACGCGCCCCGGTTCGAGCCCGCAACTAGCCGCGATGATTGCCTTGGGTGTGCAATCGTCAATGCGCACGGCCAGTTCGTTGGCGGCAAACCCGCCAAACACCACCGAATGGATCGCGCCGATGCGCGAACAGGCGAGCATCGCCTCCAAAGCCTCGGGGATCATCGGCATGTAAATGATAACGCGGTCGCCCTTTTCAACGCCGCGCATTTTCAGCGCTCCGGCGAGGCTGGCGACGCGAGTTTGCAACTCTTTGTAGGTGATGCCCTTGGTGGAATGGGTGATCGGGCTTTCATGCATGATCGCGATCTGATCGCCGCGCCCGGCCTCGACATGGCGGTCCACCGCATTCCAGCAAGTGTTGACCATCCCGTCCGAGAACCACTCGTAATGCGGGGCATCGCCATCAAACAGCGCCTTTGAGGGCTTGCTGTCCCAGTCGATCTTTTCGGCAGCCTGCATCCAGAACTTGTCAGGATCTGCCTGCCATGCGGAATAAACCTCTTTGTAATCCATGCGAATGCCTCCTCCTCAGGAATATGAGGAATGTGTAAGGGGGCGGGGGGCATTGGCGCAAGAATGTTACCGCGCACAATCGGGGGATGCGCGCGAAATTTTGCAGTTTGGTGGAAAACATCCCGCAAAGTTTTGCAAACCCTGCGGGATTATTCATTGGGCGCGGCGCGCGCGCGGGCTTTGCAAATTCGCGCGCGACTCAGCTGTAATGCGAAACCGGCGTGCCGGCGATGGCGGACATGTTCAGCAAGCCGCGCGAGGTGATCGAGGGGGTCACGATATGCACCTTGTTGCCCATCCCCATCAGGATCGGCCCGACTTCCAGACCGCCTGCCTTCATCTTAAGGATGTTACGCACGCCCGACGCGGCATCGGTATTGGCAAAGACCAGCACGTTGGCCGGGCCCTCAAAACGCGAGTCAGGCATCAGCCGGGTGCGCGTTTCGGGATCGAGTGCGGCATCGACATGCATCTCGCCCTCGAAATCGAAATCGACCTCGCGGAGCAACAACAAATTCATTGCCTCGCGCATCCGCTCGCCGCTATCGGTGTCGAGATTGCCAAACTGGCTGTGCGAACACAGCGCGATTTTTGGACGCAATCCAAAGCGGCAGACATGACGCGCCGCACCGATCACCGTTTCCACGATCTGCTCGGCAGTCGGGGTATGATGCACCTGCGTGTCCGCGACGAACAGCGGCTCGTCCTCAAGAATCATCAGTGACAATGCGCCAACCGGGCGCAACTTACCGCGCGCAAGAATCTCGCGCACATATTTCAAATGCCACAAATACTGTCCGAAGGTGCCGCAGATCATCGAATCCGCTTCTTCGCGATGCACCATGATAGCCGCAATCGCCGTGGTGTTCGTGCGCATGATCGCGCGCGCCAGATCAGGCGTGATGCCACGGCGCGCCATCAACTCGTGATAGGTGCCCCAGTAATCGCGATAGCGCGGGTCGTTTTGCGGGTTCACGATTTCCAGATCGGACAGGCGCAGCGGCAGACCGGCGCGCTCGCAACGCATCTCGATCACCTCAGGGCGCCCGATCAGAATGGGCGTATCGGTGGTTTCCTCGATCATCGCATTGGCGGCGCGCAGCACACGTTCATCCTCGCCCTCGGCGAACACGATGCGGCGCGTCGCGGTAGCGGCCGCCTCAAAGACCGGGCGCATCAGCAGCGCCGATTTGAACACCGAGCCATCGAGTTTGAGTTTGTAGGCGGCGGGATCTTCGAGCGGACGGGTCGCGACACCGGTTTCCTTCGCAGCCTTGGCTACGGCGCTGGCCACAACACCCATCAGACGCGGATCAAAGGGCTTCGGGATCAGGTATTCGGTCCCGAAGGTCAGCTTTTCACCGCGATAGGCGGCGGCGGTCTCGGCGCTGGTGGTTTGGCGCGCCAGCTTGGCGATGCCTTCGATACAGGCGATCTGCATCTCATCGTTGATCGTGGTCGCCCCGACGTCCAGCGCGCCGCGGAAGATATAGGGGAAGCACAGCACGTTATTGACTTGATTAGGGAAATCGCTGCGCCCTGTCGCGATAATCGCGCCGGGCGCGACCTCGCGGGCCAGATCGGGCAGGATTTCCGGGGTCGGGTTGGCCAGCGCGAAGATGATCGGCTTGTCGGTCATTTTAGCAACCATTTCGGGGGTCAGAACGCCGGGGCCGGAAAGCCCGAGGAACATATCCGCCCCACCGATCACATCGTCCAGCGTGCGCAACTCGCTGTCTTGCGCATAATCGGCCTTTTGCGCGGTCATTTCCGTCTCGCGGCCTTTGTAAACCAGGCCCGCGATATCGCATAGCCAGACATTCTCGCGCTTCACGCCCAGTTTGAGCAGCATGTTGAGGCAGGCAATTCCTGCCGCCCCGCCACCCGTCGAGACGATCTTGATATCTTCGAATTTCTTGCCGCTCAGATGCAGCGCATTGGTCGCCGCAGCCCCCACGACAATCGCGGTGCCGTGCTGATCGTCGTGAAACACCGGAATGTTCATCCGTTCACGACAGATTTTCTCAACGATGAAACACTCTGGCGCTTTGATATCTTCAAGGTTGATCGCGCCAAAGGTGGGTTCCAGCGCGCAGACGATTTCAGCCAGTTTCTCGGGGTCGCTTTCATTCAGCTCGATGTCAAAGGCATCGATATCGGCGAATTTCTTGAACAGAACCGCCTTGCCTTCCATCACCGGTTTCGCGGCGAGCGCGCCGATATTGCCCAAGCCCAAAACAGCGGTGCCGTTGGTCACAACGCCGACCAGATTGCCCCGTGCGGTGTAGTCGCGTGCGGTGTCGGGATTGGCTTTGATCTCAAGGCTGGCCTCGGCCACGCCGGGCGAGTAGGCGCGCGCCAGATCGCGGCCATTGGCCAGCGGTTTGGTGGCGCGGATTTCCAGTTTTCCGGGCTTGGGATGGGCGTGATAGTCCAGTGCCGATTGCCGGGTGTTGTCGTGACGAACCTCTTCCATAGATTCCTCTCCCAAACTGGTTTAGCGCTAAACTATATTTTTGTGCGCGCATGTCTGTCTTGTTCTAGATACCACAGGGGGCGCAAATGCAACCCCGGCGCTGACCTTGCGGCATGAACAGATCGCGAGGCCGCGCGCTTGACGCAGCCTCCCCGCTTGCATCATCCGCGCGCCCGGCGCAGGATCGGCAAAACTCAACCGGCTGGACAAATTTCAACGTCCGGCCCAGCCCGGAGACGGCCATGTCGCTTCTCGATGCCGCGCGTCAGGTGCGCGAAAACGCCTATGCCCCCTATTCGAAATTCAAGGTGGGGGCGGCGGTGCGCGGTGCCTCGGGCACGATCTATCGCGGCGTGAATGTCGAGAATGTGGCCTATCCCGAGGGCACCTGCGCCGAGGCGGGCGCGATTGCGGCGATGATCGCGGCGGGCGAAACCGAGATCACCGAGGTCGCCGTCATTGCCGATTGCCCCAGCCCGGTGCCTCCCTGTGGCGGGTGTCGGCAAAAACTGGCCGAGTTTGCGCGCCATGACGCACCCGTCACGCTGGCCACGACTGACGGCGAGCGGCTGGATACGTCGGTGGGCGCGCTACTGCCGGGGCGCTTCGACATCAGCCATATGGATAACGTCTGATGGATGCGCGTTCGGTCATTCGCGCGGTGCGCGATGGGGAGGGGCTGACGGCTGACGGCGCGGCTTGGTTCGCACGTGGCTTGGCCGATGGCGCGGTGTCGGATGCGCAGGCGGGCGCATTTGCGATGGCGGTGCTGCTCAAGGGCATTGGTGCGCCGGGGCGCGTCGCGCTGACGCAAGCGATGCGCGATAGCGGCTCGGTGTTGCAATGGGACATGCCCGGTCCGGTGATCGACAAACATTCGACCGGTGGTGTGGGCGATAGCGTGTCGCTGCTCCTCGCCCCCGCTTTGGCGGCCTGTGGCTGCTATGTGCCGATGATCTCGGGGCGCGGGCTGGGCCACACGGGCGGCACGCTGGACAAGATGGAATCGATCCCCGGCTATCGCGCGCTTCCCGGCATCGAGGTGTTGCGCAAAGTTGTGGGCGAGGTCGGCTGTGCCATTGTCGGGGCCACCGGAGAAATCGCGCCCGCCGACAAGCGGCTTTACGGTATTCGCGACATTTCCGGCACGGTAGAAAGCATTGATTTGATCACCGCCTCAATCCTGTCGAAAAAACTGGCCGCCGGGCTGGAGGGGCTGATCCTCGATGTCAAAGTCGGCTCTGGCGCGTTTATGGCCAATGCGGATGACGCGCGCGCCTTGGCGAAAAGTCTGGTGGAAACGGCCAATGGTGCGGGCTGCAAGACGACCGCGCTGATCACCGATATGAACCAGCCGCTGGGCCTGTGCGCGGGCAATGCGCTTGAGGTCATCGAGGTGATGGAGACGCTGACGGGCACCGCCGTCAGTGGTGCGTTGTGGGATATCACGGCGGCGCTGGGCGGTGAGGCGCTGGTGCTGGCGGGCCTCGCGGCAGATGCCGAGGAAGGCGCGGAGCGGATCGACGAGGCGCTTGAAACCGGGCGTGCCGCCGAGATCTTCGGTAAGATGGTCGCAGCACTTGGTGGCCCCGTGGATTTCGTCGAACGCTACCCCGACCGGCTCCCTGCGGCGCCCGTGATGCGCGCGATCACCGCGCCGCGTGACGGCTTTATCGCCAGCATCGACACCCGCGCTTTGGGCGAGGCGGTGGTGCATCTGGGCGGCGGGCGGTTGGTGGGCAGCGACAAGATCAACCCCTCGGTCGGGCTGTCAGAGATGCGCATGATCGGCGAGGCGATGGGAGAGGGCGATCCGCTGATGCTGGTGCACGCCAGTGACGCCGCCCATGCCGATGCCGCCGAGGCTGCCGTGCGCGCGGCCTATCATTTCAGCGACGAGCCCCCCGAGGAGCCGCCGCTCATTCACGAAAGGATCGGGATATGAGCCGGGCATTTTTAGTTGTTATGGACAGCGTCGGGATTGGCGGCGCCCCCGATGCGGATCGCTTTTTCAACGATGGCACGCCTGATACGGGTGCCAATACGGTCGGCCATATCGCGCAGGCTTGTGCAGATGGTCGCGCCGATCAGGGCCGCGCAGGGGCGCTAAAGCTGCCCAATCTGGATGCGCTGGGTCTGGGGGCTGCGATCAAGCTGGCCTCGGGCGTCGATGCACCCGGTTTGGGCGCTGCGCCGCAGGGACTTTGGGGGGCTGCAACCGAGGTCTCGCCGGGCAAAGATACGCCCTCGGGGCATTGGGAGATGGCGGGCGTTCCGGTGCCGTGGGACTGGCATTATTTCCCCGACAAGACCAACAGCTTCCCGCCCGATCTGGTGGCACAAGCCTGTCAGATCGCAAGGACGGATGGGATTTTGGGCAATTGTCACGCCTCGGGGACCAATATCATCGAGGAATTGGGCGACGAGCATATCCGTACCGGCTGGCCGATCTGCTACACCTCTGCCGATAGCGTGTTCCAGATCGCCGCCCATGAAGAACATTTCGGCCTCGATCGCTTGCTCGCGCTGTGCGAGGGGCTCGCCCCCACGCTGCACGGCATGAAAGTGGGTCGCGTGATCGCGCGCCCGTTCATCGGCGAGAACGGCGTGTTCACGCGCACGCCGAACCGGCGCGATTTCGCGATGGCGGCACCTGCGCCGACGCTGCTGGATTGGGCCTATGATGCGGGCCGCGTGACTCATGCGATTGGCAAGATCGGCGATATCTTCAGCCATCGCGGCGTCACCCATCTGCATAAGGGCAAGGGGGATGCCGATCTGGCCGATCACCTGCTGGCACTGGCCGAGAACGCCGAAGAGGGCAGCCTGACCTTTGCCAATTTCGTCGAATTTGACAGCCTTTATGGGCATCGCCGCGACGTGGCGGGCTATGCGCGGGCGCTGGAGTGGTTCGACGGCGTGGCAGAAGCTTTCATGGCGCGGCTGCGTCCCGGCGATCTGGCGATCTTTACCGCCGATCACGGCAATGATCCGACCTGGAGCGGCACCGATCACACCCGCGAACGCGTGCCGGTTCTGGCTTGCGCGCCGGGGCAGGACGCGCGCGGCTTTGGCCAGATCGCCTTCAGTGACATTGCGGCATCGGTCGCAGATCATCTCGACATTCCGGCGCAAGGTCCGGGCAAATCGTTTTTCGTAAGGGACAAGACATGACCGATCATCTGACCGTGGTGAACCATCCGCTGGTGCAGCACAAACTGACCTTGATGCGCGACAAGAAAACCTCGACCAATTCCTTCCGCCAATTGCTGCGCGAGATCAGCCTGCTTCTGGCCTATGAGATCACGCGCGAGTTGGAAATGACGACTCGCACGATCCAGACGCCGCTGTGTGAAATGGAGGCCCCGATCCTTGAGGGCAAAAAGCTGGCGCTGGTGTCGATCTTGCGCGCGGGCAACGGCTTGCTGGATGGCGTGCTGGAACTGATCCCGGCGGCGCGGGTGGGGTTCGTCGGGCTTTATCGCGACCCCGAAACGCTGCAGCCCGTCGAATACTACTGCAAACTGCCCGCCAATCTGGACGAGCGCCTGACGATTGTCGTCGATCCGATGCTGGCGACGGGCAACAGCTCGGTCGCCGCGATTGATCTGATCAAGGCGAAAGGGGCCAAGAATATCCGTTTCCTGTGCCTGCTGGCCGCCCCTGAAGGTGTCGCGCGGATGCGTGAGGCGCACCCGGATGTGCCGATTGTCACCGCTTCGCTTGACGAAAAGCTTGATGATCATGCCTATATCGTGCCCGGCCTAGGGGATGCGGGTGATCGGATGTTTGGCACAAAATAGGCCATTTTTCCTTTACTCGTCGTCAAGACTCCGCCATTCTCCAACGTCATTAGACATGGGGGCATGTATGCGTTTTGGTGGGGTTTTGACGGCGACGCTTTTCGGCGCGGTAATGGGTGCAAGCGGGGCAATGGCGCAAAGCTATTCCCCCGAAGAAACCCCGCCCGCCTCGTTCAAGGGGCGGCAATATGTCGATAGCGCAGGCTGCGTTTTTGTGCGCGCGGGCTATGGCGATGCGACCAAATGGGTGCCCCGGATCAATCGCGATCGCACGGCGGTTTGTGGCTTTAAGCCCAGCCTGCCTGCCACGAAGGTCGCCACTGCGGCCCCGGTTCAGGTTGCAGCCCCCAAACCCGTGATCGCAAAAGCCGCCCCGGCCCCGAAAATGGCGCCGAAAATGGCCGCGCCGGTGACGCGTAGCTATGCCCCCGCTCGACGCGCGACGAAGGCCCCGATGGCCACGATTGCGTCGAATATGATGCCCGAAGCGCGCCACAGCAATTCCCCCTATTACCCGGTGAAAACGCTTGCCCCGCGTGCGGTGGCGCAAGCGGCTGCAACCAACCCCGCCATTTCGCAGCGCGGGTATGCCTCGCCCTATTCGGTGACGGGCGATCAGCGTATGTCCGCGGCACCTGCACGCCAGCGATACAGCGCGCCGATGCAGGTCGCCTCGACAAGCGTTTGTGCCGATCTCGATCCGGTCGCCCAAGCCTATATGCAGCCCAGCGACGGACGCGCCGTGCGCTGTGGACCTCAAGATGCGATCTTTGCACCAGTCCCGCGCGGGCAAGTCGCTGTGGCGCAGCCCGTCGTGCAACAGATCCCGCGTGAAGTCAGCGTGGGCGGCCTCGCGCCTATCGTGACCACCTCTTCTGAACCGGCTGGTGGCTGGGAGCCGGCATTCAAGGACGGACGGCTCAACCCCTATCGTGGACCGCGCACGCAAGCCGGCGATGCGCAGATGGCGCAGCGTTGGAACACCAAGACGCCGATGGGGCTGGTTCCCACGGCCAAGCAACAGGTGATCTATGTGCCTGTCGCGCGCGCCTCGAGCAAATCGGTTGCGCCCGCTGCGACCCAAACCCGCCAGCCTGTTATGTCGGGTAAGCGGTTCGTGCAGGTCGGCAGCTTTGGCGTTCCCAGCAATGCCGCAGCGGCCAAGGCACGGCTGCGCGCGCTGGGTCTGCCGGTTGCGACAGGGCGTTCGGGCGGTTTGACGGTGATCTATGCGGGGCCGTTTGCCGCCCCGTCCGCGTTGCATAACGCACTGGCACAGGCGCGTCGGGCCGGATTTACGGATGCGCTGTTGCGCTAGGTCTACACCCCGACGACTATCGAAAAGGGCGGTCCTGCGGGGCCGCCTTTTTGATTGCGGCTGGGCGGTTCAGCGCCCCGTGCAGATGTCTTGCAAGGCCACCCATTGCGCATCTGCGAGCACCGGACGGGGGGAGGGCTGGCCTTTGAACGGGTCGGCCTCGATCAGCCCCAGAACCGTTTCGCCTGTGGGATCAAGCGCATAGGCGAAGGGCGTCGAGCTAACGCCAGCGCTGCGAAACGCGCGCAGCAGGCCGTCTGTTGGCGGTGGCGTGGGTTCTTGGCGCAGCAATTGCTCGGCATAGGTGGTGATCCCGCTATCGGGCAGATTGCCGGTTGTCAGCAGTCGCAGCGCGGCACTGGGGCCAAGGTCGCCCAGCATCCGTTTGAGCGGCGATTGCCCGGCGGCCGCATCCTCGGTCGCGATCAGGTAGCCCGCGACGACCTCGGGCGTGTCTGGCCCCTCAATCGCGTTGCGCCCGATCACGGCCAGTTTGCCCGGCAGCAGTCGCGCGCCCATCAACGCCTCGGGCAGCACAACGATCGTGTCATGGCCGGGCAGACGCTTGGAGAGCGCGGCCAGCGCCTGATCGCCCGAGGGACTGGTGCAGGGCTGCCCGGCCATCTTGGAGAGTTCCGTCAACAGCTTGCGCCCGATTTCGACGCGTTTGGCCTGTGGCGTAATGCGCGCGGCGTGATCGACGAGCGCACCGGGCAGCCAGAACAGCGCCACCGCCCCAACGCACAGAACAACGCCGCCAATCAGAAACGAGCGCAAACGACCGGGATGCGGGCGATGGGATTCAATGATGGTGTGCACTTTTTCGATCGCGGCGATCATCACCTCGTCGTCAAGCTCGACCGTTTCGCCCGGCTCGTCCGAAGGGGCGTAGATTGCGGGGCGCTCGCCGGGATTGCACCGGATCATCGCAGGCAGCGACCAATGCGCCAACGCGGAGCCTGCCTTGGCATCGGAAATCACGAGACTTGCATCGCCGAGTGACAAAATCACATCGCGGCGCTGCGCCTGAGGATCGGCGCGCCAAAGCCCGATGGCTTCAAGACGTTCATATTCGCTTAGGGCGGTCATTGGGACCTGTTGCTGCTCTTGTTGACGCGCAGGATACCCGATCTTGCCGATGCGTCAATCAGTTGCCGGGTTTTGCGGCGCAGTCCGAGCTATGCCAGAATTTGGGTGATGGC
>NZ_AUNB01000013.1 GCF_000714545.1 Thioclava indica
ATCCGGTGTGAACGGCGCACCGTTTACCCTTTTTTAGTGGACAACGATCAAGCGATCCGCCTGATGCTGCGGGAACTCAATCGATCTTCGAATGGCAGCTTGGAGCCCAAAACACCGACTTTCTGCGGTGCATCTAAAGTACACTCTTGGGAAACACAAAACAGCGCGCAGGAAACTCGGCTCAAATGTGAACCTTAAGTGATAGAGTTAAACGGGAAGCAGGAGATATTCTGCAAATTCTTCAGTAAACTCAAATCGGTCGACATTGTTGTACGTCGTGTCATTAATCGCGTCATAATTTTGCATCACTTTCAGCATCGGCTTCAAGTTGTCGTGGTCTACAAAATAATATTGGAAAATAGGGTTCTCTGGGTCGCCATTGTAGGACCAATTCTTGGAACCAATGATGAATTCACGAGTGAATGGCGCGCTTGCTATATCGCCCCGCATTTCCGCCACAAGGCTTGGCATCTTGTCTTCAAGCTTCTGAAAGCTCCGAGACACTACAATTGCAAACCCGCGAATGCCTAGATACGCACGCATCTCAGCTAGGGTTTTCCACTCTCTAAGTTGATCAATGGAATGACTGGTGACATCCACATCTATCAGCCTGCTACAGGTCTGGCAGAGCCAAATACCATTTTCGGCAGCGGCTCGTTCCTCAGCAGTCAAAGTAGAATCATACCTCGGCCCACCCTCAGCAGCGGCAGTAATGTGCGCGGCAACACCAATACTGGCGCTCTCGTCGGCGCCGTCCGGTCCAATAGTCGGGCACAAACAGGTCTGGTTTGAACAGCGGTAACCTGCACGTTGCGCAATTGTTCTTATTACGGGAGCACTAAAATCGTCACGTTTTGCCATGCCTAGAGAAATACGGCATCAGAAGCTCTTTGAAAAGCAGTCGTTGTCCGCGTGGTGGGAAGGTCGGCTCCGTCCGCAAACCCACCCCCGCAACCTCGCGCAACGCCAACCCCCTTCACCCCATCCGCTCAGACGCATAGGACCCCGGTGACGCGGGAAACACCACTGTCTTGTTATCGTTGATGAAAACACGGTGGTGGATATGGGCATGGATGGCGCGGGATAGCACTTGTGCCTCGACGTCGCGGCCAAGGCTGACGTAATCCTCGGGGCTTTGCGCGTGGGTGATGCGCACGGTGTCTTGCTCGATGATCGGGCCTTCATCGAGATCGGCGGTGACGTAATGCGCCGTCGCCCCGATCAGTTTCACGCCACGCTCATAGGCCTGTTTATAGGGGTTCGCGCCCTTGAAAGAGGGTAGGAACGAGTGGTGGATGTTGATAATCCGCCCCGACATTTTCTGACACAGCGCATCCGACAGGATCTGCATGTAGCGCGCCAGCACCACCAGTTCGGCACCGGAGTCCTCAACCACCGAAAGCAGACGCGCCTCGGCCTCGGGTTTGTTTTCCTTGGTCACCTTGATGTGGTGAAAGGGGATGTCGTGATTGACCACAACCTTCTGATAGGTCAGATGATTTGACACCACGCCAACAATCTCGATCGGCAGCGCACCGATCCGCCAGCGATACAGCAGATCATTCAGGCAATGGCCGAAATTCGACACCATCAGGATGACCTTCATCTTGTCACCGGCATCGCGCACCGCCCAGTCCATCGCGAAACTTTCCGCCAGCGGCGTGAAGGCGGCACGGATGGCATCGGCCCCTGCACCCTTTTCCGAAACAAAACTGACGCGCATGAAAAACTGCCCCGTCTTGGGGTCGTCATATTGATGCGAGTCGGTGATATTGCAGCCCTGATCGGTCAGCACATTGGCAATCCCCGCAACGATTCCGCGGGTCGAGGGGCAGGCTACGGTCAGAACATAGGCGGCGGTCATGCTGGCATCCTTTCGAACTCTGCGCCAAGCCTTAGCGCGGCGGGATATCAGGCACAATCAGGGTTTCACGCGCGTTTGGCTGGGGGGAATGCGACAGCGCGGCGCTGAAAAGCGGCGCATGTCAGGACGCGCGCGACTGGCGCAGGTGATAGCGCAGCGCATGTGCGATCAGGAACGAGAGCTTGTCTTCGGGCAGCGCCGCGCCAGGTTCGAAAAGAACCGCGCGATTGCCCTCATAGGTGAAATCCTGCGGGAACCGGTCGCGAAATGTCGGGATGATCCGGCTTTGGCAATGCGCGTAAATCGCGAAACCGCCGGTTTTCGGCATGCCCAAGCGCAGCGTCGAGCCTGCTTTCGTCTCGGGCGTCAGATAGGCGGGCTGGCCCCATTTCAGCGTCTCCTCAATCCGCCCGATCTCGGGCAGGCGCGCGGCTACGGCGAAGATCATCGCGCGCAGTTCCAGCAGCCCTGCGCGCAGTTCGACGGGAAACTCCGCAAAACGGCGCGCGACCTGCGGGTCGATGAAAGGTGGATCAGCGAGGGGGTCGGTCATGGCGCAAGCCTACGCGAAACCACGCCGTTTCCCTACCGGTTTTGACGCAGCCCGCCCCGCGCCCTAGGTTATAAAGGGCAATGGAGGTGCAATATGGCAGGCGGCTGGGCAAAAGACGGCGCGGTGAGCGAGCAGATCGAAGCCTCGATCAATGACGAATTGGCGCGTCTCAAGGCGCAGCGCGGCCCCGTGGGCGACAGCTTGGCCTATTGCGCGGAATGCGGCGAGGAAATCCCCGAGGCCCGCCGCGCCGCCATTCCCGGCGTCAAACTCTGCGTCGATTGCGCCAACGAACGCGATGCGAAAAACCGTGGACGGGGCGGGATCAATCGACGGGCCTCTAAAGACAGTCAGTTAAAATAGGGCTAGATTTTGCAAGCGAGTGCGGCGTCGAATGCAGCGGGCGATGTATCGGCCCCAAGCTCGCGACGCGTCACGCGCCCATCAGAGGCGAGCCGCAGCGCGAGCAGCTTGGACCAGTCGAAACTGGACACGATCATCTCGGGCTGTTGGCCGCAATCGCGCAAGCCGCCCAGCGCGTGATCGGCTCCGAAACGGTGATTGGTGATTTTCAACCCCCGCCCGATCTCGGTTAACTGGCCGGACGCATAGCGATAGATCACCAGCTTGCCCAACCGATGAGGCGCGTCAATCAATGCGATCTCGGATTGCCCGTCGCCATCCAGATCGCCCGCGCCAATGACGGACAGCCAGTGATTACGCTCGCCGACGAACGGGCCATCAGCGGCTAAAACTGGCTTGCCATTCTCGAGCGTTAGCACCAGCAGCCGCGATCCCTGCGTCAAGCTGGATTGCACCACGATGATTTCCGGCACGCCATCGCCATCCAGATCCATCACGCGCGGCGCGGTGTCTTCCCAGACAAGCTCAGGGCCAAGCGTGAGATCATAGGTCAAGTTCGTCGCGCCGGTAAACAGACCCGTGCCATCCCCTGTCGAGCGGCGCACGGTGATGCGCAGGCTCTCGTATTCATGCCCCGATCCAAGCGCGCCGTGACCATAACGCGCGGTGGGATTGGCGAACTGCGCGGTGGCGGACATTTCCGCATGCGCAGGCAGAGCCGCGGCGATCAGCGCAGGCGCCAGGATCGCCGCAACACGCATCAGATCTGCTTTTCGGGGATGTTGACGATCAGCCCGTCCAACTCGTCCGTGACCTTGATCTGGCAGGTCAGGCGCGATTTCACCGGATCGGGGTTCCATGCGAAATCGAGCATATCCTCTTCCATCGAATCCTTGGCGGGCAGCTTGTCGACCCAATCCTGATCGACATAAACATGGCAGGTCGAGCAGGCGCAGGCGCCACCGCAATCTGCATCAATGCCGGGCACGCCATTGTCGCGCGCGCCTTCCATAACGGTCATGCCGGGCTTTACCTCGATCTCGTGACGGGTGCCGGTATGTTCGATATAGGTGATCTTTGCCATGTCAGCAGGCCTCTTTGTCATTGATTGCTCTACCCGGAATACCTTTGGGCATCCTTCGATCTAAGGTGCTTTGCGCAATTTGACCAGAGGCGGATGGCCGCGCGCGCGGGAAGCGGCGCGTTCACGGGGGATTGCCGCGCGCGCGCAGTCTTGTAGTCTCGCGCGCAAGTTGACGGAGGGCGCATCGGTGCATCACAGGCAAAATTACGGCATGAAAGCCGCCCTGTTATTGGCGGCGCTGGCGCTGGCGGGATGTCAGGAAACGTCTTCGGGCGCGCCCAAACGCCCGCCGCCCAAAAGCCTTGCATCGGAAATTTCCACCAAGGCCCCGGCCCCTGATGCCAAGGATTGCTACGCCCAGATCAACACCCCCGCGCAGGTCGAAACCGTGACCGATCAGGTGCAGATCATGCCCGAGCAGCGCGATCCGAAAACCGGCGAGATCACCCAGCCCGCAATCTATCGCGAGATGAGCGCCCAGCGCATGATCGAGGCCGGCAAGCCGCGCTATTTTCGCGCGATGTGCTCGTCTGATCTGACGCCGGGATTCGTGGCGATGGTGCAGCGGGCGCTGGCCGCGCGCGATCTGTATCACGGGCGCGCCGATGGCAAGCTGGATCCGGCGACGGGGCGCGCGATTGCTGCCTATCAAGCCCCGCGCGGTCTGGATAGCCCGACACTGAGTTTGCGCGCGGCGCAGGAATTGGGTCTCTATATCTACACGCCCTGACCGCCTCATGAAGATGATGACGATTTCTGGGGCCGCCGCGTCGGTTGCGGGCTTTGCTCGGGCGGGCGCACGCCTTAGAACAGGGCAAACGGGCAGGAGCGTGACATGACCGACGATGTGCAGGTGATCTTTACCCCCTCGGGCAAGCGGGGCCGCGTGGCGCGCGGCACGCCGGTTCTGGCGGCGGCGCGCAAGCTGGGCGTCGATCTGGATTCGGTCTGCGGCGGGCGCGGGATTTGTTCGAAATGCCAATGCTCGCCCGGTTACGGGGATTTCCCCAAACACGGGCTGCATGTTGAGGCCGACGCCCTGAGCCCGATCAATTCGGTCGAGGAACGCTATGATCGCGTGCGCGGGTTGAAACCGGGGCGGCGCTTGGGCTGTCAGGCGCAGATTATGGGCGATGTCGTGATCGACGTGCCCCCCGAAAGCCAGGTGCATAAACAGGTGGTGCGCAAGGCGGCATCCGAGCGCGTGATGGAGATGGACCCGGCCACGCGCGCCTGTTTCATCGAGGTCGCCGAGCCCGACATGCACGCCCCCGAGGGTGATTTTCAGCGCCTCGCCCATGCGCTCGAAAGCCAGTGGGGGATCGCGGATCTGCGCGCCGATCTGGCGATGCTAAGCAAGCTGCAACCGGTGCTGCGCAAGGGCGACTGGAAAGTCACCGTCGCCGTGCACGATCAAGGCGAGGGGCCGCAGCTTACGGCGCTGTATCCCGGCTTGCGCGAAACCCCGCTTTACGGGATCGCGATTGATCTGGGCTCGACCACGATTGCGGGGCATCTGGTGGCGCTCGATGACGGTCGTGTGCTGGCCAGCGCGGGGCGGATGAACCCGCAGATTCGCTTTGGCGAAGATCTGATGAGCCGCGTGTCCTATGTGATGATGAACCCCGGCGGCGATGTTGAAATGACGCAGGTGGTGCGCGATGCGATGGGCGATCTGGCGCGCGAGTTGGCGCAAGCGGCGAGCATTGACACGGGTGAAATCGTCGAGGCCACGGTGGTGTGCAATCCGGTGATGCACCATCTGCTGCTGGGAATTGATCCGGTGGAATTGGGTCAGGCCCCCTTTGCGCTGGCGACGTCTGACAGCATGGACCTGCCCGCGCGCGCGCTGGGCTTTGACGCAGCGCCCGGTGCGCGCGTCTATATTCTGCCGCTGATTGCGGGGCATGTCGGCGCAGATGCCGCCGCCGTGGCGCTATCCGAGGCCCCCGAAACCCGCGAGGATCTGTCGCTGATCGTCGATGTGGGCACCAATGCCGAGATATTGCTGGGCAATTCGAGCCGCGTGCTGGCCTGCTCCTCGCCCACCGGCCCCGCCTTTGAGGGCGCGCAGATTTCCAGCGGCCAGCGCGCTGCGCCGGGTGCGATTGAGCGCATCGAGATTGATCCCGCCACGAAAGAGCCGCGTTTCAAGATTATCGGCAGCGATCTGTGGTCCACCGATCCTGACTTTGGCACGCCTCTGATCACCGGGATTTGCGGCTCGGGCATCATTGAGGCCGTGGCCGAAATGCGCATGGCGGGGATTGTCGATGCCTCGGGGCTGATCGGATCAGCCGCGCAGGTCGGCAGCGCGCGTAGCGTGCCCAACGGGCGCACCCATGAATATCTGATCCATGACGCCAGCCCCGACGGGCCGCGCATCACCGTGACCCAAGGCGATATCCGCGCCATCCAATTGGCGAAATCCGCGCTGTATGCCGGGGCGCGGTTGTTGATGGATGAGATGGGGGTGGATGTCGTGGACCGTGTCGTGCTGGCAGGGGCGTTTGGTGCCCATATCAGCCCGAAACACGCGATGGTGCTGGGCATGATCCCCGATGCGCCGCTGGGCTCGGTCAGTTCGGCGGGTAATGCGGCGGGCACGGGGGCACGCATGGCGCTGTGTTCGGTCAAGGCGAGGCGCGCGATTGAGGCGCAGGTGAAACGCATCACCAAGGTCGAGACCGCGATCGAGCCGCGCTTTCAAGAGCATTTCGTCGCCGCCAACGCCCTGCCCCACGCCACTGCCCCCTTCCCCGAGCTGCGTAAGATCGCGCCTCTGCCCGATGTGAGCTTCAACACCGGCGGATCGGGCGACGACGGTGGCGGGCGGCGGCGCAGGCGGCGCGGCTGATCGCTTTTGCTGTGTTCGGGAGGGGGCGCTGCCCCCGCCCTGCGGGCCCCCCGGAGTATTTCTGGCTAGATGAAAGCTGAAAAACGGCGCGGATTTGCGTGCTCACGTTTTCGTGATCATTTTAAAGTGATCGGTTTTGGCGACTGCTCTCGTAACCCTTGCATCACGGCGGGAATGATCCTGCCCCACACCAGGGAGAGACCTATGACCAACATGTTCCGCAAGTTTGCTGCTCCGATGATTGCTGCCTCGATTGCGCTGGCTGCACCGGCCTTTGCCGAAAATATGAACCCGATGGTTGGCGGTGCGAAAATGTACGCCAACAAGCCGATTGCCGCGAACGCCTCGGCCGCGCCGAACCTCACCACGCTTGTGGCTGCTGTCAAAGCCGCTGGTCTTGTTGACACGCTGTCCGGCCCGGGCCCGTTCACCGTTTTCGCGCCGACCAATGCCGCGTTTGACAAGCTTCCCGCGGGCACCGTTGAGACGCTGGTGAAGCCCGAGAACAAGGAAACGCTGACCCACATTCTGACCTGCCACGTTGCAAGCGGTGTGATCTCGGCTGAGAACATCGTGAAAACCATCGAGATGGGCAAAGGCAAAGCCACCATCGAGACGCTGGGCGGGTGTAACCTGACCGCGACGATGAAAGACGGCAAAGTCATGCTGACCGACCCCAAAGGCGGTGTCGCGACCGTTGAAGTGGCCGATGTCAAGCAATCCAACGGCATGGTCCATGTCATCGACACGGTGATGCTGCCCAAGATGTAAGCTGTTTCCCTTTCAGCTTGCGATACGCGCCCGGATGGCCTCTGTGCTGTCCGGGCGTTTTGCTGCGCGATCCCTCTTGACCGGGACGCGCGGCTGTCTTAGCTGTGCGGTCGCGCCATGCGGGTATGATGTAATGGTAGCCTGTCAGCTTCCCAAGCTGAACGCGCGGGTTCGATTCCCGCTACCCGCTCCAGCGCAGATCCGCCCAGCTTATTTCGGGACCAGCCGATAAAGCGCGCCGTCATTGGCGTCCTGGATGATCCAGACCTGACCCTGCGGCCCGACGGCGACATCGCGCACCCGCATTCCCAGATCCCAGCGCGCCAGTTGATCCGACCCATCGCCCGCGACCAGCGCAAGCCCCTGCCCCGCCAGCCCGCCGATCAGCAGATCGCCTTGCCATTCAGGGAAATCACGCCCCTCGTAAATCGCCAGCCCCGCAGGCGCGATCACCGGCGACCACCAAAGTTTCGGTGCGGCCAGATCGGGACGCGTGTCGTGGTCGGGGATTGGCAGGCCGGAATATTGCCGCCCGTTCGACACCAGCGGCCAGCCGTAGTTGCGCCCCGGCTTGATCTCGTTCAGCTCATCGCCGCCGCGCGGGCCCATCTCATGCTCCCACAGGGTTCCATCGGGGCTGAAAGCAAGCCCATAGGCATTGCGATGCCCCTCGGACCACGTCTGCGCACGCACGCCTCCCGCGTCATATTGCGGGTTGCCGGGGGCGGCTTTGCCCTCACGCGTCAGGCGCAGAATTTTGCCGCGCGGGTTGTCGGGGTCTTGGGCCGTATCGGGCAGCATCCGATCCCCGACGCTGAGATAGAGCATTCCGTCTGGGCCAAAGGCGATGATTCCGCCGGGCTGACCACGCCCGCCGGGCGTTTGCTGCCAAAGCGTCTTAATCCCCTCCAGCCGATCCGCGCGCAGCGTGCCGCGCGCCAGAACCAGCGCGTTTTGCGGTGAGACATAGGTGAAATAGACCGCCTGCGTTTGCGCAAAATCAGGCGCGATGGCGACATCGAGCATCCCGTTCTGGCCGCTATATTGCACCTTTGGCAGCCCTTTAAGTTCGCTCACGCGACCTTGGCCCACGCGCCACATCCGGCCCGGTTTGCCGCTCACCAGCAGATCGCCCCCCGGCAGCGGCGCAATCGCCCACGGGTTTGGCAGGCGCGCCACGGCTTGCAGCGCAAAGGGGGCTTCGCGACTGGCGGGTTTTTCGCCCACATTCTGCGCAAGCAGCGGTTGGCCAAGCCCGAGAGCAAGGATCACGGCGGTCAAACGAGTTCGCATAAGGCACCTCCTAAGTTCAAAGATGGGGCTCGCGGCGCTGTGAACCACCCCAAAGCGCCAAATTTCGCCCTGCTCAAACGGGTTGCGAATCCGCGCGCCTGCCCCTATATCACCGCTTGAGAGGTTGGCGCGGGCGAGCGCCTCGCCAACCCGGTCAGATCCGGAAGGAAGCAGCCGCAACGAGCCCCGCTTGGGTCGCTGTCCAGCCTCTCACCCTTTCCCTGCTTCGCCATGACATTTGCGAGCCAAGGCTGCGCGCGGATAGTTTCGCGCCAAAGGGAGAGTCATATGATGCGTTTCGTTCTGGCCCTGCTGGCCCTGCTGCCGCTGCCGCTGGCGGCGTAAACTTTGCATAGCACCGAGGTGGCCCCCGACACCTACGCCATTCAAGGCCCGTTCGGGCAGCGCAACGCCGAGAACCTTGGCAATAACGCGACATTCGGGGTGATCGTGACCGATGCGGGTGCGATTCTGGTCGATGCGGGGGCCTCGTTCAAAGGCGCGCAGGCGCTGGATGAGGTCATCAAAACGCTGACCGATCAGCCGGTGAAATACGTCATCAATACCGGCGGGCAGGATCATCGCTGGCTGGGCAACAGCTATTGGCAGGCGCAGGGCGCGCAGGTGATTGCAAGCGAGGATGCGGCGGCCGATCAAAAGGCGCGCGGCTCGATGGAACTGACGATGCTGGACGCGCTGATGGGCAAAGCGGCGCTGGCGGGCACTACGCCTGCCTATGCCAATATCACCTTTGATGATCACCACAGCCTGACCCTTGGCGGGCGCGAGATCGAGATCACCCACCCCGGTCCCGCCCACACGCCGGGCGACAGCTATGTCTGGCTGCCCGCGCAATCTGTGATGTTCACCGGCGATATCGTTTTTGTCGGGCGTATTCTGGGCGTGCTGGATATGTCTTCGTCAAAAGGCTGGATCGCCGCCTTTGACGATATGGCCGCCCATAACCCCAAGGTGGTCGTGCCCGGTCACGGCCCCGCCACCGATCTGGCCACCGCGCGCCATGACACTTACGACTACCTAAACAATCTGCGCACCCAGATGGCCACCTATATCGAGGGCGGCGGCGAGATCATCGGCTCGGTCGAGGTCGATCAATCCGCCTTCAGCTATCTGCAAGATTTCGACATGCTGGCCAAACGCAACGCGCAGGCGGTGTTTTCGCAGATGGAATGGGAATGAGCCGGGTGGACCTTGCGCGCACGGGAGCCTAATCTAGCCGCTGAACCCAAGGCCGGAGCCCCGATGAGCGAAACGCAATACCAAGTCCTCGCGCGTAAATACCGCCCCGCGACCTTTGCCGATCTGATTGGTCAGGAACCGATGGTGCGCACGCTGAAAAACGCGTTTGCCGCCGACCGGATCGCGCAGGCGTTTATCATGACGGGGATTCGCGGCACCGGCAAAACCACCACCGCGCGCATCATCGCCAAGGGGCTGAACTGCATCGGTCCCGACGGCAAAGGCACCCCCACGACCGAGCCCTGCGGCGAATGCGAACATTGCATTGCCATCGCCGAGGGCCGTCATGTCGATGTGATGGAGATGGACGCTGCCTCGCGCACCGGGGTTGGCGACATTCGCGAAATCATCGAGTCGGTGCATTACCGGGCGGCCTCGGCGCGCTACAAAGTCTATATCATCGACGAAGTTCACATGCTGTCCACGAGTGCGTTTAACGCGCTGCTCAAGACGCTCGAAGAACCGCCCGCGCATGTGAAATTCATTTTTGCCACGACTGAAATTCGCAAGGTTCCGGTGACGGTTCTGTCGCGTTGCCAGCGCTTTGATCTGCGCCGGATCGAGCCAGAGGTGATGATCGACCACCTCAAAACCATCGCGGCAAAGGAAAATGCGCAGATCGCCGATGACGCATTGGCGCTGATCACGCGCGCAGCCGAAGGGTCGGTGCGCGATGCGATGAGCCTGCTTGATCAGGCGATTGCGCATGGCGCGGGCGAAACCACCGCTGAACAAGTGCGCGCGATGCTGGGGCTGGCCGATCGCGGGCGGGTGCTCGATCTGTTTGACATGATCCTGCACGGTCAAGCCGCCGAGGCGCTGACCGAACTTTCCGCGCAATATGCCGATGGCGCTGACCCGATGGCGATCCTGCGCGATCTCGCCGAAATCACCCATTGGGTGTCGGTGATCAAGGTCACGCCCGAAGCCGCCGAAGACCCGACCGTGCCGCCAGACGAGCGCAAGCGCGGACAGGAAATGGCGGGCGCAATTCCGATGCGGGTGCTGACGCGGCTGTGGCAGATGTTGCTGAAATCCATCGAGGAAGTCGCGGGCGCGCCCAATACGATGATGGCGACCGAAATGGCGATCATCCGCATGACGCATGTCTCCGACCTGCCCGATCCCGACACGCTGATCCGCAAGATCCAGCAGGGTGCGGGGGCTGGCACGCAAGCCGCCGGACGCGGCGCCGCGCCTGCAACCAGCCCGGTGCATGGTGCGACGTTGCGGGCACGGCGCGCAGGCGGTGGCGCTGTGGCCGTTGCACAGGCAAGCCCGGCTGAGGCGCCCGATGCGCTGGCGCGCTTTGCCAGCTTTGACGATGTGATCGACCTGATCGCGCGGATGCGTGATATGACGCTACTGCTTGAAGTCGAAAGCAACCTGCGCCTTGTGAATTACCGCCCCGGCCGGATCGAGTTTGAACCCACCGAGCGCGCCTCGCGCGATCTCGCCGCCACGCTGTCTGCGCGTCTGCAAGGCTGGACCGGCGCACGCTGGGGGGTCTCGGTTGTGTCCGAGGGCGGGGCGCAAACCATCGCCGAGGTGAAAGCCGCGCAGATGGATCAGGCCAAGGCCGAGGCGATGCACAACCCGCTGGTCGCTGCCATCTTTGAGGTCTTCCCGCAGGCGAAATTTGACGAGATCACCGATGCTGCCGCCCTGGAGGCCGAGATCACGACCGAGGCGCTGCCCGAAGTTGATGACGAATGGGATCCCTTCGAGGATGGCTAAGCGCGCGGACCTTGTCGCCAGCCCTGCCGATGCGTATCTGTGACAAAACGATCTAACAGGAGAAAGCGATGTTCAAGGGACTGGGCGCAATGGGCGACATGGCCAAGATGATGAAGGCCGCCAAGGAAATGCAGGAAAAGATGGCGCATCTGCAATCCGAGCTAAGCGCGATTGTCGTCATCGGTGAGGCGGGCGGCGGTCTGGTGCAAGCGCGCGCCACAGCCAAGGGCGAGTTGACGGGACTGTCGATTGATCCCTCGATCCTGCAAGCCTCGGAAAAGGAAGTCGTCGAAGACCTGATCCTCGCTGCCGTCAAGGACACGCAAGCCAAGGCCAAGGAACGCGAAGGCGAAGAGCAAAAACGCCTGCTGCGCGAAATGGGCCTGCCCGAGAATATGGAACTTCCCGGTTGATCGGACGGCGCTGCCAATGACCCAAGGGCGCGACGAGATTGAGGGGCTGATCGCGCTGATGGCGCGGCTGCCCGGTCTTGGGCCGCGCTCGGCGCGCCGCGCGGTGCTGCACCTGATTTCCAAACGCGCGCAACTGATGGCGCCACTGGCCGAGGTGATGGCCGATGTCGCGCGCAACGCCCGCGAATGTGCGCGCTGCGGCAATATTTCGGGCCAGCCAATCTGCACCATCTGCGAGGACGAGCGCCGCGCTATCGGCGAGATCTGCGTGATCGAGGATGTCGCCGATCTCTGGGCGATGGAGCGCGGCCACGCCTTCAAGGGTCGCTACCATGTGCTGGGCGGCACGCTGTCCGCACTCGATGCCATCGGCCCCGAAGAATTACGCATCCCCGACCTGATCGCGCGCATTCAAGACGAAGGCATCCGCGAGGTGATCCTCGCGCTCAATGCCACGGTCGAGGGCCAGACCACCGCCCATTACATCGCCGAGGCGCTTGAACCGATGGGGGTTTCCGTCACCAGCCTCGCGCAGGGCGTGCCAATCGGAGGCGAGCTGGATTATCTCGACGACGGCACCATCCAGGCCGCCCTGCGCGCGCGCAAAGCGTTCTAAGCTCCGCTTTCATCTAGCCCTAAATACTCCCGCCGGAGGCCCCGGCCGGCCAAGCGCGCTCTCGCTGGCGTCATCGCTCGCCCATTGAACCCTCGCCCGCGTCTCGCTATCAGAGAGACATCCCGAAACGAGCCGCGAGACCGCCACCGATGATCCGCCTCTATCATGTCGCGCTATCCCCCTATTGCCGCAAAGTCCGCCTCACGCTGGCCGAGAAAAAGCTTGAGGTCGAACTGGTCGAAGAACGCTACTGGGAGCAGCAGGCCGATTTTCTGCGCCGCAACCCGGCGGGCAAGGTGCCGGTGCTCAAGATGGACGGCATGGTGATGGCCGAAAGTCAGGCGATCTGCGAATATATCGACGAACGCTACCCCGAAGCCCCCTTGCTGCCCCGCGATGCGGCCGCGCGCTATGAGGTGCGCCGTCTGTGCGCGTGGTTCGACGATAAATTCAATGCCGAAGTGACCAGCAAGGTGATGGGCGAACGGGTCTGGAAGAAAGTCCGCAAAGAGGGCTATCCCGACAGCAAGACCGTGAAAGCGGGGCTGTCGGCGATCAAGTTTCACCTTGATTACATGGGCTGGCTTCTTGATCAGCGCCGCTGGCTGGCGGGCGATGTGATGACGCTCGCCGATTTCGCCGCCGCCGCGCATCTGAGCTGTCTCGATTACATTTCCGATGTGGATTGGAACCGCTCGGAGGCGGTGAAGGATTGGTACGCCAAGATCAAATCCCGCCCGGCGTTCCGCTCGCTTCTGGCCGATCAACTGTCGGGTATGCCGCCTGCCCCGCAATATGGCGAGCTGGATTTCTGAACGCGCGCTGGGGGTTTTGCACCCCCAGACCCCCGCAGGATATTTCTATCAAGAGGAAGAGGCCGTGGACGATCTTAAATCACGGCTGGTGGGCAAAGCGCTTGAGGAAGGGTTTTCCAAGGCGCGCGTCACGACGCCTGATGCGATTCCGCAAGCGGCGACGCGGCTTGAGGCGTTTGTGGGCGCCGGGATGCATGGCGAGATGGGCTGGATGGAGGAGCGGCGCGTTTGGCGGGGCGATCCGACGGCACTTTGGCCGCAGGCGCGCTCGGTGTTGATGTTGGCCGAGAGCTATTCGCCCGACTATGATCCGCTAAAGCTGTTGGAGCAGCATGATCGCGGGGTGATTTCCGCTTATGCGCAGGGGCGCGATTATCATGATCTGGTCAAGAAACGGCTGAAACGGGTCGGGCGCTGGTTGCTGGAACAAGCGCCCGAAGGCGAGATCAAGGTGTTCGTCGATACCGCGCCGGTGATGGAGAAACCGCTGGCGCAGGCGGCGGGTTTGGGCTGGCAGGGCAAGCACACCAATCTGTTGGCGCGCGATCTGGGCAACTGGTTTTTCCTTGGCGCGATTTTTACCACATTGGAGTTGGCACCCGATAGCCCCGAGGTCGAGCATTGCGGCAATTGCACTGCCTGTCTGGATATCTGCCCGACGCAGGCCTTTCCCGCGCCGTTCCAGCTTGATGCACGCCGTTGCATTTCTTATCTCACGATTGAACACAGCGGCCCGATTGATCTGGAATTGCGCGCCAAGATGGGCAACCGGATTTATGGCTGTGATGATTGTCTTGCCGCCTGCCCGTGGAACAAATTTGCCGCGGCAGCCCGCGAGACCCGCTATCATGGCGGGGTGGGCGCGCCACCTTTGGCAGAACTCGCTGCGCTGGATGACGCCGCCTTTCGCGCGCGGTTTTCCGGCTCGCCTGTCAAGCGGATCGGGCGGGACCGGTTCTTGCGCAACGTGCTGTATGCGATTGGCAATTCGGGGGATGAGGCGCTGGCACAGGCTGCGCGAGTGCATTTGACAGATCCCAATCCCGTGGTTGCCGAGGCGGCATCTTGGGCGCTGGCGCAGTTGGGGGCATAAATTGCATGCGCGCTCTGGCATCGGCGCGCGCATCTGTTAGGGAACGTGTATGACCGCCCCCGCCCTCACCTCGCCTGCGCCATTCCTTGGCATCGCTCTGAAACTGGGCACGGTGACCGGGTTCGTCATCATGCAGGCACTTATCAAGGCGGTATCGGACACGATTCCCCCCGGTGAGGCGGTGTTTTTCCGCTCGGCCTTTGGCCTTGTGCCGCTGCTTATCTGGCTGGCATGGCGGCACGAGTTGCGCGGAGGCTTGCGCGCGGCCAAGCCGATCAACCATGTGATGCGCGGGGTGATCGGCACGACGGCGATGGCGCTGAGCTTTGCCTGCCTTGCCTATCTGCCGCTGCCCGAGGCAACCGCTTTGGGCTATGCCGCGCCACTGCTAACGGTGGTGTTTGCCGCGCTTTTCTTAGGCGAGACCGTGCGGATTTTTCGCTTTTCAGCCGTGGGCCTAGGGCTTGCGGGGGTTTTGGTCGTGCTGTGGCCACGGCTTGGCGGGTCCGGGCCCGCGCAAGGGGCCGAGGCGTTTGGCGCGGCTCTCGCCTTGGCGGGCGCGACCTGCGCGGCCTTGGCGCAGATCCAGATCCGCCGGATGGTTAACACCGAGCGCACCTCGGCCATCGTGTTCTGGTTTTCGATCACGGCAACGACGCTGTCGCTGGCCTCGATTCCCTTTGGCTGGGTCATGCCAACCCCGCGTGAGGCGACCCTGCTGATCTTGGCGGGGCTGATTGGGGGAACGGGGCAGATCATGCTGACCTCGGCCTATCGGTTTGCCGATGCCTCGCTGATTGCGCCGTTTGATTATGCCTCGATGCTGATGGCGTTGGCGATTGGTTATGTGTTTTTCGCCGAAATTCCAACGGCATGGACGCTAAGCGGCGCGGGGCTTGTGATCTGCGCGGGCATCTTGATTATCTGGCGCGAGCGGCAATTGGGGCTGGAGCGGCGGCGCGCACGCAAGGCGGGATCTACGCAGGCGTAAGCACGAAAGAGCGAGCCATTTGATCTAGGGCATGCCGACTCGGGAGAAATCTGCTATAAACGGACCCTCAGCGACCAAAAGAGGAGCCTAAGCGATGTCCCGTCATATCACTGACCACGCCAGATCCGCCTCGGAAGGCGCACGTTTAAAGCGTTTTCTCGAGTTGCAACGCAAGGAAGGCATTCATCCCGCCGTGCAAGAGCTATCGCAGCGCGCGCATGGGAATTCTGGCGCGCGCGTCACGCAGTTTGTGCGTATCGAGCGCCACGAAGAGACCTGAAACCGCCCGTTTGAACGTCAAAAGGGCGCGTTCTGCGACGCGCCCCTCACTGTCGTTGTTATCGCAGATTAGCGGCGCACGAGTTTCTCGTAGGTTTCCGCGATGTCACGCGTCAGCGCGCCAACCTCAAAGGTAAAGCCGCCGATTTCCGACACCGGGGTGACTTCGGCGGCGGTGCCTGTCAGCCAGCATTGTTCGAAATCAGCCAGTTCGGTGGGCTCGATCCGGCGCTCATGCACAGTGATGCCCTTGTCCTTGAGCAGCCCGATCACGGTCTGGCGGGTGATCCCGTTCAAGAAGCAATCGGCTTGCGGCGTGTGCACCTCGCCATCTTTGACAAAGAAGATATTCGCGCCCGTCGCCTCAGCCACATAACCGCGCCAATCCATGAACAGCGCGTCCGAATAGCCGCGATCCTCGGCGGCGTGTTTGGACATGGTGCAGATCATATACAGACCGGCGGCCTTGGCCTCGACGGGAATGGTGCGCGGGTCGGGGCGGCGCCATTTCGCAATATCGAGCCGCGCGCCCTTCATCTTGGCATCGCCGTAATAGTTGCCCCATTCCCAGCCAGCCACGGCCAGCCGCACCGGGTTCTTGCGCGCCGAAACGCCCATGTCATCGCCCGCCCCGCGCCACGCCACCGCGCGCACATAGGCGTCGGTCCAGCCATTGGCCTTGAGCATCGCATATTTCGCCTCTTCGATTTCATCGACCGAAAAGGGGATTTCCATATCCAGCAGATTGGCGGAGCGGCGCAAACGCTCGGAATGCTGGCGCGATTTGAAGATCGTGCCATTGTAGCAGCGTTCGCCTTCAAATACCGAGGAGGCGTAGTGCAGCGCGTGGGTAAGAATATGGACATTGGCATCACGCCAGTCCACCAACGTCCCATCCATCCAGATCTTGCCATCGCGATCATCATAAGCCCCGGCCATCTTACTCTCCTTGGCATCTTGCCATTTTACGAATGTTGCGCAGTTTAGGACCGAAGCGGTCGTTTGTTGCGCAGAAACTGCCGTTCGCTAACAGTTCGATCTTGGATAGTCAACAAGACTGACTTAAAGTCACGAAAAAGAGAGAGGGTGAGATGGCCGATAGTGGAACTCCGGGGGGCGAAACCCTTCTGTTTCTTACCGATGAGCAGCTCAGACGTGGGATCGAAGCCATGTTCTTTGCCTATCGCGCGTTTACTGCCGATCCTGACAGGCTTCTGGAAGAGCATGGCTATGGCCGCGCCCACCACCGCGCCCTGCATTTCATCAATCGCCAATCGGGGCTGACGGTCACGACGCTGCTGGCGCTGCTGGGCGTGACCAAGCAATCGCTGAACCGGGTGTTGCGCACGCTGATCGAGGATGGTCTGGTTGAAAGCCGGGTGGGGCGGCGCGACAAGCGTGAGCGCCAGTTGTTTTTGACCGAGGAAGGTTTAACCCTTGAGCGAGCATTGTCCGAGGCACAGCGGGGCCGGATGCGCAGCGCCTATCGCGCCGCCGGGCCGCAGGCTGTGGCGGGGTTTCGTCAGGTTCTTGAGGCAATGATGGGGGCTGACTTGCAGCGAATTTATCAGCAGATGAAGGAAGAGTAATGACTTTTCAGGCCGACCAGCATCTGTTGATCATTGATGATGACGAACGCATCCGCACGCTTCTCAAAGGCTTTTTGCAGCGCCACGGGTTTTTGGTGACGGCGGCGCGGGATGCTGCTCATGCGCGGCGGTTGCTGGACGGGCTCGATTTTAACCTGATTGTGATGGATGTGATGATGCCGGGCGAGGACGGGCTTAGCCTGACGCGCGATCTGCGCAAATCCATCGCGACGCCGATTTTGCTGCTGACGGCGCGCGGCGACACGCGTGAACGCATCGAGGGGCTTGAGGCGGGGGCGGATGACTATCTCGCCAAGCCGTTCGAGCCAAAGGAATTGCTGTTGCGCATCAACGCGATTTTGCGCCGCACGCCCGACCTGCCTGAATCCGGGCCGAAATACCTGTCGCTCGGGGCGCTGCGCTATGATCACGACCGGGGCGAGTTGTGGGATGGCGAGGCGTCGGTGCGTTTGACCGCAACCGAAGTGCAGTTGATGAAAATCTTTTCCGCGCATGCGGGCGAGGTGATCTCGCGCAGCGCGCTGATCGAGGAACTCGGCCGCGATCGCAGCGCGCATGACGAGGGCGGCGGGGATCGCGCCGTTGACGTTCAAATCACCCGTTTGCGGCGCAAGATCGAGCGCGACCCGCGCGAGCCGCGCTATCTGCAAACGGTGCGCGGGCTTGGCTATATGCTCAGCCCCGATTGAGGCGGGTTGAGACGCGCAAAGCCGTGTTCACGAAACCTCACGCAACCTCACGAAATTGATTCGTTTCGGCGTCTCTAAAGATTTGATCTTAGGCTTGTCTTTGTCCAACATGGTCGAGACGATCATCACTTTTTGCCTGCCCAGACTGAATTGACCCTGCGTGATATGGCACACAGTCGCAATTCGTGCCCCCTGCGGTAGAATGCGTTCTGGACTGACAATTCCGTGATTGCTATGAGAGCAGGCATGTTCGGGCACACTATACCGTGTGCCCCGGCACGTCACTATCGGCCAAGATCCTCGGCCCCGGAAGGAGAGACAACGTGTCCCACGCAGATGATACCGCAGGCACCCGGAGGGATTTCCTCTATTACGCGACCGCCGGCACCGGCGCAGTCGTAACCGGCGCCGCCGTTTGGCCCTTGGTCAATCAGATGAACGCCTCGGCGGACGTCAAGGCAATGTCGTCGATCTATGTCGATATTTCGGGCGTCGAAACCGGCACCCAGCTGACCGTCAAATGGCGCGGCAAGCCGGTGTTCATCCGGCGCCGCACCCAGGAAGAGATCGACATGGCGCGCGCCGTGCCGCTGGACGAGCTGGTCGATATTTCGGCTGAAAACGCCAACAAGCCCGACGCCGAGGCCACCGACGAGAACCGCACGATGGACGAAGCCGGCGAGTGGCTGGTGATGATCGGCGTGTGCACCCATCTGGGCTGCGTTCCGATCGGCAATATGTCGGGCGATTTCGGCGGCTGGTTCTGCCCCTGCCACGGCTCGCATTACGACTCGGCCGGACGCATCCGCAAGGGGCCTGCACCGCGCAACCTCGACATCCCGGTGGCGCAGTTCACCGATGAAACAACAATCCTGCTGGGCTGAGGAGACCACTTATGTCGGGCATTCCCCACGACCATTACGAGCCCAAGACGGGCCTCGCAAAATGGGCGCACTCGCGCCTTCCCATTGTCGGGCTTCTGTATGACACGCTGATGATCCCCACGCCCAGAAACCTGAACTGGTGGTGGATCTGGGGCATTGTGCTGGCGTTCTGTCTGGTGCTGCAAATCATCACCGGCATCGTGCTGGCGATGCACTACACGCCCCATGTCGATCTGGCTTTCGCCTCGGTGGAACATATCATGCGTGATGTGAATGGCGGCTATATGCTGCGCTACATTCACGCCAACGGCGCCTCGCTGTTCTTCCTTGCGGTCTATATCCATATCTTCCGCGGTCTCTATTACGGCTCGTATAAAGCGCCCCGTGAGATCACATGGATCGTCGGTATGATCATCTACCTGTGCATGATGGGCACGGCGTTCATGGGCTATGTGCTGCCTTGGGGTCAAATGTCGTTCTGGGGTGCCACGGTGATTACCGGCCTGTTTGGCGCAATCCCCGGTATCGGGCCAAGCATTCAGGCATGGTTGCTGGGCGGACCGGCGGTGGATAACGCCACGCTGAACCGCTTCTTCTCGTTGCACTACCTGCTGCCCTTCGTGATTGCAGCACTGGTGATCGTGCATATCTGGGCCTTCCACACCACGGGCAACAACAACCCGACCGGCGTGGATGTGCGCAAGACCTCGAAAGCCGAGGCCGAGAAAGACACCCTGCCCTTCTGGCCCTATTTCGTTATCAAAGACGTGTTCGCCCTGGCGGTGATCTTGCTGGTTTTCGCAGCGGTTGTAGGCTTTATGCCCAACTTCCTTGGCCACCCTGACAACTACATCGAGGCGAACCCGCTTTCGACGCCTGCGCATATCGTGCCCGAATGGTATTTCCTGCCCTTCTACGCGATCCTGCGGGCCTTTACGGCAGATGTCTGGGCGGTGATGCTGGTGAACTGGCTGTCATTCGGGATCGTGGACGCCAAGTTCTTTGGTGTGGTCGCGATGTTTGGCGCGATCATCGTGATGGCGCTGGCTCCGTGGCTGGATACCTCCAAGATGCGCTCGGGCAGCTATCGTCCGATGTTCAAATACTGGTTCTGGCTACTGGCCCTCGACTTCGTGGTGCTGATGTGGGTGGGCGCGATGCCGACCGAAGGGATCTACCCCTACATCTCGTTGATCGGCGCGACCTACTGGTTCGTGTACTTCCTGGTCATCCTGCCGCTGCTGGGCCTGATAGAGAAACCCACCACGCCGCCTGCCACGATTGAGGACGATTTCAATCATCACTACGGCATCAATCAAACTCCGGCTGAGTGAGTCAGGAAGAGGGACGCAAAATGAAAAACTTTCTGATCTCTGCAATCTCGGCCCTGACGATCGGTGCGGCGGGTCTTGTCGCCGCTCCGGCACTGGCGTCCGAGGGTGGCCATGTCGAGAATATCGACTTCTCGTTTGAAGGCCCGTTTGGCACCTATGACCAGCAACAGCTTCGTCGCGGATTTCAAGTCTACCGCGAGGTTTGCTCATCATGCCACGGGCTGAAATTCGTCGCCTACCGCTCGCTGGCGGATGGTGACGGGCTTGGCATGGACCCCGCTTGGGTGCGCGCCTATGCCGCCGAGCATGACGTGATCGACAAGGAAACGGGCGAGGACCGCCCCGCCAAGGAAACCGATCACTTCGCCACCGTGACCGGCGAGGGCATGGGACCGGACCTGTCGCTGATGGCCAAGGCACGCGCGGGCTTTCACGGCCCCTACGGTCTGGGCATTAACCAGTTCTTCAAAGGCATGGGCGGGCCGGAATATATCTATTCCATCCTGACCGGCTATGACGGCGAAGAAAAGGAAGAGGCGGGGTCGTATTTCTACGGCAACCACACCTTTGCTGGCGGCTGGATCGCAATGCCTCCTCCGCTATCGGACGAGCTGATCGAATATGAAGACGGCACGCCCGCAACGGTGCATCAAATGGCCGAAGACGTATCCGCCTATCTGATGTGGACGGCAGAACCCAAGCTGCAACCGCGCAAGCGCTGGGGCTTTGTCGCCGTGCTATTGCTGGTGGTGCTCAGCTCGCTGCTGTACCTCACCAACAAAAAGTTGTGGGCGCCGCATAAGGGCAAGCATGTCAATCTGTAATCGCCGCTAAAGCAAAACCAAGACGCCCCCTCCGCCGCGAGGGGGCGTTTTTCGTTTGACGCGCTTGCGCGTCCGCGCAACGGTTGCATGATCGCTGGGCCGACCTATCTCGCACTACAAACTACAAGGAAACTTCGATGTCCGATCTGCCCGAATTCGTCCATGCCGCCCCCTCTCAGCGCGCGCCGCGACTGTGCGTTCTGATCGACGCTGATAACGTGCCCGCCTCTTATGCCGGTGTGATCTTTGAAGAGATCGCATCTTTGGGTGAGGCGTCAGTGCGCCGGATCTATGGCGACTGGTCGGCGCAGCGGCTGGCCGGTTGGGCGAAACGCGTGGCGGAATTGGGTCTGGTCGCCGATCAGCAGTTTTCCAACACCAAGGGCAAGAATGCCTCTGACATCGGGCTGGTGATCGCGGCGATGGATTTCCTGCATTCCAATCTGTTTGACGGGTTTGTTCTCGTGTCCTCTGACAGCGATTTCACCCGGCTTGCGGCGCGTATCCGCGAACAGGGCCTGGATGTGTACGGCATCGGCGAGCAGAAAACCCCCGAGGCATTTCGCAAAGCCTGCAAGCGGTTCATCTACGTCGAAAACCTTGGCGCGGCCGACACAAATGCGCCCGGCAAGCCCTCTGAAAAAGGCGTCCAGAAAGACCCGTCCCCGCAAACGACAAGCGGTGGCAAGCAATCCCCCACAGCGGCAATCCCGATCATCTCGAACGCGATGAAAGCGATCGGGCTAGAGGAGGAATGGTATTCGCTGGGCCAGCTTGGCCAGTTCATCACCCAAGCCAATCCCGATTTCGACACCCGCACCTATGGCAGCGCCAAGCTGTCGGATCTGCTGTTGAAAACCGGGCGCTTCCAGTTGCAACGCGGTGAGGGAAATCAGTGGATGGTGCGCGATCTCGCCTGAGGCCAGATCAGCGCGCCTTCGTTCCATAACGCGCCATGAACATCGCCACCGCGCCGCGGATCACGCGCTCTTTGTCAGTAACGGCCGGGCGGCCTTCGACGCCAAAGACCAGCTTGGCATGCAGATCCGCCTTGCACAGCTCGGCAAACAGATGCGCGGCGAGATCAAGATCGTCGATGGCCAACTCGCCCCGCGCAACCGCCTTTTGAAAATACTCCAGCAAAGTACGATGCACCAACGCAGGGCCAGAGGCATAAAAGGCGCGGCCCAATTCGGGAAAGCGTTCGCCCTCGGCCACGCAAAGCCGATAAATCCCCTGCCCCAGATCCGAGACCATGAAGTCCATGATCTGGCGCGCGGCAATGCTCAGGACGATTTCCGGCGGTTGGTCGAAATTAATCTCGGCCAGCGCCTGATCGGCTTGGCGCTGACATTCAGTCTTGGCGACTTCTAGAAACATCAGCCGCTTGTCGGGGAAATAGCTGTAAAGCGTGGCTTTCGACACGCCCGCTTCCTTGGCGATATCATCGACCGAGGCGCCATCATAGCCGTCACGCAAGAACACCTCACGCGCGCCTTCCAGCACCTGATCGAACTTGCGACCGCGATTGATTTGCCCTGTAGCCGACATCATGCCTCCGCACCCGGACGGGGTGTCCGGGCGGCAAGAATAAACCGCCCGGTTCAGTCGGGGCAAGGGCGCGAAACGTCACGTCATGTCAGCCATCAGGGCGCTATCATAGGCCTCTGTCTGCCCAGGACTTTCACGCGCAACGCTCAAGCCACGCGTTGGTCACGCCATCGTCGGGCGTAAAATCGGGAAACCAGAGATAGGGCGAGGCCACCAGCATATCGGCCGCCGGGTAGCGATCGCCCAGCAGGTCGTCGCTGCGATCAAGTGCGCGGCGCAACTCGGCCGTGACCGCTGCGCGGCTGGCCGAGGAAACAGGGGTGTCCGAGCGCCCCGCCGCGTGCCGATGCTGCGCGACTATACGGCGGCGATACGCAAACGCGCCCACCCGAGGGCGGACGCGCAAGGAAAATTGCTGGGCTGAAGATTACAGCTCGGCGCTTTCATAGGCCTCGATGATCTTGGCAACCATCGGGTGGCGCACCACGTCCTTCGAGGTGAAATAGTTGAACGAGACGCCCTCGACACCGTCCAGAATGCGTTCCGCATCGGCTAAGCCTGAGGGCATACCACGCGGCAGATCAACCTGAGAGCGATCCCCCGTGATCACCATGCGCGAGCCCTGCCCCAGACGCGTCAGAAACATCTTCATCTGCATCGTGGTCGCGTTCTGCGCCTCGTCCAGCACCACGAACGCGTTAGACAAGGTCCGCCCGCGCATGAAGGCCAGAGGCGCGATCTCGATGCGCTTTTCCTCGGTCAGCTTGGCAAGCTGCTTGGCAGGCAAAAAGTCATTCAGCGCGTCATAAAGCGGCTGCATGTAGGGATCGACCTTGTCCTTCATGTCGCCGGGCAAAAAGCCCAGACGCTCGCCCGCCTCGACAGCCGGACGCGACAGGATAATCTTGTCGACATGCCCGCCGATCAGCATGGTCACGCCCACGGCCACGGCAAGATAGGTCTTGCCGGTGCCCGCAGGCCCGATGCCAAAGGCTAGCTCGTTTTCAAACAGGTGCTGCACATAGGCTTTCTGCGCCTCGGTGCGCGGCTCGACCTGTTTCTTACGGGTGCGGATTTCATATTTGCCGGCGGCGAACATCTCTAGCTGTTCATCCATCGACGTGCCAGCGCCGCCCAGATCGGCCAGACGCAAAGCCGCGTCCACCTCTTCGGCGTCAATCGGTTTGCCCTGCTCGAGTCGCTGATACAGCTGGTGCAGCACGGCGGCGGCCTGAAGCTGCGCTTCGGTACTGCCAACGACGGCAAGTTGATTGCCGCGTCGCAGAACATGGACCTGCAATTTATGCTCTATTTGGGCGAGATTGCGGTCAAATTCACCGCATAAATCGATCAATAGCCGATTGTCGGGGAACTCAAGAAGCGTTTCATGAACGTCCTGAGAGCGAGGCGGGGGTGTGATCGCACTAAAGCCCAAAAAGAGTGTCTCCCTAAGCTGGGTATGTAGATATATGGTGCCTGCCTTAGGGGATTCACGCAAGCACTGGTTTTGCGAAGCGCCCTGCGGTCGGCGAGATTTCATCAAACGGTAACGAAAAAACCCGCGCGGGGTTCCGCGCGGGTCGTTTGCCTAAATTTTAGGCAAAATCTATCTCGATTAGAGAGAGTCGCCAATCGGTGAGCCCGATTTGAACGGGCCAACCGCGGTATTGCGCGGACCAGCCCCCGAACAAATCGGCTTGCCGTAATCGTCCACCCGCGCGGTCAGATAGCCCTCGACGCCATCGTCGATGATCCAGTGATCGCAGCCTTCCGGGTCGATCCAGACACCCGCCTTGAGTTGGCTCAGATGCTTGGCGTCGATGCCACCATCAATGGATTTGTCGGGGCCGATCTGGCGAAACCCTTCGCCGCCCTCACATGCTGCCAACGACACAGCGGCCGCACCGATCAAAAGAAATCTCGTCACACCCATGTCCCTGCCCCTCACTTCACGCAGATGATTTCGACGCGACGGTTTTCCGCCATGCCCGCTGCTGTTTTGTTGGTCGCACGCGGCATGCGCTCGCCATACCAGTTGACTGCCAGCACCGGCGCGCCAACCGATTGCGCGACTTTCGCCACGGCTTGGGCGCGACGCTTGGACAGGCGCATGTTGTATTCATCCGAGGCGCGGCTATCGGTGTGCCCGGTGATGATGAACTTGCGCGCCTTCGCGGTGCGGAAGAAGTTTTGCAGATATTGGCGACCCGAAGTCGTGATCTGCGACCGGTCGGTCGAGAAAAGCTGATCGGTGGGCACGATGCCACAGACATTGCGGTGACAGACCGGACGCCCGTCGCGGGTTTTGCGCGCGTCCATGTAGCCCTCGGCGCCATCATCCATGACCCAATGCTCGCAGCCATCGGGATCGATCCAGATCGTGGGGATGTAGGGCTCGGCTGTCGTGGTGGATTGCGCCATCACCGGAGTGGGTGCCGTCGCTATCGCAATCAATGCAGCTGCCAGCATACTGGCGGCAGGTTTGAATATTGAGGTGAGGGTCATATCCACCAGCTTCCTTCCCGTCTGAGGCAGGCTGCGCACCGCAACCTGCTAACAATCAATTTCGTTTTTTGCACTGTAGCGGAAAATTGATTTGAGGAAACGGAAATATGGGTATCAGCCCCCGATTCACGCTACATATTGTGGCCAAATCGACAACAAAAGCCCTCACGCAGCATCAAGTCGCTTAAGATAAAAACGCCACCGTCAAACTTTCACCGCAATTTGACGGCAAGTTGACACGGCAAGCAAAGCCCCGTTCTGGGCCAGCGCGCTGGAATATCAGTCCGGATCGCGCGTTTATCGCTGGAATTGTCGATGGCAGGGAAACCAAGCCGCCGATTCCTTATGATTGTTCGCGATTCCCCTTTAAACATAGAGAATCCTTCTCGAATTTCACGAATCAGGCGTATAGATCTTGCTTATGTCATGGCGGCTTTCTGCTCATTGCCCCGGACAAAGCCTTTTGCTGCCGATCAGGAGACGAAAATCTGATGAAACCCATTGCTATCGCTATCATTCTTGCAGGCACCCTTGGTGCAGGGGCCGCCTCTGCGGGTTCGGCCTGCTATACCGGGCCGAGCGGGCGCATCCATACCGCTCACAAGACCGGCTGCGGACCCGTGATCAAGCAGAAGATCCATATCGACTGCTATCGTGGCCCTTGGCGCGAAACGATCTGGGATCACCCGCAGGGCAGCTTTATCGATGACCTTGTGAAATACGGCTATGACTACGGCGATGCCAACGGGCTAGCGACCGAGATCTGCAAAAAAGAAGATCTCGTGGGCGATCCCGCCGGCCTGCGCGCCGAGTTGCTGCGCGCAATCGCTGCCGATCCGCCCGGCCCGAACTAAGACAATACCCTTGGCGGGGCGGGCTTAGATCAGTTCGCCCCCCAGCGAATTCGGCGCGGCCTCGGTGATACGCACGCGCGCCAGAACGCCAGGCGCCAGACCCTCGCCGCGCACATGGACGGCTTGCAGATAGTCGGATTTGCCGACCCACTGGCCCTCCATCCGGCCCTTTTTCTCAAATAGCACGCTCACTTCGCGCCCGATCATCGAGCGCTGACAGGCCCGTTGCTGATCGCCCAGCAGCGCCTGCAATTCCTGCAACCGCGCATTGGCGACATCTTCGGGGATCGCGCCATCACGGCCCATCGCGGGGGTGCCGGGACGGGGCGAATATTTGAACGAATAGGCCATGCCGTAATTGACCTCACGGATCAGCGCCATCGTGGCCTCGAAATCCTGATCGGTTTCGCCGGGGAAACCGACAATGAAATCGCCCGACAGCACCAAATCGGGGCGCGCGGCGCGGATGCGTTCGATCAGACGGATATACTGTTCCGCCGTGTGTTTGCGGTTCATCGCCTTGAGGATACGATCGCTGCCCGATTGCACGGGAAGATGCAGATAGGGCATCAGCTTGGGCTCATCGCCATGGGCTGCGATCAGGTCGTCTTCCATGTCGTTGGGATGCGAGGTGGTGTAGCGGATGCGCTCTAGCCCGTCGATTTTCGCCAAGGCACGCGCCAGCCGCGCCAGCCCCCAATCGCCGCCCGCGCCTTGGCCGTGATAGGCGTTGACGTTCTGCCCCAGCAGGGTGATTTCCTTGACGCCTTTTTCGACCAGATCGCGCGCTTCGCTCAGGATCTTTTCGGCGGGACGCGAGACCTCAGCCCCGCGTGTATAGGGCACAACGCAAAAGGCGCAGAACTTGTCGCAACCCTCTTGCACCGTCAGGAATGCGGTGGGGCGGGCTTGGCGCGGGCGCGTGGGCAGATGGTCGAACTTGTCCTCAAGGGGGAACTCGGTCTCAACCGGACGTGCGCCGTTATCGGTGCGCGCCACCAGTTCGGGCAGCTTGTGATAGCTTTGGCTGCCCACGACCAGATTGACCAGATCAGAGCGGCGCAAGATCTCGTTGCCCTCGGCCTGCGCGACACAGCCCGCAACGCCGATTTTCAGATCGGGCTTGGCCTCTTTATAGGAACGCAAGCGGCCAAGATCGGAATACATCTTATCGGCGGCTTTTTCACGGATGTGGCAGGTGTTGAGCAGCACCATATCGGCTGCCCCGACATCATCGGTCAGCTCATAGCCCTGCGCGGCCATCGACTCGGCCATGCGCTCGCTGTCATAGACATTCATCTGACAGCCATAGGTCTTGATATGCAGCTTCTTGGTCGTGTCGGCCATGACATCCTCGCGCGCGGTATTAAGCGGCGCTGATAACGCGAAGCACCCCTTTGGCGCAAGGGCTGCGCGACACTTGCAATCGCATCGCTCTTGGCCGATCTTGGGTGCGAACCGCCCGCAGATGGCATGGGACAGGCATGAAACACACTTCTCTGGCGGGTTTTCTGAACACCCAGCGCGCGGCTTTAGCCAAAGGGCCGGTCGGCATCATTCTGGCCGAGGATGGCGTCGAACTGGAAGGCACGGTGCGCCACCATATCGGCTTGGGCTTTCCGGTGCTGCTGGTGCTGGGGGCGGCGGCGCTGGAGCTGCCCGATGATCTGGCGGGCGAGACGAAGGTCCAAATCCACCGGATCGGCTTTGATCTGCATCGCCCCGACGCGATGATCCATGCGCTCAACCCGATCATTGAGGCGATGGCGAGCGGCGTTTGGGGCTATTACTGCTTTAACGCGGAATACCTGTTTTATCCGTTCTGCGAGACCCGCTCGATTGGCGAGTTGCTGGTGTTTCATGGCGAGGAACGCCGCTCGGCGATGCTAAGCTATGTGATCGACCTTTACGCCGAAGATCTGCACAGCCATCGCAACGGCGTGGATGCCGAGGGCGCGCTGTTTGATCGCTCGGGCTATTACGCCCTGGCGCGCCTTGACCCGGACAATCACAACCACCCCAAAGAGCGCCAGTTGGATTTCTTCGGCGGGTTACGTTGGCGGTTTGAGGAACATATCCCGAAAGCGCGCCGCCGGATCGATCGCATCGCAATTTTTCGCGCCAAGCCGGGGCTGAAACTGCGCGCCAATCACACGTTCAACGACGAGGAATACAACACCTATTCCTGCCCGTGGCACCACAATCTGACCTGCGCGATCGCGTCTTTCCGCGTTGCGAAAGCGCTGAAATTCAACCCCGGCTCGACCTATGACATTGAGCGTTTCGCGTGGTCGAACTCGGCGCGGTTTGACTGGTCGAGCCAGCAGTTGATGGATTTGGGGCTGATGGAACCCGGCCAGTGGTTCTAAGTGTCGCATTGCGGACTGAGCGACCCTTAATACCCGACTGAAAGAATCACCTTTACAATTCCGACTCTTTTGATCAACTTAAGCGCACCAGCTCGTCGATCCCCGACTAGCCCGCCAGCACCAAGGAGACCGGAAGATGAAACGCCCATCCTTCCCCGGCCCCCGTTTTCGGGCCGATACCCCCAATGATCCCCCGCTCAGCCTGCGTGATATCGCGGACGCGCTATGTGCAGGGGCCTTGCCCAGCAGCGCGTCGCTTGAGATGGCGCTTGATCGAATCGAAGGGGCAAAACGATGAATATGGCCACGAAATTTCCGCCGGTCCTTCCGGCGCATGACGCACGAAAACTGACCGATCAAGGCAATCTGGCACAGATCGTTCACAACGGGCAGGTTTACACGCTGCGGATCACCAAAGCCGATAAACTCATCCTGACCAAGTAAGCTATGCCAAAATTTGACAAACCCATCGGGGCCACGCGCGCCGGTGGGTTTTGCTATTCTAAGGGAGAGTGGAGCGGGCGGCGGGAATCGAACCCGCGTCTCTAGCTTGGAAGGCTAGGGTCTTACCATTACACAACGCCCGCGCTGAGGCCCTTTTAGCGCCCCCTGCGCGGGTCTTCAAGCCAGATTGCAAAGAAGGCGCAAACTCAACGCCTGCTTGACCGGAGCGCCCCTTTGGGCCAAGAGATTGGCCATGTTGATCTACAAGATTTTTCGTCGCCCCGAATGGGATGCGTTTGCCGAGGCGGGCCACAGTTTGGGCGCGCCAATTGATCTGGCCGATGGCTATATCCATTTCTCGACCGCCGCGCAGGTGGTTGAAACGGCGGCCAAACATTTCGCTGACGTGTCTGATCTGGTGATCGTGGCGTTTGACCCCGATGCGATGGGCCCTGAACTGAAATGGGAGCCCTCGCGCGGGGATCAACTTTTCCCCCATCTCTATCGCCCGCTGCAACTGAGCGAAGTGATCTGGGACCACGCGCTGCCCTTGGGCGCGACCGGGCATATTTTCCCCGAAGGATTGGTATGAGTGGAGTGATCGAACGCGCGGGTCTGGCGGTGCTGCATCGCCTTGACCCCGAAACGGCGCATGATCTGTCGCTCAAGGCGCTGCGTGCAGGGTTGCTACCCCTGCCCGGCCCGGTGACATCGGCGCGGCTGAAAACGGATCTGGCGGGTGTTTCCCTGCTCAATCCGGTGGGGCTTGCGGCTGGCTTTGACAAGAATGCGCAGGCGGTTTCGCCGCTGATGCGGGCGGGCTTTGGCTTTCTCGAAGTGGGCGCGGCCACCCCGCGCGCGCAAGAGGGCAACCCGCGCCCGCGCCTGTGGCGGCTGAGTGCGGATCGCGCCGCGATCAATCGCTTTGGCTTTAACAATCAGGGGATGGAGGCGATCACCGCGCGCCTCGCCAAGCGCCCCGAGGGCATTCCCGTCGGGCTGAACCTTGGCGCGAATAAAGACGCCTCTGATCGCGCGGCGGATTTTGCGACCGTGCTGTCGCATGCCGGGCCGCATATTGATTTCGCAACCGTTAACGTGTCTTCGCCCAATACCGAGCGTCTGCGCGATTTGCAGGGCAAGGCGGCGCTGTCGGGGCTGCTTGCCGGAGTGATCGAGACGCGCGACGGGTTGGCACGACGGATTCCGGTGTTCCTGAAAATCGCGCCCGATCTGAACGAAGACGAGCTGGCAGAAATTGCCGAAGTGGCGCTGGACTCGGGCATTGACGGGGTGATCGCGACCAATACCACGCTTGCGCGTTATGGCCTGCAGGATCCCACGGCACCTGCGCAAGGCGGGCTGTCGGGCGCGCCTTTGTTTGAACGCTCGACGCGTATTCTGGCGCAGATGTCGAAACTGACCGAGGGGCGTTTGCCGCTGATCGGCGTGGGCGGGATCAGCTCGGCGCAGGATGCTTATGACAAGATCTGCGCCGGGGCGAGTGCGGTGCAGTTTTACACCGCGATGGTGTTTTCCGGCCTCTCGTTGGCGGCAGATATTGCGCGCGGGCTTGATGAGCTGCTGGAGCGTGATGGTTTCGCCAATGTGGCGGATGCCGTGGGCAGCGGGCGTGACACATGGCTGTGACGCTGTGGCATAATCCGCGCTGCTCGAAATCGCGTCAGACGTTAGCGCTGTTGCAGGATCGCGGGATCGCCGTCACGGTGCGCGATTATCAAAAGCAGCCCCCAAGCATGATCGAATTGCAAGACGTGCTGCGTAAACTGGGTCAGCCTGCCTCGACGCTGCTGCGCTGGAAGGACAGCGATCTGCCCAAAAATGCGAGCGAGAACGACATTCTTGCCGCGCTTGCCGCAAATCCCAAACTGATTGAGCGCCCGGCGGTCATCACGGACACAGCCGCGCGGATTGGCCGTCCGCCCGAGGCTGTGCTGGAGATCGTGTAAGGGGCGCTGCCCCCCCGTCGCCGGAGGGCGACAATTAACAGTCAAAGAGGGGGCTCTGCCCCTCTGGCCTGCGGCCATTCACCCCGGGATATTTAGCCAAGAGCGAAGGGGCGAATTTTGCCTATGCGTTGAGATCCTTGAGCAATCGCCCATGTTTGCGCAACTCTTCAACGACCTCGCCAAAGGTAATCAATCCGCGCCCCTGCAAGGCGGGTAGCAGTTTCAGGAACGCATCGGCCGTCGCGACCGTATCGCCAATCGCGGTGTGGCGGGCCTCTTCGGGGATGGTGATGCCAAGGCGGTGGGTCAGCGCATCCAGCGTGTGGGTCTCGGACTGGCCAAACACCACCGCCGAGAGCAGCACGGTATCGAGCACCGGATTGTCGAAACGCGCGCCGATCACGCCCTCTTTGCGGTGCAGGAATTCCATATCGAAGGGCGCGTTATGGGCGACCAGAACCGCGCCTTCGACGAATTTGTGAAACCGCTTGCCAACCTCGGCGATATCGGGCGCGCCTTGCACCATTGCGTTGGAAATCCCGTGCACCGAGGTCGACGAGGCCGGAATCGAGCGCCCCGGATCGACCAGCGTGTCGAAAATCTCGGTTTCCACGCGGCGACCGTTGACGATGCGCACCGCGGCGATCTGCACGATTTCATCGCCTTCGCTGGGCAAAAGCCCCGTCGTTTCGGTGTCAAACACGACATAAGTCAGATCGAGCAACGGAGTGTCGGCGATCTCGGCCACGCGTTCACGTTCAAGCAGGGCGAAATCATAGACCACCGCGCGCGGCACCGGTCTGGGACGCTGTGTGACATGGCGGGCCTCGCGCAGCGGCAGACATAGCCGACCGCGCCCGTCGGGTAGCGTTTCGGGCCATAGCTCGGCGGCATGGATCGCCAGAACCCGCCGGCCCGTCACGTCATCGATGCCAATATCCAGCGGCGTCTCAAGCCAGCCCTCAAGATCGGTGACAGAGACCGGCTCGCCCACCCATTCCAGTGCAATCAGCGCGCCCGTCCCCTCTTGCGTGATCTCAAGGCGCAGATCGTGGCGTGGCGGCAGTTTGCGCACCAGCATGGCGAGCAGCGCCACCATCTCAAAGCCCTCGCAGCGCAGCATCAGCGCCGAGGTGACAGGCAGAATTGTCCCGCCATCGGCCTTAACCCGCGCAGCAACCGCCTGCCCCAGATCAGAGGCGCGGATCATCGCGAGCGGCCACCAATCGGCGCGGTTGGCCTCGTGACGCTTAAAGAATTCATGGATCGTCCCCGACAGTTGCACCGCCTCGGTTTCCGCAGCAGAGCGCACCGGATCGCGGGCCGCGCCGGTCGGGCCATCATCGGCAGTGAGCACCCCGATCAGAGATTGCAACGCCGCAGCGGGGCGACGGATGCGGTCAAACAGCTCGTCCATCAGCTGCTCGCGCGCGGCGTGGCTGGCCATATCGCCCGACACATCGCGCAGCGTCAGAACATAGCCGGGGCGCTTGGTGATATGATGGTCCTCGCCCTCGGCAAACAACCGCATCCGCGCAGCCAGCACCTTACCACCATCCACCGTGGCACACAGCAGATCCGAGGCCGCATCGGGATCTTGCGTCGCGATCAGGCGTTCATAGGCATGCGAAATCGGGGCGGCGTGGAGATATTCGAACACCCGGCGATCCAGCCCCGGCGCATGGGCCGAGCCAAGCAGATCAACCGCTTGCCCGTTGTAAAACACCAGTTGATGATCGGAGGTGCACAGCAACACGCCGACAGGCACATCTGACAGCAACGCCTCAAGACGTTCCTTTTCGCTTGCAAGGCGGGTGGTTTCGCGCTGCACGGCCTCACTCAGGGCGTTGCGCGTTTGTGCGAGATGCTGCGTCACGGATGCCGCAGCCGGGGCAAGATCGCCCAGATAGCGCGCGATCTTATCATCGAAATCAAGCGTGACATCGGCAGAGCTGCGCGCGCGCAACAGGCCGGAAAGCCGCTCGATCGGCTTGGCGACGTTTTCGTCAAACAGGAACCAGATCCACGCGATCAGCCCGAGAATGACGAACCCAGCAACCGTCCCGCCAATCACCATCGCGTTCAAAAGTTGCGGATCGGCAATGCGAGTATAGCCAAACCAAAGCCCGGCAACCAGCGCCGCCAAATTGCCCAGCGCCAGCGCCGCGAAAAACAGGAAAACCCGTGTCCGAAGGCTGAGCCGGGTGAGGTCCATCAGGTTGTCTCCCCGTCCAGAATACGGCGCAACTCGGCGCGCAACTCGCCAAGTTCGAACGGTTTGGCGATGAACCCGTCCGCCCCAAGTGCCAATCCCTTGCGCCGCTCCATCGCAGAGCCGCGCGCGGTCATCATCAGGATGCGCACATCGGACAAGTCTTTGTCGGCGCGTATCTCTTGGCAAATCTCATAGCCAGAGACTTCGGGCAGCATCACATCGAGCAGCACCAGATCAGGGCGCGTGTCGCGGATCAGGTCCAGCGCGCCCTGCCCGGTTGCGATACGCTCATGCGCATAGCCTTCGCGACTCATGAGATAGTCGAGCGCGATGGCGATATTGTCCTCATCCTCCACGATCAGGACACGGTATTGTCTCCCCCCATCGGCCATTTTCTCATCCTTTTGAACAGACCGCCTTAAGCCCCGGATCTTGCTCCGGAAGTTTCATCCATTGTGCGCCTGACAATGTGCCATCAGGCGAGAGTGTCGCGCCGCCAATCAGATCGGCGCGGCTGCCGGTTTTGCAATCATAGACCGTCGGAACCGTCTGCACCGCCCGCCAGCGCCCGATCAGAAGCAAATCGGTTTCCGCCAGTTGCGGCGCGCTGGCGACCGGATGCGTGACCTTGTCGCCATCCACCGCCATAAAGCGTACGACCATCGGCATCAGATAGCTCCAGGGTCGCCACGGCACGCTTTCATCCACGGCTTGCAAGACCACCACCGATTTCGGCATCTCGGCGCGCATATGGGGATACCACCTGTATTCGATCCAAACCGAATAAAGGATAATCGTCGCCCCCGCCGCCGCAGGCATCATCCATTTCGGCAATCCCACGCCGCGGTATTTCTTGCTTATATGGCTAAGCAGAAACACGATCAGCCCGACAAACAGCGCCGCCGCAATGGTTGATATGAAATCGTTGAGCATAGATCCTCCCTAGCTGACCGCGCCTTTTCCATGCCCGACAGCCGATTGCATTGTGCGCACCACGACAAACGCGTCGCGCAGATGCGAGCGTTCGAAATCCGACAGATCAGAGGGTGCGAGATAATTGTCAGGCTTGCGCCCGGCCCGTGCGAGATACGCCTGATTTTCCAGCCGCATCGAGGCGATCAGATCATAGGCTTCGATCAGGTCGCGCGCGCCGGAATGCGACAGCACGCCTGCGGCCTCGGCCTCGATCAGGCGGGTGCGGGTGTTCACAGCCGTCAGACGCGCCTGCAGCGCATAAACGCGCGCCAGATCGGTGACCGGCACCACGCCGTTATGTTTCATGTCGATATGGTTGCGATGCTCGCCCGAGCGGATCGTGGCAAAGCCGCGCAGCAGCCCCAAGGGCGGCGTGTGTTTCAGCGAATTGGCGATCATATGGGCCACAAAGATCGAGTTTTTCGACGCGCGCTCCAGCGTCTCGGCTTGCAGATCGGCGAACAGGCTTGCGCCATTGCCCCCGATCGCGCGCAGATCGAACATCACCGAGGCCAGCATCTGCGCCTCGGGGTTGGCCTTGGAAATCCAGCCGTCGAAATAGCTGCGCCAGACCCGCACCGGCTGGCACCAGCGCGGGTTCGTCGCCATCATGTCGCCGGGGCAATAAACATAGCCGCAGGCATCCAGCCCGTCCGAGACAATCTTGGCGAGGTTGTGGAAATAGGTCATGCCCTCTTCGGTGACGGCATCGTCGAGGATCAGGCAATTGTCCTGATCGCTTACACCGGTTTGATCTTGACGCCCCTGCGAGCCGCACGCCATCCACAGATAGGGCACGGGCGGCGCGCCCAGTTCCGCCTCGGCCATCGCCAGCAAGCGGCGCGTGACCGCATCGGCGATGTCGGTGATCAGCCGGGTCACCACCTCATGGGCGTGATGACCGCCCACCAGTTGCACCAGAAGCTGCGGGATTTGCGCGGTGACAGCGGCCATCTCGGCCACGGTGGTTGCCGCCGCCACATCTCGGATCAGAACCGCCGAAGACACCGCCTGAAACCGCGTCAGATCGGTTTGCGTGATCATCCCCACGAAGCGCCCGTGATCGGTGATCGGCAGATGGCCAACCTTACGTTCCAGCATGATGTGCAGCAGATCCGAGCCCAGCCCCTCGGGCGTCAGCGTCACCGGGTCTACCGTCATCACATCACTGACGGGACTGTCGGGCGCGCGTCCCTCGGCCAGCACCTTGTTGGATAGATCGCGCACCGTGAGGATGCCTTGCAGCGCGCCTTCAGGGCCGGTCACACCCAGCGAGGAAACATGCTGATCGCGCATCATCCGCGCGGCATCGGCCACGGTTGTTTCGGGCGGGCAGGATAGCGGCTTGCGCGCCAGCAGATCGGCAATCTTCATCGTCGCAATCGAATTGGTGCGGGTCTCGCCCCCACGCGTGCGATTGAAGAACCGCGCAAAGGGCGGGGCGTCTTGCGAAAGCCTGCGGAAATCTTCGACCGGCAACACCAGCAGCACGGTTTCCGCGCTCGTCTTGGCCGTGGTCGCGGCCAGCCCGTCTCGCATCAAGCCGCGCTCGCCAAAGCTGTTGCGCGGCCCCAGTATCGAGACCAGCGCCCCGTTTTGGTCGGTCACTTCAACAGTGCCGCGTTTGATCAGATACAGACCCTCAAGCGGATCGCCCTGAGCATAAATCACCGTGCCTTGCGCGATTTCCCTGCGGCGGAAAGAACTGGCGACACGCTCCAGCTCATTGCGCGGCAAGTTGTCGTAGGGGTGAACGCCTTCAAGAAATGCGAGGATGGTGGGCAGATCGGCGTTCATGATCTTGATCCTTGAGAGGGGATGAGCGCCCCGGTATCGGGGCGCCCTCCGGTTTTGCGTAGCGTGGGGCGCAGCCTAAACCGCGCCCCTGCCAGAGTTTTAGTGATCGGTTGCCGCACCGGACCCTTTCGGGATGCGGATCGATTCCACCAGTTCCTGAATGTCTTCCGGAGCTTCTTTGGTCATCCCGGTCACGACATATGCGGTGATGAAGTTCAGCAAGGCACCGACCGCACCGAACGAGGTCGATTTGATCGAAAGGAGCATCGGATCAGCATCCGAGAAGCTGGCCGTGCTGGCGATGAAGAACCAGCCTTTGTGCAGGAAGATATAGACCAGCGTGGTGACCAGACCCACCAGCATCCCTGACACAGCGCCCACGTTGTTGATCTTCTTCGAGAAGATCCCCATCATCAAGGCCGGGAAGATCGAGCTGGCTGCCAGACCAAAGGCCAAGGCCACGGTTTGCGCAGCAAAGCCGGGCGGGTTGAGACCCAGATAGGTCGCCACCGCAATCGCCACCGCCATCGAAATCCGGGCGGCCAGAAGCTCGCCTTTTTCCGAGATGCCAGGGTTGATCTGGGATTTGATCAGATCGTGGCTGACCGCCGAGGAGATTGCCATCAGCAAGCCCGCAGCCGTGGACAGAGCCGCCGCCAGACCACCTGCTGCCACCAGCGCGATCACCCAGCCCGGAAGGTTGGCGATCTCGGGGTTGGCGAGCGTGATGATGTCACGGTTCACGTTCAGTTCGTTGGTGTCATTGTTGGCGTTATACTCGATCCGGCCATCACCGTTCTTGTCGTCAAACGTCAACAGACCAGTTTTCTCCCAGTTGCGCACCCACAAGTTTTGTGGCGCGGTTTCGATCTGGCTCAACTCCACCGCAGGCTGCTCTACGCCATTGGGGTAGAAGGTGTTGATCAGGTTCAAACGTGCCATCGCACCCACAGCCGGAGCCGTCAGATACAGCAGCGAGATGAACACCAGCGCCCAGCCAGCCGAGCTACGTGCATCCGCAACGGTCGGAACCGTGAAGAAGCGCACGATGACGTGGGGCAGACCGGCGGTGCCGATCATCAGCGTCATGGTGAACAGGAACATGTTCAGCGTGCTGTCATGCTGCCCGGTATAGGATTTGAAGCCCAGCGCCTCGATCGTGTCATTCAGCGTTGCAAGGATCGGCGCGCCGGTATTCACATCATTCGAGAACAGGCCCAAGGCCGGGACCGGATTGCCCGTCAGTTGCAGCGAGATAAAGATCGCCGGGATCGTGTAAGCGATGATCAGCACGACATATTGCGCCACCTGCGTATAGGTGATGCCTTTCATGCCGCCCAGAACCGCATACATGAACACGATAGCTGCACCGATAAACAGACCGGTGGTGTTGTCCACTTCAAGGAAGCGCGAGAACGCCACACCCACACCCGTCATCTGACCGATAACATAGGTAATCGACGCAACGATGAGGCAGATAACGGCCACGTTGCGTGCCGCCTGGCTGTAGAAACGGTCACCGATGAATTCCGGCACGGTGAACTTGCCGAACTTGCGCAGGTAAGGCGCAACAAGCATCGCAAGCAGCACATAGCCGCCGGTCCAGCCCATCAGGTAGGTCGATGCGTCATAACCGCTGAACGCGATGATACCAGCCATCGAGATAAACGAAGCCGCCGACATCCAGTCCGCGCCCGTAGCCATGCCGTTCAGCACGGGGTGAACGCCGCGACCTGCTGCGTAAAATTCCGACGTCGAGCCCGCGCGGGCCCAAATTGCGATGCCGATGTAAAGCGCGAAGGTCGCACCAACTACCAGCAGGTTCAGAGTAAACTGATCCATGTCCCTCTAGTCCTCCCTAGATGTTCTTATTCTTCGACGCCGTGCTCGCGATCCAGTTTGTTCATCCGCCATGCGTAGGCAAAGATGAGAACCAGAAACACAAGTGCTGCACCTTGCTGAGCAAACCAGAAGCCCAGATCAGTGCCGCCGATACTGATGCCTGCAAGCATCGGACGCAGCAAAATGCCAAAGCCGAAGGATGCAACAAACCAGATCACCAGAAACAACTGGATGGTCCGGATATTCGCCTTCCAATAGGCGTTGGACGAAGATTTGTCCGCCATGAGCGTAACTCCCTTTGTTTTCTCCAGACGGGCCCGGCATGGGCCCGCCCCTCCCAATAGTCAGGCCGAGACGCGTTGAACGACTGACCCCAAATCCGCAGCGATCTTGTCGATGGAGCCCATCGCGTCGATCTCTTGCAGAACGCCAAGCGCCCGGTAATGGGCGATCAGCGGTGCCGTTTGCGCGTGATAGGCCTCCAACCTGGCACGCGCCGTCTCGGCGTTGTCGTCGGCGCGGCGTTTGAAGTCCGTGCCGCCGCATTTGTCACAAACGCCCGCAACTTCGGGCTGCTTGAATTCGTCGTGATAGCCTTCGCCGCATTTGGCGCAGGTATAGCGGCCCGCAACGCGCGTGATCATCGCCTCGTCATCCACTTCAAGGCTGATTGCGGCGTTCACATTCTGGCCGGTGTGGTGCAGCAGCTTATCAAGATCCGCCGCCTGCCCTGCGGTGCGCGGAAATCCGTCAAGGATGATCCCACGCGCCACATCGGGCTGCGCAAGACGGTCGCGCAGGATGGCCAAAACGATCTCGTCGCTGACCAAGCCGCCCTCCTCCATCACCGCTTTCGCAGCTTTGCCTGCGGGCGTTCCCTCGGCGACCGCTGCACGCAGCAGATCACCGGTGGACAGTTGCACCAAGCCGAACTTGTCTTCGAGCATTCGGGCCTGCGTACCCTTGCCTGCCCCCGGAGGGCCAAGCAGGATCAGCACGGCGCTTTTCGCGTCAGTCATCGCCTCTCCTCCCATAGCCATCACTTGGCGTTCCGGTTTTCGATCAACTCATCTACGACCGACGGATCGGCCAGTGTTGAGGTGTCGCCAAGCGAGCCGAAATCGTTCTCGGCGATCTTGCGCAGGATACGGCGCATGATCTTGCCCGAGCGGGTTTTCGGCAGGCCGGGCGCCCATTGGATGACATCGGGCTTGGCAATCGGTCCGATCTCGGTGCGGACCCATTTTTCAAGCTCTTTGCGCAGCTCGTCGGTGGGTTCGACATCGTTCATCAAGGTGACATAGGCGTAGATGCCCTGACCTTTCAGCTCGTGGGGATAGCCAACGACAGCGGCCTCGGCCACGGCCTGGTGTGCGACCAGCGCGGATTCGACTTCCGCCGTGCCCATCCGGTGCCCCGAGACGTTGATCACGTCATCAACGCGCCCGGTGATCCAGTAGTAGCCATCCTTGTCACGACGGCAGCCGTCCCCGGTGAAGTAATAGCCGCGATACTGGCTGAAATAGGCCTCCTGGAAACGCTCGTGATCGCCCCAAAGCGTGCGCATCTGGCCCGGCCAGCTATCCGAGATACACAGCACGCCCTCGGCCTCGGTCTCATCCTGACGCTGCGCGGTTTGCGCATCCAGAATGACAGGTTTGACGCCAAAGAACGGGCGCGTCGCCGAACCCGGCTTGGTCGGGATCGCGCCGGGCAGCGGGGTCAGCATGTGACCACCGGTTTCGGTCTGCCAGAACGTATCGACGATCGGGCATTTGCCTTTGCCGATATGCTGGTCATACCACGCCCAAGCCTCGGGGTTGATCGGCTCACCAACAGAGCCCAGCAGCTTGATCGAGGACAGATCGTATTTATCGACCCATTCCGTGCCCTGCCCCATCAACGAGCGGATCGCGGTGGGCGCGGTGTAGAACTGGCTGACCTTATGCTTTTCGCACACGGCCCAGAACCGGCCCGCATCAGGATAGGTCGGCACGCCTTCAAACATGATCGTGGTCGCGCCATTGGCGAGCGGGCCATAGACGATATAGCTGTGCCCCGTAACCCAGCCGACATCGGCGGTGCACCAGAACACGTCGCCATCGTGATAGTCGAACGTGTATTGATGCGTCATCGAGGCATAGACCAGATAGCCGCCGGTCGTGTGCACCACGCCCTTGGGTTTGCCCGTCGAGCCAGAGGTATACAGGATGAACAGCGGATCTTCGGCATTCATCGGACGCGGCGGACACTCGGGCGAGACGTTGTCCATCATCGCCTTCACGTCAACGTCGCGGCCCTGAATCCAGGTCGTTTGATCGCCGGTATGCTTGACCACAAGGCAGCGCACCTTATCCGAGCAGTGCAGCAGCGCCGCATCGGCATTGGCCTTGAGTGGCGTGCGACGACCGCCACGCGGGGCGGTGTCTGCGGTGATCACCAGCTTGGCGCCGCAATCGTTGATCCGGTTTGCCAGCGCATCGGGCGAGAAGCCCGCAAACACGATGGAATGGATCGCACCGATCCGCGCACAGGCCAGCATCGCATAGGCGGCTTCGGGGATCATCGGCAGATAGATCACCACGCGGTCGCCGCGCATCACGCCTTGGCTGAGCAACACGTTGGCCATCCGGTTCACCTTTTCGCTAAGCTCGCGATAGGTGATGTGTTGGGCAGGCTCGTTGGGATCGTCGGGCTCAAAGATGATCGCGGTTTGCAGCGGGCGATCCTTGAGATGACGGTCGACGCAGTTCACGGATGCGTTGAGCACACCGTCTTCGAACCATTTGATGTGGACATGGCCATAGGTGAAATCGGTGTTCTTGACCTTGGTGTAGGGCGTGATCCAGTCCAGACGCTTGCCTTCGCGACCCCAGAACGTATCCGGGTCCATGATCGATTCCTGATACATGGCGCGATATTTCGCAGCGTCCGCATGCGCGTTTTCAAAACCCGGCGGGACTTCCTTGATTTCCGGGACTTGTTGAAGTTGTTCCTGAGCAGCCATTGGCGTCCTCCCACAATTTCGTCTCGCGGCCCAAGGCCGCCTCCAGCCCACGACGACGCCGTGAACACTCCTACCCTGCGGCAAGTGTAACCCAAACGTTAAGTTTCATGTAACCCCCTTTGTGCATTAGATTTTTCTGTAAATATTTTGACAGCGTTTGCGCTAACTTTGTAAAGTTAGCAAAATATGTCAAAAATTTGACAAGCTGTTTCAAGCGCTTGGCTGTTGACGTGGCGGAAAATCGCGGGGGTTTGCAAACTGACCGGATAGTCAAGGATCAAACACGCGCGCAAAACCCCGTGAAAGAGGCTGCGCGCGTGATTCGCTGTTTAAGTTTATTTCAAACTGACTTCGACGCCAGCCTGATCCAAACCGAAAGCCGTGAGGGCTTGCGCAATTTCAGGACGCGCATTCACGATTTTCAATGCCCCGCCACGGCGTTGCAACTGTTGCGCGAGCGTTGCGATCATCTTCGCACCCGTTGAGTCAATAAAACTCACCTCGCCGACGTCGATCTCGACCATCCGCGGCCACCGAGCGATACGCGCCAGGATTGTGCCCAGACGCGCGACAGACCCGAAGAAAACCATCCCGTGCAGCCGATAGCGCAGCACGTCGGGGTCTTGCGCCTCGGGGTTATCTGCCGCAGGCGCGCTGCCTTCGCGCAGCTGCGCCAACTCGGCCATGTGGCGAATGAACACCAACCCGCCCAACGCAAAGCCCAACACGATCCCCTCGGCCAGATCGCGGAAGGTCACGACGAGGAAGGTCACCCACAACACCATCGCATCCCCGCGCGACGCCCGCGTCAGCGCCGCAAATTCGTGCCGCTCGATCATGTTCCACGCCACAATTCCCAACAGCCCCGCCAAAGCCGCCAGCGGAATACTGCCCGCCAAAGGAGCGGCGACCATCATCGTGGCCAGCAAAATCGCGGAATGGGCGATACCGGAGATGGGCGAACGCGCGCCCGAACGCACATTCGTCGCCGTGCGCGCAATCGTGCCCGTCACACAAATCCCGCCAAACAGCGCCGAGCCGATATTGGCAATGCCCTGCCCGATCAGCTCCATATCCGAGCGATGCTGCCCGCCGCTCATCCCATCCGCCACCATCGCCGATAGCAGCGATTCAATCGCGCCGAGCAGCGTGAAAGACAGCGCCCAAGGCAGCGCGGCGCTAACCTTGTCCCAGCTCATATCTGGCAGTGCGGGGGCAGGCAGAAAGCGCGGCAATTCGCCAAATTTGCTGGCGATGGTTTCCACCGGCAGGCCCGCCAGCGCGGTGATCAACGTGACCACCGCCACCGCGATCAGCAAAGCAGGCAGTCGTGGGGCGAACCGCTTGAGCGCGACGATCATCGCCATCGTCGCAACCGCCACGCCAATCGCCATCGGGCTGGCCGTGCCACGCGCGTCCCACAGCGCGGCAACCTTGGGCAGGATCGGCCCCGGCTCACCGCCCGGCAATGACAGGCCAAACATGTCCTTGAACTGGCTGGCAAGGATGATCACTCCGATGCCCGTCGTGAACCCCACCGTCACCGGATAGGGCATGAACCGGATGTAACTGCCCAGCCGCAAAAAGCCGAACACCATCATCAACATCCCCGACAGCATGGTCGCCAAGATCAAGCCCTCGACGCCCGATTGCATCACGCAGGCCGCGACCAGCACGATGAACGCCCCCGCAGGACCGCCGATCTGGAACCGCGAGCCGCCAAACGCCGACACCAGCGCGCCGCCCACGATTGAGGTGACCAAGCCGCGTTCCGGCCCCACCCCCGAGGCAATCGCGATTGCCATCGACAGCGGCAGTGCGACGATCGCGACCGTCAGACCGGCGACCAGATCGGCGCGCAACGCTTTGGCGTCGTAGCCCTCGGCCAGTGCAGTGAAGATTTTGGGGCGCAACGGGACACGCGGCATGCCAGAGGCATGCGACTCCCCGGTTTGGGTTGTATCGTTCATGACGGATCGCTAACTGTGGTTATGTGGCGTCACCAAACGCCTCACATCTAGGCTTGTCAAGTATCGCGCCGAGGTCAAATTGCCCCAACCCCCGATCAATCCGATCCGTCCGACCAGTGACGAAGCCCGCGCCCTTGCCCACGGCCTAATCGCGACGGCAACGTTTGGGGCGCTCGCCGTGAACGACGGGACAACCGGCTTTCCCTCCGTGACCCGCATCGCGATTGGCACTGCGCCAAGTGGTGAGATACTGACGTTAGTGTCTGGACTGGCGGCCCATACAGGCGCGCTTTTGACCGATCCGCGCGCCGGGTTACTGCTGGGCGAGCCTAAGGAAAAGGGCGACCCGCTCACCCATCCGCGCCTGTCCCTGCGCGTCATGGCCGATCAGATCACGCGCGACGATTCGCGCTTTGAGATGCTACGCACCCATTGGCTGGAAACCCATCCGAAATCGAAGCTTTATATCGACCTGCCCGATTTTACCTTCTTCGTCCTGCGCCCACAATCGGGCGCGCTGAACGGCGGGTTTGGCCGTGCGTGGCAGTTAGGCGCCAGCGATCTGATGCCGCTTGATTGACAAAAAGGCGCGCGAAGGTTCCCCCCCGCGCGCCGCCCGCCTCAAGCTCACCTCACTCAGATCGGGGTATCCATCCGCAGCACCATCTGCATCCGCCCCCTCGCCGCTTCGGGCCAGTTGATCGTGGCTTGCGTCTTGCTCGCCCCTTGTTCGACAGCAACATACGGCATCGCCTCGACGCGCGAGCCGGACGCGTTGCGCACCATCCCCTCGGCCACCAGCCCCTGACAATTGCGCGCCCAACCGCCAAACGGCAGATAGTCACTCGCATCGACCGTCCAGACCGATTGCGCAGTAGATTGGTTCACCTCCAGCACCACCGGGTTTTGCGTGATGCTATTGATCGCGTTAAACATATTGCCTTCAAACGTGACATTGCGCATCCGCGAGCGATCCAGATCGGCAAATGTCGTATCGACCCGTTCAATCCGGTCGATATTGCCGTTGAGCGATTTAAACACGTTATTCGCCACGCTCAAACCTTGCATGAAATGCCCCGCCCCGTAGGGCTTGATCGACAGCCATGTAAACCAAGGTGCGACATTGATGCACACACAGGTATTGCCCGTCACCGTCAGCCCGCCAAAGCTGTATTCATTGGCGAAACTGGGATCGGCATCGTGTTCATTGGTCCACTCAATCACCGAGTTGTCGATGTAATTGCCCGTCACCGCTGCCTGCACATTGGTCTGGGTAAACACCAGCCCCGCCACACGCACACCCGCCGTTTCCTCATCGCCCTGAAACCAGTGATTGCCCACGATCAAATGGCCCGAGCCGTTCAGAACAAAGGTCGTCCCAAACCGCACAAAACGCGAGTCGCGGATCTTGGAATCATTGGCGTTGACGTTCAGCACGACCGATTTGCGATCCTGCGCGGGCGTCAGCATCTCGTCTGACAAGAACTGACAGCCATCGACCAGCAAATCCTGACAACCCCGCCCAATCGAGGTAATCCCGCGATCCTTGGGCCGCACCACATAAGAGTCGCGGATCTGCGTCATCTGCCCGTCAGGCGCTAGCATCAGGCAGCTCGCCGCACCGTTGCACAGGAACTCGACATTGGCGATGTTAAAGCGGTCCAGCTTATCCATGCCGGAAAAATCCAGCACATATTGATAGCGCGTAAAGGTATAGTTGCGCGTGCCGGACCCGCCATAAAGCGGCTGCGACAGATAGAGCGTCCCCGCCCCGATATTGACCGATTTCACATAGACTTCGCGCCCCACGCCAGAACCGGTGACATGCGCACCCACCGGAATATTGGCGATATTGGCGACATTGATCAGTTGCGTGGATTGCGAGGTGGAATAGGTCGCCTGCGAGGTCACGACCTCGTCGTCCCACGCCGTGCCCTCGATCACGTTGAACTGGCCGTTCTGCAAGATCCGCCGGTTCGAGAAATTCGACAGATCAGGCGCAATCTCGTCAATGCGGATCGGAGCGGTGACTTCGACGCGCCGCCCCTTGAGGTCCAGCACGTTGTGATCGGTATAGCCAAACAACGCCTGCAACGCCTTCTTGAACCCCGCCTCCTCATCGCCGAACGCATCGGCATAGGTCGGGAAATCAAACGACGACAGCAGCGCCAGGTTGGCCGAAACCGGCATTACCAGCGTGCCGACAAACTTGATCGGCGCTTTGATCGAGATCGACGACCCCAGATAATAGCTGCCCTCGGGCACCACGATCATGCGTCCCCCCGCTGCCTGATCGGCCGCGGAAAACGCCGCCGTATCATCGGTGCTGCCATCGCCCACAGCGCCGTAATCGCGCACATCGACCCATTCCATCATCTCGCGCAGGAAGGCGTCGGTCACATCCTCGATCTGGATGTCGTCGATACGCACCACGCCGCCATTGGCACCCGTCAGATCCAGCCCGAAATAACCATCGCTGGGCTGCATCCCCCAAACCATCGCGACGCCCGCCCTGTTGCCCGTGCCGACGATGGCCGAAACCTCGACGACCTCGCCATAGCTCAGCAATGAGACCGACGTGCCAATCTCAACCAGCCCGCTGACATGAGCACCGTTCGAACTCACCGCATAGCCCGCGATGCGCAGCGAGGGCAGATTGCCACTCATCGCCTTCACCCGCGTCGAGATTTTCAGATATGTCCCCGGCAGGATCGGCGTCTTGACCATCGCGCGCAGCTTTTGCGTGCTCTGCGTCTTGAGCAGTTCCAGACAGCCGGAAAAATCCGAATCCGCTGGCACAAAGGCCGCATTGGCCGCGTTCTGATAGGTCGTTGAGCCCGGCGTGCCGTTCTCGCTCGACCATTGATCCAGCCCGTCTTCGAAAGCGGGCGGGGTCAACACCAGCCCATCGGTAATCGCCACGTTCATCAGCAATCCTCTTGTTCCTGTTCCCACCCGCCCGGCACAAGATCTCGGCGTCAGGAGCCACCGCGCGGATCGCTCCGCGCTGTCGGCCATGGCCGCGAAAATCTCGTGCTGGGGATCGACCGGGGCACGCGCCTCGGCCTGACAAGAGCTAGTGGAGAAGGTTAAAGAAGTGCTGAGAGCACCGCGCGCAGGCCCTTGGGAGTCGCGCAAACGCAAACCGCCCGCGCAATCGGCACGGGCGGTTTCGATACTGTTTTGAGGGGCTTGGCTTAGGCCACCAATTCGCCCGCCAAGGCCCGGTCGATCAGCGCAATCGTCTCATCAACTCCGTAAAGCGCGACGAACCCACCAAAACGCGGCCCTTGCGAGGCGCCCAAAAGCACCTCGTAAAGCGCCTTGAACCAATCGCGCAACGGCTCGAACCCGTGATCCTTGCCGACCGCGAAAACGATCGTTTGCAACGCATCTGCCGGGTCTTCGAATTGCTCATGCAGATCGGTTTTTGGCAGCGCGGCAAGACGTGCGCGCAAATCTTCGATGGCGGCGCGCTCAAGATCGCCGGGCAGGCGGAACTGGCGCTCGGGCGCGACAAAATCATTGAAATAGCGCACGGCAAAGCCCGCAGCCTGATCCAGATCGGGGTGGGTTTCGGGCGTCGCCTCGGGCGCGTAGCGCTTGATAAAGCCCCACAGCGCGTCCTTATCGCTCGACCCGGCAACGCTTGCGAGGTTCAGCAGCATCGAGAACGGCACGACCATCTTACTTTCAGGCGGCTGACCGCCATGGATGTGCCAGACCGGATTGTTGACCTGCTTCTCGGCATCCTGATCGGGGAAGGCGCGCAGCTGCTGGTGATATTCGTCCACCGCTTTCGGGATCACATCGAAATGCATCCGCTTGGCGGTTTTCGGCTTGAGATACATGAAATAGCTCAGGGATTCCGTCGACGCGTAGGTCAGCCATTCATCAATCGACAGCCCGTTGCCTTTCGACTTGGAAATCTTCTCACCATTGGAATCCAGGAACAGCTCATAGGTGAAATGCTCTGGCGCACGACCACCCAACACGCGGCAGATCCCGTCATAGATCGGCGTGTTGGTCGAGTGATCCTTGCCATACATCTCGAAATCAACGTCCAGCGCCGCCCAACGCATCCCGAAATCGGGCTTCCATTGCAGCTTCACATTGCCGCCCGTGACCGGCAACGTCCACTCGCGCCCGTCCTCATCATCAAAGGTCACGGTGCCGTCCTTGGCATTGACCTCTTTCATCGGCACATACAAAACGCGCCCCGTTTCGGGATGGATCGGCAGGAAACACGAATAGGTCTGCTGGCGCTCTTCACGCAAAGATTTCAACATGATAGCCATGATATCATCATAGCGCTCTGCCGAGCGGATCAGCATATCGTCGAACTTACCCGATTTGTAATACTCGGTCGCGCTTGCGAATTCATACTCGAACCCGAACGTATCCAGGAACCGGCGCAACATCGCATTGTTATGATCGCCAAAGCTTGGGTATTCTCCGAACGGGTCGGGCACCGAAGTCAGCGGTTCCTGCTCGTGCTTGCGCAGCATGTCCTGGTTGGGCACGTTCGTGGGAACCTTGCGCATCCCGTCCATATCGTCGGAAAAACACAGCAATTTCGTGGGGATATCAGAGATCACCTCAAACGCGCGCCGGATCATCGTGGTGCGCGCGACCTCGCCGAATGTGCCGATATGGGGCAGCCCCGAGGGCCCGTAACCCGTCTCAAACAGCACATAGCCCTTCTCGGGGGCCTTCTTTTCATAACGCTTGAGCAGCCGACGCGCCTCCTCAAAGGGCCAGGCCTTGGAAGTCATCGCAGCGTCACGCAAGCTCGTCATAGCATACCTCATCATGGCGCGCCCATCGCGCCCATTTGCGACCCACCTATTGCGGCGCGGGTGGACAGTCAATATTTTGCACTCTGAACCCCCTGCAGGAGCCACCCCGTGTCCGTCATTCCCGCCTCTCTGTCACCCCAAGACGCCTTGATCGCGGTGATGGTCGCGATTTCCGCCGCAGATGAGGACGTGCCCATGTCCGAACTCATCGCGATCAACCGCACCATCGACCACATGCCGCTCTTTGCCAGCTACGATATCGACCGTGCCGCGCGCGTGTCGAAATCCGTCTATGCGCTGTTTGAAGAAGAAGACGGGCTCGAGGCACTGTTTGGCCTGATCCGCGCGGCGCTGCCCGAACGTCTGTATGAAACCGCCTATGCGCTGGCTTGCGATGTGGCCGCTGCCGATGGCGCAATCCGCCAGACCGAGCTGCGGATGCTAGAGGAAATTCGCGCCGAGCTAGACATAGACCGGCTACATGCGGTCGCCATCGAACGCGGCGCGCGGGCGCGCCACATGACGCTTTGAAACGGCGTTAACCGCGTCGAAACCGGGCTTTGCTATACCTCTCGGCAACGCTGATTGCCCGGGGGTTCGATGCACCTGTTCCGTCTTGTTTTTGCTTTCCTATGCGCGCTCGGCCTCGCCCTGCCCGCGCTTGCGCAAACGCGTAGCGCCGCGGAAATTGCCAAGCTGCGCATGGATATCGCGGGGCGCCAACGCCTGCTCAGCCAGCGAATGACAGCGGCGGCCTGTTTTCTCACCTTTGATATCGACCGCGAACGACAGCTCCGAATTCTAACCGAGTCGCTTGATCTGTTTCGTGTCTCACTCGATCAGCTAGAGTCCGGCGCAGCCACAATGGCGTTGCCCGCCGTCACGACATTTTCCGCGCGCATCGCGCTGCATGAAAGCCGGATCATTTGGGGGCCCTATCGCAACCTCGCGACCCAAATTCGCGATCAGGCGGCGGCTGGCGACAGCGGCAATATCGCACAGCTTGATCAACTCGCGCGCCTTGAGCCTATTTTGCTTAACTCAACCCAGTCCGTCGTAAGCGCGCTCTCCAAGGCGCATCAGACCCAATCGGGCACACGCATCGCAGAAATCGATCTCGCCGGACGCCAACGCATGCTATCGCAAGCCATCGTCAAGGAAAGCTGCCTGCTGACTGTCGCCAAGACCCGCAAGGACAGCTTGGCAAGCCATCTCAACCAAATGCGCCTAAAAACCGAGATATTTGAACGCACAGGCTACGCCCTGCGCACAGGCGCGGTTGGCGACACGCCCGATCCCCCACCCCCCGACACGTTTGAGGCGCTGGTGCAGGCCCATTACGCGTGGAGCGATCTGATCTACCTGCTGGAACCCACCCGCAACGGGGCTGCGCTCCCGGAATTGGCACTTTTCGATGTCGCTCTGGTCTACGAAGACCTGCTGCCCCGCCTTGAAGACGTTGTCTGGACCTATGTGAATGGCTGATCAAGCACCGTAAACGGCGGCCCATCGCTGCAACAACTGGCTTTGCAGGATTTTTGAGCGTTTGACCCAATCACGTTGACCTGCGGGGCGTTCATGCCCACGGGTGCGCCGCCGTTGTGCCAGATCGCTGGTGAAAATCGCAAAGACCAGTTCGGTGCCGTCAGGTGCAGTCATGTAACCCGCCAATGTCGATACAAAATCAAGCGTCCCAGTTTTGGCGTCCACCGCAAAAGGCTGCGTTTTCATCGTCTTGCCGGTTGCATCGCGCAGCTTGAACGGCTTCATCAAGCTGCGTAGCCCCATCGGCACGCCCAGCACCCGCAACGCCGTGACCATATCACCCGCCGCAATGCGCGCATCCGCACGCAAACCCGAATGATCGGTAAATCGCGCCGAGCGTGCGCCCGTGCGCGTGCCCAACCAATTCGCCATCGCCTTACCAGACGCCGCCAGCGAATTGCCCGCACCCAGCCGCGCGCTCGTCGTCAAGCCCACGGCCTCAGCCGTCAGATTGGTTGAATATTTCATCATAGCGCGCAACAGCGGCGATAGCGCGTCGCTCGCCTGCGTCACCAGAACATCGCCGCCGGGCATTCGCGAAATGCTCTCCGGCTTGGGCAGTGGCACCCCTTGGGCGCGCGCAAGCGTTTGAAACACATCGCCCGCATAGGCGGCCGGATCACGCACCGGCAGCCAGCGGCTGCCTCCCCGCCCAAGCGCCTTCGAGGCCACCGTCCATTGCTCAATCCCGCCGCGATCGGAATAGGTAAACAGCGGCTTGGCACGGTTCACGATCGCCGCCTTGGCCGTATAGGCAAGCGGCCGGGCTGTCTTGCCACGCGCATCCATGCTCAGCGCCCAGCCATTGCCCGCGCGCTTCCACTGAAAATGCACGCGGTTATAATTCAGCATTAGCCCCGCAAGCGACGGGTTATAGCCCGCGTAAATCGGCTGATCGTCGGCAATCTCGCGCGTGTAGGGCAGCGCCCCTGACCACGTCAAATACCGCCCCGCCACGCCGCGCACGCCCCGCGCCGCCAGTTGCTTGGCCATTCCGGCAAGATCATCGGTGCCAAGCGTCGGATCGCCACCCCCCGCAAGGATCAGATCACCTTGAATGATGCCGCCCACAATCGGCCCGGTCGCGATCAATCTTGTGCCAAAGCGAAACTGCGACCCTAGGTTTTCCAGCGCATAAAGCGAGGTGATCGCCTTTAGGGCCGATGCCGGGGGCATCGCCTTATTCGCGCCCTGACTTTCAAGCACCTGCCCCGTGCGCAAATCGGCCACGACAAACCCCACATCGCCACTCAGCCCCGAGCCGCGGATCAACGCTGCACTAGGCGCAATCATGGTCTGCGCACGCAGCGCCGGTGGCAGCGCAGCAATCGCGGTGCCAGCAAGAAAGCCGCTTAACAGTTTACGACGTGACAGCATGTTTACGACCCGATTCCCGCGTGATTGCAGATCAGACCCTAGCGCAGCGTCAATTGAAGCTTCAAGCAGGCATGCACATTAACGGCGCGGCCAATCGCCCTGCGCGCGGATCGCACTTGAAGAGAGCGGCGACATCGGAATGTTCACAAAAGACCAAGCCGGGGTTTGCGCATTCGCAAGCGCATGCGAGAACCGCGCAGGCAATTCCGCCTGCGCGTAGATCCGCGCCGCACGCGCCTTGCGCCCGCGCATCCGCCAGCCCGGTCGCGCCAGCACGCCAATGGGGACGCGCTCCATAATGTCGCGCCAGTGATCCCACTTATCGAACTGCACCAGATTATCCGCCCCCATCAGCCAAACAAAACGCACGCCGGGATAGAGAGCTTGCAGATGCGCAAGCGTATCAGCCGTGAACCGCGTGCCCAGCCGCGCCTCAATATCCGTGATCGCAACACGTGGGTCGCGCATAATCTGCTGAGCCTGAGCAATGCGCTGCGCCATTGGCGCTGGCCCTTCGCGCTTAAGCGGATTGCCCGGGCTGATCATCCACCACACTTGATCAAGATCGAAATGGCGCAACGCCTCACGCGTGATAAGCGCATGACCGCGATGGGCTGGATCAAATGATCCACCCAAAATGCCGATGCGCATTCCCGGCCGTGCGATGGGAAACCCTTGTCTCATAGGCTGCCCTTAGCCGATCACGCGCGGCAAACGAAAGAAAAAACTGCGCTGCGCGTTCGGACGCTTGCACGCCGGGCCCCTAGGTCTTTGGCATTTCCAGATCACGATACAAGACACAACACCCGCGCCCGGCATTTTTCGCGGCATAGGTCGCGGTATCGGCGTCAACCAGCATACGCTCAGTCTCGGGGGGCTGATAATCAAGCGACATCACCACGCCAAGTGATCCCGAAACCAAACATTCACGCCCCTCATGCCATTTCGGCTCTTGCAAACGCGCGATGATCCGGTCGCCCAAATGCATCACCTGCTCAGGCGTCATTGCGCCGCGCAACAGAAGCAAGAATTCATCGCCCCCCATGCGTCCGGCAAGGTCACCTGCACGCATTTCCTCGTGAAGGATCCGCGCAACATCAAGCAAAACATAATCGCCCGCGGCATGGCCCAAGGTGTCGTTCACCGATTTGAAATAGTCGAGATCAATCTGGATCAGCGTGAAAGGCGCCCCCCCTTGTGCCGCCCCCGCACTTGCTTGTTCCAGCGCCGCTTCCATCGCGCGGCGATTGGCCAAGGCGGTCAGCGGATCGGTCAAAGCCTGTGTCTCGGCCTGTTTGCGCGCCCCATCAAGGCGCTGGGTAAGCGCGCGCAACTCCTGCATCACCAGCGATTTCGCCTCTTGCAGATAGAGCAACTCCATTGCCAGATCTGCGGGTGCAAAATCCCGCTCTGTCAGGGAAAATGTGGCGACGGCCTCTCGTAGATAAAACCCGAAGCTAAGATTCATCAAGGTGCCATCGCGACCTTGCGGACCAAGAGCAAAAGCCTCACCGCGCAGACCAATCGCGGGTTGCGACAATAAGGTAAGATGCACCATCCGCTCGTTCGCAATTGTAAGCAGCGACGCACCGCAATCGCCCAATCGCTTTGCGCCCCCAACGACTGTGCAATCACAACTTTCTGCGGCACCGCACGGCTCGATTCGATCTTGCAAACGACCAACCCGGAAATGGTCCGAAAAGGGCTGATCAAGCATCGCGTCCCCATCCAGCGCTTTGCGCAAAGTCGGGCCCATGGCACGGATTTTTCCTTGCAGATCGACCCATAAAAACATCGGCAATAGCGCGCCGAGCATACCCTGAGACAACAAGAATTCTTGCTCAGATTTGGCCGGTATCGCGATTTGACCCTGCGAAGCCGTGCGCGCGCCAAGCTGCGATGCGTCAGGTCGTCGATGAAACTCGTTCACATCTCTGCCCCCGCCGCATCTGACAGGTCAAAGGACCGCCCGCTTGCATGAAAGGAATCCAGAAGCTGCACTGCAATCGCCTCTCCCGCCGGACCATCTTCGGTATGTTCATTTAGCTCAATCAGCACCAAGGCGCCGTAATCATCGGCCATCGCGCGCAATACCCCCGCAAACACCGCACCCCAGCCCGGCGGCGCACCAATCACGCTTAGCGTATATCGCCCAACTCCCAAGCCTCGTAATGTCAGCTCAGGCAGCTTGAGATCCTCAAGCGCCAACTGTGTTCTCCCCTGCAACTCATTGAGAGAGCGCAGAAAATCAACGTAATCGCGCCCGCCATAGCGCAGCAAGCGACGCACGGGTTCTCGGGTGCTCAAGTAAGTGCCAAGGTCTTCGAGAAAATCAAAAAGCCGCCGATCCAATGTCTCGCAGGCCACATCCAACAGGCGATCGGTCAGCGCATCCTCATAGCTGAGCATCGGCTCGAACCCCTCGGGGGAAACCCCTGCCTTGCAAGCAACGGCGTACCAAATCCTCTCACCGAAAGTATCGGTCAGAAAATTCTGTATCGAGCGATTCACCAGACCCAGCATGGCACCTCCAAGGGCACCACGCTAAACGCTTGAAGTTAAAAATCCCCCAAGACAGGTGCCATTAGCGCAAACTGGGCACCAGAATTTGCCCCCCTGCCTGCACCCCCGAAATGCCGCTTGGCACGATCTCGAACTGCCCCTTCGCAATCGCTGCAATCACCAAGCCAATCGCGCCATCACCACCGGAAACCGCGCGCATAGCACCGCCATTCACCCATTGACCGTTGCTCAGATAGTAAAACCGCATCGGCGTGTAAGACCCGTCATCGCGCACCATGACGGCCTCATCTCCCGCAAGATCGGGGCGTAGATCGGCCATCACCAAGGCGCAGGTCGGCTTTGCTGATGCACGCGGCGCGCAAAGGTCAGACAGGGGCACGTTGCTCTCCCGCTCGATCACTTGCAAAAGCGCGTTCGGGATCGGAGCGGCACCGGAGGGCTGTGCGATCTGCGCGCGCAAATCGGCCAGACGCGCATCGCTGGACGTGGGCGGCACAACTTCGCCATCCACGCGCACCGACGCCAGCGCCTTGGCAAGCGCCGGATCATTCGCCGCATGCGCGCGCAATGTCGCGATCCCGTCTTGGCCCGGCTTGCCCCAACTCTGCGCCATCGCATAAAGCGGTAAACGCGCAGGCTCGGTCAGGCCGCCCTCATAGCGCGCGATCTGGGATTTTGTGGCAATGGCGTTGGCATTGATCAACGGCGTCAACCACGCCACCGCCAGCGCCAGCAAGCCCAGCGCCATCGCGATATTGACACGGCGCACGCGCGCCATCCAGCCATGCCCGCGCAGCACCGACGCAGCGTAACCGATCCCATAGCCCGCAATCAAAATGATCAACGTCCATTGCGCCACACGCGCAGGCGTCCAGCCAAGCTCGGCCACCGTAAGCCAAGCCGACCACGCGCTTACAGCTGCAAGCACCGGCAAAATCAGCGCCAATCCCAACGTCGAAATCCGCAAGATCGGGGCTGCAACCGCCTCGAAATCTTCGCGCTCCACGGCGACAGACACCAGCGTAATCGCCGCTATCGAAATCACGATCAGGGTCGTCGCATGGGAAAACCCGACAGCATCAATCGCGCCCGCATTCAGCATCAAGCCCAGCAGGAACACGATCACCACGACCATCACCACCGGCAGCAAAAGCCGCAGCAGCCGCAACAAAAGGAAGGGAGAGATCATCTCTTCCAGCTCGGTCACCACCGCCAGACCAAGCCCCAGAACCGCCCCCGAAAGACCCAGCGCCAGCCAATCCAGCCGAAAGAGCTGTCGCAACCAGTCAATGCCAACGCTTTGCAGCAACTGCGAGGACAGATAGAGCAACAGCCACACCAAAGCGAGAAACAGCCAAGCCGCGCCATAGCGCACCACGATGTTCCACGTATGGGTGAACAGCGCAGGGTAATCCGCCCAAGCGCCGCGGCCCTGCTGTGCGATCACCATCGCGAACGGCATCGGCACCGTGGCCAGCACAAACAGCGCCAGCACTCCAAAATCCATCTGCCCCAACAGATCTTGGGCAGGATCAAACGCCCCTGCAGACCACCATCCCAAAACCGTGGTCGGGATCGCGATCAAGACTGCGGCAAACCCCGCCTTGCGCGCGCCAATCTCGCCCAGCATCGCCAGACCGGTTCCGAAAAACACCATGCCCGCGACCGTGATCGCAAAAACACCGCGCAGCCCCAGCGGGCCAGTGACAAGATCGCCCTCTTGCAGCGCCCAATAAAATAGCCCCGCCAAAGCACCGAAAAGGATATGCTGTAAACGACTATGCATTGCAGCCTCCTGAATTGATCCGCGCCAACCATCCCGGCAAGTCGCCGATATTGGCCAGCACAACATCGGCCTCGGGGGCCAGTTCGGCACGCTCGGCCGGACCGGTCAACACCGCCACCGCATACATGCCCGCAGCGCGCGCAGCCCGCAGATCATGCAAACTGTCGCCCACCATGACCACCGTGGCCGGGTCCAGCCCCAACCGATCGGCAAAGGCCAGCAACGGTCGCGGCGTCGGCTTTGCGCCATGCCCGCTATCGTAACCGATAATTGCGTCGAACAGCTCAAGCACGCCGGCCATGCTGGCATGCGCGCGCGCAGTGGCCTCGGCGTCATTGGTGCAAATCCCCAACCGCAAGCCTTGCGCGCGCAGATCGCTCAGGAACGGAGCCAGCGGCACGGGCGCGACCAAAGGCACGTCTCGGGCGGCCTGATCCAACGCGGCAATCAGCTCGGCACGCTCGCGTCCCGGCAAATGTGGCAACAGCAAATCAGCCGCTTGCGCCACCGTGCCTGCAATCACCGGCGAGGCGGGGTCAAACCGCGCCTGCTCATAATCAAAAGAAATCGCATCGGCCATCGCACGTAGATGCCCCGCGTCCCGCGCCAGATCGCCAAGCTGAGCGCGCGCCCACACCCCCCAAGTCGCGTCGAAATCGAATAGGGTTCCGTCCTTGTCAAACAGGATCGCCTGAACTTCCGGTGCGTTCATCGCCTTGCCTCCTCGACCCGCGTTCTGCGCGGGACACGCCATTCCCGACCGTCCTTGGCCCGGTTTGCGCGCAGACTGCCCGCTCTGTCTGCTCAGGTCCAGTGCCGCTGATCGCCACGCCCCAAAACCATGCGTGCGCCGGGCACATCTTCGGGGATGACCTCAAGATCGGCGGCGCAATCGAGCACCCACTGATCATTCAACAAAATATAATCAAGCACACCGCATAAAAAATCAGGATCGCCCGCCTGCGCACGCAGATCATCCTGCGATGCCCCGGTATGGGCGAGAAATCCGTCAATCAACGACTCTTGCGAGACCAGCCAAGCCAGAGCGCGAATTGCAAGCACATGGGCGGTTTCTTGCCGCATATTTGGCCTCTCAAATTTATCCGAAACGCTTTGTTAACTCTTTGCTCTATATCTTAAAGCAACTGGCGAACAGTCTTGGTTTATAGCAGAGGAGCCCATGGCGGGATCCATTCTCATCGTAGATGACGTGTCCACGAATCGTATCGTGCTCAAAGCTATGCTTTCGGGCGCGCGATACACGACATGTCAGGCCGCTTCCGGAGCAGAGGCGCTTGCTCTCACGGCTGTCGAGCAGCCCGGGCTGGTCCTGCTGGATGTCGACCTCCCGGATATGAGCGGGATCGAAGTCATAAAACGGCTGCGCGCCGACCCCACAACGCGGCGTATTCCGGTCGTCGCTGTAACCTCGCATACGACGCCCGAAATGCGCCTGAATTTGTTGCATGCAGGCGCGACCGATATTCTGGCCAAGCCGTTTAACGAATTGCTGATGCTCGCGCGCCTGCGCAGCCTGCTGCGCGAACATGGCACCGATGCGGAATTCGCCCTGCGTGAGGCGACCTGCCGCGAACTCGGTTTCGCCGAGGCGCGCTGCGAATTTAGCCCCCCCGCGCGCATCGCGATGGTTGCCGCGCAGGCTGACACGGCGTTGCGCTGGAAAACCGCGCTCGTGCAACAAATGCCGGGTGACAGGATCGAAGTGATCGGTCAGGAAAACGCTCTGACGCGCGCGACCCGTAACGCCGCGCCCGATATTTTCGTGATTGAGGCGGATCTGGCCCGCCCGGGCGAAGGGCTGCGCCTGATGTCAGAGCTGCGCTCACGCGCCGAGACTCGCAATGCGGTGATCGTGATCGCCACCAGTCCCAGCGCGGTTGAAACGCAGGCGACCGCCCTTGATTTGGGGGCGAATGAACTTGCCAGCACCAATCTTTCGACGCCGTTCATGGCGCAAGAAACCGCGCTGCGCCTGCGCCGCCAGTTGCAGCGCAAACACGCACTCGAACGCCAGCGCGAAACCCTGGATGAAGGGTTACGACTGGCAATGGTCGACCCGCTCACCGGGCTTTACAATCGCCGCTATGCCAGCACCCATCTGACGCGGCTTTCCGAACATGCGCTACGCACCAAGCGGCCCTTCGCGGTGATGTTGCTTGATCTCGACCGGTTCAAATCGGTCAACGACACCTTTGGTCACTCCGTTGGCGATGAGGTGCTGACAGCGGTCGCATCGCGCCTGCGCGGCAACCTGCGCCCTGTCGATCTGATCGCGCGGATCGGTGGTGAGGAATTCTTGGTCGCGATGCCCGACACTTCGTTGCCTGAGGCCCGCGCAGCCGCAGAACGGTTGCGGCGCGTGATCGAAAGCACCCCTATTCCATTGCATGACGGTCGCGGCATTTCGGTGACGATCTCGGTCGGACTGGCCTTGGGGGGCACGACGCGCGACACCCCGCAACAATTGGTCGATCAAGCCGATTCCGCGTTGCTCGGGGCCAAATCCACCGGGCGCAATCAGGTCAACGTGGCAAGGGCTGGCACCGCCGCCTGAGATCACGCGAAACGCCCGGTCGCAAAACCGGGCGTGCGTCGTGAGAGATCACCTCACTCTAAGGAAAGGGGCGTCAATTCGGCGCATCTTGCGCGGACGGTGCGTCCTTGCGATTCCCTTTATCACCGCGATCCTTGCGCTTTTCGAACCGCTTTGCACCGTCACTCAAACGCTGGGCGAATTCTTGACGCTGCGCCGGACTCATCGCGTCAATCCGCTCAAAAATCAGCGTGTCGCCAATTTGCACCCGCTTAGAAATGCGTGACTGATGACGCGCAAATATCTGCTCAACTTCAGTGCGATTCCACGGATCGGCCTCCAGCGCGTTAATCAATGCCGCCATATCCGCGCGCGATTGACGCCGCATATCGCGAAACGCGTTGCCGCGTTTCTGCGCCGCCTCGCGCAGCGCCTCACGGTCCTCTTTGCTCAACGCATTCGTAAACGCCCCAAGCTTCACATCGCCCACGACAGGGCGCGGCGGGTGACGATCATGCCCCAAGATGCCGCCCGCAATCACGCCCACGATCAGCAAATTCAGCGTGACCGACACGATCAGCGCCCAGCGCAACCCACGGCAATTTCCAGACCCGCTCTCGGCCATCAGAACTCTCCATCATCGACAAAGGCGAGCGTCTCGCCCACCGGCAACAGATTAACCGTGCCTAAATTTTCGCTGCTTTGCCAGTAGCTTGACGTCAGCGTTCCCATCTGCTCGGAGCCGATGAAGCCGATCCACACTCCGGCCAAGCCCGCCGTCACCAGCCCGCCCATTGCACCCCAGCCACCAAAGACCGAGCGCAGCGCCTGCATGATCCCCGCCCCGCGCGCACGTCTGGGCGAAAGCGGCGCGGATGCAGGGGCCGCAAAGCCCGCCTGCACCTCCAGCGCATCCTCCATCACCCGCGCCAGAAACGCAGGTTGCGGCTCGCTCACTTCGGCACGGGCCTGCGCCAGTAGCGCTTCAACCATGCCGTCCTCGTGGCGTTCTATTGTCTCGCGACCCAATTTCTTGTCAGTCATCGCCAAACCCCAATTCTTCGCGCTGCCCCGAAAGCAGCTTTGCCAAAGCGCGCTTTGCACGCGCTGTCAGACTTTCTACGGCCTCGACCCCAGTTTCCATCGCTTCAGCGATCTCGGGATTGGATAAACCGTCAATATGTCGCAGCGTCACCGCCAGCCGCTGGCGTTCCGGCAGTTGCGCCAGGGCAGCCTCCAACGCCGCCATCCGATCGCGTTGCATCATGTCTTCCAGCACCGAGGGGCTGTCGTCCGCGACCTCTGGGGCTTCATCAAGACCAACGCCACGCCGCTTGCGCAGCCGATCCGTCGCCAGATTGCTGACGACCCGATAAAGCCAAGTCGAGACCTTGGCCTCACCTGCCCGCCACTCGGGTGCGATTTTCCACAGCCGCAACAGCGCCTCTTGCGCCACGTCTTCGGCCTCGGCGCCATCGCGCAACATGCGCAGCGCCAAACGATAGGCCAGTGGCCCCAACCGAAGCGTCAACGCACGCGCCGCCGCCGGGTCGCCCCCCGCGTACAGCTCTAACAGAGCTTCGTCGGACCTGTCATTCATCGCATCAAGCGCCATATCCATTCCGCCAAACGCCTAGCGCGGATCTTACCCTCGCGCAATCATGGCAAAACGCCGGGAGCGTGTGGACGCTCCCGGCACCCGATCTGCCAAGTCAGATCAGTTATTGCCATCGGGGCCGTTTTGCGCGCCGCGACCGTCACGATCGCCCATCTGGCCGCCTTTGCCCATCTTGCCGTGGCCGCCACGCTCGTGTTTGCCGCCACGCTCATGCTTGCCACCGCGCTCGTGCTTGCCGCCCATACGCTCACGCATCATCTTGCGGGCCGCTTGCATCTCGTCGGGGCTCAGCACGCCGTCATCGTTGCGATCCATGCGCTCAAACATCTGCATGGGCAGCGGGCGTTGCATCAGTTCTGCCGCCGACAATTCTCCGTCACCATTAACATCTTGTGCAGCAAACCGTTGTGCCACGCGCGCCTCGATACGGGCTTTTTCTTTGGCCATCTGGAAATTGACCAGCTCATCCTGCGAGATCATGCCGTCGCCATTGGCATCAAGCGCCTTGGCATCCGCAGCGCGTTTGGCTTGGATCTCTTCAATCGAGATCGAACCATCGCCATTGGTATCAATTTCGGTGATGTCGAAGCCAAAGAACTTGCCATCCTTATTCATCGCGCGCTTGCCAGCCTTGGGCGGGGTTGCGGGCGTTGCAGCTTCTGCCTGATCCGTGGTCGTCGCTTGATCTTGCGCGACGGCGGGCAATGTGAATGCAAGGCTGGTGCCTGCCAGAAGCGCTGCGATGATGGTTTTTCTGCTCATAAGTTTCATTGCTTACTCTCCATTTGGATCTGTTTGGCGGCGTCTTTTTTGCCGTCGATGCAAGACAAACGGGCGATCGGCGCGCTTCCGTCGCCCGATCTCGCGCGCTCACGCATCCGTGATCGACAAGCGAGACTTTCCAAGCGCGTTGATCAGCGCCATACTGTGCCCAGCGGCACTTGGGAAAGTGCAGTGTGGGAGAGTGAGCATGTATAGTGATGATCCGTTTATCGACGACAGGCCGATGGGGCGCGCGATGCTGCGCGGGCTGGCCTGTCGCTGTCCGGCCTGTGGCAAGGGGCGCGTCCTTGAGGGCTATCTGAAAGTGCGCGACACCTGCGCGCATTGTCATGAAGACCTGTCACACCAGCGCGCCGATGATGGCCCGGCCTATCTCACGATTCTGATTGTGGGGCATCTAATGCTGCCGCTGATGGCCGCCGCCTTTATCGCCTACCGCCCCGAGCCGTGGCAGATGATTGCGCTGTTTGGCACGGCCACGGTTGTGCTATCGTTGCTGTTGTTACCGCGCATGAAGGGGCTGATGGTCGCGATCCAGTGGTCGCGCCGGATGCATGGCTTTGGTGAAAGTGAGATCGTGCATGACTGACGCCCCCATCCTGGACAAAAGCGCGCTGCGTGATGCCGCCAGCGTGATCGTGCTACGCCGTGACGCGGGCGCACCTGCGCGTGTCTTAATGGGCCAGCGCGGTTCGGGGGCGGCCTTCATGCCCTCGAAATACGTCTTTCCCGGTGGCGCGGTCGATGCGGGCGACTGGAGCATTCCGCTCGCCGCGTCCCTGCCCGCATCTGATGCCGCGCGTCTTGAAGACGATGCGCCCGTTGGTATCGCGCCTGCGCTGGCGGCGGCGGCTTTGCGTGAATTGTGGGAAGAAACCGGGATGATCCTCGGGCAGAAATCGCCTTGGGCCAGCGATGTGCCCGCCGATTGGCAGGGTTTTGCCGATCTGGGTTTCACCCCTTCGGCCGCCGATCTGCGTTTCGTGTTTCGCGCGATCACCCCGCCGGGCCGTCCGCGCCGCTTTGATGCGCGGTTCTTTTTGGTGGATGCGGGCGCAATTTGTGGCGACCCGGACGATTTCTCGCGCGCCTGCGATGAGCTATCGCATCTGCATTGGGTGCCCCTGACAGAGGCCCGCGCGCTCAATCTGCCCTTCATCACCGAGGTGGTTCTGGCCGAAATCTCGGCGCTTTTGCAGACCGATCACGCGATTTCCACGCCCGCCAGCGTGCCGTTTTTCGACAATCGCGGCCCCGCCTCCGAGTTTCGCCGCATCGCCACCTAGCGCGTCCCCGCCAGCACGACCACCACCAGCGAGCCCACGACCAGCGCGATACCGATGGCTTCGCGGCGATGCAGCCGCTCGTGAAACACCAACACCGAGGCGAGCAGCGTGAACACGATCTCGACCTGCCCCAGCGCGCGCACGAAAGCCGCGTTTTGCAGCGAAAATGCAGTGAACCATCCCGCCGAGCCCAGCACCCCCGCGATCCCCACCCAGATCGTGCTGCGCCAAGCCGACAGCACACGGCGCAGCTCTCCGGGTTCGCGCAACCGCAGATAAATCCCCATGCCGATGCTTTGCGCAAAGGTCGCGCAGGCCAGCGCGACGATGGCGCGGGCGAAAAATTCCAGCGGTTGCAGCTCTAGCGTGGCGCCACGGTAGAAGATCGAGGACAGCCCAAACAGCGCCCCCGCACCGATACCGTAAACCACCGCGCGCAGGTTCAGCCGCGCCGCGCCGGGTTGCTTGGTCAGCAACAGCACACCGACCATCCCGATCAGGATGCCAATCCAGCCGAGCGGCCCCACCCATTCCCCAAGGATAACGGCAGAGAATAGCGCGACCTGCACCGTTTCCGTCTTGGTAAACGCAACACCGACCGCAAAATTGCGCATCGAGAACAGGGCAACCGTCAGAAAGGTCGCCGCCACCTGCGCCGCACCACCCGCCAGAACGAACCCCCAGAACCCAGCGCTCAGATGCGGCCAAGGCGTGGCGGTCATACTCAGGAAGCTGACAGCCACCAGCGCCGCAAGCGGAAAGCCGAACAGGAACCGCGAAAACGTCGCCCCGCCAACTGATAGCCGCGCCCCGGCAAGATGTTTTTGTAACATGAAACGCAGCGTTTGCACGCCCGCCGCAAACAGCGTCACCCAGATCCAAAGATGGGCAGGCGGGGCGCTCAGGGCGAGACCTTCGCCAGATTATACCCGTTGAAATCCAGCACCTCGCGCGCCGCCTTCAACAGATCTGGCCGCGCAGGCGATTGCCGCGACAGGATCATCCCCCAGCGGCCTGATGGCGTGCCCAGCGCCGCTATCCGGTAATCCTGATCGACCCACATCACAAAGATCGGCTCACCGTTAAACCCCGTGCGCGCGGCCAGACGCCCGCCCGGCCCGGTCAGCACAACGCGATCTGCAAGCGGCTTGGCCACGCCCGCGCAATCGATGCCGCTGACCTGATAGCCACCAGTGCCATCCCAAACCCATTTCTGCGCGCCCGCGCATCCCGGCACGCCACTGGCAACCACCTGCCACGTGCCGCCAAATTTCGCGGCATTAAACAGCGAGGCCGACGAAATCGACGCTTTGGGATCGCGCAGGTTGCTCGTCGATGGCTCGGGCGCACAGCCCGCCAGCGCGGCCACGCCAATCAAGGCCCAAATCAGTTGACGCATGCGTTCATCGGATAGCCCGCCTCGGTTAAAATGTCATTGCAGCCCTGAAGCGGCTTGACCGGCGCGCAGCTTTGCGAGCGCGCAAGGCATACCCCTTCGCAATCGCTGCCAGAACGACAGAATTTACCGCCATCTTTGGTCCTGTGCTGGCAGAAATAGCCGCCCTGATACTGCGCCCAGGATCCGCCCTTGGCCAAGCAGTTGAATTTAGAGACATCCTGCTTTTCTTGGCCCACAAGCGGCAGTTGCGTACTTTGATCTGCCCCGCTCAAACCCTCCAGCGGCTTACACCCTGTCAAGGCAAGTCCCACGGCCATGATGATGAAAAGCGCGCGCATCAGTAAGGCATCGGCATGGCTTGGTGCAGCACTGCAATCTTGTCGAGCAGCTCTTTGGGCAGGGTGACGTCGGCCGCATCCAGACTTGGTGCCAGTTGATCCAGCGAGGTCGCCCCGACGATCGGGATCACCGGGAACGGGCGGCTCATCACCCAAGCAATCGCCATCGTGATCGGGTTCATCCCGAACTCTTGCGCAAGGCTCACATAGGCGTCGGCGATATCAAAAGCACGCGGATTGGCGCGCCCGCCCATCGTTTGGTTCAAAGCGCGACGCGTCCCCTCGGGCGTCGTATCGCCGGAATATTTTCCGCTGAGGATACCCGCCGCCAGCGGCGAATAGGCCAGCAACGTGACCTGTTCCTGATAGCCCAACTCGCCCAGATCCAGATCGTAATAGCGGCACATCAACGAATACTCGTTCTGGATCGCCTCCATCCGTGGGCCTTTTCCAGCAGCGGCCAAGGCCAGCCATTGCGCGGTGCCCCAAGCGGTCTCGTTCGACAGGCCCACAGAGCGGATCTTACCCTCATCGACAAGATCCTTGAGCGTGGCCAGACAGGCCTCCATATCCGCCAGCACAGCCTCTTTGCCCGGCTGTTTGGACGGATCAAAGCGCCACGACTTGCGGAAATGATACGAGCCGCGATTGGGCCAGTGAAACTGATAGAGATCGATGTAATCGCTTTGCAGACGCTGCAGCGAGCTGTCCACAGCTTGACGAATACGCGCGGGCGAGATCGCAGGCCCACCCGGCACGGCATTACTGCCCTCGCCGGTGATCTTGCTCGCGATCACCAGATCGTCGCGCTTGCCGCGTTTGGCCAGATAGGTCCCGATCACCGCCTCGGTATCGCCCGCCGTCTCGGCGCGCACCGGGTTGACGGGGTACATCTCGGCGGTGTCGATGAAGTTCACGCCGCGATCAAGCGCGAGGTCGATTTGCGCATGGCCCTCGGCCTCGGTGTTTTGCGTGCCCCAGGTCATCGACCCGAGGCAGATTTCCGACACCATGATCCCGCTGCGGCCAAGTTCGAGTTTGCGCATTCCCGCGTCCCTTCTTTTTGTTCCGCGCGACCCTGCCACTGCGCCTTACGAAGGTAAAGGCCCGGCCCTACTCGACTTGATCGATCAGATCGCCATAGCCCTCGGCCTCCATGTCTTCGAGCGGGACAAACCGCAGCGAGGCGGAGTTGATGCAATAACGCAAACCGCCCTGATCGCGCGGCCCGTCGGGAAAGACATGGCCCAGATGGCTGTCGCCATTCTTGGAACGCACCTCGGTGCGCACCATGCCAAGCGAGGCATCGCGCAGCTCGACAACGTGATCGGACACCAGCGGCTTGGTGAACGACGGCCAGCCGCAGCCCGCGTCAAACTTGGTTGATGAGGCGAAAAGCGGCTCGCCCGAGACCAGATCGACATAGATCCCGCGCGCGTCGATGTCGTTATATTCGCCCGTAAAGGGGCGCTCGGTGCCGTTTTGCTGGGTGACGCGGAATTGCTCGGGGGTCAGTGCCGCCAGCGCCGCTTCGGATTTTTGCCATTTGCTCATGATTGCTCTCCCTTTGAGCCATGATCTAGGCGTGCCGCGCGCGTTGAAAAGCCCTATACATGTGTTTTACTCGCCTCAGCCCCGCGTGCGCCCTATCTTTCGGGTAGGAGGAATTCGCCATGACCACGCCCGCCCCCCGCGCCGACCTGCCCACACATCACGTCGAAAACCAGCCGCCTGCGCGCGGCGATCTGGATCTGTGGGGGACCGATCTACCACTGCGCGAGGCCGTCGCACGCGAAGGGGGCCAGCCAGATGGGCTTGTGGATTTTGGCCGAACCCTTGGCAAAACCGAAATGCGCGAGGCCGCGCGTGACGCCAATCGTCATTCGCCCGAGTTGCGGCTTTTCGATGCGGGCGGGCGCAGGCTGGATGAGGTGCGCTTTCACCCTGCCTATCATCGGTTTTCGCAAGCCGGGATCGAAGCGGGATATAGCGCCATCGCTTGGGAGGGTGCGTCGGGCGGCCATGCCACCCACGCCGCGATGGTCTATCTGGCCTCGCAGGTTGAACCCTCCACCTGCTGCCCGATGACGATGAGCTATGCCGCCTACCCTGCGCTGGTCGCCAACCCTGATCTGGCCGCGATCTGGCAGCCCAAGCTCACGTCACGCCGCTACGATCCGCGCGTGTTGCCCGTGACAGAAAAGACAGGCGTCACGCTGGGCATGGCGATGACGGAAAAGCAGGGCGGCTCTGATGTGCGGGCTAATACTACGCGCGCCGAAAAGACTGGCCATCACTATCGGCTGACGGGGCATAAGTGGTTTTGTTCCGCGCCGATGTCGGACGGTTTTTTAACGTTGGCGCAAACCGAAGCGGGCCTCAGCTGCTTTCTGGTGCCGCGCTGGTTGGAGAGCACGGGCAACGCGATCCGTATTCAACGCCTCAAGGATAAGCTGGGCAATCGCGCCAATGCCTCGGCTGAAATCGAATACGAAGGGGCGGCGGCTTATCTGCTGGGCGAGGAAGGCCGCGGCATTCCCACCATTATCGAAATGGTCCACCACACGCGGCTCGATACCGCAATCGCCCCCGCCGGACTGATGCGCGCCGCGATTGGTGAGGCGCATCACTGGGCGACCCACCGCGCCGCGTTTCAGCGCCGCCTGATCGACCAACCCTTGATGCGGGCGGTACTGGCTGATCTGGCGCTGGATTGGGAGAGCGCATTGGCGCTGGGTCTACGCGTGGCACGCGCCTTTGATGGCACGACGCCCGAGGACCGGGCTTTTGCGCGCATCGGTGTGGCCTTGGCGAAATATCTCAGCAACAAACGCTGCCCTGTGGTGACTTACGAGGCGATGGAGGTGCTGGGCGGCAGTGGTTACGTCGAGGATAGCGTGATGCCGATGCTCTATCGCGAGGCGCCGCTGAACGGGATTTGGGAAGGCTCGGGCAATGTGATCTGCCTTGATATTTTGCGCACATTGGCGCGCGAGCCGCTGGCGGGCGATGTCTTGCGCGCCGAACTGATCGCCGCGAGCGGGACCGATCCACGCTATGACGCCGCATTGAAAACACATACCGAACGCTGGCCCGCCCTGCCCCCGGAGTCTGAGGCGCGTTGGTTTGCCGAACGTCTTGCGCTATTGCTCAGCGCCTCGCTGCTGATCCGCCATGCGCCGCCCGCTGTGGCAGATGCGTTCGTGGCGACGCGGCTGGCAGGGGAGGCAGGGCGCACCACCGGGGCAATGGCGGGGACCGATGTTTCGGCTATACTCGCGCGGATCGCGGATTGAGAGGGCGGAGCCTCCGGCGGGGATATTTTTATCAAGAGGAAGGGGGGGCGGGATGAGCGAAGACCGATATCTGATCCGCGCCGGAGAGATCGCCGCCATGGAAGGGTTGGCCAAGACCCATTTCCTCAATTCCAACGCGCAACGGATCAACAAGAGCCTTGGCGATGCGACCGGCCTTACAGGGATCGGGGTGCATATCATCGAAGTGATGCCGGGCTGCGAGAGCACCGAATTTCACCGCCATTTTCATGAGGATGAGGCGATTTTCGTGCTGTCAGGTCATGCCACCGCCCGGATCGGCGAAGCGCGCGAGCCAATCGGGCCGGGCGATTTCATCGGCTATCGTGCGGGCGGCGCGGCGCATACCATCCTGAATACAGGCACAGAGGTTTTGCGCCTGCTCGTGATCGGCCAGCGGCTTGCCCATGACGTTGCTGATTACCCCGATAAGGACAAGCGGCTTTTCCGTAACGCCCGCATGGCCTGGCAAATGGTGGATCTCGACGCGGTCGAAGACGTCAGCGCGGGGGCGAAAAAGTAACCCCGCGCGCCCTTACACCTTAATCAACCTTACGCGTTGAACAGGAAATGCAGCACGTCGCCGTCTTTGACCTCGTAGGTCTTGCCCTCGACGCGGAATTTGCCCGCCTCTTTAGCGCCCGACTCGCCCTTGTGAGCGATGTAGTCCTCATAGCCCACGGTTTCGGAGCGGATGAAGCCGCGCTCGAAATCGCCGTGGATCACGCCGGCGGCTGCGGGGGCCAATGTGCCCTTGCGGATCGTCCAGGCGCGCGCCTCTTTCGGGCCGACGGTGAAATAGGTTTGCAAGCCCAGCAACTCGTAGCCCGCGCGGATCAGACGGTCGAGACCGGCCTCTTCAAGCCCCATCTCGCCCAGAAACATTTCGGCTTCCTCAGCATCAAGCTGCGAGATTTCTTCTTCGATCTTGGCCGAAATCACCACCGTACCCGCGCCCTGCGCAGCCGCCATTTTCGCCACCGCATCGGATTTGGAATTGCCCTTAGAGGCGTTTTCTTCTTCGACGTTGCACACAAACAGCACCGGCTTGGCGGTCAGCAATTGCAGCATATCCCACGCTTTGCGGTCATCGTCAGACACCTCAACCGTGCGCGCCGGGTGGCCTGCCTCTAGCGCCTCTTTCGCCTGTTCCAGAAGGCGCGCGGCGTCTTTGGCATCCTTGTCACCCGACTTGATCTTGCGCGCGAGATTGGCAAGGCGTTTCTCAAGGCTTTCGAGATCGGCGATCATCAATTCCGTTTCGATGGTCTCGGCATCGGCCACCGGATCGACGCGCCCCTCGACATGGGTCACATCGCCGTCTTCAAAGCAGCGCAGCACATGGGCAATCGCATCAACTTCGCGGATATTGGCGAGAAACTGGTTGCCCAGACCTTCGCCCTTAGACGCGCCTTTCACCAGACCGGCGATATCGACAAAGGTCATGCGCGTGGGGATAATCTCTTTCGAGCCTGAGATCGCGGCCAGCTTTTCCAGCCGCTCATCGGGCACAGCGACCTCGCCGACATTAGGCTCAATCGTGCAGAAGGGAAAATTGGCGGCCTGCGCAGCCGCCGTCTTGGTCAGCGCGTTGAACAGGGTCGATTTGCCGACATTCGGCAACCCCACGATACCCATCTTGAAACCCATTGCGCCCTCCTGATTGCGGCTTGGCGCTTCTTATTCATTGCCCGGCCTTTGCGCAAGCCAGACGCGCAGAGCCATTGATTTTCCCGCCCTCATAGCGCAAACCGCGTTGGGAATGACCGGAGGGACGCCATGACTCGCATTGACGCCAAATTCGCCGCACTGAAAAAACAGGGCAGGAAAGCCTTTGTGTCCTACATTATGGCGGGCGATCCCGATCTGGAAACCTCGTTTGAGGTGATGAAGGGGCTGCCGGAAGCGGGCGTTGACATCATCGAGCTGGGCGTTCCGTTTACCGACCCGATGGCCGATGGCCCGACGATCCAGTTGGCAGGCCAGCGCGCTTTGGATGGCGGGCAGACCTTGCAAAAGACGCTTGATATGGCGGCGGCGTTTCGCAAAACCGATGACAGCACGCCGATTGTGTTGATGGGCTATTACAACCCGATCTATAGCCGGGGCGTCGAGCGTTTCCTGAGCGATGCGAAAGCGGCGGGCATCGACGGTCTGATCGTGGTTGACTTGCCCCCCGAGGAGGACAGCGAATTGTGCCTGCCCGCGCAGGCCGCTGGCATCAACTTTATCCGGCTGGCGACACCGACTACCGATGATGCGCGCCTGCCCAAAGTGCTGCAAAATACCTCGGGGTTCGTCTATTACGTCTCGGTCACCGGGATCACGGGCGCGCAAGCCGCGCAAGCAGGCGAAGTCGGCCCCGAGGTCGCGCGGATCAAAGCACAAACCGATCTGCCCGTCATCGTGGGCTTTGGCATCACCACGCCCGAGGCCGCCCAAACCATCGCAAGCGTGGCCGATGGCTGCGTTGTGGGGTCGGCCATCGTCAAAGAAATCAGCCTAGGCAAACCCGTGTCTGATGTGCTTGATTTCGTCGCGAGCTTGGCCAAAGGCGCGCATTCCGCCTGAACCACGGCATGGCGCGGCCACTTGCCACGTCGCGCCGCCGCAACAAGGTCTGCGCATCGCCCCCTTCGGCTCGCGTGTCTTGACCGAGAAGCGACACGCGTGCGTGTAAGGCGATTGCGAACCTCCCCCATCATTGGTAAAGAAAATTGACCGAACCGGGGGAGGATACCATGCCCGTCATCACCTGCATTGATGATCTCAAGCGGCTGCACAAACGCCGCACGCCGAAGATGTTTTACGACTACGCCGAAAGCGGGTCGTATACCGAGCAGACCTTCCGCGAGAACACCACCGATTTTGCGAAAATCCGGCTCAATCAGAAGGTCGCGGTGGATATGACCGGGCGCTCGACGGCGGCCCCGATGCTGGGGGAAAGCCGGGCGATGCCGGTGGCGCTCGCGCCCGTCGGCCTGACCGGAATGCAGCGTGCGGATGGTGAGATCAAGGCAGCGAAAGCAGCCGAGAAATTCGGCGTGCCCTTTACGCTCTCGACGATGTCGATCTGCTCGATTGAGGACGTGGCCGAGAATACCAACGCGCCGTTCTGGTTCCAGATCTA
>NZ_AUNB01000014.1 GCF_000714545.1 Thioclava indica
ATCCCGCTTGATCAATACGGATACTCGTGGTTTGCAGGCAAACCATGAGAGGATTCGCCTCGACCCGACTTAACCGTGATAGTCCGCCCATCGTTTCCAGAGCGTCTTTCAAGGCGTGGCGTCGCGCGCAGGATCTCGTTTCGTACTATTGCCGCAGCGCAGTCTTCGTTCCAAGCCCGCCCGTTGCTGCGGATCGGTATAGGGGCGCCGGCTCCTCGCATGATGATCGCCCCATCGCGGATGAAGGTCTAGAGCATGCGAAAGCAGATGCCGCTTTTTACCCTTTTTCACCAGAGGGCCGAAGTAACTGTTGCAGAACTTGCGCGCAAAGCGCCAGTTCGCTGCACGCGATGCTCTCATCGGGCTGGTGCCCATCGCGCATCGTTCCGGGGCCACAAACGACTGTGGGAATGCCAAGGGCTGCAAAAAACCCCGCCTCGGTCCCATACGAGACTTTGACCGGCTCGGGGTCAGGCAGCAATCCACGCAGGTTTGCGAAAGCGGGGTGGTCGGCCTCTGCACTCAGTCCCGGATAGCTGCCCGTCGTCGTGATCTCGATCCCGTCGGGGAGACGTCTTATGATCCGGGACAAGATTTCCTCTGGATCATCGGCGGCAATGGCGCGGATCTCGAAATCAATCTCGGCGCGTTCGGGCACGATATTAAGCGCAACCCCGCCCGTCATTTTTCCAGCGTGGACCGTGGAATACGCGATTTCATGGCCCGGCTCGCGCGCGCCTTCAGCTTGCAGCCAGTCCTGTTCCTCGCGCAGCGCATTGATCAGATCCGCGCCAAGATGCAGTGCATTGCGAAACCGTGGCGCCATCGCGGAATGGCCGGGCTCGCCATGGCAAATCGCGCGGTAGCTCGTCTTGCCCTTATGCCCGGTGCCAAGGCGCATCAGGGTCGGCTCGCCCACGATGCACAGATCGGGGCGGCCAAGGGTGGGAAGGACCTGGTCGATCATCTGTGCGATGCCACGACAGCCCAGTTCCTCGTCCCAACTGAGTGCGATCATGACGGGGGCCGTAGGCGGGCGGGCCGGCAGGGTCTCGGCCAAGGCAAGGACGCAGGCGAGAAACCCTTTCATATCCGTTGCGCCACGTCCCACCAGCCGATCGTCGCGTCGGGTCAGGGTGAAGGGGTCGCTGCTCCAAGCCTGTCCCGCGACCGGCACCACATCGCTATGGGCGGACAGCAACGTGCCCCCCTCGCCTGCCCCGAATTTCGCCAGCAAGCCCGCCTTTGGCTCCCCCTTGGCGGACACGCGGTGCACGTCGAACCCCGCCTGGATGAGAAAATCCTCCACCCAATCTATCATCGCAAGGTTGGACTGCGACGAAACCGTCGCGAAGGCTACAAGCTGGGCCAGCAAATCCTCGATACGATTCAGTTTCACCGGGATACCTCGTGGATAATGTCGCCCGCGCAGATTGTCAGCGTGGCGTGACAGGTGGTCGCGTCAAGCGCCAGATCATGCGGGTCGTGCGAAAGTAGCACAAGATCGGCTTGTTGCGCGGGCGCAAGATGGCCGCGCGCGCCTTCAGCAAAAACAGCATAGGCACCGCCCGCTGTATAAGCGTGCAACACCTCGCTCAGCGGAAGGCGTTGATCGGGACAATCGGGCGCCCAAGGCTGGCGCGAAAGCGCAGCATGGATGGCGTTGAACGGTGAAAGTGGCGCCGTCGGCCAATCTGTGCCGAAAGCCAGCGGCACGCCCGCATGATGTAAAGCCGCCCACGGGAAGGTATCGCCCCAGCGGTTGCGCCCGATAATCGACACTGTGGGTTCAAGCGGCAAGCCGCTGGATCCGGGCGGATGCACCGGCTGCATAGAGGCCACGACGCCAAGCTGGGAAAACCGTTTCAGATCATCGGGATGCAGCAGGTCGATATGCTCGATCCGGTGGCGGGCATCGCGCGCGCCATTGGCCTGTTGCGCCGCTTGATAGCCGTCCAGCGTGGCGCGCACCGCCGCGTCCCCCACGCAATGAACCTGAATTTGTAGACCCGCCGCATCGGCCTGACAGCAGATCGCGTTGAACTGCGCAGGCGTAAACAAGGGCTCTCCGCGATCCCCCTCACGGCCGGGGTAATCATCGGTACGATAAGCGGTCCAGCTGTCAAAGACGCCATCCATAAACATCTTGATGCGCCCGAAGCTGAGCTTACCGATTGGCGGTTGTTGCGCGGCCTCAATCAGCGCAGCGATCCGCGCGGCGTCGTGATGGGGGGCGATGCGCATGGGCAGGCTGACGCGGATCGGCAACTCTCCGGCTTGCGCCATCTCGCCCAGCAGCGATGCCTGATAGAGGTTGCCGTCCATATTCACGGCAGTCGTGATCCCGTAGCTTGCGCAGGTCGCAAGGGCGCGGCGCAAAGTGGCTTTGTCGCGCGCGCGATCAGACGCGCTGGCGGCGGGTTCGTCACCGGCCATGCAAATCCCCTCGCGCCCACCATTGGCAGCAAAACGCTGGACCAGATCCATCGCGCCGCCCTCGCGCAGCTCTCCGGTCGGGGCGCCACTTGTGTCGCAAACGACCTCGGCCCCGCGCAGGTGCGGCACCGCGTCCGTCAGCCCCGCCAATTCAAGCGCCGCGCTATTGGCCCACGCGGTATGCCCATCCACCGCCATGATCAGAAGCGCGCGATCGGGCACTATCGCGTCAAGCGCATGGCGGTCGGGCCGCGTACCCGCGCCCAAAAACGTATAATTCGCCGAAAAGGCGCACAGGAGCTGCTCGTCGGGATGTTGGCTGGCAAAGGCGCGCAGCGCCGATGTGGCGGCCTCGCGATCCGTAATCTGAAGCATATCGAGCTGATCCAGCGTCACCCCGCCCCAAAACAGATGCAGGTGACTGTCGCAAAACCCCGGCAGTAGGACTTGCCCCTGCGCGTCGATCCGGCGCGTGATACTGGCGTCGTTGGGCATATCCTCGGGCGGCCCGACCCATTCGATCTGCTCTCCGTCAAGGCGGACTGACAGTGGCGCACCGCTATCCGCCATGCGCGCGTTAACGATCTCGATCCGCTCGGCCATGCCAGCCCCCTTCCTTGAGAAAAACCCCGCCCGGCAAGAATGCGGGCGGGGCGTAGAACTTATTGCAGCAGGTCCGTCCAGACCTTGGTGATCAGATCCTGTGCAGCAGGTGAGCAGGCCCGCGAGAATTCCATCGGCACGGTCGGGAACAGTTCGGGTGCGTTCTCGGGGGTGTATTTCGCCTTGCTCACGTCGATTTTCACCGGCGAGGAGTGCGCGTAATAGTTATACTGGATCGTGGCGTTCTCTTCTTGCGACATGAAGTTGATGAACTCTTTGGCAGCGGCAACATTGCTGGCACCTTTAGGCACCACGAAACTGTCAAGCCAGCCGACGAGCCCTTCTTTGGGCATCGCATATTCGATATTTGCCCCATCGAGACGCGTCTTGAGCGAATTGCCGTCCCACCAGAAATGCATCGCGACCTCACCCGAACCGACCCGGTTTTCGATATTGTCCGAGCTATAGGCGGCCACATAGGGCTTTTGCGCCATGAGCAAGTCATAGACCTTTTTCATCTCGGCCTTGTCCTCGGTGCAGAACGGCACGCCAAGATACAGCTCGGCAGCGCCTATGACCTCATCGGGGCTAGCCAGCGAAGCGATCTTGCCTTTCATGCTTTCGTCAGGCTCAAAATAGGCTTTCCAGCTATCGACCGGACCGCTGTATTCGTCGCGATTGACGGTATAGCCAGCCGTGCCATAGGCCAGCGGGATCGAATAGTTGCTATCGGGATCCCACCACTGGTTTTTCCATTTATCATCAACCTGCGCGAAAGCGGCCATATCCTTGGCGTCGATATTTTCCAACAGCCCCTGATCGATCATGATCTTCACGAAATGCTGCGAGGGCGTCACCACGTCATAGCCAGACGAGCCTGCCTGAAGCTTGGTCAGCGCATCTTCATTGGAGTTGAAGCCATCGATATTCACCGTCGTGCCGGTGCTTTCCTCGAATTTCTTGATCAGTTCGGGCGCAATCGAATCCGACCAAGTGTAAAGGTTGAGCGTGCCTTCGGCGAAAGCGGGCATGGCAAGCAAGGTGCTGATTGCGACCCCGAGCGTAAGTTTGGTTTTCATCTTTTTGATCTCCTGTTGGGTTCGTTGGTTTTTTGTAGGTTTCTTGTTGTTATGCAGTTCATGCACGGCGCATCGCGCGGGCCGACAAGGCCAAGGCGAGCGTCGCGATGACGAGGGAAGCCACGATCAGCAATGTCGAGATTGCGTTCAGCTCGGGGGTCGTGCCCCGTTTGATCAGGCTGAATATGTAGACCGGCAGTGTCGTAGTGCCGCCGGTTGCGAGCATGTTTGACGTGATGAAATCATCCATCGAGATCACAAAGGCCAGCATCGCCCCGGCAAAGACGCCGGGCATGATCAGCGGCAGCGTGACGCGACGAAAGGCGGTGAATGGCGTTGCATATAAATCCTGCGCGGCCTCTTCATAATCGGCACTCATGCCTTGCAGCCGCGCGCGAATGGGCAAAAAGGCGAAGGGCGTGCAAAAGGCACTATGCGCCACGATCAGCCGCAACAACCCGTTGGTGAACTCCAGTTGCGAGAACAAGATAAGCGTGGCCACCGCGACGACGATCTCGGGCAGCAGCAGGGGCAGGTTCACCACCGTCTCTGACAGCTTGGCAAATCGCAGATCGGAATTGCGACTAAGCACCATTGCCGCGCAAAGGGCGACAGTGGTCGAAATCACCGTCGCAATTCCCGCCACCGTCAGTGAAACGCGCAGCGCATCCATCAGCGCATCATTGGCCAGCGCAGCCGTATACCACTTGGTAGAAAATCCGCTCCAGACCGAGACAAGGCGGTTTTCGTTAAACGAGAACCAGATCACCACGACGATAGGCGCATAAAGCCAAAGAAAGAACACCGTCGTCATCAGCCCCGCGCCGGGGTAGTGGCGCACATCGTGATTGGCACTCATGATCTTGCCTCCTTGCGCATCGCGCGGCGGGCATTGAGAACCAGCACGATCACCACCATCACCATCAAAACCAGCGCAATCGCGGCCCCGAACGGCCAGTTGCGCGCACTGCCAAACTGGGTCTGGATCAGCGTGCCCATCATCATCTGCTTGCCGCCCCCCAAAAGCATCGGTTCAAGAACGGTCCCGAGGGCTGGCACGAACACAAGGATCGAACCCGCCGCCAGCCCCGGCCATGTCAGGGGCAAGATCACGCGGCGTGCGGTGGTCCAGCGGCTGGCATACAGATCGCCGCCTGCCTCTAGCAGTGCGGGATCCAGCTTTTCAATCGCGGCAAACACCGGCAGCACCATCAAGGGGATATAGCTGTAAACCATGCCCACCAGCATCGCACCGGGCGTGAACAGCAATGTCCCCTGCCCGCCCAGCGCGTGCCAGATGCGCCCCACAAACCCGTCATTGCCAAGAATGATCAGCCACGCATAGACGCGCACAATCATCGACACCCAGAACGGCAGCGTCACCAGATAGATCAACACCGTTTTCATGCGCGGCGTGCGGGTCGCGATCACATAGGCCACCGGCAGCGCAAGCATCATGCAAATCAGTGTGGTCGCGCCTGCCAACACAAGGGTCCGGCCGATGACGAAAAGATATTTCGGGTCGAACTCCAGCTCATCTGTCCAACCCACCGAGAACAGGATCTGCCGGTAGGGTTCAAGCGTGAAAGCCCATTCGAACCCGCCATACGCCCCGCGCTGGGCAACCGAAACGATTGCCACGATCATCAGCGGGATTAACAGAGTGCCCAGCATCAAGACCCAGGCAGGCACCAGCCCCCAGAACCGGAACCCGCGCCTCATTGGCCCAACACCCGAACGGATTCATCGCGGAACCCGAGTTTGACTTCACGCCCGATGTCATAGCTTTCTGCATGCGAAAGCGCGTTGCGCCGCGACACCTGCAGCGTAATCCCGGCGGTCTCAACCGCGTAATGGGTGAACCCGCCCATATAATTGCGCGACCGGATCGTTCCGGTGAACACATTACCTGACGCTTGTTCCTCAAGCCCGATTTTCTCGGGGCGCAGCGACATCGTGGCCGCACCGGGCCCTTGCACGCCTTTTTGCGCGGCGGTGAATTCCAGCCCCAAAGCTGTACGGATTTGCGCCTGATCACCGTTCAACGAGACCACCTCGGCCTCAAGGAAATTCGTGGCCCCGATGAAATCCGCGACAAAGCGGTTTTGCGGCTCTTCGTAAATATCGGAGGGCGTGCCGATCTGCTGAATCTGGCCCTGCCCGAGCACGCAAATCCGGTCCGACATATCCAGCGCCTCGTCCTGATCATGCGTAACAAAGACAAAGGTGATGCCGGTCTTGCGCTGCAATGCGCGCAGCTCGTCACGCATCGCCTGACGCAGCTTCAGATCAAGCGCCGAAAGCGGTTCATCCAGCAACAACACCTGCGGCTCGGGCGCGAGCGCACGGGCCAGTGCAATGCGTTGACGCTGCCCCCCCGAAAGCTGATCGGGGCGCCGCTTGGCGAAATCGGACATATGCACCAACTCAAGCATCTCGGCGACGCGCGCCTGCCGCTTCGCCTTGGCCCAGCCGAGGTTTTCAAGGCCGAACGCAATGTTCTGCTCCAGCGACATATGTGGAAACAGCGCGTAGGACTGAAACACCGTGTTCACGTGGCGCTTGTGGGGGGGCAGCGAGGCGATTTCCGCACCGAACAGGCTGATCGAGCCTTCACTGGGACGTTCGAACCCCGCGATCATGCGCAGCAACGTGGTCTTGCCACATCCCGAGGGGCCGAGCAGGGTGAAAAACTCGTTCTCCTTGATCGTGAAGCTGACCTGATCAAGGGCTTGATAGGTGCCAAACATCTTGCTGACATTGAAAACTTCGACCGCTTCTCCGCGTCTCATTCTTTGCTCTCCTTAATTAGAAGGCACGGGCGGCAGGCCCCTGCCGCGGACGGATTCAAGATGTTACGCAAGTTCGGTCACCTCGCGGCGGAAGGGCAACGCATCGCCGATATCGGGCATGTCGAGTTCGCGGGCATAGCGGTGGCCGGCATAGGTGGCCCAGGCAATCGGCCCCGGCGCGCAGGCATCGCCGATTACCTTGACCGATTTGATCCCCGCATCCGCCCAGTTATCCTGACGCGCCATCAGATCCTGATACAGCGCGTCATCGCCGATGCGCGAGGCCACCATCGCGACCGCCGCGCAAGGAACATGTCCTTTTGCACCGGTGTAGACGCATTCGGTTTCGACCCCGTCCGCTGCAAGCGCCGCGATCCCGGTATTGAGCACGATCTTCACGCCCGCCTCGATCAGACGCGCATGGATCGCGCCCTGTTCCAGCGTGTTGCGCGTCCAGTCCGACACATAGGCAGAGGGGGTAATCAAGGTCACCTTGCACCCCGCCTTGGCCAGAAGCTCGGCGATCACCCCGCCCATGTAATAATGATCATCGTCAAACAGCACGACCTCGCCCGTGGGCAGCTTGCCAGCCATGATGTCATCAGGCGTATAGACCGGCATCGCGGGATCGGCGGGCATCGGCACGACATGCTGGCGCGACACGCCATCGGCCCGCCAATGCGCCCCCGTCGCGATCGCCACATGCTCAAAGCCGAATTCCAAGATCTCTTCGGCGCTTAGCTTGCTGTCAAAATAGGTTTCGACATTGGGGCGCTGCGACAACTGATACTCGCGATAATCCGCAACGCGCCCCCAAGCCGACAGCCCTGGCAACAGGCGTTCTTTTGCAACGCGCCCGCCCAATGTGGTTCCCGCCTCCGCCAGCGCCACGTCATAGCCGCGCACCGATAACGCGCGCGCCGCTTCCAGACCCGCAGGCCCTGCCCCGACGATCAGCACATTCGAGCTATCGCCTTTGGCGTTCATCGTTTCGGGATGCCAGCCCTTGCGCCATTCCTCCATGAAGGTCGGGTTCTGCGTGCAGCGCGAGATTGACATCGTCATGTCGCCGGTGATGCAGATATTGCAGCCGATACATTCGCGAATGTCCTCGATCCGGCCTTCCTCGATCTTCTTGGGCAGGAAGGGATCGGCGATGGACGGGCGTGCGCAACCGATGAAATCAAGCACCCCCTGGCGCACCAGCCGTGCCATCACATCGGGCGAGGTAAACCGCCCCACACCGACCACGGGTTTCGCGCTTAGCTCGCGGATCCCCGTTACCAGCGTTTCCTGCGCGGCCTCATCCTTGAAGCGCGACGGCCCCGAGCAATCTTCCCAGGTGCCATGCGCAAGATCCCAGAGATCGGGCAGATCGGCGTTCATCTCGATAAATTCGCGCAGCTCGGAATTTGAGAACCCCAGCTTGCCGATATGCTCATCCAGACTAACCCGTAGCGTCAGCGCCATCGTGTCGCCGACCGCATCGCGCATATCCGCGATCACCTCATTCACGAAGCGGGCGCGATTTTCCAGACTGCCGCCGTATTCATCGGTTCTTTGATTGGTCGCGCGGCTTAGGAAATGTTGAAAGATCCCAAAGCCATGCGCGCCATAAAGGCAGATCAGATCGAACCCCGCCAGCTTTGAGCGTTTCGCCGCATTCACGAACCAACGGCGCAGGTCCTTGATATCAGTCTTGTCCAGCGCGCGCGCCTGCACCGGATCGTTGGTGAAGGTGCGGATTGGCAAGGCAGAGGGCGCGAGCGGCACCTCCTTGGAATAGAGGTTAGGGCCATTGATCCCCGAATAGGCAAGCTGAATCCCCGCCAGCGCACCGCGCGTCTTCATCGCCTCTGACATCCGACGCAGCGCGGGAATATCGGCATCATCCCAAAGTCGCAGCTCGATGAAGGGCGTGATCTCTGACGTGTGGTGCATCTCGGTCTGTTCGGTGAAAATCACCCCCCAGCCGCCCTCGGCCTTGATCCCGCGCATCGTGGCCGCCGCAGTCGGGTCGCGATAGCCCCCGCCATTGCAATGGGGCACCTGATAAAAGCGGTTCTTTGCGGTAAGCGGGCCGATCTTGGCCGGCTCGAACAGAATGTCGTAATTGGGATTGCGCACCGTCGTCTCCTTACCAGCCCTGTCATTGGCTCAGTTCTGGAGCGACGATCCAACGCAAAGCGGATCAAGTAAATTACACCTTGCGGAAGCTTGAGTTAGCCAACGCCTAATCGCTTATTTATTTGGCGAAGGGCTAAGGTAATGTGCGTTTTGCGAAACGCTAAAAGGCGTGGCGCAGCCCCTTGGGGCGCACCTGCAGCCCCGGCGCGTTATCGGGCGTGATCCTTGCAGTCGCATGTTCGATAAAGGCGCGGATGGATCGCGAGTTGCGCGCCCCCTCGCTCATCAGAAGTCCAAGTTTCAAGTTGCGCACCGGCCCCGTCAACGGCACCAGACATAGCTTTCGCCCGTCGGGCGCAAGCTCGGTCACGGGGCGGATATTGGCTAAACCATACCCAAACCCGTTGGCGACCAAGGAACGCATCACCGCGATATCGCGCGTGCGCTCTTCGATCATCGGAGAGATCCCGAGTTTGGTAAAGAAAGACAGGAAATACTCTGCGCTCATGGGCAAATCGAGCAGAACCATCGGATAATCCGACAGTTCGGCAGGCGAAACGCTTTCCAGATGGGCCAGTTCATGGGTTTCGTGCAAAAGCGCAAAGGGCGGCAAATCGATCAGCGGCACAAATTCCAGATCGGCGGGCACGTTCAGATCATAGGTCAGCGCGATATCAAGCCGGGCCGAGCGCAGCGCGTCAAACAATTCCTGCTGATCACGCTCGAACTGGTGGAACTGAATCTCGGGATAGGTATCGATGAAACTGCGTCGGAGCTGGGGCAAAACGATCTGCGCGAAGGTGATCAGACACCCGACATTAAGCGGACCACGCACCTTTCCGGTAATGTCATTCGCCAAATCATTCAGCGCGCCTGCACGTTCAAGCACCTCGCGCGCGGTATCCATGAACCGCGCCCCGCCCTGCGTCAGCGACAGCCCGTGGGCATGGCGGCGGATAAATAACTGTAACCCGAATTCCGCTTCAAGCTGCGAGATCGCCGAAGAAATTGACGGCGAAGACACATTTACCTTTTCGGCGGCAAGCGCGATCGAGCCGCACTCGCCGACAGCAACGAAATATTCAAGTTGGCGAAGAGTGATGCGCAAGGCCATAACTCATCCAATTCGATCTGAGGTTAGCCTCTCCCTTATTGTAAGCTGCCCTGCATCCCCTGCCCCGTCAATAGCTGATCCAGACGGTTTTGAGCGCCGTGTACTTGTCAAAACTGTGGATCGACAGATCACGGCCAAAGCCCGATTGCTTGACGCCGCCAAACGGGGTCATCGCGCTGAGCGCATCAACCGTATTGATCGACACCGTCCCAGCCACCAGCGCATCCGAGACACTCATCGCGCGGCTCAGATCCTTGGTCCAGACCGAGGCGGCCAAGCCGTAAACGGAATCATTGGCCAGCGCGATCGCCTCCTCATCGCTGCCAAAGGTCTGCACGCTCAGCACCGGACCAAAGATCTCCTCGCGCACGATGCGTGCATCGCGGGGAACATCGGCGAAAATCGTGGGCTGAATGAACGCGTCCGATCCGTTGATCGTCATTCGCTCGCCCCCAGCCACCAGTCGCGACGACTGGCGCCCCGATTTCAGGAACCCCTCAACGCGCGCGGCGTGCTCGACATCCACCATCGCGCCCATCTTGGTCGCCGGATTGAGCGGATCGCCCGGCACAATCGCCTCGGCATGGGTCTTCAAGCGTTCGATCATCTCTTGCGCGATGCTTTCATGCAGCAGAAGTCGCGAATTGGCCGAACAAACCTCGCCCTGATTAAAGAATATGCCGAAGGCCGCCTTTTCAGCCGCCGCCTCAAGATCGGCATCCCCAAAAACGAGGTTAGGACTTTTGCCCCCCGTTTCCGGCCAGACCTGCTTCATGTTGCTTTCGCCCGAATAGCGCAGGAACATCTTACCCACCGCCGTTGAGCCGGTGAACACGAGGCAATCGATATCCGGGTGACGGCCAAGCGCTTGCCCCGCATCTTCGCCAAAGCCGGTCACGACGTTCAGCACGCCATCGGGCAGCCCGGCCTCGGCGGCCAGCTCGGCCAGCCGCAGCGCGGAAAGCGGCGATTGTTCTGCGGGTTTGAGCACGACGGAATTGCCCGCAGCCAAAGCAGGCGCAAGTTTCCATGTAGCCATATCAAGCGGGAAGTTCCACGGCACGACCGCGCCCACAACGCCCAAGGGCACCCGCCGGATCATCGCAATATCGCGCCCGCCAGTCGGGGCAACCTCGTCATAAAGCTTGTCGATGGCCTCGGCGTGCCATTGGAAAAAATGCGCAGACCCGGGAACATCCACGTTCACCGTTTCCGAAATCGGCTTTCCCATATCCAGCGTGTCGAGCAGCGCGAATTCCTCAAGGTTTTCGCGCAACAGCGCGGCAAGGCGTAGCAGCACTTCCTTGCGCGCTCCCGGCGTCTGTTTCGACCAGCGCCCGTCTTCGAACGCCGCACGCGCGACACTGACGGCGCGGTCGATATCCGCCGCGCCGCCCTTGGCGACATCGGTCAATACGCTGGCCGTCGCGGGGTTTACGCAGTCAAACCTTGCGCCCGATAAAGACGGGATGAATTTGCCGTCGATCCAGCATTGGTTGCGAAACGACATGGCCGAGGCCGCGCGAAGATAGTAATCGTGGCTTTGCATCATAATCCTCATTCGTCTCCGGGTACGCCATAAGAGGGGGCGGCACTTGGGTTGCGCGCACGTGTCACGTAGTCGTCGGCCTGCGGTTTATAGACCTCCCAAGCGCGCGCCATTGCCGCAATGGGGCAGTCTGTTTCGATCCAATCGATGCGCAACTCGGCATAGGGCCAGCTTTCGCGATCAACAATCAAGAGCCCTGCGGAGTGGACGGGACCAGCCTCGCCGCCCGCCTCGATTGCGGCCCGCATCGCGGCGATCAAACGATCGCCAAGTGCGCCTTCGGCCTGTTCAAACCCCGCAACCATTGCCGCAGGCACGCCCTCATCAGCCAGCAGATTGCCCCCCGCCGCGCAATCGCGCCCCAGCGCTGATGTCCAAAGGCCCAGCGCCTGCGTGCCCGAATGCACCGCGCAATGTCCTGCGCCGTCAATGGCCAGCAATTGGCGGTAATCGGCAAACCCATCCGCCGCGATTGCAGCATCCACCGCTTGCTGCGCATCTGCCCCTGCCGCCATTTCATCAAGCATCAGCGGCCCAAGCGCGGGATTGGTCACGTTCTGCGTCGCCGCCGCACCAACTCCGGCACGCGCAAACGCGCAGCGCGCAGCAACAGCGGGTGACGAAGACGAAATCGCCATCCCGAATTGTCCGGTTTGGGCGCAACGCGCCACGATGGAAAATGTCATGTTCTGTTGTCCTTTGTGCTTGTCTCACTACCGGCGGGGCGCAGCGCCCAGCTGAACCACCTCAATCGGGAATGACGGCCGTGGCGTCGATCTCGACCAGCCACGAGGGGCGCGCCAGACAGGTCACTACGACCCCTGTCGAGACAGGATGCACGCCTTTGATATATTCACCCATCGTACGATAGACCGCCTCGCGATGGCGCACATCGGTCAGATACACCGTCACCTTGCACAGATGCGACATGTCCCCGCCCGCCTCTTCGATTAACTGGCGGATGTTTTGCATCACCTTATGGGTCTGCTCGACCGGATCAGAACTGCCGATATCTGCAGCGGTATCAAGCTCTTGCGGACATTGGCCGCGCAAGAAGATCGTCGCGCCCCGCGCAACGACAGCTTGGCACAGGTCATTGTCGAGGTTCTGCTCGGGATAGGTGTCCTTGGTATTGAATTTGCGAATGCGGGTATGGGCCATTGGGCGCTCCGTGGAGTGTTTGAAAGAAAGATTACGCGTTTTCGGAGACCGGCGCATCGGCGGCGCGATATTCCAGATAGGCGCGTTGTTTGCAGATGTGGTCGGCGACATATTTTGCATCATGCCACACCCCCCAAATGAAGGAAGAGCCACGCCGCGTCTGCCACGGCAACCCGAGGAAATAAACACCGGGTTCGGTTGACACACCGCGCTGATGGGCCGGACGCCCTGCCGCGTCCAACGCATCGACCTTGAGCCAGCTATAATCCACCCCGAAACCGGTCGCCCAGATGATCGTGGTAATCCCCGCCTGTGCGAGATCGAGCGACGCAATCGGCTCACGCATGCACTCTGGATCGGGGCCGATTTCATGGGCCTCGGGTTCCTCGGGCAGATCAATGCCGTTACGCTCGACATATTGATCGGCTTCGCGCAGCAGGGAGAGGTAGTTCTCATCGCCCTTCGCGATATTGCCGACCAGATCAGAGGCAAAGCTGAGCACCCCGTCCTGACAGCTCTCGGTGCGCCCCAGCAGCACCATGCCGCGCGCGGCCAGTTTGCGGAAATCGACCGTTTCACCGCCATTTGCACCGCTCACCGCGATCGTGGTGTGCTCGACGCCGGGCGTGGCCTCGGCATCCCATTTGTTGAGAACGCCCAGCCACCAGACGAAATCGCGCCCGCGATAGCGACGCGGCGGGCGATCATGCGGGCCGACCGAAAGATAGACCTTGCGCCCCGACGCCAATAGCTCATCGGCAATCTGCACGCCCGACGAACCCGCCCCGACAACCAGCACGGCCCCTTCGGGCAATTGCGCCGGATTGCGATAGGCGCTGGAATGGATCTGCGTCAACCCTTCCGTTTCAGGCACAACCGGCGGGATCACCGGCAGTTGAAATGCTCCGGTGGCGGCCACGACATAGTCCGCTTCGATCTCGCCCTGCGAGGTCGTGACGTGAAAGCCCGGCCGTCCTGTGTTGCGCACCACTTCACTGACCTCGACACCGCAGCGCACAGGCGCATCGATTTGCTTGGCGAAGGTCTCGAAATAATCGGCGACTTCGTCTTTGGCGACGAAGGCATCCGGATCCCCCTCGAATTCCAAATCCGGAAAGCGGTCATGCCAGGCTGGCCCGTTCGCCGCCAGCGAGTCCCAGCGCACTGAACGCCAGCGTTCCGCGATCCGGTCGCGCTCAAGCACGAGGTGGGATACGCCCGCTTTGCGCAGATGCGCGCTCATGGCCAAGCCCGCTTGGCCTGCGCCAACGACGAGCGTCTCGACTTTCTCAACTGTCATTTTGGGGGTCCTTTTTCGGAATTCTTGAATTCGTTTGGGGGAAGGTCATGGCGTGGTTTCGACGGCTTGGGGCGCACTGGAAAACCAGCGGCTGGTCGGGCTGTCGGCGCAGGTCAGCGTCTTGTCCCCCATCACCCGCTCGCTCAGCCCGGCTGCCTCTTTGACGAAGGCAATCGGCCCGTCCCAATCGAAATTGCGATAGACCGAGGCGAGATGCGCGTAAGGGGGAGATTGCGCGAACAGCTGGAAGCTGAGGCGGTGGCCAGCATAATCCGAGTTGAGCAAATCACGCGCGAAAGCCAGCAATTTGCGGCGATCCTCGGCGATCCATTCGTCGTCAAGCGTATAGACCTTGTCTAGCCAAGGCGCGGTTTCCGACGCCTTGAAACTGGCAATATCGGGTGTCAGGCTAACCTGCCCGCCGCACAGTTCGCGCGCGAGATGCATCATCTGCGCCAACTGGCTGCCCGCCAGCACGCGCCCCGTATAAAGCAGCGATTGGTTGGGCATCATCAGCCCACCGGGCGAGCGCTCGGCCATCGCAAGTGCGGCGCTTAGATGGGCGTTGATGCCCTCGCGATAGCAGGCAAGCTGGGCAAGTTTTTCCTGCACAGGCTGCAATCTGTCCAAGCCACTCTGGCGCAGGTTCAACAGCGCCGCGCCAATCATCATGTCCGCGAATTTCAGGCTGCGCTGCATAAAGGCAAAGGCGGAATAGCGATGCAGCGTCGCGCGCACGATCATTGCCGCCTTGACGCTGCGATAAAACAGCACGTTTTCCCAAGGGATCAGCACATCATCAAAAATGACGAGCGTATCGATCTCGTCAAAGCGGTTCGACAGCGGGTAATCCTCAGCCGAAGCGCGCCCGGCAAAGCCAGTGCGGCAGATGAATTTCAGCCCCCGCGCCGAGAGATCGCAAATAAAGCCCAGCGCATAGGCGCTCCCGTCCCCGTCACCCCAATCCGAGATCGTGGGCTTTGTGAATGCCTGATTGGCATAGGCGGCGGCGGTTTCGTACTTTGCCCCGCGAACGATGATACCAGCGTCGGTCTCGCGCACGACATGCAGGCGCATGTCGCTATCTTGGCCCAGTTTCGGGTCGGTATTGGCAGAGACGTGAAACGGGTCGGTCTGCGTCAGCGCCGCGATATGGGTTTCGATATTGCCGCTGAATTGCGGATCGAGAGCGTGCAGCGCGTCTTTGGCGTCGTAAAGCGACCACATCTCGCCCGCCGTCTCATCGCCGACGCGCGTCACGATCCCACCGACTGTATCAAGCACCAGATCTGTGGCGCGCCGCTTGGCCCACCAATCCGCCTGCGTGAAGGGCAAGGCATTGCCAATCGCCTGAACATCATCGTCACGCTTGATCGTCATGATCGGCGCGGTCTCGGGCGCATGGGCCATGTCGTAGATCTTGGCACGGATATCCACAAGCGGGCGAAACATCGGATGGGTGGTGACATCGCGCACAGTCTCGCCATTGACGAATACATCACGCCCGTCACGGATCGAGTCCCGATAGTCGTCACCTGTGCGGATCATCCCATGATCTCCAGTGAAGTTGCAGCCTTGCTGACAAGAGATTGGCGCAGGAATGGCGTAGGTAAAAGCATAACCTTCATCAGCATTGATTAGCCCCCCCCTAACCCGTCAGCACCATTCGCGCACAACGCTCGCCGATCATCATCGACGGCACATTGGTGTTGCCGCCAATCAGCGTGGGCATGATTGAGGCATCAGCCACGCGCAGATTTTCGATCCCGTTGACCTTCAAACTGGACGGGTCCACGACCGCCAGCGGATCGGTGCCCATTTTGCAGGTGCCAACGGGGTGATAGACTGTCAGCGCCTCTGCGCGCAGATATGCGAGTATCTCCTCGTCGCTTTGCACCTGTGCCCCGGGCAGCATTTCGCGCCCGCGCACATCGTCAAAGGCCGGATCGGCAAAAATTGAACGCGCGACCTTGATCCCCTCAACCAGTGTTTTGGCATCTTGCGGGTCGGTGAAAAAGCGATGGTCAATCTCGGCCTGCCCATCACGCCCCAACCGGATCTCACCCACGGATTTAGGCCGCAGCACACAGGTATGCACCGCATAGCCATGGCCATATTCCACCAGCCGCCCCCGATGCGAACGATAGCCCGGCACGAAATGAAACTGGATGTCAGGATCGGTTCCGGCATATTTCGTGCGCGCAAATCCCCCGGCCTCGACATAATTGGTGCTGAGCATCCCCTTGCGCGCAAACAGGAATTTGAAGGGTGCTGCGATCATCGCAGGCAGGTTGGCCAGCGACAGCCCCAAGGTCTTTGTCGATTTCGAGCGCACGGTGATCATGCCATCGATATGATCGCGCAGGTTCTGCCCAACGCCAGCAAGATCATGCGCCACCTCAACTCCTGCGGATTTCAGCATCGCCGCAGGGCCGATGCCCGAGCGCATCAGCAAACTGGGCGAACCAATCGCACCCGCCGACAAGATAACTTCGCGCCGCGCACGCAAAACGCGCAGCCCTTGGTCATCGCGCACCTCGACCCCGACCGCGCGCTTGCCCTCTAGGATAACCCGCGTTGTTTCCGTTCCGCTAAGGATAGTCAGGTTTTCCCGATCCCGCACCGGATGCAGGAACGCTCGGTAGGAGGACCAGCGCAAACCGTTCTTTTGCGTGACATTGTAGATGCCAAGCCCTTCTTGCGTGCCGCCATTGAAATCGCGATTTTCGTGCAGCCCAACCGCGCGCCCCGCCGCAATGAAACTCGCATCCAATGGGTTAGGGTCGCGCGGGGTATCGACGAAAACCTCGCCCTTAAATCCGTGCCAGTCGGGCGATTGATTCAGTTGATTGGATTCGAGATCCTTGAAGACGGGCAGCACGTCATCCCACGCCCAGCCCGTGCACCCCAGATCGCGCCATTCATCGTAATCCGAACTGGCCCCGCGAATGAACACCATCGAGTTGATCGTCGACGACCCGCCCAGCGCCTTGCCGCGATTGACCGGAATGCGGCGATTGTTCAGCTCTGGTTGCGGCGTGCCAATATAGGCGTAATCGTATTTCGCGTTGCCATAAAGCGAGAGAATTCCGGCAGGCACATGCACATTGGGCGCGCGCTCGGAACCGCCCCCCTCGATAACACAAACCCGATTGGCGGGATCGGCGGACAGTCGATTTGCCAAAACGCAGCCAGCGCTGCCCGCGCCAATGATGATATAGTCGAAATCGCCCATGCCTGTTCTCCAGTTCGCATTGATCGCACCATGCTCTGGCAACCGGCTTAGCCCGCAGAAGCTTTTTCCGAGGCTTGGCTTCGGGAAAAGCTAATATTGCGTAAAAAATCACCTAACTATCTGTAATTTAACGAACCACCGCGCGAGACGGCAAAACGCTTATAGAGCGGCATTTTTGAACCGCCCAACGAACACGAGCACCTGCCTAAAACCTGAGCAGCCTGCAAACGGCCTTCTTGAACCAGCGCCATTCAACGCGGCTCTTACCAGCCGCCGCCGCCCCCTCCTCCGCCACCGGAGCCCGAAGACCCCGATCCAGACGCGTTAGACTTGGGAACGCTTGCAGCCATAGAGGAGCCCATGGAAGACGCGAAGGAGGCGATGTCACCTGCGACGTTGCCCATGCGCGTGCCGCTATACCAGACAGGAGCATATGCCGCTGCCGCCCCCGCGACAGAGGCGCTGAGCCAAATCTCGAAGCTTTTGCTCCAACGTTTTTCGACGCCCAGAACGACAGCGTAGGGCAGCAGCGTTTCGAAATGTGCGGGCGACATCTTCGGCGCGCCCCTAAGGTTCATGCGGTCCTTTTCGGCCAAGGTCAGGTAAAGACGCAAACCAGCGATGTGATCGCGGATGTCACGCCCTCGTTTCGTTGGTGCCGAGAGAAGGATAAAGAAAAGCTGGTTCATCACCACGAGGCCCCAGACCATCGTCAACGCGGCCCCTGCCCCCATGACATCGCCAAAGCTGTCGATGACTACCAAGAAGGCAAGCAAGCCAATCATGCCAAGCAGAATGACCGCGACTGTGAGCAAAAGCCGCGCCGCCACCATTATACGCCGCCGCCGCGCCCTGAGCGCTTTCCAGATGAGAATGCCAAGAAGCAGCGGAACGGCGCCAGTAAGTGCAATCGCGCTGATGCTGTCAGAGGAAAGCCCGCTGGTGAAACACCAAATCAAAGCAATACCCACCGAAGCGAGTAGGCCGATGAAGAACACGCCCCGGTTATTGTGAAAGAACACATCCCGGTTCTCGGCTTTTATCGCGGCGCGGAACGCCGTGGACATCGCCTGCACAGCCTTTCCAGTAGCGCGCTCGATCGTGAAGGCTCCGCCGTGCTGCTCGACGGTCTTAATCAGCACGGCCTGCCCGGCGGGCAGATCGTCAGGCACCGGTTTGGATGTACGCGTAATCGTGACCGCTTGATCCAGGTTATCAAGCGTCACATATCCTTTCACCGCCAGATCAATGGCCGAGGCTGAAAGCGCGCTCCACGCACCTCCCGTCAGCCCGCTTTCGTCGATATAATCTGCCAAGGCCGGGGAAACGCCCTTGGGCAGATCCCAGCGCGCTACGACGATCCCCGATTTCGGATCGCGTCCCCGTGCGAACCACTGCGCGAAGAAAAAGGCGAATACCGCCGCCAAACCGCTGTAGGCGATCACCGCCCCCAGATTGTCGCGCCACCACCATGCGCGGATCTGGGCAGACGTCGGGGCCGCCACCACGCCTTTGGGAAAGCTTGCCTCAATGGTCAAACCCTCTCCGACGTAAAGCATGCGCGTGCTCTGGAACTCGACATGGTTGCCCGAGATCTTCGCCGTGGCATCCTGCCCGGTCTCGCCTTTCGCCCCCGTATAGGTATCGGCCGATAGCACCCGAGCCCCGTTAGGCAGGGTCACCACGGCTCGGGCGCTTTCAATCGGAAAACGCCAGCCCGTTCCGGTCACATTCCAGACCAGCGCATCATGATCCGTGCGAAAACTGATCTGGCGGTCCGTTTGGTAATCGATGCGATAGGTATGCACCCCCGGCGGCACGGTCTCATCCGCGTTGCCGATCTGAATGCGTGTGCCGCCCTCGACCGCTTGGGTCGTGAATGGCTCGGGGGCGCCGTCACGCGTGACCGCCTGCACATCGAAAGACACCTTGCCCAACGTGCCGTCGGCTTTGACGAAATAGCGCGGGAAATCGCGATAGATCCCGTGCTTGATCGCATCGCCCTCGGCCGTGACGGTGATCGTTTCGCGCACATCCAACGTGCCATCCGCCGCAATCCGGATATCAGACTGGAACGACCGAATGACCTCTTGGGCTTGCACCGCCGGCGCAAGGGCGAACAGAAGGAAAAGCGAAAGGCCAAGCGCGCGACGCAGCATGCCCCGCCTCAGAACTTGGCCGAAGGCACCGCGCGATCTGCAGCGTCCTCAATCTCGAAATAGGGTTGCTGGGCAAAGCCGAACCGTCCCGCAACGAGGTTGGAGGGAAAGCTCTCGACCTTGACGTTCAGGTCGCGCGCAGCACCATTGTAATAGCGTCGCGCCATCTGAATTTCCTGCTCGAGCGTAGAGAGAGAGCCTTGCAAATCGCGGAAATTCTCGCTGGCCTTCAGATCGGGATAAGCCTCGGCCAGGGCAAACAAGCGGCCAATCGCTTGGTTCAGCACTCCTTCGGCTTTGGCGCGCCCCTCGACATCCTCGGGCGCGACACTCACTGCGGCGTTGCGCGCAGCTACGACCGCATCGAAGGTCTGACGCTCATGCGCGGCATAGCCCTTGACCGTCTCGATCAGGTTGGGGATCAGATCGGCGCGCCGCTTGAGTTGCACATCAATCCCCGACCAGCCTTCACGCGTCATCTGCCGAGCGCGCACGAGTGCATTGTAGAGAAAGATGACATAAAGCACCGCGATAACGATTACAGCGAGAATACTAAGCAGAGCAGTCATAGAGAAGTCTCCTATCGGGTGCTGGGGCGCGGGCGGTTGGGATGTTCAAAGCCGACAATCTGGCATCGGAGCCATCTTAAAGTTATTGCTGATCTTAACAAGTTTGGCATCAACAATCCGGATCGGATCAAATGGGACGTAATCCTGAACCGAAGCCGAGACTTGCACGAGCGTATAACAGCCCGAATAGACCTGATGCTTGCCCGCATCTGACAGCGCCTCGATCACCACCGGGACGGCGCTGTAAATCTTGCTCATACCAGCATCCAGAACGGGCTGGCCCAGCCGCAATCGCACATGCGCAGTATGGGCAAAGCCGTCTCTAAACAGTGCATATTGCGCATTGAGCGCCTCTGCCGAGCCCTCGGGCGTGCCCCGCAGCTTGTAACTGAAGGCGCGTGCATATTGTGACAGGTTGATCGCATTGTAGTAAGAGGTGATCACATCGCGCGCAGTTGAGCGGTTGTCGTAATACGTTTCACCGGAAGCTTGCGATTGGGCATTCACATCTTGTGCCTGCGCGGTCGAAAAACAAACCAGCAGCATCGGCGCGAAAAGAGCTAACTTCATCCTGTAACCAGATCTTTCTGGGCGAGCCCTTCTGGCCGCCGCGTGGTGATAAGGCCCCCAATGGGCAAATGAATATCCCGATAAGACTTTGACCGACCTTGATGCTCACGAGAAGACCCAAGACGATACTTGCAGAGCACGCTTGAAACTTTGTCCAACCACCGGGCTAACTCTGTCAAGGGGTTCCAGATTTGACGATCGCTTTGACAATTGTGACCAGCTTTCTTGCGATTACGATACTTTATGAAAGTTATACCGCTACCCGTATCACTTCTGGTTGCAATCAACACTCCTTGGCACTGATCGTGTGTTCAAGCGCGACGCGCGAGAGGTCTCAGCCCCTATTGCGCGATGCTGCAACCGGCATGAATGACGGGTTTGCAAGGTTGGAGGTATGCTGGCCAGCTAATAATTGTCTTACATCGTTCCAAAAACTGTACTGCTTACCAACGTCAATTTCACCGATGCCCGTCACGCCTTCGTCATGGCCTCAGAGCCATGGCTGTCGATACGGCGAGCGGTGACATGATAGTCCATGGTTTGCGTCCCGATTGGAAGTTCCGGACTATCGTAGTGGCTATCAGTCGCAAAAGCATACCCCTCCGATCTGGCAGAAATGAAACCGATACCACGACATTAGGGGCGCTTAGCGATTTCCACGCACCGCCCGAAAAACAGGCGCGACGCACATGATTGTGGCAATTCGTTAAATATCGATGCGCTCTCTTGCACGGCTCACCCGTCAATTTTGCGGGGCATGACCTGCGTGCACAACGTGGCATCGCGATGCGCGCGCTGTGCGCCCCGTTCACGTTTTGCAAACATTGTTGACACGAAAAATTTTATCCGTTTGGTTTAATTTACGTCGGAGCCGGGGCCAACGCGGACTGCGACCGGCAGAGTCGCGTAGAGCCTCATTAAAACCAACCGATGACAACAGAGAGAGATCGAAATGTTCCATAGCCGTTTTCTGGCCAGCGTCGCGGTAAGTAGTTTGCTGCTTGGTGCTGCCCCCACGCTCACCTATGCCGAAACCCCGCCCGATACGCTGATTCAGGCGTGGTCGATTGACGATATCATCACGCTTGACCCTGCGGAAATCTTCGAATTCACCGCCTCTGAAATCGCGGGCAACACCTATGAGACGCTGATCGGCTACAATCCGAAAGACGTGTCCGACATCTACGGGCGCGCCGCTGATAGCTGGACCGTCTCTGAGGATGGCAAGACGATCCATTTCAAGATGAAAGAGGGGCGCAAATTTGCCTCGGGCAACCCGATCACGGCAGCGGATGCGGTGTTCTCGCTGGTGCGCGCGGTCAAACTGGATAAATCGCCCGCTTTCATCATCGGCCAGCTTGGCTTCACGCCCGATAATGTCGAGCAGAATATCAAGCAAACCGGCGAATACACGTTCGATTTCACCATGGACAAGCCCTATGCGACGACGCTGGCGCTGTATTGTCTGACCGCAACCGTGGCCTCGGTCGTGGATGAGAAACTGGTGATGGAGCACGCCAAGGATGGCGATTACGGCTATGACTGGCTCAAGACGCATTACGCGGGCTCTGGCCCCTTCACGATCAAGGACTGGCGCCCGAACGAGGCCGTGATCCTTGAGCGGGACGAGAACTATTCCGGCGAGGCCCCGACGATGAAACGGGTGATCTACCGCCACATCCCCGAGACCTCGACCCAGCGCCTGCTGCTGGAAAAGGGCGACATCGACATCGCGCGCAACCTGACGGCGGATGATATTGCGGCCCTGAAGGGCGACGACAATATCGAGCTGGAAAGCGGCATCAAAGGCACGCTTTACTATCTCGGTCTGAACCAGAAAAACGAATATCTGTCCAAGCCGAAAGTGCGCGAGGCGATGAAATATCTCCTCGATTACGACACGATCGCCAACACGATCATGTCTGGCAAGGTCAAGGTGCACCAGGCCTTCCTGCCCGAAGGGTTCTTGGGCGCCTATAACGAAAACCCCTATAGTCTGAACATCGACAAGGCCAAGGAACTGCTGAAAGAAGCCGGCGTTCCCGACGGGTTCAAGGTGACGATGGACACCCGTAACACCCCCGAAATCACCGCGATGGCGCAGGCGATGCAACAGAGCATGGCCAAGGCGGGCATTGATCTGGAACTGATCCCGGGCGATGGCAAGCAGACGCTCACGAAATATCGCGCGCGCAAACACGACATCTATATCGGGCGCTGGGGGCCGGATTTCCAGGATCCCCATACCAACGCGTCGACCTTTGCGTTCAACCCCGACAATTCCGACGATGCCACGTCGAAACCGCTAGCATGGCGCAACGCTTGGGACATCCCCGAGCTGACCAAGGCAACCGATGCCGCCATGCTAGAGCGTGACGCCAAGAAGCGCGCCGACATGTATGTCGATGAACAGAAGAAAGTGCTCGATAACGGTCCCTTCGTGATCTACGCGCAGGAAATCGAGGTGCTGGGCGCGCGCAAGGATGTCAAAGGCATCGTCATTGGCCCGTCGTTTAACGACAACAACTTCGCGCATGTGACCAAATAATATGACGACAACCCTTCTCAGCGGGCGCCGTAGCGCCCGCTGGATCATGAAGATCCTCTCGACATTGGGCACAGTCGCGGTCACCTTTCTGGGGCTGCTGATCGTGACATTTCTGATCGGGCGTGTCGTGCCGGTCGATCCGGTGCTGTCGGTCGTAGGAGACCGCGCAACGCAGGCGCAATATGATGCGGCCTATCACGCGCTTGGCCTTGATAAGCCGCTGATCGAACAATTCTGGATCTGGCTGGTGAATGTGTTTCACGGCGATCTGGGCACCTCGAACCTGACGACCCGCCCGATTGCCGAAGATATCGCGCGGGTCTTTCCTGCGACGCTGGAACTGGCGACGGTCTCGATCATTCTGGGCACGGCAATCGGTATTCCGCTGGGCGTCTGGGCCGCGGTGCGTCAGGGCAAGCTGGTCGATCAGATTGTGCGCGTTGTGGGGCTGGTGGGCTATTCCGCGCCGGTCTTCTGGCTGGGTCTGATGGGGCTACTGCTGTTCTATTTCAAAATGGGCCTGATCTCGGGGCCCGGTCGGATCGATCTGTCTTACGAGTATGATTTCACGCCGGTGACAGGGCTGTTTCTGATCGACACGGCAATGCAGGGCGCATGGGGCGCGTTTGCCAATGTGTTCTCCCATATCATCCTGCCCGCCTCGCTGCTGGGCTATCTGTCGCTGGCCTATATCAGCCGGATGACGCGCTCTTTCATGCTCAACGAGCTGGGGCAGGAATATATCACCACCGCGCGCGTCAAAGGCGTGCCGGAATGGCGCATCATCTGGGGACAGGCGCTGCGCAATGCTGCGGTGCCGCTGGTGACTGTGGTGGCGCTGAGCTATGCGAGCCTGCTTGAGGGCTCTGTGCTGACCGAGACGGTCTTTGCCTGGCCTGGCCTTGGGCAATATCTGACCAATTCGCTGCAAAATGCCGATATGAACGCGGTGCTGGGGGGGACGCTGGTGATCGGGGCGATCTTTGTCGGGCTGAACATGCTGTCGGACCTGCTTTACACCCTGCTGGATGCGCGCACGAGGAACCGGAAATGAGCATGACACGCGAATGGTTGCTAAGCGACGCCCCGCTGTCACGCCGCCAAGCCAAGCTGGGGCAAGCCTATCGCACATGGCTTGGCTTTCGCACCAACGGGCTAGCGATGTTTGGCCTGTTGATCGTGGTGGTGCTGGTGCTGCTGGCGCTGTTTGCGCCTTGGCTGGCACCGCATGACCCGCTGACGGGGGATCTCAACACCACGCGCCTGCTGCCCCCCCTGACCGAGGGCTACTGGCTGGGCACCGACGATCAGGGGCGCGATATCCTCTCGCGGCTGATCTATGGCTCGCGCATTACTTTGGCGGTCGTGGCGCTTGTGGCGATATTGGCGACGCCGCTGGGGCTGCTGATTGGCACAACGGCAGGCTATTTCGGCGGCTGGGTCGATACCGTGTTGATGCGCTTCACCGACATCGTGCTGGCCTTCCCCAAGCTGATCCTTGCGCTGGCCTTCGTGGCTGCCTTGGGACCGGGGATCGAAAACGCGATCATCGCCATTGCGATCACCGCTTGGCCGCCCTATGCGCGCCTCGCTCGTGCCGAGACGCTGACCATCCGCAACTCCGATTTCATCGCCGCGACCAAGCTGCAAGGCGCATCTTCGGCGCGCATCATCTGGAAACATATCGTGCCGCTGTGCATGTCTTCGATCATCGTGCGTGTGACGCTGGATATGGCGGGCATCATCCTGACGGCGGCGGGCTTGGGTTTTCTGGGCTTGGGCGCGCAACCGCCGCAACCCGAATGGGGCGCGATGATCGCAGGCGGGCGCAATTTCCTGATCGATTATTGGTGGGTCGCCACGATGCCGGGGATCGCGATTTTCGTCGTCTCTCTGGGCTTTAACCTGCTGGGCGACGGGCTGCGCGATGTTCTTGATCCGAAAGGGCAAAAATGAGCCTGCTAGACGTCCAAAACCTTTACGTTACCTTTCCGACCCGCAATGGTCCGGTTGATGTGGTGCGTGGAGTCAGCTTTAACCTTGGCCGCGAACGTCTTGGAATCGTTGGAGAAAGTGGCTCTGGAAAATCCCAGACCGGGCGCGCGATCTTGGGGCTGACGCCGCCACCGGGCTCTGCGCGCGCCGACCAACTTAGCTTCGAGGGCACCGATCTGCGCAACCTCACGCCGAAACAATGGCGCAAACTGCGTGGCAAGCGGATGTCGATGGTGATGCAGGACCCGAAGTTTTCGCTGAATCCGGTGATGGCGGTGGGCAAGCAACTGATGGAGGTTTTGCGAACCCATGGCGCGGGCCGTGCTGCCGCCAAGCAAGCCGCGCTGGAAATGCTTGAAGCGGTGCAGATCCGCGACCCCGAGCGCGTCTTTCGCGCCTATCCGCACGAGCTGTCGGGCGGCATGGGCCAGCGCGTGATGATCGCGATGATGCTGGTATCGCAACCCGATCTGCTGATCGCGGATGAGCCGACCTCGGCGCTGGATGTCACGATCCAGATTGAGGTGCTGCGCATTCTCGACCGTCTCGTGGCCGAGCGCGGCATGGGGCTGATCTTCATCTCGCATGACCTGCGCCTTGTCAGTTCGTTCTGCGACCGCGTGCTGGTGATGTATGCCGGACGCGTCGTCGAGGAACTCAAGGCCTCGGAACTGGAGCAGGCCAAGCACCCCTACACCCAAGGGCTGATCAATTGCCTTCCCGACATCGACGAGGACCGCCACCCGCTTCCGGTGCTGGATCGAGACGGAGCTTGGGCAGAATGAGCAAACATATGCTGAGCGTGAATAACCTGGAGGTCACCTTCGTCAGTGGGCTGGATCAGATCCATGCCGTGCGGGGCGTCAGTTTTGACGTCAAGCCGGGCGAAAGCTATGGCATCGTGGGCGAGTCCGGCTCGGGCAAATCCACCGTGCTGCGCGCGATTTGCGGGCTGGCCCCAACCTCGGGCGGCGCGCTGCACCTGAACGGGACCGAGATCGCCACCCCGCGCCGCCCCGATTTCTACCGTCAGGTGCAGATGGTGTTTCAAGATCCCTATGCCTCGCTGCATCCGCGCCACACGATTGACTCCGTTCTGTCCGAGCCGCTTGCGATCCAAGGCTTTGATCGGCGCGACGAACGCATCGCGCAGGCGCTGGAAGATGTGGGCCTTGGCGTCGGGTTTCGCTTTCGCTATCCCCATCAGCTATCGGGCGGTCAGCGCCAGCGCGTCGCCGTTGCGCGCGCGCTGATCCTTGAGCCGCAAGTGATGTTGCTGGATGAGCCGACCTCGGCGCTCGACGCCTCGATTCAGGCCGAGGTGCTTAACCTGCTAGAGCGGCTACGGGCCGAGCGCGGGCTGACCTATGTGATGGTCTCGCATGATCTGGCCGTGATTTCGCATATGTGCGAGCGGCTGTTGGTGATGGAACACGGGCTGGCCGTCGAAGAGCTGACGCGCGAAGATCTGCGCGCGCGGCGTGCCAAGACCGATTATACCGCGAAACTTCTGCGGGCTTCCGCAGGCTACACAAAAGAGGACGTCCCCGCATGAGCGATCTGGTCCCGGTTTTTGACGGCCATAACGATTTTCTGTTGCGCCTTTTGCGCGATCCTGAGGCGCGCGCGACGACTTGGTTGACCAATACCGAGCAAGGGCAGCTTGATCTTCCGCGCATGAAGGCGGGCGGTTTCGCAGGCGGGTTCTTTGCCGTCTATATTCCTTCGCCCAAGGCGCATAACGATCCCGATTTCGAACGCCTGATGCGCAATCCGCCCTATAACCTGCCGCTGCCCCCCGAGATCCCTTTCGAACAGGCGCTGCCGGTGGCGATGGCGATGGTGGGCCATCTGCACTGGATGGAGCGCGAGGGGCATCTTGCGATCTGCCGCTCGACCGCCGACATCAAGGCGGCCATGGCGGCGGGCAAGATCGCCGCGATCCTGCATATGGAAGGGGCCGAGGCAATCGGTCCCGACCTCGACGCTCTGCATGTCTGGCACGCCGCCGGATTGCGCAGCCTCGGCCCGGTCTGGTCGCGCCCCACGGCGTTCGGTCATGGCGTGCCGTTTGCCTTCCCCAGTTCTCCCGACACAGGGGACGGATTGACCGAGGCAGGCAAGAGATTGGTCAAAGAATGCAATGCCTTGAAGGTCATGATTGATCTAAGCCATCTCAATGAAAAAGGCTTTAATGATGTCGCGGCGCTGTCGGATGCCCCCCTGATCGCGACCCATTCCAACGTCCATGCGATCTGTCCTTCTTCGCGCAATTTGACCGACCGTCAGCTTGCGATGATCCGCGAGAGCGACGGCATGGTCGGGCTGAATTATGCCGTCGGATTCCTGCGTGAAGACGGGGTGGCCGAGCCTTTCGACGGGTTTGATCCGATGCTGCGCCATCTCGATCACCTGATCGAGGCTTTGGGCGAGGATCGTGTCGGTCTGGGATCAGATTTCGACGGCGCGCAAATTCCGCCTGATCTGGGCGATGTCGCGGGCCTGCCTCGCCTGATCGACGCGATGCGCGCGCATGGCTATGACGCGCCGCTCATCGAAAAACTCGCCCATCGCAACTGGTTTGCAGCGCTGGATCGGGTCTGGGGTTAGCGCCCGCGCCAGAGGGGGTCCGCGCGCGCGGTCCGGATGGCCTTTGAGCATCAAGGTCTGAATAGCCCTATTCCACGTCTCAGTCCCTAACCGCTCGCTTCGGGCCGTCAGGTCAAAAACGTCACGGCGGGATGTTGCCGTCGCGCTGAGGTGCGTGTGCAAGTGACGGGCTCGCCATCAAACGCCCTAAAAACGCGGCTTTAGATGCGCGGCAAAGGCCTTCATCGCTCGGCACCACAGCGCATTAATCGCGGCGCACAAAGCCAGCGCGTACATTTTACCTATGCAAGAGACACCGCTTGGCCTCACACTTCCGTCTGTGACTCGCAATCAATCCGTTCAAATCGCATTCCGTAATCAGTGGAGGCTTTCATGAAAGACGACGCCCAAAACCGCTTGACCGCCAAGGATTTCGCCCCAGAACTACTGGAGCTTTATGATTTTTACGCCCATGGCATCATCACCAAACGCCAGTTCCTTGATCGTGCGGGCAAGTTCGCGATTGGCGGGCTGACGGCTGCGACGATCTTGTCGATGATGGGGCCGAATTACGCAATGGCCGAGCAGGTCAGCTTTACCGATCCCGACATCAAGGCCGAGTGGATCACCTATAACTCGCCCAATGGTCACGGCGAAATTCGCGCTTATATGGTGCGCCCGACGGCTTCGCCGCTGGCACCCGGCGTGGTTGTGGTGCACGAAAACCGCGGCCTTAACCCCTATATTCGCGATGTCGCGCGCCGCGTCGCCAAAGCTGGGTTTATCGCCATCGCGCCGGACGGGCTGACGCCGATGGGCGGTTATCCGGGCAATGACGAAGAGGGCCGCGCGCTACAGCAGCAGGTCGATCCCACCAAGCTGATGAATGATTTCTTCGCTGCGGTCGAGTTCATGATCGCGCATCCCGATGTGACGGGAAAAGTTGGCATTACCGGGTTTTGTTATGGTGGCGGCGTCGCCAATGCCGCAGCGGTGGCCTATCCCGAACTGGGCGCGGCGGTGCCATTTTACGGCCGCCAGCCCGAGGCCAAGGATGTGCCACGCATCCAAGCCCCGTTACTTTTGCATTATGCGGGTCTGGATGAGCGGGTGAATGCGGGTTGGCCTGCGTACCAAGAGGCGCTGGATGCCAATGACAAGACCTACGAGGCCTACATTTATGAGGGCGTAAACCACGGTTTTCACAACGATTCCACGCCACGCTACGATGAGGCAGCGGCGGAACTCGCTTGGTCGCGCACGATCGACTGGTTCAAACGCTATCTCGTGTAATCACGCGATGGCTGTGGGTCGACCTGCTTAACGCGGATGGGTTTCCAGCCGCCAAAGCAGGTTGGCCTTTACGCTGCCCCACTCGCTGGCAATGATGGAATAGGCCGCAGTGTCACGGATTGTGCCGTTGGGCATCACCGCCGCTGAGCGCAAGATCCCGTCGAGTTTCGCACCCACGCGTTCGATGGCGCGCCGACTTTGCACGTTGAGAACATGGGTGCGCAACTCCACGCAGATGCAATCCAACTCCTCAAAGGCATATTGCAACAACAGCAGCTTGCACTCGGTATTGAGCGGCGTCCGTTGCACGGATTTGCGATACCAGGTCGAGCCGATCTCAAGGCGCCGACTGGTGCTATCAATGTTCATGTAAGTCGTCATGCCCACCGCTTTGCCCGATGCGTTTTCGAGGATCGCGAAGGGCAGCATCGTGGGCAGCGCAAGTCTGCGCTCAATCTCAGCCGCCATACCGGCAGCGTCGGGAATGGTGGTGTACCAAATCTTGTGCAAGTCGCCATCAGTGCACGCCTCGACCAGATCATCATGGTGCTTTTGCGACAGCGGTTCGAGCGAGACGCATTTTCCCTCAAGCGAAAACGGTGCTGGCCAAACGCTCATATGTCTTCTCCGTTTCTCGCTTAACTCGGCTGGGACGTTTTCCACCGCCGCCTTGGAATTTACGGCACTCTTGCGCAGGATTTTGCGCCATGTCGAGAGCGTGGCTGAAAAACCCTGCGCGACGTCCCTGCCCGTCAGGCGGGCCGCGAAAGTCGGCAAAGCCCCGCGACCCAAAGGACAAATGCACGCCGCGCCGTGGCATATCAACACCTTGCAAAGGCGCGTCATTTCCGCGATCTTGCGCCCGGTTACATTGCTTTGATGCCAGATAATACCGGGGGACTTCACCATGATCATCTCGCGCCGCGCGGCCCTTTTGGGCGCTGCCGCTGTTTCGCTTTGCAAGCCTGCTTTGGCACAAGATGCCGCTTGGCCGAGCCAGCCGCAGCATGTGTTCGTGGGCTTTCCCGCAGGCTCCTCGCCCGATCTTCTGGCGCGGATCGTGACCGAACCGCTTGCTGCGAAACTTGGCCAGCCCATCGTGATCGAGAACAAACCCGGCGCGGGTGGTGTGATTGGCATCCAGCAGATGCTGAACGCAAAAGACCGCGACAACACCTTTGCCACCACGATCAACGGGCCGCTGACGACCGCGCCGCGCCTGACGCCGAACCTTGGCTATGACGTTGCCAAGGATATCGCGCCCGTCGTGCTGATCGCGACCTCGCCGCTGGTGCTTGTGGTTGCCGCCGACTTCCCCGCCGACGATCTGGCGGGCTTTATCGCCGCCGCTGGCAAAGAGCCCGAGGCGTTAAGCTATGGCTCGGTTGGCAAAGGCTCTGGCGCGCATCTGACGGCGGAACTGTTCTCCGACCGCGCGGGCGTCGAGATGCTGCATATCCCCTTCACCTCTTATGCCGAGGTCACGACCGCGATCATCGGGCATGAGATTGATAGCGGTTTCATGGCCCCTTCAGCGGCGATGCAATATGTCAAAGCGGGTAAGCTAAAGATCCTTGGCATCACCTCGCAAAAGCCGTTTGCACAGGCCCCCGGTGTGCCGGTGATGGCCGGACAGGCCGGGTTGCCTGCCGATTTCCGCGCCGAGTTGTGGAACGCATTTATCGCACCCGCTGGCACCGATGCGGGCGTTATTGCCACGCTTAACAGTGATATCAACGCGATCCTTGCCGATGAAGCGGTGCAAAAGCGGTTGCTGGATATGGGCTGGCAGGCAGCGGGCGGCACGCCTGAAGAACTGCAACAACGCATTGCCGATGACACCAAGATTTGGGGCGCTGTGCTCGACCGGATCGACGCGAAAAACTAAGCCATGAAACGCGACATTCCTGATCTGGCGGGCGGGCTTCTTTTGTCGGTGATCGGCGTGTTTGTGCTCGTTTACGCAAGCACGCAATACGATATCGGCTTGCTGCGCCGCATGGGACCGGGGTTTTTCCCCGCGCTGCTGGGCGGCGTGCTGGCGGTGTTGGGGCTGATGATCGCCCTGCCCGCCATCGCGCGCAAAGGGGCGCCGATCCGCATCGCGTGGAAAGAGGCACTTGCGGTGCTATCGGCGATCCTCGTCTTTGCCATGGGGCTTGAACGCGCGGGACTGGTGCCGGTGACATTGGCAAGCGTTCTGATCGCCTCAATCGCAGCCCCCGACCGCCGGATTGGCTGGCGGCTGGCGCTGGCGTTGATCGTCACCGCGCTGTCGGTCGTCGTGTTTCATTTCGGACTGAAAATGACCGTCCCGCTATGGCCGGGACAATGATGAGCGGTTGGGTATGAGCGGCTGGGAAGGCTTTCTGCACGGGCTAAGCGTTGCGGTGCAACCTGATGTGCTGATTTATTGCGTGTTTGGCGTGGTTTTGGGCACATTCGTCGGCGTTTTGCCCGGCATTGGCGCGATGGCGACGATCTCGCTTTTGCTGCCCATCACCTATTACCTGTCCCCCGAGGCGGCGCTCGTGATGCTGGCAGGCGTCTATTACGGCTCGCAATATGGCGGCGCGGTGGCCTCTATTTTATTGCGCCTGCCCGGCACACCGCAATCGGCTGTCACCACGCTGGACGGCTATCCGCTGGCGCAGCAAGGCCGTGCGGGCGTGGCGCTGTTTACCTCGATGATCTCCAGCTTTTTCGGCTCGTTCATTGGTATCTTTGTGTTGATCTTGCTGTCGGGTGTCTTGGCCAGTGCAGCAACCGCATTCGGGGCCGCGGATTATGCCGCGATGATGATTTTGGGCCTTGTCGCGGCCTCGACCATCGGCGCGAAACACCCCGCCAAGGGGCTGGCGATGGTGGTGCTGGGGCTGATCCTTGGCTGTGTCGGCACGGATGTGAATTCCGGCGTGCAGCGCTTCACCTTTGGGCAGACCGAGCTGATGGACGGCGTCAACCTTGTGGCGCTGGCGATGGGGTTGTTTGGCGTGGCCGAGGTGATCGCCAATATCCACGTCGCCGAGCGCACCGGCGTGCCGCCCCGCGTGGCCTTGCGCGATCTGCTACCAAGCCGCGCGGAGCTGCGCCGCATCCCCTTCCCTGCGCTGCGCGGCGCCAGTTTGGGCAGCTTCTTTGGCGCGCTTCCGGGGACCGGCTCGACGATTTCCTCGTTTCTCGCCTACGCCGCCGAGCGCCGCATTTCGCGCCACCCCGAGCGGTTCGGCAATGGCGCAATCGAAGGCGTCGCGGGCCCCGAGGCCGCCAATAATGCCGCCGCGATCAGCGCCTTTGTGCCCACGCTTGCGCTTGGGATCCCCGGCGATCCGATCATGGCCTTGATGCTGGGCGCGCTGGTCATTCACGGCGTGCAGCCCGGACCGCTGATGCTAGAGGCGCGCCCCGATATGTTCTGGGGGCTGATCGCGAGTTTCGGCATCGGTAATCTGTTGTTGCTGATCCTGAACCTGCCTTTGATCGGTATCTGGGTGTCGATGCTGCGCATCCCGTTTCGCTGGCTGTATCCGGCGATCCTGATTTTCGTCTGCCTAGGCGTTTATTCCGTGCGCGGGTCGAGCTTTGATATCTTCGCGGTCGCCCTGATCGGCGCGATTGGCTACGCGCTGTCACTGGCGCGCTTTAACCCCGCGCTTCTGCTGCTGGGATTCGTGCTGGGGCCGCTGATCGAAACCAACCTGCGCCGCGCCCTTTTGATCTCGCGCGGCGATGCGATGGTGTTCTTGCAACGCCCGATTGCGGCGGCCTTCGTGATCGCGACCGGGCTTTTGATCGTGATGGCGCTTGTGCAGACGATCCGGCGCAAATCACGCGGCGCGCAAGAGGCGGCTTGAGGTCTGCGACTGGCTTGCAATCGGTCTTGCCCAACAGCCCCCAACCGTTTTACCGCACCAAGCCGCCCTCTCGCTCGCGCGCGCAGGCTGCGGAAAAGCCACTGCGGGACACCTAAGGGGAGCGTTGCCCGTCGGGCCATATTTCGTTAGGCGCATCATCTCTTCGCACATCGCCTCAGCGTCAACGGCGTCAAACTTTCGGTATTTGCCTTGCAATTGATACGTCTCAGTAGAAGCACGCCGGCGTCATGCCCCCAAGGCCGCCACCTCCCGCGCCCAATGATGCACGCCATTACAGGGCGCCATGGCCTTAAAACAGCATTGTCACGCCGAGCCATGAGGTGAACCGCATGGGATGCCTTAACTGTCTAACACCCCAGATACTCGGGTCCTAACTGGTGCTCACTCTGCGCAGAGTGTCAGAACAGTTCAACATCGCTATAAACCTCCGGTGCTTTGACAGGTTCAAATATCTGCGCCTCCCCGAGTAGTTTTTGACGCGCACGCCCACTATCAGGCCAGAATTCGACCCGACGAGCCTGCGTGCCGCCCAGGCTTTGTCCGGCACATTCGATCCCTTCGCGGCGCAGAAACTCAAGGATGAAATGCGCGTTTTTCTGTCCAACATCCGAAAGCCCCTCAATCATGCGCGCCCCGCCAAATACCTTACATTTCAGTTGCCCGCGCCGCGCACCTAACTTTATTAAATCATTTATCAAAAGCTCCATGGCGTTGACGCCAAAGCTTGCCGCTTGCACGCTGACATTGTTGCTTTCGGGTAGCAAAAAGTGGTTCATGCCGCCCACTTTCGCGCCCTCGTCATACACGCAAGACGCAACGCACGACCCCAATATCGTGGTGATAGAGCGCCCCCCTTCACCAGATGCGGCATATTCGCCTTGTGAAATATGCTGTGGGCGCATCGGATTGCTCATACTGCCCTCCCGCGCGTCACAAAGCCCTGTGTCGCACGCCGTTGGGACGAGCATAGTGCCAAAACCTCACCCGCCATCGCCTCTAGGGGGACTGCGCGCTCAGCTGCGCCCGTTTGCAACGCAACCTTTGGCATCCCAAAGACCACCGAGCTGGCCTCATCTTGCGCCAAACAACGCGCGCCCGCGCGCCTAAGCGTCATCATCCCGTCCGCGCCATCGCGCCCCATCCCCGTAAGAAGAACACTGACGGCGCGTTCACCAAGAAACTGGGCAGACTCGAACAAGACATCCACTGACGGTCGATGTCCGCTGCGTTTGTCACCCGCGACAAGCTTACACAGAGCAGGCTCCCCGCGCGTCAGCGCAAGATGGTGCGCACCACCGGGCGCAAGGTATACGCGGCCCTGCTCAAGCGGTGCTTGGGGGCTAGCGAGCGCAAATTGTGGCACGATTTGGCGTTGCAACCGTGCCGCGAAGCTGGCCAAAAACGTCTCGGGCATATGTTGCGTGATCACCGTTGGCGGACAGTTTTCCGGAAACTCCGACAGAAGGGTTTCCAGCGCATCAACGCCACCGGTCGAGGAGCCCACAAGAATGACGTTTCCATTCCAATCAAACCCTGTGGCGGGTGTGAGTTTTGGGCGGGGGCCTGCGGTGTGCAACCGCGCATTTGCAGCAGCGACCAGCAGGTCCGCCAAATTCCAGAAAGCGTCTGCCGTCGCCTCTACGCGCGGTTTCCCGATACATTCCACAGCTCCCAGAGACAGCGCCTCTAAAGCTGCGGCCGAGCCTTTATGTGTTTCCGTCGACACCATAATGACAGGCATCGGCCGCAATCGCATCAGCTTCTCTAGAAACTCCAGCCCGTTCATACGCGGCATTTCCACATCCAGCGTCAAAACATCGGGATTGAGCAGCTTTATCTTTTCGCGTGCCTCGTAAGGATCGGCGGCCTCGCCAATCACCTGCAACCGAGAGTCGTTGGCAATGCTTGACCGGATCAGATGACGGATCGTTGCGGAATCATCTACAATTAGAACTTTTTTGACCGGCATGCTGTCTCCTTAAAGCGATCAATTACGAGGCGCTTGGGCCGGGACATGTCAGAAATCCTCCCAGTCATCCTCACTTGCCTCATACTTGAGCGCGACATTTCCCTGCTGAACCGATGGTGCGTGCGACACGATCGGTTTGGACGGTGCGTCTGGCAAAGGGTCCGCCGGGCGTGGCGGGGCTATGGGCGAAGTGCTATGCACGACTGGCGCCTGCGGTTTTGGTTTCTGTGTCGGCACAACCGATGTCACGGGCACCTTAAAATGCTGCATCGTTTCGTTCAGTTCGCGCGCGCCGCGATTGAGAGAATGGCTTGCAGCGGTGGTTTGCTCAAACATCGCCGCATTCTGCTGGGTCACTTGGTCAAGCTGAGCCATCGCTGTATTGATTTCTGTTAAGCTGAGCGCCTGCTCGCGCGCGTTTTGCGCGATTTGCGAAACCCGTCCAGCCACGTCAAGCACCGAGCCCAGAATTCCCTCAAGCGCATGTCCGGTTTCCCCGACAAGATCCACGCCGCGCGTTACGTGATCGGAAGAGGCTGTGATAAGTGTGTCGATCTCACGCGCCGCATCGGAGGAGCGTTGCGCCAAAGCGCGCACCTCAGATGCAACCACCGCGAAACCGCGACCCGCCTCTCCCGCGCGCGCGGCTTCGACACCTGCGTTCAAAGCGAGCAGATTGGTTTGGAATGCGATTTCGTCAATCACGCCAATGATCTTGGAAATCTGCTGCGAACTGGTCTCGATTTCACTCATCGCGGACACGGCTTGCTTTACGATTTCACCGGAATCTTCGGCGCTTTTGCGCGCATCTGAGACCACGCGATCTGCTTCGGCAACGCCCTGAGCCGACGCACTCACCGAAGCGCTCAGCTCCCCCAACGCGGCAGCGGTTTGCTCTAGCGTTGCGGCCTGCTGTTCCGTGCGTTTGGACAGATCTTCGGACGCATTGGAAATCTCTCGTGCCTCGCTATCAATCGTTGTGGCGTTTTCATTTACAATCTGCATAGCGGCGCAAAGATTGCCGATGGCAGCATTAAAATCGGCTCTAAGGGGTTCGTATTGCGCATCGAATGCGTCAGAAATTTCAGTGCTCAGATCTCCGCGCGAAAGCGCGCCCAGCCCAAGGCGCAGCGCCTCTACGACGGTATTCTGCGCAGCCGTCATGGCAGAGTTATGCGCTTGCGCCTCCTCAAGCGCGGCATTGGACGCGGTAATATCCACCGCAATGAGAACGATTTTCATCATCCGCGCACTGCGATCGGCAACCGGGTTGATCGTCCCCTCGATCAGGTGGCTTCGCCCATCTGGACCTTTAAGCTGAAACCGGCCCTGCACAGCCTTTAGCGAGGACGGCGCGCTCCAAATATCATGGCCATCAGGGGCGGACAGAATGCTGCGCATATCCTTGCCAAGGAGTGTGGCACTCTGTGGGCCAAGCATGGCGCAGATTTTGTCGTTCAAGCGTGTAATCGAGAAGTCTGGATTAATGTCGCAAACCAATTGATGGGCATCAATCGAGTCAATCAGCGCCCGCTGCGCACGCAGTTGCGTCACCTCGCGCCATTCCACCACGAACCCGATGATGGTGTCGGCTTCATCCGTGATTTCGCTGACATCCACGCCAAAACGCCCGTCGCCAACCTTGATGTCGACATGGAACGGCATATGCGCGCGATCGTTGAGCATGGCACGCGCTTTTTCCGGCATCACATGAAAATCATCCATCGAGCGACCCACCAACGCATCCGCATCAAGATCTGGCGTCACCTTGCGAAACTCATCAATCTGGCTGGCGACAAGTCTGATCACCGCTTTATTGACATGGATGATGCGAAAATCGGGGTCGATCATCATCAATGCAGCCGAGGCGTTTTGAAACACGGTGCCTTGGATATGCGCCTCTTGCTGCACAGCGTCGGCTTTAAGCAAGTCGGCACGCAAATCGTCAAGCGCATAGGCGATGATGCCCACCTCATCGCGTCGTGCCGTGCCGTGCACCTGCTGTTCCCGCTCTCCCGTTGCGATTGCGCGGATCGTCGCGCCGAGTTGGCGCAACGGCGTAGATACCGAGCGCGCCATTATGGCCGAGAGGCCCCCGAGCGCCAGAACCAGCCAACTCGCATGTAACAGCATTGAGCGCGCGAGCGTCGTAGCTGGCGCAAACAATTCGGTTTGGTCTTGTTCAACCACCGCACCGTAAGCGCGCCCGAAAAGCGAAAAGGGCATATAGGCGGCCGTCACGGATTGGCCCGCAAGCCCGGTCTGTTCAATCAAACCACTGCCACCCGCAAGCGCATCTTTGACGGCATCCGTGTCTATAACAGAACCGAGCCCGAGTCCCCCAACCGGGTGTCGCAACGCATTGAGTAAGCCCCCGGACTGATCGACAATAAAGCCTTGTCCAGTGTCCCCCAATCCGCGATCGCCCCCGATGATTTCCCCAAGATCGGCTGCGGGAATACGAACGGCAACCATCCCAAGACGCATCCCATTGGCGCTGACAACGGGCATCGTTGCGTGAATCTCGGCATTGCCATCGCCGATCTGAATTTCGCTGGTGAAAATCTGCGCGCCCGTCGCCTGAGCGCCCTTTTGCGCAAGCACCGCCAACGGACCCAAGCCTTGCGAAAGATCGGACGCAAAGACGTCATCCTTGTTGATCGAATAAACCACGTCCCCCTTACGGTCGATCAGATACAGATCGCTGTAGCCTTTCTGCGCAGCCTCGGTGCGAAACCCAGCATGATAGCGGCGGTGTTGGATCGAATAATCAGTCGCATCGCTCGCGTAATCAAGCTTTGCGCGCGCCTCGGGGCTATTGGGGTTCTCGTCGCGATAGGCGCGCGCCACGGTCTCGGCCGCGCTGTCGCCAAGTTGTTTCCAACCGCGATCAAAGTCATACAGCGCGCGCGCGGTGACTGCGTTGCCCGCCAGAGAGCGCAGGTCGCTTTGCACCCGGTCTTGCCAGCCCTCAATCCTGGCGACGCGCGCGTTCAAGGTGCGTTCCAAGCGCGCCGACCCTTCGCTTTGCAGCAATCCATACGCCTCTCGATAGGCGGTAACACCCATGATCGTCAGCGCCACCATCGCAATCGCGACGAGCATCAAAGGAAGCTTGATCGACAGCTTCAGATTGTTCAAAAAGCGCATGCAAATACTCCGGCCGGACGGGGGTCAGCGATCTTGGCCGGCCCGTTTCGGGACAGCTTTGATGCGACCATCGCGCCAAGACCTAAAGATTTGCTAAATTCTGATCGGGTTTAACGACGGGTGATCATTAAAATTCTAACGAACACCCAGATCGCGCCTCAGACGCCGCGCAACGCGGCGCGCAACAGCCCCGCCCTGCGCGAAAATTCTGACAGTTCCAGCCCGCCTTTCGCCACAGTTTCCGGCGCGACTGTGACCCGTTTGAGCAATGCGCGCGCTTGCCAACCGGGCAAAAGTGCGGCGCGCGAATCCCCCTGGAGCGCACGCGATTTACGTGCGAAATCAAGGCGTTCAAGCCCCTCTCGGGCGAGTGGTTTCAGCGCGTTAACCGACAGATCTGCCAGCGGAGCGCGGGCGCGCGAAACCAGTTCGGGCACCGCCTGCAAAAACGCCGCCAAGCCCGCAGCCGCGCCAAAGGCGCGCACCGTCACCTCGGCCTGTGCCTCTGCACCAAGCGCCTCGGCAGCGGCCCAATAAACGCTGCCTGCGGTCTGATCGAGATAGGCCCAAAGCGCGGGCGCGTCCGCATGCGGCTCGGGCCAGCAATCGGCGCGGCGCGCCTCGGCCACGGCAATCAGATGGCGCGCGGGCGTGGCGACCTGCACCAAAGCGGGACCGATTTCATGGGGCGGTTCGCTTCCCTCGCTCACCCCTTCAAGCGCATCGATCCACCATTGCAGACGCATTTCAGAGACCATCGGCTCGGACGACGCCCATGGCGCGCGCGCGATTTCCAGATTGGCAGCATATAGCGGCCAAAGCCGGTCGCGCAGCGGCGCGGGTGTGGCCATGGTCGCGGCGAAACGGTCGGGATCGCCCTTGCGCACGGCTTCGGCACAGGCTTGCAAACTGGCGGCCAGATCGCTCATGCCGGTTGCGCCCCGTCGCGCAGCAGCTTCCAGATCATCGCATCCAGAAGCGCCTCGAAACTGGCATCGACTATGTTGGGCGACACGCCCACGGTGGACCAGCGCCGCCCGGCCCCGTCTTCGCTATCGATAATCACGCGGGTCACGGCCTCGGTGCCGCCTTGGGTGATACGGACGCGGAAATCGACCAGTTTCATGTCGTCGATATAGCTTTGATAGGGGCCAAGGTCTTTGCTAAGTGCTTTGGACAGCGCGTTGACGGGGCCGCGATCATGGCCCTGATCGTCCATGCTCTCGCTTACCGACAGCATCTTTTGGCCTGCCACTTTCACCACCACCACCGCCTCGGAAATCGAGATCATCTTGTCGTAGCGGTTCTTGCGCCGCTCAACCGTGACCTTATAGCGCTTGACCTCGAAGAACTGCGGCAGCTGGCCCAGTTCGGCCCGCGCGAGCAGCTCGAAACTGGCCTGCGCGCCGTCATAGGCGTAGCCCTGATCCTCGCGCTCTTTGATCAGATTGAGGATGCGGGGCAGCGCAGGGTTGTCGCGCGCCACCTCAATGCCCATGGATTTCAACCGCGCACGCAGGTTGGACTGGCCCGCCTGATTGGACATCGGGATGAGGCGCGTATTGCCGACCACAGCGGGGTCGATATGTTCATAGGTCGAGGGGTCTTTCAGGATCGCGCTGGCATGCAGCCCCGCCTTATGCGTAAACGCCGAGGCCCCGACATAAGGCGCGCTACGCAGCGGCACGCGGTTCAAAATATCGTCGAGCTTGCGCGAGAGTTTGGTGAGACCGGCCAGCGCCTCGGCCGAAATGCCGGTTTCCAGCGTGGAGGCGTAGGGGTCCTTCAGCAGCAACGTTGGGATCAGCGAGATCAGATTGGCATTGCCGCAGCGCTCGCCCAGCCCGTTCAGCGTGCCCTGCACCTGACGCACCCCGGCCTCAATCGCGGCCAGGCTCCCGGCCACGGCATTGCCGGTATCGTCATGGCAATGGATACCCAAGTGATCGCCCGGAATGCCCGCCGCGATCACCGCGCCCACGATCTGCGCGATCTCGGCAGGCAGCGTGCCGCCATTGGTATCACACAGAACGATCCAGCGCGCGCCCGCCTTATGCGCCGCCTGACAGCATTGCAGCGTATAATCGGGATTCGCCTTATAGCCGTCAAAGAAATGCTCGGCGTCAAACAGTGCCTCGCGGCCTTGAGCCACCATATGGGCAACGCTTGCGCGGATGTTTTCGAGGTTCTCGTCCAGCGTGATCCCCAGCGCCGCCGTGACGTGGAAATCATGCGTCTTGCCCACAAGGCACACGGCGGGCGTATTGGCATTCATCACCCCTGCCAGCACATCGTCATTCCCCGCCGAGCGCCCTGCCCGTTTGGTCATGCCAAAGGCGGTAAAGGTGGCGCGGGTTTGGGGCCGCGCGTCGAAGAAATCGCTATCGGTCGGGTTCGCGCCGGGCCAGCCGCCCTCAATATAATCAATCCCGATACCGTCAAGCGCCTGCGCAATCTCGATCTTTTCAGGCACCGAGAACTGTACCCCCGCCGTCTGCTGACCATCGCGCAGAGTGGTGTCGTAAAGGTAGAGGCGTTGCTTGGTCATGATTTTGCGCCCTCATCACAGAAATATCGTGCGCCAAGTGAGACGCCCGTGGCAACGCTCGCAACCGGATCGCTTGCGATCCGGTTCGCCCCCGACCCGCCCCCCAGGGCGGGGGCGAAGATGCCCCCACCCTCGGGCCGGGGGCGAACCTCTGTTCCGAGCACCATCACAGCCCCTCCAGCTTGGCTGGGTCGAAATCCGGACCGGGCAGCAATTCCACCCCGGCCTTTGACATGCGGACCTCGACACCTGCCGCAACGAGCACCTGCTTCATAGCATCGAGCTTGGAGAAGTCCTTGGTCTCCATCGCGGTGTCGCGAAGCTCTGAAAGTTGATTCTCAAGAACGCCAAAATCAAATTGTTTAGAAAACCATTCTCCAGTCGTCGGAAGCAGCAAACCCAAAAGATGCGCAGAAGCGACAAATTTTGCTTCGTTTGCTTCCGTCTCGCGGGGACTAGAAACATCAGATTTGCTCTGCATCCACTGAAGAAAAATTACGTCCAGGAGCCTCGCGGCCTCGCTCGTATTCAAATCATTGGCGAGAGCATCAATAATTTTTTCATCGGGTTTACTTGGTTTAACTCCGGTGAGTTCTTCTCTCCAACGATACAAGCGGTTGTAGGCGTCGCGTCTCTTCTCGTCGGTCCAATCCATCGTTTTCGAGTAGTGCGTCCTTAAGAAGATATACCGGATCACCTCACCCGGCACACCCTGATCCAGCAAATCGCGCACGGTAAAGAAATTGCCCAAAGACTTGGACATTTTCTTGCCCTCGACCTGCAACATCTCGTTATGCACCCAATAGTTCGCGAAGCTGCCTTCGGGATGGGCGCAGCAGCTTTGCGCGATCTCGTTTTCGTGGTGGGGGAATTGCAGATCAATGCCGCCGCCGTGGATGTCGAAAGACGCGCCCAGCAGCTCGTAGCTCATCGCCGAGCATTCGATATGCCAGCCCGGACGCCCGCGCCCCCAAGGGCTGTCCCAGCCGGGTTCGTTGGCATCCGAGGGCTTCCAGAGCACGAAATCCATCGGGTCTTCTTTGAAGGGCGCGACTTCAACCCGCGCGCCTGCGATCATGTCATCGACGGTGCGCCCCGAGAGCGCGCCGTACTTCTGATAGCTGCGCACGCGGAACAGCACATGGCCTTCGGCGGCGTAGGCGTGACCCTCGCCGACCAGCTTTTCAATCATCGCGATCATCGCGCCGATATAATCGGTCGCGCGCGGCTCATAGGTCGGACGCAGCGCGCCGAGCGCGTCCATATCGGCGTGATACCAGCCGATGGTTTCCTCGGTGCGCGCGCGGATGAGATCCTCTAACGAGCCCTCTGCCCCCGCCTTCTGGCGCGCCAAAGCGGTCGCGTTGATCTTGTCATCAACGTCGGTGAAATTGCGCACATAGGTGATCTTGCCCCAGCCATTTTCCTTGGCCACATGTCGCAACAGCCGATAGAGCACGTCAAACACCACGACCGGGCGCGCATTGCCTAAGTGAGCGCGGTCATAGACCGTCGGGCCGCACAGATACATCCGCACGTTTTGCGCGTCGATGGGCGTGAAATCCTCGACCTTGCGGGTCATGGAGTTGCGCAAACGGATCTGGGTCATATGTCCTCGCAATAGGCAAAGCTGAACCTGCCGGCGGGCTTACAAGGTCATGGCAATTTTGGAAAGAGAAGACCGGCCCGCGTGACAGATGTCAGCGGATAATGCAGCAAATGATGATGCTCTCGGTTCTCATGAAGCAAACCCTAGACCCGACGTGCCGCGCCGTCCAGCCCTTTTGAGAGTGCGACTGCGCATGGTGTTCACGACGCAAGAGGCATACGCACAGGCGCAAACGGCTCGATGCTCACGCGCTTGCCCTCAAAGGTGCAAAACGTGCCCGGCGGCACCTCGTGCCAATCGCTTTCATCGACCTCCAGCGGCTCAGACACCACTGCGCGTCCCCGGCGCGTATCCGACCAGCGGTGATACAGCGAGGGCGCGTGATCATCGCTCGCATAGCGCACCGCATACAGGCGCACGCCATCAGAAAACGCCGCCGTCAGCCGCATATACGGAGCCGCACCGCGTTCGCGCGCCAGCGTTTCAAAGCGCGCGGTGGCCCGTTCAAGCGCACATTTCGGATCAGCCTCCATCCCCTCGGCCATCGCGACCAAAAACAGCGCCTCGCTATCGGTGGCACCACGGCGTTCGGGATACAGGCTTTCGGGGATCATCATCTCACCGGCGCGGCGAAACCCGTCATAGCCGCCGATCTGCCCGTTATGCATGAAGGACCAACGGCCATGGCGAAACGGGTGGCAATTGTTGCGCGAGGTCGCAGACCCTGTCGAAGCGCGCACATGGGCCAGAAACAGCCCCGATTTCACAGTCTCGGTGAGCGAGCGCAAGTTCGGATCCGACCAAGCGGGCATTACATCGCGATACAGCCCCGGTTCAGGGCGCTCGCCATACCACGCCACGCCAAACCCATCGGCGTTAATCGCGGTGTGACACATCGTGGCACATTGGCTTTGATGGATCAGCGAATGGCCGGGGCGGCTGACAATGTCTTCGATGAAGATCGGCTCTCCGACATAGGCGGCCCAACGGCACATTCTCTATTTCCTATCAATACGTTGCAAGACGATCTTAAAGCTCGTCACTGGCCTCAAGGATCATCAAATCGCGCTCGGACGCACCTTTGGCATGGGCCAAAGCGGCTTGGTATTCATCCGAGTGATAACAGGTTTCCGCAGCCTCAAGGCTGGGGAACCATGCCAACACATTGCGAGAACGATCATTGCCCTCAAGCTGAACGTAGCGCGTACCGCGCGCCAGAAACTTGCCGCCATGCTTGGCGATCGCAGGCCCCGCGCCTTGGGCGTATTTGCCGTAGGCCTCCGGGTCCGTCACCTTCACATGTGCAATCCAATACGCTCCAGCCATCACAAGCCCTCCAGATAAGATTTCACCGCCGCGACCGCGTCATCGGATTTGGACGGATCCGCCCCGCCCGCCTGCGCCATGTCGGGGCGACCACCGCCGCCTTTGCCGCCAAGCGCAACCGCCGCCGCCTTGACCATATCCACCGCGCTGGCGCGTTCGGTCAGATCCGATGTCACGCCCGCCGCAACCGCCGCCTTGCCGCCGGTGTCAGCAACCACAAGGATCACACCGCTGCCGATCTGCTCTTTGAGCGCGTCAACAATGCCAGGCAAATCCTTGCCAGTCACGCCGGAAACGACTTGAGGAATGAACTTCAACCCATTGATTTCTAGCGTTTCCGAACCACCCGAGGCACCACCGCCCATCGCGAGTTCGCGGCGCAATTGCGCAACCTCATTACTCAGCGCCTTGCGCTCATCCAGGATCGCTTGCAGCCGCGCAAGGGCGTCTTGCTCGCTCACTTTCAGCAGCGATTCCATATCTGATAGCAAAAGATCGCGACGCCGCAACTCGGACATAGCGGCATCACCTGTCAGCGCCTCAATCCGGCGCACGCCAGCAGACGACGCCGTCTCACCCGTCAAAACAAAGCTGCCGATATCGCCTGTGCGCGTCACATGCGTGCCCCCGCACAGTTCCAGCGAATAAACATCACCGCGTGTGCCCTTGCCCGAACCGGGCTGCGTGCCCATCGAGACAACGCGCACCTCGTCGCCGTATTTCTCACCAAATAGCGCCTGAGCCCCCAGCTCGCGCGCATCGTCGGGCGTCATAAGTCGCGTTTCAACCGGCGTGTTTTGGCGAATGAATTCATTCACTTCGCGCTCGATCTTTGTAATTTCATCCGCACTCATCGCTTTGTTATGCGAGAAATCGAACCGTAGACGATCCGCCGCATTGAGCGAGCCGCGCTGCGCGACATGATCGCCCAAGGCGCGGCGCAAAGCCTCGTGCAGCAGGTGCGTGGCCGAGTGATTGGCGCGAATAGCGCTGCGGCGTGCATGGTCAACCTCGAGACGCGCACCCTGGCCCACTGCGATTTCACCCTCGATAACATCGGCAAAATGGATAAACACGCCCGCGACCTTTTTCGTGTCGCTCACACGCGCTTTGCCGGTCTCGGTCACGATCTCACCTTGATCGCCAACCTGACCGCCGCTTTCGGCATAAAACGGCGTCTGGTTGGTGACGATCTGCACCTTGCCCTGCGCGGCATCCGCGCGCGCGCCGTCCACGACCAGCGCTACGATCTGACCCTCGGCGCTTTCGGTGTCATAGCCCAAAAATTCGGTCGTGCCGGATTTCTCGGCTATATCGAACCAGATCGCCGCATCCGGGGCCTCGCCCGAACCAGACCAGCTTGCGCGCGCTTTGGCCTTTTGCTCGGCCATCGCGCTATCAAAGCCCTCGGTATCAACCTCACGCGCCTTTTCGCGCAGCGCATCCTGCGTCAGATCCAGCGGGAAACCGTAAGTATCATACAGTTTGAACGCGGTTTCGCCGGGCAATTTCGTGCCCTCGGGCAAGTCCACCAACGCCTCATCAAGCAGCTTCAAGCCGCGATCCAGCGTCGTCTTGAACCGCGTTTCTTCCGACAGCAGCGTCTCTTCGATCAACGCCTGCGCGCGGCCCAATTCAGGATAAGCCGCGCCCATCTCGCGCACCAAAGCGGGCACGAGGCGATACATCACCGGATCTTTCGCCCCCAGCAAATGCGCATGCCGCATCGCGCGGCGCATGATGCGGCGCAGCACATAACCGCGCCCGTCCGAGGCTGGCATCACCCCATCGGCAATCAGGAACGAGGTCGAACGCAGGTGATCGGCAATCACGCGATGATGCACGTTGCCCGGACCATCAGGGTCGCTCGACGTCGCATTGGCCGAGGCTTCGATCAGATGGCGCATCAGATCGGTGTCGTAATTGTCGTGCTTGCCCTGCAGCAACGCGCCAATCCGCTCCAACCCCATGCCAGTATCGATCGACTGCATATCGAGCGCGCGCATCGAGCCGTCTTCGAACTGCTCGTTCTGCATAAAAACGAGGTTCCAGATCTCGATAAACCGGTCGCCGTCTTCATCGGCACTGCCCGGAGGGCCGCCCCAGATCTTGTCGCCGTGATCAAAGAAAATCTCGGTGCAAGGTCCGCAAGGGCCGGTCGGACCCATTTGCCAAAAATTGTCATTCGTGGGAATGCGGATGATACGCTCGTCTGGCAGGCCCGCAACCTTTTTCCACATCTGCGCCGCCTCATCATCGGTGTGATAGACGGTTACCAAAAGGCGATCCTTCGGAATGTCGAAATCCTTAGTGAGCAACTCCCAAGCGAAAGGGATCGCACCCTCTTTGAAATAATCACCAAAGGAGAAATTCCCCAGCATTTCAAAGAATGTATGGTGGCGCGCCGTGTATCCGACATTGTCGAGATCGTTATGCTTGCCCCCGGCGCGCACGCATTTCTGCGCCGAAGTCGCGCGCACATAATCGCGCTTTTCCACGCCGGTGAAACAGTTTTTGAACTGCACCATGCCGGAGTTGGTAAACATCAAGGTCGGGTCGTTGCGTGGAACGATCGGAGAGCTGTCAACGATACGGTGACCGTTGCGCTCAAAAAAGTTCAGAAACGTGGAGCGAATTTCATTAAGGCTGGGCATGTCTATCTCGCCTGATCGAGCTGGTTCGCTCCCGTGTAACGCCGCCCCTGCGTGCTGTCCAGCAAGTGAAAAGGCCGAGCACATGGCCCGGCCTGTCTCAATCATGTTTTGCGACGAATTTATTCCTCGGTCAGCGCATCATCTTCGCCCGTGTCGCCAAATTCAAGACCATGGCTGGCGCGGATCTTATCTTCGATCTCATAGGCAAGATCAGGGTGCTCGCGTAGGAAAGTTTTGGCATTTTCACGCCCCTGCCCGATCCGCTCATCACCGTAGGAGTACCAAGCACCCGATTTTTCAACAATCCCGGCCTTTACGCCCAGATCGACGAGCTCGCCCATCTTGGAAATGCCCTCACCATACATGATGTCAAATTCGACCTGCTTGAAGGGCGGCGCCACCTTATTCTTAACAACTTTCACACGGGTCTGGTTGCCTACCACCTCATCGCGATCCTTGATCGCGCCGATGCGGCGGATATCCAGACGCACCGAGGCGTAGAATTTCAGCGCATTGCCGCCCGACGTCGTTTCAGGCGAGCCGAACATAACCCCGATTTTCATGCGAATCTGGTTAATAAAAACCACCATGCAATTTGAGCGCCCAATCGACGCAGTCAACTTGCGCATCGCTTGACTCATCAAACGGGCCTGCGCGCCGACCGTATGGTCGCCCATATCGCCCTCAATTTCAGACTTTGGCGTCAGCGCCGCAACCGAATCGACAACGACCATGCTGACAGCGCCTGAGCGCACCAGCGTATCGACAATCTCAAGCGCCTGCTCGCCAGTATCTGGCTGCGAGATCAACAGATCTTCCAGCTCGACACCAAGTTTACGCGCGTAATGCGGATCAAGCGCATGTTCCGCATCCACAAAGGCACAAACGCCACCTTTTTTTTGTTCTTCTGCAATCGCATGCAGCGTCAGGGTCGTTTTGCCCGAGCTTTCAGGCCCGTAAATCTCAACAATCCGCCCCTTCGGCAAGCCACCGATACCAAGCGCAATGTCGAGACCAAGGGAGCCCGTCGATGTCGCTTCGATCTCGCGCGCGGGCGTGTCGCCCCCGAGCTTCATGATCGAGCCTTTACCGAATTGCCGCTCAATCTGCGCAAGCGCCGAATCCAACGCCTTTTGCTTATCCGCCTTGTTGTGTTTTTCCATCTCGAGAATTTTCGCTGCTGCCATTGTCCCAGTCCTTATCCCACAGACAGGATGCGGCGGCAATGCGGCCCGACGCGATCCGTTCACTTTATGTTCTTGCCACCTTATGTGTACAAATGAAGAACATTGCAAGAAGTTTCTAACGACACCAGATTGTCACGACATACTTAATGAAAGGTTTACCGTTTAACCTGCAATCGGTATGGAGGGATGATTTTTACGTTCGCGAGGCATAAAATGCTGATATTTTGGAAGCAAAAGCTCGTTTTTCTTGCGACGCCTAAGGCGGGATCTTCGGCAATTGAAGCCGCACTTGAGCCGCTCGCAGATGTTGCAATTCTGCGCCCCGCAGAACTCAAACATACCTCAGCGCAGGACTTCCAAGGTTACTTAGCGCCATATTTGGCGCAAAAAAGCGGCGAGGCGTTCACCACCGTCGCGTTAATGCGCCAGCCGATTGACTGGTTGCGATCTTGGTATCGCTTTCGACTACGAGACGATGATGAAGACCCGGATCATCCGATGATTGGACGCACATTCGAACAGTTTGCTCAAGATTACATCTCACCCTCTCGCCCTGCTCACGCAAATTTCTCTAGCCAGTCAGAGTTCCTGTGTGATGCCCCGGGAACATGCGCAGTGGATACGATTTTTCGATACGATCAAATTGATAGATTCGTACATTTCCTTGAAGATCAGCTTGATTTTGCGATCACTTTGCCGCGTGTGAACGTTCCTCCGGCAGTGGATGTGACGCTGTCAGAGACAACGCAGGCCGCGCTAACCCAAGCTATGAAAAGTGATTTCAAGCTGTACGAATCGTTGGGGTGATCATCCCAATTGGTTTTGTACTGTGGCTGTTAATTCACTCAGCGAGAAGGGTTTGGGCAGGAAGACAGAGTTTTCCACCGGACAATCTCCGTTTTGGAACACGTCTTCAGCATAGCCCGACATGAAGACTGTCTTTGTGCCAGGGCGCGTTTTGAGTGCTTCGGTGACCCATGTTGGCCCATCCATCCCTGGCATAATCACGTCAGTTACAAAAATATCGACATCGAGATCAGGCGCACCCAGCATTTCCAGCGCTTCTTCAGCATTTTCCGCTTCAAGTACGCAATAGCCACGCAGTTTTAGCGCGCGCGATGCAAATGCGCGAACGGGCGCCTCATCCTCCACCAAAAGCACCGTGGCGTTGCCCTGAATGGCCATGTCAGAGGGCGCGCGAGCCCCAGACGATTTGGGAACCTCTGCGTCGCTTTGCGGCACACGGTCATGGACCGGAAGATAGATTGTAAAGCACGTCCCAGACCCTACCACGGTGTCGCAAAAGATATATCCGCCCGTCTGCTTGATAATGCCGTACGCCGTCGAAAGCCCCAGACCCGTACCTTCACCGATGCGTTTCGTTGTGAAGAAAGGTTCGAAGATTTTTCCTAACTTGTCCGCTGCAATCCCCGTCCCCTCATCCGACACCTTGACGGCAACATAATCGCCCTTGGGAACCGTCACGCGATCGCGCGGCACGTCTTGGATAAGGTGCAGGTTTCCAGTTTCAATTTTAATTTCTCCGCCGCCCGGCATCGCATCGCGCGCATTAACTACGAGATTCATAAGCACTTGTTCTAGCTGGCGTTTATCGGCCCGGATTGCACACAATTCAGAGTCATGTTCCAGCGTCAGAAGCACTTTTTCTCCAACCAAACGATTGAGCAAATGCGTCATGTCCGACAGCGTATCACGCAAATCAATGACCTGAGGCTTCAGCGTTTGCTTGCGCGAAAACGCCAGCAATTGGCCGACAAGAGAGGCCGCCCGATTGGCATTCTGACTAATCTGATCCAGATCGGCAAAATCGGAATCGCCTTTGTCATGGCGCAACATCAACAGATCGCAATGTCCCGAAATGGCGGTCAGAAGATTGTTGAAATCATGCGCCACGCCACCTGCGAGCTGACCGATAGCTTGCATCTTTTGGCTTTGAACAAACTGCGCCTCAAGGGTTTTAAGTTGGGTGGCATCTGAGAGCACCGCCATCAAACCAGCACGTCCGCCCTCGACAATGCGCGCGAGCGTTACTTGCAAGAACACTTCTTTGTCGCCACGCCGCGCACGCAGCACTTCGGGGCGACGGTCTGCCCGCCCCTCAAGCGCGTCGGCGACCCAATCTCCGACAGGGCGACCTAGTCCTTCAAGAATTTCTGATAAATGAACATCCAGCGCCGTTTTTCCCAGCAACCCGCGTGCCGCCCGGTTGATGGCCGTGACTTCGCCATGCGCGCCAAGCTTCATCAGCGCCACGGGCAGATTTTCAAAGCCGCCTGCATCTGTCGGTGTCTGGCCTGTCTCTATCGGCAAAAGATAGATTTCCGAACGACCACCCCCGCCATCAATCTGCGCGACAGTCGCACGAACTTTTCCATCAGGCGTCGTAATTTCGTGGGTTTCGCCCGAGCGCAGCGGCAAATCCGTGAATATCCGCTCAAGCGTGCGCATCCGTTCCCCGACGAGACGGCGCATCGTCTCGTTCATGAATAGAATCGTGCCATTCTCGGAAGCTGTCAGCATTGGCAGGCTAATCGTTTCCGCACCACGCCCCCCGATAGGGCGCTCTGCCATATCCTCGAGACGCCACAAAAAGCCATCGTCCCCGATTTGATGGACCGACAAACGCACATGGCCGCGCCGCGTCACCAGATCCTCGCGCGCCGCGCCCAAGGCTGATGCCTTGCTTTGTAAGCGGCGCAAAACTGTCGCGGGATTAGCAAACAATTCCCCCAGAGAGCGCGCCAAAACCTGCCCCCCGCGTGAGCCGAACCGCTCTAGAGCGGCACGGTTTTGAAACCCGATTTCGCCATCTGCATCCGTTGTGAACGAAGGCGACGCATCATGGGCGATAAACTCTGAAATCAGACGATGCATCCGGGTTTGGCGGCTGCGTTGATAGAGACACGCAACCCGTGTTGCGCCCGCGACAACGAACAATGTGCCAGAGGTGGAAAACATCGCCCACATCGTCAGGCGATCTGGCACCAACACCCCAATCCCCGCCGCGATGACCGCCGCAAAAGCCAGATAAATTCCGCCCGGCGCAAGGAGCGCCATCGTGCGGGTCATCGGCTGCAATGTCACATTACTATTCGCCACGCAGGAAATCCTCTCAGAATCGTCCTTACTATATGCGGGCATAAAGGATTAAAGCCGCATTAACGGCCATAAAAACACAACCTTTGATTGAGTCAATCTAAGAGAAATTTTATCGAGCGCCCTGACTCCGACGCAGCACAGCCGCAAAAAATCCGTCCCCGCCAGACTGCGGCGAAAATCGACGCGCGATCTCCACGGACCAGCCATAATCAGCGATTTTATTAAGCTGATCTTCATTTTCCGCCTGTAACACGGAACATGTCATATACGCCAACGCCCCTTCCGGCGCGACCAAATCCGCGGCCGCCATCAAGATCTGAGCCTGTAGCGCGCAAAGCTCAGACAAGCGCGCGGGATCAAGACGCCATTTCGCCTCTGGCGTGCGCCGCCATGTGCCCGAACCCGAACAGGGCGCATCGACCAAAACGACGTCATAGCCTGCCCCCGGATCACCGGGCGGACGTTGTGTTATGCGCGCACCGGCGCGCTTCGCGCGAGCGGGCAAATCGCGCATTCGGCCCGGATCGGCGTCATGTGCAAAAATCCGGGCTTGCGGACAGGCGGCGGCTATTGCCAAGGCCTTGCCGCCCCCGCCCGCGCAATAATCAAGCACGCGGTCACCGGGTGCCAAAGGTAACAACGCTGCAGCAGCCTGCGACGAGGCATCTTGCAGCTCGACCAAACCATTTAAATAGGCCTGCGAGCGCTGGATCAAACGCGCGCCTTGGGTTACCTCAAGCGCCGTTTCAGCCAAGACATGGGGTTGAGCGATAATGCCTTCGCCTGCAAGGGCGGTTTGTGCCTGATCGCGCGTGCCATGCGCTAGGTTCACGCGCAGAAAAACCGGCGCGCGCGCACGCATCGCTTGCGAAATCGCAGGGTAATCAGCGCCCAAATCGGCCTGCAAAATCGGCCGCAGCCATGCGGGCCAGTCAAGCGCTGCGATATTCTCGGGTGCGGCGGCCTCAAAGGCGGCGCGCTCGGTGTCAGTGAGGGGCTGCGGCGCATAGCCCTCACCTGTAAAAAGCGCATCAGGATCAATCAGTTGTGCGCGCATCATGCCCAGCATCAGCGCGCGGCCCTGCTCCCCTCCGCCAAGCGCTGCGAACGAGCCACGGCAGCGCAGCGCATCGAAGACGTGATCACGGATTGCGGCGCGATCCTTAGAACCTGCATAGCGGTTTGTACGCGCCCAATTGGTTAACGCGCGCTCTGCCGGGTCACCTGATGCGATGCGATCCAACAGTGAAATCGCTGCGGCGATGCGGGCGGCCGGGGTCATCTGCGCACCTGACAGGAAAGCACTTTATGTCTATTTTCCATAATCTTGCATTCCATTCCTCAAGCAATTCGCAGAGCGTTTCGGCCGCACCCTTATCGCGTGCTATTCACGATAAACCCCTAAATTTCAAGGCGTTTCAGCTTACTCATCATGATGCGCCAGTGCCCTATCCTTGCTCCAACCGCGCCTGACACCCAGCAGCGCAAAACGCCACCAGCCCGTCAATCGTAACTTGCGCCCCTGCCGCCTCTGACAAAGCCGACACGCGCCATTGCGCTGTCAGGAACGCCAAAAGTGCCGCGACCGAATAGACAAAGGCCTCGGCCGCCTGCGCGCGCCCCGCCTGCGGGTACAGCCCCGCGATTTCGTCGATGAAACGTTGCGCGGTCGGGTCAAACAGCTCGGCCGAAATCTTGGCCCATGCGGGATCGGCAGAGACCATTGCCACAAGGCGCGCATAGGCCAGCCATTGCGCATCCCCGCCCTCGGCCTTTTCCAGATAGGGCTGAAAAAAGCAACGCAGGATTGCACTTAGCGTCAACGCCCCATCTGATTTCGCCTGCTCGAGTGCGGCCAGTCGCAGCCGCGACAGTGCCTCGGCGCGCCGCTCGACCACCTCACGAAACAGCGCCTCTTTACCGCCCCCGTGATGATGCACCAGACCTAAGGGCGCCTCGGCGGCAGCGGCAATGTCGCGCACCTTCGCCCCTTCGAATCCATCGCGCGCAAAAACCACTTCTGCGGCATCGAGAATTCGTGAACGACTCGCGAGGGATCGCTTGGATGGCGCCCTAAGTCTTTGCTTTTTCTCTTTTTTAACTGTCATCACGCAGGGGCTTGCTTATTTTGAACATTCGTTCAATTTAAGAGATCTCTGGGAGGAGATATAGCATGACAGACACGCGGGGCAAATTCGCCCTTATCGGCGCGGGCCCCATGGGTCTGGCCGCAGCCAAGGTATTGCGCGAACAGGGAGTCGCGTTTCAAGGCTTTGAGGTGCACAGCGATGTGGGCGGGCTTTGGGATATCGAGGGGCCGCTTTCGACGATGTATCAAAGCGCGCATCTGATTTCGTCCAAGCGGATGACGGAATTTACCGATTTCCCGATGCGCGAGGAGGTGGCGGAATACCCCAGCCACCGCGAGATGGCGCGCTATTTCCGCGACTTCGCCGATCATTTCGATCTGCGCCGGTTTTACCATTTCGGCGCGCAGGTCACGCGGGCCGAGCCTCTGGGCGGCGATGGCGAGGGTTGGCGCATTCACTGGCGCGATGCGAGCGGCGAGCATGAGGAGGTGTTCGCCGGGCTGCTGATCGCCAATGGCACGCTGAGCGAGCCGAACATGCCCGAGTTTCCCGGCAACTTCGCGGGCGAGTTGATCCATTCCTCGGCCTATCGCGACCCCGAGCAATTCAAGGGCAAGCGCGTGTTGGTGGTGGGCGCGGGGAATTCGGGTTGCGACATCGCGGTGGATGCGATCCATCACGGGACCAGCTGCGATCTGTCGGTGCGGCGCGGCTATTATTTCGTGCCCAAATACGTCTTTGGCAAACCCGCCGATACGATGGGCGGGGCTATCCGTTTGCCGATGTGGCTCAAGCGGCGGATTGATGGCACGATCCTGAAATGGTTTGTCGGCGACCCCACGAAATACGGCTTCCCCAAGCCCGATTATAAACTCTATCAAAGCCATCCTGTGGTGAATTCGTTGGTGCTGTTTCACGCCGGGCACGGTGATCTGAACGTGCGCCCCGATATTGCGCGCCTTGAGGGCCATACGGTGCATTTCAAAGACGGCACGCAGGCCGATTACGACATGATCCTCGCGGCAACCGGCTACAAACTGCACTACCCGTTCATCGACCCAAAGTTGCTGAACTGGCAGGGCGATGCACCCCATCTGTATCTCAACGCGATGCATCCCGAGCGCGACGATATCTTTGTGCTGGGCATGCTTGAGGCCAGCGGGCTTGGCTGGCAGGGCCGTCATGAGCAAGCCGAGATGGTCGCGCGCTACATTCGCGGTCTGCGTGAGGGCGCAGAGGCGGCAAAGAAACTGCACGCCGAAAAAGCGCGCGGGTTTGAGCGCGCCACCGGTGGCATGGCCTATCTCAACCTCGCCCGCATGGCCTACTACGTCGACAAAGCGACATACCGGCGCGCCGTCACCGGCTGGATCAAGGCCCTTGGCAAGGGAGGCGCGGCATGACCGGGCTTGATGCGATCCATCTGAATTTCAGCCCCGCTTCGTTGCACTTGCTCAATGCGATCCTTGGCATCGTGATGTTCTCCGTCGCGATAGATCTGGCACCGCGCGATTTTCGTGCGCTGCTGGCGCGCCCGAAATCGCTGATCGTGGGGTTTGCCTCGCAGTTCTTCGTGTTGCCGGCGCTGACATTTGCACTGGTCAGCGTGATGCAGCCGCGCCCCTCGATTGCGTTGGGGTTGATCCTTGTGGCGGCCTGTCCCGGTGGCAATGTGTCGAACTTTTTCACCCATCGCGCGGGCGGCAATACCGCGCTGTCGGTGTCGCTCACGGCGTTTTCGACGGCCGCCGCGATTGTGCTGACACCCTTGAACATCGCCTTTTGGGGCAGCCTCTATGGCCCGACCCGCGCGCTGCTGCATGAAACCTCAATCGACCCTGTGCAAGTGGCGATCACCGTCGTCGTTATGCTGTTGCTGCCGCTGCTGGCGGGGATCGCGCTGAACCAAGCGCGCCCCGATATTACCGCACGGTTGCGTGGGCCGCTGAAATGGGTGTCGATGGGGATATTCTTGGCGTTTGTTCTGCTCTCGCTCGCCGCGAACTGGTCCTATTTCCTGCAATTTGTCGGGCTGATTGCTGGGTTGGTTGTGCTTCATAACGCACTGGCTTTTGCGGGGGGCTATGGCATGGCGACGCTGGCGGGGCTGTCGCCCTATGATCGCCGCTCCGTCACAATCGAGACGGGGATTCAGAATTCCGGCCTTGGTTTGGTGCTGATCTTTGCGTTCTTCGGAGGGCTTGGCGGCATGGCCATCGTCGCCGCCTTCTGGGGCATCTGGCACATCATCGCAGGATTTACCCTGTCCACCCTCATGGTGCGCAAGGAGGCCGCACGATGACGAAGATCCTGATAACCGGCGCGGGTGGCATGATCGGACGCGCGCTGATGGCACAACTGGCGGGCGGCGCGCATGAGGTGATCGCAACCGATCTCAAGGCGCCCGCGGATCTGCCCGAAGCGGTGCGTTTCGTGGCTCTTGATGTGACCACCGACGCCCCTGCCCGCGTGATCGCCGCCGAGCGTCCCGAGGTGATCGTGCATCTCGCCTCTATCGTGACACCCGGTCCGGGCATGGGGCGCGATCTGGCTCATGCGGTCGATGTTGAAGGCTCGCGCAAGGTGTTGGAGGCCGCGCTTGCAAATGGTGTGCGCCGCCTTGTCGTGACCTCGTCGGGCGCCGCCTATGGCTATCACGCCGACAACCCCGTGCCGCTGCGCGAAGATGATGCGCTGCGGGGCAATGTCGCGTTTGCCTATGCCGATCACAAGCGTCAGGTTGAGGAAATGCTGGCACAGGCCCGTGCCGCGCACCCGGCGCTGGAACAGGTCGTGTTGCGGGTCGGCACGGTGCTGGGGGCTGGCACCGACAACCAGATCACCGCTCTATTTCGCAAGCCCCGCCTGCTCGCGATCCGGGGCGCGGATAGCCCGTTCGTCTTTATCTGGACCCATGATCTGGCACGCATTTTGCAGCGCGCGGCCACTGACGGGCCGGCGGGGATTTACAACGTGGCGGGCGATGGTGCGCTTGGGGTGCGCGACCTCGCACGGCGCTTGGGCAAACCCGTGCGCACCCTACCCGCGGGTCTAATTAAGACGGCTTTGGCGCTGGCCCATCCGCTACGGCTTAGCCGCTATGGGCCTGAGCAGGTACGGTTTTTGCAATATCGTCCGGTGCTGGCTAATGATGCGCTGAAACGCGATTTCGGCTACACGCCCGAACTCAGCAGCGCCGAGGTGTTCGACCTGTGGTGTCGTGAGGCGGGGCTATGAGCGCGCCCGTCGCCGTCATCTCGGGCGGCGCTGGAGGCTTGGGGCGCGCACTGTCGGCGGCGCTACGTTCGGAGGACTGGCAGGTGGTTCTTCTGGATCGCGACATCTCGGGGCTGGGTGATATGCCCGGCCAGCAGGCGATTGCCTGCGACCTGACCGATCCAGCGCAGCTCAAGCGCGCCTGTGCGCAGGTTATCGCCACGCATCCGCACATTGATTTGGTAATCTACAATGCGGGGGTGACGCAAATCGGCCCCTTCGAGGCGCTTGGCGAGCCCGCCCATCGCCGCGTCTTCGAAATCAACTATTTTGCCGCCGTTGCAATGGCGCGCGAATTTCTACTGCCGCTGCGCGCAAGCGGTGGCACGCATCTGGCGATCTCATCAGTGGCAGGGTTTTCGCCGCTGTATCATCGCACCGCCTATGCCGCCTCAAAACACGCGCTCGGAGGGTTTTTCAGCTCGCTGCGCTCAGAAGAGGCGCGTCATGGCGTGCGCGTGCAGATCGCAGCACCCTCTTTCGTGGCCACCAATATCGGGCAGGCCGAGCGCCAAGACGACGGCATCGCACGCCCCGGCTCTGCCACGGACGGCGTCGATTACATGACGCCCGAGGCCGCAGCGCGCGTGATCTTGCGCGGGGTGAAACGTAAGACCCCGATGATCCCCGTCGGGCGCATCGCGCGGGCGTCGTGGTATATCCACCGCCTGTCGCCGCGCCTGTTCCAACGCCTGATGGAGCGGCGCATCGGCACGACAGACGCGCCCTGAGAAATCAAAAAAAACGCGCAACCCATAGAGCTGCGCGTCGTTTTACTCCGAAGATTGCGAAATTACCCAACCCGGTAGTTCGGGCTTTCGCGGGTGATTTGCACGTCGTGGACGTGGCTTTCCTTAAGCCCCGATCCGGTGATGCGCACGAAGTTACACCCGCCGCGCATGTCCGCCACGGTGGCCGAGCCGGTATAGCCCATCGCGGCGCGTAGGCCGCCGACGAGCTGGTGGATCACCGCGCCGGCGGGGCCTTTGTAGGGAACTTGGCCCTCAATCCCCTCGGGCACCAGCTTGTCGCTTGCGGCGTCTTTCTGGAAATAGCGATCCGCCGAGCCGCGCGCCATCGCGCCAAGGCTGCCCATCCCGCGATAGGATTTATACGAGCGGCCCTGATACAAAATCACCTCGCCCGGCGATTCATCGGTGCCCGCAATGGCCGAGCCGACCATAGCGCAGGACGCGCCCGCCGCGATGGCCTTGGCGAAATCGCCCGAGAATTTGATGCCACCATCGGCGATGATTGGAATGTCGCCCGCCGCGCTTGAGGCATCCATGATCGCCGTCAGTTGCGGCACGCCTACGCCCGCCACAATACGCGTGGTGCAGATCGAGCCGGGACCGATGCCGACCTTGACCGCATCCGCCCCCGCCCCGATCAACGCCTTTGTGGCCTCGGCGGTGGCGACGTTTCCAGCGACCACCTGCACACCCTCGCGGAAGGATTTCACACGCTCAACCGCGCGCGCCACACCCTCGGAATGGCCATGCGCGGTGTCGATCACGATCAGATCGCAGCCCGCCTCGATCAGCGCGCAAGAGCGTTCATAACCGGCATCGCCCACAGTCGAGGCCGCAGCCACCCGCAAACGCCCCTTGTCATCCTTGCACGCCAGCGGATGCAGCACCGATTTCTCGGTGTCTTTGAGCGTCAAAAGCCCGGTCAGCTTGCCCGCCCCATCGGTGACCAGCAACTTCTCGATCCGGCGCTCTTTCATCAATTCGCGCGCCTGATCGCGATCCGCCGGTTCGGTGAGGATCGCCAGATTATCATGGCTCATCATCGCCGACACGGGCGTCTTATCATCGCTTGCAAAGCGCATGTCGCGATTGGTCACGATCCCGACCACGCGCTTGTCGCCATCCACCACCGGGAAACCGGTGATATTGTAACGCTCCATCAGGTCTTTGGCATCGGCCAGTGTCTGATCGGCGCGCAAGGTGATCGGATTGTAAACGATGCCACTTTCAAAGCGCTTCACCCGGCTCACGTCATTGGCCTGCTGCTCAATCGTGAGGTTGCGGTGGATCACGCCCATGCCGCCCGCCTGCGCCATCGCAATCGCCATGCGCGCCTCGGTGACGGTATCCATCGCGGAACTGAGCAGCGGGATATTGAGACGGATCGAACGGGTCACATTTGTGGCGACGTCCGCGTCCGAGGGCAGCACCGATGAGGCTGCGGGAACAAGAAGGACATCATCAAAGGTGAGTGCCTCGCGAATCTGCATGGGGGGATCTCCGGGTCCAGATGCGTTTGGCAGTTTCCTGTTTCACGCAATGATCCCAAAGGCAACCCCCCGAAGGCGCAAGCCAGCTTTGCTTAGGCAATCGCGGCGTTTGTCTTAAGCGCAAGCTGGCCCTTCATCCAAAGCTGGATCACCTTGATCGCAATTGGAATGATCACGACAGTCGCCACCACCAGCAGCAACGCGCCCGGCAGCGCCCAGATGCCGCCTACCGCCAGCCAGCATCCTGCGGTGGCTGCCAACGGAAACGTCAACGCCCCCCAAAGCGGCGTGAACCCCGACGCCAAAAGCCAGCGCGCGGACACCACCAAAGTGATCAGATAGCCCGCAGACAGCAGCGCCATTACCTGCGCAATTCCCTCGGCGTTATAGGTTGCGCCCGCCGTTCCGATCAGCGCCGCCGGGGCAAGATGGATCGCCAATAACGGGCGCAATGGCGCGGGCACGCTTTCGCGCGAGAATTGCTGCAAGGAGATCGCCCAAAGGCCAAGCGCCGAGATCAGCGACGCCCAGAACAGCCAAATTGCAATCGTGGCGAGTCCAAGGACTTGAGCCGCTACCGCGCCCACGATCCAGCCGGTAAAGATCAACTGCCAGACGGGGGTGACGCGGCGTTGCTCGGCCGGGCCGCGCACAAGATCAATGATAACAAAAATGTTGAAGGCCAGATGCAGCGCGATGGTGCCCCAGAAAATAACGCTCGCCACGCTCGAATAGGGTGCCAAGGCGACCGCGACGAAATACTGTGACAGTATAATCGCCGCCAATCCCGCACGACCGGGCAGGATGCGCAAATCTTCATGCAGCACGCCGGGGCGGCGCAGGAATTTCACCCCGTAGGCGACAAATGCAAACAGCGCGAGCAAGGTGACTGCGCCCAACAACGCCTCGGCCAGCGCGGGGGGCAAAGCGAATTGATCGACCCCGCGGCGCCACGCAACCCCAAGGCCCATCAACCCCAGAATAGGCGGGAATGCGGCAGGCGGCGTGCGCCGGAACAAGCCCTTGGGTGTTGGTTTGGCGGGGGCAAATGACATAATGAGGCCTCTCTTGGCGCGTCTTATAGGTCAGATCATCGCGCGCGTGCCGCGTCAAAATGACCGATTTTGTTACTCAGGCAAAGCCTTAGCCGAGCAGCTTAGCAAAATCTAGGCGAACTCTCGCTAGTTTGGCACGACCCACGCGGTTGCGCCCAAAGGGTGAGGCTGCGCGCCCGTGCCCAGTTTAAAATGCATCCGCCCTGCCCCGTCTTCCGAGTTGATATCACCCAAATCAAAGCGCGCGCCTCCCTTGCGACGCAGCCACAACGCCGCGTGCCACAGCCCGAAATTATGCGCCCCGACGCGGCGTCCCTGCGCCCCGCTCCAGCCGATATGATAGCTCGCCCCCGCGCCGTGACGCAGCACGACCAACCCGGCCAGGCGCTGCCCGTCGCGATCCTCAACCCGCCACGCGCGCAAGCCATCGGGTGCACATTTGGCCCAGGCCTGCGTGAAACGTGCAGGCAAGGCACGATAGCCGCGCGCCGCCTGCTGGACCTGATCGGCGTGCAAAATCCAGTCGATATTGCGCTCAACGCGCAGGCGCAGACCGGCACGCTCGGCTGCAACCAATCGGTTGCGCCATTTCCCCGCAAGCCCCGCGCGCAAGTCTGGCTCAGCGGGCGAGAGCGACCAGATCGCGTGATGGCGCGGCGAGATCAGCGGGATCAGACCAAACCCGCCAACGGCCCGCTCTGGTGTGGCGATCACAACGCCGACGCGACGCGCCAGCCTGCGCAATGCCGCCTGTTGTACAATCTGCGGAACATCTGGCCCGAACACCGGCCCGCGCGAGATCAACCATAGCTTTGAGCGCGCAATCATCTGCACCAACCCGATCCGCGCAGTGCCCGAGCGGATCTCAACCCGCGCGACCTTGCGCCCCAGCGCGCGCATCACATCGCCGTAAGGCGCAGATTGCTGAAATGCGCTCACGCCGGGGCCAGCAAGCGCCTCAAGGGCGGCTTGCCAATCGGCCCCCTCGAACGGGTGCAGGGAAATATTGGACGTGATCATGGCCCCGTTAAGACAGGATTTACCTAAAAAGCGCTTAATGGCGGGGATAAAAATTACGAGGATCGCAATGAGTCGAAAACCCCACATCCCTGCCCCGCGCATGACTCGTTGGGCCGCTTTTTTGATCGCTTCCGCGCTTGCGACGTTTTGGGTCATTGCCCTAACCGCAAGCCGATTCCTGGGGATTTTCTAAACCCGATAGTTCGGAAGTTGACGCAGACGTCAAAAAGCGTGGCTTGCGCACCACAAGCTGCGCTGCAGCATAGGGGTTCGACGTAGCGTCAGGAAAAATCGCGAATTGATCTAGCCCAATCGGGTGATAGGCTTTTTCTCAGGGAACCAAGACATACGTTAGGGAAGAGGAACATCATGAAGCGTATTATGACAACGGCTGCGGTCGTGGCGCTGAGCGCCGGGATGGCGCAGGCAGGCGGAGTGGAGCGTTCGACGCAATCGGTCGGCATCCTGTTTGAAAAAGGCAATTACGCAGAAGTCAACATTGGCGGGTTCAATCCCGATGTGTCGGGGACGTTTGCATTGAATCGGTCGTCCTCGGGAGACATGGCGCCCGGCTATGGCACCTATAGCTTAGGCTACAAGCAATCGCTGAACGACAAAATTGATGTTGCTATCATTTTGGATCAGCCGATTGGCGCAAATATCAATTATCGCGCAGGCACCACCTATCCGCTTGCCGGTTCGACGGCCGAGGTGAACTCAAACGCTATCACCGGTCTTGTGCGATACAAACTGCCGCAGAATTTTTCGGTTTACGGCGGTCTGCGCATCGAGCAGGCCAAAGGCAAAGCCTATCTTCCCGCTGTGAACGTTTCGGCATTTGGCGGGGATTATTTGCTCAAGACCTCAAACGAGACCGATTACGGTTACGTCATCGGTGTAGCTTGGGAAAAGCCTGAGATCGCCGCCCGCGTAGCACTTACCTACAATTCCAAGATCGATCACGACTTCACCGCGACAGAATGGGGCGTGGATCCCACCCTGCTGGGCGCGACGACGAACGGCTTCAAAACCACGGTGCCAGAGTCCGTCAATCTGGAATTTCAGACCGGCATCGCCAAAGACACGCTGCTGATGGGCTCCGTGCGCTGGGTGCATTGGACGCAGTTCGACATCACCCCCCCGGCTTACAGCGAGCGTGCCGGTCAAGGCGCGTTGGTCGAATATAACAACAACTCAACCTCTTGGAGCCTCGGCGTTGGACGTCGCTTTAACGACCAGTGGTCGGGTGCGGTCATGTTTGGCTATGAGAAAACCCAGCCTGGCACCACCGGCAATCTCGGCCCGACAGATGGCTACAAGTCGGTCTCGCTGGCGGCGAGTTATCAGGCAACCGATAATATCAAGATCACCGGCGGCGTTCGCTATGTCGATATTGGGGATGCTAAAACCAACGTGATTACTGCTGGCACAGGCGGCGAATTCTCCGGCAACTCCGGTTGGGGCGCAGGCGTACGCTTGGCCATCAACTTCTGATCGCCTAACCTGATTCAAAATCTGAAAAGCCCCGCCCTCAACGCGGGGCTTTTCTTTTGAGCAACTTCCGGGTGGCGTGCGGCGCGATTGCGCCCTATCGCTTGGCCCATGAAAAACCAACCTACCCCCTCCCCGATCTCTCTCTCGCCGCTCGCTTGGGCATTGCTCGCGGGGCTTGCGCTGATTTGGGGCTCGTCGTTCCTGTCCAACCGCGCCGCCCTTACGGGGGCGGATGTGTTCACCGTTGTATTCATCCGCGTCGCAGGCGGTGCTGTGCTGTTATGGCTCTGGGTGGCATTGCGCAAAATCCCGGTGGGGCGCGATCCGCGTATCCTACTCCATTTCACGGTCATGGGGCTGCTCAACAACGCCATCCCCTTCACGCTAATCGTCTGGGGACAGAAGCATATCGATAGCGGGCTGGCCTCGATCCTGAACGCCTCGACCGCGATTTTCGGCGCGTTGATCGCAGCGATGGTATTTCGCGACGAACGGCTGAGCGCGCGCAAAAGCCTTGGCATCGCCACTGGCTTTGCCGGGGTGATCGTGGCAATTGGCCCGGACGCACTTGGCGGGTTCGATCTGACCTCGGCAGGCCAGATCGCGATCCTCGGCGCCGCCACGAGCTATGGTTTTGCAGGCGCTTATGCGCGCTTCGCCACCCGTAAAATGCGCCCCGAGGTCGCCGCGGCAGGCATGCTGAGCGCAGGCGCACTTTGGACCTTACCGCTAATGCTCGTCTTTGATGGCGTGCCCACACTTGATTTCGCGCCTTCCGTTTGGGCGGCGCTGATCTGGCTGGCGGTGGGCTGCTCGTCGCTGGCCTATCTGCTGTATTACCGCATCCTCGCGCTGGCAGGCGCGGCCAATCTGGCGCTGGTGACGCTGCTGATCCCGCCCGTTGCCATTGTCGCGGGTTGGGCTGTGTATGGCGAGCGTCTGGGCTGGGCGGAACTGATCGGGTTTGCGCTGCTGGCTGTGGGACTTATGATCTTGAACCGACGCCCGAAATCGGGGTGACGTGCGCGCGCCGCTGCGCTAGGAAAGGGGCGCAAGATTTGAGGGCCGCATGATCTATTCCAACCGCGCAGACTGGCTGAACGCCAAGGACAAACGGGTGCTGCTGTTTGGCATGTCAGGGCTGGGCAAGACCTGGGCGGCCAATCTGCTGCGCGAGGCGGGCTGGTTTCACTACTCCGTCGATTACCGCATCGGCACGCGCTATATGGGCGAATATATCGCCGATAATTTCAAACGCGAGGCGATGAAAAACCCGTTTCTGGCGGAGTTGTTGCTCTCGGACTCGGTTTATATCGCCTCGAACATTACGTTCGACAACCTCGCCCCGCTGTCATCCTATCTCGGCAAGCCGGGCGATCCGGCCAAGGGCGGCCTGCCCTTTGACGAGTATATGCACCGCCAAAGCCAACACCGCGAGGCCGAGATGGCCGCGCTGCTCGATAGCGCGCATTTCGCGCAGCGCGCGCGCGACATCTACGGTATCGAGAATTTCCTGTGCGACACGGGCGGCTCGATCTGTGAGGTGGTGGATCCCGAGGATGCGAATGATCCGATCCTGCGTGCGCTGTCGCAAAACCAGTTGATGGTCTGGATCGAGGGATCAGACGCGCATACCGCCGAACTGGTCGAGCGTTTTGATCGCGCGCCCAAGCCGATGTATTATCAGCCGGAGTTTCTGGCCCGAATGTGGGCGCAATATCGCGCGGAAACCGGCGAGCCCGAGGATAAGGTCGACCCGGATGCCTTCGTTCGCTGGACCTATGCGCAAGCACTGGCCCATCGCCAACCGCGCTACGCAGCGATGGCGCAAAACTGGGGCGTGAAAATCCGCGCGCAAGATCTGTATCTTGTCCGCGATGCAAAAGACTTTACATCCCTGATCGCAGATGCGCTGCCCGAGTGATCCGAAACGGGCAGCGACCCGTATTAACTTCGAACCATAAGAGACTGAAAAACAATGCCGATCACGCTTCCTGAAAACCTGCCCGCCTTTGACAAGCTGTCGCAGGAAGGCGTGATGGTGATGTCGCCCTCACGCGCGCAATCGCAGGAAATCCGCCCGCTGCGGATCGCGTTGCTCAACCTGATGCCAAAGAAAATCCAGACCGAGAACCAGTTTGCCCGACTGATCGGCGCGACGCCTTTGCAGATCGATTTTCAACTGATCAAAATGTCCGACCACGTCACGCGCAACACCGCCGCCGAGCATATGGAGGAATTCTACCGCTCTTTCAGTGAGGTCGCGGCTTCGGGCGAGAAATTCGACGGGCTGATCATCACCGGCGCGCCGATCGAACAAATACCGTTCGAAGAGGTCGATTACTGGGGCGAGTTGCAGCAAGTGTTCGCGTGGACGCAAAGCCATGTGTTTTCGACCTTCGGCGTGTGCTGGGGCGGCATGGCGATGGCGCATTATTTCCACGGCGTCGCGAAACACGCGCTGGATCACAAGGCGTTTGGCTGCTTTCGCCATCGCAATTGCGCGCCCGCCTCGCCCTATTTGCGCGGGTTTTCCGACGATCTGCTGATCCCCGTCAGCCGTTGGACCGAAATGAAACGCCCCGAGCTGGAAACGGCGGGCATGGTCACGTTGCTGCATTCCGATGAGACTGGCCCCTGCCTCGTCGAAGACCGCGCCAACCGTGCGCTCTATGTCTTTAACCATCTCGAATATGACAGCACCACTTTGAAGGAAGAATACGACCGTGACGTAACGTCAGGGAAACCAATCAACGTGCCCGCGAATTACTACCCCGATGACGACCCGAACCAGACGCCCACGAACCGGTGGAAAAGCCACGCCCACCTTCTTTACGGCAACTGGATTAACGAGATTTATCAGGGGACTCCCTATGACATGGCTGAGATTGGCCGCTAGCTTTATCCTTCTGGTCATCGTGCTTGGCGGGGCGACTTGGGGCCTCGACACCTGGCGTGCGCGCCAAGCCGAGGCAGATTATCCGCCAAACGGGATTTTCGTCGATGTCGGCGGGCAACGCGTGCACATGGTGGTGATGGGCGATCAGGGGCCTGATCTGGTGCTGATCCACGGCGCGTCGGGATCTGCGCGTGATCTGACATTTGCCTTGGCACCGGAACTGGCCAAGCGCTATCGCGTGTTCGTGCCCGACCGTCCCGGTTTTGGCTGGTCCGACCCGCTGCCCGCCGATCACGACACGATTTTCGATCAGGCGAAGCTGCTGCAACAGGCCACGCTTAAGGCTGGCGCGCGCGACCCCATCGTCCTGGGCCATTCCTATGGCGGCTCAGTGGCAATTGCCTGGGCGGTCACCCTGCCCGATACGCTGTCCGGTCTGGTGCCCGTGTCTGCCCCCTCGCAGAAATGGAACAGCCCGCTGCCGCTGCTCTATCAAATCACATCTCCGCCCTTGGGTCAGGCGATTGCCGTGCCGCTGATATCGGCCTGGACCCCGCCTGCGATTGTGAACCATGAGGTCGCCGCCGTTTTTGCCCCCCAGGAGATGCCCAAAGGCTATGCGCAATGGTTTGGCCCCAGCATGACGCTGCGGGTGCAAACGATGCGCGTGAACGCCCGCCAGCGCGCCGATCTTGAGGGTGAGATCAGTCAGATGATCCCAGAGTATCCCAAGCTCGACTTGCCCGTCTTGTCGGTACATGGCGATGCCGATACCATCGTGGGCGAGAAAATCCACGCGTTCCCCTTCACGCGTCAGGTGCCCGGTGCCGAACTGATCTCGCTGCCCGGTGTGGGTCATATGACGCCGCAAATCGCAACCGATGCGGTGGTTGAGGCCGTGGACCGGGTCGCTGCGCGCGCGAAATTGTTGAAGGATACGCAGCAAAATGCCTCCGACGAGAGTACTTCGGGCCAGATGAAACTGCGCTGAGCCGCTCTTTCATCTAGCTCTAAATACTCATCGCCCGGTCAATCCTGGGCGCCACGGTCGCGCGCCATCTTGCACCCGTTTCGGGCGCGCCCCATACTGCGCCAAACGAGGAGTCTGATATGGCCAAGGACAAGCTCAAAGATCCGCTTGATATCCCCTTCGTGGGTGAGATTACCGCCTATCTGCGCAATGAGGCCCCGAAAGCCGTGCGCCATGCTATCGAGCAATCGGATAAAGACGATATATTATCAAAATCATACCCTTACGACGAAGAGTTAAAGCGCAAAGCCTATGACCGCCAGATGGACAAGCTGCAGGTCGAACTGGTCAAGATGCTGTGGGATCTGAAGGAAACCGGCAAGCGTCTGGCTGTGGTCTTTGAGGGTCGCGACGCGGCGGGCAAAGGCGGCACGATCGGGCGCTTGCGGCAAAACCTCAACCCGCGCTCGGCCTATGTGGTGGCCTTGCCGAAGCCCACCGAAAAAGAAGCCACGCAATGGTATTTCCAGCGCTATGTCGATTGGTTGCCCGCTGCGGGTGAGATCGCGATGTTTGATCGTTCGTGGTATAATCGCGGCGTGGTCGAGCATGTTTTCGGCTTTTGCACGCAAAAACAGCGCAAGCACTTCTTCGCGCAACTCCCTGATTTTGAAAAGATGTTGGTCGATGACGGGATCATTTTGGTCAAGCTCTGGCTGAATGTGGATCGCGCCGAGCAGTTGCGCCGCTTCCTTGCGCGCGAGAACGATCTGCTCAAGCAATGGAAGCTCAGCTGGATCGACGTTGAGGGCCTGAAACGCTGGGACGCCTATAGCGAGGCCATTCAGGACACGCTAGAGCGCTCTGATACCGAACACGCGCCATGGACGGTGATCCGCTCGGATGACAAGAAACGCGCCCGGATCGCGGCGATCCAGACCATTCTGAACGCCGTGGATTACGCGAAGAAAGATGCGAAAGCCATTGGAAAGGTTGATACTTCCATCTGCGGCGGCATTGATATTCTGAATGTCTAAGCAAGGCTATCACCACGGCAACCTGCGTCAGGCGCTGGTGGCATCGGCGCTTGCCTTGATCGAGGAGAAAGGCCCGACCGGCTTTACGCTCTCTGAGGCCGCCAAGCGCGCAGGCGTCACCCCTGCCGCTGTCTATCGCCATTTCGAGGGGCGCGAAGACCTGATCGCGGAATGCGCACGTCAGGGCTATCTGATTTTCGGCGATGTGTTGGAACATGCCTGGAATGGCGGCGAGCCCTCGGCGCTGGCGGCGTTTTCGGCCACCGGGCGCGCCTATCTCGCCTTTGCGCGCAAATATCCCGGTCACTACATGGCGATGTTTGAAAGCGGCATTTCCCCAAATCGTTCCACCGATCTGGCGAAGGTGGCCGAGCGCGCCGATCGCGTGATGGAGCGCGCCACGGCTGCGCTGATGGAACATGTCCCGCCCGATCGCCGCCCGCCCGTGGCGATGGTTTCAGCCCATATCTGGGCGATGAGCCACGGCGTCGTGGAGCTATACGCACGCGAAGGCAACCGCGCGCCCTACGCCCCTGAGGATCTGCTGGAAAGCGGCATTGGCGTGTATCTGCGCGGCCTCGGCTTGATCCGCGCCGACATCTGACGCCCGCCACGACCTACGCGCAACAAAAAGGGGTGCAGGCCGCAGCCCACACCCCAATCTTGCATCGCGTCAGTTCAATTAGAACTGGAACGAGGTCGTCAACGATACGGTGGTCAGGTCGAGATCCTGTCCGGAACCGTCGAAATCATCGCCTTTACGATAATCAACCGCGCCACCAACCGTCATATTCGGCCGCACCTTGTAGCGCACGCCGAGCGTCGCCATCGGAACAGTGTCGCTGGCCGAGACGCCGCCTGCCGTGTCGCCCTTGATGTAGGACGCACCAAGACCGCCGTAGAACAGCCAGTTGTTCTGTTTCACACCGCCGATAAACTTGAGGTCGGTGAAGCTGTCAATTTTGCTGTTTTGCGCATCGTCCGTGATATCGGCGCCCGAGAAAGCCAGCTCGCCACCCGCAACATATTTGCCGAAGTCGTACAGGTAACCACCATGCACACCACCGACAACGCCACTGTCGTCCACGGCGTCACTTGCGTCGCCATAGCCCAACTGAGCACCGGCGTAAAAGCCGCCCCAGTCAGCCATCGGTGCCACGACCACAGGTGCCGCTGCGACAACAGGCTCTGCTGCCGGAGCCGTATATCCACCTGCAAATGCTGCCCCGCCGATAACTGCCAGGACGCTCGAGCTCATTAGAATACGTTTCATCTTCTTTCTCTCCTTTTTTGGGGATGTGTGCCCCCACTCTAACCTTTCGGGTAGAGCCGTTCGCGTGATCTACGTCTGTTTAAGTCTTCTACAAGGGGTTCGGTTCCAGCCCTCAGCGGGAACTTGCCAAAACGTGATCGGCCTCGAATTTCTGCACCTGCACAATGGCCTGACAAGACTGGACAAAAGCTTCGCGCGACCCGGTTATTGAACGGGTGTTCATTTCGAGGAGGCTCACATGGAGTTGAAGGACTTACGCGTTTTGGTGACCGGAGGGGCATCCGGTTTGGGGGCCGCGACGGCGCAGTTTTTGGCGCAATCGGGCGCGCAGGTGGTGATTTTTGATCGTGATCTGGCGGGCGCGCAGGCGCATGGGGCGCAGATCGGGGCGCAGGCTGTCGCGGTCGATGTGACCTCGGAACAAAGTGTGGCAGAGGGGATCGCGCAGGCCGTTTCGGGGATGGGTGGCATCGACGCGCTGGTCAATTGCGCAGGCATCGCGACGGGCGAGCGCGTTGTCGGGCGCGAAGGCCCCCATCAGCTGGCCAGTTTTGAGCGCACGATCGACATCAACCTGATCGGCACCTTCAACGTGCTGCGTCTGGCCGCCGCCGAGATGGCGAAAAACTCCGGCACCGAGCGCGGCGTGATCGTTAACACCGCCTCAATCGCCGCCTTTGACGGACAAAAAGGCCAGGCCGCCTACGCCGCCTCCAAGGCGGGGATTGCGGGCATGACCCTGCCGCTTGCGCGCGATCTGGCCAGCCAAGGCGTACGCGTCTGCGCCATCGCGCCGGGCATCTTCGCCACCCCGATGCTCAAAGGTCTGCCCGCAGAGGTGCAAGAGAGCCTCGCCGCCGAGGTGACCTTTCCCAAGCGGCTCGGTGATCCCGTCGAATACGCCCGCCTCGTCGGTTTCATCATTGAAAACGGCTATTTGAACGGCGAAGTGATCCGTCTGGATGGCGCTCTGCGGATGCGCTAAAGCGCACAATGACGCGCGCGCCGCACCTGAATTACGATTTGCGCGAAAAACGGGTTGCAAGGGCGCGCGCGGACCGCTAAATCCGCCCCACAGGAAGACCCCTGACGCGGAGAGGTGGCAGAGTGGTCGAATGCGGCGGTCTCGAAAACCGTTGTCGGTGAGAGCCGACCCAGGGTTCGAATCCCTGTCTCTCCGCCATTTCCATCGCATCTTCTAACGCTAATACCTTGGAGACACGGGAAAGCCGCCTCTAGATCGCCCCCGCACGTCCGAATTAGCTATATATTCTGCTATACACTCTCGACAGGTCAGCGAGTGTCAAAATGGCGATCACGACGCGCAAGGGGTCATCGAACCGTAAACGGTGCGCCGTTCACACCG
>NZ_AUNB01000015.1 GCF_000714545.1 Thioclava indica
TCCCGAACGGATTCTTTGATACTTACAGCTAAATGGAGCCGGATAGACAAAGCCGGGCGATCAGGGTGTGTTCCGCCTTACGGGCGCGGCGGGCGGGTCATTTGTCTTGCGCATCAGGGCTTCGAGATTTGCGCCGCCGCCTTGCGCAGAAGATCTACGACGCCGGCAACATCAATCGTTTCATCAGGGTCGCCGGGCGGGGCGATATGGGGCAGGAAGGGGCATGTCAGAACCGCCACGACCTCGTCATTGGAAGAATGGATCGGAACAGAAATATCGGTCACGCCCACAAGCTGTTTGCTGGCGCGGGCATGATAGCCCTTCTCGCGGATTTCTGCGAAATCGCGGGTGATGTCGGGGGGGATGTTTTTCAGCCCGTAGGGCGGTGCGGCCAGCAGCTGCGCGGCGCACTCGCCCTGCATGAACGCCAGCAAAGTCAGCCCCGAGCCTGTATGCAGCAAATCGAGAACCGCCCCAACGCGCAGGCGGAATTCCCAGACGGCGGGGCTGGAGGCATGTGCCACGACATGCGCCTGCGCCATATCCTCAATGACAAGATGCACCGATTGCCTGGAGGTCTTTGCGAACTCGTCCATCAGGGGCTGCGCATTCATCACCAGACGGTGCAGCGGCGGGTAAGACGCCGCGAGGTGAAACAGCTTCATCGTCAGCGCGTAGCGATCCCCCTCAAACGACCGGCTGACATAATTGCGCGCTACCAGCCGCTCGAGCATCCGGTAGATCTCGCTGGGGCTTTTGCCCAATTCCTTCACGATTTCGGATCGGGTCAAACCTCGGGGGCAGACGGCGAGAAGTTCAAGAATATCAAGCCCTTTGTCGAGCGCGGGGGCCCGATAGCGTTGCTCCGTCATAGTCGTTTTCCCAAGCCCCTTGCGCTGATCGCATCTTGATGAAGTGCCGCAAGCCCGCGTGGAAATCAAGGGGCGAGAGAAAGAGATTGACCAAATAAGAACAATCTATTTATATATGAACACCGCTACAGGGAGGACTATGCCGTGAAGGACAAAACAATACTGATCACCGCCGCGGGCCAGGGAATGGGGCGCGCAAGCGCTATCGCCTGCGCCAATCTTGGTGCAAAGGTCATCGCCACGGACATCAACACCGATGCCCTCGCAACGCTCTCGGCGCAGCATCCCGCCATCACGACAGACTATCTTGATGTGCGTGACGGGCAGGCGATTATCGACATCGCGGCGCGCGTGGGGCCGCTGGACGGGCTGTTCAACTGCGCCGGCATGGTGCACAACGGCACGATCCTTGAGGTCTCCGATGAAGACTGGGCGCTGAGTATCGACGTCAATATCACCTCGATGATGCGGATGTGTCGCGCCTTTCTGCCCGGCATGATCGAGCGCGCCAAGACCACCGGATCGGTGCCGATCCTGAACATGGCGTCTATGGCGTCTTCGATTAAGGGCTTTCCGTCGCGCGCTGTTTACGGCACCACGAAAGCCGCTGTCATCGGATTGACGAAATCGATTGCTGCGGATTTCGTCGCGCAGGGCATCCGGTGCAACGCGCTGTGCCCGGGAACGGTCGACACACCCTCGTTGCGCGGCCGCATCAACAGCGCCCCCGACCCGGTACAAGCCGAAAAGAACTTCATCGCGCGCCAGCCGATGGGACGTCTGGCCACGGTCGACGATCTGACGCCGATGATCACCTACCTGCTATCGGACGCAAGCAGCTATGTGACCGGGCAGGCCTTTCTCGTCGATGGCGGGGTCACCATCTGACACCGCTTGAACGCGGCGTTGGGGCTGGCCGGATCGCCGCCGCAGCGCAGCTTTGTTCCACATAACAACACCACGGGGCCGGTCACCGCAGACCGCGTCCCATATCAGGAGACCGCCTCTCATGAAATTCTTGCGTTATGGCCCGGCAGGGCAGGAAAAACCCGGATTGCTGGATCAGGACGGCAATGTGCGCGATCTCAGCGCCCATATCCCCGATCTGGCGGGCTCTGCACTGGCCCCCGAAACCCTTGCAAAACTCGCCGCACTTGATGTCACGACCCTGCCAAAGGTCGATGGCGTGGCGCAGAAAGACCTGCGCCTTGGTCCCTGCGTGGGCGCGACCGGCAAATTCATCTGCATCGGCCTGAACTATGCCGACCACGCCGCTGAAACGGGCGCGGCGATCCCGTCAGAACCGGTGATCTTTAACAAATGGACTTCGGCCATTGTCGGACCCGATGACGATGTGCAAATCCCGCGCGACTCGGTGAAAACCGATTGGGAGGTCGAGCTGGGTGTCGTGATCGGCAAAGGCGGCTCTTACATCGACGAGGCAGACGCGCTGTCCCATGTCGCCGGCTTTTGCGTCATCAACGATGTGTCGGAGCGCGAGTTCCAGATCGAGCGCGAAGGCACCTGGGACAAGGGCAAGGGCTGTGACACCTTCGGCCCGACCGGCCCGTGGCTGGTAACCCCCGATGAGGTCGGCGATTTCGACAATCTTGCGATGTGGCTGGAGGTCGATGGCAAGCGCTATCAGAACGGCTCGACCGCCACGATGGTTTACAAGGTGCCCTTCCTGATCGCCTATTGCTCGCGTTTCATGTCATTGCAACCCGGTGACATCATCTCGACGGGTACGCCTCCGGGCGTTGGCATGGGCCAGACCCCGCAGGTCTATCTGAAGGGCGGCGAGGTGATGCGCCTTGGAATTGAGGGCCTGGGCGAGCAGACCCAGCGCGTCCTTGAGGCTGTGAAATGAGCAAGATCACCGGCCTTCGCACCCTCGATATCCGCTTTCCGACATCGGCCTCGCTGGACGGGTCAGACGCGATGAACCCCGATCCGGACTATTCGGCGGCCTATGTAATTCTGGAGACCGACGGAGCGCATGAAGGCCATGGTCTGACATTTACGATTGGCCGGGGGAACGAGATTTGCACCGCAGCGATTGCTGCGCTGCGCCCCCTGCTGGTCGGTCTGGATACCGAATGGATCGCCGCGGATATGGGCCGCTTCTGGCGCCATGTCACCTCGGACAGCCAGTTACGCTGGATCGGGCCGGATAAGGGCGCGATCCATCTGGCCACAGGCGCAGTGGTGAATGCCGCTTGGGACCTGTGGGCGAAAGAGGCCGGAAAACCCGTCTGGCAACTGGTGGCCGATATGACGCCCGAAGAATTGGTACGTTGCATCGATTTCCGCTATCTCACCGATTGCATCACGCCCGAATGGGCGCTGGATTTCCTGACCAAGGCCGCTGCGGGCAAAGCCGGACGGATCGAAACCCTCAAGGCCGAGGGCTATCCCTGCTACACCACCTCGGCGGGCTGGCTTGGCTATGACGACGCCAAACTGCGCCGCCTGTGTCGTGAAGCGCTCGCCGCGGGCTTCCAACATATCAAGATGAAAGTCGGTCGCGATCTTCAAGATGACATCCGCCGCTTGAGCATCGTGCGCGATGAATGTGGACCGGATGTGACGCTGATGATCGACGCCAATCAGGTCTGGGAGGTGGATCAGGCGATTGACTGGGTGAACCAGCTTGCGTTTGCCAACCCGTGGTTCATCGAGGAACCCACAAGCCCCGACGATATCGAAGGCCATCGCAAGATCCGCGAGGCTGTCGCCACCGTGCAGGTCGCGACGGGCGAGATGTGCCAGAACCGCATCATCTTCAAGCAGTTGATCATGCGCGGCGCGATTGACGTGGTGCAGATCGACAGTTGCCGGATGGGCGGCTTGAACGAGGTTCTGGCGGTCATGCTGATGGCGGCGAAATACGATCTCAAGGTCTGCCCCCATGCGGGCGGCGTGGGTCTGTGCGAATATGTGCAGCACATGTCGATGATTGATTACCTGTGCATCGCAGGTACCCGCGAAGGCCGGGTGATCGAGTTTGTCGACCACCTGCACGAGCATTTCCTCGACCCCTGCACCATCCGCAATGCCGCCTATATGCCCCCCTCGCTGCCGGGGTTTTCCATCGAGATGAAACCGGCATCTTTGCGCGATTATGAATTCAAGGAGCACGGTTGAATGGATCTGGGATTACAGGACAAGGTTATCTTTGTGACGGGCGGCGCGTCGGGAATTGGCGCGGCGATTTCGCTCTCGCTTGCCGCTGAGGGGGCGATCCCCGTCATTCTGGCGCGCAGCGCAGCCGAGCCGGAGTTTCTGTCGCAGCTTCGCGCACAAAGCCCGCGGGCAATGGTAATTTTGACAGAGCTGACAGATGAAGCCCAATGTCGCACTGCCGTCGATCAGGTGGTCGAGACATTTGGCCGGATCAACGGGTTGGTCAATAATGCCGGGGCCAATGACTCTGTGGGTCTTGAGGCCGGGCCCGACGCCTTTCGCGCCTCGATCGAGCGCAATCTGACCCACTATTACACGATGGCACATCTCTGCGCCCCCCATCTGCGCGCAAGCAAAGGCGCGATTGTGAATATCTCGTCAAAAACGGCCGTGACGGGACAAGGCAACACCTCGGCCTATGCAGCCGCCAAGGGCGCGCAGCTGGCACTGACGCGGGAATGGGCGGCGGCGTTGGCCAAAGACGGGGTGCGCGTGAATGCGGTGATCCCGGCGGAAAGCATGACGCCGCTTTATGCGCGCTGGATGGAGACGTTTGACGACCCCAAAGCGCAGCTATCCGAGATCACCCGCCGCATTCCGCTGGGCCAACGGATGACCGAGCCGCGCGAGCTTGCCGACCAGACCGTGTTTCTGCTGTCGGACCGCGCCGGCCATACGACCGGACAATGGGTCTTTGTAGATGGCGGCTACACCCATCTGGATCGCGCCCTGGACTGAACCGCCCCAAGGCTTCGCCCCGAAAACAGCTCCGCCCTGAACGAGCCTTTCTCCCCAAAGCGTGTTCGCAATGCCCTGCAAAACTCACGGAATGTCAATTCCTGCGCGCATCAGCTGGCTGCGCCGCCGCGTGTTTGCGCGGGGCGGCGAGATCGGTTTTCTACTGCTGGCGATTCTGGTCGGCGCACTTGCAGGTGTCGTGGTCAGCGTCATCAGCTTTCTGTCCCATCTACTGCACAGCCAGTTCTATGGAGTCGATCTCAAAGCCGGGCTGAGCGGGTCCGATCTGCAAGCGCATTGGAAGATGATTGCCGTTCCGGTGGCGGGCGGGTTGTTGACCAGCCTGATCCTGCACCTGCGCCGCAGACGCGGCAGCATCGTCGATCCGGTCGAAGCGAATGCGCTATATGGCGGACGGATGTCGATGACGGATAGTATCGGGGTAACATTGCAGAACCTTGCGTCGAACGGCTTTGGTCTCTCGGCGGGGCTGGAGGCGGCGTATACACAGGTCGCTTCGGGCCTCGCCTCCAAGCTGGCGCTGAAACTGAAGCTGCGGCGCGAAGATGTGCGGGTTCTGGTGGGCTGCGGGTCGGCGGGGGCGATCGGTGCGGCCATCACCGGCACGCTGATTTCACAGGCGCTTTCGGGGCATGCCTTTGCCATCGAGATCGACGCGGTCGGGGCGATTTCCGCCTTTGATTTCCTGCCCGCGCTCGGCTTGGGCGTCACCTGCGCCGCGCTAGGCATTCTGGTAATGATGACCGTGGTCTGGACCGAGCGCCTGGCCTCAAAAAGCCGCATCCCGATATGGCTGCGCCCTGCGACGGGTGGCATTCTGGTCGGTGGGCTGGCGATCATAACCCCCGAGATCCTGTCCTCCGGACACGGCGCGATGCACCTCAATCTGGAAAACGCCGCCCCCTGGTCTGCGCTGTTGATGCTGTTTGTTCTCAAGGCGCTTGGCTCGGCGATCACCATTGGCTCGGGCTTTCGCGGCGGGCTGTTTTTTGCCTCGCTTTTGCTGGGGGCGCTGGTGGGAAAGATCGCCGCCGTACCGCTGGAATGGCTGATGCCGGGCATGTTGTCGCCCACCGCGATGGCCGTCATCGGGATGAGTGCCTTTGGCACCGCCGTCGTCGGCGGGCCTTTGTCGATGACGTTTCTGGCGCTGGAGCTGACGGGAGAATTTCCGATCACCGCGCTGACGCTGGCGGCGACGATCACGTCCTCGATGGTAGTGCGCCAGACATTTGGATATTCCTTTTCGACATGGCGGTTCCATCTGCGCGGCAAGTCGATCCGCAGCGCCCATGATATCGGCTGGATCCGCAATTTGACGGTGGGGCGGCTGATGCGTGCCGATGTGCGCGCCGCGCCGGACCCCAGCGACGCGCTGTCCGATTTCTTTCTGCATCAAGGCAACGTATTGTTGCCCGAGATGAATGCCAGACAAGCGGCGCGGTTGTTCGAAACAAACCACGCGGATGTGGCCGCCCCGCCCGCAGCGGGCGAACAGGCGTATATGGCCCGTGTTATGGCCGTAACCCCCGCCTCCCCTGATGTGACCGCCGAGTTGCGCGATCGGTTGAAACCGGTCCCCGGCGGCATCTTTGAAATGGGTGCGCGCAAGTCGACCTTTGTATCCGATTTCGACAGCCCCCGTCGCAAAGTCAAACTGCGTCCCTTCCTGATGTCACCCGTTAGCGTGACCAATGCCGATTACGCCCGTTTTGTTGCCGCCACAGGCTATCAAACCGTGGCCGAGCAAGAAGGCTGGAGCTTTGTCTTTCACCTGATGCTCGACACGCCCGAGGCGTGGCCGGTGACGCCGCCGGGGCTGCCATGGTGGCGCAAGGTGGATGGGGCCTGTTGGTCGGCGCCCGAGGGCATTGGCACGGATACCGCCGGCAGAGAAGACCACCCCGTCACGCATATCGCGTGGTATGACGCCCTGGCTTATTGCCGCTGGTCGGGGCTGCGCCTGCCCACCGAAGCCGAATGGGAACGCGCCGCGCGCGGTGGTTTGGCCAAGCAGAAGTTTCCCTGGGGCAACGAGATGATGCCGGGCGGGGCCTATGCCATGAACACGTTTCAAGGTGATTTCCCGACCCGCAACAGCGCCGAAGACGGCCGGGCCGGAACCGCTCCGGTAAACGCGTTTCGCCCGAACGGCTATGGCATGTTCAACATGACGGGCAATGTGTGGGAATGGGTTGGCGATCGCTTTGGCCCCCGCCCCCCGACCGGCCGCTTGCCCGAGTTTGACCCGCGCGGCCCTGACACAGGAACCGCCCGCGTTCAGCGTGGCGGATCTTTTCTGTGCCATGTCAGCTATTGCGACCGCTACCATGTGCATTCCCGAACGCGCAATGACCCCGACAGCTCCACCGCCAATTGCGGGTTTCGCGTCGCCTGCGACAGCGCCGGGGGGGGGGCGTGTAGCCCCGGCGGTATCATCAAGTTGTTGTCTTATGCTGAGAAATTGGCGATTTGCGTCAGCTCACGGGGCGAGTTCACCCGCGTATTTGTCCCCCTGACGACATGCATCCGCTCGGTTCTGGCGGAAGGGTGTTGCGTTCATCTTATGGCGGCGGGGGCGGGACAGGTTCGCGGTTTCCTCATGGATAGCCAGGAACCTCTGAGCTTGGCGCGAGAATTTGAACCGGCCCTGTATCTTCTCCCGTTTTCGCGTCGGCCTGTGTGAGGTTCTGCCGCAATCACGCGCTCGAGCGGGGACAACACAACACGCAGCGTGCCCACCACCGCAATCGCGATGGCCGTTCCGCCAAGCCTGCCAGGAATACCGTTTACGCCTGATTTTATGCGCCATGCTACAACATCCTGAAAAGTCCAGACCGCATCAATGTCAGCGGTGGCACGATCGCTGCAACAATGTCCTGCTTTGCCTGACGCAGCTAAGTCTGTGACTAAGCAACGCTAAGTCAGGGTACACTTTCTTTTGCGCGAGATCGGTCGCACACTCTTTAAAATGACCAGTGCCGACTCGCCCAAGGAGAAACCCCCATGCCCAAGAACCATGTAGACCCGATTGCCGCCCTGCGGGACAGCACCACGGTCCCGTTTGAACGCGCGCGGGCTATGCCGACCGAGGTTTATACATCTCCAGCTTTCGTAGAAGCCGAGCTGGAGCAGATCTTTAGCAAAGACTGGTACTGCGTGGGGCGCGCGGATTCACTGGCGAATCCCGGTGATTATGTGTCTGCTGAACTGGCCGGTCAGCCGATTGTTGTGTTGCGCGATCGCGAGGGCACCTTGCGCGCGATGAGCAACGTCTGCCTGCACCGCATGTCGACCCTGCTGCACGGGCGTGGCAACGCCAAAACCATCGTGTGTCCCTATCACGCATGGACGTATAATCTGGATGGTAAGCTGCGCGGTGCCCCTGCGATGACGAAGAACGAAGGGTTTTGCAAAGACCAGTACCGGTTGCCACAGGTGCGGTGCGAGGAATGGCTCGGCTGGGTCTTTGTCTGTCTCGACCCAGACGCGGCACCGGTCGCCGATCAACTGTCGGAAGTGGCGCAGATGATCTCGGGGTATGACATGGCGAACTACTCAGAGTCGTTCTACGAAGAGCACGTCTGGGACACCAACTGGAAGGTGCTGGCCGAGAATTTCATGGAAAGCTATCACCTGCCCGTCTGCCATGCAGGTACGATTGGCGGGCTGTCCAAGCTCGAGGACATGATCTGCCCGCCGGGCCGCCCGGCCTTTAATTTCCACACCATTCTGAAAGAGGAATCGCTTCGTATCGCGATGGCGCATCCTGAAAAGAATGACCGTTTGAAGGGCGACGAGCGGCGCACAACCTATCTCCTGGCCCTTTATCCAAGCCTGATGATCACGCTCACACCGGGCTACTTCTGGTACATATCACTGCACCCTAAGGGACCCGGGCAGGTTCACATCCGATTTGGTGGCGGCATGTCCAATGATTTCGCCGACGACCCGGACACGGACGAGGTTTTTGCCCAACTCAAAACCCTGCTTGATGACGTGAATGTCGAGGATCGCGGCTGCACGGAAAAAGTATATCGTGGCCTGTGTTCAGACGCAGCGATCCCTGGCCATCTCAGCCATCTGGAACGGCCAAACTATGATTTCGCGCAATACCTGATGGCAAGAATTGACGCAGGACAGGCACAGCAAAACGGCCCATCCACGCATTAGCCCCTTTAGCCCCCGCGAGGGGAGTGCCGCGTTGTTCCGTGCCATTTGTGACGCTCATTTTGGTGGGAGGTCCGGCGGCCATTTCAGCGCTGCAATCGTTCCAAAGGTTGAAAGCACCGGTGCGGGCATCGCGGTGTGAGGTTGCGCAGAGATTTCTGTCTTTGCGTGACCAGATCAACCTGATTTCCCACCTTCGCCGACATCACGCTGCGCGCCCATGAAGGAAAGACGCCTTACGTCGTGCTTAGGGAAAAGCTATAATGCGTAAACAGGATGTCTCACGGGTCACCGCACCTTACATTGGCACAGGGAAACAGCATGAAAAACAGCACAATCCTGATCGCGATTGGCAAAGACGCAGCCATGGACGAATTGGCAAAAAGCTTTGAGGCCCTTCGCGCCCTGTCGGCCCATGCGTTCGTCCTCGTCGTCGACGACATACCGAACTATCCCTATTATACTATTGGTGCCCCGTCCGGCGAGACGGCAGATATTTCGACAGGGTGGTTAGAGGAACGCGTCGCTCTCACAGCCGCGTTGGAGGCCAAAGCCACGGAAATCCGCGACTTGCTTCAGCAGCACGGCGTGTCCGGTGAGGTCTCTACCGTCTTTTGCGAGCCATCCATGACAGCAGACGCCACCGCGCGACGGGCCATGCTGTGCGACATGGCGTTGATTGGCAGCAATTTGCGCGAGTCCCCTGAGGTGTTGCGAAAGGTGTTGTACGGAATCCTGTTCCGCTCTCCGGTCGGCGTTCTGCTAAATGATGATGCAATGACGACGTTGAGCGGCCCAAAGCGGGTCTTTGTCGCCTGGAAGGCGCATTTGCACTCTGCGAGGGCGGTGCACCAAGCCCTTCCGCTGTTGCGTCAGGCAGACGAGGTCGTTGTCGGAACGATTGATCCCGTCAAGATAGAGTCTTCTGATGGCGAAGATCCGGGCGTTGATGTCGCCAAATGGCTGACGCATCATGGCTGCAACGTGACTGTGCAGCAATATCCCAGCGGTGGTCAGGATATCGGGGACTGCATTCTTGATCGCTCCAAAGAGATCGGCGCGGACTTGATCGTGATGGGCTCGTATGGGCACTCCAGATTGCGCGAGATCATCATGGGTGGCACCACACAGACGTTGATCGAACAAACGGATCAGGCCGTCTTTCTTGGGCATTAGTCTGTCTCTGCGCGGCGTGTCGCGCCCCTGAACGCAACGGCTATCGCGCCGGTTTCATGTTGCAAAAGACGTTTCAAACACCCGACCAACGGCTTGGGCCGAAACGAAGAATGGCCTGCCCGATGACCAAGGGACCAAGACTGCCGCCCAATGCGAGCAGCAAACCCGCGCGACCGGGATCGGGCAACTTCAATAGCTCGGACAGCCCCGGCACCCAGAACACTGCCGCAATCAACCCGGCGCAAAGAACGAGGGCGCCCCAGACCCAAAGATTGCGCGTCACCTCGTTGACGATAAGCCCGCTGCCGGGCATTCGCACATTGAAGACGTTCCACAATTGCGCCAGCGCCAGGGTCAGAAACGCCACGGTGACCGCTGCTTCGGTCGGGAGCACCAGCCAATGTAACGCCAACGAGAACGCAGCAAGCGTGCTCGCCGTAATCGCGCCACCAAGAATGCCGATCAGGATCCACCGGCTGCGGTCGATGATCTGTTCGGTTGGATCGCGCGGGGGCTGACGCATGACACGTTCGTCACCCGCGCCAAAGCCCAATGCAAAGGCCGGAAACACATCTGTAACAAGGTTCAGAAACAGGATCTGCAACGGCAATAACGGCATCGGCAAGCCTGCTCCGACGGCAAGTCCGACGATCAGGACTTCGCTGACATTGCACGACATCAGATACACGACGAATTTGCGAATGTTGTCGAAGATGACGCGCCCCTGCCGCATGGCCGCTATGATCGTGCCGACGGAATCGTCCTTCAGCACCATATCTGCCGCCTCGCGTGCAACTTCGGTGCCGCGCTGCCCCATGGCAATGCCGATATCGGCCTGTTTCAAGGCTGGCGCATCGTTCACGCCATCGCCGGTCATCGCGACGATATGGCCGTTTTGTTGATAGAGCGCTGCCAGCTTCAGCTTGGTTGCCGGGGCGACACGGGCAAAGACATCGGCGGACAGAATCCGGTCCTGCAAAGAGCGGTCCGACCCTTCGCACGCCAGCGCATCCAGATCCCCGCCCTCCATGACCGTCAGCTGCCCCCCTTGCCCCAGACCCGCCCCGCGCGCAATGGCGGCGGCAGTATCGGCATGATCGCCCGTCAGCATCACGACACGCACGCCCGCCGCCTGCGCGGCAGCGATTGCCGCACCAACATCCGCGCGTAACGGATCGCGCAGGCAGACCATCCCGGCAAGCGTAAGACCCTCATACGGGGGGATGTCCTCGCGCTCGGTCTGCTTTTGCGCCAAAGCCAATAGACGCAACCCGTCACTGGCTGCACCACGGCTGCGCTCTTGCCATTGCGCACGGGTTGCAGCGTCCAGATCACGCGCTCCGTCCGGTTCCAGAACACGGGTGCATACCTTTAAAACCGCTTCGGGCGCACCTTTGACGGCATAGAAGACGCCATCTTTGTCGCGGTGGACGGTGGCCATCATCTTGGTGTCCTGATCAAAGGCGTGCTCGCGCACCTCTTCATAGGTCTGTTGCAGGGCATCACGGCCCTGACCCGCATCCCGGGCGACCTGCAGCAATGCCACTTCCATCGGATCGCCCAACGGGCCTTGGTTTCCTTGCTCAAGCGCAGCGTTGTTGCACAGCGCACCGATCCGTAAAACCGCGCCCAATTGCGGATCGGCTTGCGGATCAGTCTCGCCCGCGCCGGTTTCAAACTGTAATGACTTGCCAGTCCGGTTGATGACTATATCCGCGCCTGATGTGAGGTAGCGCACCACCGACATGCGGTTTTCCGTCATGGTGCCTGTCTTGTCTGTCAGGATCACCGTCGTTGCGCCCAGAGTTTCCACCGAGGCCAAGTTTGAAATAATCGCATTTCGCGCCGCCATGCGCCACATGCCCCTGGCCAGGCACAATGTGGCGACCACAGGCAAGCCCTCGGGCACGGCGGCAACGGCCAGCGCCACGCCGGTCTCTATCATCGCCGCGACCTCATGACCGCGAAAGATCCCCGCACCGATGACCAGCACAGCCAAGGCCAAAGTCAACCAGACCAACCGGTGCCCCAACCGGTCCAGACGCAGTTCAAGCGGCGATGCCACCGACTCCGCAGTCTGCACAAGGTGGTTGATCCGGCCCAGTTCGGTGGCCATGCCGGTGGACGTCACGATGCCTTCACCCGCGCCCTGTGTAATCGCCGTTCCCTTGAACGCCATGCTTTTACGATCGCCGATGGCAGAATTGGGTGCGACGGGGTCTACCTGCTTGGCGACGGGCACGGATTCACCGGTCAACACGGATTCATCGCATTGCAGGTTCGACGCCTGAGCAAGGCGCAGATCGGCGGTGACCACGTCGCCCGCCTCCAGCAGGACGATGTCGCCCGGCACCAGTTCATGCGCGTCAACGCTAAGCACCGTTCCGCCGCGCCGCACCCGAGTGGTAAACTCGGACATGCGCGCCAGCGCCTCCATGGAGCGGGCGGCACGCAGTTCGGTGAAAAAGCCGATTGCGGCGTTGATGGCCAGCACCACGACAATCGCTATGCCTTCGGCGATATCGCGATAATAAAACGACAGCCCGGCAGCAAAGGCCAAAAGCCAGACGATCATGCCTTTGAATTGATTTGCAAAGATGACCAGCGCGCTTTGCTTTTCGGTGGCGTGCAATTGGTTCGGGCCATACCGGTCCCGGCGCTTCAAGACATCATGCTGATCCAATCCGCTGACCGGATCCACATTTTGGGTCTTTGCAACCATATCGACCGGCGTTGCAAAAGCGTCATTCTGGCCAATATCACTCATTCTCGTTTCCCACCTACACCGTAAGAGCCCCGAAAAAACGCCGGCGCGATATTCGCGCTCATACATAGCATCTGTCGCTCAGATGCCTGATCCAGCCCTGCCTATGTGGCACTGCACAACATCGCAATAGTGTTCCCGCATGAGCCGGATCTGGCATCGGAAATCGCTTGCGTCCGGACGTCTCGCCCTGCGCCAAAGACCCGTATCACTTCTGAAAAACATAGGTGCCGGGAGCTTCAATTTCGGTTCCGGCGGGTGTTTTAAGGCCGCGCGCTATGGGCGGTTTCGCAGCGCTGCCGGAATGATCGTGCAGCCATTGCGCAAATTCGGGCCACCATGAGCCGTCTTGCGATGGCGTGCTGTGACGCCAGTTCTCAGGGGCGATGTCGGGGGTTCTGTCGCGGGCAATATCGGGGGCGGTTCGGGGCATCCGGGCAACTTGATAGCTTGCCCCCGCGCAGCCAGGGGCGTTGATGATACCGTCAACGTGCCCGCCAGAGGTCAGCAAGAATGTGATATCGGACCTTAGCAGCCGACGCAGCCTGTAAACCGATTGCCACGGCGCAATCTGATCGTCTGCGGCGGCAACACAAAACACCGGCACCGTGATGGCCCCAAGCGAAACCGGCCTGCCGCCCACCTCATATGTGCCCCCCGCCAGCGCATTATTCAAAACCATACTGCGCAGATAGCGGCGTCCCATCAGGTAGTTATTGATATAGTGGGGCCAGATCCATTCCCCGGCGCGCAAGACCTTGTAAGCATCGGAAATGTGTTTTCCATCCAGATACCCCGTGTTCGACATCACGGATTCCAACAATGAGACCTCAGGCTCGCCAAGCAGCGATTGCAACGAGCTATGCTCTGTGAAATCCAGCTGGCTGGCAAACAGTGTAAGAGACTTGAGCCTGTCGTCGCGATCACGCGCCATCTGCGCCGCTTTCACCGTTAACAGCATCCCGCCCAGACAATAGCCGATCGCGTGGGTCCGTGTGTTTGGCACGATCCGAGCGACAGCGGCCAGCGCGTCTTCCAAGGCATCAAGGTAGTCGGCCATACCGATATCGCGGTCCTGCGGGCCGGGGTTCGCCCAGGAAATCATGAAAACGCTAAACCCCTGTCCGCACAGATAGTTAACCAGCGAATTTTGCGGCGACAGGTCGAGAATGTAGTATTTCATCAGCCATGCCGGCACGATCAATACAGGCTCGGGGGCGACTGTCTCGGTTTGCGCATCATACTGGATAAGTTCCAGCAAATCAGAGCGATACACAACCTTGCCCGGCGTCACCGCGACATTGCAACCCGGCACGTAGTCCATCGCACCCACGGGGGGCAGGCCCCAGGCGGCACGGTGCAAATCCTCTATAAGGTTCAACGCGCCACGCAGCAGATTGGCCCCGCCCTCAGACAGCGTCCACGCAATCACTTCGGGATTGCTCCAGAGTGCATTCGCGGGCGAGGCCATGTCGAACATCTGCTGCGCGGCGATGGACGCTTTCTGCCGTTCGCGAGGCGCTACATCTTCGAATGAGTCTAACGCCTCGTTCCACCATTTCTGCGATAACAGGAAATTTCTGTATATCACATTGAATGGCCAGCTCTCCCATTCCGGACTTTCAAACCGGGGCAGGATCGACCCGGTTACCCGAAACGGGCCTTGCGGCGTATCAATGCCCGGGCCTGGCATTTCAGACGACGCGCCGCCCTCGCTCCGGTCCGCTTTCGGCTTCCTTCCACTTGGGTCATTGGCTCCAGTCATGGACGTGAACATCCTTGCCAGAGTGGGACTTGAGAATTTCGACCGCTTTGCGTTCCTTTTCCTCGTCCGCTACGCGCACCCACAAAAGTATGCCGCCATGCTCGATCTGTCGGGCATAGTAATCCTTGTGATGTTTGCCGGCACGTCGCGCCAAGAGTGTTCCGATGATTGCCGCCGGGATGCCGACAATCGCCAAGGCCGCCGCCGTTGCGCCTCCTGTTGCTGCGGCAACCGCCATGGCAGCATAGGTCGGGATGAAAAAGACCCCGCCCGCGATAGCGCCTTCCAGCTCGCCGATCGCCTCTTCCGAGACAAAGTTGGCGCGGGGCACATGCGGATCGTCCTCCAGATCCTCGGCGCGCTGATAGCTGTCTCCAAGCTTTTCTTTCAACGCCTTATCTCCGCCGAGAAGGCTCATATTAGAGTGGTGAAACCCGGCGTCACGCAACTCATAGAACGCAGATTGCAGGGCATCAAAGCTGTCGAACACGCCAACCGCTTCGGGAATTTCAATGACCATCGTAGGATCGGAATTCGGCGTTTCAGTCTTTTTCATAGCGAGATTCCATTCTGATTGCTGACCAGTCGCTTCTTCAAGAGCCGTGCGCGCCCCTTCATCGAAACCCGAAACGGCCAATTTTTCAAGAAGAAGATCGGCGGGTAGGCGTTCAGGTCCCCTCGCAAATCAAGCAATTTACTGCCCTCGCAGACGAAGTGTGTCCCCTAAAAGGCGTTCTTAAAACAACCGAAAGCGATGCGACAAAACCCCTACAAGGCATTCAAGAAGATGTCGTTCTCATCCGGTGACCCGATTGTGACGCGGGCCCAGTTTTCATAAGGGGCCTCTTGCCAAGCTTTGATCAACACACCTTTGGTGCGCAGTTTTTCTACAAGAACGCTTGCAGGGGCACCGGTATCAAAGAACACAAAGTTGGCTTGGCTTGGCGCGCACACGAAACCTTTGGCAGACAGCGCCGCCGCGACGCGGTCGCGTTCTGATGTGGCTTGGGCTACGACGCGGGCAAGGTGCGCAGTGTCGTCAATAGCCTCGGATGCGGCGGCCACCGCAAGGGCATTTACACCAAATGGATTGCGCGTTTTCATCATCGCTGTGATCAGCTGCGTGTCCGTCGCAACACCGTAGCCGACACGCACGCCAGCAAGGCCGAACGCCTTGGAAAACGTGCGCAGGATCAGGCCGGGATGCCCGGTTTCGGCCAGGATCGCGAGCGCGTCGAACTGTTGGTCGGGCGCGATAAACTCGACGTATGCCTCATCAAAACAGACAAGCGTTGCCGGGTCGGCGGCAGCGAGGATCGTGCGGAATTCCTGTTCGGAAATCGCAGGGCCAGCAGGGTTGCTCGGCGATGAAAATATCAAAACACGCGGTTTGGACTTCAGGGCGTCGCACAGGCCCGCGACGGGGAACGACCAATCCGCATTGAACGGCACCTTGGTGACTGTTGCGCCAAACATCATCGCGCCAAATTCATGCAGACCAAAGCTGGGGCAGATCGTGACCACATGATCGTTCGGGCGAATGGTGGCCCGAAACAGGGCACCAATCAGGTCTTCGGATCCGTTGCCGAAGATGACGTTTTCGGATGTGGTGTTTGCCTGCTCTGCGATCTTGGCGCGCAAACCCGCGTTGCCCGCATCAGGATAGCGCCATACGCCAGCGGCGGCCTTTTGCATCGCCTGCACGGCACGCGGGGAGGGCCCGAGCGGGCTTTCATTGCTGTCGAGTTTGGCAAGACAGTCGACACCGTATTTCGCCTTGAACTGATCCAGCGCGAGGCCCGCATTATAAGTCGGAAGATCGGCAACATCTTTGCGGATCAGGTCGGTGGGAAAGGATGCGGACATGTGTATTCCTATACGCTAAAGATCAAAGATCTTGCCGGGGTTCATGATGTTGTCGGGGTCGATGGCGCGTTTGATACGGGCCATAACGCCAAGTGCGGGGCCGTGTTCAGCTGGCAGATATGCCTTTTTGCCAAGTCCTACGCCGTGTTCACCTGTGCAAGTTCCGCCCATTTCGATGGCCATTGAAACGAGGGCCGCGTTGATGTGTTTGGCTTCGCAGACCTCGGCCTCGTCAGCCGGATCGTAAAGTAGAACAAGGTGAAAGTTCCCGTCGCCGACATGGCCGACCAAAGGCGCCTGAATAGACGTTGTGGCGATGACATCTTGAATGGCGCTGATGCAGGCGGGCAATTGCGAGATTGGAACGCAAACGTCCGTGGATATGCCTTTGATGCCGGGACGCAACGCGCGCGACGCATAAAGCGCGTCATGTCGGATGCGCCAGATACGGGCCGCGTCCTCTGCGGTTTTGGCTTGGTCGATGTTCACCGCAGTTTCGGCCAGTGCGACGAAGGTTTCCATGTCATTTTCGACAGTTGCGGGGCTGCCTGTCATTTCGACCCAGAGGGTCGGGCGCTCTGGCAGTTCGGTTTTGGAATAGCGGTTGATGGCTTGCATTTGTAGGGTGTCGGCCAGTTCGATCCGGTTCAGCGCAAGACCACATTGCAGGGCCATGACAACTGTTTCAGTCGCGTCCTCAATGGTTTCAAATGTGCACATGGCGGTTTGGGACGCTTCCGGGATGCCAAAAAGCCGCACGGTCAGTTCTGTGATGATCCCAAGCGTGCCTTCTGATCCGATCATCAAACGGGTGAGGTCATAGCCCGATGCTGATTTTCGTGCACGACCACCTGTCTTGATAATTTCGCCATCGGGCATCACGACAGTGAGTCCCAGCACCAGATCCCGCATGGACCCGTATCGCACAGTTGTGGTGCCGGACGCGCGGGTTGCAGCCATGCCCCCCAAGGTCGCGTGCGCGCCGAGATCGACAGGGAAGAACAATCCGGTCGCCCGTAAATGTTCGTTCAATGCCTGACGGGTCACACCGCATTGAACCCTGCAATCCATGTCTGCGTCTTGCACGTCAAGGATAGCGTCCATTGCAGATAGATCGAGAGAGATGCCACCGTGAGGGGCGTGAATTTGCCCCTCAAGCGATGACCCTGCACCGAATGGAATAACCGGGACGTTGTATTTGGTGCAGGCCGACAGGATCGTGGACACCTCCTGCGTCGAGTGGGCCATGATGACGGCATCTGGCCACGCGGCGGGTAGGTGGCTTTCGCCGCTGCCGTGATGTTCTCGGGCAGCACTCGACGTCAGAATCCGGTCTTTGAAAAGGGGGGAAAGCTCTGCGAGGAGGGGGGAAAGTTTATCTGGCATTTCAGATGCTTTCTGAAGGTGTGAAAGCGATTGCGGGCCGCCAAAATAGCGGCCCACGTTTGTGATCGGGTACGCTTACGCGTTGAACCACCAGCGTTCCGCACAGCGGTTGCCGTCAAGATCCCAGTCGCCGGATACGGCTTCTGGTGTTGAGACTTTGGATGATTTGGCATCGAGGAAATCAGCGAAGACCGGCGCGACCATACCGCCCTCTTCGGCGATCAACATCTGGCATTCTGCGTAGAGTTCACGACGGCGGGCGTCGTCTTTCTCGCCACGCGCTGCATCCAACGCCGTGTTAAATGCATCATTGTCCCATGATGTTTCGTTGTATCCGCCAATAGCTTTACGGGAGTAAGCGAGAGACAGCATCAGGTCTTCGTTCGCGCGGCCAGACCAACGGGATGCGAAGAATGGTTTCTTGCCCCAGACGTTGGACCAATATCCGTCTTCTGGTTCGCGGGCGACTGTGATGTTGATGCCTGCAGCGGCAGCATGCTCACTGTATAGCTGGGCGGCATCTACAGCACCGGTAAAGGGTGTGTCAGAGGCGTGAAGCGTCGTTGCAAGGCCCTCTGCACCGGCGGCTGCCAGCAGTGATTTCGCCTGTTCCGGATCATATTCGTGCTGCGGGATATTGCCGTCATGATACACGTAAGCACTTGAAATCGGCTGGTCATTGGCGATCGAGCCGTAGCCGTTTAGCACCTTTTCCACTATGTCCTGACGGTTGATGGCCAGCTTCATCGCTTTGCGTACACGCACATCGGCGAACAACGGGTCGGTTGTGTTCATGCTGAATGCGTAATGGACCTTACCCTGCGTCTGAACCAAATCGACGCCAGGCATAGCAGCCAACAGGCCACCCGTTGTCGGATCTACCGCGTTCATCGCGTCAATCTGTCCGGTTTGAAGGGCCGTTGTACGCGCGTTCACATCGCGGATCGCCAGCATTTCAACAGAGTCAAAGTGCGCGCGGTCTGCTTTCCAATAGTTCGGGTTCTTGCGAACGACGGATTTAACGCCGGGTTCGTAGACGTCGAGGATGTAGGGGCCGGTACCGATACCAGCGTCAAAGTTCATGTCGTCTGCAGGCACGATATACAGACATGTCAGGGACATCACAGCAGGGAAGCCTGCGTTGCCGGAGTGCAGCGTGATTGTCACTTCGTTCTGTCCAGTCGCCTCAACTTCGCTCATGACCGCTGCAAGGGCCTTCACTTGTGAAAGACTATCTTCGCCCATGTGCAGCTTGAGAGAGAACACAACATCGTTTGCGTCCATGGTCTTGCCGTTATGGAATTGGACGCCTTCACGCAGTTGGAATGTCCAGACTGTCAGATCGTCGTTGGCTTCCCAGCTTGTCGCAAGTTCGGGGATCAAGACACCGCCAGCGCCGACTTCGATCAGGTTGTTGCGCAGCTGCCATTGCAGGTTCTGCATGAATTTCGTTTCGGACACTTGCGGGTCGAGTGTTTCGCCGGAATCGAAGCTACCGATCCCAAGGCGAAGCGTGCCGCCCTGCACAGGTTGTGCGCGCAATGGTTGGCCTGATGCACCCAGAAGCGCGGTGGCACCAAGTGCTGTCGCGCCGAACAGTACGCTGCGACGGTTTGTCAAAAAGTTCATCTGTGTCTCCTGAGAGATGTCCGGCCCTGTTGGGGAGGCGGATAAGGTGGTAGTACCGTTTTTATTATGTCTATATTTAATATGCTAAGTGACAGCATTATAGGTGACAAATCAGATTTACAGTGGTACCGTTAAGCCCTTCTAATGTGATGACCAAATAGGCACCCGAAAGGCACCTAATGCGCTCAGTCCTACCACCTTTGCGTGCTTTACAGGCTTTTGAGAGCTTCGGGCGGCTTGGCTCTGTGCGCGGAGCTGCACAAGAATTAGGCGTTACCTCTGGTGCGATTAGCCAGCAGATCAAACTCCTCGAAGACCACCTGCAATTACCGCTGATCATGAAAGACGGCAGGCGCGCAACGTTGGTGCCCGCTGCCAAGTCGTATCACGTGCTCGTATCGGCAGGGTTTCAGAAACTTCAGCAGGCGCAGGGTCTGCTGGCAAAGCAGGCGTCAGAATTGGACGTGAACGTGTCGGGCTTACCCACGTTGCTTTTGAAGTGGTTGCAACCGCGATTAAAAAGCTTTGAGGCACAGCATGGCGAAACCTCGATCCGGCTGGAAGCAACCCACGGAGAGCCAGACCCGGAGTTTTTGAACCATATGTTCAGGCTCACATACGGGTCGGTTTCCCAGTCTTTCCCACACGCGCGACCTCTATTTTACGATGTGTGTTTTCCAGTCTGTTCGCCAGAATTCCTAAAGGCCAACCCAGAGGCCCTTGATCCGGCTGCGTTACCACATTTGCCTTGGGTCGATATCGATTGGGGGGCGGAATATACAAGCATCCCAAAGCTGGATACCTGGCTGGAGGCACAGGGTTTGGGCCGCCAGCAGCGAAAGCCGGCGTCAACCCATTCCCTGTCCAGCTCGGCGCTCGAGGCGGCGGCAAGCGGTCAAGGCGTTGTTTTGGCGCAACTATCTTTTGCGTCTGTGGATTTGGAATTAGGGCGTCTGATACGCATATCGCAGGCGTCTTTGACCATGCCCGAACCCTATTTCATCTGTTGGGGTTCGAAAATGTTGAAGAACGAAAAGTCCCGCAATTTTCTGAACTGGATTCTGGCCGAAACCGCCAACGGATCAATTAGCAATTCTAAACAATAAGAAAAAATTGAACGGTTTTATTCGATGGCCGCACCAGCGTAGCATCACCAAAACCTGTCAAAGAAATCTCTATATCGAGGAATCCCAATGTTTCTGAAAAACGCATGGTACGTTGCCGCGTGGAGTGATGAAATCGTCAACGATTTACAGCAGGTCAAAGTGCTCGGCGAAAAAATTTGCATGTTCCGGAACTCTGAGGGCGAAGTCATTGCAATGGAGGACGCCTGTCCGCACCGCAAGCTGCCGCTGTCAAAGGGTCGCATCAAGGGCGATAATGTTGAATGCGGCTATCACGGGCTGACGTTTGATTGCGCAGGCCAATGCGTTTGGGCCCCCGGTGGGGGACGCATTCCGTCCGCGGCGCGCGTGCGCCCGTTCCCCGTGCATGAAAAATACGGCTTGGTGTGGATTTGGATGGGCAACGCAGCCATCGCCGACATCGAAGACATCATCGACATCCCGAACTTCGACAGCCCTGAATGGGGGATTAACCGCGGCGCGGCGATGGAGCTGAACTGCAACTACCTGTTGATGTGCGACAACCTGCTTGATCCGACGCATGTTGCATGGGTCCACGAAAGCTCATTTGCGGCTGCGGCGACCAAAGATACGCCCTTGCGTGTGACCAAAACCGATACGGGCGTGATCGTGCATCGCTGGATGATGGATCACGAACCTGCGCCGTTTTACAAGAAAGTCGTAGAATTCGAAGGCAACTGCGATCGTCTTCAACATTACGAAGTCCGCTATCCAAGCCACGCTTTGATCCGCGCTGTTTTCACCCCTGCGGGCACCGGCGGCGTTGAAGGCCCGTTACACGAAAACACATTTGTCATGGACAGTTACAACTTCATGACGCCCACAACGGAACACGAAACGCGCTATTATTGGTTCCAGCTGCGCAATATCCGCCCTGATGATGAAGAGCTGTCTGCAATGATGAGTGAAGACGTGCGCGGTGCCTTTGAAGAAGATCGTGCTGTGTTGGATGCCGTTCAGATCGGCATGGACGAAAAGACGTCGCCGCATATCGATCTCGGCATTGACGCGGGGCAACTCCGATTCCGCCGTCAGCTTGAGGCCATGATTGCCGAAGAGGCAATGGTTGACGCGAAGATGAGTCAGTAAGATGGCGGAAGGTTTTCGTGTTTTCCGCGTTGCAAAAAAGGTCGTTGAAAGCGAAATCATCACGTCCTTTTACTTTGAACCCACAGACGGGGGGCCTGTTTGGGAGGTAAAGCCGGGGCAATACCTGACCTTGCGTGTGCCGTCGGCGGGCGACCACGTGCTCAAGACCTATTCGGTGTCGAGCTGTCCGTCTGAAACAGGATATCACCGCATCACAGTCAAACGCGAATCCGGTTTGAACGGCGCGCCTGACGGGGTCGGATCGTGCTGGCTCCATGACCGCATTGAGGTCGGCGAGACGATTGATATCGCGGCACCACGTGGGGTTTTCTATCTGGATGAGGACAGCAAACGGCCCGTCTTGCTTTTGTCTGGCGGGGTTGGCCTGACGCCGATGGTGTCGATGCTGCATCGCCTCAAGAACAGTGACCGCGATGTCTATTTCCTGCACGCTTGCGAAAACGGTCGTGTCCACGCGTTGCGCGATGAGGTTATCGCCCTGACGGGGAAACGCATTCACGCGCGTTTCGTTTACCGGACACCCGAAGACGGCGATCAGTTTGACGGGACCGGCATGATCGACAAGGCGTTCCTGCAAAGCACGCTTCCGATTGATGATTATGATGTTTATCTGTGTGGCCCGGTTCCCTTCATGGCGGCGATGTATCAACTGTTGCAAGACTTGGGCATTCCCAAGGCCCGCATCGCCTATGAGTTCTTTGGCAAGGCGGCATCGCTTGACCAGATCGCGGCGAAGCCTGCGGCGTCGAAAGCAGCCTCGAACGCCGCCCCGACCATTCAAGCGCTTACTTTTCTGACGAACCCTGACGCATGGGCCGAGGCGGATGACACCTCCAAGCCATCGTCCTCATCCTCAGAAGGGCAAGTTACCTTCCGGCGGTCGGGCGCGTCAGCCGACTGGGATGGCTCTGCTCATTCGTTGCTGGAGCTGGCCGAGAATTCTGGATTAAACCCTGAATTCAGTTGCCGGTCCGGTATCTGTAATTCTTGCAAATGCGGGCTGGTTTCGGGTGAGGTCGAGTATTTCGAAGAGCCGCTTGTCGCCCCAGAAGACGGTCAGGTGTTGATCTGTTGTTCGCGCCCTAAAGGGGCTGTCGTGCTGGATATCTAACAGGTCAGGGCGCAGCTTTCGCCATTTGGGTGGCAAGCTGCGCCGTTGAAAGCATCGGGCATAGGACGCAGATGTGATCGCCCGGTGTGACCATTGGTGATGTCTTCTGTATCGACACCACACCTGTGCGCGGACTGGTGAACACCTGCGGGGGCAAATCCATGTTGTACATGTCACGTAACAGTGCGACGGGCTGACCAACCGCAACCTCATCTCCGAGACCGACCAAGGGTTCGATCATACCGTAGGATTGCGCCGTCAAATAGACCACGTCATCGCCGAGATCGAGGAACGTTGTTTCAGGCGCAGGCGCAATGCCCAGCCGATCCTTAGCTGCGGGTGTTAGAACACCTTGATGAGCGAGCAGACGCAGAACGGCATGCCATCCCCGTTCCAAAGCAAGTCGGGTTACTTTGCCCTCACCGCCAAGTTCACAAGAGATCATTGCACAACCGGCGGCATGGGCTGCGCTGTCGAAATCGCCACTGGCATCGCCGGCAGGCACAACCATAGTGTAGGGCAGGCCCATCACCTGGGCCAATTCGTGGGTTTGTTGGTTTTGCACCACGTCAGCGGACAGGCAGAAATAAGCCGTATCGACGTAATTGGTTTGCCGTCCGCCTGAATGGATATCAACCGCCAGATCAGCCTTCGGGATCAAATGCGTCGCGATGAAACCTGCTATGTCTTGGGTTGGCCCCATAAACCCGGCGCCAAGGAAGGATCGGTTCAAGTTGCCACCGTCCAGTGGTGATACCCGATTGGCGTCTTGAACCGCTGGCATGTTCAGCGCTGGCGCAAGGATCAATCGCCCGCTTAGCGCGTCGGGGGACAGGGTTTCATATAAACGCCGCGCGATGATCTGGCCCTCGTATTCATCGCCGTGGTTCCCGCCGCAGACCAAAACAGTCGGTCCATCGCCATTTGAAATGACCGCCAGCGGTGACTGTATCGTCGAGAACGCAAGGCGGTTGTCCGAATGTGCGATCCCGAAGAAGCCCGTGCGTTTGCCGCGCGCCGCAAGGTCGAGCGTTGAAGAGACGTTTCCAAATCGTAGGGCCATTGCCTTAGCCCGCCGTCACTTGGGTGTCGCGCTCCTTGAGCAGGTTTGTCAGCCAGTCAGGGTCCATTTCCGGCACGGAGGACAACAGCAGTTCGGTGTAGGGTTCATGCGGTGGAGAGAAGATCGCCTCTTTCGATCCCTGTTCCACGATGACGCCGTTTTGCATAACGACCACCTCATCCGCGATGGAGCGCACAGTCGCAATGTCGTGGGTGATGAACAGATAGGTCAGATCCAGTTCGCGCTGCAAACGATCCAGCAGCCGCAGGATACCCTCGGCAACCAGTTGGTCCAAGGCCGATGTCACTTCGTCACAGATGATGAAATCGGGTTCTGCGGCAAGGGCCCGCGCGATACAGACGCGCTGTTTCTGACCGCCCGAAAGCTCTGATGGGAACCGGTCCATGAACTCATCCGGGTCCAGCTCGATCAGGGTCAGGAGCTCCCGGATGCGCGCCTCTTTTGCAGCACCCTTTAGGCCAAGAAAGAACGAAAGCGGGCGACCGATCACGTCTTTGATCTTTTGCTTCGGATTCAGCGCCGTATCCGCCATTTGGTGGATCATCTGCAAGTGCCGTTGAAGCCCACGGGGGCGTTTCGCGCCCAGTTTGTGCAGAGACTCGCCATCGTAGGTGATGACCCCTTCCAACTGCGGCAAAAGTCCCATGATCACCCGCGCGAGGGTCGATTTACCCGATCCGCTTTCACCGACAACGGCAACGGTGCTGCCACGACGGATGTTCAAGCTGATGTTGTCCAACACTTTCACAGTGCCGTAGGCTGCGTGGATAGTGTTGATCTCGAGCAGCGTTGTTTCGCCACCTTCCCGAGGAACGGGTGGCGCGCGGCGGAAATCACGCACAGCCCAAAGCGACTTGGTGTAGTCCTCTTTCGGATTGGCAAGCATTTCGCGGGCCGGGGCCTGCTCGACCTCGTCACCGCGCAGCAGAACCTTAATCTGATCCGCCATCTGGGCCACGACAGCCAAATCGTGGGTGATATAGATCGCGGCGGTGTTAAATTCGCGAACGATGTCGCGAATTGCGCCAAGAACCTCGATCTGTGTTGTCACATCAAGGGCGGTTGTTGGTTCGTCAAAGATGATTAAATCAGGGCGGCAAGCCATGGCCATTGCTGTCATCGCCCGTTGCAGCTGCCCACCGGACACTTGGTGCGGATAGCGAAAACCGATCATGTCAGGGTCGGGCAGACGGATTTTACGGTAAAGCTCTTTGGCGTCTTTTTCGGCCTGCTCTTTGGACATGACGCCGTGCTGCACGGGCGCTTCGCAGTATTGATTGATCAGCTTGAATGCCGGGTTGAATGCGGCGGCGGCGGATTGCGCGACATAGGCGATGCGTTTGCCGCGCAGTTGGCGCAGGGCCTTGCTCGATGCTCCTGCCAATTCAATCCCGTCAAACTTGATGTTGCCCTCGCGGATCCGGCAGCCACCCTTGGTATACCCCATCGCGGCAAGACCGAGCGTGGATTTTCCTGCGCCACTTTCGCCAATCAGCCCAAGGATTTCACCACGCTTGAGTTGCAGATCAACGCCTTTGATGATCGGTTTCCATTGGCGATCAGACCAGCCTTCAATCTTGATGTTTTTCATGTCCAGCAAAAGATCGGTCATACTCTTAATCCTTCAGGCCGGATGACATGTGCAAAACCCAGTCAACGATAAGGTTTACACCAATGGTAAGCAGCGCAATGGCACCAGCTGGCAGCAGGGGGGCCAAACCAAAGGTGGCCGTTTGCCACGTTGCAAAGTTCGCAAACCCGATCAGTTTGGCACTTTCGCGCACCATACCGCCCCAATCTGCCGTTGGGGGCTGAATGCCCAGCCCGAGGAACGACAAGGCAGAGATAAACAGGAACACAAAGCAGAACCGCAGCCCGAATTCCGCAATCAACGGAGCGGCGGCGTTGGGCAGCACTTCCTTGCGGACCAACCAAAACAGACCTTCTCCACGCATCCTTGCAACTTCGATGTAGTCCATCGTCAGAATGCCTTGTGCGACGGCGCGCGACAGGCGGAATACGCGTGTGCTGTCCAGGACGGCGATGACTAAAATCAAGGCGATGATTGATGTTCCGGTGATCGTCAAAATGAGCAAGGCGAAAATCAGTGGCGGAATGGCCATGAGGACATCAACAACTCGGGACGCAATCGGGTCAAACCAGCCGCCAACGGTCGCCGCCAGCAGACCGAAACTCGCCCCGAGTGTGAATGCCAATGCGGTCGTGACCAAGGCAATGCCAACCGTGTTGCGGGCGCCGTAGATCAGTCGCGACATCACATCGCGACCCAACGCATCAGTGCCAAGATAATGCGGCGCAGCCCAAGGCTGGTATTGTGCGCCAACAGATGCGCTTTCCGGGAAAGGCGCGAACACAGGCGCACCAATGGCAAGGACCGCGTAAAAGACAACGATGACGATACCAATCCATGCAGAAATAGGGGCGTCGCGAAGGTGATGTATTATATTGCGCATGGATTACCTCGGATGCAAAAGGCGAGGGTTTGCGATGATCGACAGAACGTCTGCCAAAAGGTTCAGTAAAATATAGGTCGCGGCGAAAATCAGGCAGGCGGCCTGCACCACGGTCACATCGCGATTGGACACGGCATCCACCAACACCTGTCCGAGGCCGGGGTAAACAAACACCACCTCGACCAGGACCACACCAACAATCAGATACGCAAGGTTCAGCGCGATCACGCTGATGATCGGGGCCAGTGCGTTGGGCAAGGCGTGGACCGCGATGACCCGCCAACGTTTGATACCCTTCAGATGCGCCATTTCGATATAGGGCAACGCCAAAAGGTTCAAAATCGCGGCCCGCGTCATACGCATCATATAGGCCAAAACGATCAGGTTAAGGGTCATGGCGGGCAGGAACGTTTTGTACAATCGTTCACCAAGGCCCGTATCAACATCAACATTGGCAAGGCTTGGGAACCAACCAAGCCAGACCGAAAAGATCAAGATCAGGATGTAAGCGATGAAAAACTCGGGAAACGAGATCGCGGCCAAGGTGGAATTGGACAAAACACGATCAAACACCGATCTGTTGTAAAGTGCCGCCAACATGCCAGACACAACTGCAATCGGAACCGCAAGGGCGGCTGCATATCCTGCAAGGAAAAACGTGTTCGCCGTCCGCACGCCGATAAGTTCCGAGATCGGACGTTGGTTGGCCATCGAGATGCCGAAATCACCGGTAACAGCCCCGCCTAACCAAGATAGATAGCGTTCAACCATTGGCCGGTTCAAATCAAACTTCTCGCGGAAAGCGGCCAGGCTTTCAGGGGTCGCGGCCTGGCCCAGTTTTTCAGTTGCAATATCACCCGGTAGCAATTCAACGGCGGCAAAAATGATCACGGTGACGATCCACAAAGTCAAAAGACCAATCATGAGCCGTTTTAGGACAATGAGCAGAATTGGGTTCATGAGCACCACTTTTGTCTTAGAAGATTGCGTTATGTCTAGATTTAAACCAAGATGAAGGGAGCGAGCGCATTCCGTCAAGTTAGGCTCTTTGCGTGACTGTTTAGTTTTTCTTCGTGGACTGTGTTTACTATGAAAAGCATCTGTCACTGCGCTTGGGTAAATGTTGCTATCACTGTATGCGCCTAGTAATTGCACGCTAAGCTGAAGAAATGATCCGTGATGAAATCCACATACAAAGAAGTCAAATCCGACATTCTTGCGAAAATCGTCAAAGGGGATTGGGGGCCAGGTGATCTCGTGCCCAACGAAGTGGATCTCGCTCTCACATACGGATGCGCGCGCGCCACTGTTAACCGTGCGATGCGCGAATTGGCAGATGATGGCATTATTGAACGGCGGCGCAAGGCAGGCACCCGCGTACGGATGACCCCTGTGCGTCAGGCGCGTTTCGACATTCCCGTTATCCGCGACGAAATCGAAGAAAAAGGCAGTAAATATCGGTATTCGTTGGTCAGCCGCGAGGTCGATGTCGCGCCGGATTGGCTCAGGGCCCGCATCCAGCTACCGGTGAATGGCAAAGCCTTGCATTTGGTGTGTATGCATTACGCTGACGGTATTCCGTATGAACACGAAGATCGTTGGATCAACTTATCGGCGTTGCCGGCCGCCGAGGATGCCGATTTTACAAAGGACTGTCCGACGGAATGGTTGGTTGCTACCATTCCATTCTCAAAGGCGGAGATCAATTTTTCGGCTGGATTGGCCGATCAGAAACTGTCTGATTATCTTGATTGTTCTGTCGGTGATCCGGTCTTCTCGGCAGAACGAAGCACATGGTGGGAAGGGGATGCGGTCACCTATGTGCGTCTGTCCTACCGTCCCGGCTATCGTCTGACGACGCGATATTGAAAGCTTGCGGGGGGGGGACGATGTGCATCGCCCCCGCCCGTTTTTGTTACAGAATACCCGGCAAATTCAGCCCGTTTTCCCGCGCGCAGTCCAGGGCTTCGTCGTAGCCCGCATCCGCGTGACGCATAACGCCTGTGGCTGGATCGTTCCACAAAACACGCGCGATGCGGCGGTCCGCATCCTCCGTCCCGTCACAGCAAATCACCATGCCGGAGTGCTGGGAGAACCCCATACCAACGCCACCGCCATGGTGCAGCGACACCCAAGTCGCACCCGACGCCGTGTTGAGAAGCGCGTTCAGCAAAGGCCAGTCGGACACAGCATCAGATCCGTCTTTCATGCTTTCCGTTTCACGGTTGGGCGATGCAACAGATCCTGAATCCAGGTGGTCACGACCAATAACGATCGGGGCCGACAATTCGCCGTTGCGCACCATCTCATTGAATGCGAGGCCCAATTTATGGCGCACACCCAGACCCACCCAGCAAATACGCGCCGGAAGGCCCTGGAATTCGATGCGGTCCTTGGCCATGTCCAGCCAGTTGTGCAGGTGCTTGTCCTCAGAGAGGATCTCTTTGACCTTGGCATCTGTTTTGTAGATGTCTTCGGGATCACCGGACAGGGCAGCCCAACGGAACGGGCCGATACCACGACAGAACAACGGGCGGATATAGGCCGGCACGAAGCCCGGGAAATCAAACGCGTTCTCTAACCCTTCGTCCAACGCGACCTGACGAATGTTATTGCCGTAATCAAACGTCGGAATGCCCATTTTTTGCAAATCAATCATTGCTTGCACGTGCACTTTCATGGATGCACGGGCGGCTTTTTCGACGGCCTTTGGATCGCTTTCGCGCTTTTCTTTCCACTGCGCCATTGTCCAGCCTTGGGGCAGATAGCCATTGATCGGGTCATGCGCTGACGTTTGATCCGTCACCATGTCAGGGCGCACACCACGCGCTGCGATTTCGGCAAAAACATCGGCGGCATTGCCAAGCAGACCAACGGATTTGGCTTCACCAGCGGCTGTCCAGCGTTCAATCATTTCGAGTGCTTCATCGAGTGTATCCGCGCGCTCATCCACATAGCGGGTGCGCAGGCGGAAATCGATGCTGTCGGGGTTACATTCAACCGCCAGACAACATGCGCCCGCCATCACAGCGGCCAACGGCTGCGCGCCGCCCATGCCACCAAGGCCGCCTGTCAGAACCCATTTGCCAGTCAGATCACCGTTGTAATGTTGGCGGCCTGCTTCAACAAAGGTTTCATAGGTGCCCTGAACGATGCCTTGGCTACCGATATAAATCCACGACCCGGCGGTCATCTGGCCATACATCGCGAGGCCCTTTTTATCGAGCTCGTTAAAGTGGTCCCAAGTCGCCCAATGCGGCACCAGGTTCGAGTTGGCGATCAAAACACGCGGCGCGTCTTTGTGAGTTTGGAATACGCCGACGGGTTTGCCCGATTGCACCATCAGCGTCTGGTCTTCTTCCAGATTACGCAGGGACTCTACGATCAAATCGTAGTCTTTCCATGTGCGCGCGGCGCGCCCGATGCCACCGTAAACCACCAGCTCATGCGGATTTTCGGCGACGTCCGGATGCAGGTTGTTCATCAGCATGCGCAACGGCGCTTCTGTCAGCCAGCTTTTGGCCGTCAATTCGGTGCCTGTCGCGGGGAATACGTCACGGGTGTTCTTACGCGGATCGCTCATGATGTGCCTTTCAGGGAAGTGACTAGATTTGGGGCCAGCTCGGCCAGTTTGGCCAGAATGTCGGTCAGGTGTACGCGGAGGCGTGCAGCGTTTTGGGTGTCGTAAGCCCAAGGCGCCGCTTCGGTCCTCAGATAGGTGCTTTGGGCGAGTTCCATTTGAATGGCGTGAACCCCTGTTGCAGGCTGGCCGTAATGGCGTGTTGTCCAGCCACCTTTGAACCGCCCGTTTGTGATAGAGGTATAGCCCGCTGCCTGCGCGCAAATGTCTTGCGTTACGGCTTCGATTTCGGGGGCACAGGTGGTGCCGAGATTGGTGCCGATGTTGAAGTCAGGTAGCGTGTCGTCAAACAGAAAGGGGATGTGGGACCGGATCGAATGGCAATCATACAAGATTGCGATGCCGTGAATATCGCGCACGCGCGCAAGCTCCGCCTCAAGCGCGGCGTGATAAGGCGCGTGGAACGTTTTGCGACGTGTTTCGATGTCCGCATCCGAGGGCGGAGTTGCCCAGATGTCATTGCCGTCAAAGTCGGTCAGCGGCACGAGTCCGGTGGTGTTCTGCCCGGGATAGAGTGAAACGCCAGACGGGTCGCGATTGGCATCGACGACATAGCGGTGGAACGTGGCGCGCACGGTGGTCGCCCCGCTTAGAACACCGTCATAAAGCTGGTGAATGTGCCAATCCGTATCATCAAGCCCGCGCCCACGGTCATTCAAATCCCCAAAGATATCTTCGGGAACATAGGTGCCGGTATGGGGCAAACCCAAAACAATGGGGCTGTCGCCTTGGTGGATTTCTACAGGGGTCATGCGTCGAATTCCGGCATGTCGATACCTGCCGCCGTCACGATTGCACCTGATGCGATCATCACCGATGCGCTTTCAAGGTCTGGCGCGAGATAGCGATCCTCGCCCAATGTCGCGACGTCTTGGCGAACGCGGGCAACAACTTTTTGCAACGTGGCGCTGGTGGTCAGCGGTGCGCGGAAATCGATCCCCTGTGCGGCACAAAGCAACTCGACGCCCAAAATCCGGTTCAGGTTTTCGATCATCGCACCCAAGCGGCGCGCACCGTGCGCGGCCATCGATACGTGGTCTTCCTGGTTGGCCGACGTTGGCGTGCTGTCGGTGACACATGGATTGGCGAGGTGTTTGTTCTCGCTCATCAAGGCGGCGGTGGTGACTTCGGCAATCATATAACCGCTATTCAGACCCGGATTGGGGGTCAGGAACGGCGGCAGATTAAAGCTGAGGACGGGATCAACGATCAACGCAACACGGCGCTGCGCGATGGCCCCGATCTCTGCAATTGCCAATGCGATCATGTCAGCGGCAAAGCCCACTGGTTCAGCGTGGAAGTTACCGCCTGACACGATGACATCGGCCTCAATCAGCACCAAGGGGTTGTCTGTCGCGGCGTTCGCTTCGATTTCCAATGTGCGGGCGGCCATGCGCAGCACGTCCATCGCGGCACCGGTCACCTGCGGTTGGCAGCGAATGCAGTAGGGGTCTTGAACGCGAGCATCATCGGTAAAGTGGCTTTCGCGAATTTCGGACCCTGCCAGCAGCGCGCGCATGGTTTCGCCCGCCTCGATCTGGCCGCGATGGCCGCGCAAGGCGTGAATTTCAGGCTGCAGCGGGGCGGTGGAGCCCATGATCGCATCGGTCGACAACGCCGATGTGACCAGCGCGGAATGCGCGCCGCGCCATGCGCCGAACAATCCGGCCAAAGCGAAGGCCGTGGAAAACTGTGTGCCGTTAATCAGGGCAAGGCCTTCTTTCGGACCCAGTTCAACCGCCGTCAGGCCAGCGGCCTCTAGCGCGTCGGCCCCTGACATAACTTTACCGTCAAATTCAGCCTCGCCGTGCCCCATCATTGCAGCGGCCATATGCGCCAGCGGGGCAAGATCACCCGATGCACCAACCGATCCTTGGGCGGGGATCACAGGAGTGACACCCTTTTCGAGCATCCCTTCGATCAACGTCACGACCTCCAGCCGCACACCGGATGCGCCGCGCCCGAGGCTGAGCAGTTTCAGGGCCATCAAAAGCCGCGCATGACGGCGTGGGATCGCAGGACCAACGCCGCAGCAATGGGACAAGATCAGATTGCGTTGCAGGGTTGCGGTGTCTTTGCTTTCGATCTTGACCGAGGCCAGTTTGCCAAAACCCGTGTTGACGCCATAAACCGCATCACTCCCCGCGACCGCCTTCGCGATACGCGAGTGGGCCAGTTCAATGGCAGGGTGACATGCCGGATCAAGGCGCACCGCATTTTCGTTCCAGTAAATACTGTGCAGATCATCAAGCGTAACTGCGCCGGGAGTAAGGGTAAGTGTCGTCACGCGAGGATACCTCCGAAAATGCGGGAATGAAGCGGATTGAAGCCGATACGATAAGCCAGCTCGGCTGGGTGTTTGATGTCCCAGACGGCCAGGTCTGCACGCATGCCTGCGGCAATGGTGCCTGAATTGGTCAACCCAAGGGCGCGCGCCGCGTGTTGGGTGGCTCCGCGCAATGCCTCTTCGGGCGTCATACGGAACAGGGTGCAGCCCATGTTCAGCGTCAACAGCATCGAGTTGACCGGAGAGGTGCCGGGATTGATATCCGTGGCAAGCGCCATGGGCACATTGTATTTACGCAGCAGATCAATCGGCGGAGCTTGCGTTTCGCGCAACGTGTAAAACGCGCCAGGCAGGATGACGGCAACTGTGCCAGCCTCGGCCATGGCTTTAACGCCGTCCTCATCCAGATATTCGATATGATCGGCAGACAGTGCACCATAGCTGGCGGCGAGCTTTGCGCCCCCAAGGTTGGACAGCTGTTCGGCGTGCAGTTTCACAGGCAGGCCCAATTCACGCGCCACATCAAAGACGCGGGCGATTTGGGCGGGGTGAAACGCAATCCCCTCGCAGAACCCGTCAACGGCATCCACCAGCCCTTCGGCATGGGCGGCCCGCAACGTCGGGATGCAAACATCATCGATATAAGCATCATCGCGACCCGCGTACTCGGCGGGCGTGGCGTGGGCGCCCAGGAATGTGGTCTTCACGATAATCGCGCGGTTCGCCATGATCGCGCGCGCCACACGCAACATGCGCAGCTCGGTTTCCATATCGAGGCCGTAACCGGATTTGATTTCGATGCAGGTCACACCTTCCGCGATCATCACATCCACGCGGCGCAATGCGTCGACCAGCAGTTCATCCTCGGTGGCAGCGCGGGTCGCTTTGACGGTGGAAACGATGCCACCCCCGGCGCGGGCGACCTCTTCATAGCTGGCCCCGTTCAGACGCATTTCGAATTCAATAGCGCGGTCACCGCCATGAACGATATGGGTGTGGCAGTCGATCAAGCCGGGGGTCACAAGACGGCCACCAAGGCTGGTGCGCGGCAGGGATGTGTAGGTGTCAGGCACGTCCGAAGCTGGGCCGACCCATTTGATCACCCCGTCAATCACGGCGATGGCTGCGTCCTTGATCTGGCCATAAGGCTCGGGCGATTCGACCATCGTCGCTGCGTTTAAATCAACAAAAAGGTTGTTCTTGTCAGTCATCTTAACCCCCCGATGATCAAAAATTTAGCTTTTCTAGTACGCGCTAGTGTGCTTTATGTCTATACATAACTGCGAGGACCGCCAAATGATTTTTGCAAAGCAAGCCAAACTTTCCACCGGATGGGCGTCAAATGTGCGCGTGACACATCTGGACGGCTGGATCACCGATATCTCTGTTGATCAGTCTCCGCAGCCGACAGACGTCTGCATCGATACCCTTCTACCGGCGCTCGGAAATCTGCACAGCCACAGCTTTCAGCGGGCGATGGCGGGCATGACGGAATATCGGATGGCAGGCAAAGATAGCTTCTGGACGTGGCGCGATCTGATGTACCGGTTCACGGCAAATCTGACGCCAGAGCATATCGAAGCGATTGCGGGTTTCGTGTTTCTTGAAATGCAAGAAGCGGGGTATGCCAGCGTTGGCGAATTCCATTATCTGCATCATCAGCCGGGTGGCACAGCTTACGATGATCTGGGTGAACTATCGGGCCGGATTGCCTCCGCAGCCGCCGCGACTGGGATTGGCCTGACACATCTTCCCGTGCTCTACACCTATGGCGGTGCAGGGCAGGTGCCGCTTCAGGACGGGCAGGCGCGGTTTGGAAATTCCGTTGATCGGTTCAATAAGCTTGTTTCACGGGCGCGGGATATGGTTGCGGGTTTGCCCGCAGATTGTCGCGTCGGGATTGCGCCGCATTCCTTGCGGGCCACATCACTCGATGATCTGAAATCAGTTCTTGGAGCGCATGAGACCGGCCCTGTTCACATTCACATTTCTGAGCAACCCAAAGAGGTGGCAGATATCTCTGCCTGGCTCGGTGCGCGCCCTGTGGACTGGTTACTGGCCAATGTGGACGTGGCACAAAACTGGTGCCTGATCCACGCCACTCATATGACGGCGCAAGAGACCCTAAACATGGCCAAATCCGGCGCGGTCGCGGGCCTTTGCCCCGTAACCGAGGCCAATCTGGGCGATGGTCCGTTTAACGGGCCAAGCTATCTTGAGGCGGGCGGCGCGTTTGGGGTCGGATCGGATTCCAACGTGCTGATCTCCCTCACCGAAGAGCTGCGCACGCTGGAATATTCCCAACGCCTGCGCGACGTTGCCCGCAATGTGATGGTCGTCGGCGAAGGTTCGGTCGGAGAAACGCTGTATACAGGGGCGGCCATTGGCGGGGCGCAGGCCTTGGGTCGCGATGCCGGTGAGATCGCGGTCGGAAAGCTGGCGGATCTGGTCGCGATAGATAGCAGCGCGCCGTCACTTTGCGCGTTGCGCCAGGATCAGCTTTTGGACGGCCTCGTGTTTGCTGCCAAAGACGAAGTCGTCACCGATGTCTGGTCCGCCGGCCGCCACGCCGTGCAATCAGGCCGCCATGTCAAACGCGATGCAATCGTCAGCGCCTACAAAGACGCAATGCAAAGCTTGATGGCATCCTTGTGATCGACATAATCGAGCCTGATTTCCAAAACGGCGTCATTCTCGGCAAGGTTTAACGCGGCATCTTGAGTGTCGATGAAAGCAGTATCCCCCACCGCCAGTTCTGCCGCATTTATCTGCGGCGTACCCGATAAGACGTGAAAAGCCAGCAGCCCCTGTTTGGGCCGCTGGGCGAGGCCGGAAAAGGGGCTATGCCGCATGGCAACCGCGCCCTCACACAGGTCAGGATCAAACATTAGATTTAGGTCAGTGAGCGGGCCACTGGTGAGCCGCGACTTAACTTGCAATGCTCCGTCAAACCGGACGGGTTCCCAGAGGCGCGCCTCAATCACATGTGTCGGGGCACGCAATTCCATCGCGCCGCCCGAAACCACGGTCAATACGCGCGTCATCCCCGTAAAATCCGAAAACGGCCCATCCTGGGTCACGTCAGCCCGGCTGATCGTCCAGGCCACGCTGTCGCCAACCATGCCTTTTGCGATGTTACGGGTAATCCCACCGCCGTTTTTCCATGGGGTATCAATCAGTTCGTTTCGTGTGAGAATGCGCATGATGGGATACACTCTTGTTTTTAGGCTGGATGGCTTGACCGATGTCGTGCCGCGATTTATTTAATGCTCTAAATGCCATTAAGTCTATACATAATATCGAAGGATAGCCCCATGATGAGAACCCGCGCCGCTGTCGCTGTTGCCCCAGGCCAACCACTTGAAATCATGGAGGTCAATCTTGAGGGCCCCAAAGCCGGAGAGGTTTTGGTTGAAATCAAAGCCACCGGCCTTTGCCACACAGATGAATTCACCCGCTCTGGCGATGACCCCGAGGGCATCTTCCCGGCGATCCTTGGCCATGAGGGCGCGGGCGTTGTGATTGAAATCGGCGAAGGTGTTACGAGCCTTGAGGTTGGAGATCATGTGATCCCGCTTTATACGCCGGAATGTCGCGAGTGTGACTACTGTCTGAACCCAAAAACCAACCTGTGCCAGTCGATCCGCAGCACGCAGGGTGCAGGGCTTTTGCCCGATGGATCCACGCGGTTTTCCATGCTGGATGGCACGCCAATCCACCACTACATGGGGTGCTCGACCTTCGCCAACCACACGGTTGTGCCTGAAATCGCGCTTGCGAAAGTGCGTAAAGACGCGCCGTTTGACAAGATTTGCTACATCGGCTGCGGCGTGACCACGGGCATCGGGGCCGTCATCAACACAGCAAAGGTCGAGATCGGGTCAACGGGCATCGTGTTCGGTTTGGGCGGCATCGGGCTGAACGTGATCCAGGGCTTGCGACTGGCGGGCGCGGATCAAATTGTTGGCGTGGATCTGAACGACGACAAAGCCGAGATGGCGAAGCACTTTGGCATGACCGACTTTGTGAACCCATCCAAGATCGACGGCGATATCGTGGCGCATTTGGTGGAGCTGACGGGCGGCGGCGCCGACTACACATTTGACGCCACGGGCAACGTAAACGTTATGCGCCAAGCATTGGAATGCGCACATAAGGGGTGGGGCGAAAGCATCATCATCGGTGTGGCCGGCGCCGGGCAGGAAATTGCGACCCGTCCGTTCCAACTGGTCACAGGGCGCAGCTGGCGCGGAACAGCGTTCGGCGGTGCATCAGGGCGCACAGACGTGCCAAAGATTGTCGACTGGTACATGGACGGAAAGATCGAGATCGACCCCATGATCACCCACAAACTGACGCTCGACGAAATCAACCACGGGTTTGATTTGATGCACGAAGGCAAGTCCATCCGCGCTGTCGTGGAATTTTAAGAACGCAACGACGAGATAGAGCGAGGGGCTACCACGAAACGTATCGTTGTTATCGTGGTAGCCTTGTGCTTTGCATCACGCCGAACACCGCGCGGCGGATAGCGCGCGTTACAAGCCAAAGCTGATCTGAGCCACACAGCCGCTGAAGCAGAAATTCGCGACCCTAGACCCGTTGCTCCTATCCGGCATCTTTGATTACCTCCACTCAGATATACCCGCGGCGCGCCAGAATGCGGGCCACAATCAGGCAAATCATCGCCCATGCCCCTCCGGCGAGCCAACCTGCGGCAACATCTGTCGGCCAGTGAACACCCATGTAGATCCTGCTGATCCCCACAAGCAGTGTCAGCATGATCGCAACGCTCATAACATAGAGCTTCAGACCGAAGCGCGGCTGCACCCGCGCAATCAGAACGCCCAGTGAAAGGTAAACAATCGCCGCCATCATGGAATGACCTGATGGAAAGCTGGCGGTATGGACGATGGCATCATGCGGCACGAGGTCGGGCCGCGGGCGGTCGAAAAAGTCTTTTGCACCACTGCTGATCAAAACTCCGCTTCCGATGGTTGCCAGAATATAAAGCGCTGATGTCCAGCGGCGCAGCAGCAAGAAGAAGATCGAGACAACGAGTGTCGTGAGCATCAAAACGGCAACGCCCCCGAGGGCAGTGATGTCGCGGCCCATTTCTTCAAACCACCAGGGACCGATTGGATCGGACAAATCTCCTGGCGTGCGCAGAAGCAAGAGGATGTCTCGATCAAGGTTGCGGGTTGACCCTTCCACGACCTCGTCGGTCAATTCAGCGAGCGCCCAAACTGAGGCTACAGCGATGCCCAGGATCACCAGTGAAACAATCTCGACCTGGCGACGGGTCCAGCGAACCAAATTTAGAAATATTTCGTATTTCATGTGTTAACTCCACACTCAGGCACACCAACGTGGTATCGCGCGCGCCGTGATGCATCTGGGCGACCTAAAACTTTCAGGAATAGTCACGTCTTTTGAGGTTAACGTTTGCGTCCTTCCTCGTGTGTATTCTGGTCCGTCGTAGCCTTTAAGGAGCGAGGATGACCAAGACGCCCGCACCGTCGCAAGACGCAGCAGACAAGCTGGTCAAAAACATCCGCCGTAAGACCCGCCAGACCCACTCGGCAGAGGATAAGATCCGAATTGATTTGGCCGGATACTGGCTCTGACAGACGCGCTCGGCAACTTTGTCAATTTCTACCTCTTGCCCGGACAGGCCAACGACCTGCGCGAGACTGCTGCCTTGATCAGCGGTCGGATCATTCACCGGTTTTCCCGTAGGCGGGCGCACCGGGGTTTCAAGCACCGGCGTGGGGTTTCGAGCACCGGGGTTTCGAATGGCACGCAGACGGGAACCTCGGCAAGGGAGGGATCCGGGGTGTCCGTCATGCTCAATCCTCCAGCCTTGAACGCCTGGAGGGCTTTGGATCACTTGCCGGCGCATCTCCAAGCGTTTCTTCCGGCCTGTGCAGGTCATCTTCAGGTTTTTCAGGCGGTTTCTTCTTTTTGTTATCATCTGGCTTTGACATGATCTTCTCCTGAACATCGCTAACGGTGGTGTGAATGCAACGGGCAGAGCTTGTTGAAGGTTCCCGAAGGCCCGGGCATCGGATCGGTGACTCGATCTTGCCTTCGCAAACACCTGCCCGCTACAGACCGGAGCGGGACCGATTACCATTTTTTCAGATGTTTTTTCTGCAACTCCTGCTTGAGCCTGTAGCGACCCCACCAAGACCTGATTTGCGTCGCATAAAGCGTCTTCGGCCGGATATGGCATTTGTCTCCGGCACACTCGACGTAAAATTGCCGTTTGGATGCCACGACGGCGGAACTTGCGCTCGAGAGCGCTGCAACCTTTACCTCTACGCGGTTGATTGCGCCGGCATCCAGATCGTCCGAGGTATTCCACCGGGCACGCTTCAGAAGATCTTCGAAACAGCCGATATCGATAAACTCCCCGCTTTTCAGAGGGCCCTGAAAGGTGGTTGCACTCGGGTTGGACAGATCTTCTTTCGCCATCTCGGTGCGATCAGCGATGGAGGTCTCGCGTTCACCGTCTCTGGACCAAATGGTCAACAGGATTTCAAGGATGTAGATCGGCTCGAAACCGAGATTGCTGATGAAGGCGCGGGCATCCAGACTTTGACTGCCGCCTAGGTGTATCAAAATTTCGGTGCGGCGTTGGCGCCGCAATCCTGACACAAGGATCTGCAGATAGACCAGCCAGACCAGGGCAGTGATCGCACCTACGGTCGCCTGCAGGGGGGGTGCATTCTCGGACAGCCAGTTCCACATGATGCCTCACAAACTGAAGGGAGCTTTTCGAAAGGAACAGGATAGACCGTAACCGACCACGTGGAAATGGCGGCTTTCTAAGGGAACCGCCACCGATGTGTCTGCGGTGTGCTCTTCAAATCCAGGAGTGTGGAACGCCGTAATGATCATATGTCCGGCGCTCCCAGTCCCGATCCGAATACCAGTTGTCGTCACGGGCGGGCGCGCCCTTGACATTTTGCTCCGTGATATCCGTCACGAAGCCGTTCTTGGACGTATCGTAACGTAGTTTTCCCCACGCCATCAACAGAGCCGCACAGAAGGGCAGTCCGACCACTACCCGATCCACCGGTGCGTGAAAGCGCGCCAGCGGGTGTCACGGCTGTCGCGAAGGGTCTTGGCTTGCCAAGAAGTGATACGCATCGCATGATACAGGGGGAGATCGACGCAATGGGAGAATGGGAGAACGGCATGAACTCACGTATTTTTGGTGCAGCGCTGCTGGGGTTAAGCCTCGTTGCTGCGCCAGTTTTCGCTGATCCGGCGAAGGTCGCGATCCATGTGGACGAGGAAAGCATTCAGACAATGAATATGGCGCTGAACAATGCCGCCAACATCGCCAAACACTACGAAAGCCTGGGCCAAGAGGTGGCGATTGAGATCGTGACATACGGTCCCGGCCTCCATATGCTGCGTGAGGACACATCCCCGGTGGCGGACCGGATCGAAGTCATGGCGCTAGAGCTGGACAACATCACCTTTTCAGCGTGCCTCAACACGGTGGAGGCTATGACCCAGAAGGAACGCAAGGATGTGCCTCTCGTGAGCGAAGCCGAAGTTGTCCCGTCTGGCGCTGTTCGATTGATGGAGTTGCAGGCGGACGGTTATGCATATCTGCGGCCATAAGGGATAAGGGCGCGTTGCAGTAACCCGGCGGGGATTACAGGTTAATTCGGGCATCTGATCGGACGGGGCTGTCAGGTTAAGCTGCTCTTTCTTTGAGAATTTGCCCAACGGGCCAGAAAATCGCCATGCTACCCGACGAGTGTAGCGCTTGTGACCCTTTTTCCTGCGCGGCCCATATTGGCAGAAGCTGATCGAAAGCAGAGGTGGGAGCTCAGCCGAAGCCTACTTGTGGTGCTTCGCCCACAACCCCCGCATCCTCCAGCTGCTCCCGATCGGGAAGATCGCGAAGGCTCTCCAAATCGAACACGACGAGGAACTGCTCGGTCGGGCGTTGTCACCTTAACGGCGTGACCAAGGAGAAATCCTGATGTCCGTGTTTCAAGCTGCCCGTGTGACGGCATTCCAGGCGTCGAAAGCCTCGAGACGGTGGTATCGAATTGTTAAGGCTGAGCGACGACGGGCCGGAACGCAGAAGCAATTTCGGATGGCAGAGTAGATTGATACGAACCTCTGCAGACTTTCAGGCGAACGATATACCTGCATCGCCCTTTCCCGTTTTCGCAATGGCAAGTGGCTGTTCTCCGCCCGATTGTTGAGGCCTTTGTGCGACCGATGCTCAACGCTCGGCACCATCTCACGCTTGGCTGCACCATAGGACCTCGGTTTGTCGGTGATAAACGTTTTGGCGTCCGCTTCTGTCTCTTCATCAACCTGTGCAGCAGGCGTTTCGCTGCTTTCTTGTCGCGCTTTCGTTGAAGGATTTCATCCAAAACTACGCCGTTCTGATCAACAGCACGCCACAGCCAGAGTTTCCTGCCTTTGACGTTCACGGCAACTTCGTCCAGATGCCAGATGTCGCCGGGCAGTGGTTGTCGGCAGCGCATTCTGCGCGCGATGGATGGGCCAAATTTCGCAACCCATCTGCGGATGGTCTCGTATGAAACATCAATCCCTCGTTCCAGAAACATCTCCTCCTTCTCGCGCATTTTGCAAATGCGCTGTCAGGCAACGCAACCTCGCGAAGGCTGAGGTTGAAACGACAATACAGCCAAACAGCGTGAGTGATAATCGCTGGTGGAAATCCCCTCTCATCGCTGCTAGCAGCGACTGTCGGGCAATGGATGGCGCTTGTAGCCGATTGATTGTGTGCTCATCCGAGATGCCTACGAGCAAATGTTGGCGTCGGCAACACGGGTAGGTTTATGTGACAACACCCCCAAATCAGCCCCATAAGTGCTGACGTCAGACACGCTTTCGATCTGTCATAGTCGATCCCGATGAGGTGCGCCGTGCCGCAGAAGAAATTGACGGCGAGCTGGAATTTCATACGCGCAGCACGGACCGCTTCATCACTCAACTGGTGCCTCATGTCGCGAGCGGGGGGGCATCAATTGGAAGATTAGAACTCATAGAGAAATTCGGGGTTAGCAGACATGATCCGGTGTCGCGCGACGTCACTAGACACTGCGCGGTAAAGCGCATCCAGAAGTTTTCCAGGGTCCGGCGTTATCGCATCTGCCATCATCAAATAAGGCCAGTCGCTGCCCCAGAGGCACCGTTCCGAGTTGGCTTCTGCCAAAGACGCTATATGCGCATCGGCTTGGTCGTAAGGGGCGTTACAAAATCGAAAACAGCCGGATAGCTTGACCCAAGCAGCCCCTTCTTGCACAAGTTGCCGCAAAAGAATGAAGCCGGGGTCATTCACGCCCCGAGATAGATCGGGCCAGCCAAAATGGTCCAAAACCACCGGAACCGGCATTGCGCGGATGTCATCGGCCAACTCCGCCATATGGTCATGTGAGTTGATCAACATTTGGACGTGCATACCACGATCTTTCAACCGGTTGGCCATAGCCTTTGCTCCGCCCCATGACATGACGCCACCGTGAACGTAGTTCATTCTGACCCCCATAATGCCGGCATCCCGCAAACTGTCCAGTTCTGGGTCGGTGACAGCATCGGGAACCACTGCAACGCCACGATAGTTATCTGCACCCATCTCTTGAATAGTGCGCGCGACGATAGAGTTATCCGTGCCATAAAGGATGGATTGCACCACCACTCCGCGTGACAGTCCGAGCACATTCATCTGATTGCGCAGGCGGCCTAGCCAGTCCAGATAGGTGCCATCCGAAGGGTCTTCGACACGATGGGCATAGCGCTCGAACTCTCCTTCTCCGGCGACGATATGGAAATGCGAGTCGCAGGCATTGGATGGTGGTGATACTATCGGCGCGGACGGGGACAATGGTGGAGTGGCTTTGGGTATCATGGTGCTATCTCTTCTGGGAGCGGGGCGTGAGTTAATTTCCACTCATAATTGCACAGCATTGCAAATTGTGCAATCTGAATTGAGCGAGCGGTTCTTAGGGTAATTGCAAATGTCAGATCAAACAAAAAAGAGAACGCGTGGACGCGGTAAATCTATCGGCCCAACAAGCTCGGACGTCGCCGAACTGGCGGGCGTTTCGCGATCAACAGTTAGTCGGACCTTCACTCCGAACACCAGCGTTGATCCCGAAACGAAGGCACGCGTGATGCAGGTGGCGCAACAGCTGGGGTATGCCCCACACCAAGTGGCACGCAGTCTTATCTCTGGTCGCAGCGATACAATTGGGTTGGTTCTGGCGAGCCCGAGTAACCCGTTCTATGGGCTCGTTCTTGAAGGCTTCTTGCAGCATTTTCAGCGCCACAATCTTCGGGTGATGTGCTACCTGGCCCCAACGCTTGACGACGTGGAGATCGGGATGCGTGCCATGCTACAGTACAAGGTGGATGCTATGATTGTGGCGGCTTCTGGGTTGACCTCGGAGGCGGTCACTGATTGTCGCCGAAACGGCGTTCCAGTCATTTTATTTAACCGCTCCATCTCCTCGGAGAGTGTCCCCACGGTGCAGACGGACAACGTTCGTAGCTCGAAAATGATGGCGGAATTTCTGGTGCGCGGTGGCCATTCCTCTATCGCTTACGTCAACGGTCTCGAGATGTCTTCGACCAACCGTGACCGTTTGCGGGGCTTTACTGAGGGGTTGGCCCAGATGGGTCTAGAGCCGCCAATCCAAGAATATGGAGATTTCTCCTATGAGGGTGGGCGCGAGGCCGCAAAGCGTTTGATGATGTCGGCTACGCCGCCGGATGCAATTTTTTGCGCGAATGATGTGATGGCGCTTGGGGTCTTGGATTGCCTCAAAAATGAACTTGGAATTTCGGTGCCGGACGATGTTAGCGTGACGGGATTTGACGATATCCCAATGGCGGGCTGGTCGAGCTTCAATCTTACGACCGTGCGCCAGCGCAGGACGCAGATGATCGTTGCCGCTATAGATTTGCTGGATCAACTCTTGGCTGGCGAAGTTGTTGAGGCGCCAACGGTACTGATTGAGGGGCGCCTGATTCTGCGTGGGTCTGCGCGCCTGCCCTCTTCCTTGCCTAGCTAGCGCCTCCTGCAGGCAAGTTTTCCTCATGATTTCTAGATGTTGCGATTTGTGCAAACTTTATGTTGCATACGTGTGCAATAATATGCGTTAGTTGTTGCACACGACTTTAAATAGCCACCTTGTGGTGGCGTAACATGACCTTGAGGAGGAGATTCATGTTGGAGAAGTTGCTTTCCCATTGCGGGAGCGGTTTTGCGGTTTCCGCGATTGCATTGGCCGCTGCACTTTCGTCGGTGACGCCCGTTTCAGCGCAAGAAGCGTTCCATCTGGACATGCCTACGAACATGTCGCGAAACTCGTATCTTGGCGAAATGGCTCAGCGTATGACTGATGACATTCGTCTGGCGACAGGGGGCGATATCGACCTGAAATTTCACGAAGATGGCGAGCTGATCCCGGTCCCTGAAATCCTGAACGCTGTGTCTACCGGGGCAGTTCCAGCTGCGTTCACTTGGACCGGCTTTTTTGGTGGAACAATTCCCGTTGGCAAATACTTTGCTGGCACGCCGTTTGGTCCGGATACCGAAGTGCTGGCATCTTGGATCTGGGAGGGTGGCGGGCTTGATATCCTGCAAAAGGGTTTTGATCCGATTGGTGTTCAGATCCTGCCTTGTGCCGCACAGCCCCGTGAATCCGGCGGCTATTACAACAAAGAAATGGACAGCCTTGAGGCCTATCAGGGCATGAAAATCCGGATGTCTGGTTGGGGTGGCGAAGTGCTGACCAAGCTTGGCGCGTCGGTGGTCGCATTGCCAGGAAGCGAGATTTATCTGGCGATGGAGCGCGGCCGGATTGATGCGACGGAGTATGCGTCACCGCTGTTGGATGAAAGCCACAAGTTCTACAAGCTGGCTAAATACTACTATTTCCCGGGCTGGCATCAGTCCACCGCGTGGAACTCGTTGATCATTAACCAGAACACTTGGAACCAGTTCTCAGACGAACAAAAAGCGCAAGTCACGCTAGCGTGTCGTGCAACAGTGCAGCGTACTATGGCCGAAACGATCCCTCTGCAGATTGATGCGCTGAACCGTATGAAAGCCGATGGCGACTTCGAAGTGCGTAAATTCTCGCCTGAACTGATCAAGCAGATCCACGCGGTTTGGCTTGAGGTTTTGGCAGAGAACCGCGCCAAGTACCCGCTGATCGACGAAGCGCATGCAAGCCTTCAAGAGCATGTGAAGCGGTACGCGCCGTGGAACGAACTGCAGGCTTTGCCTGCCGGTCTGGAATAGGTCGAGCCAATCGCCTGCCGGGACGCGTGATAGGTCCCGGCAGACACCTAATTAGCATGGGAGGGGGACATGAGTGACGGGTTCGTCGAAAAATTCGCACGCGTTCTGGACCGCGTTGCGGAAATCATTGCGAGCATAGGAAAGCTGTCTTGCTGGTTGTTGATTCCGATCATCCTGTCGGTGCTGCTGTCCATACTGGGTGGTGTATTCCGGGTGACGCAATTTCTGGACTGGGAGGGGAGCATCCCGCTTTTCGGTTCGGGTTTGACGCTGAATTCGGTGTTGGAATTGCAATGGTATCTGTTCGGCGTTCTTCTGATGCTGACGGGTAGCTTTGCTCTTCACAGCGACCGCCATGTGCGTGTTGATGTGGTGTCATCGCGGTTCTCGCCTCGTTTTGCCTTGATTGTTGAAATTCTGGGCGACTTATTTTTCCTGCTGCCCCTATGCGTCATCCTAATTGACCGATCTTGGCCTTTGTTGGAAATGGCCTATCGAACAGGTGAACAGTCGAATGAGGACGGTCTTACACATCGCTGGTTGATCAAGATGTTTGTTCCAATTGGCTTCACGTTGTTGGCCTCCCTTGGGGTTACGCGCATCCTTCGGAACCTTTTGACATTAATGGGCGCTCCGGCACCTAAATCGCCCGCGGGAGATAATCATGGAAGTTGAACTTCTGCCCATAATCATGGGGCTTTGCCTGATTGTAGGGACGTTTTCGGGCTATCCTGTAGCCTTGGTCCTTGGCGGTTTGGGCGTAGCCTTTCTCTTTATCGGTGGGCTGCCGATTTTCACGCTGCAACTCGCTGTATCCAGAATTTTCGGGATCATGAGCAACTGGTTGCTGTTGGCCATTCCGTTATTCGTCTACATGGGCTTGATGCTGGACAGGTCCGGCATTGCCGCTAACCTGCTTTATTCGTTCGAACGCCTCTTGGGGGGAGTCCGTGGTGGACTGGGCATTGCGGTCGCGCTGCTTGGCGTCGTCTTAGCGGCTTCTACCGGTATTGTGGGCGCATCGGTGGTCATGCTGGGCGTTCTGGCGCTGCCGGTTTTGCTGCGCGAAAACTATTCCCCACAATTGGCAACTGGCCTTGTCGCGGCCTCGGGCACTTTGGGTATTCTGATCCCGCCCTCGATCATGCTGGTGGTGCTTGGTTCCATGTTGCAGGTGTCTGTGGGGGATTTGTTCAAGGCGGCGTTCTTGCCTGGCTTGCTGTTAAGCGTGCTTTACGTCGCATATATTTTAATCCTTGCGCGGGTGCGACCCGATATGGCGCCGCCGGTCACGTCGCGTGATCGCACGCCTGGTTGGCGCGCCGTTCTCGAACTGATGCGCGATCTTTCCGGCCCGCTGGTGCTTATAGGGACGGTACTCGGTTCCATCCTCGCGGGTGTTGCCACCCCAACTGAAGCTGCGGCTTTGGGTGCGTTTGGGGCTACTTTGTTGGCGCTGATCGGCCGCAAACTTGATCTCAATGGCATGGGAGAGGTCGTTTACGAGACCGGGAAGATCACTGCGATGATCTTGTTCGTCTTGATCGGCGCGACCGTGTTTTCGGGCGTCTTCAAAGCATTGGGCGGCGACGAGATGATCCGCGACGCCGTAACTGGTACCGGTTTGAGCCCGTTCGGAATGATGGCTCTTTTCATGATCATCTTGTTCGTCCTCGGGTGTTTTCTTGAGTGGATTGAAATCACCTTCGTCGTGCTCCCCCTGTTTACACCCATCATCATAGATTTGGATTTTGGTCTGGGATTTACACCAAACGAACAACTGATCTGGTTTGCCATTGCAGTAGCCGTAAATCTGCAAACCTCTTTCATGACACCGCCGTTCGGGTTCTCGCTTTTCTATGTCAAAGGCGTTGCACCTGAAGGCACAAGTATTGGGACGATCTACAAGGGTGCGGTTCCGTTTGTGGTGCTTCAACTGATTGGCTTGGCGAGCGTAATCTTTATTCCCTACCTGACTATTGGGATTGTGAGGGCACTAGGATGAAATTTTCGAATTTTCTTCCTAAACGGTTGATCTTCCTCACTTTGGCTTTGGGTATGACGGCCTTCCACTTCTATGTGGTGCTCTATGGCGCGCCTCAGCCATTTGTTTTCCGTGGCGTCCATCTGGGCTTTGCCCTGATCATCATCTTCCTGCTTTTCCCAAGTTTTAAAGGCAGGGGAGGGGTGCTACGACTGCCTGATCTGCTGTTTGTGGTCGGCGTTCTCGTGACGATAGGTTATCTGATCGCAAACCAGGGCGCGCTCTACAGCCGGTTCCAGTTTGTCGACGAGTTAAGCCGCGAGCAGTTCTGGTTAGGGGTCACACTGACGCTTCTGGTGCTTGAGGCCTGCCGCCGGACCTTGGGCGCGGCATTGCCGCTGACAGCGATCGCTTTTGTTGTCTACGCGTTGGCCACTGGCAAGTTGAGTGCGAATTACACCGTTGATGTGATGTATCTCACCACCGAGGGCATTTTCGGCATCCCGCTTAATGTCTCGGCCACCTACCTGTTTCTCTTTGTCCTTTTTGGCTCGATGGCTGAAAAGCTAGGCACCGGACGCTTCTTTATCGACTTCGCCACCGCTGTGGCGGGCCGTTCTACCGGGGGCCCGGCGAAGGTGGCCAGCCTATCGTCGGCATTGTTTGGCTCCATCTCGGGCAGTGCCGTTGCTAATATCATGACCACGGGCAGTTATACGATCCCGCTCATGAAGCGCTTGGGGTATCGCCCCGCCTTTGCCGGTGCGGTCGAAGCCGTGTCTTCAACAGGCGGGCAGATCATGCCGCCTGTGATGGGGGCTGCCGCCTTTGTCATGGCTGAGATCATGGGAGTCAGCTATCTCAATATCATGATGATCGCGCTAATCCCGGCGCTCCTGTTTTTTGTCAGCGTCTTTCTGGCGATCCACTTCGAGGCCAAACGGGAAGGTTTGAGCGGTCTGGATGACAAGGATATTCCGGATCTTGGTGTAGTATTACGCGAACGCGGTCATCAGATCATTCCGCTAATTGTCATCATTTCAACTCTGTTTATTGGCTATAGCCCTGCCTACGCGGCCTTTTACGGAATGCTATCTATCCTGCCTACGACCCTTATGCGCAAGGTTACACGGGATGAATTCCGTATAACCGACCTCATGGAGGGGCTCGAAAACGGCGTGCGCAATGCTGTTCAAGTTGCGGCTGCCTGCGCCTGCGCCGGTGTTGTTGTGGGGGTTGTCGTTCATTCCGGTCTTGGTCTTGAATTCACCGGCGTCGTGCGCCTTCTTGCCCGCGATTCAATGCTTCTGGCGCTGATCCTGACGGCTATTGCCGGGGTCATCATCGGTATGGGGTTGCCAACGACACCGGCATATATCCTGCAGACCGCGCTCTTGATTCCGGCCTTGATCCGGCTCGGGGTATCGCTTGAGGCCGCACATCTTTTTGCCTTCTATTTTGCGATCATGTCCGCAATCACGCCTCCGGTAGCGATCGGGCTTTTTGCGGCCAACTCTCTATCGGGTGCAAAGCTGTGGCCTGCCTCGATGGCTGCGTTCAAGTTGGGACTTACCGGCTACATCGTACCGTTCATGTTTGTCTATAGCCCGGCTTTGATCATGCAGGGCACAGTGCCTGAGATCTTGGTCGCGGCCACGACCGCCGTGTTGGGCGTGACCTTTTTAGCGGCTGGATTGCACGGCTACTTCACCCGCCGAATGGATATAACCGAACGCGTTCTGTTCGTCGCTGCTGCCATGCTGCTGATCTATCAGGGGCTACCGTCTGATCTGGTCGGGCTGGGAATGGGCGTGGTTGCATATTGGCTGCAAAGCCAGAAAGCCGAAAGTTGCGCGAAAGCGTAGCCTTAAATCTACCCCTTGGGATGAGGAGACCCACAATGAAAAAGACATTGACCGCAGTAAGCTGCGCAATCGTGATGATCGCCGGTGCGGCTCAGGCGGAGAGCCTTGTGTTCGTCACCGGTAGCCCGGGCGGCTCTTGGTATCCCACGGGCGGGGCGATCAAGTCCGCAGTTGAAGACCTGAATGATGATATTCAGATTCAGGTTCGTCCCGGTGGCGGGCTGGCGAATATCAAGGCGATTTCCATGGGTCAGGCGCAAATCGGGATCAGCAACACGATTTCTTCCGTTGATGCCTTGGCCGGTCGCGAACCGTTTGGCGAGCCGATGAACGGCATCTGCAACGTGGCCTACCTGTATCCGCAGGTGATTCAAGGCGCGGTTGTGGATCTCGATATTCATTCATTTGCCGACATGAAAGGCAAACGCCTTGCCGTCACGCCGCGTGGCAACACCGCCGAGCAGCTGGCACGACTGGTCTTGTCGACCGTCGATGTTACTTATGACGATCTGGATCAGGTGAACTTTGCCTCGATGTCAGATCAGGTAAACATGATGAAGGACGGCCAGGTTGACGGTTTCTTTCAGGCCACCGGCATTCCGGCCGGCGTGGTAATGGATGTTGGCGCCTCGCGCGATCTGCGTCTTCTGCCGATCTCGGATGAGATGTTTGCCAAGATGAAAGAGGTGAACGCAGGGTTCACCCAGATCACCATTCCGGCCGACGCATATCCCGGCATGGAAGGTCCGGTGCAATCGGTCAGCTTCGGCACCCATGTGATCGCGAATTGCAACGTCTCCGAAGAGACAATTTATGAGGTAACCAAGTCTATCTATGAGCGGCTTGGCGATTTGGGGATTGCCGTTGCCGCGATCAAAAACACCACGCCTGAAGCACTTGGCCAAGATGTGGGTATTCCGCAGCATCCCGGCTCGGCACGCTTGTTTGCGGAAGTTGCCCAGAAATGAGCACTGTTCTCGTTGACCCGGATGCGCTTGTACAAGTGCTGAACAAAATCCTGCGTGCCGATGGCTGCACGCAGGAAGAGGCAGCCGAAGTGGCACGGCACCTTGTCGATGCCAGTTTGTGCGGTCACGACAGCCACGGCGTGATCCGTATTCTGCGGTATCATCTTTGGCTCGGGACCGGGCAGATCAAAGCGGCTCAGCCTTTGAGAGCCGTGATTGATACCCCGACGCTGATGCAATTTGATGGCGGTGACGGGATGGGGCAATGGCTAGCCCGTGAAGCCACGAGCATTGGGATTGCCCGCGCTAAAGAACACGGGACGGCGATTGTCGCATTGCGGCGTGCAGGCCATATTGGGCGACTTGGGTCTTATGCCGAACAGGCATGCCGTGCGGGACTGGCAAGTATCCAGTTCTGTAATGTCGCAGGTTCTCGGCTCGTGGCCCCCTTTGGGGCGGCGCAACGATGTATTTCAACGGCACCTGTGGCCATTGGCGTGCCGGGGGCAGGGGGGAATGACTTTATCCTTGATTTTGCGACCTCGCTTGTGGCGGAAGGCAAAGCGTTGGTTGCGGGCACAGGCGGTAAGTCCCTTCCTGGCGATGCGCTGGTAGACGCAAATGGTGAGCTGACAGGCGATCCCTATGCGCTTTATGGCGATACGTTGGCGGCGGCAGTGCCCAACCCCCGTGCCGGCGATGGTGCCTTGCGCACAATGGGGGATCACAAGGGGTCAGGTCTGGCCTTGGCCTGTGAGATGTTGGCAGGTGCGTTGACCGGGAATGGCACCAATGGGGCCACTGATCACCGGTTTGGAAACGGTCTTTTGGCTATATTTATTGATCCTGCCCGTCTCGATGATCCGCAGGGTTTTGCCCGCGAGGCCGCCAGTTACATCAACTATGTGCGCGATGCGCGCCCGGCCCGTGGCGCTGACCGCGTGCTTGTTCCGGGCGATAAAGAACGCGCGACAGCGAGAGACCGGCGTACAAATGGTTTGCCGCTCTCAAATACCGTTTTTGACGGGATCATCGAAATCGTTCGATCCCTTTCAATCACTGTAAATGAGGCCGATTTACTGCGTCCTGCGCCTGTAGATCCAATCAGTTAAGGAGCTATCTCAATGACATTTTTCAACGCCCTGCGTAGTAAAACCCCACTTGTAGGAACCTTTATCAAGACTCCGCACCATTCGGTTGTTGAAGCCCTAGGTGGGTCGGGTCTGGATTTTTTTATCCTAGATGGCGAACACTCGACGTTTGGCATTGCAGAGATTGACCGCTCGGTTCTGGCCGCACGGTATGTACAAAAGCCGGTTCTGGTGCGATTGACCGATGATCGCCCGGCAGACATTCTTCGGGTTCTGGATGTTGGTGCGGATGGCTTTCTAATACCGCATGTGACCTCGGGCGACCAGGCGGCCGCTATCGTGCGCGCGGCAAATTACGGAGAAAATGGCCGCGGTTATAGCGCCACAAATCGTGCCGGCGAATATGGTCGACGAAGTATGCCCGACCATCTGGCAGCATCCACCAATCCAGTTATCATCCCGCAAATCGAAGATCCGGTTGCGGTGGATAACATCGAAGAGATCGCTGCAATTGAAGGGATTACGGCATTATTTGTCGGGCCTGCCGATCTGGCGGTGGCCTACGGCGTGAATGACCTGAAATCACCGCGCGTGACCCAGGCGGTTGATCATGTGATCGCTGTGGCGACCAAGGCGGGTTTGCCCGTGGCTACATTCGCACCCTCAATGGCTGATGCTTCGACGCTTTTTGCGCGCGGGATTTCCGTTGTCGCCGTCGCGAGTGAGCACAAACCCATGCAGGATTTCTTTTCTGTCGGCGCCGTCAGCGCAGCGAAAGCGGATGGAGCTACATCATGATTAAGGTCTTGGCCCTTGATCCGATCCACGAGGCGGGTCTTGCGATGTTGCACGCTCGGCAGGACATCGAGTTGGTGCATTTACCGCAACCGGATGACGCCTCTATCGCAAAGCATATGGCGGATGCCGAGATCCTGATCTTACGGGGACGGCATCTAGATCCCGCCCTATTTGACACCGCAAAATCGTTGCGTCTGGTTTCCCGCCACGGGGTGGGATGCGACAATCTGGACTTCGCCCAAATGGGGCGAAACAGTGTGACTGTCGCGGTCTCTGCAGATGCTAACTATGTCTCGGTTGCCGAACACGCTTTTGCGTTGATGTTGGCGGGCTGTCGCAATTTGATCGCTGCTGATCAAGCTGTTCGATCGGGGGATTGGGCGCGCCGGGATGCCTTGGGTGGTCGCGATGTTCAGGGCAGCAAAATTTTGGTGGTGGGTTTTGGCCGGATCGGGCAAGCGTTTGCCGCCCGTGCCGCGGCCTTTGGCGGTGAAGTCACGGTCTTTGACCCCTATTTACCTGCTGATGTCACGCTTCCCGCTGGACTGAAATTGGCCGAAAATAGGGAAACAGCTGTTGGCGAAGCCGATATTGTCAGCCTGCACTTGCCACACAGCCCGCAGACCGCGAATATGGTTGATGCGGCTTTACTGGCACAGTTCCGCGCAGGCGCTATTCTGGTCAACACCGGACGTGGTGGGATTGTTGATGAGCATGCCTTGCTTGCAGCGCTCGATGCCGGACGGCCCGCCCTTTATGCAACCGATGTTCTGGCATCCGAGCCACCGGCTCAGGATGATCCGCTTCTGTCCCGCAAAGATGTTATCGTTACTCCGCATTCGGCTGCGATGACCGAACAAGGGGCCATGCGTATGGCCACAGGAGCGGCGCAGAACGCTCTCGATTTTCTCGATGGAACACTCCCCGATCGAATGGTGGCATTCGCCCCATCTTGACACCCATTTACTAAATATAAGCCTCAAAATTCAAAGGAGACCGCAATGGCCACCTATCTCAAAACCGGCAAACCCGAAGCCGACCGTGCCAATGACGATGCAAAGACCCGTGAGATCGTCGCAACGGTCCTTTCCGAAATCAAAGATCGCGGCGACGAAGCCGTCCGCGAGCTCAGCGAAAAGTTTGATAACTATTCGCCCGTTTGCCTCAAACTGTCGGATGCCGAAATTGACGATCTGATGAAAAAAGTATCGGATCGCGATTTGGCGGACATCAAATTCGCTCAGGAGCAGGTACGCAACTTTGCCCAAGCGCAGCGCGACTCGATGCTTGATGTCGAGGTGGAAACCATGCCCGGGGTGATCCTTGGTCACAAGAACATCCCTGTACAATCTGTCGGGTGCTATATTCCGGGCGGAAAATTTCCGATGGTGGCCTCGGCGCATATGTCGGTGCTCACAGCCAGCGTGGCCGGCGTGCCGCGCATCATCGCCGCGACACCGCCGTTTAAGGGTGAGCCCAACCCGGCGGTTATCGCAGCTATGAAGCTTGGTGGTGCGCATGAGATTTATGTAATGGGCGGCATTCAGGCGATTGGCGCGATGGCGTTGGGGACGCAAACCATTGATCCCGTTGACATGATTGTCGGCCCTGGCAATGCGTTTGTAGCCGAGGCAAAGCGCCAACTTTATGGCCGGGTCGGGATCGACCTTTTTGCCGGGCCTACTGAAACGATGGTTATTGCAGACGAAACCGTTGATGCGGAGCTCTGCGCTACAGACCTGCTCGGACAGGCGGAACACGGTTACAACAGTCCAGCCATTTTGGTGACCACATCGCAAAAGCTGGCCGAAGAAACACTATCAGAAATTGATCGTATTCTGAAAATTCTGCCCACTGCAGATACCGCTCGTATGAGTTGGGAAGACTACGGTGAGGTGATTGTCTGTGACAGTTACAACGAAATGCTTTCAGTCGCCAATGATATCGCGTCCGAGCATGTGCAGATCATGACCGATCGGGATGATTGGTTCTTGGAAAACATGCACAGTTACGGGGCATTGTTCCTTGGGCCTCGCACCAATGTGGCCAATGGTGACAAGGTGATCGGGACCAATCACACCTTGCCTACCAAAAAGGCTGGCCGATACACGGGGGGGCTTTGGGTTGGTAAGTTTTTGAAAACACACAGCTACCAGAAAATTATAACAGATGAGGCTGCTACGCTGATCGGCGAATACGGTTCGCGTCTGTGTATGCTTGAGGGTTTTGTTGGTCATGCGGAGCAGTGCAATCTACGGGTGCGCCGCTATGGCGGCAAGAACGTAGCTTACGGCACCGCAGCAGTATGATGGAGTTGCCAAAAACACCGTCGTTCCGGTTGGATGGACGTCGCGCCCTTGTCACCGGGGCATCGTCCGGAATTGGTCTAGGCAGCGCTGTTGCGTTGGCCGAGGCCGGCGCGCATGTCGTATTGGCCGCACGGGGGATTGAGCAGCTGGAGAAAGCTGCCAACGCCCTTGGCGCCGCCGGGCATTCTGTTGAAGTACTGGTCCTTGATGTGGGGGATCTCGATTCCGTTGCTGCGGCGATTGAAGCGGCTAGTCCATTTGACATCGTGGTGAATTCTGCTGGACTGGCGAGACACGGGCCCGCAGATGACACCACCCCCGAGGACTACGATGCGGCCATGGCCATCAACTTGCGGGGGGCATACTTTCTGTCAACCTACAGCTCCAAAGCCATGCGTGCGGCTGGCAAGAAAGGGTCAATTATCCATATTTCCAGCCAGATGGGCCATGTCGGCGGCATTGATCGAGCTGTCTATTGTGCAACGAAGCATGGCCTGGAAGGGATGACCAAATCAATGGCAATCGAATGGGGTAAGCAGGGTATCCGGATCAATACGCTTTGTCCCACATTCATCCGCACACCACTCACCCAATCTACCTTTAATGACCCCGAGCGTCGGACGTGGATTGAAGGAAAGATCAAACTCGGCCGTATTGGCGAGATTGAGGATATTATGGGCGCGGTCGTTTTTCTTGCATCAGACGCTAGTGCCATGGTCACCGGAACGGCGTTGATGATTGATGGCGGCTGGACCGCCGATTGAGAAACGAAAGAGCATAACCAATGGAACGCTTCGAGGTTGATACGGTCGTTGCAGGTGCCGGTGTCGTTGGCATCGCAGTGGCACGGGCATTGGCGATGGCCGGGCGAGAGGTTTTGATCCTTGAGAAAAACGCGCGCTTCGGGGAAGAAACCAGCGCACGTAATTCCGAGGTGATCCACGCGGGTATTTACTATGCGCAAGGGTCGCTGAAAGCGCGGCATTGTGTGCGCGGGCGGGAGATGTTGTACAGCTATTGCGCCGCCCGTGGCGTTCCGCATCGCAAATGTGGGAAGCTGATTGTGGCTACTACAGATGCCGAATGTGCAGCACTGCCCGACATCATTCGCAAAGCTGAAGCCAACGGGGTTGCCGACCTTCAAATGCTGGGTTCGGATGAGGTGCGCCAACTGGAACCGGAACTTTCGGTGACGGCGGCGTTGTTTTCTCCTTCGACCGGTATCGTCGATATCCACAACTACATGCTTGCCCTTCTGGGCGAGGCAGAAGCCCATGGCGCGCAACTTGTTACGCGTGCCCCAATCCTTGGCGGGCAGGTTAGAGATTCAGGCGCGGTGGACTTGGAGATCGGTGGGAATGAGCCCATGCAATTGACAACGCGGTCGCTGGTTAATTGTGCGGGGCTTTGGGCGGCGGATCTCGCTGGGCGGATCGAGGGTTTACCAAAACCGCCAGAGATGCGTTTTGTCAAAGGAAACTACTTTTCCTACGGACGCAAGGCACCGTTCAAACGGCTGATTTATCCAGCTCCCCGAGACGGCGGGTTAGGGGTACATGTCACGCTTGATATGAACGGGCGTGCAAAATTTGGCCCGGATACGGAATGGCTTAACAACCCGCATCCCGACGGAATTTCCTACACTGTGGACGCACAGCTGCGCGACCGTTTCGCCGCCGCCGTGCAAGCCTATTGGCCGACGCTCGACGCAGGCAGTCTGCAGCCGGATTATTCTGGTGTTCGACCAAAGCTCGCCGGGGCAGACTACCCTGATTTTTGTATAGAAGGCCCGGAAAATCTATCGGGCCCGCATGCCATGCTTTATGGTATTGAATCTCCTGGTTTGACTGCGTCGCTATCTATTGCCGCGGATCTGAGGGAGCTTTTGAAATGAGATCGTGCAAGATGTCGATGACGGCGCGACGCTGGTTGCGTCGCAAAGTTTCCGCTGGTTTGAAAAGGTCTATCCGCTGAATATAGTTATGCCGCCAGCTCCGCGAAGGACTGTAAGGCGCAGCTGCCATTGGCCGGGATCTGACCCTTGCGGATCATGTGGGACGTCTCGATCCCGGCGATAGTTGCGGCGGCCGAGTGGAAGGCCTTGAAGCCCATCATCGGACGGGTGATGCGCTTGATGAAGCGATGGTCCTGTTCGACAATGTTGTTCAGATATTTGACTGACCGGTTGTGTCGCAAACCTTCTGGGATGCCGAAAGGTGCTTGAGTCCGGACATGATTAGCAACCATCCGGCGTGGACCGCAGATGGGAGCAATTCTCAGGTCGTGCCCTTGGGGGCTTTGGGTTTGCGGGGGCGCAGGGTCCATTTCTTCGCAAGCAGGTGAAGTCGTTCGACGATCCTGTCGATCCGGGCGTCGTTGGGATCAAAGGAATGGCTCTGTTGCAAACTTGGAGGCGGGTTGCCGTGTCATCTCAGTCTGATCGTGTAGAACTGGCTATGAACGACTTCAAAGGGCGGCATTTCAGCGGTGAAGTCGTGCTCTGGGCTGTGCGATGGTACTGCCGGTATGGCCTCAGCTACCGCGACCTTGAAACCATGATGGCAGAGCGCGGTGTGCGTGTCGATCATTCGACGGTTTACCGCTGGGTGCAACGCTACGCCCCCGAAATGGAGCGGCGGATGCGTTGGCAATGGCGGCGGCCGATGTCTGATAGCTGGCGGGTCGACGAGACCTATATCAAGGTGCGCGGCGAGTGGACATATTTGTACCGGGCCGTCGACAAATTGGGCAACACGGTCGATTTTTACCTGTCTTCGTCCCGCAATGCCAAAGCGGCCAAACGATGTCTGGGCAAGGCCATCCGCGCCTGTAAAGACTGGGAAAAACCGTCCAAAATCAACACCGACAAGGCCGGGTGCTACACCCAGGCCATCCGCGAACTGAAGCAAGAGGGCAACTGCCCCAAGGACGTGGAGCACCGCCAGGTCAAATACCGGAACAACATCATTGAGGCCGATCACGGCAAGCTCAAGCAGCTGATCAAACCGGTGCGTGGCTTCAAGACGATGAGGACTGCCTACGCCACAATCAAGGGTTTCGAGGTGATGCGCGCGCTGCGAAAGGGCCAGGGACGCGCCTTCAACCTAACGCGCGATCCGGTCGACGAAAAGCGGATGATCGAACGGGCCTTCGGTGTCGGGCCATGTGTCATGACTGAGGCAATGACGCTGATCGAAGAGCATTTCAAAGCCGCAGCATAAATGTGTCCAATGGAGGGGTAACGCCGTCCTGTGATGAAGTTTGCAACAGAGCCGGATTCTGCACTTTCCGGCATCAGACCCCCTCCAGGGAGTCGATTGCAGCCATAGGCGACGTTTTGGCCTGGAGACCGAGTCGCGACGCCGTCACGATGGATTAATGTCGCATCTCAATACATCTTTAGTGTGGATTTCAGGAATTTCTGCACGCGTTCAAGTCCTTGCACGAGAATGCTGGGCCGGATTTCGATGTCGGTTGTTTCTCATTGACTTTCGCGCAGCTCGGCTTAATACTCAAATAAATGATTACTCCACTTTTGGAGTTATAAGGCGAAGAACCAATCGAGCCCTGTGTCAAGCGGAAGGGCTCCCAAGCTGAGCTGGAGCAAAGAGGACCAAATGTTGGATCATACGGACACCATCACCCGATTGAGGAGCGAGCTGGGGAGCGACAAGGTTTCCACATCGCGCAAGGATCTGGAGGCGAGCAGTCACGATACCTGGCCGCTGATGACCAAGCTGAACCTGCTGGGCGAGCATCCCAACATGGCAGACATTGTCGTACGTGCGATCAGCGAAGACGATATCTGCACCGTGCTTCGGATTGCGAACGAGACATCTACCCCCGTTACTGTCCGGGCGCTCGCCTCGTCCGTCACCGGGCAGCCGCTGCCGACGCGCGGCGGGATTGTGCTCGATCTCTCCGGGATGCCGCGGGAATACAGCGTCAACGAGACGAACATGACCGTGACGGCGACCTGTTCCTACAATGGTGGCAGTCTGGAAGAGCGTTTGAACAAGACCGGCTGGACCATGGGGCACTCGCCGCAATCGCTGTTCCGCTCCACCGTTGGCGGATGGTTGGCGACGCTGGCCACCGGGCAATTCTCGTCCTTTTATGGCGGGATCGAGGATCTTGTCGTTGGCTATGACATCATCCTGGCGACGGGCGAGAAGGTTTCGTTGCAAGCCAACCCGCGCGCCGCGATGGGTCCGGACCTGCGGCAGCTGTTCCTTGGGTCCGAAGGGACGTTGGGCATCATCACGTCGGTGACGCTCAAGATCTTCCCCGAGCAGGAAGCCGAAGAATTGATGACCTACACGATCCCGACCGTGAAGGATGGTCTGGCGGCGATGCGAGAGCTGATGGCCTCCAACCTGCGGCCCTTCCTCGTGCGGTTCTACGACACCGAGGAAGCCCGGCATGCGATGGCAGACAAGAGCTTTGCCACCCCGGTTTTGTTCGTCGGTAGCCGCGGCCTGAAGACGATGGTCGCTGCCGAACAATCCGCGCTGAAGACGATTATCGAAACCCACGGCGGCAAGGCCATCGGGCCCAAGGGCGTGGAAGGCTGGATGGGGCGTCGCTACGATTTTTCCACTGTCGAAGCCCTGTTGGCGTCGCGCGGTGGTTTTGGCGAAACCATCGAGATCGCCCACAACTGGGATTCGATCCATGCGCTTTGGGAGGATCTGAAACAGGCGCTCGATCCGCTGGCTGACGAGGTGCTCTCGCATTTCTCGCACATCTACATGCAGGGCACGTCCATGTACGTGATCATGCTGAGCAAGGAAGACAGCGACGAGTCTGCGGTCGAGCGGTTGCGCGAGATCTGGAAGACGACGATGGAGGTCTGCCTCAAGCACGGCGCGGAGCTTTCGCACCACCACGGCGGCGGGCTTGCCCGGTCGCCCTACAGCCGGCGGTCGCTGGGCGATGCACATCTGGTGCTGCGCAAACTGAAGGCAGCGATGGACCCCAATTCAATTCTGAACCCCGGCAAGCTCGGGCTCGACTGAACAACGGATCAGGGCGGCGGCCCGGTCGGGCCGCCCCGAAATACTTGATGTTCACGCAAGAAGCGGTCTGCTGTGTCAGGGAGCGTCCGGGAGGGGTGTGAGGAGACGAGCCAGACGTAAGCGTGAATGAACCCACCAATACAGGAGGATATGATGGAGGGTTTGAGCATTACCATGATGGGTGTCATGGGGGCATTGGCAGGCGGTTTCGTAGGCGCAGCCTTCGGGGCGCTGCTGGCGTTTGTCTTTACCGGTTTCGCCATCCTTGCCGGGATCGGGGTGCTGCTTTCGGGCGGCGCGGGCGATTTCCTGACACAGGTGGCTTTCGGCTCCTTCTTCGGGCCGCATATTTCCTTTGCTGGTGGCGTGGCCGCGGCGGCTTATGCGGGCGGCAAGGGCTATCTTGAAAGCGGGCGCGACATCGTCACCCCGCTTGCCAGCCTCGGCAAACCCGACGTGCTTTTCGTCGGCGCGGGATTTGGTCTGTTCGGCTATCTTGTCCAGTCGCTACTGCTCGCAATGCCGTCCATCGGCACCAACACCGACGGGATCGCGCTTACCGTTGTTATCTCTGCTGTCACAGCGCGGCTCGTCTTTGGCAAGACCGGCCTCGTCGGCACCCATAGCGAAGGTGTCACGGGCTGGGCGAAGTTCAAGCCAACCAAGACCCATGCCTGGTTGCCCTATCAGGACGGTTGGGCAATGACGACCGCAATCGGATTCGGTGTTGGCGGCATGTCGGCCTGGGCTGCGGTGGAAATGCTCGCCGCCTATCCCGAAGCGCCCGCGGTTATCTTCCTCGGCTTCGCGATTTCGGCAATCTCCGTTCTCTGCCTCGGATTCAACATGTTCGTCCCGGTGACGCATCACATCACGGCTGTTTCCGCCGTCACCGCCGCGCAATTCATGGTCGTGACCCAGAACCAGGTGGTGCTCGTCCTCGTGGGCGCGCTCGGTGGCCTTGCGGCTGCGCTTCTTGGCCAGTGTTTCTCGCGCTTCTGGCTGATCCGGGGCGACAGCCATATCGACCCGCCGGCCTCGGCCATCTGGCCGCTGACCACGGCTGCCATCCTGCTTGCAACTGCGATAAATTGATCGAGGAAAGACATGACAATGACCAAGCACATCCTCGTCATCGACTCCGGCACCACAGGCACCCGCGCGCTGATTTATGATGATCGCAGCCACATCCTGACCCAGGCTTACACGGAGTTTCCCAACTACCACCCGGCACCAGACCGGGTGGAACAGGACGCCACCGAGATCTGGGACGCCACCAAGAAGATGATCGATCAGGCGCTCGACAACCTGAAGATCACCATGGCCGACATCGCCTGCATCGGCATCACGAACCAGCGCGCAACAACTGTTGTCTGGGACCGCGCCACGGGCCTGCCTGTCACCCGCGCCATCGTCTGGCAGGACACCCGCACTGCGTCCCGGGCCCAGGAACTGGCCCCAGACTGGGGTGAAAAGGTCTATTCCCGCACCGGATGGTCTCTGGCGCCGGTCTATTCCTCGCTTTCCTTGCAGTGGATGCTGGAAAACGTGGATGGGCTGAAAGCCCGGGCTGAGGCCGGGGAACTGGCCTTCGGCACCATCGACACCTGGTTGATCCACTGCCTGACCGGTGGCAAGTCGCATGTCATCTCGGCCTCCAATGCCTCGGTGACCGGGTCCTATGACCTGCTGAACGACGAATGGTACGGCGAGTGGCTTGAGGCGTTGGGTGTTCCTGTCTCGATGTACCCGTCGGTTGTGGATGACTCCGGCAAGGTGGCAGAGACCGACCCGGATGTCATGGGCACGGCCGTGCCGATCAGCGGGGTGATCGCCGACCAGCACGCGGCGCTTTTCGCGCAGGAATGTGTCAAACCGGGCAACATCAAATGCACCCACGGCACCGGCACCTTCCTCGACATGCTGATCGGGACGGAGCCGAAGATCGACACCGGCTCCGGCATCTGCTGTCAGATCGCCTGGCGCAAGGACGGCAAGACCCAATATGCGCTCGAAGGGTACGCGGGCAGCACCGGCTCGGCGGTGCAGTGGCTGCGCGACGGGATCAAGATCATCAGCAGTTCCAAGGAATCTGAAGCCGAAGCGATGAAGGCCGAGGACAATGGCGGCGTCTACTTCGTGCCCGCTCTGACCGGCCTGTCGGCCCCCTATTGGGACAGCTATGCCCGCGGCATGATCATCGGTATCACGCCGGGCACAACGCGCCGGCACATCGTTCGGGCCTGCCTGGAAGGGATCGTCTATTCGGTGCGCGACTTCGTCAACGCGATGACCGAGATCTCGGGCTACGAGATCAACGCGGTTGCCATCGATGGCGGGGCGTCGGCCAATGACCTGCTGGCGCAGTTCCAGGCCGACCAGCTGGGTGTCGATGTCATCCGGCCGCGCTCGGTAGAGGCCACAAGCCTTGGCGCCGCGCTGATGGCCGGTCTGGGTGTCGGGATCTGGAAGACCGAAAGCGAGGCCTTTGGCGTCGGCCGCAACAAGACGACCTTCTCGCCCAAGACCGATGAAGAAACCCGCAACGCGCAATACGCAACCTGGGAACGGGCTGTCGAGCGCTCAAGAGGATGGAGCAAGTGATGAAACGGGCAAGTCTTTCAGACCTTTCCGGAACCACTTTCGACATCGCCGTGATCGGCGGTGGCATCACGGGCGCCGCGATCGCCCGAGATGCAGCCCTGCGAGGGCTGCGGGTGGTCCTGGTCGAAAAAGAGGATTTCGCGTCGGGAACCTCCAGCCGGTCCTCCAAGCTTATTCACGGGGGGCTGCGCTATCTTGAGACCTATCAATTCGGGCTGGTGGCGGAATCGGTGCGCGAACGCGAGATGGCGTTGCGGCTGGCGCCCCATCTGGCCAAGGTTCAGCCCTTTCTCTACATGGTCTACAAGGACAGCCCCGAAAAGAAATGGCTGTTGAACCTTGGCCTGACCTTCTACGACGTGGTGTCTGGCAGCGGGAGCAAGCGCCGGCACAAAATGCTGAGCAAGTCAGATGTTCTGGAGCGCCAACCGCAGTTCCGCGAAGACGGGCTGCTTGGCGCGGCGATGTTCTATGACCTGTCCACCGACGACGCCCGTGTGACCATCGACACGGTGAAGGGCGCGTCCGAACACGGGGCGCAGATCATCAACCATTGCGAGGTGATCGGGCTTACCCATGACGACACCCGCTGCAATGGCATCAAGGTGCGCGACCGGCTGAGCGGCGCGGAGGGCACGATCACGGCCAGTTATGTCGTCAACTCGACGGGGCCCTGGTCCGACACGATCCTGCGGTTCGAGGACGAGACCTCCCACGTGCTGCGCCCGACCAAGGGCGTGCATATCGTCCTGCGGAAAAAGGACTTCTCGCTGCATTCCGCTGTCTTCATGCGCTCGCCCGATGACGGCCGGGTGGTCTGGCCGATCCCGTCGATGCAGGACGACCGGGTGTTCATCGGCACGACCGACACGACCTACGACGGCGATCTCGATGACGTTTACCCCGAGGCAGAAGACATCCGGTACCTGCTGAATGTCGCCAACCACCTGATGCCGGGCGCAAAACTCACCGAGGAGCATATCGTTGGCTCCTGGGCCGGCCTGCGCCCGCTGATCGCGCCAAAGGCAGATCTGGACAACGCCAGGACCCCGCGGGAGCATCAGATCATCCGCAGCCCCTCCGGTGTCTTTTCCATTGTCGGGGGCAAACTGACCAGCAACCGGATTATGGCCCGGCACCTGCTGGATGCGGTGGTCAAGGCGGATCGCAACACCTATCTGTCGCCGTCTCTGCTGCCCTACAGCGCCGACAAGGTGCCGCTGTCCGGCGCCCATCGCAAAGGCGACGACCGCCGCGCAGGCGTGCCGCGCTATTCTCGCAACGATCTTGCGGCGGAGCTGCAGGAACGGGGCATTCCGCCCGGGCTCGCTGTCAGCTGGACCGGGCGCTACGGCAATAACGCGCTCGCGCTCGGACATCTCTGGTCACAGGACGAGACGATGCAGGAAGATCTTGGGGCGCGTGGATTGACGGTAGCCGAGCTTCACTACTGCGTGACGCAGGAAGCTGCCGCCTCGCTGCGCGACCTGCTTGTCCGACGCGTTTCGGCCTTCTTCTGGGACAGGACCGGCGGCACCCAGAAGATCGCGCGCATTGCCGAGGTGATGCAAACCCTTCTCGGTTGGAGCGATGAAGAAATGGCGCGTCAGATCGAGGACTATCGGGCGCTTGTTGCCAAACACCGCCCGACACCGCTCGAGGCTTCTGCTTCCCCTCAGACGGTCGTCGATATGGCCAGCTGAGCCTGTCCCCTCCCTCACCGCCAAGACAAGCCGGCCCCTGTCCCGGGACCGGCTTCTTTTCAGCCGATGGTTTCGAAGGCTTTCAGATATGGATCTTCCTGATGAAAGGCTGTCAGCTGCGCCTGCATGACCAGCGTGTCGTCCAGTTCCGCCAAAAGAGACACCAGCTCGGGCCGTTCCGGGTTCACGACAAAGGCCGCCGCGGACAGGTTGCGGTGAATCTCCACCGCTGTCTCTCGCTGGAGCATCGAGGCCCGCAATCCCGCCAGTTCCAATGGTACCGGGCTGGACGTCAGATGCCACAGCCCCGCATCGACCTCCCGACGCAGGATGCGCGAGGGAACCTGCCGGAAATCGGTCTCGACATGCGAATAGCCTTCGCTCGACGGAAACTCCGCCTCCGTGATGTCGTTGTGATCCGAGGAATTTCTGTCGATAGCGATGGTCTTCCAGTCATCGCGGGCCTCACCCGACCGGGAAACGACAATCAGCCGGCGCGAGGAGTAGTAGGTCTCGGGAGGCATTGTGCGCAAACAGGCGTCGGGGATGGTCTCAACCATATTCCGCGCCGCGCCCATAGAGGTCAGAGCGATATCGAAATCTCCCTTCAGAACCTGGGCGATCCGGCGTTCGCCCCCAGTGGCGTTGGAGATGAAATAGGGAATGTTCATTGCCCCAAGCTTGCCGGTGACATGTTCGACAAGCACGTCGATCTCGATCGATCCGCTCGATGGCATCAGCAATTGCACTGCGGGAAGCTTCGCAATGTTCCAGCAAAGCCCAGTGTCGATATGGGTGATGACCCGCCCCATATGCCCCTTTGACCGGGTCTCCAGCGCGTCCGACTCCTTCAGAACTCGAAGCGCACGTTGCATCGTACCGGCGACAATTCCGTATCTTTCGAAAAACCACGTATTCGTCGGCAATTTTCCGTCCAACCCCGAGGCGAGCGCATGTGTGACAATGGACCGTGTCGCATTGAGGATGGCCTGGTCGCCAGTGGAAACCGATGTGCTTCGTGGCATTGGGCTCGCCGTATGCTTTGGCATCGCGCCGCGCTGATTGCGCGTCATCCCGCCTTTCGTTCTGCCTTGGACCAGAAGGACCTAACGCGCGTGCCAATGCCTGTCAACGCGGCGTCTTTGTGCGCCACCGTACCGTTGGACCTGTCGCGGTTTGATGCCGCCCCTTTGATAGCATTTATTGCAACAAAGGAGACTGACTATGGGACTGAAACGGACGGACGAATTCCGCCAAGACGCAGTGCGAATCGCGCTGACCAGCGGACTGACACGGCGGCAAGTTGCGGATGATTTGGGCGTTGGGCTGTCGACGCAGAACAAGTGGGTGACGGCGCACCGCGACACGGATGTGGTATCGCCCGAGGACCGCGAGCTTGCGCGGGAGAACGAACGGCTTCGGCGTGAGAACCGCATCCTCAAGGAGGAGAGGGACATCCTAAAAAAAGCCACCTATTATCCGGCAGGCGATTACGCAGGGCGTTGTTGCAGAAGTCGTCTTCGAGGCGAGCTTACCCCTTTCCCCGGTAGCCTTAGGCGACGCGCTCAATCTCGGCTTGGGCGAGGGAGTTGAAGCGGTTCATGAGGGCGATGCGGATGTGGATTTCGGCGGTCTGGAGGTCGGGGTCTCTTGAGGCGATCCTCTCTCCGAAGGACTTGAGGCAGCGCATTTTCGCCTCGATCCGGCTTCGGATGTGATAGCCAGACCAGTTTTTCCAGATCGCTCGCCCGAGGAGCCGGGTGGCGCGCAGGATGTCATTGCGCGCGAGCGCAGCGGGGCAGTCCTCTTTCCAGAAGCGTCCATTCTTGCGGATGGGGATGAGTGCGGTGCCGCCCCGTGCGAGGATCGCGGCATGACAGTGGCGGGGTGAAGGGCGTCCCGGAATTGATCCAGTGGATCAATTTAGCCCAGAACGGGCGGAGCCCCGGGTCGAAGGCACCATCACCGGTCACGGTGCCGATCTCCTGATCCGGCGGGATCTGATCCAGGAGGTCCGGCAGGACGGGGCTGTCGCCCTCGCGGCTGGACGTGAATTCCACGGCCAGGATGTCGCCGGAGCCCGTGTCCATCGCAAGGTGGACCTTGCGGTATTGGCGTCTGCGATGCGTGCCGTGCTTGCGAGCGAGCCACTCTCCATCCCCGAGAAACGTGATCCCTGTGCTGTCGACCAACAGGTTGAGGGGACCTGCCGCGCGACGGCTCGAGACCTCGACAGTGATGGTCTTTGGTCTGCGGCTCAGGGTGGAGACGTCGGGGACCGGCCAATCCAGCCCCGCCATCTGCAGGATGCTCGACACCATCCCGGTCGTTTGTCGGAGCGGAGGGCCGAACAGCACTTTCACCATCAGGCAGAACTGGATCGCCGCATCGCAGAACACCGGCGGTCGCCCATGCGACCGGCCTTGGGCGCCAGCCACACCATGTCCTTGTCGAGCCAACCTCTCACACATGCAAGCATGTGTTGCCGGTCAACGGATCAAAAGCGACCCACGCCGCTTCAGCGCTTCGTTGTAGGATTTCCAGTTCGTCGTGCGGTAGCGGGCAGGGTCAGGCTTGCTCATGCGCGCCCTCTTAACCTACCGGATTCGCAGTGTGAATCCTTCCAGAGCTGACTTCTGCAACATATGTAACCGCCCTTAGCGCAAGAGGGGTTCTGAAGCATTTTCTGACGCGTCGTCGGGTTCTGACATATGTCCGGCCTCAAGATGCGACCTTACAGATGTCGCGGGCCCCGATGGTGTTCGAAGATCAGGTCCCAAATCA
>NZ_AUNB01000016.1 GCF_000714545.1 Thioclava indica
CATCAAGCGTATCATCCCCGCCCTGACCGTAGATCAGATCGTCGCCCGCGCCGCCATCAACCAAGTCGTTGCCTGCGCCCGCATAAACGATGTCATCGCCAGCGCCCGCTTCGATGATGTCATCATTGGCGGTGTCATGGGGCAGGATCGCGTCATCATGATCGACCATATCGCCCTGGGGATCGCCCGTGTAGCTGTAATCAATCAGATCGTCGCCCGAAGTGCCCGAGACGATGCCGTCAAGCGTTTGTTCTTCGACATTGATATGCACAGTCGCACTGTCATAGCCGCCATTGCCATCGGTGATCTTGTAGCAGATATCCGCCGTGCCCGTGAAATCTGCATCAGGTGTAAAGGTGAGCGTGCCATCAGAGTTGACCACAACCGAGCCATTGCTGGCCGTAGGCGTGCCATAGACGCAAAGAGTATCGCCATTCGCATCGGTATCATTGGCCAGCACGTCGATCGTGACGGCGGTGTTGAACGCCGTATCCGCCGTATCGTTGTTCGCGACAGGTTTCACGTTGCAGTGGTGGTGATACTTGCTCATTTTGTCGTCCCCTTACACGCAATCGGGCAATCGGCCCGCGCGCCGTCATTTCTGATGGCGCGGTTGGCAGCGCCGATGTCTCGATAGGGCTCGCGCCCCGATGAATTGACGTGAAGGTTCGGTGGATCCGCGCTTGCATGCAGACAACTTCCCACAGATCAGGCCCAACCGATGTCATCGGCCTGCCTGTCCTAGGTGCGAGTATCGCTACGCTGTTGGGCGCGTCTCGCTGGCAGCTGTCGAACATGCACCCTTGGATGCCGTCCTCTTCACTGGCCACCCCCATGGCCATGATGCCCGGAAATTGGGCATGGGCTGAAAATGAACACAGATGCGCCACAAAGAAAGGGGAATTTGCCGTAGTCTTGCCGCATTTACCCTGATTGGTGCAAAAATATGCTGCACCTGCACATGTCAGAGCCTTCCCCAACGCGGGCATTGTTTCATAAACTCTTAAAAAAATCGGGACGATTCATCGAAAACCTATCTTAAAGGTCACGTTAAGAGGTTGAAAACCATGAAGCCAAGGCGCGAGGCCCAACCGGATTGTATGCGATTTGGAAACGGGCCGCCCGTGCTATCGTTTCCAGATCGCATCCAATTTGTGGCCATAATCGTGACACAGAGCGACAAGGATTGTTCTCGGATTGTGTCCAACAGCGACGAAAATCATCGTTTGTTCCGCCGAATTCGAACCCGCCCCCCGAATCACACACGGATCACGCTGCGTCAACGGAGCGTGATCCGCGCATGCCAGTCCGCTGGCACGCGCTTCACGCGCGGTCTCACAAACAATCAGAATTAGGGGCTGGGCTGGTGCCCGAGGCGAGACTCGAACTCGCACGACTTGCGTCGGCGGATTTTGAATCCGCTGCGTCTACCATTCCGCCACTCGGGCCCAGTGCGCTTCCTCTAGCGAAACCGCGCGGCCATGACAAGCGCTTCGATCACAGATTTCGCACAGAAAATGTGTCGCACTGCCGCAACTCGCCACTCTGGTAACCCCGCTGGAACCAGCGCTGGCGCTGCACCGAGGAGCCGTGGGTGAAACTGTCGGGCATAACCGCCCTGCCCGCCTCGCGTTGCAAGGTATCGTCACCGATCCACGCGGCGGCATTCATCGCCTCGGCAATGTCGCCCGGCTCAACCATGCCGATCTCATCTTGCGCGGCGCGCGCCCAAATTCCGGCGAAACAATCGGCCTGCAATTCGATGCGCACCGAAAGCGCGTTGGATTGCGCCGCCGAGCTTTGCGCGCGCAGATCATTGACCTTACCCAAAATGCCCAACTCATCCTGAACATGATGGGCAACCTCATGGGCCACAACATAGGCGGCGGCGAAATCGCCCTTGGCGCCAAGCTGCTGGCTGAGCGTGTCAAAGAACGCCGTATCGAGATAAACGCGCTTGTCGCCCGGGCAGTAAAACGGCCCCGTCGCGCCGCTGGCATTGCCACAGGCCGACTGCGTCACCCCGCTATAAAGAACCAGCGTCACCGGGTGATAGGTCTTGCCCAGTTGCTGCGTGAATATCCCCTGCCAGACATCTTCGGTATCCGCCAAAGTGACGGACACGAAATCGCCCATGGATTTTTCACGCTCACTCAGCGGCCCGCTTTGTTGCGTCACCGGGCCTTGCTGCGTGCCATCCAACAAAGGCGTCAGATCGACACCAAGGAAATAGCCCACAACCACAATCGCCAAGACGCCCAGCCCACCCTTGCCCAGCCGCACCGTCGTGCCACCCGACATCCGGGATTGCCCGCGACGATCCTCGATATTACGGCTGCCACGCCGCCCCCGCCATTGCATTGCCCTGATCTCCCCTCAAACTTCGGGTGCAGATTAGCGTGATCACGCGCGAGTGAACAGCACCGGCGCGCTTGACCTTGCGCGCGCGCGCAGGCACGAAGCGGATCAGCACAGGCAAACGGGGCCAAGATATATGATCCGGCGTATTTATGACTGGACGATGGCCAAGGCGAGCCATCCCAACGCAATGTGGTTTCTCGCCATCACCGCCTTCGTCGAGGCGTCGGTTTTTCCGATTCCGCCGGATGTGCTGATGATTCCGATGATTCTGGCGACGCCGTGGCGGGCGTGGAAAATCGCGCTGGTGGCGACGGCGGGCTCGGTCGCGGGCGGCTGTCTGGGCTATCTGATCGGCTACGGGTTCATGGATGTGATCGGCAAGCCGATCCTGGAGTTTTACGGCAAGGCGCAAAGTTTTGACGAGCTGGCCCTGCGGTTTAACGAGATGGGCGGCTGGGCGGTGCTGATCGCGGGCGTCACGCCCTTCCCCTATAAGGTCATCACGATCTTTTCAGGCGCAACCCACCTGTCGCCGCCGCTATTTCTGGGCGTATCGGTGCTGGCGCGCGCGCTGCGCTTTTTCATCCTTGCGGGCTTGCTGTGGAAATTCGGCGCGCCCATCAAGACCTTCATCGAGCGCTGGCTCGGCCTTCTGTTCACCCTGTTCGTCGTGCTTTTGATCGGCGGCTTTTACGTGTTGAAATATATCTGATGAGAGATCCCTTCCCGCCGCGCATGTTGATCGGTTACGCCGCCGCCGGCTCGGCCTTTGTTCTGGCCGGCGCGCTGATGTTTCAGGCGATTGGCTATGCGCCCTGCCACCTGTGTATCTGGCAGCGCTGGCCGCATCTGGCCGCCATTGTGATCGGCTTGGCGATCCTTGCGTTCCGCCTGCCCGCTTGGACGGCCCTGCTTGGGATGCTTGCGGCGCTGACGACCTCGGGGCTTGGATTTTATCATTCCGGCGTCGAGCGCCATATCTTCGCAGGCCCTTCTGACTGCACCTCGGGCGCGGTCAGCAGCACGCTATCGGCAGCCGATCTGATGGCACAAATCAACGCCGCCCCCTTGGTGCGCTGCGATGAAATCCCGTGGGAGATGTTTGGCATCACCATGGCAAACCTCAACGCAATCGGCTCGCTTGTGCTGGCAGGGATTTGGCTCTGGGCGTTTCTCAAATCACGCCGCAGCGCCTGAAATTACCACCAGATGCCTCCGGCGGGAGTATTTGAAGCTAGATGAAAGCACGTCCCCCCTTTCATCTAGCCCTAAATACTCCCCGCGGAGCGTCCCAAAAGCGCCCACAGGCGCGCCGCTTCTGCCCTTGGTGATTGCACCCGCCGCTTGGGGCGCGTATAACCTGTCACAACAATATCTAGAGCATCGAGGCGCGCGTGACTGACACTCCTGATCCGCCGGAAATCGAAGAAGAGGGCCCGGCGCGGCCCACCTATCTCGGCCCGACCGTTTCCATCGCACAAGAAATGAAGACCGCTTACCTTGATTACGCCATGAGCGTGATCGTGAGCCGCGCGATTCCCGATTTGCGCGACGGTCTGAAACCGGTTCACCGGCGCATTCTGTATGCGATGCACGAGACCGGCAACACGCATGACAAATCCTATCGCAAATCGGCACGTCCGGTGGGCGATGTGATGGGGAAATATCACCCCCATGGCGACGCCGCTATTTATGACGCGCTGGTGCGGATGGCGCAGCCGTTTTCGATGTCGCTGCCCTTGCTGGATGGTCAGGGTAACTTCGGTTCGATGGATGGCGATAACGCCGCTGCGATGCGCTACACCGAAGTGCGCATGGACAAGCCTGCGGGCGCCCTGCTGGCCGATATCGAAAAAGACACGGTCGATTTTCAAGACAACTACGATGGCAAGGACCGCGAACCCTCGGTTCTGCCCGCGCGTTATCCCAATATGCTCGTCAATGGTGCGGGTGGTATTGCGGTGGGTATGGCCACCAATATTCCTCCCCACAACCTCGGCGAAATTTGCGACGCCACGCTGGCGCTGATCGACAATCCCGACATGTCGGATGAGGCGATCATGGCCATCGTGCCCGCCCCCGATTTCCCGACGGGTGCGCAGATCATGGGGCGTGGCGGTGCGCGCAAAGCCTATCTTGAGGGGCGCGGCTCGGTCATCATTCGCGCCAAATCCCATATCGAGGAAATCCGCAAGGACCGTTTTGCGATCGTCATCGACGAGGTGCCCTATCAGGTCAACAAAGCCTCAATGATCGAGAAAATGGCCGAACTGGTGCGCGACAAGCGCCTTGAGGGCATTTCCAACATCGCCGATGAATCCGATCGCGTCGGCGTGCGCGTTGTGATCGAGTTGAAACGCGATGCGACGCCGGATGTCGTGCTCAACCAGCTGCATCGGTTTACGCAGATGCAAACCTCGTTTGGCTGCAACATGCTGGCGCTGAATGGCGGCAAGCCGGAACAGCTCACACTTCGCCAATTCCTAAGCTATTTCATCACCTTCCGCGAAGAAGTTGTTGCACGCCGCACCGCGTTCGAGCTGCGCAAAGCGCGCGAGCGCAGCCATATCCTGTGCGGTCTCGCCGTAGCGGTCAGTAATGTCGATGAGGTGGTCGCCACGATCCGCGCCTCGACCGACGCCGCGGAGGCGCGCGAGAAACTGATGACGCGGCGCTGGCCGGCCCATGAGATCCTTGAATATCTCAAGCTGATCGACGATCCGCTGCATCCGGTCAACGATGATGGCACCTATAACCTCTCCGAGGCGCAGGCCCGCGCGATTCTTGAATTGCGCCTGCAGCGCCTGACCCAGATCGGCGTTAAGGAAGTCACCGACGAGCTGGCCGAACTGGCGGGCAAGATCCGTGATTTCCTCGCGATCCTCGCCTCACGCGAACGCATTATGGCGATCATCGCTGACGAGCTGCGCGAGGTGAAAGAGCAATTCGCCGTGCCGCGTCGCACCGAGATCATCGACTGGGCGGGCGATCTGGACGACGAAGACCTGATCGAGCGTGAGGACATGGTCGTCACGATCACGCAGGGCGGCTATATCAAACGCACCACCCTGGCCGATTTCCGCACGCAAAAACGCGGTGGCAAGGGGCTGTCGGGTGGCTCGCTGAAAGAGGACGACACCGTCACCACCCTGTTCGTCGCCAACACCCACACGCCGCTGTTGTTCTTCACGACCGAAGGCATGGTCTACAAGATGAAATGCTGGCAGTTGCCGCTGGGCTCGCGTCAGTCCAAAGGCAAGGCGATTGTGAACATCCTGCCAATCCCGACGGGCGTTTCGATTGCCGCGATTATGCCGGTGGATCGCGCCGAGGAAGACTGGGACGATCTGCAAATTGTCTTTGCGACATCTGCTGGAACTGTGCGCCGTAACCGGTTGTCAGACTTCACAAATGTTATGCGCAACGGCAAGATCGCGATGAAGTTCGAGGAAGACGGCGTGCGCCTGATCAATGCGCGCATCTGTTCCGAGGATGACGACGTGATGCTGTTCACCGCCGGGGGCCGCGCGATCCGCTTTGCCGTGCCCGATGTGCGGGTGTTCAACTCGCGCAACTCGGTCGGTGTGCGTGGCATTCGCCTGCGCCCGGGTGATGAGGTCGTGTCGATGTCGGTAATCCGCCACTTCGAGGCCACTTCGGACGAACGCGCCGCCTATCTCAAACAGCGTCGTTTGATGGCAGGTGTGAGTGAAGAGGACACCGCCGATGAGGATGAAGACGGCGTGGCTGAAGGCCAGTTGTCGCCCGAACGCTACGCCGAAATGGCCGCTGCCGAGGATCTGATCCTGACGATCACCGCACAGGGCTCGGGCAAGATCAGTTCGAGCCACGGCTACCCGCTGCGTGGGCGTGGTGGCCAAGGTGTTGGCGCGATTGACAAGGCGATGCGCGGCGGCCTGCTGGTGGCATCCTTCCCCGTCGAGATGAGCGATCAGATCATGCTCGCCACCTCAACCGGCCAGTCGATCCGCTGCCCGGTGCAAGACATCTCGTTCCGCTCGCGCTCCGCAGGCGGTGTGCGCGTGTTCAACACCGCCAAGGGTGAAGAAGTCGTCTCAGTCGCGCGCATTGCCGATCATGGCGATGACGCCGAAGAGGTCGAAGGACTCGCCGAACAGGCCGGCGATGAAGCAGCAGAAAGCTAAACCTGCACCGGGCGGAAAACACGCCCGGGCATATACCATGAGGCAGAACATGAAACAGTGGATTTTTGGCGCGGTCGCTGCGTTGGCCGCAAGCACGGCGCTGACCGCGCAAGCCGCCGAAGTGAGCGGCGCGCAGGTCGGTGTGAGCTATTCCAACCTGACCGGTTCGGCAAGCGACGCCGATAAACTCTCGGCCTTCGGCTCGCTCGAGGTCGCCTTCTCGTCTGCGTTTAGCGTGCAAGGCGACATGGCGCTGAACCGCTTTGGTGGCGTCGATTGGAATGGTGGCATGTTCGCGCTGCACGGGGTCTATCACCCGATGCAGGGCACGGCTGTTGGTGCCTTTGTCGGGCGTGATCGTCTCAATAGCCAGAACGTCGATTTCTACGGTCTCGAGGCCAGCCAAAAGCTGAACATCATCGATCTGGAAGGCTATCTCTGGCACACCGAAACCGGGACGGATGGCACGGCGCTGGGCCTGAGCGGCAGCTACGCGCTTAATGACCGGTTTTCGCTGGGCGGGCGTCTGGATGCGTTCAACGGACGCGGCGATGACTACAACCGGATCGGCGTGACGGCGGATTACAAGCTGGCATCTAGCTACAGCGTTTACGGCGAAATTGGCCGCGTGGATGCGCAGGATGCCGATGCTGAGGGGTATATCGGTCTTGGTGTGCGCGCGACGTTCGGGGCCGGACAAGGCACGACCTTCTCGCAACGCGGACTACAGGATTTGCTGCCCGGCCTTTAAGGCTGCGTTGGCAAAATAGAAAAACTCTGGAAAGCTGCGCTGATTGCAAGCGCAGCTTTTCGCTTATATCAGGCGGATCATGACCCAAGAACTTCACATCGTCGGCGGCGGAATGGCCGGATCAGAAGCGGCCTGGCAGGCGGCAAATGCAGGCGTGCGCGTCGTGCTGCACGAGATGCGCCCCAAGGTCGAAACCTTTGCGCATCAGACGGGCAATTTTGCCGAAATGGTGTGTTCAAATTCGTTTCGTTCTGACGATAATGAACGCAATGCCGTCGGCCAATTGCATTGGGAGATGAGCGCAGCAGGCGGTCTGATCATGGAAATGGCGCGCAATCATCGCCTTCCGGCGGGCGGCGCATTGGCAGTGGATCGCGAGGCGTTTTCGCAATCCGTCACCGAACATCTGCGCGCGCATGACAACATTTCCTTTGTTGAAGAAGAAGTTACAGCCCTTCCTTCAAGCGGCAAATGGATTTTTGCGACCGGGCCTCTGACCTCGCAAGACCTTGGAAGCGCGATCGCTGCGGCTTCGGGGGTTGACCGTTTGGCGTTCTTTGATGCCATCGCCCCGATCGTCTATGCCGACAGCATCGACATGTCCGTAGCGTGGCGGCAATCGCGCTATGACAAGGGCGAGACCGAGGAAGAGCGCACCGCCTATATTAACTGCCCGATGACACATGACCAGTATGAGGCGTTTATCGACGCGCTTCTTGCGGCCGAAAAGACCGAATTCCACGAGGGCGAAACGGCGGGCTATTTCGATGGCTGCCTGCCCATTGAGGTCATGGCCGAACGCGGCCGCGAGACGCTGCGCTTTGGCCCGATGAAGCCTGTCGGCCTAACCAATGATCACGACCCGCAGAACAAACCCTACGCCGTGGTGCAACTGCGCCGCGACAACGCGCTTGGCACGCTCTATAATATCGTCGGCTTTCAGACAAAGATGAAGTATGGCGCGCAAGCCACTGTTTTTCGGATGATTCCCGGGCTACAGGATGCGAAATTCGCGCGACTTGGTGGCATTCACCGCAACACGTTCATCAATTCTCCGACGCTGCTCGACAGCCAAATGCGACTGAAATCGCACCCGCACCTGCGCTTTGCCGGACAGATCACGGGGGTTGAGGGCTACGTCGAAAGCACCGCGATGGGGCTGCTGGCGGGGCGCATGGCTGCAGCGGAACTGCAGGGGCGTGAATTGCCGCCACCCGGCCCTGATACCGCGATGGGCGCGCTGATCACCCATATCACCGGCGGTGCCGAGGCAAAGACCTTCCAGCCGATGAATGTCAATTTCGGGCTGTTTCCGCCGATTGATGCCAAAGGTGGACGGCGTGGGCGCAAAGACCGTTACAAAGCCTATACTGATCGCGCAAAAGAGACGTTTACTCAATGGCTTGAAGGCCAAAGCTAAGGTGATCAGCCGGTTCGCGCCATCGCCCACCGGGCCGCTGCATCTGGGTCACGCCTATAGCGCGCTTTTGGCCCATGACATGGCGCGCAAGGCGGGCGGGCAGTTCCTGCTGCGCATTGAGGATATCGACCAAAGCCGTGCCCGCCCGCATTGGGAAGCACAGATCTACGACGATCTGCGTTGGCTTGGCATCACATGGGACGGGCCGGTGATGCGCCAGTCAGAGCGACTTAACATCTATCGCGAAACCCTTGATAAACTTTGGCAATCTGGATTTCTATATAGCTGCACCTGCACCCGTCGCGATATCGAAGAGGCGGTAAATGCCCCCCAAGAAGGTGCCGCGTTTGGGCCCGACGGGCTGATCTATCCCGGCACTTGTCGCCTAAGCGGTGCTCCGCAACCTGGTCAGCCCTTGCCCGATACCCCCTTGCGGCTGAACATGCTGCGCGCCGCGGGCCCTTGTCACTTTACTGAACTCTGCAAAACCCCAAACGGCGCGCAGCAAATCACATCTGAGCAGATGCAGCGGGATGTGGGCGATATCGTGCTGGCACGGCGTGATATGGGGACGTCCTATCACCTCTCGGTGGTGCTCGATGATGCAGCGCAAGGGATCACGCGTGTCATCCGTGGCGCGGACTTGTTCGAGGCCACAAAAATCCACGTCACGCTACAAAACCTACTTAAGCTTCCAACGCCAAGCTATTGCCATCACAGACTTATTCGTGACGATAATGGCAAACGTCTGGCCAAACGTGACGACGCCCGCGCCATCGCGAAATATCGCCAAGACGGGGCCAGCCCCGAGGACATTCGCGCCATGGTCAGGCTTTAGGCGCTAGTCCTCAATCGGCTTGAGGATCTCGACCTCTTCGCCAGCCCGGATCGCCGTATAAAAACACGAGCGGCGATTGGTGTGACAGGCTGGCCCCACCTGATCGACCAGCAGCAACAGACAATCACGATCACAATCAATCCGCATCTCGCGCAGGGTTTGCAAATGCCCCGAGCTTTCGCCCTTAGCCCAAAGCGCATTTCTCGATCTTGACCAATAGGTTACATGGCCTTTCTCAAGTGTGATCGCAATGCTTTGCGCATTCATCCACGCCATCATGAGCACCTCGCCACTCTGATAATCCTGCGCAATTGCGGGGATCAGACCGTTGGCATCATAGCGCAGGTTGGCAGGATCAAATGGCATCGGCACTTTCCTTTGGGTTGCACTCCCCCTATCTACCCCGGACGGAGTAAAGGGAAAAGCCATGAGCGACGCCGATCTGATCAAACTCTATTCGCAGCGCATTTTAGCGCTGGCCGCCGACATGCCCCGCACCGATCCGCTGATTGCTCCCGATGCGGTGATGCGCAAGCGCGCGCCGCTTTGCGGCTCAACGGTTGAGGTCGCGATCACGCTGCAAGATGGGCGGATCAGCGGCTATAGTCAGACCGTTCATGCCTGCGCTTTGGGGCAGGCCTCGGCGGCGATTTTTGGCGCGCAGGTCGTCGGGTGTTCGCGTGATCAGGTGGCGCGGCTGCGCGATCAGTTGGCGGCGATGCTCAAAGGCGGGCCCGTCCCCGATGCGCCCTTTGGCGAGTATGAGGTGCTGACAGCCGCGCGCGAGTATCCCAATCGTCATGGCTCGATCCTGCTTGCCCCCGAGGCAACGCTCGCGGCTTTTGATAGCGCCATCGCGGCTTAACCCCTTCCTCTTTAACCATAAAAAAACCGCCATCCCGGTAAGGGGATGGCGGCGAGTTTGCGCTTTCGGACAGGCAAAACCTTGGGACAGGCGGGCCGCGTTTGTTTGGGACAGGTGCGGCAAAGCAGAAAGCGCGAGGCAGTAACGTCAGAGGCAAAAGAGGCGAAGGATCACAACAGCCCGGGCAAATAAAGCGCGATCACGAAACTCACGCAAAGCGCGACGCCACCGATGGCATCTTGCAGCAACGTGTTCTGGTTTCTTGCAAAGGCAGCTTTGATTTGTTGGGCCATTTTGGTCTCCTTCATCCCTGTTGCTGCTTTGTTCTCACGTTCTTTACGCTCTGTAAAGAACTTTTTGAGAACATTTGAGAACATTCACCAGAAAAGGGGGATTTAGTCAGCCCACATTGATCAAACGGATCGCCTGATCCTGCCCCATCAACCATAAAAGCTGTCGCGCCGCCTGCCCGCGCGGCCCGCTAAGATCGGGATCGTCGTGCAACAGCTTGCGCGCATCGCTTTGCGCCACCGCCAACAGGCCGGCCTGGCGTTCCAGATCTGCTATGCGAAAGCGCGGCAAGCCAGATTGCGCCGTGCCAATCATATCGCCCGCCCCGCGCATCGCGAGATCTTCCTCGGCGATGCGAAACCCGTCTTCGGTCTCTCGCAAAATGCGCAAGCGGCGTTCGCCCGTCTCACTGAGCGGAGCTTGGTAAATCATCAGGCAGGTGGATGCGGCTGACCCGCGCCCGACGCGCCCGCGAAGCTGGTGAAGCTGCGCCAGACCAAAGCTTTCGGCGCGCTCGATCACCATGATCGAGGCGTTGGGCACGTTCACGCCCACCTCAATCACCGTGGTTGCAACCAGAACAGCCGTGCGCCCCGCCACGAAATCCGCCATCGCGGCGTCTTTTTCCGCCGGTGGCATTTGACCATGCACCAGCCCGACAACGCCCTCGCCCAACTCGGCGCGCAGATGGCGAAACCGATCCTCGGCAGAGATCAGATCGACGCGCTCGCTTTCCTCGACCAGCGGGCAGACCCAATAGGCCTGACGCCCCTCGGCCACGGCACGGCGCAGATGCGCGACCACCTCATCAAGCCGCTCGGTGGCGATCAGAGCTGTCGTGATCGGCTGGCGCCCGGGCGGCTTTTCGTCGAGCAGGCTCACATCCATGTCGCCATATTGCGCCAGTGCAAGCGAGCGCGGGATCGGCGTAGCCGTCATTACCAGACTGTCGACCGCCTGCCCTTTGCTGGCCAATTCCATGCGCTGCGTCACGCCAAAGCGGTGTTGTTCATCGGTGACGGCAAGGCGAAGATCATGAAAAACAACATCTTTTTGAAACACCGCATGCGTGCCAACCAGTATCGCGATCTTGCCCTGCGCCAGATCGGCCAGCTTGCGCGCACGCTCCGTTCCCTTATCGCGCCCGGTCAGCAAATCAAGGCGCACGCCCGCCGCCTGCGCCAAGGGAGCGAGCCCCTCAAGATGCTGGCGCGCGAGGATTTCAGTGGGCGCCATCATCACGCCCTGCCCGCCCGCCTCCACCGCCGTCAGCAGCGCCATGAAGGCGACCAACGTCTTTCCCGCCCCCACATCGCCCTGCAAAAGACGGTTCATTCGGCGCGTCGAGGCCAGATCTCCAGCGATTTCTGCGATCGCACGCGTCTGCGCATTTGTGGGGCTATAAGGAAGCGATTCCAATACCTTGCGCGCCAGAATACCGGTGCCCTGCGTGGCACGTCCCGGCTTGCGCCGCGCTTGCCGACGCGCCAAGGCAAGCGTCAATTGATGAGCAAACAACTCATCATAGGCCAGACGCGCACGCGCGGGCGCTGTACCCATCACATCGTCCAGCCCTTCAGGCGCGTGCGCAGCACTCAACGCAGCATTCCAGTCGGGCCAGCCCTCACGCGCCTTCAGCGCCCCATCAATCCACTCCGTCATCTGCGGCGCAAGCGCGCACGCGGATTGCACCGCCTTGGTCATCAGCTTTTGACTGACCCCCGCGGTGAGCGGATAGATTGGTTCAAACCGTGCGATTTCAGCGGCTTGATCGGGAGGCAGCATGTGATCGGGGTGCACGATCTGCGCCATGCCATCGTAAATCTCAAGCTTGCCCGAGACCACGCGGCGCGCGCCCACCGGCAAATGCCGCGCCAGCCAATCACCACGCGCATGAAAGAAAATCAGCGTCACGTCGATCTCAGAATCGTGGCACATCACCCTGTCCGGCAGGCCCCGCCGACGCGCCGGGATATGGCTGTCGATGGTCAGTTCAACCGTCACCACGCTCCCGGCCGGGACACCTTGCACGGTCTTGACGGGGCGACGGTCGATCACCGAATGGGGCAGCGTGAACAGCAGATCGCGCGGCACGGTTATACCCATCGGCGCAAAGGATTTCGCCGTCTTTTCACCGATCCCGGCCAGCGTTTCGAGCCCCGAAAACAGCGGGAAAAGCGCCTCGGGACGCCCGGTCATGTGCCCTCCGCAAGCGCGATCCAGGCGTCTTCATCAATCACGCGGATGCCCAAATCGGCGGCCTTTTTCGCCTTTGATCCGGCACCGGGGCCTGCGACCAAGATGTCGGTTTTCGCACTGACGGACCCTGCCACCTTGGCACCCAGGCTTTCGGCGCGCGCCTTGGCCTCGGCCCGTGTCATGCGTTCAAGCGAGCCTGTGAATACAACGGTAAGGCCGGAAATTTCGCTGTCGGATTTCGGCTTCTCGGCCTCTTGCACGTCCAGAAAACCGACGAGGCGGTCGATCGAGGCGCGCTCGGCCTCTTGGTGGAAGGTCGCGATGACAGAGGTCGCGAGTGTCGCCCCCACACCATCAATCGAGAGCAAATCCTCCCATTCAGCGCCCTGCCCGATCTCGGCCTGCGTCATCGCGGCCTCAAAAGCGTCCCACGTGCCATAATGGGTCGCCAACAAGCCCGCGCTGGTGTCACCAACGTGGCGGATTCCAAGCCCATAAATAAGCCGAGCGAGCGAGATTTTGCGTTTCTGCTTGATCGCATCAAACAGCTTGAGCGCGGATTTTTCGCCCCAGCCCTCGCGGTTCTTCAATTGCTGCAAGCCCTGCCCGTAGCGGTCTTCGAGCGTGAAAATATCGGCGGGTTCCCGGATCCAGCCGTCTTCGTAAAACGCCTCAACCTGCTTGGCTCCCATGCCATCAATGTCAAAAGCCGCGCGTGAAACGAAATGTTTCAGCTTTTCCACAGCCTGCGCGGGGCAGATCAGACCGCCAGTGCAGCGACGCACGGCATCGCCCTCTTCGCGGATAGCATCCGATCCACAGCGCGGGCATTTCGTTGGAAATTCAAAGGGCTGCGCATCTGCCGGGCGTTTGCTTAGATCGACATCCGCGATTTTCGGGATCACATCCCCGGCGCGGTAAACCTGCACCAGATCGCCAACGCGAATATCACGCCCCTCGCGGATCGGCGCTCCGTGACTGTCGCGGCCAGCGATGTAATCCTCGTTATGCAGAGTGGCGTTCGACACCACGACTCCGCCGACCGTGACCGGCGCAAGACGCGCCACGGGGCTCAGCGCGCCGGTGCGCCCGACTTGAATTTCAATCGCCTCAAGCCGGGTCCAAGCCAATTCAGCGGGAAATTTATGCGCGATTGCCCAACGCGGCGTGGTTGAGCGAAACCCAAGGCGGCGCTGCAGCGCAAGATCGTTGACCTTGTAAACGACGCCGTCAATGTCATAGCCAAGATCGGCGCGCATCGCCTCGATCTGGCGATAGTGATCGAGCATCTCGGCTGGTCCATCGCAGAGCGCTGTCAGCGGATTGGTCTGAAACCCCAGCGCGGCGAGGCGGTCAATCGCCCCCTTTTGCGTGTCGGACAGCGCCTCGGAAACCTCACCCCACGCATAGGCAAAAAATTTCAGCGGGCGCGCGGCGGTGATGCGCGCGTCCAACTGGCGCAACGATCCGGCGGCTGCGTTGCGCGGGTTAGCAAAGACCTTATCGCCTTTTTCTACAGCGCGGGTGTTGAGCGCCTCGAAATCCGCATGCGCCATATAAACCTCGCCGCGCACTTCGAGGATATCGGGCGCCCCGCTCAAGTGGTGGGGAATATCGGCTATCGTGCGCGCATTTTCGGTAACGTTTTCGCCCACGGTCCCGTCGCCGCGCGTCGCGGCATAGACCAGTTCGCCTTGTTCATACCGGATCGACAGCGACAGCCCGTCGATTTTTGGTTCAGCCGTGTAGGCCAGCGCGGCGTCGGCCCCGAGACCCAGAAAGCTGCGAATCGAGTCATCAAATTCGCCCACATCTTCATCCGAGAACGCGTTGGAAAGGCTCATCATGCGCTGCGCATGGGTGATCTTTCCAAAGCCCTCGGCCAGCCCCGCGCCAACTTTTTCACTGGGGCTATCAGCAGATTTCAGATCGGGAAAGCGGGCCTCGATTGCGGCAAGGCGGCGCTTTAGCCGGTCATACTCTGCATCCGAAATCTCGGGCGCGTCTTGCGTGTGGTAGGCTGCGTTCGCCGCCTCAATCTGTGAGATCAGATTGGGCAGCTCAGACTTAGCGTCTGAGCGCGTCAATTCATCGGTCGAGATATTGGTCTGATCGGCCATGAAAACCCCCTCGGTTCGACCCAAGGTTTAGGGCCGCACCAAGGGGGCGTAAAGAGCCGTGACTATGAATCGGTTCAGCGCGCTTAGGCACCCATCGCAATCGGGCGTTCATATTCTTCGGGATCGGGATCGCGCAGGACATAGCCACGCCCCCAAACCGTTTCAATATAATTGTCGCCATCCGTGGCATCGGCCATTTTCTTGCGCAACTTACAGATAAAGACGTCGATGATTTTCAGTTCAGGCTCATCCATCCCGCCGTATAGATGGTTGAGGAACATTTCCTTGGTCAGCGTCGTGCCCTTACGCAGGCTCAACAGCTCTAGCATCTGGTATTCCTTGCCCGTCAGATGCACAGGTTTGCCCGCAACATCGACCGTTTTGGCATCCAGATTGACCGACACCTTGCCGGTGCGGATGATGGATTGCGCGTGCCCCTTGGAGCGACGGATGATCGCATGAATACGCGCCACCAATTCCTCACGATGGAACGGTTTGGTCATGTAATCATCGGCACCCGAGCCAAAACCCTTGATTTTGTTCTCGGTATCATCTGAGCCAGTCAGGATCAGGATCGGCGTGTCCACCTTAGACAGGCGCAACTGGCGCAGAACCTCATGCCCGTTCATGTCGGGCAGGTTCAGATCCAGCAAGATCAGATCGTAATCATACAATTTCGCAAGATCGATCCCTTCCTCGCCAAGGTCAGTGCAATAAACATTCAAATTCGCATGGGTGAGCATTAATTCAATGCTGCGCGACGTGGTTGGATCGTCCTCCACCAACAAAATCCGCATCTTGGGTTCTCCGCGTTAATCCCTCGGTCAGGAGTGACCCTGACACCAATTGGTTAATACCCGGTTACCATCGCACGGTTTCGCGATCATGCAACCTAAAGTTGTCTATATTTTTGGATCGCGGTCACTTTTAATCCCTTCAAGCCGTGCTTTTTAATTGCATCAATCCAGATATCCAGCTCTTCGTCGGACAGTTCATAGCGATCAATCACCTCGCCGCGCTCGATCAACCCATGGGCGAGCGCCTGAACAATCAGCGCTTTGCGGCTGGCAACCCAGCGTCGTGTCTGGGCCGGCGGCAGGTCGGCGCGCGTCAGGATCGTGCCATCAGGCAAGGTCACAGCACGCGGACCATCGACTTTCTTGAGATACATTGGACACCCCTTTTCTCTCTTCACGCAGGCAGTTTGCGCCATCAGCCTTAACACTGAGTGAAACAGAGGGTTGTGAGTGCCTCGCATTTTCCTATATTTCTGCGGGTCTGGTTAAGGGTTCGTTCAACATGCCTAAAGATTTGCCACTCAACTCGCTGGGATTTGCCAAGCCCCCCGCACAAACGCGTGTCGTCGTTGCCATGTCGGGCGGCGTCGATAGCTCGGTCGTGGCCGCGCAACTGGCCGAGGAAGGCTATGATGTGATCGGCGTAACCTTGCAGCTTTACGATCACGGCGCGGCGCTGGCGAAAAAAGGCGCGTGCTGTGCAGGTCAGGACATCCACGATGCGCGCCGCGTGGCCGAGGAGATGGGCTTTCCCCATTACGTGCTTGATTACGAAAACACCTTCCGCGAGGCGGTGATTGATGAATTCGCAGACGCCTATCTGGGCGGGGCCACGCCCGTGCCCTGCATCCGCTGCAACGAGCGGGTGAAGTTCAAGGATCTGCTGGAGACCGCCAAAGATCTGGACGCCGATTGCATGGCGACGGGGCATTACATTCAGCGCAAGATCGGCGAACAGGGCCCCGAGCTGCACAGCGCCGCCGATCCGAACCGTGATCAAAGCTATTTCCTGTTCTCGACCACGCCCGAGCAGCTTGCCTATCTGCGCTTCCCACTTGGCCATCTGCCCTCCAAAGACGCAACCCGCGCGCTGGCGGCGAAATACGGGCTGGCGGTGGCGGATAAGCCCGACAGTCAGGATATTTGTTTCGTGCCCAATGGCGATTATGCCAGCGTGATCGAAAAGCTGCGCCCCGGTGCGGCCGATCCCGGCGATATCGTGGATATGGCGGGCAACGTTCTGGGCCAGCATCGCGGCGTGATCCATTATACGATCGGGCAGCGGCGCGGGCTTGGCATTGGCGGGCTGGAAGACCCGCTTTACGTGGTCAAGCTTGACCCCGACACCCGCCATGTCGTCGTCGGCCCGAAAGAGGCGCTTACGACCCGCATCATCCCGGTGCGCGAGATCAACTGGCTCGGCGATGAGGCCTTCACCTCGCGCAAGGAATGGCACCTCTCGGTCAAGGTGCGATCAACTCGCCCGCCGCGCGAGGCGATCATCCGCCCGCTTTCCGAGACGACGGCAGAGGTCGAACTGCTGGTCCCCGAAGAGGGCGTCAGCCCCGGTCAGGCCTGCGTCTTCTACGCTCCTGATGACAGCCGCATCTTTGGCGGCGGCTGGATCTGGAAGGGCTGAGGCGCGCCTTACGCGGCGTCACAATCCGGCACGCACAGGTGAGAGAAGTTGAGTTGTGTGCCCGTGCGAGGCCTCTTATCGCATGAGTCATTCAACTCAAAAAGGTTCTTGCCATGTCACGTTCCCTGATGACCGCAGCGCTGATGATCGCGCTGGCCACGCCTGCGCTTGCCCAGACCGCAGACACAACGTCTAGCCCAAACGTAACGATGCCCGATCTGCAAACGATCACGCCCGACACCAGCACTTACGAGCAACGTGAGGTCGCAGCCAAGCCCTATGCGGAGCTCGCAGTAAAGGAAATGAACATCCCCAAAATGGTTTCGACGATGTGGCAACCGTTCGTAGGTCTTGCTGCGAAAAAGGGCCATCCGCTGGACGATAAGCAGAAGGCCGCGCTGGATGCGCTTTATCAGAAAACATTTGACGGCCCGATGCGTGACGCGATGTTAAATGAGAACCAAGTGATCGCCAAAGCCTTCACAATGCAGGAAATTCAGGCGATGAATGCGTTTTATACAAGCCCGATCGGGCGGTCTATACTGACGAAAATGCCCCAAGTGATGACCGCCATACAGCCCGAGATCAGCGCGATGGTCCAGAAGACGATGCCCAAGATCATGCCCGAGATCAAGGCGATCATCGACCCGAAAAAGAAATAGATAGGACCCTGCGGCGGGCCATAGCCCCGCCGCCACACAGCTTCAGCCCCTGTCTTAGACCGGCACATCGGATAGGCTGACACCGGACTTCTCAGTCGCAGAACGCGCTTTGCCCGAGGCAGCTTGCGCGATCGCCTCGCTTTCTTCGCTCGCCGAGCGCACCGCCTGCTCGGTCAGCCCGCTGACCGACGTCGCAAGCTTGGCCATCTGCGTGCCGTAGTCGGTCATCGTGCATTGCCAGTACTCGCCCCAAAGGCTCATCGCCTTCATCGGATCACGCCGCTCAGCAAGCGCGTGCAGCAGCTTCTGATCACACTCAAAGCGCATTCTCAGAAACGAGAGCATCTCGATATTCTGCGCGATCAGCTTTTCCGCCATGTGCAGATGCGGTGTCATCATTTGCGAGACACTCTGTGCGTCTGGCATCGGGATACTTCCAGCCGCATTCATATTGGTCGCAGATTTAGGTGTCGCCATGTCATCCTCCATAGGTTGAACGCATGATATTAGCACAGTTTGCAAGACGCGCATTTGACATGTGACAACTTCCAGCGCTTTCGGCGTTTAGTCGCCACTCTTTCCCGATCACGCCCGATCGCTGCCATGTCACGTTGACGGGAGAGCGCTGAAATATAGGAACCGCTGCATCTGCGCATCAGTTTGCCCCATGAAAAGACATAGCGTTAAGTGAAGGAGAGTGGTCCAATGGATACAAGCAAAAATAAACCGCAGGTTGTTGTTTTAGGTGGCAATTTCGCAGGTCTGGGCGCGGCGCAAAAGATCCGCGAATATGCCGGGGACGCGTGTGATATCACGTTGATCGACCGCAAAGCCTATCTCGATTTCATTCCCAACATTTCGCTTGAAGCGTTCGAGGGGCGCGACCCGTCGGTGACGATGCATATGGATCTGGTCGATGCCTTGGCCAAGGACGACATCCGCTTCATGCAGGCCGAGATCACCGAGCTGGATATCGACGCCAAAACCGTTTCGATTATCCCCAACGAGCGCCCCGGCGCGCCGAAATACACGATAAGCTACGATTACGTCGTGATCGCGCTGGGTGCGCGTCTGGCCTATGACGACATCGAAGGTTTCGCCGAATATGGCCACGCCGTCTCAGATGCGTTCCAAGCCAATCGTCTGATGGATTACCTCAAGAACGACTATAAAGGCGGGCCGATTGTCGTCGGTTCGGATCGCTTCGAGCAGGGCCAAAAGGGTCGCCCCGATTGGCTGCCCACCGCACTGGCCGCCTGCGAAGGTCCGCCCGTCGAGGTCTCGCTCTCGCTCGGCCATTGGCTGAGCGAAAATAACAAAGGTGGCCCGAAAGACATCACCATCTTCACCCCCGCCGAGCTGATTGCCGAGGATGCAGGCGAGAAAGTGGTCGGCGCGCTGCTGGAAGCGGCGGGGTCAATGGGGTTCAACTATGTCAACAAGGTCGAGGGGATCAAACGCATCACCGCCGACACGATTGAATTCACCGACGGGCGCAGCCTGCCTGCCGAGTTAAAGGTACTGCTGCCCAACTGGAAGCCGCACGCGTTCCTCAAGGGGCTGTCGGTCAGCGATGAGGTCGGCTTCATCATCACCGATATGCGCATGCGCAACCCCGATCACCCCGAGGTGTTTGCCTGCGGCGATGCGGCGGCGCTGACCGTGCCGAAACTCGGCGCAATCGGGCATCAGGAATGCGATGTCGTGGGCCGTCAGATCGCGGGCGATCTGGGCAAGATGAGCAAGAAAGACGCCGATGTCGATTGGCACCCTGAAGTTATCTGCATCGGCGATATGGGCGGCGGCAAGGGCTTTTATATCCACGCAACCTCGTTCTTTGGAGGCGACATTCAGGAACTGCGCATGGGCAAAATGCCCTATATGCAAAAGATCGCCTACAAAGAGATCTTTTTCCGCAACAAAGGCCGCGTGCCAAGCTGGGGCGTGCCTATTTCAGAATGGAGCCTTGAATCCCTCATGCCGGGCAAGACCTGAGCCAAAACTCAGCGCGATTGCCCCAGGCTGTCGCCCCCCCATACGGGCGCGTCACGCTTGAGATGCTCTCTCCCGCCTCAAGCGTAACCACCCGTCCCGAGCCGCCCCCGCGCGCTGCTTTCTCTTCGGCCTGCGGGGGGCGGGTTCGCCCGTTAACTCTGTCTCTCCCACCTGCCCGCCCCGTAAAACGGGCGGGCTTTTTCACGTATTCTCATGCGCGCACACATGCCCGTGTCGTGCAGGAACAACAGCACGCGCGCAGGGTTCCTTTGATGTCACGTCAGTGAAACTCAGTGCGAGGAGCCATTCCAATGGCACGAAGCGACCCCACCCGAACAAGCCGCAAATCCCGCAACCGCGAAGTGCTTGGCCAGACCCGCCGCCACGCAGCCCATATCCCGATCCACATCCCCGAACAGGCAAAGGACCGCCACAAGGTGCTGGTGCTGCAAGGGGGCGGCGCGCTGGGGGCCTATCAAGCGGGCGCATTCGAGGCGCTGGCCGAATCCGGCCTTAGCCCCGACTGGGTCGCGGGGATCTCGATTGGCTCGATCAACTGCGCGCTGATCGCGGGCAATCCGCCGGGAAACCGCGTCGCGGCCCTGCGCGAATTTTGGGAAAATGCCAGCAGGACCACCGCCAGCCTGCCCTTCGTGCCCACAGGCATCGCACGCGGGCCTTGGAACAGCGTCTCGTCCCTGGAGTCCATGATGTTCGGCGTGCCGGGTTTCTTTCGTCCGCGCTTCCCCTCGGCCTGGTTCACCAAATTCACCGACCCGACAAAGGTCAGCTTTTACGACACCGCCCCTTTGCGCGAGACGCTGGAGCGGCTGGTGGATTTTGAATTGCTCAATAACGGGCCGGTGCGCGTCAGCCTTGGTGCAGTTAATGTCGAGACCGGCAACCTGACCTATTTCGATAGTGAAGATACCCGGATCACGCCTGATCATGTGATGGCTTCGGGCGCGCTGCCGCCGGGCTTTCCACCGGTTGAAATTGACGGCGCGCTCTATTGGGATGGCGGTTTGGTGTCAAACGCGCCGCTGCAATACGTGCTTGAGGACGGTTTGCAACTGAGCCACGCGCAAGGAAATTGCCCGCCGCTTCTGATCTATCAGGTTGATCTGTTCCCGGCCACGGGCGAGGCCCCGGCAACGCTTGCAGGTATCGAGACGCGTGAGAAAGACATTCAGTTTTCATCACGGACCCGTGCCGCAACTGACCGGATGAAAGACTTGTCGCGCGTCTCAAAACTCGCGTGCAAACTGGCCGAAAAGCTCCCGCCCGAGATGCGCGACGATCCCGATCTAAAACTGCTGATGGGCGCGGCCGCAAATTCGGACGTGACCGTCATTCACCTGATTTATCGACATTTTGCCTATGAAAATGGCTCAAAGGATTATGAATTTTCGCGCCCTTCAATGCTGGAGCATTGGCAATCGGGAAGCCGCGACGTGCAGCGCAGCCATGCCAATGCCGATTGGGAGACGCTTCTGGCTTCCGGTGAAGGCATGAAAGCCTTTGATCTCAGCCTGCTATAACCTCAGTTTGGAGACCTCCCATGAACCAACAAGATGTTGTCAAGAACGCTTTCGCAATGCCCCTCACCAGCCCCGCGTTTCCCCCCGGCCCCTATCGCTTTATCAACCGCGAATTTTTCACCATCACCTATCGCACCGACCCTAAGTTGTTGCGCGACGTGGTGCCCGAACCGCTGGTGCCCAATCCCGACGGCTTGGTGAAATTCGAGTTTATCCGGATGCCCAATTCCACCGGTTTTGGCGATTATACCGAAAGCGGGCAGGTCATTCCGGTCACGTTTGACGGGCAAGAGGGCGGTTATTCCCACGCGATGTATCTTGATGACGAGGCCCCGATTGCGGGCGGGCGTGAGCTATGGGGATTTCCCAAAAAGCTCGGCTCGCCGAAACTGAGCGTGCATAAGGATACGCTGCTGGGCACGCTCGATGTCGGCCCCGTGCGTATTGCCACCGCAACGATGGGGTTCAAATACACGGCGATGGATCACGCCGAGGCCAAGGCCGCCGTTGAAGCCCCCGCCTTCCTGCTCAAGATCATCCCGCATGTCGATTGCACCCCGCGGATCTGCGAACTGGTGCGCTATCGCTCGGAAGATGTGACCGTGAAAGGCGCATGGTCCGCCCCTGCCCGGCTGGAGCTGTTCGAACACGCCCTTGCCCCGGTCGCCGACCTGCCAGTGCGTGAGATGGTCTCGGCCGTTCATATCCTCACCGATCTGACGCTGGGTCTGGGCACGGTCGTGCATGACTACCTCGACTGAGGAAAATTTCAGAAGTAACTTAAGGAGTTCTACTATGTCCCTCGATCTGAAAGATAAAACCTGTATCATCACCGGCTCTGCCTCGGGGATCGGCAAGGCGATTGCGAAGCGTTATGTGGCGGGCGGCGCCAAGGTCGCGATTGCCGATCTCAAGCTGGAGGATGCACAATCCACCGCCGATGAGTTGAACGCCCAAGGCCCCGGCAGCGCGATGGCGGTGAAAATGGACGTCACCGACGAGGATCAGGTTAATGCGGGCGTCAAGGCTGTGGCCGAGAAATGGGGAACGATTGACGTTCTGGTGTCAAACGCGGGCATCCAGATCGTCCACCCGGTCGAGGATTTTCCCTTCAAGGATTGGAAAAAACTGCTCTCGATCCACCTTGATGGCGGCTTTTTGACCTCTAAGGCCGTGATCCCCTACATGAAAAAACAGGGGGCCGGATCGATCATCTTCATGGGCTCGGTCCACTCCAAAGAGGCCTCGGCGCTCAAATCCGCCTATGTCACGGCCAAGCACGGGCTGCTGGGTCTGGCGCGGGTGATCTCGAAGGAGGGTGGCAAATACGGCGTGCGTTCCAATGTGATCTGCCCCGGATTCGTGAAAACCCCACTTGTGGAAAAACAGATCCCCGAGCAGGCGAAAGATCTGGGCATTTCCGAAGAAGAGGTCGTCAATGACGTCATGCTTGGCGGCACTGTCGATACCGAATTCACCACGGTCGAGGACGTGGCCGAAGTGGCCTATATCTTCGCGGCCTTCCCCACCAATGCGCTGACCGGGCAAAGTCTGGTGGTCAGCCACGGCTGGTACATGAACTAAGCGCAGGTCGGCGCGATGAAGTGATGGAGGCTTAAATGGTTTACTCTGGTTCAATGGCCATGCTTGCGCCGATCATGGCGCTGTTTGCAGGGGTGCTTATCTTGATATTTCCGCGCCTCCTAAGCTACATCGTGGCGGTCTATCTGATCGCGATTGGTCTGGCGGGATTGTTCCCGATGATGATGATTTCCGGGCCGATGGGATGACTTGTGCCAAACATGCGCTAACTGCCCTAGCGCATGTTTTAAAATTTAAGTGTTTCCCAAGATGCTAAAGACCCTTCGCGATAATATTCTGCCTTTGACGGTGGCGCTCTCGCTCTTGATGGAGATGGTGGACGCCACCGTTCTGGCCACCGCAATCCCGGTGATCGCGCGCGAGCTGGCCGTGCCGGTGCTGTCGCTCAAAATGGCGATGGCGACTTATCTGATCGCGCTGGCGGCCTTTGTGCCGATTTCGGGCTGGATCGCGGATCGCTATGGCGCGAAACGGGTTTTTCTGGCCGCGCTTGGGGTTTTTGCCGCCGCCTCGCTGGCCTGTGCGCTGCAAACGAGCCTGTCGGGCCTGGTCGCGGCGCGCGCGGTTCAAGGCCTTGGCGCGGCGCTGATGTCACCCGTGGGGCGCATTATCGTGCTACGCCATACCGAACGCTCCGAGATCACCCGCGCGATGGTTTACGTCACCCTGCCCGCGCTGATCGGCCCCGCCATCGGCCCGTTTATCGGGGCTTCGGTCACCACCTACCTCGGCTGGCGCTCGATCTTTCTGATCAACCTGCCGCTCGCGGCCGCCGCGATCGCGCTGACCTTGAAAGTGATGCCCAAGGATGGCCCCCCCACGGCGAAACCCTTTGATCTGACGGGGTTTGCCCTGTCGGCCGCCGGGCTTGTTGCGGCGATGACGGGGATATCGGCATTGGGCGAGCATATTCTGCCCTGGCAAGCAGCAACGGGCTTGGCGGTGGTCGGGGGGATCTTGCTGATCGTCTATGGGCTGCGCGCCTCGGGAAGACCCGACGCGCTGCTTGATCTGGCGCTATTTCGCCATCGCACCTTCGATATCGGCACGATTGGCGGGCTGATTTTTCGCCTCTCCAATGGCGCGATCTCGCTGCTCTTGCCGCTGTTCTTCCAACTTGGTCTAGGCACGACGATCATGGTCTCGGGCGCACTAAGCGGGCTGAACGCTGTGGGCGCGGTGTCGATGCGCGCAGTTGCGCCCCGTTTGCTGGATCGCTTTGGGTTCAAGCCGGTGATGGTGTTGGCCGCGCTGATCCGGGGCGTCACGATCTTCGGGTTTGCCACCGTCACCAGCATCGCTGATTGGCAACTGATCCCGCTATTGCTGATCGGCGGCGCGGCGCAGGCGGTGGTGTTCACCGCCGTCAACGCGATCTCCTATGCCGATCTTGACGCATCCGAGATCAGCACTGGCACCGCGTTTTCGGCAATGACACGGCAAATCTCGCTGGCGCTGGGCATCGCATTTGCCGGGGTGTTGCTGGAATTCACCGCAGGCACCGCAGGCGCAACCGATGGCTCAACCGCCCTGCCCCTGCACGCCTTCACCATCGCCTATCTGGCAACCGGGATGATGGGGCCGCTCTCGGCGCTCTATTTCATGCGCCTCAAGCGTGGCGATGCCGATGGGCTGCGTCGGCGCAAATCCAAACCGCTGTCGTCGTCGCGCGAACCGCAACGCCCGCCGCTGGACCGCTAGACCTCAATGCTCGGATTCGGGCAGCCCTTCGCGTGACAGCAACACCGCCAGCGGGCGCAGTGTCGGGCTTTGCGCGCAGATGATCATCATCGCCACCATGATCGGCACCGCCAGAAACATCCCCGGCAAGCCCCAGACCGCGCCCCAAAACGCCAGCGAAATGATGATCCCAAAGCTGGAAAGGCGCAGCGCATGGCCCATCAGCATCGGGTCAATCACGTTGCCGATGATGAATTGCAACACGCCGATGATCGAAAACACGCTGGCCGCCTGATAGGGGTTTTGCGTCAAGACATAGGCCGCCAGTGCTGCGATGATCGTGGCGATGATCGACCCGATCGAGGGGATGAAATTCAGCGCAAACGTGATGATCGCAACCGGCGCCGCCAATTCCAGCCCGCCAAAGGTAAACACCCCGTAAACCGCAATCGCCGTAACCCCGCTCACGGCCGCCTTGACCAGCAGATAGTGATTCACCCTGCGCATGATCGTGCCAACCGTCTTCGAGATCCGCGTGGCGCGCTCCTGATCGCCCATCAGGCTCATGAGCTTGGCATCAAACCAGATCCGCTCGGCAAACAGGAACCCGACAAACAAAATCACCAAAATCGTCGCCGACAACAGGTTCGAGGCCTGCCCCGCCAGCGTCGTCAGATAGCCCGCCACCTGAATGCGCTGCATCGATTCCAGCACCGATTGCTCGACATCCGGCCCCATCCAGCCAAACAGCTCGGCAATCGCGCGCTGCGCAGGCCCGGCATAGTTAAGGATGATCGTGATGACCGTGTTCACCTGACTGATTAACACCGCCGTCAGCGTCAGCAATCCCCCCGCAATCAGCGCCAGCGCAATCAGCGAGGCCACCCGCGGCGGAATGCGCAACGGCCCGATGCGCAACCGTCCGACCCCGTTGATCGCCTCAGATGTCAGCGAGAACAGGATGATCGCAATCGCCAGTGAAATCAGGATAAATCGCGCCTGCACTAACAAAAACAGCACCAACGCAAACGCGATGATGCCCAACAGCACATTCGTAAGCTGGCGCGGCTCACGGCGCTGATCTTCGTGCAAAGCCGAGAGGCCTTGACCGGGGCTATCCTTCATCTTCATCGCGTCCTTGATCCACCCGCGCGGGCGTGAATGAGGGCTAAACCTCATGCTAGGCCGCACAGCCCCCACACGCAACCGCCCCCGCACGCGAAATAAAATCATTTCGCGCCTCGCAAGAACTTTCGCCCCCTCTGTGCAGCTTCTGCTCAAACCCCTCTTGCATCACGTCCGGTTTTGCGGCTAAACCGCGCGTCACGGACAGTTGGCCGAGTGGTCGAAGGCGCACGCCTGGAAAGTGTGTAGGCGGGGAACCGTCTCGAGGGTTCGAATCCCTCACTGTCCGCCACTTAAACCCACTTATTGCATATGATTTCAAGGGCTTAGGCGTCATTTCAGCATTGTCGCAGGTAACACAAGAGGTTACACAGCGATGATTGTCCTGTTTGAATCGGGGTCCTTTAGGCTCATGTGCAAGCACCTACAGTTAAAAGGAAATACCTACTATTATCGGCGTAGAGTGCCGAGCGATGTCCGCAAACTGTACAAAGCTCCTGACCTGCCCCCCGCTGGTCCCTCGTTCATAACGAGAGTCTACAGGTTGGATTTTGGTAGTCGGGTTCGCCATCCTGGGCAAGCGCGCCGGGCGCGGAGCCCTCAAATTGCTCAAGCGCTCGGCGCGCTTGCAGTGGCGTCTGGTTTCCGAGCGATGAGTGCGGCCTGACGGTATTGTAGTCGTATCGCCAAAGGGCCAACTTTCGTCGGGCATCGCCCAAGGTGTCGAAGATCTCCTCGTTCAACAGCTCATCGCGTAGACTGCCGTTGAATGACTCGATAAAGGCATTCTGCTGCGGCTTTCCGGGGTCGATGTAATGCCAAGACACCTCGTTCTTGTCCGCCCATTTCAGGATGGCGCGACTGGTAAACTCGGTCCCGTTGTCACTGACAATGCAACCGGGTTTGCCATAGATCCTCACCAGCGCGTCCAATTCCCGCGCCACCCGCTCGCCCGAGATACTGGTGTCGGCCATCAGGCATAGGTTTTCGCGGCAGCAATCGTCGATCACCCCTAAGATGCGGAACTTGCGCGACGCGCCGAAGCTGTCGGATAGGAAGTCCAACGACCAGCGCGCATTTGGGTGCGCGGCTGCTGGCATTGGCGTGCGTATGCCACGGGCCCGCTTGCGCCCCCGGCGTCGCTTCACGGAGAGCCCTTCCTCGCGATAGATGCGGTAGAGCTTCTTGTGGTTCATGGTCATCCCCTTGCGTTCCAGCACGATGCCGATCCGGCGGTAGCCGAACCGACGCCGCTTGCCAGCAATCTCCTGCATTTCCTTGCGGATCTCCGGACAATCCGGCGGGCGTTGGCGCCGGACTGTCTTTGGATCGACACCCGTTGCCCGACAACACATGCTTGCATGTGTGAAAGGGGACAAGCCTGCAGGCCCGGCGCTGCGAGATGTCGTGATCCCGCATCGCCCTGAGCGCTGCCTCTCGCCGCTTGGTCAATGTCGTCAGTTCTTTCCCAGCAGGTCTTTCAGCACGACGTTGTCCAGCATGATATCGGCCAGCAGGCGCTTGAGCTTGGCGTTTTCGTCCTCCAGCGCCTTCAGCCGCGCCGCCTCGGACACCTCCATGCCTCCATACTTGGACTTGAACTTGTAGAACGTCGCAGGGCTGAGGCCATGCCTGCGGCACACCTCCGCCGTCGGCATGCCTGCCTCCTGTTCCTTGATCATCCCGATTATCTGCGCCTCGGTGAAACGGCTCTTTCGCATGTGTCTGCTCCTTCAAGGTTGGGCAGACTCTACATCACGGTGAGGGATTTCGCGGAGGGCAGGTCACCACCTGCCCCACTCTCGTTTTGAAATGGGTTGAGTCGACCTTGCAGGGGAAACAGTTTGACTGTTTCGGATGAGCGCGCAGCCGTTTCGTTCTGTTCGTCTTTTCGCGGGCCATATCTTCGTTTTGACGACGATGATTGACGCACGGAACTATTCAGGCATAGTTGCTAACGAGGTTGTGAAGTGGTCGTGAGGGAGCCATTTTTTGGTGGCTATTACGTAGTCTTTACATGCTCTCGTTGTTTGACACCGTTCTATCGCTTTCTCCTTTCATTGGAGGTTCAATGCCATGTTTCGCCATATCGCTCTAACGGCGGCACTCTTCTTTGCTCCTACACTTTGTGTCGCTCAAGATGTTTTCGGCACTCTGACAGCCACCATCGACGGCACCGAGCGCAGTTGGTTTTTGACGTCAGACGGGGAACAGAGCCAAAGCCATGCCCTGACAATCGCGGTCGCCAATACTCAGAGCTTCAGTCTTTGGGGGCAGCCCACGGCGGACACCGTCGCTGAAGCCAAAGACAGCCTGCTGCTCCAGTTCGATATCATGGCCGTTGGTGGCAACACGGTGCCGTTGAACGTGACGCTGACCTATCTCGCTGACGGTTGGGCGTCCGGCTGGCTGGCCAATGAGGCGGACCAAACCGTCTTTTCCCTATCGACGTTTAAAGAGGTCGACGGCGGCCTTCTCGTAGAAGGTAGCTTTGCCTCTACCGCTTATTATAGCGACAAGTTGGTGAGTGGGCAGGTCGACCCGTCACAGACCAAGCAGATCAACGGGAGGTTTAGTGCAACTTTGCCCGAGGCCTTGTTGAAAGTCCAATGAGAGAGGGGCCATCTCCATCTCGCCAAAAGCCCGAAAGCAGCCCACCAAACGAAAGCGAGTGAGACAATGATCAAGGCTTTTTCACTGATCTGCTGCATCGCATCCACTTTGTTGGCGTCATCCCCTGCACAGGCGGAGCCCAATGTCGCCTGTAACTACGGCTCACCCAAGGCGTGGGACAAGATCAGCCTCATGTACGTCGGCCCTTGGCAGATTACGCATCATGCGGGCTATGTGATTTCTGGTCCAATGACGATGCCTTTCCCTGCAAGTGGTGACGTCGAAACGATGCAAATCGAGATGTCGCCAAGTGGCGGGCTTGTGGGCACACACCCAGAGGCACAGCAGCCCGTTGTGTTCAGCTGGGCAGACGAGCCGCCATGGAGCTTTGAAGCCCACGCAAGCAAAGACGGCGTTCCTGCGCCCATGCTGTCGTCAACGGACGTTGAGATGTTAATGGGATGTGGTGTCGAAAACCTTGCCCGCCTGATCGGTCGCACACAGGCCACGATTGATGGCGTGACGATGGAAATGACAATGCGGTTGATGGTCGTCGGGCCTGACCAGATGTATGGCATTTTTCACACGTCAGCCGTCGTGAAGGGTATCCCTGTCAAAAGTTGGCGCGCCGTGACTCTAACGCGCTGACAAGTTGCAAGGGATGCGGTGATGAACAGATAGAAACAGACGGTGACCGGCGTGATGTGACGTCAATAAATAAGGGTCTATCTATTGCTTGTCGTCGCGGGCATCGGCCTTGGGACGCTCAAGATGTCCGCCTATCGCAAGGCGATCGTATTCTCGGACAGCGGCATCAAGGTGGTCGGTGAAGTGGTAATCCCCCCATTTTTAATGGGGCTCAGCCGTAGAATTCAGGCGGCTGTTTTCAGTTTCATTGCGGGTGGTATGCCGCCGATGCCCATGTTGGGTCGCTCGTTGTTGTAAGTCCAGAGCCATTGCGTTGCTTGATCTTGTGCTTCCTCAATGGTTTCAAATATGTATTAGCTGAGCCATTCGCCCCGAACCGTGCGGTTGTAGCGCTCGATATAGGCGTTCTGTTGGGACTTCTGAGTGACATCATCTTGTCGGTCTTCCTAATAAATATCACCCTCCCAACATACCGAGCTAAAGGTTGAACGGCGCAATGACGGTCGAGGTGGTCTAGGCGTTTGTAAGGTGCCTCATGGCTTGACATCCGTCATGGTGTGCTCATTGGACTGCACCGTGGACGGGCTAAGTTCGTTGTAAACATGGACCACCGCGCGCAACTCCTCCCATAGCGCACTGCCGAGGAATGGCGGATCTGGCAGCGGATCGTCAGCGCGTCTGAATTGTTCGGCCAGCTCCGGATTATCAAGATCGATGCGTTCGTGATAACTGACGGAATGTCGTCCTTCTGGCCGCAGGCGCTTTGAAGGAAACCACGTGATGAATTCATCGCGGTCGCTGTCGTTCTTGACGCTGTGGACCTGTGCCCAGTTTCCGTTGGTCCAGAAGAAGATCTTGTCCATTGATTGATCGCGCTCATACAGCACGACTTTCACGTAGACTGTCAAATTGTGCTCCACTTCGAACTCAGTGAATTCGATGTCGAACTTTAGCTCAAGTTCGCTTGACTGCGGTGAGCGGCTTAGCGCCACCGGACCCTGGATCGTAGCCATGGCATCCCTCATTTCGATTCAATGTCGGTTGAAAGCAACTATAGCACAATTTGCCGACATTGGCGCGCAAGATGAAAGCTTTGCGCGTCGGGCAAGTGATCAACCTGCGCCAATCGGCGGAAACACCCCTTGGACTTCGGTCGCGGCTGGATGAAAGTTCAGTGGTAAGTCAACATCTCAACGCGCCAGTATGCCCGTATCGTGTGGTCTTGGGTTTCGTCCATCTGGCTGGACGTGACTTCGCCCTGACAAAGTGGAAGTCGACCTTGATCTTTACCGCCTCGATGGCATCGTGCAGTCGCCCGCTCATGAAAATACGTTTATCCAGCTTGCTCTTAAGCCACAGATCCGACCCCTTCAAAGCGTCGTCTGTCCCTACGATGTCATCATCCTCGATTATGCAGGTGTCCCATTCGCCGTAGCCATCGATCGCGGCACCTCATTTACCTTGCGCACCGTGTTCCGTGACAAGGCCTTTGCCGAGGGTGAATCATGTGCCGCAAACCAAGTCTACGATCCTACTATTTCAGTAACGCGTTAGCTCTCTCTCTCGATCCGCGTGCCGGCTTGGCCGTCGAGGATGGCCAAAGCGTCATCAAGGCGACCAATACCGGTGAAGCCTCCGGTCAGGGCGAAGTCACGTCCAGCACTGACCTTCGGACCCATCGACCCTGGAGGCGCCCCAAGCCTATCGACCTCCGGCGGGGTCAACGTGGTAATCCGCGCAGCTTTTGGCGTTCCGAAGTCGCGATAAACAGCATCGACATCGGTCAGCAGCAAAAGCGCATCCGCGCCCAATTGTCGGGCTAGCAAGGCGCTGGCGGCATCCTTATCAATCACGGCCTCAACCCCGACCAAGCTGCCATCGTCGCGTTGCACCACCGGAATGCCACCGCCGCCTGCGCAAATGACGATCACCCCTTGGTCCAGAAGCAATTTCAGCACGCGCAGGTCGGGAATGTCGACAGGCTTGGGGGAGGCGACGACGCGGCGCCATTTTTCCCCATCTGCGGCAATCGCCCAGCCCGCGGCTTTGGCGCGCGCTTCGGCTTCGTCGCGCTCATACACCGGACCGACAAATTTCGTCGGTTTGCCAAAAGCCGGATCGCGCCGATCGACCACAACCTGTGTCAAAAGCGTCGCCACGGGTTGATCATGGCCGAGGGCGTTTTCGAGTTCTTGTTCGATCATGTAACCGATCATGCCTTCAGTCTCAGCGCCCAGCACGTCCAGCGGATAGGCCTCATCTGGTTTGTAAGATGCACCTTGCAGCGCCAAAAGCCCGACCTGCGGCCCGTTGCCATGGGTGACGACCAAACGGTGCCCTGCCCGCACGAGCGCGGCCAAAGCCTCAGCCGCGCGTTTGACATTGGCCCGTTGCGCCTGCGCCGTCAGCGGTTCGCCGCGTTTGAGTAGGGCATTGCCGCCCAAAGCCGCCACCACCAGCATCTCAGCCCCCTAACGTGGCGACAAGCACCGCCTTGATCGTGTGCAGACGGTTCTCGGCCTGATCGAAGACGATTGAGGCGGGGCTTTCGAACACCTCCTCGGTCACTTCCATGGCGGAGATTCCGAACTCGGCCTTGATTTCGGCCCCAACCGTCGTTTCGGTATTATGGAACGCGGGCAGACAATGCATAAACCGCACGCGTGGGTTGCCGGTTTTCGCCATCAAAGCCGCATTCACCTGATAGGGCGTCAGCAACTTGATGCGCTCGGCCCATTTCTCCTTCGGCTCTCCCATCGAGACCCAGACGTCGGTGTAAACGAAATCAACGCCCTTCACCGCCGCGTCGATGTCATCGCTGATCATGATCCGCGCGCCGGTCTCCTTGGCCAGGGCCTGTGCCTCATCTTGAATGGCCTGCGTAGGCCAGCATGCCTTGGGCGCGCACAGCCGCACATCCATGCCCAGCTTGGCACCGCCAATCAGCAGGCTGTCACCCATATTGTTGGCCGCATCACCGACAAACACATAAGACACTTGGTGCAGCGGCTTCTCGACATGCTCTTGCATGGTCAGGAAATCCGCAAGGATCTGGGTCGGGTGAAACTCGTTTGTCAGCCCGTTATAAACCGGAACGCCGGAATATTTCGCCAGATCTGCCACGATCTCTTGGCCAAAGCCGCGGTATTCGATCGCATCATAGATCCGCCCCAGAACACGGGCGGTATCCTTGACGGATTCCTTGTGGCCCATGTGGTTGCCCGTCGGGCCCAAATAGGTGACGCGCGCGCCTTGATCATAGGCGGCGACCTCAAATCCAACACGGGTGCGCGTCGAGTCCTTCTCAAAAATCAGGGCGATGTCCTTGCCCTGCAATGTTGCCACCTCGGTTCCCGCATATTTGGCGGTCTTGAGGTCGGCGGCCAGCTTTAGCAGGAAGCCAATTTCGCGCGGGGTGTAATCGCGCAGCGTCAACAGGCTGCGGTTTTTCAAATTGAAAGCCATTTGAGCGGTCCTTTCAGATTAAAGTGCGTCGCGGATGGTCGGGCAGCTCATGCAATGCCCGCCGCCACGGCCCCGGCCAAGCTCGGCGCCCGGAATCGCCAAAACCTCGATCCCGACGGCTTTGAGGGCCGCGTTGGTATCGTCATTGCGGTCATAGCCCACCACCACGCCCGGGCGCAGCGCCAGCACGTTGTTGCCATCATTCCACTGCTCGCGGGCGCGTTCTTCTTCGGTGTTGCCACCCGTCGGCACGATTTGCAGTTTTTTATAGCCCAGCACCTCGGCCACGATGTCAAAAATCGGGCGCGGGTCGTGGCGGAACGACAGCGGAGCGTCGCCCTCGCCGGGTCGAATGTCATAGCAGACCAGTTCATCCGCGACTTCCTTGAAGGTCGTCACCACATCGCCGCCGCAAAGGGTAAAGATGGTATCAAGGTGCATCGCCGCGCGCGATTTCGGGATGCGGAACGCCAGAACGCGGTCCACGACGCCTTTGGCAAAAAGCGCTTCGGCCAGTTGGCCAATCCCTTGCGGAGACGAGCGCTCGCCCATCCCAACCAACACGGTGCGCTTGCCCACCGGCATCACATCGCCGCCCTCTAACGTGGCCAACCCGTGTTCCTTGGTGGGATCACCCCAATGGATGCTAACTTTGCCTGCGAATTTTGGATGGTATTTGTAGATCGCAGTATTGAGCAGCGTCTCGGGACGTCGCGCCGCCCAATACATCGGGTTGACCGTCACGCCGCCATAGATCCAGGCGGAATTGTCGCGCGTGAACAGGGCGTTGGGCAGAGGCGGCAAGATTAGGCCGTGATGCCCAAGATAGCTGCCAAAGAGGTTCTCGGGTGCGAAAGGCAGGTCATCTGCCGCCAATCCACCCAGCAGATATTCGGCCAATTGCGCGCCGGGTAGCTCATCCATCCACGCGCGCAATTCTTCCTGCATGCCCACGCCGACATGATCGGGCGTCACCCGCTGATCAAGCACAAAGGCGCGCCCCTCTGCACTTTCTAACGTTTCGGCCAACAGATCGTTGACGTCCAGCACCTCGACACCTTCATCGCGCATCACGTTGGCAAAGACGTCATGGTCCTTTTGCGCCTGTTTCACCCAGAAGACATCGTCAAACAACAGCTCTTGGCAGTTCGAGGGCGTCAGTCGGCGATGCGCCAGGCCGGGGCGGCAGACAATGACCTGCCGCAGTTTGCCAGTTTCGGAATGGACACCCAGTTGCGTATTCGTAGTCATTTTATTGCTCCAAGCTGATTGGGTTTCACAGCGCGCTGATCGCGCCTGTCCACATCTCATAGGCGGCCACGAGTGCGGCGATGACGATGCCAATGCCGATCCAGGCTTCGACGCCCGCGAAAGGTTTTTCACCGTTTTTCGCACGCGCATACCAATAGATTGGCACACCGGCGGCATAGAGGATTGCGCACATCAGCAGGTAGGCAGGCCCCGCCGCATAGACCAGCCATGCGCCATAAACAGTCGCCAACCCGCCATAAAACATGTCCCGACCACGCCGTTCACCTGTTTTGTAGCCCTCACCACTGAGCGCCAGTTTGAACGCATAGGCGCCCGACAGCACATAGGGCACCAGAATGGCGGTCGAGGCGATGTAGAACAACGCAAGATAGGTTGAGTTTGCATAAAGCGTGACGATCAAAAATATCTGCACGAAGATGTTGGTGATCCACAGCGACCCGGCAGGCGAACCGTTCTTGTTTTCCGTTGCAAACACGGCAGGCAGCATGCCCTCTTTGGCCGCGCGATAGGGAATTTCCGCAGCAAACACGGTCCAGCTAAGAAACGCGCCTGCAACCGAGATCACAAGCCCGATGCGCACGACAACCGAGCCCCAAGGGCCGACCGCTTGCTCAATCACATTGGCCATCGAGGCCGCCGCCGGAAGACCCGCCAGTTCCGTCTGACTCATCAGGCCAAACGACAAAAGCGAGACCAACAGATAGGCCGAAAGGGCAATCACAAAGCCGATGATCGTCGCGCGCCCGATATCCGCGCGTTTCGCGGCGCGCCCCGAGACGACGCTCGCCCCTTCAATCCCGATGAAGACCCAAAGCGTGACCAGCATTGTGCTTTTGACCTGATCCACGATGCTCCCCAGATCTGGCGTCTGCATGCCCCAGAAATCAAAGCTGAATTTCGGCATATTGAATGCGACGGCCACAAGCACGATGAACAACGCGATTGGCGCCAGCTTGGCGATGGTTGTGACGACATTGATGATTGCCGCCTGCCGAATGCCCATCAGGACCAGAGCATGGGTAACCCAGAGAACGACTGATGCGCCGATGATAGCCTGCACTGTGTTCCCTTCGGCCCCGAAGGCCGGATAGAAATAACTCAGCGCACCGAAGATCAGCACGACGTAAGAGACGTTGCCCAGCCACGCGCTTAGCCAATAGCCCCAAGCGCTGTTGAAGCCGACGAAATCCCCGAAACCGGCGCGCGCATATGCATAGGGCCCGGCATCAAGGTGCGGTTTGCGCGTTGAGAGGCCCTGATAGACGAAGGCCAGCGCCAGCATGCCGACGCCCGTGATTAACCAGCCGATGATGACCGCTCCCGGAGACGCGCCCTTGGCCATGTTTTGGGGCAAGCTGAAGACTCCGCCGCCGATCATTGACCCTACGACCAACGCGATCAGGGGTATCAAACCTAGTTTTCGGGATGTCTTTTCTGCCGGCACTGATGCCGGACTCGTTTCGGTAACGCTCATAGCTGCATTCCTTTGATCAGATATGAATTGCTGATGCCCACGGGCACTTGCGCGAAGCTTCTCTGGTCAGGGCAATGAATGAATCGCGGTTGCGCGTGCATTTTGCCGGCCAGTCGATCTTCTACACGCGCAACGTTAAGCCGCGTCGAGCCGCGTCGTATTGACACAGATCAATAATTTCGATGATTGCACCCCCACGCACAGATACGACGTCGCTTTCGCCTCGCTTCCGGTCTCGATCTTCGCGACCGGCAGTAAACTCCGCGTTCCCGTCACCTGACCGATTGCAATGCAGCGCCGCGTTGCCAATGTCTGATTTAAGGAAGCTGCCCTGCGGCATCGAGGGTTGAGATGAACGGCAGCAACGGGCCGGAACAGGCATGTCTCATCCCGGGAGGCGGCGCGTTTGACACGGCGGTCCAGTTTCAGAAAGTGCTGATACAGACCCGGACGCGCATCGAGCAGCGTGATCAAAGCATGCGCCAGAACCTCATCCATTTCAAGCATCGGACGACCGAGGCCGTCATAGCTGCCATGCTGCACTGTCTTGGGCAGACGAAGGCCGAAGATCTTCAATGGCCCGCGCCCTTCGTTGGCCAGATCGATTGTCTAGTTGAGCAATGCTTTGCGGGTGCTGAGTAAAGCACGATCGCCATGTGCTTCCCTGCCCTTCATGTGAACCGGGCTGAACCAGCCGGCGCGCAGAACATGGGCAATTCTACGCGCGTCGTTCCTGTCGGTCTTTTTGCGCATCTCTGAAAGGGCAGCGTTTACTTGGCGGGCTTCTATGCAAACAAAATCAAAGGCTTCGCTGGTCAGCTCATAAAAGAGATGCTGGCCCAGCGTGCCAGCCTCAAAACCGATGCGCGCAACTGTTCAGACAATCCGCAATAGCGTCGACCTCACACAGTAGATCCTATGCCAGCACGACCTTGCCCTTGGCGTCGACGACACAAATGGCGCATGAGCGCAGAAATACATCCAGACCGGCAAAATACTCCATTGTTCATCTCCCTTGTTCATAGCCTTCCTGTGATCTTAACGGGAGCTCAACCTCTCAATAGGGGCAGCCCAATTACGCATGCTTCGCGCCGTAAGCGTTGATGGACATAATCAGCGGTGAGCTTGGTAAATGCTACATCGCGAATGGGAATGTCATCGGACGCATAAAGACGCTCTGTCGCGACGATACATCGGAAACTCAACGCGATCTCAACGTCAAATACTCCGGCAATCCGCTTGCCCCTCCCTGCGCTTCGGTCTTTAACGAATGGTGCAACGACATCCGCGCGGCTCCCGGTCTGCGCAGGTCAGGGCCAAAGGGATATCACATTGCTTTTCTTCACCATCTGGCCCCTTTTTGCACTGATCTGCCTTGGCTATCTCCTTGCCCGGAGTGGCTTTCCTGATCCCGGATTTTGGCCCGCCGCCGAACGGATCAACTATTTCCTGCTCTTCCCGGCCCTTCTGGTCAGCAGTCTCGCCAATGCCCCCGTCCGCGACCCACAAGTGCTACGTCTGGGCGGTGCGGCCGTCGCAATCATTCTGTTCGCCGCACTCGCCTTGGCCCTGATGCGACGCTTTCTCCCCATGCCCGCCGCCCGCTTTGGCCCACTGCTACAAGGCACGGTGCGCTTCAACACCTATCTGGGTCTGGCCATCCTTACCACTCTGGTCGGACCCGTGGGGATCGAACGGGCGGCGCTTTACCTTGCCATCGCGGTGCCCTTGGTCAACGTCCTGTCAATCATGGCCCTGACAGAGGCCGGTCAGGCCCGCACCCCCCTTTCCATGTTCGCCACCATGGCGCGCAACCCGCTGATCCTGGCTTGTCTGGGGGGCATCGCGCTGGCGCTGACCGGATGGGGCCTCCCCTTCGGCACCGGGCGCTTCCTTGACGTCCTGGCGCAAGCCAGCCTGCCGCTTGGCCTGCTTTGCGTGGGGGCCGCCCTGCAACCTGCCACCCTGCACCGCGACGGGTTAATCCTGGCTGCAACCGGCGCCCTGCGCCTTCTGTTTATGCCTCTGCTCGCCGCGCTCATGGTGCGCGCCGTCGGCCTGAGCGGCGTCGAAGCGCTGGTGCTGATCGTTTTCTCAGCCATCCCCACGGCCCCCACGTCCTATGTGTTGACCCGGCAATTGAACGGTGACGGCACGCTAATGGCAGGTATCATCACCTCGCAGACCATTGCCGCTATCGCCACAATTCCTCTGGTCCTGTGGGTCCTAGGCCCCTGACGCCGGCCGATACTTTTGCACGCCCGCCGACATGCGCTCCCCCCGTAAAATCACGCCAGCGGATGATCGTGTTTGCCAGCGCTCGCCCCTCAAGCGTCGCGCCGCATCAGGTAGATATCCATCACCCAGCCATGTTTCGCCCGCAAGGCGCTGCGCGTGGCGACGATCTGCGCGCTCACCGCACTCAGCGGACCTGCGATCAGCGCCTCTTGCGGCATCGCCACACACCCACCCCACCAGATCGAGAGTCCCTCGGGGTCCAGAACCTCAAAGGCGCACCCGCCATCCAGCACAACAACCACCGTTTCGGCACCGGGCGGCCAACCCTGCGCACGCAATTGCCGCCCTGTGGTGATAATGACCGATGCACCCACCGCGTTAAGCGGGATCGCATGCGCCGCACATAGCGCCTGAATCGAGGTGATACCGGGGATCACGCGGGGTGTTAGCGGCAGGCGTTTTCCCAGCCGTTCGGCGATGCGCAGACTACTATCGTAAAGCATCGGATCGCCCCAAATCAACAAGGCCACCCGCCCCGCCGGATCAGGCCCCAGTGCTGCGCGGATCTGATGTTCCCAAGCGGCGGCAATCGCGTCATGCCACTCAGATACGCCCGCGCGATAAGATGGGTTATCGGCATCGCGCAATGGCAGGTCAAACTCCACCACCTGCGTCGCCGCATTAGCCAAATGACGCGCCAGAAGACCGCGCCGCAGCTCGGCAAGGTCGGTTTTCTCAGGCCCCTTCAGCGGGATCAGGATCAGATCGGCGGCGTTCATCGCCTGCACGGCCTGTGCTGTGACATGATCGGGATTACCGGTTCCAATCCCGATCAGGGTAAGTTCGATCATTTCTGTGCTCCGAAAAAAAGGGGGCCGAAGCCCCCTTTATAATGCGCGTCCGCAGCGGGTCTCAGGCGAACAGGCGTGGGGTCACCCAACCCGTGCCCTTGAGCGCATGCAAGCGTTTGGCCACACCAAGAACCGCAAGGTCAATCAGCGGTTCAAGCAGGATCACCGACATATAAGCGACGCCGAACGTCATGACCTGACCAATCTCGGCAAAGCCCTGACCATACAACGCCCAGAACGCCACCCAGCCAACGATGCCGCCCTGATAAGCCGTGGAAAGTGCAAGCGCCTGCGTATATTTGAGATCGACATAGGCGGTGCCCGGCGCGATCACACGCTTGGCAAGATATTGCAGCCCGAACAGCGGCACCAGCAGCGTGGTCACGTTCATACCGTATTGCGGCAGATCGAACTGCGCGAAAAACACGCCCTGAACAAGCAGCCCCAGCGCCAGACCAATCGCCGCAGGCGCAGCCCCCAGTATCAGGAACAAGGTCGAGCCAAGGATCAGGTGAACCTCGGAGACGCCAACCGGATAATGCGGCAGGATCTCGAAAAAGGTGAACACCAAAACCGTCGCGATCAACGAGCGCAGAACAAGCGAGCCAAGCCCTTGTTGACGCATCGCGGTATAAGCCATTTTGAGCGTAAACACCCCCGCAGTCGCAGCGGTTGCGTAGCTAAGAATAAGTTTGGCGCCCGTGACGACGCCCGGTTCGATATGCATATCTCTGGTCTCCTTGCCGTCACACCCGACGGCGGTTTGAGTTGACCTGATGGCCGGTTTCCTGGCTCGCGGGTCGAGGCGACACTCTACCTTCCCAAGGGTTGCCCCCCAGTGGTCTTTCAGAGCGCGCTCGCCGCATACAGTCGCGGGGGCGGCCGGGGCTTTGGGTGCCGCAACTTGGTCCACCCTTCCCCGTTCCCGATTGAGCCCTGCGCTTTGCGCATCATTGGGCACCAAACAGGCATTTAGATAGACGCGAGCGCGGCCCCCGCGTCAAGCCCGCATATCGCGATTTCCTCCTGTGTCTCGGCCAATGGTCCATACAGGATCAGGGCGGGTTGATCGGGGCGATCCCGGGCAAGCTGATCGGCCAGCGCGGCGATCGTGCTGCGCTGCAAGCGTTGCTCGGGATGGCCGACAGCCTCGGCAAGCAAAGCTGGCGTATCCGGCGACATACCCTGTGCAATCAGCCCCTCGGCCAGCTTGGGAAAGGTGCGCTTGCCCATGTAGACCACCGTCGTCGCCCCCGGATCGGCCAGTGCCGCCCAGTTCAGCGCCTCGGGCAGATCGCCCGTTACATCCGCGCCGGTTACAAACTGCACCCGCCGCGCCGTCAGCCGCCGTGTCAGCGGAATTCCCGCCGCCGCCGCCGCCGCGCAGGCCGAAGGCACCCCGGGGATCACCTCATAGGCGATCCCGGCCGCGTCCAGCGCGATCATCTCTTCTTCGAGCCGCCCGAAAATACCGCAATCGCCCGATTTCAGCCGCACCACCCGCGCCCCCGTGCGAGCGTGATCCACCAACAAACGATTGACGTGATCTTGCTTGACCGAGGTGCGGCGCGCGCGTTTTCCCACGGCGATCAGCTCGGCGCGCTCCCCGGCATGGCCAAGAACAGGCCCCGAGGCGAGATCGTCAAACAGCACCACATCGGCGCGTTGCAGCCGATCAACGGCTTTCAGAGTTAACAGTTCAGGATCTCCGGCCCCGGAAGAAACGAAAGAGACGAACTCGCTCATAGGCTGGCCTCCGCAATAAAGTGAAAGAATGTGCCGCTGACATGCCCACCACCGTCGGCCTTGCGCCATGACCCTGTTTGCACCGCCGCCGCGCCGTTGGCGTCGCAAACCTCGGCCAAGGGCGCATCGGGCTGCGACAGGATTGTCGCATAATGGAACTCATGCCCACGCAGGCGCGCGCCAACCGCATGCCCCGGGACCGGTGCGGCCAACCGCGCCAGACGGTAGCCCAAATTCATCTTGCGCTTGGCAAAACTGGTCTCAAGCCCAAGCAGCCCCAGCATCTCATGGCGTTGCCCCTGCGCATCAACTAAGCCCGCCCCCAAAGCCATGTAGCCGCCGCATTCTCCGTGAACGGGCCGGGTTTGTGCGAACCGCTGCAGGCCCGATCGCAGGGTCGCACTGGCCGCCAACCGTCCGGCATGCAGCTCGGGATATCCCCCCGGCATCCAGCAGCAATCCGCGCTATCATCAGGCCCTTCGTCAGCCAGGGGGGAAAACGGCAAGATGGTTGCGCCCGCCGCGCGCCAGCCCTCGATCAGATGCGGATAGACAAAGGAAAAGGCCGCATCGCGCGCCAAAGCAATGCGCATACCGGGCGGGCAGGACGGGCGGACTTGGGCGGCCTCAACCTGCCCGCCCCGCGCCGCTGCGACAATCGCATCAAGGTCACAATATTGGGCAACCACCTCCCCCGCTTGGGCCAAAAGCGCCTCCAGATCGGCGGTCTCCCCGGCCTGCACCAGCCCAAGATGGCGTGAAGGCAGTTCGATCCCGACTTGGCGCGGCAAGGCCCCAAGCACCGGAATATCCGCCTGCGCAAACCCCGCGCGCACCAGCGCATCATGGCGCGGCGAAGCCACCTTGTTCAGCACGACGCCCGCGATCTGCACATCGTCGCGAAACCGCGCCAGTCCCTGCGCCACGGCGGCCGCACTTTGGGCCTGCCCGCTCACATCGATCACAAGGATGACTGGCCAGCCAGCCAGCGCCGCAACATCCGCGCTCGCCCCTACCCCGGTTTCCCCCGGCAGCGCGACGCCGTCAAACAGCCCCATCGAGCCTTCGGCCAGTGCAATATCAGCCTCGCGATTGGTCAAGTCGACAATCTGCGCCGGCGTCATGGCCCAGCCATCCAGATTGAACGATGCCCGCCCCGCCGCCACCGTGTGGAAGGCCGGATCAATGTAGTCGGGGCCGCATTTGAAGGGCTGCACCGCCATTTCACGCGCGCGCAGCGCCGCCATCAGGCCCAGTGTGAAAGTCGTCTTTCCCACGCCCGAGGCCGCACCGGAAATCACCAACCCCCGCGTCATGCGCCACCCTCGGGGAAACGCGGATTGGTGCCAATGGGGCGATACCTGCGATCGTAATCACCTGCATAAAGCCGGCTTTCATCGAACTCTTGCGCCCCGATCGAGTGCCCGACAAGGATCAACGCGGTGCGCTCCATCTCGCCACCCACCGCCGTTTCCAACGTGCCCAGCGTCGCGCGCACCACCCGCTCGTCGGGCCAACTCGCCCGCCAGACCACGGCCACGGGACACTCTGCGCCGTAATGCGGACTCAACTCGGCAACGACCTTGTCCAGCACATGCACCGACAGGTGGATCGCCAGCACCGCCCCCGTGCGCGCAAAATTTTGCAGGCTCTCGGTTTCAGGCATTGCACTGGCGCGCCCCGACACCCGCGTCAGCACCACCGATTGCACGACGCCCGGCAAGGTCAGCTCGGCCCCAAGCGTCGCGGCAGCGGCGGCAAAGCTGGGCACGCCGGGTGTCACATCATAGGGGATATCGAGCGCGCGCAGACGCCGTAATTGCTCACCCATTGCGGACCAGACCGACAAATCGCCCGAATGCAGCCGCGCCACGTCTTCGCCCGCGCGATGCGCCGCCGCGATCAGATCGATAATCTCGTCAAGGCTCAACGGCGCTGTATTGACGATGCGCGCCCCTTGCGGGCAATGCGCCAGCAACGCCTCGGGCACCAGCGAGCCCGCATAAAGACAGACCGGACTGGCCGCGATCAGATCGCGCCCGCGCAGCGTGATCAGATCCGCCGCCCCCGGTCCGGCTCCGATAAAATGCACCGTCATGTTGTCTCTCCTTGTGCAACGGCGATACTGACGCCGCCGATAATCCTGCGGGTCTGGCACAGTCGCGCGCCCGGCCCTGCGGCGCACAATGCGGCGGCTTCTGCGACAGATCCGGTGTCATAAGCAGCCAGCGCGGCCTGTGATTGCGTCGGGGTTGGCACGCCTGCCACATCGACGCCAATCACCAGCGCCTCGGGCAGCAAGGCAGTCAGCGCGCGCGCCTTGGCCGCAGCCGTAGCAATGGCGTCAAACGGCCCGACCTGTGCCAGCGCCTGAAGCAGCGCTTCGGGTGTCACCTTGCTACGAAATCCAAGCCCCACGACTGTCATCGGACGTCTCATCGTGTCACCGCCCACTGCACGAGCGGGCGCGCGCTGACCCAGCCGCGCATCCGCCCGAGCGGCGCGGCCTGCGAAATTTCAAGCCGGGTTAGCGTGCCGCCATGACGCGCCTGCAAATCCAACAACAGGGATTCAGTTTCCAGCGTCACCGCATTGCTCACAAGCCGCGCACCGGGCGCAAGATACCCCCAAAGCGCCTCAAACAGCGCCGCCGAGCCGCCCCCGCCAACAAAAATAGCATCGGGTGCGGGCAAATCGTTGCCCAAGACCTCGGGCGCCTGCCCCGTAATCAGCGTAATCTGGCGCGACAAGGCGAAAGTCTCGATATTGGCGCGGATATTGGCGCAGCGATCCGCGCGCGGTTCAATCGTAATCGCGCGCCCGCCTGCGAGGGCCCATTCAACCGAAACAGATCCAGAACCACCCCCGATATCCCACAGCATTTCGCCCCGGCGAGGTGCCAGCGCCGCAAGGGTCAGCGCGCGATGCGGCGATTTGGTGATCTGTCCGTCATGGGCAAAAAGATGCTCGGGGCGACCGGGAACGCAGGGCAACCCGGCGCCGCGCGCCAGGTCCGACCCGTCCAGCGCCACGGCAACAGGCGTGGCGATATCCCCAAGCACAAAGCGATCCGCGCGGGTCTGACGATGGCGCTCTTGCGGGCCGCCAAGCCGTTCGAGCACATGCATCTGCGCCGCGCCAAAGCCCTGCGCACTAAGCCAATCGGCCAATGCGGCGAGCGCGGTTTCATCGCGCAGCGTGGCCACGATCCGCGCCCCGCGATGCAGATGCGCGCCAAGCGTTGCAAACCCCGCCGCATGCAGCGCCAGCGCCCGCGTCTCTTCGATGCGCCAGCCAAGGCGCGCACATGCCAGCGACACGACACCCGCCACCGGATGTGCGCGCCATTCCCCGGGTGCAAGTCGCTGCGCCAGCAAGCTGCCCGCGCCAAACCAGAACGGATCGCCCGAGGCCAGCACCACCACCCGCTGCCCACGCAGCGCCAACACCGGCGCCAGATCAAACGGAACGGGCCACGGGCGGCCTCGCGCGCCAGCATCTGCCAGGGCCAGATGACGCGGCCCGCCAAAGACCACCTGCGCGCGCGCAATCGCATCGCGACTTGCATCTGACAGCCCGCGCAGGCCATCTTCGCCCAGACCGATCACGTCCAGCCAAGGATCAGACATGACGCGCCTCTTGCTGCTTGGCGGCACCACTGAAGCCAGCCAACTGGCCCGACGCCTTGCCGATGAACCGATTTCGGCCGTTTTCTCTTATGCCGGGCGCACGCAAAGCCCGGTGGCACAGCCACTGCCCACACGCATCGGCGGGTTTGGTGGCCGCGACGGTCTGGTCGCGTATATCCGCGCGCATCAGATCACCCATGTGATCGACGCAACCCACCCGTTCGCCGCCCAGATCAGCCGCAACGCAATTGCCGCTTGCGCGCAGACCGGCACGCCACTGTTGGCGTTCGAGCGCGCCCCCTGGCAGGCTGGCGCGGGCGATCGCTGGCATCATGTGCGCGCTCTGCAAGACGCGCCCGATGCCCTGCCCGAATCCTCGGCGCAAGTGTTCCTTGCGATCGGAAAACAGCATCTTGATCTGTTCGCCGCGCATGCACAGCACCACTATCTCGTGCGATTGGTAGACCCGCCAGACGCGCCCCTGCCCCTGCGCCACGCCGAGGTGGTGATCGCGCGCGGTCCGTTCACCGAAGCGGACGACAGCGCCTTGCTGCGCGCCCATGCGATCACCCATATCGTTGCGAAGAATTCCGGCGGCAGCGGCGCGCGTGCCAAGTTGCTTGCGGCGCGCGCGCTGGGGATCGAGGTGATTATGATCGACCGCCCCACCCTGCCCGCGCGCGAAATCCGCGACAGCGTCGATGGCGTCATGAGCTGGCTGCGCGATCATGCCCCTTCCCCCGCCAACGTAACCCCGCGCGGCGTGTAAACCCACTCTCCGACGCGGCGCGTGGCGCTGTTGCCGACAAGAACAACCGTGCGCATATCCGCCATTTCGGGCGTGGCGTGCGCAAGGGTGACAACCTGAACCGTTTCTTGCGGCGTCGAGACGGCGCGCGCGAACACGATCAACCGATCCGGCCCGCATTCTTCGCGCAGCAATTCCAGCACGCGCGCGAACTGATGCGGGCGCGCCTTTGAGCGCGGGTTGTAAAAGGCCATCGCAAAATCGCCGCGCGCCGCGTGACGCAGCCGGTGTTCGACCAGATCAAAAGGCTTGAGATTGTCGCTAAGGTTGATCGCGCAGAAATCATGGCCCAGAGGCGCCCCCACACGCGCCGCCGCCGCAAGCATCGCGGTGATGCCGGGCAGAATACGAATGTCGGTTTGCGCAAAACCGGGACTGGCCTCAAGCTGTTCAAACAGTGCCGAGGCCATGGCGAACACCCCCGGATCGCCCGAAGACACGATCACCACACGCTGACCTTGCGCGGCCATTTCCAGCGCGTGACGGGCACGCTCCAGCTCTACCCGGTTGTCCGAACCATGCAGGCGCAACCCCGAACGCGGTGCGATGCGCGCGACATAGGGGCTATAGCCCACGATATCGGTGGCTTGATCCAGCGCGACGCGCACCTCGGGCGTTACCAGATCTTCGGCCCCCGGACCCAGCCCGGCCACAACGACCCAACCGCTCATTGCGCAGCCTCAACCCGTTCGGGGCGACGGCCATGGCCATGCACCAGCACGATCGCGAAATAGGGACAGTCGTGATCCTCGGTCTCGATCAGGCGCGCGATACGCTGATCGGTCATCGTGCCACGCTCGACCAGCCAGGCCTGCGCGAGCCGTCCAGCGCGAGCCAATGCACGCTTGATCTTGGGCAGGTTGCGCCCGGTTTTCATCACCACCAGCGCATCCGCGCCCTGCATATGCGTCACCAGTTGGTCTTCGGACATCGACCCCATAAGCACCGACATCACATCATCGCCCCATGTCATCGGCTCGCCCGTCGCAGTCCAGCAGCCCGTCATGCCGGTGATGCCGGGGATGACCTCGATCTCGAGCCGCTCGCGAAGACGGACATAAAGATGCATGAACGAGCCGTAGAAAAAGGGATCGCCCTCGCATAGCACCACCACGTCGCGGCTTTGCGCAAGCGCGGTCAGCCGCGCCGCCCAATCATCGTAAAAGGTAGCGAGCAGGCGGATATAGTCGGGGCTGTCAAAAGGGATCTCGGTGGTGACGGGATATTCCATCGCGTGCTCGCAAACATCGCTTGCAAGCATCCCCTCGACGATCCGGCGCGCTTGACCAAAGCGACCCTTTTTGCGGAAATAGGCTATGTCGCTGGCACCGCGCACCGCGCGCTCGGCGCGACGCGACATCAGGTCGGGATCGCCAGGACCAAGCCCTGCACAGATGATACGTCCCATGCGGTTTACTCCTTGCGCGAGGCCAGCGCGTTCAGCGCCGCCACCGTGATCGCCGAGCCCCCGAGCCGCCCCTGAACAACCAGCGCGGGCACCGGAGGCGCGGCGATCAATGCGGCCTTGGATTCTGCCGCCCCCACGAAACCGACCGGACAGCCGATGATCGCGGCAGGTCGCGGGCAGTCGGGATCTTCCAGCATGTTGAGCAGATGAAACAGCGCCGTCGGGGCATTGCCAATCGCCACCACTGCGCCTGCCAGATGCGGGCGCCACAATTCCAGCGCCGCCGCCGAGCGGGTGTTGCCCATCGCCTTGGCGCGCGCTGGCACCGAAGGGTCGTGCAAGGTGCAGATCACGGGGTTGTCTGCGGGCAGGCGCGCCCGCGTGATGCCCTCACTCACCATGCGCGCATCACACAGGATCGGCGCGCCAAGTTCGAGGGCTGCACGCGCGGCGACAGCCATGCCGGGACTAAAGCGCACATCATTCTCCAACCCGACCAGCCCTGCTGCATGGATCATGCGCACCACGACAGGCTCTTCCTCGGGCGAGAAACGGGCCAAATCGGCCTCGGTGCGGATCGTGGCGAAGGACTCCGCGTAGATCTTTGCGCCATCCGTTTCATAACGATGCGCCATTACGAAAACTCCGGTAATTGCAGGATATCCATAGGAGACAAGGCGCGCCGAAACGGGGGATCGCCCGCGCGCCCATTCACGATCAGATCAACCCCCTCGGGGGTGGCGACCAGCGTCAGATCCGCGGGCGTGGGCAAGGCACAGCCCTTGGCGCAGCCCGAGACATGCAGGGTCGTGTCAGGGGCCAGTTCAGGCGCAAGCCAGCGCGCCAGTGCGCGCACATCGCCCTGCCCTTGCAAGCAGCCCGGCGCGCCGGTGCAAGCAAATATGCGCAGCCGTGGGTCGCGCGGATCCGTGATCAGACCGGGCACATCAGGCAACGCGCGCAGCCCCTCGATCAGCAGCATCCGCCAGGGCGTCAGGCGCAACGGACCAAGCGTCGCCAGTTGCGCCAGCGTTTCGCCCTGCAACTGGCCAAATTCAAAGCCCACCAGCGCGCCTTGCGCGACTACCCCCGGCAGCGGACGCGCAAGACCGGGCGCAGGGCTATCAGTCGGGGCCAACGCTCCTTTGGGACACGCGCCCTGCGCGATCAGCTGCGCCATCCGGCCCCGCCCCTCGTGCATACCTCCGGCGTCCACGAACCAGCGCGCCAGATCGCACATCGCTTGCGGCGCTTGCTCTTTGGTGACGGGCGCACCAAGGGCAAGCCCCGTGGCACGCAAAAGCAGCCTGCCATCGGGACTGCGTTCCAACCGGATATCGCCCGAAATATCGCCCATCACCGGGGCCGGGCCGCAATCAATCACAAAGCCGAACTTATGCGGCAGGTCGGGGGCTGTGCGAAGCGCGCGCTGTAGCGCATCGGCCAGCGCATAGGTCTGCGCATCCGCAAAAGGCGTGACGATGATATTGCGCGGCGCGCGGCTCCCCTCGGGTTCAACCAGCCCAAGCGGAGACAGCGCCGCGATCAACGCCGCATGGGTCTGCGCACGCACGCCGCGCAGCTGCAGATTTGCCCGCGCGGGCAAATCGATCAGCCCGTTGCCATAGTCCTGCGCCGCCGCCGCGATGGCGCGCGCCTGATCCGGGGTTAGTCGGTTGTTCGGTGGGCGCAGACGCACCACAAGGCCATCGCCAGAGGCCATCGGCTGACGCGCGCTTGGGCAGCGCCCATAGACACGAACACTCATGGCGCACTCTCCAACCGGGCGATGATCGAGTTGCGCTGCGTGTCCCACAACCCCGCAGCGCGCAAACGGCGAAACAGATCGCGCATCGCCGCAAGCGCCTCGGGGGCGTCACGCGCCATGAATTCGACCACCGCGTCGCGCCCCAGCGTTGCCTCGAAATACAGATCGAACAGATGTGCGGGCACGGTCTCGGCCAGATGGGCAAAGGCCGCGAGATGATCAAGCGTCGCCGCGATCTCGGCCCCGCCGCGATACCCGTGCCGCATCATCCCCTCGGCCCAAGCCGGATCGGCCGCACGCGCTCGCACAACGCGGGCGATCTCTTCGCTTTGGCTGCGCGCACGCGGAGAACCGGGGCGGGTTGCATCAAGGTGATAAAGCGCCGGTCGCGCATGCCCAAGACGCGCCAGTGCGGCGGCGATTCCGGCCTCGTGTGCGGCGTAATCAGACGCCAAAAGCAGATCGCTTTCCGCGAGATCCTGCACATGCACGAAACTGTCCGCCCCGCGCAGCCGCGTCTCAAGCGCGGCGCGATCCGCGCGAATGCTGCCATCCTTGGCGATCGCATGGCTTGAGGCCGCCAGCCAGGCCTCGCCTGCGGCGGCGCGCGCCTCGGGGGTGAACGCGTCAATCGCGGCCCCCATACCCAGCCCGTAGAGACCAGGCCGGGGACCAAAAACGCGTGCAATACGCGTGCGATAGGGGTTGTCCTGCGCGCTTTCATCGCGTGCGGCCAGCGCCTCGGCTCCGGTTTCAAAAAGTTGCGCAAGACCGGGGAAGATATCGCGAAACAGGCCAGAAACGCGCAGCGTGACATCAATACGCGGCCGCCCGAGCAACGTCAGCGCGATCACCTCGACACCGCTGACGCGCGCGCCAGAATCGTCCCAGATCGGGCACAGCCCCGCCAGATGCAGCGCCATCGCGAACTCTTCGCCCGCCGTGCGCATCGTCGCCGATCCCCAGAGATCGACCACCAGCCCTTGCGGCCAATCGCCGTGATCCTGCAAATGCTTGCGCAGCAACTCTTCGGCCAGTTTAACGCCCTGTGCATGGGCCGCGCGCGAGGGCACCGCACGCGGATCAACAGAAAACATGTTGCGCCCGGTGGGTAGCACATCGCTGCGCCCGCGTGCGGGACTGCCCGAGGGGCCGGGCGCCACGCGCCGCCCTGCAAGCGCAGTGACCACCCCCGCAAGCTCCTGCGCGCCACAAGCGCCTTGCCCGAAGACATGCAGCCCGTCGCCGAACTGGCTTTCCTTGATGTCGCAGACAAAGCGATCAACGCGCGTGATCACCTCGGCGGGGCTGGCCTGCACGGGGATACCCAGATCGGTGCTGACCCCGCTGGCATCAGCCTCGTCGCGGATCGTCGCGATCAGGCGGTTGCGCCGCGCGGGATCAAGCCCGTCGGCGGTGGAATATTCATCCAGCAACCTTTCCAGCCGCGCCATTCCGGCGGGCATATGGGCAGCACGCATCGGCGGGGGCAGATGGCCCAAAGTCACAGCCCCGATGCGCCGCTTGGCCTGAGCCGATTCACCGGGATCATTGACGATGAACGGGTAGATCACCGGCAGCGCCCCGATCAGCGCCTCGGGCCAGCAGGTCGACGATAGCGCCACCGATTTCCCCGGCAGCCATTCCAGCGTGCCATGTGCGCCCATATGGATCAGCGCGCAGATCCCCTGCGCGCGCAGCCAGAGATAGAAGGCGACATAGCCATGGCGCGGCGTGCGGGCGAGATCGTGATAATCATCCTCGCGACTTGCGCAATCGCCGCGCTCTGGCTGAAGCGCAAGGATAACGCCGCCCCGATCAATCGCGGCGAAATGAAACACGCCCTCAACGCAGGCGGGATCGTCCTCGGGCGCGCCCCAAGCGGCGGTCAGATCATCGCGCAAATCCGCAGGCAGGCTTGCAAGCGCTGCGTGATATTCGGCCAGCGGCCAGCGGATCTGCGCCTTGGCCAAGCCTGGCGCGTCAGGGCCCGTCGTCACCGCGTAGCCCTGATGGGCCAGCGCTGCCATCAACCCATCGCTTGAGGCCAGCGCATCCAGCCCGACCGCATGCGCCATCTGCCAGTCGCGGCCCGGATAGGTTGACAGCACCAGTGCCACCTTGCGCTGCGCGACAGGGGTTTGACGCAACCGATGCCAGCCGCAAACACGATCCAGCGCGGCCGAAATCCGTTCGGGATCGGCGCGATGGGCAAAGCGGGAGTATTCCAGATCGGGGTCACGCGGTTGCGGCGCTTTAAAGGAAATCACCCCCGCATGCAGCCGCCCGTCGACCTCGGGCAACACGACATGCATCGCCAGATCGGCGGGTGACAGCCCCCGCTCGGATTGCGCCCAATCCTTGCGTCGCGCCGTTGATAGCGCGACCTGAAACACCGGACAGTCGTAGCCATCAAAGGGCGTGGTGCCATCGGTGCCCTGCATCGAAAATGCGGTCGCATTCACCACCAGATCGGGGCGGCGTGCGCCAAGCGCGCTGTGCAGCCAATCCCCCATCCCCTCGGATTTCAACGATGTCGCATACAGCCCGTAGGCCAGAAACCCGCGCGCGCGCAAACCTTGGATCAAGGCATCAACCGGCGCCATATCCGCAGCACTCAGATAGGAGCGGTAGAAACTGACAAGTGCCAGAGCGCCCTCGCAGGCTCCCTCTGCCTCAATCGTTTCGAGCGGCCCGAAATCGGGATCGTAAAACCCCTGCGCGGGCAGGCGTTTATCCCCCGAAACCGGACCGGCATAAAACCCCGAGGCCAGCGCCATCTGCGCCAGCGCCGCCTGCGCTGCCACCGCGCCGCCCGCATCACACAGCGTCATAAGACGGCGCAGGGTCGAGACCGGCAGCGTTGACAGCGCATCGAGACGCGTATCCTCACGCCCGTCAGCAGGCAGAACGGCCAGCGCAATGCCCTTGCGCCGCGCCAGATCCTGCAGCGAGGCCAAGCCATAAGGCCAGTATCCCTCGCCGCCGATCAGCCGCACAAGAATACCCTTCGCCCCCGCTAGCGTATTCTCAACGTAGGTATCCACCGAAACCGGGTGGCGCAGCGCGACCAGATTGGCCAGCCGCAACGAGGGCAAACCGCCCTTGGCCCGATGCCAGCCCGCCGCGAAAGCCCCGAGATCACTATCGGAAAACGACAGCACGACCAGATCTGCGGGCGATTGCCCCAGATCGGTCGGCACATCGGTTTCTTCAAGACCGTGGCTTTCGCGAAAGACGATATGCATCAGGCAGGCACGGCTGCAATTAACGCGGCGCGGATTGCCTCGGGATCGACATCGTCATGTTCGGCGATCACGACCAGCGCCGAGCGGCGCGGCTCGCTGCCCCAAGGGCGATCAAACTGGTGTCGCACCCGCGCGCCAACCCCCTGCACCAACAGACGCATCGGTTTGCCCTGAACTGCGACATGCCCCTTTACGCGCAAGATATTCTGATCGCGCGCCAGACGCTCTACAGCCGCGACAAATTGATCGGGATCGGTGATTTCGGGAAGGTCAATCACCACCGTGTCGAAATCATCATGTTCGTGATCATCCGCCCCGTCGTGATGGCTGGGACGCGCGGCCAGATCGTCTTCGGCTGCCGCGCCCAGACCCAGCACGACATTGGGGTCAATCACCCCTTCGGTCAGCGGCAAAATCGGCAGCTTGCGCGGCGCTTCGGCCTCGATCACGGCACGCGCGGCGGCAAGCCCCGCCTCTCCCGCCAGATCAGCCTTGGACAGCAGCACGAGATCAGCGCAAGCAATCTGATCTTCAAACACCTCAGACAAAGGCGTCTCGTGATCCAAGCTGTCATCCGCCAGACGCTGCGCATCCACCGCAGCCACATTCGGCGCGAAACGCCCTGCCGCCACCGCCTCTGCATCCGCCAAAGCAATCACCCCGTCCACGGTGATCTGCGAGCGGATCACAGGCCAATCGAATGCCTTGAGCAACGGCTTGGGCAGTGCCAGCCCAGACGTCTCGATGAGGATATGGTCGGGCTTTTGCGGGCGCGCCATGAGCGCCTCAATCGTCGGGATGAATTCATCGGCTACGGTGCAGCAAATGCAGCCGTTGGCCAGTTCGACGATATTCTCGTCGGGGCAGTTTTCATCAGCGCATTGGCGCAGAATATCGCCATCGACACCGACCCTGCCGAACTCGTTAACGAGAACGGCCAGCTTGCGATTGCCCGCGTGGGCCATCAGGTGGCGGATCAACGTCGTCTTCCCTGCCCCCAGAAAACCAGTGATGACAGTGACGGGAACCTTGCTCAGATCGGGCATAACTTACTCCTCGGGATCGGGGTTTGCAGAAAGCGGCGGAATGCGCGCAAGGCTTTGCTTGCGAAAAATCACGGGGCGCGCGCGCCAAGGCACCAGCCCGTCAGCGGTGGCCGCGTAGGCAGCGGACCCCTCCAGAATGTCAGAGGCGTTTTCGGGGCTCATGCGGCCGTAAACATAGCTCCACTTGCCCGGCGCCGAGAGCGCGACCGCACAGCCGTTATTGCAAGCCGAGAGACATTCCACAGACCGGATCTCAACACCTTCGGGGCAGTCGAGCGCATCAAGCGCGTGACGCAGATGCGCGCCCGGACGAGTCTCGTCCTCGGGGTCGGAGTCTGTCCGTCGGCAGGTTACGCAGACACTCAGAATGGCCGTCATCGCATCTTTTCCTCCTGTAGTGCATCAGGGGAAAGGCCAGAGGGAATTCCGGATCACGAACAACCGGAGTCACCCATCCGGTCGCAGAGACACCCCGTCTGCCCGTAATCATCAGCGCTGGCAGGTCTCCCGGCTTGCGGATCTGGGGAAAAACCCCACGGTCATCCACCTTCCCGACCCGTTCGGGCCAGTGGCTTGGATGACCTCTCCGGTCACGGTCGCGGGGGCGGCTGCGCTTGGACTGTGCAATCTTGAAGATCGCAAACCCTGTCGCATTCCCTCTTCGCCTGCCTTAAAGACAGGAACCAGCGCATCCTCTGAGTGCGCGAGCACAACAGTTTTGTCAAGCACAAGGACAGACGCCATGCCCACCCAGACCGACAGTCCCGAATCCCTTGCCCGCCACAGCGCCAAAATGGCGAAAAAAAAGGCCGCACGCGATAAGATCATGGCGAAGAAAGAAGGCGAAAAAGGCCTGATCATCGTCCATACGGGATCGGGTAAAGGGAAGTCGTCATCGGGTTTCGGGATGATTCTGCGCTGCATCGCGCATGAAATGCCTTGCGCGGTTGTGCAGTTCATTAAAGGCGCGTGGGAAACCGGTGAACGAACCCTGATCACCGAGCATTTCGGCGATCTTTGCCAGTTTTACGCGATGGGCGAAGGATTCACCTGGGAAACGCAAGACCGCGAACGCGATATTGCCGCCGCGCAAGCGGGCTGGGAAAAAGCCAAGGAGCTGATCCGCGACCCCGAAATCCGCATGGTGCTACTGGATGAAATCAATATCGCCTTGCGCTACGATTATCTGTCGCTCGACGAGGTCCTGACATTCCTGCGCACGGAAAAACCCGAGATGACCCATGTCGTGCTGACCGGGCGCAACGCCGCAGAGCCCCTGATCGAAGCCGCCGACCTCGTAACCGAAATGACCCTCGTCAAGCATCCGTTCCGATCCGGCATCAAGGCCCAGGCCGGGGTTGAGTTCTGAAAACTGGCAAGAGGGGCGCTGCCCCCGGCGCAATGCGCCTCCCCCGGGATAGTTTTACCAAGAAGAAATTAGGGGATTTTTAAGAATGAGATGCTTGACTGTCCCGGCGGAACAGGGAGGGATCCTGATGACCGTCCAAGGAGAAAGCGCCGCGTCTCCCCCGGTGTTCCGGCCCGAGGCGCGGCGCCCCGCCCGCTCTTTCTTCTTGGCGCAAAATATCCCCGCCGGAGGCAACCCGACCCAAACCACAAAGTGCGGCGGACGGTTCTGATGGGGGCGCTGATGATGCAGGGCGCGGGATCGAATGTTGGCAAGTCCATGCTGGTCGCGGGGCTGTGTCGCGCAGCGCGGCGTCGCGGGATCTCTGTCGCCCCATTCAAGCCGCAAAACATGTCCAACAACGCCGCCGTGACCGCAGATGGCGGCGAAATAGGCCGCGCGCAGGCGTTGCAGGCGCTTGCGTGTGCGATTGCGCCGCTAACGGATATGAACCCGGTGCTGCTCAAACCTGAAAGTGATCTGGGCGCACAAGTTGTGGTTCAGGGACACCGCCTGACAACGGCGCGCGCGCGTGATTACAGCGCGTTGAAACCGCAGCTGATGGGGGCGGTTCTGGAGAGTTTTGCGCGGCTGAAGTCGCGTCATGATCTGGTAATCGTCGAAGGCGCGGGGTCTCCGGCCGAAGTCAATCTACGCGCCAATGACATTGCCAATATGGGCTTCGCACGCGCTGCGCAGGTGCCTGTGATCCTTGCGGGTGATATCGATCGCGGGGGGGTGATCGCGCAGCTTGTAGGCACGCAAGCCGTGCTTGAGAGCGGCGATGCGGCGATGATCGAAGGCTTTGTGATCAACAAGTTCCGCGGCGACCCCAGCCTGTTCGAGGATGGCTACCGCCTGATAGAGGCCCGCACGGGATGGCGTGGTTTCGGGGTCATTCCGTGGTTCGCGCAGGCCCATCTATTGCCCGCCGAGGATGCGCTGGATCTTTCGCGCGCGCCACGTCAGACCGGGGTAAAGATCGCCTGCCTGATGCTGTCGCGGATCGCCAATTTCGACGATCTCGACCCGCTTGCGGGCGAGCCGGGGGTTGATCTTGTCATGATCCCTCCGGGCAGCCCGATTCCGGGCGATGCGCATTTGGTGATCGTGCCGGGCACAAAATCAACACGTGCGGATCTTGCTTTTTTGCGCGCGCAGGGCTGGGATATCGATCTTGCAGCGCATCATCGGCGCGGCGGGCATGTGTTGGGAATCTGTGGCGGCTATCAGATGCTGGGCCGCACGATTTGCGACCCCGACGGCATCGAGGGGCCGCCCGGCATAACCGAGGGGTTGGGCCTGCTTGATATCGAGACCGAGATGCATCCCGACAAGCAACTTTCGCAGGTCGTTGCACGCCATGCGGCCTCGGGGTTGTCGGTCGAGGGTTACGAGATCCATATCGGGCGCTCTGATGGCCCTGATCGCGCGCGCCCCTTCGCCCATGTGAACGGAGCCGCCGAGGGTGCGATCTCGCCCTGTGGGCGGGTGAGCGGCACCTATCTGCACGGGCTATTCGTCGCGGATGCGTTTCGCGCAGCCTACCTTGGCGCAATCGGGATTACCGTTTCGGGCGAGAGCCATCAGGGGCGGGTCGAGGCGGTGCTAGACGCGCTGGCCGATCATCTGGAGACGCATCTGGATGTCGAGGCGCTGCTGGGTCTGGCGCGCTAATCAGGACAAGGCGCGCGCAAGGCGCGCCCATTCCGCAGCCGTGCCGGGCAGTCCAAGCCGGATCCACTGGGGCGAATAGGGGAAAATCCGGCTCCAGATCTGGGCGCGGGCGAGACGGTCGCGCGCGGCCTCGGCATCCGGCGTAACGTAGCTGCGAAACAGATGCGTCCCGCCCAGCAAGGACCAACCCGCGCGCGCCGCCATCGCATCGATCTGCGCGGTCTCTTGGGCCAGTCGCGCCACCGTGGCACGATGCCAGTCGCGATCGCTCAAGGCGGCGTGCCCTATCTCCAACGCCGCCCCCGAAACCGGCCACGGACCAGCCAGATCAGCCAGCCGCGCCACGCTTTCAGTATCGCCGAACGCAAAGCCGAGCCGCACCCCCGCAAGCCCCCAGAACTTGCCAAACGACCGCAGCACAAGCAAATTTCCCCCACTCGCAAGGTGCCCTGCTTGGGCGGCGAGGGACAGCTCGGGCACCGGGTCGGCAAAGCTTTCATCAACCACAAGCCGTCCGACATGAGCGGCCAGATCACACAGGCTTTGGCGGGAATGGTGGCGCCCGTCGGGATTGTTGGGATTGACGACCACGGCCAGATCGGCCCCGATCAGATCAGCCAGCGTCGCGACCTCTTGGACTTGCCACCCCTGCGCGCGCAGCGCCGCGCCATGTTCGTTATAAGTCGGGCCAAGAATCCGCGCGCGCCCCGGCGCATCAAGCTGCGGGATCAGCTGGATCGCCTGTTGCGCCCCGGCCAAGGCAACGCTTGGGGCATCGCTGGAAAACGCGCATGCCGCCTGCGTCAGCAGCGCGGTTTTGGCGGCCTGCGTCGGCAGATCGGTCCAGACTGACGCGGGCAGCGCAGGCACCGGCCAGGGCTGGCGGTTGATACCTGTGGACAGGTCGATCCAATCGCTGCCGCCCCAATCTGCGCGTGCCTGGTCGATATTGCCGCCGTGATCGCGCATCAGAAACTCCAGATAACCAGTGCGACAAGCGCCAGCCCAAGCGCCCCCAATCCCATGGCCCGCCGATAAAGCGCAAGCCCCCGGATCAAATCGGCCGCGCCGGGATCGCGTGCGGCGGCGTTGAGCCAGGGTTCAGCGGCGACACGATCGCCATAGATGCGCGGCCCCGACAGGCGGATATCAAGCGCGCCCGCCATCGCCGCCTCGGGCCAGCCCGCATTGGGCGAGCGATGCGCACGCGCATCCACCGCCATCACGCGCAACGCCCTTACCCACCCCCGCCCCGCAGCAAGCGCGAACAGCCCGCCGCTAAGACGCGCAGGGATCAGGTTCACCAGATCATCAATACGCGCCGAAGCCCAGCCAAAGGCTTCGTAGCGCGCCGAGCGATGACCGATCATCGAATCCAGCGTGTTGATCGCTTTGTAGGCCGCGATGCCGGGTAGCCCCGCGACCGCCCCCCAGAACAGCGGCGCGATGATCCCGTCCGAGCTGTTCTCGGCAAGGCTTTCCAGCGCCGCGCGGCTGATCCCCGCCGAATCAAGCTGCGCCGGGTCGCGCCCGACGATCATCGACAGCGCGTGGCGCGCTTTGGGCAGATCAGCGGCGCGCAAAGGTTTGGCCACGGCCGCGACATGTTCATGCATCGCGCGCAAAGCCACCAGCGGCCATGCCAGCACACCGCCAAGCACGATCCCCGGCCAGCCCGAAGGCAGCGCCGCTTGCAGCGCAAGCCCGCACAGCGCGGCCAGCGCGATCACCAGCAGCGCGGCCACAACACCGCGCCCGCGCCGCCCCGGCCCCGGATGATTCAGGCGCTGCTCGAGGCCCGAGATCAGCGCCCCAAGCCATGTCACGGGGTGACCGATCCGACGAAACAACGCGTTCGGCCAGCCAATCGCCAGATCAAGCGCCATCGCAACCAGCATCATCGCGGCAAAATTCATCGCGCGCCTCCACGAAATTGCACCAATGCGCGCAGGCCCGCCAAGCGCAGCGCATCGGGTGCGCCACGCGGCACTGCGCCGGGCGCGAAAATCAGCCCGCGCGCCGCACCGGTATGGGCGCGCACCCAGCCCAACGCGCCCAGATCGCGAACCAGATCGGGGGTCGGATCACTGGCCGGGCCACGCATCGCCTGACAGCGCGCAGCGCTTTGGCTTGCCAGCGCCGCAATATCGCGCAGATTACGTGTTTGCCGCCACGGCCAGATCAGATCAGAAATATCGGGAAAGTTCTGATCTTGCGGATCGGTCCAGCTCGGGCCGCCCAGAAACCCGCCCAGAATTTCATAGCGCGGCAGGCCCGGCATCTCGGCCAGTGGTGTGCCATTGCGCGACCCCCAGAGCAGGCGCGAGGGGGCGGCGAAAGCCAAGGGGTCCGACGCGCCCTCGAATGTGACGCAAGCGCGCGCCAGATCATGTGGCGCGCCCTGCCACCCGGCCAGTTGCGCCAGCCCCACAAGCCGCGCCGTTGAAATCCCGGTGCCCGCGCCGAGTTTCGCCGTCGCGCGCATCCCCACCACGCCGCGCAGGCGTAGCCCAAGCGGGGCAAGAAACCGGCGCACCTGTTGTGCGCTGAGGCCGACGCCGTGCAGGCGCAATCCCTGCGGCGCGGGGCGATGCCAAAGCCTGACGCCAAGCGCCTCGCAGGGCAGCGTGATAAGCGCGACCGGTCCGTCAGGGCCAATCCGGCCTTGCATCCACTCGCCGAAATGGCCCGCTATATGCAGCGTTTTCATGACACGCCCTGATTGACGCAGGCCACCGACCAGCCCCCACCACCCGTCGCGATGAGCCGCGTGATCGAAAGCGGGGCCACCTGAAAGGCAAGCGCAGCCGGGATCGACCCCAGCGCATGCGCCAGCCCCGCGCGCACCACACCGGCATGGGCGATCACCGCGATCCGCCCGCCCTGCCCCGCCAGGTCCGTCAACGCCGGACGAACCCGCAGACAAAGATCGGCGAAACTTTCTCCGCGCGGCGGGCGATGCGTCGCCAGATCCGAATTCGAAAGCGGGCCGAGGTCAGGGAGATCGCAATAGGCCACTCCCTCCCATTCGCCGAAATCCTGCTCCCAAAGGCGCATGTCCTGCTGCGCCTCCTGATCGGGCCATAACGCCCCGAGCGTTTGCATGCAGCGTAGCGCCGGGCTGACCACCAACCGCGCCGTCCCGATACGCGCGCGCAGCCTGTCCAACACATCAGCGTCCGGAATCCGTGCACCCACATCGCGCCGCCCCGCCAGACAGCCGCCATCAAGCGCCGGCGCATGACGGATCAGTATCAACTCGCTCCCGACGCTGGCAGTCATGGTTGCATTGCCCCTTTCTCGCTCGCGCTGTTTCTGCTTTATCGACGGGCAAGGAACAAGAGGCAGGGTGCAAATCGACAATGGCGCACATAGTTCTGATCACCGGCGGGGCGCGATCTGGCAAAAGCAGACTGGCCGAACAGCGCGTGCTGGAAGCCGGACCAGTCGCCCATTACATCGCCACCGCACAGGCCTTTGATTCGGAAATGACAGCGCGCATTGCCACCCATCGCGAGCGTCGCGGCCCTGAATGGCGCACCCATGAGGCGCCGCTCGATCTGCTTGAGACGCTGCGCGCCACCGATGATGCCCCCCGTCTGGTCGATTGCCTGACCCTGTGGCTCAGCAACCTGATGCTGGCCGAGTTGGACTGGGAAAGCCGCGCGCGTGAGATGATCGCAGCCCTGCCCGATCTGCACCATCCCGTCGTGTTCGTCAGCAACGAATTGGGGATGGGAATCGTGCCCGACAATCCCCTTGCGCGGGCTTTCCGCGATGCGGCGGGCACGCTCAATCAATGGATCGCCGCCGATGCCGACGAGGTGATCCTGTCTGTTTCCGGCCTGCCACTGAAAGTGAAATAGCCCATGCAAATCAACAGCCTGTCCGAGATCGCAACGCTTGCCGATCACCTGCCCACAGCCGATGCGGCGATGCGGGAGGGCGCGCGCGCGCATCAGGATGCGCTGACCAAGCCCCCCGGCTCGCTGGGCCGGCTGGAAGATCTGGCGATCTTTATGGCGGGGTGGCGCGCCACTGCCCGCCCCGAGATCAGCAAGGCGCAGGCGCTTGTCTTTGCGGGAAATCACGGCGTTTGCGCACAGGGAGTAAACCCCTATCCGCAGGCAGTTACCGCGCAGATGGTGGCGAATTTTGAGCATGGCGGCGCGGCGATCAACCAGCTTTGCCGGGCCAATGGTGCCGATCTGAGCGTGATCGCACTGGATCTGGACACGCCAACTGCCGATTTCACCCAAGGCCGCGCAATGACCGAGGCCGAGACGCTTGAAGCAATGAATCGCGGCGCGGCGGCGGTTGATCCGGGGGCGGATGTCGTGATCCTCGGCGAGATGGGCATCGGCAACTCCACCATCGCCGCAGCCCTTGCCAGCGCGCTGTTCGAGGGCACACCAAGCGATTGGGTCGGGCCGGGCACCGGTTCGGATGCGGAAGGGCTGGCGCGCAAGATCGCAGCGATCACCACCGGTCTGGCGCTGCATGGCGCGAAGTCGCCGATGGAAATACTGGCCGCGCTTGGCGGGCGCGAGCAGGCCGCGATCTGCGGTGCCGTGCTGGCCGCGCGGGCGCAGCGTATTCCGGTGATCCTTGACGGTTTCATCTGCACCTCGGCAGCAGCGACACTATATGCCGCCGATCCGCGCCTGCTTGATCATTGCCTTGTCGGGCATGTGTCTGCAGAGCCGGGTCATCGCCGCCTGCTTGGGGCGATCGATAAACGCGCCGTTCTGGAGTTCGACATGCGTCTGGGCGAGGGTTCGGGCGCGGCGCTGGCGCTTGGTATCCTGCGCTCTGCACTGGCCTGTCATAACGGTATGGCGACCTTTGCCCAAGCCGGAATCAGCGAGGCATGACCCTGCGCGAGGCGCACCTAGCCTTTGTTCTGATGACGCGGCTGCCCCTGCCCCGACTGGCAGAGCCGATCCCCCCGATTGGCCGCGCCGCTTGGGCTTTTCCGTTGGTCGGGCTGGGGGTGGGGACGCTGGCCGCAGCGGTGCTGTTTGGCTTGCTTGGCTTGGGGCTGCCCCCTGCGTTGGCGGCGGGCGGCGCTCTGGTGACGCAGATCCTGCTGACGGGCGCTTTGCATGAAGATGGCCTCGCCGATGTCAGCGACGGGATCTGGGGCGGACAGGACCGCGCCCGCCGTCTAGAGATCATGCGTGACAGCCGGATCGGCAGCTACGGCACGCTGGCACTGATCCTGTCTGTCGGGCTGCGCTGGCAGGCGCTTGCGGTGCTGGCCCTGCATCCCGCGCTTGCCGCTATCGCGCTGATCGCCATTGCAATGAGCAGCCGCGCCTGCATAACCCTCGCGCTGGCCGCCCTGCCCGCTGCGCGCGCCGATGGTCTGGGCCAAAGTGCGTCGGGCGTTGACCGCGCGGGCGTGAGTGTGGCGCTGGCCTTGGGCCTAGCCCCGGTGCTCGCGCTCGCCATTCTGGCGGGATCGCCTGCCCCCCTATTCATCTTGCCAGTTCAAGGGCTGGCTCTGTTCGCCCTCGCCCGTCTCGCCCTAAAGCGCCTTGGCGGTCAAACCGGCGACGTTCTGGGCGCAACCCAGCAACTCACCGAGGTCGTCGGGTTGCTTGTCGTCGTGGCGCAGTAAAACGGCCCTGGAAAAACGGACTACCAGCTTTCGCATGACGGCACTCTGACGTTAAGGCAAATCATGAACACCAGAATTCATGTCGTCGAGCGATCATGGATATCGATGTCGGACTTGCTGCAAGATCCAGAACGATGTATCCGTGTCACATAATACCGCGGCATAATCCACGGACAGACGAAGCGCATTGTCTATATTTCCAATGACTTACGGCGCAGTCGAAATGGCTCCGCCCCCTACCGCCGGAGCCATCTTCCTTCCAACCCATTGATTTCATTGGGTGCGAGCGAAGTTGGCATCGTTGGTGTCACACCAAGGTGTCACACCAACCTTCCAGGTTCCGCGTGATTCGCCCCTAACGGGGAAACGCGCATGATTCATGCTCAGCCACACCTTTCAAAACGCGGCCAGATTTATCAATGGCGGCGCAAGTTGCGTTCACAATCCACAGAAATCTTCGATCTTCAGATCTCTTTACGCACACAAAACCGCTCAAAAGCGCTTATAATCGCTCGGGTATTAACTGCGGAGAGTGATAAAGTGTTTGATGCAATCGATAGAAACTACCTGACGAAGAGTGAGGCCCGCGCCTGGATGACGCAAGTTGCGCAGGCCGAAATGGCGAAGCTTGAGAAACTGCACCTGATCCAGAAGATGGATGGCAGTTGTAACGACGAAGATCGGCGGCTTGACTGGGCCCACCGCAAGGCTTGGCGCCTGCTCTCGGATCGAGGTGTCGAGGCGAGCCTCGATCAAGGAACCCTCGACCGCCTGAAAACCGAAGGCGCGAGCGAGGCCGATCTTGAAGCCCTCGAAAACACGCTTGTGAACCGCCCCGGGTTTACCGGAGG
>NZ_AUNB01000017.1 GCF_000714545.1 Thioclava indica
ATGATCCGAGGCCACGCGCGCCAGAGGCGTATCCAGCACCCCCGCACGCACGACAAGCAAGCCCGGTGCTGTGACGACCCTGTCCAGCCGCCCGAACGGTGCGCGCGCGGGATAGCTTGCACCGGGGGCGTGGACGTGAAAGCCGGTCAGCGTCTCAAAGCCGCGCTCGTTGCGCCATTCGTTAAAGTCGCCAATCGCCAGCGCGGGATGAGGGTGCGCGGCCCGCATCAGCTGCGCGATGCGCGTCCATTGCGCGCGCCGATCCGTGCGCCTTAAGCCCAGATGTGCCCCTACCAGCGTGAACGGCCCGCCATTATCAGGGGCGATTTTCACCGCCAGCGCGCCGCGCGGCTCCAGACCAGGCAGGGTGATTGCCTCGACCCCCAGCACCCGCGTGCCGCGCCGCACCAGCACGACCTGACCATGCCAGCCCAAACTGTCGGGGCCGGTGCGGGGCATATCGTGACGCTCGAAATCGGTCTCGGTGTCAATCAGCTTTTGCGCCAGCGCGGCGGGGCGCGTGCCCATGCGGCGATCCACCTCTTGCAGCGCGATCACGTCGGCTTGCAGGGCGTTGATCACGGCGATGATGCGCTCGGGATCGCGCCGCCCATCCGAGCCGACGCATTTGTGCAGATTATATGAGGCGATACGAAGTGTCATTTTATCAATACGTTACAAGTTAAATCTCAGGTGCCGCAGAAGGTGCGCGAGACGCGTTCTTTAGGGCGTGGCGCGGTTTCATATTTCAGGAAACGCGCATCGGAGACAAACGGGTCCGCAAGGGCGGCGTTGAGATTGTGAAAGGGGTCGTAGTCTCCGGCTAATGCAGCCTCGATCATCGCCTCCACCTGATGATTGCGCGCAATGCGTTGCGGGTTGGCGCGCGCCATTACGGCTCGGGGATCAGGTTCATCTTGCAACCGTGCGCGCCAGTCCTCGGCCCATTGATCAAAGGCAAGGCTTTCGGTGAACTCAGTACGGGCTGCATCAGGATCGCGCCACAATGCGCTGAAAACACGCGTGAAATCGGCCTGCTCTGTCGCCATGCGTTCCAGCAGGGAATGGATCAGCGGCAGGTCGTCTTCGCTTGCATCGGCCAGCCCGATCTTGGCCCCGAACCGCTTCAGCCAAGCCGCCTGATAGATCGGAATAAAGCTGTCAACGGCGGCACTGGCGGCCTCAATCGCGGCGTCTTTCTCGCCCATCAGCGGCAGCAGGCTGGTGGCCAGTTGCGCGAGGTTCCAGATCGCGATTTGGGGTTGCTGGCCAAAGGCATAGCGCCCGAACTGGTCGATCGAGGAAAACACCTTGCGCGGATGGTATTCATCGAGAAAGGCGCAGGGGCCATAGTCAATCGTCTCACCGGAAATCGCCATATTATCGGTGTTCATCACGCCATGCACGAAGCCAAACGACATCCACGCCGCGATCAGTTCGCCTTGCGCCGCCGCGACTGCGCGCAATAGGCCAAGTGGTCCGTCCGCGTCAGGATAATGGCGCGTTATCGCATAGTTACACAGCGTCTCTAATGCATCCGTATCGCCGCGCGCGGCGAAATACTGGAACGTGCCGACGCGCATATGGCTTGCCGCGACGCGCGTCAGAATTGCGCCGGGGCGCTGCCGGCCATCGCGCGACACGGTTGCGCCCGTGGTCACGGCAGCCAGCGCGCGGGTGGTGGGCACGCCAAGCGCGGCCATCGCCTCGGACAGCACGTATTCGCGCAGAACCGGCCCGATCCACGCCCGCCCATCCGAGCGCCCGCGTGAGAACGCCGTGCGCCCCGAGCCCTTGAGCGCGAGATCAAAGCGCGCCCCGTCCGGTGCCACGACCTCGCCTAGCAGTACCGCGCGCCCATCGCCAAGACGCGGCACGAAGCCGCCGAACTGGTGCCCCGCATAGGCCTGCGCAATCGGCTCGGCCCCCTCAGGCATCGCGTTGCCCGCCAGCATTGCCAGCCCCTCGGGGCCTGCCAGCCAATCGCCATCCAGCCCCAGCCGCGCCGCCAGATCCCGGTTCAACGCGACAAGCGCGGGGTCGGGCACCGGATCGGCGGGTTGGGGTTCGAAAAATCCGGCAGGCAGTCGGGCGTAGCTATTGTCGAAACTGAGGGTCATGCGCGCTCCTTTCTCCAGATATAGGTCGGGCGCGGGATGATCCCAATCCCTCTTTGCCCTGCCATGTCATCTTTAACCTTCCGTGCCCCGTCGCAAGGAACGGGGTTGCGTGCTAGGGTGGATGCATGTCCCGTCGCACGCTCAAAAGGTTTCGCCAGATCACGCCGCCCCTTTTTGCGTCGCTGGTTCTGGCCGGTTGCACCGAAGCAAACCATATCGGCAACCCGCTGACGCTGCCCATTCGCGCCATAGCGTCGGGGGCCGAGAACGCGGCTTACAGCCACAAGCGCGGTGTTGTGAAAACGTGGATCACCCGGAATGAGGCGGGGATGCGGGCAGAGAGGTTTGACGGCCCCGTCACGCAATCCTTGCTGGAAACGCTGCCCGCTGCCGCCCGCAATCAAGCGCGCCAAGACCTGAAAGAGGCCGCCCCGCATGCCGATTTCCCCGAGCGCGCCACCGTAATCATCATGGTGCATCGCGACTGAGCTGGACGGTGCCCGCCCGCGCGATCTCACAACCGCCCGATGCGTTCAACCAGCAGCGCGTAAAACCCCGCCGCGTCGATATCGCCGATGAACAAAGCGTTGGGCGCACGGTCGGTGACGCGCCACCAATCGGCCACTGTCATGCCCATCGTTAACTCGGACTGGGTTTCGATCTCGACATTGATATGGCGCCCGGTGAACAGATCGGGGGCGAGCAGATAGGCGATCACGCAAGGGTCATGCAGCGGCGCGCCCTCGGATCCGTATTTCGCCATATCGAAGCGCTCGAAGAAATCGGTCCAGCTTGCAACCGCGTGCCCCACCTGCGTGCCCATCGCGCGAAACGCCTCGACACGGGCGCGCGAGGTCAGCGCCTTATGCGTCACATCCAGCGGCATCACCACAATCGGAACGCCTGATTTAAACACGATGTCAGCGGCTTGTGGGTCGACGTGAATATTGAATTCTGCCGCTGGCGTGGTGTTGCCGACCTCGAAATAAGCCCCGCCCATCAGCACGATCTCGGCCACGCGGTCCTTGATGTCGGGGGCGCGTTCAAAGGCGGTCGCGATATTGGTCAGCGGTCCAAGCGGGCATAATGTGACCGTGCCTGCAGGGGCCTCGCGCAGGGTCTCGATCAGGAAATCGACGGCGTGTTGATCTTGCAATGCCATCGCAGGCTCGGGCAGTTCGATCCCGTCCAACCCGCTTTTGCCATGCACATTTTCGGCGGTGACCAACATGCGCGCCATCGGGCGATCACAGCCGGCAAAGACGCGCATATCGGGCCGCCCGGCCAGTTCGCACACCTTGCGCGCATTCAGCGAAGTCAGCGCCAGCGGCACATTGCCCGCCACGCAGGTAATGCCAAGCACCTCCAGCTCGGGGCTGGCCAGTGCCAGCAAAATAGCGACCGCGTCGTCTTGGCCGGGATCGGTGTCGATGATGATCTTGCGCGTCATGATGTCCCTCTCGATTTCGCGCCAAGATGGGACAGGGCGCGGGCGTTGTCCATCCGCCGTGAAAGCAACCTTAAGGGGGCACGTTTTCGCCATATTGCGCCGCTAATTTTAAAGCCAACCAGACAAACTGGAGGCAGAGCATGACCCGTCGCCATCATCTTTTCATCGCATCCCCCGCCTCGGGCGCGCTCGGGGCGCATGTTGCGCGCACCTTGGCAAGCGGGCAGAAAGACCTGGCCAAAGCGGGCTATGGCGCGGCCGTGCTGGGGCCGCACCGGAGCGGGCAGATTCATCTGGACGCTGCGCTGATTGGTCAGGCGGAATGCGGGCTGTTTCACTTCTTTGGCGATGCGCGCGCGCGGGCGACGCGGTTTGCGCAGCGGCTAAGCGCGCCGGTTGGGCGTGTCGTGATCCAGACCCTGCCTTACGATCAATATTACCCGATGATGTGGCGCCAACTGGCCGTGACGCGCGCGCTCAATCCCTTTGCGGGGGCGACAACGCGGTTGGTCGAACGTCCGCGCGGTTGGGCGCAGGTTATCGAGGATCTGCATGCCGCGCTACAGCCGCAAGAGATCGTTGTGCTGCCCGCGCCCGTTCTTGTCGATGAGGCGCTGGCCGCCCTCGTTCCCGGCGCGCGCCTTGATGCGCGCACGCCCGCGCTGGCTGATCACTCCGATAGCGAAATTGCTATGATGCAGCGCTTGTTGCGCGCCAATGTCACACTGGCCCCGCAGCAGATGCACCGCCTCAGCAAGTTTCACGCCCGCCAACCCCAAGGCGCGCCGCTGGCCGGGTTTGACGTGCTGGAGACGATGAAACTGCGCCAACGTTATAGCTGCGATATGGACCAGATCGCCGCGATGGCGCGCACGCGCATCGGCGCCGATCTGGAGTTTGCAATCGCTGCGCAATAACGCGCTTTAGCCGTCGAAATCGACCTGATCGATCAGTTTCAGCGCGGCGGGACGAAGCTGCGCGATCTCTTCAAGCGACAGGGTATCGGGGGTCAATTCGCCCCAGCTTGCCACCAGATCCGAGCGTTTCACATCAGCCTTGACCGGGAATTCGTGATTGGTCTCGGCATAGATCTCCTGCGCTGCGTCCGAGACCAGAAATTCCATCAATTTCAACGCGTCGGCCTTATTCGGCGCGGATTGCGTCATCGCCACGCCCGAGATGTTGACATGCGTGCCACCGCCCTCAAACACCGGGAATTCAAGGCGCACCGCGTTGGCCCATTCCTGCTGTTCGGGATCGGCCAGCATCTGGCCCATGTAATAGGTATTGCCCAGCGAGATATCGCATTCGCCTGCCCAGATCGACTTGACCTGCGCGCGATCATTGCCCTCGGGCTTCTTGGCGAGATTGGCCTTGAGGCCTTCGAGCCAAGTCTTGGTCGCCTCCTCGCCGTGATGGGCCAGATAGGCCGCGGTGAGGGCGACGTTGTAATCATTGGTGAAAGAGCGGGTGCAGATCCGGCCCTTCCATTTCGGATCGGCGAGATCCTCATAGGTGGTCACCTCGCCCGGCGCGACGCGATCCTTCGAGGCATAGACGATGCGCGCCCGCGTGCTCAGCGCGAACCACTGGTTGTTCGGATCGCGCAGATTGGCGGGGATTGCCGCGATCAGGACAGGGTCGTCGACGGGCTGGGTCACGCCCGCATCCACCACCTCTTTGACGCGCGCGATATCGACCGTCAGCACCAGATCGGCGGGGCTGCGTTTGCCCTCGGCGCGCAGGCGTTCCAGCATGCCCTTATCAACGAAGGCGGTGTTCACCTTGATGCCGGTTTGCGCGGTGAAGGCGTCAAACAGCGGGGCGATCAGCTCGGGTTGGCGATGCGAATAGACGTTCACATCTGCCAGCGCGGGGCTGGCGATCAGGGCAGCCAAAGGCAGGGTCAAAGTCAGGGGTAGGGGCGTTTTCATGTCTCTCTCCTGTGACGTGGTTCGCGGTCAGAGGTAAAAGGCGATCACGGTTTCGTCAATAGTTGAGCGAAACAATCGGAAATAAATTTTGGATACGAAAAAACGCCCGGCGCGCAAGGGGCGTCGGGCGTGAACTGGTGTTTTGAAGGCAAGGCGGCTGCGCGGTCAGCTTTTCTCCGCTGCCTCGAAGTTTTCCAGCGCTTCAAGCCATAGCGCCTCGGCGCGGGTCATCGCGGTGCGCAGCTCGGCGTGTTTCTTTGACCAACGCTCGGCCTCGGCTGCGCGGGCGGTGGCGTAAAGCTTGGGATCGGCCATGATCGCGTCCAGCTTTTCCATCATCTCGGCTAGCTTGGCCACGCGCGCCTCGCTTTCGCGCAGCGCCTTTTTCAGGTTTTGACGTGCATCGCGCGCGGGCTTTGGCGCGCTTGGCGTGGGCGCTGCGGCGGGCGTGGCTTTCTGCGTCTGTTTGGCCGGTTTCTGTTTGCCTGCCGGGGCGGGCGGGGCCAGCAATTCGGCGCGATAGCTGTCAAGATCGCCACTATAAGGTGCGACGCCGCCATCTTTGACCAGCCACAGCCGATCCGCCACCAAGCTAAGCAAATGCATGTCGTGGCTGACCAAAATCACCGCGCCGGAATATTCGGTCAACGCCGAGACCAGCGCCTCGCGGCTTTCGATATCAAGGTGGTTGGTCGGCTCGTCCAAAATCAGCAGATGGGGCGCATCAAGCGTCGCCAGCAGCAGCGACAGCCGCGCCTTTTGCCCGCCCGAGAGCTTGCCCACGGCGGTTTCCGCCTGATCGGCGCGCAGACCAAAGCCCGCCAGCCGCGCGCGCAGTTTCGCTTGCGCCTCATCCGGGCGCTGGCTGCGCAGGTGCTGCAGGGGCGTTTCATCAAGATGCAACTCGTCCACCTGATGCTGCGCGAAATAGCCGATGCGCAGCTTGGACGACCGGGTGATCTTGCCCTCCATCGCCGTCAGCTTATCGGCCAGAAATTTAGAAAGCGTTGATTTGCCCTCGCCATTGCGCCCGAGCAGCGCGATGCGGTCGTCCTGATCGATGCGCAGATCCAGCCGCTTGAGGATCGCAGGGCCACCATAGCCGACCGCCGCGCCCTCCATCGTGATGATCGGCGGGCTCAGCTGTTCGGGCTCGGGGAAGCTGAACACCTGTTGCGCGGCTTCTTCGGGCGCGGTGATCGGCACCATCTTTTCGAGCATCTTCACGCGGGCTTGGGCCTGTTTGGCCTTGCTGGCCTTGGCGCGAAAGCGATCCACGAAGCTTTGCAGATGGGCGCGCCGGGTGTCTTGTTTCTTGGCCTGTGCGGCTTGGGCCTCACGGCGAAGCGCACGGGTGCGCGCAAACGTGTCATAGCCGCCCTGATACAGCGTGAGCTGGCGCTCTTCGAGATGCAGGATCGCGCCGACCGCGCGGTTGAGCAAATCGCGGTCGTGCGAAATCACGATGACGGTGTGGGGGTAGCGGGCGAGATATTGCTCCAGCCAAAGCGCACCTTCCAGATCGAGATAGTTCGTCGGTTCGTCCAGTAGCAGCAGGTCAGGCTGGGCAAACAGCACCCCCGCCAGCGCCACGCGCATCCGCCAACCGCCCGAGAAATCGGAACAGGGGCGGGCCTGGGCCTCGTTGTCAAAGCCAAGACCGCGCAGGATCGAACTGGCGCGCGCCTCACCCGACCACGCGTCAATATCGACCAGACGGGTCTGGATATCGGCGATGCGATGAGCGTCGGTGGCGGTTTCGGATTCCGCCAGAAGGCTGGCGCGTTCCTCATCTGCTGCAAGAACCGTATCGAGCAGCGAGGTTGAGGATGAGGGCACTTCCTGCGCCACACCGCCAACCTTGGCACGCGAGGGCAGGGTGATTTCCCCGCCATCCAGCGTCAACTCGCCCCGGATCAGGCGAAACAGCGTGGTTTTGCCCGCGCCATTTGGCCCGACAAGGCCGACCTTATGGCCCTCGGGGATGGTGGCAGAGGCGCCTGCAAACAGCGGGCGGCCTTCGATCGAATAGGATATATCTTTGATGCGCAACATGCGCCCTCCCTTGCAGCAGGCGGGCGGGCGCGTCAATCGGCGCTGCGCGGATGGGGCGAATTTGTTGCCCATAAAAGGCGTGCGCCCCTTCATCAAATCGCAACGAAGCTGTGCCATATCGGGGCGCAACAGACGCGTGAGGGCTTTTCAAGTCTTAAGCTGCATGATAGCAGGCGCGTGATATTCAGGACCGGATCGACCGGCCAAGAAGCATGAAAGAAAGGGTCTCACATGGCCATCGAACGCACGTTCAGCATCATCAAGCCCGATGCAACCAAGCGCAACCTCACCGGTAAAATCAACGCCAAGTTTGAGGAAGCGGGTCTGCGCATCGTCGCGCAAAAACGCATCCAGATGACGTTGGAACAAGCCGGTCAGTTCTACGCAGTCCACAAAGAGCGCCCGTTTTATGGCGAACTGTGCGAGTTCATGGTCTCCGAGCCGGTCGTCGTGCAGGTGCTTGAGGGCGAAGGCGCGATCCTGAAAAACCGCGAAGTGATGGGCGCGACCAACCCCGCCGACGCCGAAGACGGCACGATCCGCAAGGAATTCGCCCTGTCGGTTGGTGAGAACTCGGTGCACGGCTCGGACGCGCCCGAAACCGCGGCAGAAGAAATCGCTTTCTTCTTCTCGGGTCTCGAAATCGTCGGCTAATCAGCGTTTTTCGCGCAAACCAATCTCATCAAGGGCCGCATCCAATCGGGTGCGGCCTTTGTCTGTTGCGGGTGGGTCGGTTTTCACCTCGGCGCAGAGCGCGTCAAAGGATTTGCGCAGCTTTGCTTTCTCCGCGCCCCGGCAATCGTTCCAAGGGCGACCTTGCAACGCCATATGCAGCGCGTAATAGCTGATGAAATGTGCGTAATTGCCCACCGCTAACCAGGCGCGATAGGCCTCATGGGCACCAAGCGCGCGCAACTGCTGCGCGCTGGTGATACCGGCACGGGCAAAGCCCTGCTCACTGGCAGGGCCAAGACCGGAAATTGAGGTAATCTCGTCACTCATCTGACACCTGCACGCAATCGCGAGGGGGGTAGAGTGACGTGCGGCGCAAGATTGCGCAAGTCTGTCCGGAAAGAGGGGCAAGATTGCGAAAAATAGCGTCGCTCAGGGCAGGCGACTCGCGCCCCCGTGAGGACGCGTCGCCAAGGCGATCCTAGATCGACGCCCAGTCGTTAAAGACGGTGCCGCCCTGTTGCTGCGCGCCGCCGCCTTGGCCTTGTTGCTGGCTGGGACGGGGCGATCCGCCCTGTTGTTGTTGGCCCGATTGGCCGCCCGATTGCTGTTGCATGACACTTGCCTCATCATGAGTCGCGTTTGCGGGGTGAGTCCCGCTTGTAGTGCGACAATTAGGCTCAGGCTTGGGCGGTTTAAAGGGGGGGTCAAGTAAAACTGAATTCTGAGCGCATTCGCGTGATCGCGCGTCAGGAAACTGTGACGCAAGCGACACGAAACGCGCTGCTGGCCGATGATTCGGGCTTTTTTGTGGCACGGTGTTTGGGGAGCGCTGAACTTTGCTAGGAGGCCCTGTTTGCTGTGCTACCTACGGCACAGATACGCCCGCGCGCGCCCTTATCCATATGCAAAATCGCCTCAAGGGCTGCGTTATCCTCAATCAGATCGGCGAGCGTCCTGCGATCCAGCGAGGTATAGAACGCCTCCAACGCATCTATCAACGCCTCGCGCAACAAGCAGGCCTGCGACAGCGGGCAAGTGTTTGTCTTCGCGTCAAAACATTCCGCGAAGGGCAAAATCCCCTCAAAGCTGCGCAGCACATCTCCGACCCCGATTTTCGCGGGGGCGCGTGCCAGTTCCAAGCCGCCCGCGCGACCGCGATGTGTCTGAATAAACCCCGTCTGGGCCAGCGTGTTCACAACCTGGGCAAGATGGTTTTCCGAGGCATTGCAGGCCACGGCGATCTCGTGTTTGCGCACGATCCGGTTTGGATTTACCGCGCAAAACATCAGCACACGCATCGCAAGGTTGCTTCGAGTGGTCAGCCGCATCTATGCCTCCGAGGCTTGGGTGACTTTACCCATACGCGATTATTTTTGCGCCCGGTTTGATTTGTATCAGATCACGGTCCGATAAATAATACATCACAGATGCGTCATTATGTCAGCGCCCGTCGCGGTACACGATGGAATACATGCAGGCCAACGAATATGTTTTTGGAGGTAGCCCGCATGACAGATTTCAACTTCAAGCCATCCCGGCGTGGATTTCTTGGCTTGGCAGGCGGTGCGGCGGCCCTTGGCGCGTTTGGCCGTGCGGCCAATGCTCAGGCGATGGTGCAGACCAAGGCGAAGATTGTGATTGTTGGGTCGGGGGCTGCGGGGACGGGGCTGGTCAATCGGCTGGTGCAACGTCTTGAGGGCGCGCAGATCACGCTGATCGACGGGCGCAAGGATCACTATTATCAGCCCGGCTTTACGCTGATCGCGGCGGGTCTGAAACCGGCCGACTATTCGGTCAGCGGCACGGGCGACTGGCTGCCCTCGGGCGTGACATGGATCGAGGATTACGCCGCCGCCATCGACCCCGAAGCGCAGCGCATCACCACGCAAGGTGGCGAGGCGGTCGATTACGATTATCTGGTCGTAGCCACGGGGCTCAAGCTGGATTGGGACGCGGTCGAGGGGTTCTCTCTCGATCAGGTCGGCGAGAACGGGATCGGCGCGGTTTATGCCGGACCCGAGTACGCCGCGCGCACCTGGAAGGCGATGGACCAGTTCACCGATAAAGGCGGTGTGGCGCTGTTTGGCCGCCCCGCGACCGAGATGAAATGCGCCGGTGCGCCGCTGAAATACACGTTCCTGACGGATGATTATCTGCGCCGTAAAGGCACGCGCGAAAATGCGCAGGTGATCTATACGGCCCATAATGCCACGTTGTTCTCGGTTCCGGTGGTGGATGAAAAGGTCAAGCTGCTGTTTGGCGAGCATGATTTCGACACGCGTTACAATCACATTCTTACGGGTATCGATACCGCCACGCGCGAGGCCTATTACCGCGTTCCCGAAAGCAAGAAAATCAATCCCGACAATACCGTTTCCGTGACCCCCGAACGGGTCGAGAAGATCACCTATGATTTCACCAATGTCATCCCGCCCCAACGCGCGCCTGACGTGGTGCGCGAGTCCGGGCTGGCTTGGGCGGATAAGTGGATCGGGCAGGATTGGCTGGAGGTTGATCAGGAAACCCTGCGCCATCACCGCTATCCCAATGTCTTTGGCATTGGCGATATTGCGGGCGTGCCCAAGGGCAAAACCGCAGCGTCGGTGAAATGGCAAATTCCGGTGGTCGAGGATCATCTGGTCGCCGCCGTGCAGGGCCGTGAGGGCAGCGCGATTTACAACGGTTATACCTCGTGCCCGCTGATCACCAAGGTGGGGCGCGCCATGCTGGTCGAGTTCGACTATGAGAACCGTCTGACCCCGTCATTCCCCGGTGTGATCTCGCCGCTCGAAGAGCTGTGGATTTCGTGGCTGATGAAGGAAGTCGCCCTGAAACCGACCTATAACGCCATGCTGCGCGGCAAAGCCTGAGGAGGCCATCATGCAAGAACTGACCTTGGAAACCCTGATCGCGGTGTTCGAAGAAATCTTCGGGCGCGCCTTGTTCTGGTCGATGGTAGGCGCGGCGGTGCTGATCACGGCGGGGTATCTCTATGTGCTGATCCGCGACCGTCACCTCTCGGCGCGCAAATTCCTGCTGGCGCAGATGTTTATGCCATTCGGCGCGGTCGCGGCGGTGGTGTTCGTGCAATGGGCGACCCATTCCAGCCTGTCCGATATCGGCGGCCCGATTGACTGGATCGTGCTTCTTGGTGTCGCAGGCGCGGGGGCTATCGGCACGGCGATCCTTGTCTATACTGTTCAATCTTTGACCAAGGGTCGCCAAAGCGCGGCCCAACTGGAGAGCGCAAAATGAGCACGACTGAAATGGCGCCAAGCGAGGCGCATAACCGGCTCGAACATTTCCCGATCACGTTTTTTGCCACAACGATGGGGCTGGGCGGGTTCACGCTGGCGCTGCGCGCGGCGGCCAAGCCGATGGGGCTGGGGCCGCTGCCCTATCAGGTGATGTTTGCCTTTACTGCACTCGTCTTTGTGCTGATCTCGGTGTTTTACCTCGCCAAGGCCGCCAAATACCCCCACGCGGTGAAAGAAGAGTGGCACCACCCGATCCGGCTGGCCTTTTTCCCTACCATCGCGGTGTCGCTGCTGCTGTTGGCAATCATCGCGATGAGCGTGTCACAGCCCTTGGCGCTAGCGCTTTGGATCTTGGGCACTCTGGCGCAAGGGGTGCTGACGCTGGCGGTTGTGACGAACTGGATTGGCACGCGGTCCTTCATGCATGGGCAGTTGAACCCGGCATGGTTTATCCCGGCGGTGGGTAATGTGATTGTGCCAATCGCAGGGGCGCAACTGGGCTTTGTCGAGATCAGTTGGCTGTTCTTCTCGGCGGGGCTGATCTTTTGGGTGATCTTGCTGACGCTGGTGTTCAACCGTCTGGTGTTTCACGACCCAATGCCGGGCAAGTTGCAGCCGACCTTGGTGATCATGATCGCGCCGCCCGCGATTGCCTTTATCTCTTGGCTGCGTTTGACGGGCGAACCGGTCACGCCGGGCGCGGTGATCGGCCACGGGGTTGATCCGTTCGCCCATATCCTGCTGTCGCTGGCCTATGTGTTTGCCGCTCTCGTGGCGGTGCAGATCCCGCGCATCTTGCGTCTGCCCTTCGCCATGAGCTTCTGGGCGCTTAGTTTTCCGCTGGCCGCGCTGACCATCGCGACGTTCCTGCATGGCGAACATGCTCATTCTGTCGCGCATGCACGGCTGGGAATGGGGTTCCTCGTGGCGCTGACGATCCTGATCGTTGTGCTTGTCTGGCGCACCATTCTTGGGATTATGCGCGGCGAGATTTGCCAGCCCGAGTGATCAGACCGACATTATAAAGCGTTGAAGGGTGGGCCTGTGCCCGCCCTTTTTCATGCGCTAGTGGCGGCGCGCTGTTTCTTGAGGATCGGGCCGCCGAACATAAAAACAGCGCGCGAGGTTGCCCCCGCGCGCCTAGATGTTTCAGCCGTTCAGCCCCGCTTATTGCTCGGTGAGCATCGTGTAGGGCTTGGGCGTGGCTTTCGTGCGCGCAGGCAGGATCGGGTGCACGATCTCGGGTTGCTCGCCGGTCAGCGCGCCAAGGAAGGCGGTGATGTCGTCGATCTGCTCGTCGCTGAGATCGGACCCAAGCTGCGAGTCGACCATAATCGCCACCGCATCGCGCAATTCCCAAACCGTGCCGGAGTGGAAGTAAGGCGCGGTCAGCGCGATATTGCGCAGTGGCCCGGCGCGGAAGACATATTCGTCATCGGCCGTTTCGGTCACAGCAAAGCGACCGTGATCACCCTCGGGCAGCACGTCTGCGCCGGGTTTTTCCACCAGACCGAAGGGGTAGTAGTCTTGACCACCCACGTTGATGCCTTGGTGACAGGCCGCACAGCCCTCATCCATGAACAGGGCCAGACCGCGCTTTTCCTGATCGGTCATGGCCGCGTCCTGGCCCATCAGGAACTTGTCAAAGGCCGAATTGGGCGTGATTAACGTGGCTTCAAACGCCTCAATTGCCTTGGCGAAATTGTCAAAGCTTACCGGGTCTTCTTCACCGGGGAACGAGGTCTTGAATTCATCGACATAGGGTTGCATCGAGTTCAGCGTTGCCAGCAGGTTTTCGGGCGTGTTGTTCATCTCGACGCTGGCTTGCAGCGGGCCTTTGGCCTGCTCGGCGAGATCGGGGGCGCGGCCATCCCAGAACTGGGCGACGTTGAACACGGCGTTCAGCATGGTCGGGGCGTTACGCGGACCTTTCTGCCAGCCATGCCCGATCGAGGTTTCCAGCCCGTCCACGCCGCCGATACCGACATTGTGGCACGACTGGCACGAAAACAGACCCGAGCGCGACATGCGCGGATCAAAGAACAGCTTTTTACCGAGTTCGATGCGATCGCGTGACAGCACGTTGCCCTCAAGCATCGGGGCCTGAAGCGGGATCGCCTCAAAGTAACCCTTGGCTTCGGCGCGCAATTCGGCGTCATCCGCAAATGCGGCATTTGCGAGTGCCGTGCTGGCAGCAAGCGCGGTGACGAGTAACTTTTTCATGGCTGTGGTCCTCCGTAGCTCGGAAAAGTATAATCGTTCTAAGGTAACGAAACTGTGAACAGATTGATGTGGATCAATTAAAAGTGTCAATTTTGAATTCTGACGGTGTGGCAGGGTGTCGCTGGGAACGGCGGTGCGCGCTTGACCCGACCTGCGCATCGCGTCACATCTGAGGCTTGCAAAGGGGGCGTTATGGCACTTGAAGATGCAAAGACACAGATAGATCAGGCTTTCACACGCGCCGAGCTGCGCGGCTTGAGTTTCGAGAACGCCTTCGGCGGGGCGACCAGTTTCCTGCGCCGTCGCTACAGCAAAGACCTGAGCGGGGCGCAGATTGCGGTGACGGGCATCCCGTTCGATCAGGCGGTGACCAACCGTCCCGGCACACGGTTTGGCCCGCGCGCGATCCGTGAGGCAAGCAGCTTGCAGGCGTTCGATGCGCCCTATGGTTGGGGCTATGATCCGCTAAGCGAGCTGGCCATCGTCGACTACGGCGATATGGCGTTTGATTACGCCAATGTGCCCGAGGTGCCCGCCCGGATCGAGGCGCATCTGGCGGGTATCATCAACGCCGGCGTGGTGCCGATCACGCTGGGGGGCGATCATTTCATCACGCTGCCGATCCTGCGCGCGGTGGCGGCCAAACACGGCCCGGTGGCGCTGATCCAGATCGATGCGCATTCCGACACTTGGGCGGATGACGACATGAGCCGGATCGATCATGGCACGTTTCTCTATAAGGCGCTCAAACTGGGGTTGGTCGCGCCCGAGACGACGGTCTCGGTCGGCATCCGCACCGATAACCCCGATACGCTGGGTGTCACGATCTTGGATGCGCCCTCGGTGCATCAGGACGGAATCGACGCGACTCTGGCGCGCATCCGTGACGTGGTGGGGGACCGGCCCACCTATGTCACCTTTGATATCGACGGTCTTGATCCGGCCTTTGCGCCGGGCACGGGCACGCCGGTTTGGGGCGGTCTGGCAAGCTGGCAGGCGGCGGCACTGCTGCGCGGGCTTAAGGGGATCAACATGATCGGCGGTGACGTGGTCGAGGTCTCGCCCCCTTATGATCCGACCGGGGTGACGGCCGTCGCGGGCGCGCATGTCGCGACGGAATTGCTGGCGCTGGCAGGGTGGGGCTTGCGCAAGGAGGGGGTATGAAAGTGTTGATGTGGGGGATTGTCATTGTCGTGGTGCTGATCGCGGCGGGCGATGCCTATGTGCGGCGGGCCCCGATTGATCCTGCGCGTTATGCGGTGGACGGGCTGTCCAAGCCCCCCGGAGACTACCCCGAAACCGGCGGTTTTCAGGGCGCGCGCAAGCCAAGCGACCCGGCTGCATCCATGAGCGCGCTGGACCGCATCATTCGCGCCACCGCACGCACCCAACAGGTGGCTGGAAGCGTTGCAGCAGGTCATGCCAGCTATGTCACCCGCTCGTCCTTTTGGGGCTTTCCCGATGTCACCAATGTCTGGATCTCAGGCGATACGCTGCAAATTCGCGGCCATCTGGTGTTTGGCTCATCCGATCTTGGCGTGAACGCCAAACGCATCAAAGGCTGGCTGGACGAGGCAGGCCTTTAGGGCGGCAGGCATTCCTGCCACAGCGAATCCCTCTCGCAGCGTCATGCCTTGTGTGAACGTCCGCGGCTTCTTATTTGCGCATCATGCGATCAGGGGACAGCGGGAGCCAGCATGACCAGCGCGATGCGATATTTTACATGGGCTTTCGTAGTGACCATCGCGGGCCTCATCGGGGCATTCGCGCTTGGCTATTATCATTCCGGCGGTTGGGGCGGGGCGGTGTCCTTTCTGCTGATTGCAGCGGTGCTGGCAGTGTTGGAAATCTCGCTGAGTTTCGACAATGCCATCGTGAACGCCAACAAGCTCAAGACCATGAGCCCGATCTGGCAAAAGCGGTTCCTGACATGGGGCATCCTGATCGCGGTGTTCGGGATGCGTGTCTTGTTTCCGCTGCTGATCGTGGTGATCGCCGCCGGGATCGGGCCGTGGCAGGCGATCCAACTGGCTGCGCAACAGCCCGCCGAATATGCCCGCATCATCGACGGTGCGCATCTGTCGATTGCCGGATTTGGCGGCGCGTTCCTGATGATGGTCGCGCTGAATTACTTCATCGACGAGGGCAAGGAAATCCATTGGATTCATACGCTTGAATGCCGGATGCGGGCCTGTGCCTCGGTGCGCGGGCTAGAGATCGGCTTTGTGCTGCTGGTGATCCTTGGCTTTACCTGGATCCTGCCCGAGGGGCGTGAGGGCGACTTTATGTTTGCCTCGATCGCGGGGCTGGCAACGTTTCTGGCCGTTGAGGTGTTGGGGCAGGTGCTTGATCGCGCAAGCCTTGCCACCGAGGCCGCGCGCGCCGGGTTGGGGGCGTTTCTTTATCTCGAAGTGCTGGATGCCTCGTTCAGCTTCGATGGCGTGATCGGGGCGTTTGCGCTGACGCAAAACCTGTTCCTGATCGCCATCGGTCTGGGCGTGGGGGCGATGTATGTGCGCTCGATGACGCTGATGCTGGTGGAGCGCAACACGCTCTCGGAATTTCGCTATCTCGAACATGGCGCATTTTGGTCAATCCTGATCCTGTCGATGGTGATGTTTGCCCAAACCCTCGTGCATGTCCCCGAGGCAATTACCGGGCTGGTGGGCGCGGGGTTGATCGGGTTTGCTCTGTTGTCCTCGATCCGGTTCAACCGGCGCCTTGGCGTGCCTCACGAGGATTGAATTTTTCTTGACTCGCGGCGCTGGGCGCGGCATCCCGAGCGCACTTCGGTTCCGCACCTGCGGATCAAAAGGGAACCCGGTGACGCGCGCATTGCGCTTATTCCGGGGCTGCCCCCGCAACTGTGAGCGGTGAGTGACGGCTGACTTTAGCCACTGGGTCGATGATCCGGGAAGGCCAGCCCGAGCGACGACCCGCAAGCCAGGAGACCTGCCGAGGCGCTCATCCTTTCTGCCTGCGCGGGGCGTGCGGGAGAGGCGGTGTTCCGCTCGTGGTGACACTCTCACCGTCGGCGGAAATTTTATTTTTCCAAAGACTTATAACGCGAAGTTCACGCAAGCTAAGCGCTGCGTTTCGAGGGATTTGGATATGAAAACCACCCATCTGACAGCCGCCCTGCTGCTGTCCACCACACTCACAACCCCCGCCTTGGCGCAAGACAGCCAACCTTATGCGCTGGATGAGATTGTGGTCTATTATGGCGCGCTCGAACCGCGTTCGGACAGCAAAACGGCGCAATCGGTAACCGTTCTGTCAAAGGCCGATTTGGAACGCTCGGGCGATACGCGACTGACCTCGATCTTTGCGATGACCCCGGGGGTTAGCATATTGACGCGCGGTCCGATCGGCACGCAGACGGGGCTGTCGATCCGCGGCGTTTCGCAAAACTATATTAAGGTGCGTGTCGACGGGATTGACGTGTCCGATCCTTCGGGCCCCCAGACCGCCTTTGATTTTGGTCGTCTCAATTCGCTAAACTACGAGCGGGTCGAGATTTTGCGCGGGTCGCAATCGGCGCTTTATGGCGGTCAGGCGGTGGGAGGGGTAATCAGCCTCGATACGCCCCGCCCAAGCCGTGAGGGGATCAGTCAGGGCTACACGCTTGAGGCGGGTTCGCGCGCATCGCTGAATGCGGCTTACAACCTAGGCTGGAAGCGCGGCGAGGATGAGTTGTCGATGCAATTGTCGAAAATTCGCACCTCCGGGTATTCGATCGCCGAGGCGCGCGACGGCAATTCCGAAGCCGATGGTTATCATTCCGAGCGAATTTCGGCGCGCGGACAGACCCGGCTCGAAAACGGCGTGCTGATCGGCTTTTCGGCGTTTGCCCAGAACTCTTATGGCGAACTTGACCCGCAGTATGTCTTTGAGAGTCTCGCATCGCCCTCGGTGAACATTGCAGATGGCATCAGTTACGACGATTTCGGAAAGTCGCAGCAGCGCGGAGCGCGGGTTTTTGCGCAATTTGATGCCGCTGGCTGGAATCACAAGATCGATGCCAGCTATTACACGATCGAACGGCAGACCTATTTCCACAATCTCGGTGCCGACTACGATCCGGTCACCTATGCAGTCATCGGTTCAAGTGACAAATATTCCAACTATTTGTTCTCAGGCAAACGCCGCACCGCATCTTGGGTGGCCGCGCGCGATCTGGCGGCGGGGCGGCTCAGTCTTGGTCTTGATTATCGCCATGAGGAATTTTCGCAAGGTGGCTATAGCGCCTACGGCCCAATTAGTGCTGGCGCGACCCAGGAAACCACGGGCGTTTTCGGCGAATATGATGTCACGCTTGCGCCTCGGGCCGATTTAGTCGTTTCTTTGCGCCACGATCACAACAGCCGCTATGGTGACTTCACGACCGGACGGATGGGGCTGACTTGGAAACTCGCGGACGACCTGCTGCTGCGCGGTGCGATCGGCACCGGCTATCGCGGGCCTTCAGGCTACGAGCTATACGGCCCCTATGGCGACACGACGCTGCATCCCGAAAAATCTGTCAGTTACGATTTGGGCTTGCAAAAGAACTGGGGCGAGACCTCGTTGCGTGGCACGTTGTTCCGTGTCGAGACACGCGATCTGATCGTCTATAACGGGATGAATTATCTTCAGACCTCGGGCAAAACGGTGCGTCAGGGGATTGAGCTGGAGGCCAAGGGCAAAATCTCGCCGCGTTTCGGCTACACGCTGTCCTACACCTACATTGACCCGCAGAACCCGACCGATCTGGGTTACGGTTCCAGTTGGAGCCAGACTTTCGGGCGCAACAATTTCAGCGCGTCGCTCGATGCAGAGATCAGCAATCGTCTGAACGGTGCGATGGTGCTGCGACATGTGGCCGATCGGGCACCAATCAATGGCACCGCGATGGAAGATTACACTTTGGTCGATGCAAAGCTGAATTACGATTTAGGCGAGGGCAAGCAGCTGTATTTGCGCGTCGAAAACCTGTTGGATGAGCAATACCAGCAGTTTCCGGGTTATGGTACCGCCGGACGCACCGCTTATGTGGGGCTGCGTGCGGCGTTCTGATCGCCTTGGCGCGGCGTTTATCGCGCTGATCTCTGCGGGCTTTTTGCTTGCAGTTCCGGCGCGGGGGGAGACCTCCGCGCCGGTTGCGCCCGCCCGTGTGGTGTCGATGAACCTGTGCACCGATCAGCTGGCGCTGGCGCTGGCCGATCAGGGGCAGATTGTTAGTCTTAGCCATTTCGCGACCGACCCGAACATGTCGGTGCGCTGGAAGCAGGCTGAGGAATACCCAGAAAACTATGGCCGTGCCGAGGAAATCTCGATTCTGCATCCCGATCTGGTGCTGGCGGATACGTGGTCAAATCCCGATACGATTGCGATGCTGAAAACGCTTGGTCTGCGGGTTGAGCAACTGCCGCCGGGCACCTCGTTGCCCGAAATCCGCGCGCGTATCACGACGATGGGTGCGTTGCTGGGCCACCCTGATCGCGCGGCGAAAATGCTGACGGGGTTTGACGCGCGATTGGCTGCGATCAAGCGGCCCGCGCCGGGGCTGCGCGCGGCGGTAATCGGGCCGTCGGGCTATGGCTACGGGCCGCGCACGCTGGAGGGGCAGATCCTTGCGATGGCGGGGTTTGACAATGTCGTCAGCGGGCCGGGGCTGGATTGGGGCGGGCGCTTGCCGCTGGAAGATTTGGTGATGGATCGCCCCGACCTCGTGATCATGGGCGGCTCTCAGGGCAAGATGGGCACGAGCCGCGCGCAAGCGGTGCTGGAGCATCCGGTGTTGCGCGATCTGCCCACGGTGCAAGGCCTGCGTGATGCGCGCTGGACCTGTGGCGGGCCTGCGATGCTGGGGGCTGTCGCTGATCTGGCCGCGTTCGGGCGCAAGATCGAACGAAACAAGGCAACACAATGAGTTATCGCGCGATCCTCATCTACCTGACGCTGTTGGTTGTGGCGCTGTTCACCGCCTCGCTGCTGATCGGGCCGTCGGGGATCGGCCCGATTGAGGGGCTGCGCGCGCTGGTCACGGGCCAAGGCGCGCCGGGGCTGGTGATGCGCGAGTTGCGCCTGCCACGCGCGATTTTGGGTGTCGGTGTAGGCGCGGCTTTGGGGTTGTCGGGTGCCGCGATGCAGGGCTTTTTGCGCAACCCGTTGGCCGAGCCGGGGCTGATTGGCACGTCGGCGGGGGCGGCCCTTGGGGCAGTGATTGCGATCCAGACGGGGCTTTATGCGAGTTTCGCGCTGGCGCTGCCTTTGGCCGCTTTGGCAGGCGCAGGCGTGGCGGTGGCGCTGATCCTGACGCTGGCGGGGCGCGAGGCGCGCGCGCTGGTGCTGATCCTCGCGGGGATCGCGGTGTCGGCGCTGGCGGGGGCGGCGACGGCGCTGGTGTTAAACCTTGCGCCATCGCCCTATGCCGCGGCTGAAATTGTGTTTTGGATGATGGGCTCGCTCGCGGATCGCTCGATGAACCATGTCGCGCTGGCAGCCCCCTTCCTGATGCTCGGCGCGGTGATTTTACTGCGCTCGGGTGCGGGGCTGGATGCGCTGAGCTTGGGCGAGGACGCCGCTGCCTCGATGGGCGTGTCGCTAAAACGGCTGCGCCTGCAGATCGTGTTTGGCAGCGCGCTGATGGTGGGGGCGGCGACGGCGGTGGCGGGCGCGGTCGGCTTTGTTGGCCTTGTCGTGCCCCATCTGCTGCGCCGCGCGGTAGGGTCGCGCCCGTCGCGACTGTTGCCAACTTCGGCGCTTGGCGGGGCGGCGATGTTGCTGGCGGCCGATATCGCGACGCGCGTGATTGCGCCCGAACGTGACCTTAAACTGGGGGTGCTGACGGCCATCGTGGGCGCGCCGTTCTTCCTTGCGATGATCCGCAAGATGGGGCGCGAGTCATGATGTTGACCTTGAAAAACCTGACCGTGTTGCGCGGGCAATGCCCGGTGGTGGATGATGTGAGCGCCAGCATCGGTCCCGGCGAATTTATCGGCCTGATCGGCCCGAATGGCGCAGGCAAAACCACGTTGATGCGCGCCGCTTTGGGGCTGATCGCGCATCGCGGCGAAAGTTCTCTGGCGCAGCTTGATCCGATGGCGCGGGCGCGCGCGGCTGCGTGGTTGCCGCAAGCGCGCGAGATCGCTTGGGGGCTGTCGGTGGCCGAGTTGGTGGCGCTGGGGCGGCTGCCCCACGGGCGCGATCAGGCCACACGCGGGGCGGGCGCAGTTAACGAGGCTCTTGCGCGCATGGGGCTGGAAACCTACCGCGACAGGGCCGCCACGCAGCTATCGGGCGGCGAGCAGGCCCGCGTTCTGATCGCGCGCGCATTGGCGCAGGAAAGCCCGCTGATCCTTGCCGATGAGCCGATCGCGGGGCTTGATCCGGCAGCCCAAATCGACACGATGGAGGTGTTTTCTGCCCACGCCCGCGCAGGCGGTGCTGTGCTGTGCTCGCTGCATGATCTGGGGCTGGCGGCGCGTCATTGCTCGCGCGTTTGGGTGATGGATCGCGGGCGGCTGGTGGCGGATGGTGCGCTTGCCGATGTGCTAAGCGAGGCGCTGCTGGCCGAGGTCTTTCACATCCGGGCCCACTTCAAGATGACACTAGAAGGCCCTGTTTTTCAACCGCTTTCAACTATGGATCACTAATGGCTTTTCCCCCCGAACGCATCGTCTGTCTCACTGAGGAGACCGTCGAGACGCTCTATCTACTGGGCGCGCAGGACCGGATCGTGGGCGTGTCGGGCTATGCGGTGCGCCCCAAACAGGTGCGCCGTGAAAAGCCGCGCGTGTCGGCCTTTATCAGCGCCGATCTGCCCAAGATCCTTGCGCTGAAACCCGATCTGGTGCTGACATTTTCCGATCTGCAAGCCGATATCGTGGCGGGCCTCGTGCGTGAGGGCGTGGCGGTGCATGCCTTTAACCAGCGCGATATCGCGGGCATTCTGGATATGATCTGCACGCTGGGCGCGTTGGTCGGCTGCACCGAGCGGGCGGAGCTTCTGGCGGCGAAATATCAGGCCCGGCTTGAGCAGATCGCCGCGAAACCGCGCCCCTCTCGCCCGCGCGTCTGGTTCGAGGAATGGGACGAGCCGCTGATTTCGGCGGTGGGTTGGGTGTCGGAACTGATCGAGATTGCAGGCGGACAGGATGTGTTCGCCAATCTCGCGCTTGAGGGCAAAGCCAAGCATCGCATCGTCACCCCCGAACAAGTGATTGCTGCTGCGCCCGAGGTTATTATCGGCTCGTGGTGTGGCAAGAAATTCCGCCCCGAGAAAGTTTCTTGCCGTGAGGGCTGGCAGAACGTGCCCGCTATTGCGCAAAACCGCCTCCATGAGGTCAAATCGACCTTGATCCTGCAACCCGGACCCGCCGCGCTTGGCGACGGGCTGGATGCGCTGGAGCGCGCGATCTGGGGCGCGCAAGGCTAAGCTCTCGACTTCGCGCAGAGCCGCGTTAGAGTGTCAGCGAGGCTTTGAAACTAACCCCGGGGAGGGGGCATGTACACGCGTTTTATCAGATTTTCGCCGCTCGCCATCTGTCTTCTGCTGACGTTTATCGCTGTGATCGGGCTGTTTTTCAGCGATTGGTTTTTGCTGGTCGCGCTGATCTTCGGGGCGCTGTCGCTGGTGGGTATTTATGACCTGGTCCAGACGCGCCATGCGATCACGCGCAATTACCCGATTTTGGCGCATCTGCGGTTTTTATTCGAGGAAATCCGCCCCGAGATCCGGCAGTATCTGATCGAGAGCGATGATGACGAGGTGCCGTTCTCGCGTGCCACGCGGACTATCGTTTATCAGCGCGCCAAGGATATCGAAGATGCCAAGCCGTTCGGGACGCGCATGCGGGTGTCGGAATCGGGCTATCAGTGGATCACCCATTCGGTCAAACCGCGCCATATCGAGAACAGCGATTTCCGCGTCGAGATCGGCGGCCCCGATTGCACGCAGCCCTATAGCGCCTCGATCTACAACATTTCGGCGATGAGTTTCGGCGCGCTGTCGGCCAATGCGATCATGGCGCTTAACCGCGGTGCCAAGGCGGGCGGTTTTGCCCATGACACGGGCGAGGGCGGTATCTCGCGCTATCACCGCGAGGGCGGGGGCGATCTGATCTGGGAGATTGGCTCGGGCTATTTCGGCTGTCGCAACCATGATGGCAGTTTCAACCCCGAGAAATTTGCCGAGCGTGCCAAGGGCGATCAAGTCAAGATGATCGAAATCAAGCTGAGCCAAGGGGCCAAGCCCGGCCATGGTGGCATGCTGCCCGCCGCCAAGATCACGCCCGAAATCGCCGAGGCGCGCGATGTGCCGATGGGGGTGGATTGTATCTCGCCCGCCTCGCATTCCGCCTTTGATACGCCCATCGAGATGATGCATTTCATCGCCAAACTGCGGGAATTGTCGGGCGGCAAGCCGGTTGGTTTCAAGCTGTGCGTCGGGCATCGGCGCGAATTTATGTGCATGGTCAAGGCGATGCTGGAAACCGGGATTACGCCCGACTTCATCGTCGTGGACGGCAAAGAGGGCGGCACTGGCGCGGCCCCTCTGGAATTCGCCAACCACATGGGATTCCCGCTGGTTGAGGGGCTGGTGTTTGTGCACAACGCGCTGCGCGGCGCGGGACTGCGCGACAAGATCAAGATCGGCGCAGGTGGCAAGCTGGTCACCGCCTTTCATATCGCCAAGACGCTGGCGATTGGGGCGGATTGGGTGAACTCGGCGCGCGGCTTTATGTTTTCGGTGGGCTGTATTCAGGCGCAATCGTGCCACACCAACCGCTGCCCGACCGGGGTGACCACGCAAGATCCGATCCGCCAGCGCGCGCTGGTGGTGCCCGATAAGGCCACACGGGTCGCCAATTTTCACCGCAACACGATGAAAGCGCTGGCGGAAATGACGGGGGCGGCGGGGCTGATCCATCCGGGGGATTTCTTGCCCCATCACCTGCTGGTGCGCGTGACCGACCGCGATTTCAAGGTCGGCGACGAGGTCTTTCCCTACATGCCCGAGGGCTTTTTGCTGCGCGAGGACGATGACCGCTTTGGGTATCTCAACCGCTGGCAGCGCGCCCGCGCCGAGGCGTTCGAGCCGATCGACAGCGGAGTGTGAGGGGGGCGCGACCGGCTGGGGTATGAAATCGGGGCGCGCAAGCGAGCGCGTCCCGGGCGTGGCGACCGTCGGCTTAGAGCCCTTCTCGCAATTTTTCGGTTATGCAACGAATGTCGGGTTCTGCGTCGGGAATACGATTTAAGCGGTCCATTAGTGAAGTAGGTAGTTATGCCCGGTGCTACGACAGCCCATCAACGGTTCACGGGGCTATCTGGCCGCCAAATATCTAATGGGGTCTCTTGAGCGATCCTAGGGGTCAGGGAAGGGTTGAAGTATGGCACTTGAATGGCTGACAGGCAGTTTGATATATAGCTTTGCCAAGGACTTGGTTGGCAACACCATTCGCATCTTCAAGCCCATGCCTCCTCAGCAGAAGATCGAGCTACGGCAAAAGTGGAAACCCCGGTTTGAGGAACACATCAGAGATCACTTTGCCAGAGAACTCAGATCAGATGTGATTATCCGTGATGTGAAGCGCGTTGATCAATACCCAGACTCCAAAGAGAATGAAAAGGGCATCTCTGCATGGTTTCGCCTTGGTTTGGTTGGCACTTACCATCGCGGCATATTGGTCGCTTTTCATTGGAATGAACTTGTTGAAGTTGGGGAGGGTAAATTCCGTTTTCTTGATCACAAAAGCGACAATCAAGAGACCAAGGACGATGCCCTCAAGGTACTACAGATCGGAATGATACCGTTTGAAAACATCCAAGACGTCGACTTTGAGGGTGACGAGTACTACAACTATCCGCACATATATTGCCATTTTTCCAATAAGGGAGAACCCTACGAGCGTGTTGCGTACTTCACACAAAATCAGCTGTTTAAAGACTCCTTGCCGTACCATACCGAAGTTGCGGAAGCGAAAGCTGTTCGAGACACAAGCCGAAAGCTCGGCGTGAAAAGTCCTTATATTTGATCCAAGCAGCCTTACCGAGGGCTCATGGTGACACCGAGGCTTTCTGCACGGTGCAGCAGCATACCGCTGGCCCTATTGCTGACATTTGGCTGGCTGTAGCAAGAGCCCGCTCCGTCCCGCAAACCAACCCCAGAAGTTACCTCAGCAGTCCCGCAGCTCTGCCCACTCATGAGATAATCTTGGGATCATCTCCCATATCCAGACTGGGAAAGACGGTGCTTTCCAGCAGACCCTTCTCAAAGCCGAACATGCCCCGCATCGCCCAGGCGGCATAGGCGCGCACATCGGCGGTGGGCATCAGGTCGCGCTGCTCGAATAGCGCGTGATCGGCCAGATCGGGCCAGTGGCCATAGACCTGCCCGCCGCGAATGGCACCGCCCGCCATGATCAGCGCCCCCCCGGTGCCGTGATCGGTGCCTCCAGTGCCATTTTCGCGCGCGGTGCGGCCGAACTCGGTCATCGCCAGCACCGTCGTTTTCCCCCAGTCGCGCCCCAGCCCGGATTTCAGCGCAAGGATCGCGCCCGACAGATCGCCCAAGCGCCCGGCCAACACGTTACGCTGGTTGCGATGGGTGTCCCAGCCGCCAATCGAGAAGGTGGCAATCTGGGTGTCTTCGCGCAGCCGACTCGCCGCAAAACCCGCCAGTTGCGCCGCCTGTCCCTTGATCGCGGGGCGGGCCATGCCGGTCGCTTGCGCTTCTTTTTCGGCCTCCAGACGCGCGGAGATCTCGATCGCCTCTTGGGAGGCTGCGTGAAACAGCGGGTCGTCTTCGTAGATGCGTTCCAGCAGGCGCTGGCTTTGATCGCTCAGGCGCAGTTGCGTCTTTGGCGCCCAGCTCATCGAGGGGGCGCTGCCCTCGATCACCTTCATCTCATCGCGCCCGACCGCGTAAGCGGTGTCGGATTGCAGATCGGGCATCGCCTGCAGCATCCGGTTGAGCCAGCCATCGCGCACCTGCGGCTGGGGCACATCCAGCCCGGTTCCGGCCTCAAGAATATCCTGCCCGTCGAAATGGCTGCGCTTGTCGCGATAGGGCGTGGCGACGGCATGGGCAAAGCCCAGCTCGCCCGCTTTCCACAGCGGCATCAGATCCGCCATCGCGGGGTGAAGCGCGTAGAAATCATTGAGCGCCGGGTCGGTCTTCCCATTGGTCAGGCTGGCGTGGCGGTAGGTGGCGTAGTCAGGATCGCCAATCGGGCGCACCACATCCAGCCCATCCATCGCGCCGCGCAGGATGATGACGACCAGGCGCGCATCTCCGGGGGCCGACGCGAAGGTCACGGGGCTGAGCAGCGGCCAAGCGGCAGCCGAGCACCCGATCAGCGAGGCAGAGCGCAAAAACAGGCGGCGAGAGAGCGGGCGGGCAGGTTTCTGTGTCATCGCGAGCCCCCTAGCGGCGGTTGAAATCGGCAGAGGCAAGGATCAGGCCGATCCCCTCGGATTTGCTTTCGGCGCGTGCGGCAGCTTGGATCAGCGTGGGGCTGGCAGCCGCGCCCAAGGCGCTTTGGACGAAGTCCCGCGGATCGGGCAGGTGGCGGTCATACAGCGCCGCGATGCGCATTGCCCAACTGATCCGCGTAGCCAGCCCTTGCGGCGTGATCCACGCGCTGGCCTCTTCGGCCCAGCCATTGGGGCCAAGCGGCTTTTGATAGGGCTGGCCCATCGCGCGCAGCGGGGCGATGATCCATGAGCGGGTCTTTTTCTGATCCAGATCGGCAATCAAGCCGGCGGGCGGGGCGATGGCGCGCAGCGACGCGGCCATGAAATCCCAAGGCTGGCGCGCCTTGCCCCCAAGCGGAGCCCAAGCGGCGGGGTGTTCGAGCATTGCCGCGTAGGTGGCGCGCAGGTCGCTTTGATGGGCGAGATAGGCGCTTGCGATGTGATCCACCAGATCGGGGTCGGGTTGATCGGCCACGAAATGCACCGCCAGTTTATGCGCCAGATGATGCGCGGTGGCAGGGTGGAGCGCGATGTCATCAAGGGCTGCGTAGATGTCGCTGATATTGGCCGGGGTCTCGCCGCCATAGCGCTGCCCCAGCACCAATTCGGCCCCCGGCTGCGCCCAGTTGGGATGAAAGACAAAGCCCTTACCAGCGTTAAACCCAAGCCCGGTCAGCAGCTTGGCGAATTGGCGCACGTCCTCTTGGGTGTAGGGCGCGTCGACGCCCAATGTGTGCAGCTCTAGCACTTCGCGGCCCAGATTTTCGTTCAGCCCGACATTCTCGCGCTTTTTGGCATAGGCGCTTTGCGGCCCGATCGAGCGGGTCTGATCGAGATATAGCAACATCGCCGGGTGGGTCACAGCGGCGCGCAGCATTTGCGCGAATGTGGTGGCCAGATGGGGGCGGATCGCCTCTTGGGCAAAGGCGTCGGGGGCGGTCGCGGTCACGCCTGACTTGCTGGTCACGGTGAAGTGATCGCACCAAAAGAACTGCAACCGCTCGCGAAATCCCTGCGGCGAAAGACTGGCGCGGGCAAGCTGGGCGCGCAGCCCGATAAGCACCTGATTATTGAGGCGCTTGCGAACCGCTTTGATGCGTTTCTGGCCCGTCTCGTCGCCTGCGCGCTTTGCTTTGCGCGCGCCTTGCATGTCGCGCATTTGCTGGCGCATGAAATCGGTGCCGCTTAGCGGCCAGAGCGTCGCGGCGGTATCGGGCGCGTCAAGCTGGTCAAGCAGCGCTTGCGCATTCACAGGGGCTGGCTGATCGGGGCTCAGCCCGTAGCCATAGCGGATCGCCGCAATCGTAGAGACGTCTTTCGTCCCGGCCATGTCTGGCTCCCTTTGCAATAGCTGGCGCGGGCGCATCGGCCCGATTGCGCGGCTCTCGCAGCTATAGATAAGCGCGCGAAACACGCTTGCCTAGCGCACAGGTGTGCGCTTCGCTCAAACGTGGCGACGCAACGTGATGCTGCGCTGCGGCGTGTAAAGCCGTTGAATGCCTCACGCGTTCTTGTATCATTATGTTTGAATATGTTCTCACGGGAGAAAGGGAGACTGCCATGCGAGAGGCTCCAAAGCCATTTTGGTCACCGCTCAGCGCAGGAATTGTGCTGGGTCTGGCCTTGCTTTTAACGTTTGTGATTACCGGCCACGGGCTGGGCGCATCCGGGTTTGTCACGCGACTCGCAGCACAAGCCAATGACTGGGTCGCACCGACCGCGACCACTGAAAACGCTTATTTCGGACCGTTCATGAAGGCGGGCAATCCGCTGATGTCCTGGATCACCTGGGAAGTCGTGGGCGTTCTGATCGGTGCGTTTCTGGGCGCCAAAGGGGCGGGCCGGATTGCCGTTAAGGTCGAACGCGGCCCGTCAACCTCGGGCGGTAGCCGCCTTATGTATGCGCTGATCGGTGGCGTGCTGGTGGGCTTTGGCGCGCGTCTGGCGCGGGGCTGCACCTCGGGTGTGGGCCTGTCGGGCGGGGCAACGCTTGCGGTCGCAGGTTTCGTGTTCCTGATCGGGTTTTTCGCGGCAGGCTTTGCCGTGTCCTTTCTTATGCGGAGGGTCTGGCAATGAGCATTCCGTTTTATGATGGCGGTGTGGCCGCAGGTCTGCTGTCGGGTGTGTTGTTTGGCTACGCGCTTGAGGCCGCCGGTTTTGGCAGCCCGCGCAAGCTGACGGCGCAGTTTTCGCTGCGCGATTTCTCGGTGTTCAAGGTGATGTTTACCGCCGTTCTGGTTGCCGCAATCGGGATGTATATCCTGCGCACGATGGGGCTGATGGCGGGTAATGCGGTGTTCATTCCGACGCTGTTTTTCTGGGCGATCCTTGCGGGTGGTCTGCTGATCGGGGCCGGGTTCGCATTGGGCGGTTATTGTCCGGGCACATCCGTGGTCGGCGTGGCCTCGGGGCGCATCGACGCGGTGGTGTTTGGCGTCGGCATGGTGCTGGGCACCTCGGCTTTCGCGTGGGTCTATGAGCCGCTGATCGGCTTTTACATGGCTGGACAAGGCCCGGCGGCGCAAACTTTGCCCCAGCTATTTGGCCTGCCCGAATGGGTCGTGCTGCTGGTGCTGGTGATCCTTGCCGCAGTCGGGTTCCGCCTTGGCACGATGATGGAGCGCGCGCGGGGGGGGCCGCTGACCGCAGCCGAAGTCTGCGCGCCTGATGACGAGGCCGATGACATGACCATGACCGCCGCCACGCGCCAAGCCTGAGCGTGAAATGATATATAATTCAAAGCCTACTTCAGGGAGGAGTGTTCGATGAGAACCCACAAAACCAAGACTCGTAAAAGCCTGCTGCGCGCGGCGATGGTGCCGGTAACGGCGCTGGCGATGGGGGCTGCTGTGCCGACGAGTGCTTCGGCGCAGGCAACCAATCCCTGCGCGCCTGCCGCAGCGGTCAATCCCTGCGCGCCAGCCGCCATGCCAAGCAATCCTTGCGCTCCGGCTGCGGCTAATCCTTGCGCACCGGGGGCTGCGGCTGCCAACCCCTGCGCACCGGGCGCGGCCAATCCTTGTGCGCCGGGGGCTGCGCCTGCGGCCAAGGCTGCGGATGCCAGTGCGCTGCCCAAAGGTCCTTACGACACCACCGTCAAGGCGACCCAAGCGCCCTATGGCAACGAGATGCCCAATATTGTGGATAATTACCTGCGCGCCTCGCCCTATATCGGCACGGGCGGGTTTATCGACCCGACGGGTATTCCGATGCTGAAAATGCTGGGTTTCAAGACGGTTGTCAGCCTGCTTAAACCCGATGAGGGTGCGCCCAACGAAGGCGATCTGGTGAAAAAGTCGGGAATGAACTACATTCAAATCTCTGTGCCGACGATGGCCCCGACAGCCGATCAGGTCGCGGAATTTGCCAAGATTGCGGACGATCCGGCGAATTACCCGATCTTGCTGCATTGCGAAAGCTCCAACCGGGTGGGCGCGATGTGGGCGCTTTATCGGGCCTCCAAGGGCGTGCCCGCTGAAATCGCGGTGGAAGAGGGGCGTCAAGTTGGCCTCAAGACCTCACGTGAACCGCAAGTGCGACAAGATCTGGGCTTGCCGCCGCTGTGATGGGTTGATCTTATGACACAGGCGGGGCCGGTCGGTTGGCCGGTCCCGTTTGTATTTCGCAGGCTGTAATCAGTGAGGGGGTCGCATGGGTCATTTCGCGAAGGGCAGCAATCAAAGCGCGCTGCCAGCGTTTAACAAACTTCCCCGCGCGCGGCTGGAAGAGATGCATGACGCAGCCGAAACGGTGATCGAATGCGAAACCGTTTTGCGCAAATCCGGCATGAGCGTGGTGTCCGAAGTGCTGCGCGATCAGGGCACTTTCACCACATGGGAGCGCTATCCCAAGGGCGACATTTTCGATCCCGAAACCCATTGCCAGTATTTTTACCACGCCCATACCACTGATGAGATGCTGACGGGCGAGAACGGCCATTTCCACCTGTTCGTGCGCCCTGATGCACTGGTTCCGGGCCTTGCGCCTTGGGCCTTGCCCGGCGCGCAAATCCCCGATGATCCCGCCGCGCGCTTTGCCCATATCGGCGCGATCAGTGTGGATGCCAAGGGCAACCCGCTGCGCATTTTCACGACCAATCGCTGGGTCACGGATGAGACGTTTTATCACGCAAGCGATGTGATCGCGCTGCTCGATCAGTTCACCATTGAACTGGCGCATCCCAACTGGGCGGTGAACCTGTGGCTAAGTGCGATGGTCGCGCTGTATCGCCCGCAATTTGAGGCGCTATTGCGCGCGCGCGATACCCGGATCGAGGCATGGCTGGGCGAGCATCCCGACAGTGCGGTGCTCGAAGATCGCGGCTTGCAAAACACCTCGGAGATGGCGATCGACCCGCATTGGCAGATCACCGCGATTGAGGCGGAGCTCGATCTTTAGCCTTCCTGCATAAGACGCCAGCGGGTCTCGGCCATCCCCTGCGCGATCATACCGGGGATCAGCAGCGCATCGATCAGCCACCACAACCCGACCAGCGCCAGCGGGATATAGCCAATCAGGATCGGCGCCAGCAGCGTGCCAATTCCCGTCATCAACAGCATGATCACGCCAGAGCCGACGCGGCCCAGATACATCCGGTGCACGCCGAGCATCGGCAGGAAGAACCAAAGCGCATAGGCGGCCAGCGCAGATTTCTTTTCATTGGCGACGCGCTGTTCCACATAAAGGGCGCGGGTGTCGTCTCGTGTCATGTTAATCCTCGTTACATTGTCTTGGCTCGATATGGGAACGGTTACGCGTGATGCAAGCCCGCGCGCGCAAAAAGGTGGCTTGTCGGGGCGGGGATTGCGCGCCAATCTGGCGGGATGGAACCGATCTTGCAGACCTCGCTTAGCTTCGCCCCGTGGGTGGATGCGCGCACGCGCGGGCTGCCCGGCGTGGTGCCGTTTGCGCTTGACGACTGGCTTGAGGTGGATAGCGCTTACGCTGCGCAGATGGCACTGCGCGAGAGGCTGCTGGCTGAGGCGCCCGAGCAGGTGCATGCCCTTGCGCCCTGTGCGCAGGCGGCGGCGGTTGAGCTGTATGACATGATCTTGGCGCTCCTGCCGGGGCTTGGGTTTGATCTGCAAAGCGACGTGGCGATCTGCCCCGACGGGCGGGCGGTGACGCCGGCGCGCGATCAGCCGCTGATGACGCTGGGGCGACTGGTGCAAGCGGATCTGTGCCTGCTGCAACCCGATCCTGACGGGGGCGGGCAGGGCGAGCATGTACTGACCGGCGGTGTGTTGTGTTTCCCCTCGGGCTGGCGTCTGCGCGAGAAATTCATGCGCGCGATGATGCGCATTCACGCCCCGATCGAGGTTTATACCGACGATCTGGGGCGACGTGTGCAACGGCTGATGGACGGGGTGCAGCCGGGGCGCGGGCTGATGCGCGGCACGGCGTCCCATTCCGACGCCTATCTCGCCGATCCGCGCTCGGAATACGAATACGACCATGGCAGCGTCGCCTCGCCCTTCATTCGCGTCGAGCGTCAGGGATTGGTGCGCTTGCCGCAAACACGCGCGGTGGTGTTTTCCATCCACACCCAAATCGTGCGCCCCGAGGCGCTGAGTGCAGAGCAGGCGGCGACGTTGAAGGAGTTTCCGATCCGCGTGGCGGATTGATAGGGGCGGGACGAAGATGTTATCCGGCACGGCAACGGCAGAGTTATTGCACGTTGCGGACATTGCAGAAATTCTGGCAATGACCGCTTCAAGGCTCAGGTTGTCGTCGGCACAAGCTCCCAGAGCTGATACTTTTCCAGAAAAATATGGTAAACTGCACCATGTTTCTTGAAAAGGAGCTTCCCAATGACTTGCAGTGACCGTGAACAACTTACCAGAGAAGATGTCTCAAGGATCCGGAGATTGGAAGAAGAGATATTTGGCCGTGTATGCGAAATTGGCCGGATCATGAAGAGGAAAGAAAATCTAGACGGCGTCGGGTCCGCTGCCATCAAGCAGTTCACCGTGACACCTCGAGGTGCGAGCGAACTTGATCCGAACGTTGCTCAGATTGAGGTTGTTTTCAAAGACGGCAGCGCAGGATGCGTAAAGGATCCACCCGGAGTTTCCTGTAATACCAAATGCGAAGACTGCTAAGCAGCTTTCTTGGAAGCAATTAGTCGCAGCTACGCCAGACACAAGTGCCCCTATCGCGAAGCGATTTAGTGCTTGGACGCATTCCTGCCCTCCGCCCAAATAGCAAAGGCCCCGCAATCGCGGGGCCTCTCCATTTCTCTCAACTCTGAAATCAGGCCTTGGCGAGGTTGCGCAGCACGTAGTGCAGCACGCCGCCATTGCGCAGGTATTCGATCTCGACCGCGGTATCGATCCGGCTTTTCAGCTTGATCTCTTTGGTCGAACCATCGGCGTATTTGATGGTGCAGGGCACGATCGACTGCGGCTTGATATCGCCCTCCAGCCCGGTGATCGTGACCTCTTCCTCGCCCGTCAGGTTCAGATCCTTGCGGGTCTGGCCTTCGGTGAACTCGAACGGGATCACGCCCATACCAACAAGGTTGGAGCGGTGGATACGCTCGAAGCTTTCCGCGATCACGGCCTTGACGCCCAGCAGGTTGGTGCCCTTTGCCGCCCAGTCACGCGACGAGCCTGCGCCGTATTGCTCACCGCCAAAGATCACCAGCGGCTTGCCCAGTTTCTCATAGGCCATCGCAGCGTCATAGATCGAGGTCTGCTTGCCATCGGGGCCTTTGGTGTAGCCGCCCTCGACGCCATCGAGCATCTCGTTCTTGATACGGATGTTGGCAAACGTGCCGCGCATCATGACTTCGTGGTTGCCACGACGCGAGCCGTAGGAGTTGAAGTCTTTCGGTGCGACTTGACGCTCGACCAGATATTTGCCCGCGGGCGTATCGGGTTTGAACGAACCCGCCGGCGAGATGTGGTCGGTGGTGACGAAATCGCCCAGCACGGCCAGAATGCCAGCGCCTTTGACATCCGAGATCGTGCCAGCTTCAGCCGACATGCCTTGGAAATAGGGCGGGTTCTGGATGTAGGTCGATTGCGGCGGCCAGTCATAGGTTTCCCCACCCGACACTTCGACGCCCTGCCATTTCTCGTCGCCCTTAAAGACATCGGCGTATTTCTCGATGAACTTGTCGCGGGTGACGACCTGCTGCACGAGATCGGCGATTTCCTTGTCGGTGGGCCAGACATCCTTGAGGTAGACGTCTTTGCCATCGGGCGTTTGTGCCAGCGGCTCGGAGGTCAGGTCGATATTCATGTCGCCCGCCAGCGCATAGGCCACCACGAGCGGCGGAGATGCGAGGTAGTTGGCACGCACATCGGGGCTGATACGGCCCTCAAAGTTGCGGTTGCCCGACAGAACCGAGGTCGCGATCAGGTCGTTGTCGTTGATCGCCTTGGAGATCTCGGGCTGCAGCGGACCGGAGTTGCCGATGCAGGTGGTGCAGCCGTAACCCACAAGGTCAAAGCCGATTGCATCCAGATCGTCTTGCAGGTTTGCGGCCTCAAGATATTCCGACACAACCTGCGATCCGGGCGCGAGCGAGGTTTTCACCCACGGCTTGCGGTTCAGACCCAGCGCGTGGGCTTTGCGCGCCACCAGACCGGCGGCGATCATCACGTAGGGGTTGGAAGTGTTGGTGCAGGACGTAATCGAGGCGATCACGACCGAGCCATCGCGCAGCTCGTAATCTTCGCCCTCGACTTTGGCGGTCTTGCCGATGGTGACCGATTTTGTCGCGACCGGGCCTTCATCGGCCATGTCCTTGGCGTCGGCCGAGATGTCGATGCCGCGATACTCGGCGACAACATCCTCGAACGCATCGGCTGCGGTGGTGAGGGGCAGGTAATCTTGCGGGCGTTTGGGCCCCGAGATTGCCGGCACGATCGTGCCCATGTCGAGTTCGAGCGTGGACGAATAGATCGGTGCGTAATCGGCACCGCGCCACATGCCGTTCTCCTTGGCATAGGCCTCGACCAGCGCGATGCGATCCTTGTCGCGACCGGTCTGTTCCAGATAGCGCAGGGTTTCGCTATCGACCGGGAAGAAGCCGCAGGTTGCGCCATATTCCGGTGCCATGTTGGCGATGGTGGCACGTTGTGCCAGCGGCAGGTGATCCAGACCCTCGCCGTAGAACTCGACGAATTTGCCAACCACGCCATGGGCGCGCAGCATTTCGACGACTTTCAGCACGAGGTCGGTGCCGGTGGTGCCTTCGACCATTGCGCCCGTCAGCTTGAAGCCGACAACTTCGGGGATCAGCATCGAGATCGGCTGGCCGAGCATACCGGCTTCGGCCTCAATCCCGCCAACGCCCCAGCCCAGAACGGCCGCGCCGTTGACCATGGTGGTGTGGGAATCGGTGCCTACCAGCGTATCGGGATAGGCGACTTCGGAGCCGGTCTGGTCTTTGTCGGTCCAGACGGTTTGCGCCAGATATTCCAGGTTCACCTGGTGGCAGATGCCGGTGCCGGGCGGCACAACGCGGAAGTTTTCAAACGCAGTTTGCCCCCATTTGAGGAACTGGTAGCGCTCGATGTTGCGCTCGTATTCGCGATCCACGTTCATCTGGAAGGCACGCGGGGTGCCGAATTCGTCGATCATCACAGAGTGGTCGATGACCAGATCCACGGGGACCAGCGGGTTGATCTTTTGCGCATCGCCGCCAAGGCCCTTGATGCCATCGCGCATTGCGGCCAGATCGACCACGGCGGGAACGCCGGTGAAATCCTGCATCAAAACGCGGGCAGGGCGGTAGGCGATCTCGCGCGGGTTTTTGCCGCCCTTTTGCGCCCATTCGCCAAACGCCTTGATGTCATCAAGCGAGACGGTGAACCCGTCATCCTCAAAGCGCAGCAGGTTTTCCAGCACCACTTTCAGCGAAGCGGGCAGCTTGGAAAAATCGCCCAAGCCTGCCTCGGTGGCGGCGGGAATCGAATAATAGGTGAATTTTTTCGCGCCGACGTTTAGCTCGCGGCGTGTCTTGGCAGAGTCTTTACCGGTGACGATGGGCATGAGATGGCCTCCCTTCATGGGGTCTAAGGGTGTCGCTGCAATAGTGTTTGCCCCAAGCAGCGCGCGCGTTCAAGAGGTTCGCGCTATTTTTTGTATACCATTGCACACAAAGACGGATGGATCAGGCGGAAAACCGCATAAAACAGGGGTTGTGCGTGGTTTCGCCCATGTGTGTCACAGTTGTGCAAAGAAATCTCGCAAAACCTTGATTGGCTCTGGTGCGAACCTCAACGCTAGATATAACAACGGGAGTTTTGGAAGGGTTACAATGGTACGCGTCGGGATCAGCGCTTCGGTAACGGTCTGTCTTGCTTTGGCAGTCGGCGGTTTTTCCTTGCCCGGTGATGGTTTCGCGCAATCGACCCCCGCAGGCCCCTCCGCGCAAGCGCCCGAAACGCACACCGCAACACCCGATTCTCCGCCCGAAATGAAGCGCCGCGCCTCGCAGGCGATTGTGGGCACGATGGCGGGCAATAGCGCGCCCACCCATAGCCCCGTCGTGGTCGAGCTGTTCACCTCGCAGGGCTGTTCGTCTTGCCCGCCCGCAGATGCGCTGTTTCAGACCTTTGCCGATCGTGACGACGTGATCGCGCTCGCGCTGCATGTCGATTACTGGGATTATCTGGGCTGGAAAGACCCCTTTGGCAAAGCCGAATTCACCGCGCGCCAAAAAGCCTATGCCCGCGCCGCCCGAGAGCGCACCGTTTATACGCCCCAGATGATCGTGGGTGGCACAACGGCGCTGATTGGCGTGCAAAAAGACGAGTTGAACGCCGCGATTGCCAAGCAAAGCGGTGAGGCCGAACCGGTTGATCTGAAAATCAGCGGCTCGGACGGGAAGTATCAGGTTGTGCTGTCGGCGGATCCGCCGCTCAGCGCGCCTGCCGTGGTGCAGATCGTGCGCTACATGCCCGAGGCGCGCATCGCCATTCTGCGCGGCGAGAACGCGGGTCAGACGATTGATTACCGCAATATCGTGACCGAATGGCATGCGATTGCAGAATGGGACGGCAAGTCGAAAACCCAGATCAAGGTTGATCTGGATGGCGATGATCCGGGCGTTGTGATCGTGCAGGCGGCGCAACCGGGGCAGGGCGTGCCGCTGCCGGGCAAGATCCTGGCCGCCGGTCGGCTGGACTAAGCGCGCTTATCGCTGCTTCCAGCGGCGATGTATCCAGAACCACTGATCCATATTCTCGCGCACCCGCGCCTCGAGCGCATCGTTGAGCGCCTGCGTCATGGTTTCGGCGTCGCTATGGGGAATGGGGGCTTCGACCACAATGCGAAAACTCAGCCCGTCTTTCTGGCGGATCGCATAGACCGGAATCAGATCGGCCTTCATCTTGAGCGCCATTTCCGCTGCCGAAAGCGGCGTGCGCGCAGGCTGGCCGAAAAACGTCAGGTCGGCCCCGCGTTTGAAATATTGATCAAAGCCGAAAGCGACCATCCCGCCATCGCGCAGGAATTTCATCATCTCGGCCAGACCGCGTCGCGAGCGCGAAAACAGCGGCTCGGCAATCGCGGAAATTGCGGCGACATATTGCTCGTTAAAGGCGGCGTTGTTCATCGGGCGATAGATCGCGCCCACGCGGTAGCCCCGCGCCGATAGCGCCGCGCGCCACGCGTCGTAATTGCCAAAATGCCCGACCGCCAGAACCACCGGGCGACCCTCGGTATGGGCCAGCGCCAGCGCCTCGGCACCGGGGCCTTCGATGGGCAGGTCGCGCACGCGCGCCAGAAATTCCTCGCCCGAATAAATCTCGGCCAGCACCCGGCCAAGCCGGTCAGGCACCGCGCGTTCAAGGCGTTTGACCTCAGCCTCGGGCAGATCGGGGCAGGTCAGCGCAAGGTTTTCGCGCACCCGGCGGGTAAAGCCCAGCAAGGGGGCGGCGCGCGACACCAGACGCCCGGCCAGCGGAATACGCCGCTCATAGGGCAGCATTTGCACCAGCTTCATCACCGTTACGAAAACGGCGTTGGACAGGCGATCTGAAAGGGAAGGCGTGTCGTTTTTCATCGCGGGCTGACTGTTGAAAGGCGCGCCGCGCGGCGCTCACGCGACCAGACATAAAGCCCCGCGCCGATGATCACAAGCGCCCCGAGGATCGTCGCGCCATCGGGAAGCTGGTCAAACATCAGCCAGCCCCAGAACGAGGCAAAGATCAGCCCCGAATAGCCAAAGGGGGCCAAGGTGCCCGCCTCGCCCAGTGAAAACGCGCGGATCAGCAGGAACTGGCTCAGGCTGCCCGCAAGGCCAAGGGCAACGAAAATCCACAGATCGGCCAGCGCGATGGGTTGCCAAAAGAACGGCAGCGCCAGCGATGACAGCACCAGCCCGACGCCCGAGGACCAAAGCTGCGAGGTCGCCGCACTATCCCCGCGCACCTTCCGCGTCAGCAAAATGGCACCTGCAAAGCTGAACGCTGTCGCCAGCGCCAGCAGGGCTGCGGGGTGAAACATACCCGTGCCGGGGCGCAGAATGATCATCGCGCCTACAAAGGCCGCAGCGATGCCAAAGATACGATGCACGCCCAGCCGCTCACCCAAGAACAGCGCCGCGCCCAGCGTCACGATTACCGGATTGAGATCGCCCAAGGCGGTGGCCTGCGCCAAGCCGATATAGCGCAGCGCGAAAAAGAAGGCGACAATCGCGCCCATCTGGAACAGCGCGCGCCCGGCCTGCAAACCGGGCTGTCGGGTGCGCAACCGGCGCGGCACCGAGCGCCCGAAAATCGCCCCCAACACCAGCGCATTCACCGCGAACCGCGCCCAGACGATCAGCAGCGGATGATAGCCCTGACCCAGCAGCTTGGCGAAGGCATCCATCAGGGTCAGCATGGAAAACGCGCCCAGCATGAAGACCACCGCCAGACCGGGCCGGTCGGGATGAAAAGAGGGGGCCACGGCGGGCCCCCTCGCAATAGTCTTGGTGGTGGGCTGCGCCATCAGAGGAGGGCTTTGACCTTGTCGGCCACGGCCTCGGGGGTGATGCCGAACTTTTCATATAGCTCGGGCGCGGGGGCAGAGGCGCCAAAGCGATCCATGCCGACAAACCCGGCCTTGGCCTCGCGGCCCCGCTCGCCCAGAAGCCAGCGATCCCAAGGTTGACGCACGGCGGCCTCAACGGCGACACGCACCGAATTGGGCGGCAGGACGCGCTTGCGGTAGCTTTCGTCTTGGGCGGCGAACAGCTCCATGCAGGGCATCGACACGACCCGCGTGCCAATCGCTTGGGCTTGCAGAATTTCGCGGGCCTTCAGCGCGATTTCCACTTCGGAACCCGTCGCCATCAGGATCGCCTGACGCTTGCCATCGGCCTCGGCGATGACATAAGCGCCTTTTGCCGTGAGGTTCTGCGGTTTGTATTCGGTGCGTAGCGTGGGCAGCCCCTGCCGGCTCAGCGCCAGAATCGAGGGCGTGCCCTCTTGGCTCATCGCGATTTCCCACGCCTCGGCGGTCTCCACCACATCGGCGGGGCGGAAGGTCAGCGTGTTGGGCGTGGCGCGGCAGATTGCGAGATGCTCGACGGGCTGGTGGGTCGGGCCATCTTCGCCCAGACCGATGCTGTCATGGGTCATGACGTAAACGGTGGGCACTTTCATCAGCGCAGACAGGCGCATCGCGCCGCGCGCGTAATCGGTGAAGCAGAAGAACGTCCCGCCATAGGCGCGCACGCCGCCATGCAGGAACAGCCCGTTCATCGCCGCCGCCATACCGTGTTCACGGATGCCGTAATTGATGTAGCGGCCCTTGCGGTTCTCAGGGTTGAAAACCGACATTTCCTTGGATTTTGTCAGGTTCGAGCCGGTCAGATCCGCCGAGCCGCCCAGCGTTTCGGGGCAGATCGGGTTGATCACGTTCAGCACCATTTCGCTGGCCTTGCGGGTGGCGACTTTGGGGGCGGTCTCGGCCTGCTCTTTCTTGAACTTGCGGATCGCGCCGACCAGTTTTTTCGACACCGTGCCGGTCATGATGCGGGTAAACTCGCCGCGCTTGCTGTCGGAAAGGGCTGCAAACCGCTCTTCCCATTCGGCGCGCTCGGTAGCTCCCCGGCTGCCAATCGCTTCCCAAGCCGATTTGACGTCGGCGGGGATCTCAAACGGGCCGTGATCCCAGCCGTAAATCGCCTTGGTGCGCGCGATTTCCTCATCGCCAAGGGGCGCGCCGTGTGCGGCGTAGCTGTCGGATTTATTGGGCGCGCCAAAGCCGATGATGGTTTTGCAATCCACCAGAACCGGACCTTTGGCTTGCTTGGCTTCCGTTAGCGCACGGTCGATATCGTCGGGATCATGGCCATCGCAATGCAGAACCGTCCAGCCCGAGGCGGCAAAGCGCGCGCGCTGATCGGTTTTGTCCGAAATCGAGACACGCCCGTCGATGGTGATGTCATTGTTGTCCCACAGCACGATCAGGTTGCTCAGCTCTTGCATGCCGGCAAGACCGATTGCCTCTTGGGAAATCCCCTCCATCAGGCAGCCATCGCCAACGATGACCCAAGTGCGGTGATCGACCAGCTTCTTGCCCCAATGCGCACGCAGCGATTCTTCGGCAATTGCCATGCCCACAGCGGTCGCAATGCCCTGACCCAGCGGGCCGGTGGTGGTTTCCACCGCATCAAGCAGGAAGTTTTCCGGGTGGCCCGCTGTCAGCGCGCCCATCTGGCGGAAATTCTTGATCTGCTCGAGCGTGACCTGTTCGTCGCCTGCCAGATGCAGCAGCGAATAGACCAGCATCGAGGCATGGCCCGCCGACAGCACAAAGCGGTCGCGATCGGCCCATTTCGGGGCGGAAGCGTCAAACTTCAGGTGCTTGGAAAACAGCACGGTGGCCACATCGGCCAGCCCCATCGGCGCGCCGGGATGCCCGGAATTGGCGGCTTGCACCGCATCCATCGTCAGCGCGCGGATCGCTGAGGCCAGTTTCCAGTGTTCGGGATGGGCCTTGCGCAGCTCTTCGATTTCCATGGCGGTTCCTTTCAGGCAACTGAGGGGCGTTTGCGCCCTCTGATAGCAGGGATCGGGGCAAGATCAAGCTTGGCCCCCAAGTGCTTGAGGCAAAAGGGTGGGCTTGGATCACGCAACAGGGTTAAACTGTGCGAAATCCTGCCCTCGAATGCGATTCGGGACAAAAGCGGGACAGCAGACCGATGAGGAGGCGCGTATGAGCGAGATTGCCGAATACGAACGCCGCATCTCTTTTGCGCTCGAACGGATCGGGCGCGGGGTTGAGGTGCTGGCGCAAAAACGGGCGACACCGCCCGAGCCAGAGGCTGCGTTTGAGCCCGATTCCACGCCGCCCGAAGCCGAGATCGAGATGCCGCAAGAGGCGCCGGTAGAGGGTGCTGAACCAGTTGCGCCTGCTGATCCGGTTGCGCCGAATGCCGAGGTCGCGCAGCTACAAGCCGCGCTTGACGCCGAGCGCGAGGCCAATGCGCAACTCTCCGAGCGCGTACGTGCGATCCGCGAGAAACAGGACACCACGCTGAACGCGATGGAGCGCAAATACGGGGCCGCCGTGCGCGCCCAAGAGGCTGCGTTCAAAGAGGTGGCCGCGCTGAAGGCTGCAAACTCCGCGCTGATCGCGTCCAATCGCAAGCTGATGGATGAGGGCGTGGCGTTTTCCGAGGAGGGGTTGATGGCCGAGTTGACCGCCTTGCGCGCCGCGCGTGCGAGCGAAATCAATGAGTTGGGCGATATCCTTGACGGGCTCGCCCCGATCCTCGCGCCGGATGAAGAGGAGTCGCACGATGCCTGATCTGACCATTTCTATCGGGGGCCGCGATTTTCAGGTGGCCTGCCAGCAAGGCGAAGAGCATTTCCTGCGCACCGCCGCCTTGATGCTGAATAACGAGGCGCAGGTGCTGCTGGGCCAGATCGGGCGGATGCCCGAGACGCGAATGTTGCTGATGGCGGGGCTGATGCTGGCCGATAAGGCGGCGGGGATCGAGGATCAGCTGCGCGAGGCGCAAAACAAGGCGGGCGAGTTGCAAGCCAAGATCGACGAGTTGCAGTCCAATCCTGCGCAGGTCGAAGTGGCGGTGGTGCCCTCGGAAGTGACCGACTCGCTGGCCGAGATCGCCGCGCGCGCCGAGGCTATGGCTGATCGCGTCGAGGAGCAGGTATGAGGGCCGCCGCTTTTGCGATCGGCCTGCTGCTGGCCGCGCCTGTTTTTGCCCAAGATACACCGTCCGCGCCAGCTCCCGCGCCCGAGCGACTGGCTCCGCTCACCAATTCCTCGGCCGCAGATGGCGTGATCACCCGCATCTATAGTTGCGAGCGCGGTGCACGTGTGCCTGCAGCCTATCTCAACGACAGCAACCCGCAGCGCGTCGTGCTGATGCTTGAGGGGCGGATGGTCGTGATGAGCCATATCCGCTCGGCAGATGGTGCGAAATACGCCGAGGATGGCGAAGGCGAGGCGGGCTATGTCTGGTGGACCAAAGGCTCTGGCGCGACGCTGGCCTGGATCTCTGAGGACGGCGAGTCCCAAAGCCTGCTAAGCGGGTGCCAGGAGGAGTGAGCCACGGTCCGCGCGCAAAGCGCGCGGATTGAACGCTCCAGTGGAGCGTTCAAAGTGGCGAACGCCCGAAGCGCAAGCGCAGGGCAGCCGGTGAGTGGCGAACGCCCGAAGCGCAAGCGCAGGGCAGCCGGTGAGTGGCGAACGCCCGAAGCGCAAGCGCAGGGCAGCCGCTTAGGTGCGAACGCCCGAAGCGCTAGCACAGGGCTGGCGCGGGTTGTGAGCGCGCTCTTTTCTGATAAGGGTTGCGATTACTCGCACCTGCCGGAGCCTCCGGCGGGAGTATTTTCAGCTAGATGAAATGCGACACTTCTAAAAGTCTAGCGCGATGAAAGCCTTACTCGGCGGCTTTCATCTCGAAACCCTTCTCGATCTGATCCGTAGGTGTCACCGGATATTCGCCCGAGAAGCAGGCATCGCAATATTGCGGGCAGGAATTATTGCGCCCGCCAGATTCGCCCACGGCGCGGTAAAGCCCGTCGAGCGAGATGAATTTGAGCGAATCCACGCCGACCCATTCGCGCATCTCTTCCTCGGTCATTTGGGCGGCCAACAGTTTGTCGCGATTGGGCGTATCGACGCCGTAGAAACAGGGCCAGGCCGTGGGCGGAGAGGCGATGCGGAAATGCACCTCTTTTGCGCCCGCATCCAGAATCATGTCCTTGATCTTGCGCGAGGTGGTGCCGCGCACGACGGAGTCGTCGACCAAGATCACCCGCTTGCCCTTGATCAGCGCCTTGTTGACGTTGAGCTTGAGGCGCACGCCCATGTTGCGGATCTGCTCGGTCGGCTCGATGAAAGTGCGGCCCATATATTGGTTGCGCGTGATGCCGAGGGCAAAGGGGATGCCGCTTTCGTGGGAAAACCCAATGGCTGCGGGGGTGCCGCTATCGGGCACCGGGCAGACCAGATCGGCATCAACGGGGGCCTCGCGGGCCAGTTCGACGCCGATATCGTGGCGCGTTTCGTAGATCGAGCGGCCGCCGATGATGGAATCGGGGCGCGAGAAATAGACATGTTCAAAGATGCAGAACCGTCCGGTAGACGGGCCGAAGGGACGGGAACTGTCGACGCGGCCGTCTTGAATGACGACCATTTCGCCCGGTTCGATCTCGCGCACGAACTCGGCGCCGATGATATCAAGCGCGCAGGTTTCCGAGGACAGGACATAGCCGCTCTCGCCGACTTTCCCCAGCACCAGCGGGCGCACGCCCAGCGGGTCGCGCACGCCGATCAGCTTGGTGCGCGTCATCGCGACGATGGAAAACGCGCCCTCAACCCGGCGCAGCGCATCTGCGATGCGGTCGGCATGTTTGCGCTGGATCGAACGCGCCATCAGGTGGATGATGCACTCGCTGTCTGAACTGGACTGAAAGATCGCGCCGCGTTCGATCAGCTCAAGGCGCAGCGAGTCGGCATTGGTCAGGTTGCCGTTATGGGCCACCGCGCAGCCGCCCATCGAGAACTCGCCAAAGAAGGGTTGGATGTCGCGGATCACAGCGCCTTTTGAACCCGCAGTGGAGTAGCGCACATGGCCGATGGCGACATCGCCGGGCAGCGTTTCCATCAGGCTCGATTTGGTGAAATTGTCGCGCACATAGCCGAAACGGTGCGCCGAGTTGAACCCGGTAGCCGCGTCATGGGCGACGATGCCGCCTGCCTCCTGGCCGCGATGTTGCAGCGCGTGCAGGCCGAGGGCGACGAAATTGGCCGCATCAGCGACCCCGACAACGCCGTAAACGCCGCATTCCTCGCGCAGCTTGTCGTCGTCGAAAGGATCGGCGTAATGGGTCTTGGCGGGTGCGGTGCAGGGCATGGCAGCAGCTCCGATGAACGCGAAAGGGTAGGGCGTTGAGGCCCGTTTAATGCGAAACGCGAGAGGTGTTAACCCCTCGCGCTATCAAAACCGTGATTCAGGCACCCTCAATTTGCCGGAGTGCTGGGCAATTCATCGATGCGCGCGGGATCTGTGCCATCGCCTTGCGGGGCGGTGCAGGTGGCGACGAGGGCCTCATAGCGCGCCACGATCCAGCCGGGTGCGTCGCTGGGCATGGTCTCATCCATCTGGCCCGACATGCGCGCAAACACCTTGGCCGAGCGCGAATTATCCACCATCGACACCGGGTCATTGCCCATCACGCGGTCATAAACCACAAAGGCAACCGCGACCAAAATCACGCCGCGCAGCACGCCGAACAAAAAGCCCAAGCCCTGATCAAGCCCGCCAAGGGCCGAGCGCTGCACTGCCGAGGCAAACAGCGGCGTGAGGATCGAAAACACCACCAAAGCAATGGCAAACACCACCGCAAAGCCGCCGATCATCCCCAATTCGCAGCTATTGCCGATGAATTTATCAAGCCCCGGGATTTGTTGCACCAGCGGGCGCGCCTGATTGGCAAAGGCGTAGGCGATCACAGCCGCCGCGATCCAGCCGACAATCGCCAGCCCTTCGCGCACGAAGCCGCGGGAATAGGCGAGGATCGCCGAGAGAATGATGACAATCGCCACGATGGCATCAACGATGGTGAACCCGTCCATTTGCGCTCCTGTGCTGTTCGCGCTAGCCCGCGCCGAACATCTCGCCCGTAAAAGTCACGAGATCCCCCAGCTTGCGCATGGACATCCCGGTTGTGCCGTCGGCTTTTGTGCCTGTCGGCGCGATGGCTTGTGAAAAACCAAGTTTTGCCGCTTCTTTCAACCTGTTTTCGGCCTGACCGACAGGTCTAAGCGCACCCGACAGGCTGATTTCCCCGAAAATAACCATATCTGCGGGCAAAGCTGTGTCTTCTCGGGCACTCAATAGCGCGGCGGCGGCGGCCAGATCGGCGGCAGGTTCGATGACTTTCATGCCGCCCGCGACGTTGAGAAACACATCCAGACCGGTAAACGGGATGCCACAGCGCGATTCCAGCACCGCCAGAATCGTCGAGATTCGCCCCGAATCAAGCCCGACCACCGTGCGCCTTGGCGAGGCGAGCGAGGAGGGGGCGACGAGGGCCTGAATTTCGGTCAGCACGGGGCGGGTGCCCTCGATGCCTGCGAAGACGGCGGAGCCGGGGGCGGCCTGACCGCGCTCGGATAGAAACAGCGCCGAGGGGTTGGCGACCTCGGCCAGCCCCGCGCCGGTCATTTCAAACACGCCGATTTCCGAGGCCGGACCAAAGCGGTTTTTCACCGCGCGCAGGATGCGGAACTGGTGGCCGCGCTCACCCTCGAAATAGAGCACCGTGTCGACCATATGCTCGATCACGCGCGGGCCTGCGATCTGGCCTTCTTTGGTGACATGGCCGACCAGAATCACCGCCGTGCCGCGCCGTTTGGCGAAACTCACCAATTCATGGGCGGCGGCGCGAAGCTGGCTGACAGAGCCGGGTGCGCTTTCGACGCGGTCTGACCACATCGTCTGAATGGAATCGATCACCACCAGATCGGGGCGTTCGGCCTCGAGCGTGGTCAGGATGTCGCGCAGCGAGGTTTCCGCGCCCAAGCCCACTGGCGCATCGGCCAGACCAAGACGCGCGGCGCGCATGCGCACCTGGCTGGCGGCCTCTTCGCCCGAGATATAGAGCGTTTTCAACCCCGTGCGGGCAAAAGCTGCGGCGGCTTGCAACAGCAGTGTCGATTTCCCGATGCCGGGATCACCGCCCACCAGAATCGCGCTGGCCGCGACCAGCCCACCACCCAACACGCGGTCCAGCTCGGGCATGCCCGCCAAGGCGCGTTTGGGCGGGGCCTCTTTGGTGTCAAGCGCGGAAAGCTGGATCAGCTTGCCCTTGGCGCCGCCCAGACCCGAACCGGGGGTTTTGGAGAGCGGGCTTTCCTCGACAAGGGAATTCCATGCGCCGCATGCCTCACAGCGCCCCGACCACTTGGCATGGGTGGCACCACATTCAGCGCAACGAAAAGAGGGGGCAGATTTGGCCATCGGGTCTTTCTATTCTAAGGGGCAGCACTACGAGCGTTCCAGATTGGCACCGATCAGATCGGCGCATTGTGCCGCATGGGTGGCGGGCAACATATGGCCTGCGTCGCGGATGCAGGCGACGCCGACATCAGACAGCCGCGCCGCGATTGCCTCGGCCACGCGGGGCATGGTGGGGGGCGAGCGGTCGCCGTGGATGATCATCACCGGCGCGTCGATCGCCTCGATGCCGCCGTCGCGCGCGATTCCTGCCGGATCTTCGAAATTCGCGCGGCTGATATTTTCCACCATCGGCATGGTCGCGATGAAGCGCGCGCGCTGGGACTCGGTGTAGCTCTCCCATGGCTGGCCGGTGCCCCAATCGCGCATGAAACCGCGCGCGGCGGCCTCGTGATCGCCTGCGGCCATCATCGCCTCGAAATGGTCCTGCTTTTTGCGCAGGGCGATCCATTCCGGGTCGCTTTCGGGCAGGGCGGCGAAGAGCACGGGTTCAATCAGCGTCAGCGAGCGCACCGCTTCGGGAGCGCCCACCGCGATGCGCAGCGCGACCGAAGCGCCAAAACTATGACCGATCAGATCGACCGGGCGCTCGATGAAGCTGGCCGCGATACGCGTCACCAGCGTCTGGAATGCGCCCGACTCCGCCGGATCGCCCCGCCACGGTGCAGATTGGCCGTGACCGGGCTGGTCGAAGCCGATGGCGTTGATCTGCGCGGCGAGCGGCATCAGCGCCTCGCTCCACAGTTTGGAATTGCCAAGCGTGCAATGGATCGCCAGCGCCGGGCGTTCGCCATGCCCAAAGGTCTGCCACGCGATATCGGCGCCTTGGCGTAGATCGCGCGCCATTACAGTTCCCCCAGATGATCGTCCAGAAGGGCGAGACGGTCTTGTCCCCAGAACCGTTCGTCACTGTCGGCCACGATATAAAAGGGCGAACCGAACGCGCCGCGATCCACGGCCTCTTGCAGGTTTCGCTCATAGGTAATTGCGCCCTCAAACATCCCCGAAGTCACCAGATCCCCCGAGAACCCGTTCGCCTCAAGGGCGGCGCGGATCACCTCGTCTTGCGCGATATCCTTGCCCTCGGCCCAGCAGGCGCGTGCAATCGCATGGGTCAGCCCGCCAAGATCGCCCCCGCCTGCCTGTTGCGCGGCGATGATCGCATAGGACGCCGGCGCGGGGTTGGTCGGGAAGAACGGCGGAGTGAAATCCATCGCCATGCCAAGACGCGCCGACCAGCGCTTGAGTTCCTGCATGCGATACTCCATCCGGCAAGCCGGACGCTGCGCCGGGGGCGTGCCGCCGGTGCGCGCAAACAGCGCAATCAGATCAAGCGGTTTATAGGCAATGCTGGCCCCGTGACGGGTGGCGATTTCCTCGAGTCGCTGGCCTGCGAGATAGGTCCAGGGGCTGAAAACGCCGAAAAAATAGTCGATCCGCGCCATTGATAACACTTTCTTGACGGTGGAAATTGCCGCCAAGCTACCTCGGTGCTAAGGCAGGCGCAATCAACCGAATCCTGTCGGGGTGACCCGGCGCTGCCCCGAGGACCTGCCCTGATGTCTGTTGTCACCGAACCCAAGCTGATTTCCGGAAATTCGAACCGCCCGCTGGCGCAATCCATCGCGCGGCGGATGTCGATGCATCGCGGAATGTCGGTGGGGCTGGTCGATACGCGGGTGGAGCGGTTCAACGATGGCGAGATCTTTGTCGAGGTCTATGAGAACGTGCGCGGCGAGGACATGTTCATCATCCAGTCGACCTCGAACCCGGCCAATGACAACCTGATGGAATTGCTGATCATGTCGGATGCGCTGCGCCGCTCGTCCGCCGATCGCATCACCGCCGTGATCCCCTATTTCGGCTATGCCCGTCAGGACCGGCGCACCAAGGCACGCACGCCGATCTCTGCCAAGCTGGTGGCGAACTTGCTGACCGAGTCCGGTGTTGATCGCATCCTGACACTGGATCTGCACGCGGCGCAAATTCAGGGCTTTTTCGATATTCCGGTGGACAACCTTTATGCCAGCCCGGTCTTCGCGCTGGATATTCTGCACCACTTCAAGGGCAAGATGAGTGATGTGATGGTCGTCTCGCCCGATGTCGGCGGCGTGGCGCGGGCGCGCGAGCTGGCCAAGCGGATCGAGGCCCCGCTGTCGATTGTTGACAAGCGGCGCGAGAAGGCGGGCGAGATCGCAGGGATGACGGTGATTGGGGATGTTTCGGGCAAGAAATGCATCATCGTGGACGACATTTGCGACACCGCAGGCACCTTGTGCAAAGCCGCCGAAGTGCTGATGGAGGCAGGCGCGACCGAGGTCCACGCCTATATCACCCACGGCGTGCTGTCTGGCCCGGCGGTCGAACGGGTCAGCAAATCTGTGATGAAATCGCTGGTGATTACGGATTCCATCGAGCCGAGCGACGCCGTCAAAGCCTGCCCCAATATCCGCATCGTGCCCACCGCGCCGATGTTTGCCCAGGCGATCTTGAACACATGGTCGGGCACGTCTGTGTCCTCGCTGTTTGAAACCGAGACCCTGACCCCGATTTACGAGGGCATGTATACCCGCGATTGAGCGGCGCGCGGCACCCCGACCTGAAGGCCCGGATCTTAGCGATCCGGGCTTTTTTGCTGCGCCGAGCCTGAACCAGTCGCCGCTGGGACGCCGTAACCGTAGAGAGGCAGCGTCACGGCGCGCTCGCGCGAAGGTGTTGGTGCAAAGGCGCTTGCTGCGCTGACGTTTCTTTACAGGATTTTTCCGGCACACTATCCCGAATAGGCGGATTTAGTCGGATTTTACCGTGACCGGGTTGGCGCTGGATCAAACAATGAGTGAGATACACATCATGTATTTGGGAAGATTTCTGATCGCTGCGACATTGATGATGGGCGCTACGGCCGCACAAGCTGGCGCGACTCTTTATAAATGCACGTTGAGCAACCGCCCCAGCAGGAGCTTTATGTCAAAGACGTTTGAGATCGTCTATAACGCCAAGACTGGCGAGGCGCGCGCGGTCGACGGGTTGATCTGGCGGACCTACGGTAAGGGGATTCCCGTCAAGGTCGTGGCGGACAATCCGGCGCGTACCACCTTGCGCTGGGAGGTGAAAAACGTGAACGTTGGTTCGCATGGCGTCGCCAGCAGCGGTCACACCGTGCGCGAGACGGTGACGCTGCTCAAGGATACGATGGACGTGCAGGTCCGGCAGATGCCGCTTGGCTACGATAACAGCTTTACGGGTTCGGGCCGTTGCACCGCCCAGCCCTACAATCCGCGGCGCAAATAGGGTCTCACCTGATCGCCATGTAAGGAGCCAGATGCGCCTGCTATCCCTCACCGCCCTTGTGATGATCGCCTTTGCGGCCAATTCGGTGCTCAACCGGATGGCGGTGCACGGGGCGGGCTGGGGGCCGGCTTTTACCGGGGTGGTGCGGTTGTCCTCGGGGGCGGCGGTGTTGCTGGTGATGGCGCTGGGCACAAAGGGCTGGCGCGGAATGCGGATGCTGCCCTCGGTGGCTGGCGCGGGCGTCGCGACGCTGTTTCTCTATATCTATGGGTTTTCTATCGCGAGCGGCTTGATTGATGCAGGCGTTGGCGCGTTGACGCTGTTTGGCATGGTGCAGATCACGATGTTTGGCGGCGCTTTGGTGCTGCGCGAGCCGATCTCGCTTTGGCGCTGGATTGGGGCGGGGCTGGCCTTTGCGGGGTTGGCGGTGCTGCTGGCGCCCGGCTCGGGCGGGCAGCACCTTGATCCGCTGGGCTTCGGGCTGATGGCGCTCGCGGGGGTCGGCTGGGGTCTGTATTCGCTCAACGGGCGGCGTGCGGGTGATCCGCTGGTGGCGAGCGCGTTGAATTTCGCGCTGGCGGTGCCGCTGGCGCTGATCTGGCTGGGCGTGGCGCGCGATGCGGGGCAGGGCGCGGCTTGGGGCTGGGGACCTGCTCTGGCTTCGGGGGCGATCACCTCGGGGCTGGGCTATGCGCTGTGGTATCGCGTGCTGCCGCAAATCCCTGCGAGTTTGGCTGCGATTGCCCAGTTGAGCGTGCCGATCCTTGCGGCGCTGGGCGGGGCGGTCCTGCTGGCCGAGACCCCAACGCTACGCTTCTGGATCGCCGCGGCGCTGGTTCTGGGGGGCATCGCGCTGTCACTGCGCAAAAACCGCCCGAAAGCGCGTTGACTCCGGGGGTGTGCCCTGTAATAAGCCCGCCATCCCGGTAGCCAAAGCTGCCGGGTCATTCATTGGTGTTGGTGGACCTTGCAAGAGGAAACCTGTCGCCGGGATCATACCCGGAGAAGGACAACGCCCTTCGAAACGCTAAGAAGGAGATCAGAGATGACCAAACGCACCTCTGCCAAGTACAAGATCGACCGCCGCATGGGCGAAAACATCTGGGGCCGCGCCAAATCGCCGGTCAACCGTCGCGAATACGGCCCCGGCCAGCACGGCCAGCGCCGCAAGGGCAAAATGTCCGATTTCGGCACCCAGCTGCGCGCCAAGCAAAAGCTCAAGGGCTATTACGGCGATCTGACCGAGAAACAATTCCGCCGCATCTACGCCGAAGCCGAGCGTGTGAAGGGCGACACCGGTGAAAACCTGGTGGGTCTGCTCGAGCGTCGTCTGGACGCACTGGTCTACCGCGCGAAATTCGTGCCGACCGTGTTTGCGGCGCGTCAGTTTGTGAACCACGGCCACGTCATGGTGAACGGCAAGAAAGTGAACATCCCGTCGTATCGCCTGAAAGAAGGCGATGTTGTGGAAGTGCGCGAGAAGTCCAAGCAGATGGCGCTGGTTCTGGAAGCCGTGCAATCGCCCGAGCGCGACGTGCCCGACTACCTTGACGTGGATCACAACAAAATGGTTGCGACCTTTGTGCGCACGCCCAAGCTGGGTGACGTGCCCTACGCGGTTCAAATGGAACCCAACCTCGTGGTCGAATTCTACGCGAAGAACTGATCTTTCAGTCTTCGCCGGTTTTTGCGAAAGGTCGCGCCCTCGGGTGCGGCCTTTTTCGTTGCATGCAGGCCGCGCATTGCGACGCGATGACTTTGGGGTGATCTTGAGACTAGCCCTGTCGCGCACACCCCGCTAGATATCAGGGGAATTTCGAGGAACAGGTCATGACGAGTCACATCCGCCCGCAACCCGGCATCATGGACATCGAGCTGTATCAGGGCGGGGCGGCCCATGTCGCTGGTCGCACTGATGCGATCAAGCTAAGCTCGAACGAGAACCCCTTTGGTCCATCTGATAAGGCCAAGGACGCGTTTACCAAATGCGCCCACACGATGCACCGCTACCCCTCGACTGATCACGCCAAGCTGCGTCTTGCGATTGGCGATGTGCACGCGCTGGACCCTGACCGCATCATCTGCGGCGTGGGCAGCGACGAGATCATCCATCTGCTGTGTCAGTCCTTTGTCGGTCCGCGCGACGAGGTAATTTTCACCGAGCACGGCTTTCTGATGTATCGCATCGCCACGCAAGCGGCGGGCGGCACCCCCGTTCAGGTCGCCGAGCGCGAGCGCACGACCGATGTCGATGCGATCCTTGCCGCCTGCACCAAGAAAACCAAGCTGGTGTTTTTGGCCAACCCCAACAACCCGACAGGCACGATGATCGGTCTGGCGGAGTTGGAGCGTCTGGCCAATGGTCTGCCCAAGGGCGCGCTGCTGGTGATCGACAGCGCTTATTCTGAGTATGTCGAGGGCTATGACGGTGGGGCCGAACTGGCCACGCGGCTGCCCAATGTCTTTATGACGCGCACGTTTTCCAAGATCTACGGTCTGGGGGGCTTGCGCGTGGGCTGGGGCTATGGTCCGCGTGAGATCATCGACATTCTCAACCGCATCCGTGGCCCGTTCAACCTTGCTACCGCGCAGCTTGAAACCGCAGAGGCCGCCGTGCGCGATCAGGATTGGATCAACAAATGCCGCGATGACAATACCCGTCTGCGCGCTTGGCTGGCTGAGGCGCTGGCAGAAAAGGGTGTTCCGTCAGATACTTCCACGGCGAACTTCATCTTGGCGCGGTTTGCCTCGGATCAAGAGGCCGAAGCCTGCGATGACTGGCTGAAATCCGAGGGCGTGATCGTGCGCCGCGTGGGCGGGTACAACCTGCCCAACTGCCTGCGCATCACTGTGGGCGATGAACCCTCATGCCGCCGCGTCGCGCATTTGATCGGCGTGTTCAAGGCTGGCGGCGCGAGCCAGGGCGCATGAGCGTGATGTATCAAAAGGTTGCGCTGATCGGGCTTGGGCTGATCGCTTCGTCGATGGCGCGCGCGATGCGTGAGCATGGGCTTGTCGGCACAATCACGGGGCATGCGCGCTCGGCCGAGACGCGCGAGACTGCGTTGGAGATCGGGCTGGTCGATAGCGTTCATGACACGGCCGCCGAAGCCGTGAAAGGCGCTGATCTGGTCGTGCTCTGCGTGCCGGTGGGGGCGATGGGCGTGATCGCGGCGGAAATCGCGCCGCATCTGGCATCGGGCGCGACTGTGACCGATGTAGGCTCGGTCAAGCGCGCGGTGATCGACGCGGTTGGCCCGCATATGCCCGAAGGCGTGCATTTCATCCCCGGCCACCCGCTGGCAGGGACCGAGCAATCGGGTCCGCGTGCGGGCTTTGCGACGCTGTTCACCAATCGCTGGTGGTTGTTCACGCCGCTTGAGAATACCGACCCCGAGGCGCTGGCACGGCTGAAATCGCTGGTCGAGGCGATGGGGGCCAATACCGACGACATGCCGCCCGATCACCATGATCTGGTGCTGGCCGTGGTGTCGCATACGCCCCACCTGATCGCCTATACGATGGTTGGCGTGGCAGATCATCTTCGCCGTGTAACCCACGAAGAAGTCATCAAATATTCTGCAACCGGCTTTCGCGATTTCACCCGGATCGCGGCGTCCGATCCGGTGATGTGGCGCGATGTGTTCCTGACCAACAAAGAGGCCACGCTGGATATTCTGGGCCGCTTTACCGAGGAGCTTTTCATGCTGCAACGCGCAATCCGGATGGGCGATGGTGAGGTGCTGGAGGATTACTTCTCGCGTACCCGCGCGATCCGGCGTGGCATCATTGAGGCCGGCCAAGACACCGACGCGCCCGATTTCGGGCGTGGGCCGAAGAAAGACGCCTGAGGCGCATACCGGCCCGCTATCGTGGCCGGCCCCCCGTCGTCAAATTAGCCCTGCTGTTGGGGAAATTGCGGTGCTGGCCCTAGCGGGATCGGCCCGAGGCTCATTTGACCGTTTTGAAAAATCAACGGAATTTCGAGCGCGTCTTGCGGGTCTTTCGCGGCCAGCATCGTCGCCACGCCGGAAATCAGATTGACCTGATCGCTGGCAATCAGCCCCGCCCCTTGCGCAATCGAAATCCAGTTGCGCCACGACGCCGAGCGGATCTGCAGCGTGCCTTCGGGATAGCCGCTGGCATCAATGCGCAGATTGCCTGCAACGGACAGATCATTGCCGCCCCAACTCAGCGACAGATCACTCAACGCAAATGTCATTAGCCCCGGCACACCGTGATCCGCCGCCTCTTTGGTGATCGGGTCGCGCAAGCCTGCAAGCGCGTCCAGATGGAGGCGCGCGACCGTGTCACCCAAGCCAGACTTGGGCGCGAGTTTGGCCACCAGCGCGGGGGGCAGCGTCAGGTTCACCGCCTCGGCGCCAAGGCGATAGGTGGCACCGGGCATGATCAACTGGCCCTTGTTTTGCGGATCGGGCAGCGCGCCCTGCGCCTTATCCTCGCGGGTGATGGCAAGGCGAAGCTGATCGGCGCTGAGCTCGGGGGCAGTGCCCGCGTCAGGCGTCAGCACCGGCTTTTGGATGACGGTGACGAGGTTTTCCAGCGGCAAGGTCGTGGAATAGCCCACCGTCACCGAGCTGCGCATATCGGCCAGATTCAGCGTATAGCTTTGATCGCCAAGGCTGATTTTCTGCCCCGAGGGGAGATAGGAAATCACCTTGTTGGGCGCGTATCCCAGCGCAAAGACCTGCGCATAGGGCGCTGACCACGACCACGCGCCGTCCGCGCCAAACAATTGGGGTTCTTCGTAGGTCAGATCAAAGCGCGACGGAAACCCCGCCATCGTGACGCCCTTGGCATCGCCCCAGCCGTCTTGGCGGGCCTGTGTCAGCATCGCTTTCGCGCCCGCCTCGATCTGGGAGGAGCCGTAAAACCAATAGCCCGCATAGCCGAGCGTCAAAATCACCACCAGCCAGATCAGCTTGCGCATTGCTCAATGCCTCTTTGCAATCATCCTGCGTCCCATGTAAGTCGCTTGGCCATGAACAACCAGCCCGACACGAACACGATCTGGATTTTCGGCTATGGCTCGCTGATCTGGAACCCCGGCTTTGATGCGGCCGAGCGCAGTCTGGCCCGCGCGCCGGGCTATGAACGCTCGTTCTGTCTGCGCTCGCTGGTGCATCGCGGCACGCCCGAAGCGCCGGGTCTGGTGCTGGCGCTGAATGCGGGGCAGGGCGGGTGTGACGGGGTAGCTTTTGCAGTGCGCGCAGGCCAAGAGACCGAGGTCATGGCCTATCTGCGCGCGCGCGAGCTGGTCACCTCGGCCTATCTGGAGCGTGAAATCTCATTGGAACTGGCGGACGGGCGGTGCGTGCAGGCCGTGACCTATGTGATCGACCGCCATCACGATCAGTATTGCGGGGCGCTCACGCTGGAAGAGCAGGCGCGCATTATCGCCCAAGCCACCGGCGGGCGTGGCCCCAACAGCGACTATCTGTTTAATACAGCGGCACATTTGCACGAATTGGGCATCCCCGACACGCTGCTCGATGCGCTTGTGGCGCGCGTGCGGGAATTGATGCGTTAACACTTGGCGAGGGGCGCACGCGCCGCTAGTCTGCGATCAAACAGGCAAAGGGGCAGGGTATGCACGAACCAGTGCGAATAAACCCGCAATTCTCGCAACCCGTGCGTCAGGTTCTCCTGATGCTGTTGGTTTTGGCGCTGGTGGGCACGGGCGGCTATTTCGCTTATGCGCGTATCTTCCCGATCTTTCTGGCAAATCCTTGGCTGAACGGGGTGATCGTCACGGTTTTCGGCTTTGGTATTCTGGCCTGTTTCTGGCAGGTGGCGCAGCTGGTCAAGGCGGTGAACTGGATCGAAAGTTTCGCCGCTGATCGCCCCGGACGCCCCGAGGTGAGCGCGCCCTCGATGTTGGCACCGCTGGCCTCGTTGCTTGGCTCGCGTGAGGCGCGTCGGGCGGTGTCGTCCAGTTCGGGGCGCTCGATCCTGGAATCGGTAGCCACGCGGATCGACGAGGCGCGCGACATCACGCGCTATATCACCTCATTGCTGATTTTCCTCGGGCTGCTGGGCACGTTTTACGGGCTTGCCACGACCGTGCCCGCTGTTGTGGAAACCATCCGCGCCCTGGCCCCGAAAGAGGGCGAAAGCGCGATGGGGGTGTTTGACAACCTCATGACCGGGCTTGAGGCACAGCTTGGCGGCATGGGCACGGCATTTTCCTCGTCGCTCTTGGGCCTTGCGGGCTCGCTGGTGGTGGGGCTGTTAGAGCTGTTTGCCAATCACGGTCAGAACCGGTTTTATCGCGAGTTGGAGGAATGGATCTCCTCGATCACGCGGCTGTCGTTCACGGCCCTTGAGGGCGGGGATGGCGAAAGCTCGATGGTGGCGGGCATCCTTGATCACATGTCCGAGCAGATGGAGCAAATCCAGACGCTGTTCGTGCGATCCGACGCCGGACGGGTGCAGACCGAGGCGCGCATCGCGCATCTCTCGAACGCGCTGCATGACCTGTCCGAACGCATGGGCGGCGAGATTGACGCGCGCGCGGTTCAGGCGCGTTCGTTGCAGCAAATGGCGGATGGGCAAGACCGGCTGATCGGCGCGCTTGACCAGTTGTCCGCGCGCACCGCCGAGGGCGCCCCCGAGGCCGAGGCAATGGCCGAAACTCGGATGCGCCTGCGCTCGATTGATCAGCAAATGATGCGGATGCTTGAAGAAATCTCGGCGGGGCGGCAGGAAAGCCTGGCGGATCTGCGCCATGATTTCGCAGCACTCACCCGCGCCATTCTGGGCTATAAACCCCCGCGCGAGGATTGATCCATGGCCTTGGCGCGGCGCAATAACAACCGGTTTTCGGCCAATATCTGGCCCGGTTTCGTCGATGCGATGACGGCGCTGTTGCTGGTGCTGATGTTCGTGCTGTCGATCTTTATGATCGTGCAATCGGTGTTGCGCGACACGCTGAGCACCAAAGAGGGTGAGCTGGTCGCGTTGAACGAACAGGTCAGCCAGTTGGCGCGTGCGCTGTCGCTGCAACAAACGCGCACGCAGCGCCTGACCGGCGAGCTGGAGGATGCGCGTGACAAGGCCGATCAGCAAAACGCGCTGATTGCGACGCTGACGACTCAACTTTCGGATCGCAAGGCCGCGTTGGATGCGGCGGGCCAGAAGATCACCGAATTCGAGGCCCGCGTCGCGCAGTTGATTGGCGAGCGCGACGCCGCGCAAAGCGATGCGACCGCCAAGGCCGATGAAATTCGCCTCAGCAAGGAAACCATCGCCGATCTGCGCACCAAACTGACGCAATCGGGCGATGCGGTGGCGGCGATGACGCTGCAACTGGAAGAGGCGCGCAAGAAGGCCGAGGAGACGCTGACCCTGCTGGCCGCTGCGCAGACCGCCAAGAAAGACATCGAAGCGCAACTCAACCAACAACTGAGCGAGGCCGAAAAACAGGCCGCACTGAAAGCTACGGCGCAAAAGGCCCTGCAGGAACAGACGCAAATCTCGGATGATGCCGCCAAGAAAGTAGCGTTGCTCAATCAACAGGTTGCGGCGCTGAGCACGCAATTGGCGCAGCTGCAATCGGTGCTCGATGAGGCGCAGCAAAAGGATGCGGCCTCTAAGGTGCAGCTGGAAAATCTGGGCCAGCAGTTGAACGCAGCCCTCGCGCGCGCCGCGTCCGAGCAAAAGAAACGCGCCGATCTGGAAGAAGCCGCGCGCAAAAAGGCCGAGGCCGAGGCCAAGGATCTGCAAAACTACCGCTCGGAATTTTTCGGCAAGCTGTCGCAACTGCTGAAAGGGCGCTCGGGCGTGAAGGTCGAGGGCGACCGGTTCGTGTTCTCGTCCGAAGTGCTGTTCCCGCCCGGCTCGGCTACACTTTCTGACGCGGGCAAGGCGCAGATCAAACAGGTGACAGGGCTGCTTGATCAGCTGCGCTCGGAAATTCCCGCCGATATCCCGTGGATCATTCGCGTTGATGGGCACACCGATGACACGCCGCTCTCGGGCAATGGTCAGTTCAAGGACAACTGGGAACTCAGTCAGGCGCGCGCGCTCTCGGTGGTGAAATATATGGTGGGCAGCCTTGGCTTTCCGCCCCAACGCCTCGCCGCAGCCGGATTTGCCGAGTTCGATCCGGTCAACACAGCCGACACCCCAGAGGCACGCGCGCAAAACCGCCGCATCGAGTTGAAGCTGACCGAACGCTGAGCGTTGCGCGGGCAGGGGGGGCGGCGCCGCTGATATCGGATCGGGAAACGTGATCGTGGCGGCAAAGCACGCAGCGCGGGATTTCCAAGCGTGCGTGCATAGGCTAAGCAGCGGGGGCAAACACCTAATGCGAGGCCCTATGTCCGTCTCTATGCTTTCTACCTTCGTCAAACCGATGCATCCCGAGGGGCGCAAGTTCGTTGCGATCTTTGCGGGGATCACGCTGGTTCTGTTTTTGCTATGGGAGCCGCTGGGCTGGATTGGTGTCGGGCTGACGGTGTGGTGTTACTATTTCTTCCGCGATCCCGAACGGGTGACGCCCACGCGGGAGGGGCTGATGGTCTCGCCCGCGGATGGGGTTGTCTCGTTGCTGGAACCCGCTGTGCCGCCGGTCGAACTGGGGCTTGGCGATCAGCCGATGATGCGGATCTCGGTGTTCATGTCGGTGTTTAACTGCCATGTGAACCGGCTGCCCGCTGCGGGGCGGATCTCGAAAGTCGCGTATCGGTCCGGCAAGTTCTTTAATGCCGCGCTTGATAAGGCAAGTTCGGATAACGAGCGCAACGGTTTGGCCGTGACGCTGCCTGACGGGCGGCAATATGGAGTGGTGCAGATCGCGGGTCTGGTGGCGCGGCGCATCCTGTGCTGGTCCAAAGAGGGCCAAAGCCTGATGAGCGGCGAGCGTTTTGGCCTGATCCGGTTTGGCTCGCGTCTTGATATCTACCTGCCCGAAGGCGTGACGCCGCTGGTGTGCATTGGTCAAACGATGTGTGCAGGCGAAACCGTGATCGCCGATCTCGACGGCACGGAACCGCAACGCCAGGGCGGCGTTCGCTAAGTATCGGGGCAGGAGGGCGCATAATGGAACCGCATGAAAAAGACCGGATGCCGTTTTTGCAGCTCGTGCCCAATCTGGTCACGATGGCGGGGATGGGGCTGGGGCTGACCGCGATCCGGTTTGCGATGGACGACCGGTTCGAATTCGCGGTGGTGCTGATTTTGCTTGCGGGGCTGATTGACGGCTTGGACGGGCTGATTGCGCGGCGCTTGCATGCGACCTCTGATTTCGGGGCTGAACTCGACAGCCTGTCTGACTTTCTATGCTTTGGTGTTGCGCCCGGCCTGTTGGTGTATCGCTTCGCGCTGGGAGAGACCCACGCGTTCGGCTGGATTTTCGTGCTGATCTACACAGGGGCGGCCTGTTTGCGTCTGGCGCGGTTCAACGTGATGCGCTCCGAACCCGACTCGATGCGCCATTTTACCGGCGTGCCCGCGCCTGCGGGGGCGGGGCTTGCGCTGCTGCCGATGTTTGTCACCTTTGCAGATATTGGGGATGCGCGTGCTGTGCCGGTTCTGGTGGCGATCTGGCTGGGGTTGGTCGGTACGCTGATGATCTCGCGAATCAAGACGTTCTCGCCCAAAGCCTTGCGCATCCCGCGCGGGGCTGTCGGGTTTGCCCTGATCGGCACGGTGATTGCGGTGGGCATGGTGTTCACCAAGATCTGGCTGCTGATGGTGATTATCGTCGTGATCTATGTCGCGCTGTTGATGCCTGCGATCTGGCGTGCGCGCGGATTGATTCTGCGCGGCTGAGTCGGACCGAGACGCTCTCGGTCGCTATGATTCAGGCGATTCCCCGACATCACGACCTTTCCGCCTTCCCGCGCGCGAGTCGCTTTGGATTCGCCCGCTTCGGCGCTCAAAACGCCCCAAGACTCACCCAAAACCGCGAAATGAATCGCCTTACCCCGGGGGAGGGGGCGTGGATTGGCTTTACACAGCACCGCATAGACAGCTGAGTTGCGCAAGGATGCCTGATTTTTCACCAATAAAATATGGGCGACGCGAAAAAATTGCCCCTAAAAGGAAAAAAGTGGTTGCGCAGGTGGGGCAC